>NZ_VKOG01000003.1 GCF_007474545.1 Chryseobacterium binzhouense
TATATTAAATTGAGCTTCCAGAGGGATTCGAACCCACGACCCCGAGATTACAAATCACGTGCTCTGGCCAACTGAGCTATGGAAGCAATTTAACTGGTGAACTGAGGCTGTAAGAGAACTCTACTCTACCGCTACATCAGTAGTTAAAAATAATACTTTTAAAAAAAGCATTTATTTGAGCGGAAGACGGGGGTCGAACCCGCGACATTCAGCTTGGAAGGCTGACGCTCTACCAACTGAGCTACTTCCGCAATTTTGTTTCCAAAATTATTGGTAAACGCTGTGCAAACTTAGGAAATTTCCTGTATTTATGCAACTTTTATTATAATATAAAATGTGGGGAGAGCAGGATTCGAACCTACGAAGCCGAAGCAACTGAGTTACAGTCAGTCCCATTTAGCCACTCTGGAATCTCCCCAGATATTTTATATTAAATTGAGCTTCCAGAGGGATTCGAACCCACGACCCCGAGATTACAAATCACGTGCTCTGGCCAACTGAGCTATGGAAGCAAATAAAAAAAGAATTCAAAAGATCGCTGTTCCTTTTTTGCGTGTGCAAATATAGAACGGATTTTTTGAATTCTCAAACTTTTTATGAAGTTTTTTCACATTTTTTATGAGGCTAATTCTTTTTTCTTGATTAACAGTTTCTTAGCAGTATCTACACATAAATCCAAGCTTTCTTCAAAACTTGCACTTGTCTTTTTAACAACGATATCATCTCCCGGAACCGCCAAAATAAGCTCAGTCGTCTTATTTGATTTATCTGAATTATTTTCCACTTTTAAAAAAACCTTGCATTCTATAATTTTATCATAAAATGTGTCGAGCTTACTTACTTTTTTATTAACGTGCGCTTCGAGCGGTTCGTGTGGAGTTAAGCCGATTGCTTGTACTGAAATCTTCATAATTCTTCTTTTTTAATTGCTCTTGGATGAGCCTGATTAAACACTTTTTTCAACTGTTCAATATTGGCATTGGTGTACACCTGTGTGCTTGCAAGACTTGAATGACCCAATATTTCTTTTACTTTCGATATCTCTGCCCCATTGTCTAAAACATGCGTCGCGAAGCTGTGTCTTAAAATATGAGGACTTCTTTTCTGTTTAGAAGTAACAATACTAAGGTACTTATTAACTACTATATAAACAAATTTTTCGGTGAGTTTTTTTCCCAATCTGTTTACAAAAAATAAATTTTCAAATTCTTTCTTAGGCTTTCTCGTTTCCAGATAAGATTTTAACAGACTTCCTAATTTTTCGGAAATAGGAACATATCTCTCTTTATTTCCTTTTCCTAAAATTTTCAATTCATTTTTATACAAATCTACATCCTCAAATTTCAAGCCACAAAGCTCAGCTTTTCTCATTCCGGTCTGGTATAACGTTTCAACAATGCATTCGTCAAGCAGATTTTCAATTTCCGGAAAGACTTTACTATTTAAAATCTCCATTTCTTCCTGTGACACCGGAATTTGTTTTTCAGCATAAAACTTTAGAGAATTGATAGTTTCCAGAGGTGAAACATCAATTTCACCCAGCCTTAAAAGAAATAGATAAAAACTACGCAAAGTAGAAAGTTTGCGGTTAACTGTTCTTTTAGAAACTCCTTTTTCATTAAGATCAACGATAAAATTCCTGATAATTTTCTTATCCGCCTGAATAATATTGTCCGAAGCCTCTGTTTTGAGATGAAACAAGATAAAATCATCAAGATCCCGCCCATAACTTATGATAGTATGAGGAGAATATCTTTTTTCATATTGTAAGTAATCTAAGAATTTATCCCGCATAATGTAAATATAAAAACAAAAAATCACTTACTAAATAAAATTATTTAATAAGTGATTATTGTATGTATTAAGAAAAATTTTAAGCCTGCTCCTCTTTGCTAAGATTTCTTTGCTTATGAGCAGCTTTCAATCTAGCTTGTCTTAATGTTACAGAAGGCTTGATAAACTGTTGTCTAGCTCTTAGCTGACGAACTGTACCAGTTTTGTCAAATTTTCTTTTATATTTTTTTAATGCTCTGTCGATAGACTCTCCGTCTTTTACTGGAATTATTAACATATATTACATCTCATTTTGGATTGCAAAAGTATGTATTTTTAATTAAACGACAAAATTATCGGTTATTAATTTTTCATCTTTAAACAAAATCTTACTTTTTAAACAAAAAATCTTATCTTTGCAGAACAATTCATGGGGTTGACTGGTTTCGACAGCAAGACCAATGGATAAGTAAGCATGCAGAGAACCGCAGCGCAATCTCTTAAATCTTTTGCTGCGAAATTTTAACTGGCAACGAAGAGTTCGCTCTTGCAGCTTAATATCGAAGTATAGTAGATCAAGCGTTTTCCCGAAGATGTTAGTAGGGAAGCAAGATATTCCACAAATGCTCTGTTCTGCGGCGTTTGATTCTGGGATATAGGAATGCGGAAATAAGGCTTTAGATGCTTCGGCTAAAGCTCGAAAACCTCAGAAGATAAGCTGGAAGTTGGGTGTCTGCTCTCTGCTTCCCGTCGAAAACCAATAGCAGAATAAGCATGTAGAAAGCTTATGTATTGCTTGTTTGGACGAGGGTTCGAATCCCTCCAACTCCACTAAGATTAATTTCAGACACCTTTAGGTGTCTTTTTTTATGCTTTAAATACAGGGTTTTACAAAGGTTTTAAGAAAAAGTAAAAACAATTAAAAGTAACTAAACTTAAAAAAACCGTCCCCAATAAATCCCCTTTTCGTATCTTTGATAGATAACCAGAGTTTTATGGGGAATGTAAGTTTTGTTCTTAAAGAACCTAAGTCGATAAAAAAGACTTCAATTGTGCTAATATTTCGATACAGTAATCAAACTGTAAAAATTTATACGAAGCAATCTATTGAACCTATATTTTGGGATAAATCTAAGCAGCGAGTAAGGCAGAGTTTGAAAGTAAATTCTGCAAAAATTAATTCGTTGCTGAATGAAATGGATTCAAAAATTGTAAAGTTGTATGATAAAGTTTTGGAAGACTATGAAAGAAATCCAGAGCCGAAGGAATTTAAAAATTTATTTGAGCTAGAATATTTTCAGAACAAACCTCAGTTTTCTAAAAGAAAAGTAAAACTTTTAATGGAGGTTTTTGATGAATACGGACAAAGAATGATTTCTGAAAACAAACCAAGCTCAGCGGACAAATACAGACAGGCTAAACAAAATCTTTTAGATTTTTCTAAAGATTTAAGTTATAATGTTCAATTTGAAACAATGACAAATGAGTTTAGGAATCATTTTATTCACTATCTAAGGCATAATAAAAAATATGCAGAAACTACAATCCATCGAAAATTAAAATTCATAAAAACGATTGTACACTATGCTTTAGATTGTGGATACATCAGTGGAGTCAAGGTTAATCTTAGGAAATTCGGAGTTGCTGATGTTATTCCAGATAAAATTGCTCTAACACAAAACGAATTAAAGGAAATTGAAAATTTAGATCTAAGTCAAAATCTAAGATTAGATAAAATCAGAGATAGATTTTTGATTGGTTGCTATACAGGACTGCGATTTTCAGATTTCATTAGACTTAACAAAAACCACATTATTGATGAAAGGTATATTCAATTAAAGCAGGAAAAAACCAAAGACGTTAACACGCAACCATTTTGGAGTGAGGTTCGTAAAATTTTTGAAAAATACGATTATGAATTACCAAAACCTATTTCTGAAAGTAACTTTAATCTTTATCTCAAAGAAATCTGCGGATTGTGTGACACTTTAAAAAAAGAACAGGAAATCACAGAATATGAAGGAGGGAAAGCAAAATCTGTTTACAAACCCAGATTTGAATTGGTAACCTCTCACACAGCCAGAAGAACCTTTGTTACACTAAAAGCGGAACAAGGATTAGCTCTGGAAGACATCGCTATAGCAACAGGACATAAAAACATTAAAACTTTACAGGGTTATATGAAGCTTGACGCAAAGCAGAAAGCGGATAGGTTGGCATTAATGAGTAAAAAAATATCAGAGAAAAATGGAAAATAGAATACAACAAGAAAACCGCTTTATTTCAGCAATTTTATTAGGTGTTTTTGTTTCCGATAAGATTCTTGATTACGACGGCTCTGTTGATTCTTTAAAACTAAACGTAAATGGGGAGATTAATTTTATCTACAGACCAGAGATTCTTGAAGACTATCTTTATGTTGCTAACAACTTTTTTCAAAGTTTAACCTTAGACAAAGATTTGGAGGTTGATGATTTGAAATGTTTTGTTCAAAGTCTTTTTGAGGAGCATTTAGAATGTTTTATTTTAACATTAAAAAAAATGCTGAAAAATGAGATTACATCATTTAACAATTTTGATTTCATAATAAAGTTTACAGGAACATATTTCAGCAAATACCTTACAAAAGAATATATTTTGGAAAGGCTTGTTTTTAAATTCAACGATGATAATTTACTCAGTAAATATTCTTTTCTAAAACCATACTTAAACAACACTACAATTCCTCATACTGATTTTGATACTGACATCTTTAAGAACGAAACTGGATTTTTGATTTTTAAAGATTATTATCAATTATATATTGTAAATGAATATAAAGATTTCGGCTTTATCTTTCAAAGTTTGAAAGAAGATAAATTAATCCACAACATTCGTCATATAGATTTTGCAAAATGGTTGAGTACAAAAAAATACATTACCCAAGAAATTTATAACGAAATTGACTTAAAAAAAGGATTTGAAAGTTTGAACAAATTAACTAATGCCGCAAGATTAAATTCGTACATAAATCTTAGGGAGAAACATCTAAAGTGAGTTTTCCGATTATCGGAAAAAACGGACGATAATAAGCAAGTATATAAACTCAATTTGCACCAAAATTTAACAAGATGGTGCAATTAATCACATTATCAGTAGAGGATTTACATACTATTATCAAAAGTGCTGTTGGGGAAGCTTTGCAAAGCTCGCAGCCTCGACAGAAGGAAAATGATGAGGATGCTTACCTGACTCGTCAACAAGTATCAAAATATCTTCATTTATCTTTAACGACCTTAGACACCTACACTAAAGAAGGATTATTGACTAGTTGCAAAATTGGTCACAGGGTTCTATACAAAAAATCTGTTATTACTACTTCACTTCAAGACAAAATTAATGCTGTAAAACACAAGTCTAAATAATAAGTAAAACTTATCTACAATTTTTGGTATGTTAGGCTTTACAATTGACAGCATTAAACTTTTCGTTAGTTGGGAACAACTAGAAAAGTTTGACTATGAAACGTTTAAGAAAAAACTTAAAAAAGTTAAAAATTACAAAAAATATTATAGGGATAAAAATGGCTATATGGCTTGGACAAAAGGTACTTACAGAAATTTTCATATTAATTTTTCTAAAAGTAAAGGAATATATCTGGCTGGAAGTATTTCTAATTATTATAAAGACTACTCTAGCTTACTCAGCTATTTTGAATTGAAGCAAGCTATAGAAAAATTAGGTTTAGAACTCGATTTATGCTTAAATGATGCAAGGATTTATAGGATTGATTTAGCCTTAAATATCCAAACTGATAATCCTATCGAGCAATACTCTCATTATCTTTTTGGTGATCTCTCAAAATTTAAAAGATTAGAGCAAGATAAAGGTGTATTGTTCAAAACCACTAGTAAGTCATTCTGCATTTACAATAAAAGTCTACAATTAAAACAAAAAAAAGGTATTGATTGCCGAGATGTTTTAAGATTGGAATTTAGACTTTTAAAAGGTGTTAGCAAATTCTTTGGAGTAGAGAAAATGAAAACCAGTAATCTCTACAATACTGAAATCTTTTTAAAACTTCTATACGGCTTCCAAGATGTTTATAATAGAATTGAAAAAAAACGCATACCAAAAGACTTTTCTGACTTAGAATATATAAACCCAAAAATATTATCTAGTTGGATGAAGATAAAGAATGTTGTTAGTGAATTTGGGGGTGAATCAGAATTTTACAGAATGATTGAACAAGCTGATTTGGAGGGTAAATTTAAAAACGCCAATGATAAAAGCCGTTGCAGGAAAGTCATCAGAGATTTATCTAATAATGACCTAACTACAAAACCTCATCCCTTTATCTCTGAAATTTCAGAAAAAATCGACCTCGAAATTGAAAAATTCAAAACCAATATAACTAACTCATAATCAATATTTTATATTTCGTGTTTGCGAAAATTTTTGTATATTTAAGTAATGAAAAATACAGATTTACAGATTTTTACAGCAAGCTTTGAGAGTCTAAATACCAAGTCTTACGAAGGTTATACACTTATTAGTGTTGTAGGTAAAGTATATGGTAATTTCAGAAGCTCTGAAAAAATAAGAAAGTTGGTAGGATTTAGCATTTTCAGAATGTACAGCAATCAGAAAGCTGGAGATTTTTTAGCCTGTAACATACTTTACCGAAAAAAGCTTGAGAAAAAAGGAATAGAAAAATTATTAACTAACATAAACCAATTCTGTAAAGAAGAAAACAACAGCAAAGTTGTTTTGCTTGGGTATGGGGAGGGAAGGGAGTTTTGCTACAGGCACATCTTTGCAGATTTTTTAAGGGGCAATCAAATCGCTGTGAAAACAGAGGGATATATTGACCAATCCATCCAACAAAAATACTGGAATGATGACATTTATAAACTCCGAGGTCATTACAATTTAACTAATCAATTCGTTGGAAAGACTTTAGAGAGTATGGAATGGACTTTTGCTAAAACTATGCAAAACAACCCTCATTTCTATTGTATCCGTGAGAAATTCAATGATAACTTCAGCTTTTTGCAGATAGTTTCCCACATAAGAAGTTTTGGAACTTTAGTTGAGTTTGAAAATATAATTTATAGAGTTTGGACTTACAAAAATCACTCCTATTGGACGATGCCAAGTGATTTACTTGATGAGGACGTAGACTTAATTAACAGGAAAATCAATTTGTAAAATGGACAAATTAGACACATACAAGGAGGCTGCTAAACAAAACAGGGATTCCACTACCTCTAAAAAGAAAAAGCTCTTGAAGGTACTAGAAAAGACCATGGGAGTTATCCAACCTGCTTGCAAAATGGCAGGAATAAATAGACAGACTTTCTACAACTGGATAAAGTCTGATTCTCAATTTTATGAAGATTATCAAGATTTATTAGAAAAATCATTAGACTTTGCAGAAACATCTTTACTTAAGCAGATTGCCGATGGAAATACAAGAGCAATAATCTTTTTTCTGAGTAATAGAGGAAAACATAGAGGCTATCGTCTTAGTAATTCAAAGAAAGCCAATTATCGCAATAATCAGAAATGTTATAATGAAGTGGAGAATATGTCTGATACTGAACTAATGGAAATTATATGTAAAGAATATCACATAAAGACAGCTTGAATTTAATTCATTACATTTCATAAACGAGCGTTCAAGAATCATTACAAAATTATCAAATTAAAAAAATGAAAAAATATATTGCCTATTACAGAGTTTCAACAAAACAACAAGGAAGTTCTGGCTTGGGCTTAGATGCTCAAAAAACAATGGTCAGAAATTATCTCAAAGAAGATGATATGTTGATTGATGAGTTCGAGGAAGTGGAGAGTGGCAAAAATGACAACCGACCTCAGCTACTTACAGCCATAGAAAAAAGCAAGAGTGAAAGTGCAACCTTGCTCATCGCCAAATTAGATAGACTTAGCCGTAATGCTGGGTTTATATTTTTACTGAAGGATAGCAATGTGGATTTCAAATGCTGTGATATGCCAGAGGCAAATTCGCTTACTATTGGGATAATGGCTGTACTTGCACAGGAAGAACGTTTATTGATAAGTAAGCGTACTATTGATGCTTTGCAAGAACTAAAATCCAAAGGCGTAAAACTTGGCAACCCAAAGAATTTAACTCCAGAAGCCAGAAAGATGGGCAGTGAAGCGATGAGGTTAAAAGCTCTACACAATGACAACAATAGAAAGGCAACTGCACTAATAGTTTCTTTACGAAATGCAGGGAGTAGTTATGGCAAAATCGCAGATGAACTCAATAAGAGTGGTTTCAAGACCAGTAGAGGCTGTGAGTTTAGCTCATCTCAGACTCTGGTTTTGTATAACCGATTTTTGCAATGTCAAAATGCTTGACGAAAAAAGACTTCAAATAAAACCCTTAAATCATCTGGAATTTTAATAACAGCGGAGATAAGAAATAAAGTGTTTATATCGCATTAAAAAGCACCAAATTTACGATAAGTTATAAACTAAATCACTTCAAATACTTATGGATAAAGAGATTTTTGTATCAACGAAAATTAATTGAAAATAATTTATATATTTGTTAATAACGAAAAAACATAAAAATTATAAGAACAAATTAAGGTTGTAAATAACATATAGATATTGCGTTAAGCAGTTCATTTTCTTTGCTCAAATACTGGTAATATTTTAAACAAAAAGAAAAATGGCTGTAAGATGCACCCGACTGGGTGTGTTTTGCTTCATTTCTTTTTGTGGGTTATACCAGTAGCCAGAGCAGAGGATGATGTCATTTCACACCCTTTCTCATTCTGGTAAATCAAATCTATATGAAAAAAAATCTTACTCAAAAATCCATTAAAATAATCTTAGCTACGGTAAACCGTAAAAAACTTCCAAGAATTAACTTTTATTTTGCATTCTGATGAAATATAATAAGTTGATTTTTGGAAGTGTTGCAAGTCTCATTCTCGGGACTTTAATTTATATTCTTTTCAGGTCATCCACTCTTAAAGTCTTCACATGGCTGGATTTTGTAGGAATACATATTCTTGATAGTAAAATTAGAAAATCGGCTCTGGCAACTTCTAACTACATTCCAGATTGGGTTTTGATGTCTCTTCCAGACGGATTGTGGCTGTTTTCCTACGTGTGCCTAATGCTTTATATATGGAAAAATTCTATTACTTTTTTTAATCTCTTTTGGATTAGTGTCATTCCAGCTATCGCCATTGCTTCCGAGGTAGCCCAAGGCTTGGGGATTTTACAGGGTACTTTTGATACTATGGACTTAATATTTTATTTATTTGGAGGTGTGCTTCCTCTCTATATTTTTAAAGATTCAATTAATTATAAACTTAAATTTTAACCTCATGAACAAAAATTTTAAACATTTAGCTTCTGCCTCTGCATTCGCATTTTTCTTATTCATTGCTATGGGCAGTGGAGATGATAAAAAATCTTCAACAACATCATCTACCAGTTCTGCAAGTGCGGAAGCAGCCAGCTACAAGAAAGTAGGGGAAACTCTACCCACAGAATATTTTGATGTAACAGTAAATACAGTGAATGTCAAAAACTCTGTTAGTACAGGAAATGAGTTTGTGGATTTATCTGCTGAATCAGGAACACGTTATCTCATTATTAATACGACATTCAAGAACACAAGCAACGAGAGCCGTACACTAATAGATGGAGAAGTTTTGGTAAATTATAAAGGAAAGGATTACACATTTGACAAATCCGAAACAATAATGTTAGATGGCTGGGGTTTGATGCTTGATCAAATCAATCCTCTTACAACCAAAACTACCAATTTAGTTTATAAAATTCCAGCAGAATTGATAGGAACGGCATTCTATAAGCCTGGACGTTCTGGAAGCGATGACTTGATTGATTTGGGTACAATTAACTAATAACAAAATTGTGAAAAACCTTTTTGCTGTTCTAATTTCAGAACAGCATTTTTTATTTGATTTTAACTGTTTTTGCTTTTGTAAGACTAAAAAATATTATTATTTTGTACAAAGGAAATTACTTAAATCGATGTTCAAAAATATTATTTTCATAGGAGGTATTCATGGAGTTGGAAAAAGTACAATTTGCAAACATATTTGCAGCGAATTATCTATGGAATATTTGTCCGCAAGCGAACTATTAAAATGGAACGGCATTAATCAAGATTCAAAAAATAAAAAGGTTAAAGACATTTCCGATAATCAAAACCGCCTAATTGTTGGGTTGGAAAATATTATTCAGAAGGGTAAATTTTATTTGCTCGATGGGCACTATTGTCTACTCAATAGTAATAACGAAATTTTAAAAGTTCCAATAGAAACCTTTGAACAAATCAATTCGATTTCTTTTAATCTGGTTTTAGGTAATATCTCTGAGATTAAGCAACGCCTTGAAGCAAGAGACAACAAACCTTATGATTATGAATTACTACAACATTTTCAGGATGAAGAATTGGCTTATGCAAAATATTTGTCGAAAAAATTTAATGTACCTTTGAATATTGGAGAAAATAACGATTATTTGAATATTTTGGAGTCACTTTGTAAAACAATTAAAAGGACTAATTAAATAATGGAAAACTCTTTCTTCGTTTTTACAGATAAAAACAATCCCGTTCAATTAGAGCGTTTTCACATCTGCACATGGGAGTTTAACAACAACAGTTCGTTAGTTGAGTTTGGTTTTGAAATATCTAGAGATTCAATAAAAGATAATAATTTAACTATTTCTCTTTTTATCCCTTGGGTTACAAGGACTTGTGAAGCAAAAGATTTATATGAAAAACTGAGTATTCCAGAAAATAGTCGTTTTATTTTTAATGATTCGGTTGCAAGTACAGATTCATTGGATGGAGGGAGAAATAAATTAGGTGTTATTCATAAATTCAGCGGAAGGAATGAGCTCTGTATTTTACCTGTAAAGGTTGAAATTGTGAACGAAAATTTAGTTTCAGCCACTTTAAACCTTCAACCTTATCAAGAATATAATTCAGATTCCAAACCAAATATTTATTTTCGATTTTGGATTAAACCATCAGTGCCTTATATATCTATGAGAAAGAAGGGAATAAGTAAATCTACAATCATTTATGATATTAAGGTTAACGAACAAAGAAATATTCCGGATAATAAAATCTCTTATTTCAGCGACAAAGCACTATGTGCAATAAAGAATTGTTTTTCGTTTAATATTGTTCCTAACAAATATGATATTGTATTTTTTGATAACTCTTCCTTAAAGAATGTAAGAACTTTAGAATATGATTCTTTCAATAAATATTTAGGAGACAAGAGGGTTAAAAAAGATGAATTGATTGTCGTTTTTAATAAAAAGCAAAGTATTGAATCCTATTCTTTTTTCTCAATTTATTCAATGGAAAGAATAGGTACAGGGCAGTTTGCTTTGGCAATACTTATAAGTATTATTTGTGGTATACTATTATTTATTCCCTCTTATCGCAAGACTTTTAATCCTGAAATTTCATTTCTAAAAGTTTGGAACAAATTGCCCTTTGAGATTTACTTAGCAATTACTATAGCATTTGGAATGATTATATACTTTGTTTTACCATGGTTAAAAAACATTTTATATAAAATTAGAAATTTATAATATGAGCGAAATATTTGATTGTCCAAAAGAAGAGATTTGGGAAAAACGTAGAATGTGGGTCTATGATGAATTAGAAAAAGCAGAAGTCGGGATTCACTCTGTGAGTGATCACTCTACTGCTCTTTTTATGGATTTGCAAAAAGCATTTTGTGCTGGTGCTTGGATTTCTGTAGTCGTAATGTCAATATCTGTTATTGATTCACATCTCCGAGAAGAAATTTCTGATAAGTCTATCGGTACGGCAAAGTTACTACAAGAATTCTATGAAGGAGAGGGGATAGACTGGCTAAGAAAACTACGAAACCGATATGTACATCATAATATTGATAATCCTTTTCTTGAAACGAATTGTTGGTATGATGAGCAAACAAGTTTAGAAAAAGATGCTTACAAGGCAATGAGAATGACAATTTCTGCATTATTTCAAAATCCATTTATATGAAAGCACTACTAGATACTAACATTATAATTCACAGAGAAGCATCCAAAGTCATTAATCAGGATGTAGGTATATTATATCGTTGGCTGGAGCGTGCAAAATATACTAAATGCGTTCATTCCTTAACGATCGCTGAAATTGAGAAATACAAAAATCAACAGACAGTTGAAACTTTTCAAATAAAATTGGGCAGTTACGAACAATTAGAAATTCCATCACCTTTGCAAGAAGAAGTTAAAGTTATTTCAGAAAAAGTTGATGTTAATGATAATGATAAGAATGACACACAACTATTAAACGAAGTATTTATTGGTCGAGTTGATATATTAATTACAGAAGATAAAAAAATTCGTAAAAAAGCCATTGAGTTAGGTATTGAAGATAAAGTTTTTACTATAGATTCCTTTCTTGAAAAGACTTTTGCTGAACATCCAGATTTAGTAAATTATAAAATACTAAATGTTCAAAAGTTAAAATTCGGAAGAATAAATCTTGATGATGACTTTTTCGCAAGTTTAAAAGAAGATTATTACGGTTTTGATAAATGGTTCATTAAAAAATATGATGATGAGGCGTACATAACTGTAAATTCTAACAATGGATTACTTCTTTCTTTTCTTTATCTAAAAGTTGAAGATAAAAGTGAAAGTTATGCAGATATAAGTCCTTTATTCATTCCAAAAAAACGATTAAAAGTTGGAACATTTAAAGTTATCAATAATGGTTTTCGCTTAGGTGAGCGGTTCATGAAAATTATTTTTGACAATGCCTTAAAGAATCAAGTGGATGAAATTTATGTAACAATTTTTGATAAAAGAGATGAGCAAAAAAGATTGATAGAGATGCTGCAGCAATGGGGATTTATTTTATGGGGAAAAAAAAATGAGGAATTAGTTTACGTGAGAGATTTCAGCAAAAAAATTAATGAAAGCAATTTAAAGCATACTTACCCATTTATTTCAAGAAATAATGACTCTTACATTGTACCAATTTATGAAGAATACCATACAGAATTATTGCCCGATTCAATTCTAAATACTGAATCTCCAGAAGATTTCGTAGAAGATTTCCCACATAGAAATGCTATAAACAAAGTGTATGTTTCTCGTGCAATATTACCCCATCCCAAAAAAGGAGATAATATTATATTTTACATGACGGGAGGTTATTACAAAAGCGTTGTTTCTACAATTGGTATTGTTCAAGAAGTAAAAACCGATTTTACTGATGAAAATGATTTTATTATATATTGTAGAAAAAGAAGTGTTTTTCCAGAAGACAAATTACTTGCAATATGGCGTTACAAAGACTCAAAGCCTTTCGTAGTTAGTTTTTTATATGTCTATTCATTCCCACATAGAATTAATATGAAGGAGCTAATCGATTTAAGGGTTTTAGGTGGTGTAAATGATGCCCCTAGAGGATTTAAGCCCATTACAAAAGAACAATTTAACATTATATTACAAGCAACAAAAAGCGATGAGAGTTTTATTATCGATTAAACCAGAATTTGCATTCAAAATATTTGAAGGAGTTAAAAGATTTGAATTTCGTAAAGTAATTTTCAAAAACCCAAATGTACGGACAGTAGTTGTATATGCATCTTCTCCTGTTCAACAAGTTATCGGAGAATTTGAAATTGACGATATATTAAGTTCTAATCCAAATGAAATTTGGGAACAAACAAAAAAATATTCTGGAATTTCAGAAGACTTTTTTTACGAATACTTTGCAGATAGAGAGATTGCTCACGCAATTAAAATAAAAGAAATTAAAAAATATAAGACACCTCTTTCTTTAAAGGAGGATTTCAACGTTTTACCTCCACAATCATATTTATATTTGTGAAAATTGGTTTCCTTTAGTAAAGAATATCAATAAGAAAAATTAAATGCTGTCCTAAAACTAGGACAGCATTTTTTTATCTATAAGCAAAATGGGTAATCAGTCTCTTGTTTATTAAATTTGTAATATTAAAATAATTTATATGAGATTTATAAATACAAATGACATAGAAATGTGGTCTAATAGTGTTGATTGCCAATGCCATTTACCACATTTAATTAGGAAATTGATTTTGGCAACCGCAGACCAAACTAAAATTAGAAGTATTCAGTTTCCCTACGGAGAAGATGTGCAAGTTGGCGGATATGATGGAGAACTTACAACAGAAGTTGGGAATATTTTTGTCCCTGATGGAGAAAGTGTGTGGGAGTTTGGTACAACCAATAAAAAAGGAGGAAAAGCAAATGATGACTACGATAAAAGAAAAAATAACCCATTAGGAAAGATGTCATCACAAACAACTTATATAAATGTTAGTGCAAAAAAGTATCGAGATAAGAAGAAATGGGCAGATGAAAAAAAAGGAGAAAATTTTTGGAGAGATGTTAGATATTATGATGCTATTGATATTGAGCAATGGTTAGAGTTATCTCCTACTGTTGAGGTCTGGCTTGCAGAAAAATTAGGAAAGCCTATTACAGGTATTTATACGCTTGATGAGTATTGGAGACGTTGGAGTGAAAATGGTAAAATAAAAATAGCTCCCGAAATCTTATTAGGTAATAGCAGGGAAAAAGAAATTGATTCATTAAAATCTTTTCTTAGCAATGACCAAAACAAATTGTATATAAAATCTAAAACTATAGATGAAGCGACAGCATTCCCATTGGCATTTTTAAGACATAATGAGAACGATTTTCAAAAAGCAATTGTTGTTATTGATAATCGGGAAACTTTTAGCAAATTTATTCAAAATGATGTCGCATCAATTATTTTAATAAGATTTAAGGCGGAAGGCACAGACCTGTCTGGAGCAACACAAAGAGGACATAAATTAATCATTCCGATTAGTATGTCAGATGAGCCAACAGGTTCAGAAAAAATACAACTACCATTAGTATCGAGGGATACGTTTGAAAATGGATTAAAAAAAATGGGTGTTGATTCTGAAAAAGCACGTCTTCTCACAAAAAATTCAGGTAGAAATATTTCAGTACTAAAAAGGCTTCTCCAATTTGATGATAATACAAAACCAAAATATTTGAAAGATGCCGAAGTCTATGATATTCTTCCAATTCTTCTTGTTAACAAATTTTCTGAGCAGAGAGAAGGAGATAGAGAAATAATTGAAAAATTGAGTGGAAAACCTTTTGCAGAGTATATCAAGTTTTTGAAAGAATTAATTAATCTGGAAGATTCTCCAGTATATAGCATTAATGGAATTTGGCAGTTAGTATCTCCTCCTGATACTTGGTTATATTTTGCAAAATATATTACAAAAGAACAACTTGAAATTTTTAAAGAAATATGTTTAACCGTTCTTAGTGAAACTCGTCATAAATACACTATTCCTTTAGAAAATAGAGGTATATATTTTGAAACCCCAGAAAATAGGTCTAAATATTCTTCTGAACTGAAGACTGGTTTGTCAGAAACATTAGCCATAATTTCTGTATTCGGCGAAGAGAATGGATTAAATTCAATACTGAGTGTTATGTATTATGTGGATGGGATTGTGCAAAAAATTCTTGAAAATAATATTCTTGTATGGAGGTCATTGTCTCGTAACTTAATGATTTTAGCAGAAGCCTCTCCAGATGTTTTTTTAACTAACCTTGAAAGAATAATAAAAGATAATTCCGCTAAAAGTTTCTTTGAAGAAGAAAAAAGTTTTATAGGGGGAAATGCTAATGACCTTCCCACTATTTTATGGTGCTTGGATATTATAGGTTGGATGCCTGAACATCTTCTAAGGGTTTCTATGTTGTTATGTGAACTCATTAAATTATCTCCAGAAAAACTACCTACCTTAAATACGCCTATCAGTAGTTTACAAAGTCTTTATAGGGTCTGGTATCCACAAACAAATGCAAATGTAGAAGAGAGAAAGGTAATTCTTGAAATTTTAATTAAAAAACATCCCGAAATTGTATTTGAATTGTTACATCTTCTAATAGATAAAGGTTTTGATACTGCTTTTCATACGCCAAGACCAAAGTGGAGGTTGTTTTCAGAAATTAAAGAAATTAGAGTAACTCAACAGGAAGTTTTCTATATGAGAAACTTCTGTATAGATAATTTTATTGTCCTATCAGAAAATAATTTAGAAAGAATTCTTATTCTTATTGATGTTCTTGATAAATTTTATTGGGATAAGATAGACGTTGCTCTAAAAACAGTAGAAGATAGTTGGCAGAATTTCTCAGAAACAGACAGAAATATAATATATAATGAGTTTAGAAAACAAATTGGAAAACATAGAAGCCATCCAACAGCGAGATGGGTATTACCCCCAAATATCTTACAAAAGTTAGAAAATATTGCTTTCAAGTTCAAAAGTAAAGATGAAATATTATCTGATTCTTATCTATTTGAAGAACAATATCCAGAGTTTATAGAAGGAAAGCAAATTAGAAATTGGAAGAAAAACAATGATGAAATACTTCAACGGAGAATAACATTTGTTGAAAAAATAATAGAGAAATATGGTGTAGTTAAAATTTTTGATATGGCAAACGAGACAGAACATCCGTATTTATATGGGAATACTTTAGCTCTATGCATGAATCTAACCGATGATGATGTTTTATTAGTATATGGATTAATTGGCTCTCAAAATCAAAAACATTATTCTTTATCAAGTAACTTTATAAGAGGACGTGAAAGTAAAACAAGTTTGGATGTTCAAACGGAAATTCTATATAGATTAATAAAATCTGGAATTTCAAATCAAGCTATTGTAAATTTTTTATGTTCATTATGGGATAGCATTAATTTATGGAAATTTGTTTCTGATTTGAATAATGAAGAAGTGGAAAAATTATTTTGGAAATCCAAGCAAGGTTTTTTATACGCTAATGATAAGATAGAACTTTTTTATGCCTTAAAAAAATTACAGCAATTTGGCAAAGCGATTACTTTTCTCAATACTTTGGGTTGGGGAGTATACAATCATAAAGAACGCCTAACATCAGAAGAAATCTTAAAATTTCTGGAAGATTTAAGATTTGAAAATTTTGATGACACAACTCATCTTGACCATTACCAATTCGAGCAGATATTAGAATTACTGTATTCAAGAAACGATTATGATATAGTGCGTGGTGCTAATATAGAAATGAAATATGCTTTTATATTCACAAATTCTGATTCTCATTCCCCAAAAAATCTTTATAAATTGATGTCAGAAAAGCCAGATGAATATTTTGGATTTCTAGCTCAAATATATTTACCAGAGGATGAAAATTTAAGAGAACAAGAATTAGAAAAAATCAAGAATAACCCAAGTTATCCAGAAGTATATAAAGCAGGATGGAAAATTATGGATTCTTTTGATATGATACCTAGTTTACTTGAGGATGGTTCTTTAAATGGAGATGTGTTGAATAAATGGATGGAAGAAGTTAAAGAACTTGCTAAAATAAATTGTAGAGAAAAAATTACTGACATTAATATAGGACATCTACTAGCAAAGTATCCTATTGATATATCAAAAAACAAAGGTTTTCCTAACGAAATTTATGAAGTATTAGAGGGGGATAATGCAAGTGATAAAATGAGGCAAGCATTTGAAATACAAATTTCAAATAGTTTAGGAATGACAACAAGGGGTGCTTTTGATGGTGGAAGCATTGAGAGATATAGAGCTTCTTTTTTTGATAATCTTTTCAATGAAACCAAATTAATATATCCAAAAGCATCCTCAATATTTAGAAGCCTTAGAGATAAATATTTATTGGATGCTAAAGATGAAGATGGGCAGGCATTATTAAGTAGTTTAGAATAGTTGATGCGGAAAAAATTCATTTTGTTCTCCGAAAAAATGCTGAGAATAATTAGTGTATAACTAACTGGCTTAAGTGATTTCTCGGTTGCTAAAAAGGGCAATTATCGCATCAAATATAATGATGTACAAAGTTAGTCCAGAACCATTATCTCTTTGTAAATAATGCCTCTAAAATAGCAAATGAGCGAAAAAGAATGATTCTAACGAAGCTACTTGAAGGATTTGAAGGAAATTTGACCTCATTAAAATACGCCAAGATTGCTAAAACTTCTGTAGATACTGCTTTTAAGAGATATAAACGATTTGGTAGAAAAGGAATTTTACTCAAAGCGGATTCAGGTGGTAGAAGTACAATTGTTAGTTGAAGCTTTAATAAGCGACCCCAAAACCATCCCCTTATGAAAATGAAATGTAAATAAATTATTTTAAAATTCTAATTATCAATTTCTTATGTAAATTATAAGGTAATCCCTCCAACTCCACATAAACCCCTGTAAATTATTTATTTGCAGGGGTTTGTATTTTTGGGTGCTAATTTAGGTGCTAAATAAATTTTCATTAATATTTTGTATTTTACTAAATTTAGTGATATTCAAATTTCAGAACCATAATTTAATTGATAAAACTATTTAGCTACAACAGGTGTAGTATCTGTTCCACCACTATTTGAAATCGTAATATTTCTTGTCCCAGCATCACTAATAAAAATGTTATCAATAATGAGGCAGGTAATTTCCCATCTAAATGAAACGGAAGTGTGATTAGCGATATTAGGTAACCAAGGTATTGTGTCGGCATAATCTGCATAAATGCTCCACGTTTGTGTAGCGCCGCCTGACTTGAAAGGATAAATATTTGGTATTACTGCTCCTTGCCTTGTTGTAGTATCTGATGTTGGCTTTGATACATATAAAACTCTTTCAATTCCACCACTATCAAAACCTTTTAATACAGCATTAGTTATAATTAATGTGTAATCTGCGGCACGTATATTCGTATTAAAATTACTAACAAATTCATCACTTCCTGTACTAAGATTATATTTTACTGTCGTAAAGGTTTTATTGGCTGTAGATCCTTTACCTATTACTCCATTTGCGTCTACAAATAGAGGAACTTGGGCTACAAAAGTTTGGTTTTGTGTAGCAGAAGCAGAGCCGTTAGATTGCGTATAAATACTATTAGTAGCTTTATCTGTTGGCAAATTTCGAAAACGAACATTGCCAGAAACATCTAATGTCTCAGTTGGAGTAGTATTTAATATTGCCACTCTGTTATTAGTACCATCAACAGACAAAGTATTCGAATCAATATTCACCATATCTACACCAGTACCGATGATGTTCAGTTTATTGGTAGCAGAAACCGAACTTATTGTAGTGGGTTCTGTTAAAGCTCCTCCAAGTTTTACATTAGTACCAATTGCATTAAGACCATTAGAAGCAGTGAGTAGACTTGAAGTAGCACTATCTGAAATTTTTTGCCAAAAATCACCATCAAAATAGTAGTATCCTACCGTAGTTACATTTTTTCTTTGAGAAGTTGATGGTGCAGCTGCCCCAGAAGTATCGGTAACATATATTAAAGCTCCTATTTGATTGGTTCCGTACAGCGATTCTCCTTTTGCAATTAATTCTGCTCTGGTTAATCTTGGTGCTTGTAGACCCGTCATATCGGTTGTTAAAGACACCCCTAAATCATCTACCTTCCCATTAACATCTAAAGTTGTTTTGGGGGTTTCGGTATTAACACCTATTCTTCCACTTTGCGAGTATGCAATACTGAAAATAACTAATGATGCTAAAGATAAACTTTTTTTCATTATATATTTTTATTTTAATAATATATATTTTATTTTAAAAATCTTAATATTATAAATTTTAAAAAACTAAAAACTACGGAGTTGTTACCTTTGTAGAGTTCAAAGAACCGTCATCATTTACTGTGATTTTAAAGGTAGATCCATTTGGCGAAGTAAGAATGATACCTGTGCTTGCTGTAGGATAATAACTGCTACCATCTACAACCGCTTCTGTAACATTCCCCGCAGAACCAAGCGTAGCAGGTACTGTTACATTTACTAATCCTGTAGCATCTAAATAACCAACTTTACCTTTATTAAGGGTTGTGGAATCTGCAATACCATTTGCATTTGTTAAAGTAGTAACGGTACTACCATCACCATCCCAAACCAATATTTTTTTACTTGTATTGGTGCTAAAATTAGCTAACGGGGCATTGATATAAAAAGCATCTGATGTAGTATCTTGAATAGAAAATCTACCCGTAAGTGAAGTTGGAACAGATGTACCAAAAGGTAAAACGTCTGAAACAATTACTTTTCCATTATGATTAATAAGAAAAGCAGGTTTTCTAACTCCAGTTGCTGTATTTATGGTTGATGAAGGGTCTGCTCCGTTTGGTGTTACTGTAATTCTAAGAGCTGTACCTGCTGTTGTAGCCGACCAAGCTTCCGTAGAAAATGCTTGTATTGAAGCTCCTGCGG
Source organism: Chryseobacterium binzhouense (assembly GCF_007474545.1). Taxonomy (GTDB): domain Bacteria; phylum Bacteroidota; class Bacteroidia; order Flavobacteriales; family Weeksellaceae; genus Chryseobacterium; species Chryseobacterium binzhouense. The sequence goes on from NZ_VKOG01000003.1 coordinate 20,116, forward strand.
TTTCATTCCAACCGCCAAAGGTTGAACCAGACCTCTCTGCTTCACCTGTATAGGAAGACATTACAAATTGTCCTAAACCAATACCAGAACCAACTGCGGTTGGAGCACTAGCAGAACTACCTTGAGCAGATTTTCTAAGAAATAAAGTTGGCCCGTTCCCAATTCTGTCTAAATAGTTTGCCGTAATACCATAAGTATGCAAGGTACCATTAGGATTAACTGTTCCAAGACCAAATCTATGGGTATCGGTATATACCGCTTTTTGATAATTGGTTCTATCTGTTCCGGTAGTGAGAATAGAGGTTTCCGTTCTTGCTGGACCACCTGCACTTTGTGGGCCATTGGTACTGCTAGATTCAGCAACTACATCTTTCCAAATATCTTGTGTGGTATCACCAGATGCACTAGAATTTCCTGCAGATAATTTTATCCAAAATTCACCATCAAAATAGTAATATCCTACCGAGGTTACATTTTTTCTTTGAGAGGTTGATGGTGCATCTGCACCAGAAGTATCGGTTACGTATATTAGAGCACCTTTCTGATTGGTACCGTATAGCGATTCTCCTTTTGCAATTAATTCTGCTCTGGTTAATCTTGGTGCTTGTAAACCCGTCATATCATTTGATAATGATGCGCCGAAACTATCTACTTTACCACTAACATCTAAAGTTGTTTTTGGTACTTCTGTATTAATACCTACTCTTCCGCTTTGTGAGTATGCAATACTAAAAAGAACTAACGATGCTATAGATAAACTTTTCTTCATTATTTTATTTTAAAATTCTTAATTATTTTATTTTAAAATTCTTAATTATTATATATTATTGAGCAGACCAAAACGTCCAGTTTTTACCATTATAAACACAGAACATATTATTGGTAGTGTCGTAAACAATAGCTCCAGGTTCTGGTGTTATTACCGATTTATAATCTTTTACAAGAGGTAAAATCATCGCCTTGTCGGTATCTTCTAAAACCAAAACTCCTGGAATACTTGAAGGCGTTTTTCCTATTGATACCTTTGCAGTAGGCTTTTCTGTAATACCTGTTGCATTTTGTAAACTTGGGTCTACCACGCCGTCTGTAGCAACAGTAAGATCTCTCCAGATAGATATCGTTGTTGAGTTTTCAGCTGTCGCAACTGCAAGTTTTACTTTTTTGGCATCAATATCATAAATTAATGTTCCTGGAACAGATCCACTCGCTACACTTGCCTCATCAGTAATCCAAGGTAGAACCAGAGCTTTTTGCTTGGAAATGTCGTTAAGATCTGTTGTATTTCCAGAATTTCCAAATTCTAAAGATGCACCAGGGGTAACACTAGATTTCCCGATAGCGACCTGTGCATGTGCTGCACAGGTGGCTAGAGTGAAAATAAATATATACTTTTTCATCATTTAATTATTAATTCGTTGGACAATCTTGCTTATCAAAACACTTCCAGCCAGCTCTTGTTGAATCTGTATTAATTCTCAAACAGTTAGAACGAGAATCATAATACATCATTCCTTTTACAGGGGCAAGAATAGCAGGAGTAGTATCTGGTTTCAATGGTTCTCCGATATTTGTTCCTGTAGATTCACTTGGCATTCTATTGATAACAAAACCTTTGGTTTTTGCTTCTAGAACCGTCCAAGCTCCTGTTCTCACTACTGGCCATTCTGTAGAACCAGAACCAGCTCTACCAAGTGTGGTGATCCCATGTTTACCAGAAATTGCAGGTAATGAAGCAGTAGGAGCAGTTCCTGGCTTATAACAAGCGGCTGTACATTCTAATAAATTTGTAAGAGTATCATCATATGCAGAACCAATAGATTGCCCATCGACTACATCATAATCCGTGATATTATTATTAATTGGAACACCACAACTAGTAACACAAGAACTGGTTGCACAAATATTAATATTCACAGGTTGAGCAGTCAAAGTACCACCAGCTGTTACAAGATCAATTTTTCCAAATGATGCGCCTCCTTCAATCGCATCAGCACAACCATCATCGTCACTATCTAAATCTAATCTGTTGGGTATACCATCTCCATCCGAGTCTGGATCGAAACCTGAACAAAGAGATTTACTAGCGGCATAAGCAAACATATTTACTAAAAGTTTATCATTGTTTGTAGTTATAGTTGGACCTTGAGATACACCTCCTAAACTGGTCAGCATATCCACATCTGCAACAAATATGTCTCCATATAATTGGTCAAAATAAATTACTGTTTTTTTAGCTGAAGCACCAGTAGAACTATCCCTTGCCAATGCTAAAGCAGAACAACCCGGTGTAAAACCAAATACACCTTGATAAGAACCATTCTGCTCAAAATTAGGAACATAACCAAATGGACCATCAAAAACTTCAGTCTGCGAACCAAGAGGTGTTGGAACACCAGGATTAACATTACCAGATATTGGAGTTGCACCGAAAGGTTTGGTTTGAGCTTGGGTAACAATCATTACATGTTTAGGATCTCTGGTCCATAATTTGAAAGCATCAAACTCTGCCGCCGACAAAGAAGTATTTGTACCATTTCTATCTATACCTCCTATAAAGATGATATCCAAATTAAAACGCACCAAATCTTCATAGGTAATTTGTTTACTACCAAATGCCTCTGGGGGGGTAGCACTAGGATTTCCATAAGCTGGACCGGTACCCTCCATAGGGACTAACTCAAGCTCCGCAGGGAAAGTACCATTAGGACCAAAATTGGCTAAATTGGTGAGTTTAGGAACTGAACTGGTATTCATAAATCCACCATCAAATGTGTATCCTGTGTCCGTAGTTCCAGTATGTCTGTCATTTGGAACATATCCAACTCTCAATTTAGCGCCAGGTATAGTACAACGTTCTACAGCTTTTTCAGTTTCATCAAGAATACCATCATTATCATCATCTAAATCATCAAAATTTATTATACCATCTCCATCCGAATCTGTACAACCATCACCAGAAATATCTTGAGTAACATAAATTATAGTAGGTGAAGAAGTTTGTAAGTTAAAAGGATTTCTATATTGTACTTTATACTCACCAGCGGATAAATTCGAGAATTGATAAGTGCCAGAAAAATAGGTAACTCCCCCATCAATACTATACTCATACGCGCTGTTAATGGGTGAAGTAATGGTTATACTCCCTGTGGTATCAGTACAAGTAATATCCTTTTTAGTTACGGTTGGCGCTGCAAAGTCTACACCTGTTATACTAGCAGTTACCACTCTGGATTCGCAATCTATGCCCGTATTATTTTTTATTTGAATGGTATACGTACCAGTACCTAATCCTGAAAAAACATTACTCGATTGCCAAGCACCCCCGTTTATTCTGAATAAGAAGTTAGCAACTGGAGTTCTATTTACTGTAATACTTCCATTTGGTGGATTAGTGGTAGAATCGACTACGACTAAGTTTGCAGAAGTAAGATTTATTGGTGAATTTAGGGTTAACGTTCTGCTTGCAGAAATACAACCAGTTGTAGTATTTCTCTTTACAACAGTGTACGTGCCCGGTTGCAAACCTGTAAAATTATTGCTTGTACTCCAAGTAGTACCACCATCAATACTATATTCTATACCTGTTTCTGGTGTTGCTAAATTATCCACTAATATGGCACCATTTGCAGGAGAACAATCTGTTGGTTGGGTAACACCTGTATTTGTAGGTGTTGCTACTGTAGGGCCAGAAATAATTCTAGAAATTGTAGGGATAATTGGTGTACATAGTGAAGATTTCACTCTATACCCGACAGCATAAGTTCCAGCAGCTAGATTAGTAAAAAATCTAGAATCTTGCCATGTATTTCCTCCATTGATGGTGTACTCATAAGTAGCATTATTATTATTTATAGTAATTGATCCATCTGGGGTAGTACAACTTGTGGCATTAGTACTAGTTGCGGAAACTGCGGATAAAGCCGAATCACTATTTACACCAACTGCAACATTAACAATATTAGAAACACATCCTAATCTTCGGATTCTAACATCATAAATACCCGGTTTAAGATTAGTTTTTACGTTAGTAGCTTGCCAAGTATTTCCACCATCAAAACTATATTCAGTTCCTGTTGTAGTTACATTTACGGTTAAGGAACCTGTTCCTACAGTACCGCAAGGATTAGAATCTACAATTGTGATCTGAGTTGTTGCTAAAGTTAATATACCTCCAACGTTAGTATTTACGATTGGTGATACGCAACCATTTGCATTTCTATAAGCCACTCTGTAAGTTCCTCTTGCTAAATTTGAAAATACATTACTTGTTTGAAAAGAAATCCCTCCATCTATACTATATTGAAAAGGAGAAGGATTTGTTGCTGTTACTGTTGGTGCCGTTACTGTAATCGTTCCATTTGGATTAGGTGTACATGTGGTAACATTTGTTGTTGTAGCAACAGGGTTTGCAAGAGTAGTTGTACCAAAAACAATAGATGTAGGAGTTGCACTAACACAACCTGTGGAGGTGCTTCTTAAAACAGCGCTGTACGTTCCAGCTGCTAAGTTGTTAAATATTCTAGAGGTACTAAAGGTAGCTCCCCCATCAATACTATACTCTACTCCAGTTACAGCATTAAGTGTAATAGATCCATTAGGCGTCGTACAATTGGTAACTGCTGTAGCTGTACCTGCTGCATTTGCTGGTTTTGCAGGACCTGTTAAGGTAACAATTCTTACGTTTGAAACACAACCAGAAACCGTATTTCTTATAAACGCACGATAAGTACCTTCTGTAAGGCCACTAAAAACACCTGATAATTGCCATGTAACACCATTGTCTATACTAAATTCATTATTAGGACTTGCAGTTGCTGCAGATGCAACAAGAGTAATAGAACCATTAGGCGTTGGACAACTTGTTGAATTGGTAGAAGTACTTGCTGTTCCATTAAATGCAGGTCTTACAGGAACATCGGTTAACGTAACCGTAGAGGTTGTAGAAACACAACCTGGTTCCGATATTTTTCTAACTCTTAAAGAATAACTGCCTGCAGGTAAGCCGGAAAAAATATTGCTGAGTTGGTAAGTTATCCCACCATTAATACTGTATTCTCTATCCGCAGTTGCCGTAAATGTAATTGTTCCATTACTGGCAGTACAGAAGGTATTATTAGTAGTAGTTACAGCGGGCAATGCAGGTGCACCAGTTGTACACGCTTGTAGATTACCTAGAAAGTTTTTAGGAATCATGATGTCACTCGATTTTCCTACTTCTAGTAACCAGTCTCCATCTTTTCCTGTAATATTAGTAGAGGCAGAAACTTGAATTTTCAGCTCAGATTCTAAATAAGCAACAGCTTCTGTACCTTTGCTTCCTTTTCCAAATTCGCAACCATAGATATTAAGGTATTTAATATCCTTGGATAGTTTGGGTCTTAAAAAACTTGCTATTTGTTGAGCGTTTTTCCATTCTCCATTTATCAACAATTCTCCCGATTTACCATGTGAGTAAACATGATATACAGAGCGGTTAAAACCGCTACTGATATCACTCGTATTTACCTCAATCCCTTGATCGAAATAAAAATTGGAAGTTTCTTTTGCATCAAAACTTTGACAAAAAAACAATAACAAAATAACTTTGAACGTAAATAAAAATTTTTTTTTCATCATACATAAAATGTTTTAATTCAAAATTTGTTTTCTCTAACATATTGAAGTACAAAATTATTCCATTGAAAAGTCTCAGGTAATGCCGATCATTATGTATATTTAATACCTAAAATTAGGTATATCAAGAATTACTAATAATGATTAATTTTACACTTATGAATGCAGTATTGCTTGATGACCACAAACTTTTTTCTATTTCTGTAAAAATGCTATTAGAAGAAGAGCATATTTTTGATAAAATCGAATGTTTTGATGTGGTTGACGATTTTGAAAAGCATCTGTCTAAGGAAAAGACAGGTATCCTTTTTGCAGATTATTCCATACCGGAAGTGGATATGACCCAAAAAATCGCAAGATGGAGCCAGCAATATCCTTCTTTAAAAATCATTATTCTAAGTGGAATTATAGATGCATCTGCTATTTCTGAACTCATCAGTAAGGGAGCAAAAGCATTTTTATCAAAGTCAGCAAGCATAAAAGAGATAAAAGATGCCGTAAAATGGGTAATGAATAACCGTGTTTATATCTCTAATGATATGAAAGACGCAGTACTGAATGCAACTTTTACAGACCATCAAAGGCATTTCACCCCTCGAGAAAATGAAATTATTTATTGGATAAAAAAAGGAAAGTCTATTAAAGAAAAATCTGCTATTCTCAATCTGAGCGAGCATACCATTATCGTCCACCGAAGAAATATTATGAGAAAAGCCAATGTAAAATCTATAAATGAACTCATCATAAAACTTAATAACACGCCATGAAAAAATTTTTCCTATTTTTTTTCATTTTTACACAGCTATTTTCTATTTTGGCAAACGAGCCTCAACAAAAACCGAGAGATTATCAAAAAAAACTCAACTTACAAGAGGCCGAAAACATCATCAAAACGATGAGCTATGACCAAAATAGCGAGAAAGATTTTCTATTTCTTAAAAATAATTTTACCAGACTTCTCCAAGAAAATAAATCCAGAGAACAAACCATAAAATCGCTTTCTGCTCTATCTCTTATTTACATCAACTTTCCTCAATTCTCTTCCCAGAAAGAAAAAACAGAAATCACAGACCAATTGATAAAGGTGTTGAGAAAAGACAACAAGGGTTTTGAGAAATTTTTCCCATTGGCTCTGCTATCAAAAGGTTTACTCTTGCAACAAGAAAAAAAATACAATTTAGCAGACTTGTATTACGACGAAGGAATTGCTTTTTCTCAAAAGAATAAAATTTACAACTTTATTACCGATCTGTATAATATAAAAGGAAATATGTACGAAGAAAAATTGCAGTATTACGAAAAAGCAATTTCCTACTACGATTCTGCGATGGTAAACATCAAAAAAAACATAAAAGAACCCAAATATCTAAACGCCTACTACTCTCAAAACATTTTTAAAGCCCAAGCCAATATTAAAATCTATTTGGACACCAAAAACCCAACCAATCTTACGGAAGCAGAAAAATTACTAAACATTATTTTTCAAAACAAAATTATACGCAATTATACCTCGGCTTACAGTTTACTATCTCTGATTTATTACCTGAAAAACGATTACAAAAAATCACAATATTACATTAACCTCGCTACAAAAAAGGAATATTACGAGGTAAAAGACACCCTCTACAACGACAATCTCATCAACGGTATAAAAGCCCTAAATCTTATTCGATTAGGAGATGAAGAAAACGCTCTGAAATTAGTGAAATCCATAGAAGTTAACAACATCAATCATATTCTTAAATTACTGTTGTTTAGCGAATTGTACACGATTGAAAAAAACAGAGGAAATTACGAAAAGGCGCTTCTCTATCAAGAAGAAATGACGAAAATAAATGAAAACAACAATTTCTTGAACTACCGACTGAAAGTACGAGAATTGGAGCAAAAAAACAAAGAATCTAAAAGGGAAGTAGAAATCAATAAACTAAAAATCACTAAAAGAAACCTCATTATTTTCATTATCATTATTGCCAATATTGTCTTTATCATCCTAGCGTACTATTACTACCAAAACAGAAAGAAAAAGAAGAAGCTAGAAATGTTGCAAAACGAAATTAGAAATATCACCAATTATGAAAAACAAAAAATAGAAATCGAAAAAGAATTTGCGGTACAAGAAATTCAAAAAAAGATCTCGACCCAATTACATAATGACATTGGAGCAACATTAGTTACAACAATCAATTTCTTTAAAGTAAAAAGAAAAATTGAAAATAAAGAATCTGACTTGGCTTTTTGGGATGCGCTTATCGAAGATTTGCAAAAAATATATGCCAATGTGCGTACAAAAAGTCACGAATTACATACCCCTGTTACACAAAATAAGATCAATGATTTTCTACAAAATCTAGAAAAAAATATCAATCTTGTTTTCAAAACCCAAGATAATATTAACCTTTCAACAGCATTTAAAATCGCTCCCGAAACCGAACTGAGCTATGCCCAAAAACTGATTATACTTTCTACCCTGAAAGAAGGTTGCAGTAATATTGTAAAGCACTCGAATGCTAAAAATGTGGATATAAAATTAACCGAAAACCAAGAAGAAATTATCCTTGAAATAGAAAATGACGATAAGAAAAAACGTATAAAAACTCCCACGAAATCATATCAAAGTGGAATGGGATTACAGATGCTGAAAAACGAAATAGAAAGTAATAATGGAACTCTAATAACAAAGAATAATTCTGGATTTTTATTAAAAGTGGTGTTGAAAAAATGATATTCTATTATAGTACAATGAGCGTTGATTAAAACAATGGTAAACCTCAAAAAATCAATTATTTCTTTAAAATGGTAACTAAAGAAATTATCCAGTTTTTCATATTCGATTAGAAATTCGTTCTTTGTTTTTTCTGTTAATACTTCCTGTTCAGCTCTATATTTTGCTTTTCTAATTCTTTCGGAAAGTAATTTTTTAATTTTATCTCCTTTAATCCAATAATAAAGCATCATTGGGTAGCCCACAAGCTCCTCCCAAATATACCAACGTCCGTATAATTTCTTTTCATTCATTCTTAAAACAGTGTTATTTAAAAACCTCATTCATGTAATTAACTTTATCTTCTTCGCTTGGTCTGTAATAAGCGTTGAAAACCTCTAAACTCGTGTGTCCTGTATAACTCATAATCACTTTATCTGGAACTCTTTTGTTTTTCATTATCGTGATAAAACTTCTTCGCGCGGTATGGGAAGAAATTCTTTCCCAAAATTCAGACTTCATTTCCACTAATTCATCACCGTATTTCATTGTTTTTTTAATTTCATCTGTAAACTCCAATTCTTGAAATACTTCTTTAATGTACTCATTCATTTTCTGGTTCGTAATATTGGGCAAATTGTAATCGTACTTTTCAAGAATAGATTTAGAGACGCTGTTTAAAGGAATTGCTAAGTTTTTGGATTTACTTTTCAAATCAATCACTCGGATAAAATTGCCATCAATATCACTTCTGGAAATTTTACTGTAATTACCATATCTCATTCCCGTGGTACAACCAGAAACGAATAAATCACGAACTCTTTCCAATCTTTTGTTTTTTGTAAAATCGTGATTGTAAATTATCTCAACCTGTTCGTAATTCAAGGCAATTTCATCAGTCCTGAATTTAGGCGGTTTCTTAAAACTAATAAAATCATTATTGTAGCTATATTTTTTGTTTAATGCCCAAAGTAAAAAAGTTTTCAATAATCCTACATTTCTATGAACGGTATTTGCTGAATGTTTTCTATCTTCAATACAAAATTTTAAAAATTTATTAAATGTTTTACCATTGAATTTCCCTAACGATAACTTGTGATTTGCTTTATTTTCGAAATCTTCCAATAAAGTCTTATTACACTTGTAGCGTTTAAGCGTTGAATTGGATATTGAATTTCCAGAATAATCATTTTCTTTTTCCTCAATAAATTCCTCATAAATTCTAAAAAAATCATTTTTCGATTTTGTTTTTTTAAATTCTTCATCGAATCTTTGTCGTAAAAGATTTAAAGTCAGTTCTTCATTAATTCTTATAACGATTAACTATTTCAGTGAAAAAACCACTATATCTGTCTAATTGCTTTTTAATGCTTCTATGATTTTCAGCTCTTCGGGTTCTTCCATTCAAATCATTTGGCTGTCTATTTTCAAAATCCCATTCAGCAGGTGTAATTTTTTCTCCAGTAGAATAGATGAAATTTTTGTTTTCATTCCCAAAATAAGAACGGAAATAAATAAGTGTTTCCTTCTCGGAGTTAGGTTCTTTAAGTTTAAAAGTCGAATTCATTAGGTGCTAATTTAGGTGCTAGTACTTCTATATTTAGATATAAAAAACACCTATATTCATTTATGCAAATACAGGTATAATAATGATTAATAGAGTGTTTATATATTAAGAAATATAATAGGTTCATTTTCCTCCAACTCCACAATGTACAAACCATCCGATCAGGATGGTTTTGTTTATTTAAAACCATTCTTAACGAAACATTTTATAATTTTGCAGAAGTGAAAAAACTGATCTCAATACTATTGCTTAGTTTATACTTGGTTTCTACAACCGAGCTGTATCAGTTTTTGAAAGTTCCGGTGCTTATTGAGCATTATATGGAACACAAAGAGCAGAATCCTAAACTTACAATCGGTTCATTTTTCAAAATCCATTATGATAATCCGGTAAAAGATTCAGATTACACCAAAGACCAGCAGCTTCCTTTCGTCTCGCACGAGGCACATCTCGTAGTTGTTTTCACTCCCGTAACTCCGCTTACACTCTTTTTTTCTGAAAAAGAAAACAACCAGATTATTAAATCTAATCCAACTTTTTATAAAAGCATCTTTTACAATAAAGATATTCTCAATTCCATCTGGCAGCCGCCGAAATCTTGTTGATTTTTTTCTGAATTCCTCTCAAATATCACTTTGGGAGATTGCTGATACTTATTGGTCAATTTTATACAGTTTTTTATTTGGGCAGCTAATCCGTCCGAAGTTTATCTTGAGCTTGAAGGATTCCCGCTTTTTTGTTCCAACGAAGAGCTCCACTCAAATCGAGGAACGAGATTCGCCGATTCAAAAATTGAAGGTAAAAGAATGAGGCACTTCGGGCTGCAAACCAGTATAAATTCCAGCGATTAAAATAGGCATTAATTGGTATCAGACCATTATTATTTATTCATAAGCATTTGCTAGAATCGTAATTCAAATAGAGATACTTATCTGTAAAACTATTTATCTATTATCTGCTAATAAACTCAACAAATCATTATGCTTACAAAAATCATTGAGTTTTCTGTAAAGAACAAACTCATCATTGCGCTGTTGATTTTGGGATTGATAGGCGTGGGTTCCTATCAGGTTACCAAACTTCCGATAGATGCAGTTCCCGACATTACCAACAATCAGGTGCAGGTCATTACCATTGCTCCTTCATTTGGAGCAACAGACATCGAAAGATTAGTGACATTTCCCATAGAACAGGCGAACAATAATATTTCAGGATTAAAAGAAATCCGCAGTTTTTCTCGGTTCGGTTTATCGCTCGTTACCATCGTTTTCGAGGATGATGTAGATATTTACTGGGCTAGACAGCAGGTGGCAGAAAGACTGCAGCAGGTTCAGACCCAGATTCCGCAGGGAATCGGAACTCCCGAATTAGGTCCTATTTCCACAGGTTTAGGCGAAATTTTCCAGTACGTGATCCGTCCCGAAAAAGGCTACGAGAAAAAATACGATATTACAGAACTCCGCACCATTCAGGACTGGATTGTCAGAAGACAGCTTCTCGGTGTAAAAGGCGTTGCCGAAGTCAGCAGTTTCGGAGGAAAACTGAAACAGTACGAAATTGCCGTCAATCCCGACAGGTTAAACGCTTACGGAATCACCATCAACAATGTTTTCGATGCTTTAAACACCAATAACCAGAACACAGGAGGAGCTTATATCGAAAAAGGACCGACCGTTTTATACATCCGGAGCGAAGGGTTGATTGGCAATATCGAAGACATCAAAAATATTGCAATTGCTTCCAAAACCAATGAAATTCCATTATTTATAAGAGATGTTGCAGAAGTGAAAACCAGCTTTGCCACAAGATACGGTGCAATGACATTCAACGATCAGGGAGAAGTTTCCGGAGCAGTGGTGATGATGCTGAAAGGCGAAAACAGCAATCAGGTTATTAAAAATGTAAAAGAAAAAATTGCACAGATTCAGAAAACCCTTCCGAAAGGAGTCGTAATAGAACCGTTCCTTGATCGTACCAAAATGGTAAACAATGCCATCGGAACCGTTGAGAAAAACCTTACAGAAGGTGCATTAATTGTTGTATTTGTACTGGTTTTGTTCCTCGGAAATGTACGCGCCGGATTGCTCGTGGCTTCCGTAATTCCGCTCGCAATGCTTTTTGCCATCTGTATGATGAATCTTTTCGGAGTCAGCGGAAACCTGATGAGTCTCGGTGCACTGGATTTTGGTTTGATTATCGACGGTGCGGTGATTATTGTAGAATCCGTTCTGCATCAGTTCAGCCATAATTCAAAATTCAAAAAAATATTCTCCGTTGTAAAAGAAGAAATGGATACTATTGTTACCGATTCTGCCGGAAAAATGATGAACAGTGCCGTATTTGGACAGATCATCATCCTGATTGTTTATCTTCCGATTCTTACCTTACAGGGAATTGAGGGGAAAATGTTCAAACCGATGGCACAAACTGTCGCTTTCGCTTTATTAGGCGCATTTTTATTGTCGTTAACCTACATTCCGATGATGAGCTCTTTACTCTTAAGAAAAAGAAGTTCAAAACCAACCTTATCAGACCGGATGATGAAAAAAGTAGAGAAACTCTATCTTAAAACACTGCTTAAAATTTTAAGAGTTCCGAAAATGGTATTTTCCATCGTGGCGGTACTTTTTGTCTTGGCAATTTTCATTCTCAGCAGAATGGGAGGAGAATTTATTCCTTCCCTTGAAGAAGGAGATTTTGCTGTTGAAACCAGAGTTTTGCCAGGAAGCAATCTCAATACAACCATTGAAAGTACCCAAAAAGCTGCTCATATCCTGAAATCAAGATTTCCTGAAGTACAAAAAGTCGTGACAAAAATCGGGAGCGGGGAAGTTCCTACAGATCCGATGCCGATGGATGCTGCCGATTTGATGGTGATCCTGAAAGACAAAAAAGAATGGACTTCCGCATCTACATTTCCGGAACTGGCAGAAAAAATGACCAAAGAGCTGCAGGATGTTCCTGGTGTAACGGTAAGTTTCCAGTTTCCGGTGCAGATGCGTTTCAATGAACTGATGACGGGAGCAAGACAGGATGTCGTGGTTAAAATTTTCGGAGATGATCTTGACGTTCTTTCCCAAAATGCCCAGAAACTTGGTAAAATTATTGAAACTGTGGACGGAGCCCAAAATCTTTACATCGAACCGATTGCCGGAATGCCGCAGGTAACCATAGAATACAACCGTCCTGTTATTGCACAATATCATTTATCCATTTCCGACATCAACCGGATTGTGAATGCCGCATTCGCAGGTCAGAGTACAGGTCTCGTTTTCGAAGGCGAAAAACGTTTCGATATGGTCGTTCGTCTTGATTCCAAAGTCCGTAAAAATGTGGATGATATTAAAAACCTGTTGGTTCCGACCCCTTTCGGAAACCAGATTCCGCTTTCTCAGCTTGCAAAAGTTGAAGTGAAAAACGGACCAAACCAGATTCAGAGAGAAAATGCACAGCGCAGAATTGTCGTTGGATTCAACATCAAAGGAAGAGATGTTCAGAGCATCGTGGAAGAACTTCAGACTAAAGTAAACAAAGAGATCAAACTTCCGACAGGTTATTATATGACTTACGGAGGTTCTTTTGAAAACCTAAACAATGCAAAACAGCGTCTGATGATTGCCGTTCCGGTTGCTTTGGCGCTTATTTTTGTAATGTTGTTTTTAGCATTCGGCTCAGTAAAAGAAAGTCTGCTGATTTACACCGCAATTCCACTTTCAATTATTGGCGGCGTATTTCTTCTGGCTTTGAGAGGAATGCCTTTCAGCATCAGTGCAGGTGTTGGATTCATTGCCCTTTTCGGAGTGGCGGTTCTCAACGGAATCGTTCTCATCTCAGAATTCAACAGATTATACAAAAGCGGAATCCGGAATATTGTAAGAATCGTAATTGATGGCGGAGAATCCAGACTTCGTCCGGTTCTGATGACGGCTTTCGTAGCATCTTTAGGATTTATTCCTATGGCGCTCAGCAACGGAGCAGGAGCGGAAGTTCAGCGTCCGTTGGCAACCGTGGTGATCGGAGGTCTGCTCGTTGCAACCTTCCTTACCCTTTTTGTACTGCCGCTTCTTTATGTAACCATTGAAAAAGGATTTAAAATGAAATCGCCATCATTTGGAAAACGCAAACGCCTATAAAGAAAACGCGATTACATATGACCTTTAAAAAACAATAAATATCTACATATGAAAAATAATCACAAAAATATAACGGCTGTATTCATATTGCTATTCAACTTTGCAGGATTTGGATTGAAGGCACAAACGCCGATCAATCTTCAGACTGCGATCAATACCGCACTGGAAAACAACAGAAATCTTAAAAACGAAAAATTGAAATCTGAATATTCCAAAGCTTTGATAAAATCGGCAAATGATATTCCGCAGACTGGTGTAACGTTCGACTACGGACAGATCAACAGTGCGTACAACGATACGAAATTTGGCGTTTCGCAGAACATTGCTTTTCCGACAGTGTATAAAAAACAGAAAAATGTATACACCGAGGAATGGAAAAAATCTCTGCTGAATGTTTCCCTGAAAGAATATGAACTTAAAAAGGCAGTCAGCCTTACCTTTTACAACATTCTGTACTGGAAGGAAAAAGAAAAACTGCTGAATGAAATCCTGAAACTGTACACCGACTTTTCAGACAAAGCGAACCTCAGACTGAAAGCCGGGGAAAGCAATATTCTGGAAAAAACAACCGCTTCCAGCCAGAAATCGGCGATAGAAATTCAGTTAAAACAATTGCAGCAGGAATTAGCCGTTTTAAAGATCCAGTTTCAGTGGCTTTTGAATACGGAAACCGATTTTATTCCCGAAGATTCAAAATCTTTTGCCAATTCTTTAAACGAAAAACTGGCGGATCATCCTTTGCTCAAAATCTGGGAACAGCAGAAAAACATTTCCACAGAACAGATTGCACTGGAAAAAGCAAAAATGCTTCCCGGTCTGCAATTGGCGTACAACCTGAACAGTTTTAAAGGATTAGGTCCGGATGATAAACTCTACAATGCAACACCTCAGTTTCATTCGGTTCAGGTCGGTGTTTCGCTTACGATATTTTCGGGAGGTCAGAAAGCGAGAATTGAAGCTGCAAAAGTTGCGCAGTCTGTTGCAGAAAGTGAACTGAAAAACGCTGAATTCAACCTTCAGAATCAGCTTAAAAAAGCCAGAGAAATCTATCAGTCCAATCTGGAAATTGTTTCAAAATATGAAAGTTCCGACCTGAAAAATGCAGATGTTATTACCGAAACGGCGAAAAGACAGTTTATCGGCGGAGAAATCAATTACCTTGAATTTGTGATCCTCGTGAATCAGGCAGTACAGCTTAAAAACAATTACACCGATGCAGTCTGGAAACTTAACCAAAGCGCCATTGAACTGGAATACCTTACTTTAAATCCGTAAAAAAATGAAATCAATTTCAATATATACCTTATTAATAAGCTTTTTTGTATTCATTCAATGTAAAAAAGAAGAAGCTCCCAAACAGGAAAAAAATATCCCGAAAGACGAAAATATAGTCACTTTAACGGATGCTCAGTTAAGAAATGCACCGATAGAAACAACCACACTTTCGTTACAGAATATCGCTTCCACCCTGAAATTAAACGGGATGATCGATGTTCCGCCTCAAAATCTGGTTTCTGTAAGCATTCCGCTTGGCGGTTATCTGAAATCCAGTAATCTTCTTCCGGGAATGCCGGTTTCCAGAGGTCAGGTGATTGCCGTGATTGAAAATCCGCAGTTCATTCAGCTTCAGCAGGATTATTTACTGGCAAGATCCAAAGCACATTTTGCAGAACTGGATTACAACCGTCAGAAAACACTGAACCAAAGTCAGGCAAGCAGTAATAAAGCCATGCAGCTCGCTCAGTCTGAAATGAACAGCCAGAGAATTTTAATGAATTCATTGGCGCAGCAGCTCAGACTCATCAATATCAATCCGGAATCTTTAAAATCGGGAAGCATTACGAAAAGCGTTCCGGTGTATAGCTCAATCAACGGATTTGTAAGCAAAGTGAATGTGAACATCGGAAAATATGTAAATCCTTCGGATGTGCTTTTTGAGCTTATCAATCCCGATGACATCCACCTGAATCTTAAAGTGTACGAAAAAGACCTGGAAAACCTGAAAAAAGGACAGCGTTTCGCAGCATATACCAATGCAGATCCGGGCAAAAAATATTATGGGGAAATTCTTCTCATCAGTAAAGATATCAGTCAGGGCGGTTTAGCGGAAGTTCATTGCCATTTTGATCAGTACGATCACAGTCTTGTTCCGGGAATGTATATGAATGCCGAAATTGAAACCAGCACCTCCTTTTCCAATGCAGTTCCGGAAGAAAGCATCGTGAATTTTGAAGGCAAAGACTTTGTTTTTGTTGAGGTTAAAAAGCAGACGTACCGATTGACTCCGGTTACTTTGGGGGAAACGGAAAACGGATTTATCCAGATCCTCAATTTTGATGATTTTAAGAATAAAAAGATCGTGACCAAAAATGCTTATACGCTTTTGATGAAGCTTAAAAATACGGAGGAAGAAGAATAAATATTAAGTTTAAAGTAATTTGATATCATTATTCGTCAGTTAAAAATGTAAAGTCTGTCTGAACCAATTTCAGAATTAATTCAGACAAGTTTATAGTTTAAACAATAAACTAAAGCTGAACAATTTATTGAACATTTTAGCGTTATAATCCGGATTAATTTAAAATCATTCTTAACGGGAAATTTAATAAATTTGATTGTGTGAAAAAGTTGGTTTCCATATTGTTACTATCCTTATTCTTGGTTTCTACAACCGAGCTGTATCAGCTTTTTAAGATTCCAGCTTTGGTGGAACATTATTGGGAACATAAACATCTTAATCCGGAAATGCCGCTGATCGCATTTTTCAAAGCACATTACGATCATCCTGCAAAAGACGGAGATTACGGTAAAGACAGAAAACTGCCTTTTATTATCCACGCAAAACCATTAAACCTTGTTTTTACACTTCAGCAAGGTTTTCAGTTGGAACTTCAGAATAACTCTTTCAAAATTTCTGTGTCTCATAAAATTCCTTCAAAAGACGAAGATTTCTGCTACAAAGGATTTACCGGGTCTGTCTGGGAACCGCCGAAATCTATTACTTAAAACCATTTGAAATTTTGATTTTACTTTAATCAAAACACATCATTTATTTTTCAAAATCATTATAAAATTTAAAATAATGAAAACATTATTATCAGCCATTCTTATGGTTGTATTATCCGTTGGTTTCCACGCACAAAGCAGACTGGAAAACGCAAAAAAAACCGCAGCAGAAAACAAAGAACTGATTCTGCTTAATTTTTCCGGCTCAGACTGGTGTATTCCGTGTATCAAGCTTCATAAAAATATCATCGAAACAGAAGATTTCAAAAAACTGGAATCTGATAAAGTAATTGTGTACATCAACGCAGATTTCCCGAGAAATAAGAAAAATCAGCTATCTGCCGATCTGAAAAAAGAAAATGCCTCTCTTGCCGATGCATATAATAAAAAAGGCTTGTTTCCGTATACACTTCTACTAAATTCAGAAGGAAAAATTCTGAAAAGCTGGGAAGGACTGCCTTCAGAAAATGCACTGGCTTTCAGTAAGGAAATCAGGGAAATCAGGGAAAATCAAAAATAAAATAATAGAGATGCTTAGAGAATTCAAAAGACCTCAGAAACTGATGGGGAATGCTTTTGAAATTACCGTTGTAAGCGATAATGAAAAACTTGCTTATGATCATATTGATGCAGCCATTGCCGAAATCCGAAGAATCGAAAAGCTTTTGACTACTTTCAGCGATGACAGTCAGACTAATCTCATTAATCAAAATGCGGGATTAAAACCCGTGAAAGTAGATTGGGAAATTTTTGACCTTATTGAAAGAAGCTTACGGATCAGCAGAATTACAGACGGTTACTTCGATATTTCTTACGGCGGAATCGATAAAAGTTTCTGGAATTTCGACTGTGAAATGAAAGAACTTCCCGATCCCGAAAAAATAAAAGATCATCTGAAACTGGTTAATTATCAGAATATTATTCTCGATCGCGACAATCAGACCGTTTTCCTTAAAGAAAAAGGAATGCGCATCGGTTTTGGAGGAATCGGGAAAGGATATGCCGCAGAAAGGGCAAAAAGAATTCTTCAGGATAGAAATGTGAATGCCGGAATTGTAAATGCTTCCGGCGATTTGACAACTTGGGGAAATCAGGCGGACGGAAAACCCTGGACTGTAGGAATTGCCGATCCCGACAATGCAAAACAGCCTTTTTCTTATATGAATATCACCGATATGGCGGTTGCAACGTCAGGAAATTACGAGAAATTCGTGGTCATCAACGGTAAAAAATATTCTCATACCATCAATCCCAAAACAGGAATGCCTGTTTCGGGCGTGAAAAGTGTTACAGTATTTTGTCCCAACGCAGAAATTGCCGATGCAATGGCGACTCCCGTCAGTATTATGGGAATCGATGCCGCACTCGGTATGATCAACCAGATCAATCATCTGGAGTGTATCATCATCGACGATGAGGACAGAATTTATTCATCTCAAAACATTAATTTAAAATAAAATACTTTGTTTATCAGAACAAAATCCTCGGTATCTGATTCATACTAAAGCAATTAAATCAACTTTAAAAACAAATCAATACAAATGACAGACCTTATAAAACAAACTCAGAAGCTTTTCGGATATTTATTTGGGCAGCTTTCTCCGTCTTCCACTCCCGCTTTTTTGCTCGTTCCTCACAAAAAGAGCTCCGTTCAAGCCGGGCTGCGAAGATTCAACGTTTTAAATTACAAAACCATTGCAGTTCTTTCGATAGTAACAATTCCTTTGCTGAATTCCTGTACCACTGTAAAAGAATACGAAAAAAATAAGCTCAACGATGCCGAAATGGTGCTCGGAAACAGAATCATTGAGAAGACCGAACTGAGCTTTCAGTCTTACAGAGAAGGTTCTTCAGGAGTCAATGCCGGAAAAGTGGGCGGTGGTTGCGGATGCAATTAAGAAAAGAGAATGGTAAAAATTTAATGTGATCTACAATGAAAAAAATAATCATAAGTGTTGTTGCTCTTTTCGGAATATTTAATGCAAAAGCACAGGAAAACACAAATAACGAACAGCCCAAAAAGCTGACTTTTGAAGAAGCTAATTTAGTTTCTAGTTACTACAAACAGGACGGAAACAATTCTGCCGTTACAGGAGGAATCGGCTCAGAAAAACTGACCGATATTTCCAACACGATCGATGTAACGATGGTGAAATACGATAAAAAAGACCGTAAAAATAAATTCAATGTAAGTGTCGGGATTGATCATTATACTTCCGCATCTTCGGATATGATTGACCTGAAAGCGAATTCATCGGCTTCCCACGCAGACAACAGAATTTATCCTGCATTAAGCTGGAGCCGCGAGAACGAAGAAAAAGGAACTACCCTGCTTGCTGCAATTTCTTCTTCCAGCGAATATGATTATCAATCATACAGTGCCAATATTGGTTTTGCAAAAAAAACACCTAACAAGATGGGAGAATTTACCGCTAAATTTCAAGCTTTTCTGGATCAGGTAAAAATGATCGTCCCAATTGAACTCCGAAATGATCCTTCGGTGCAAAGTTCGGGAACACAAGGAAGAAATACTTTTGCCTTGTCTCTGGCGTACTCACAGATCATTAATCAAAATTTCCAAATTGAAATTTTGGGGGATGCTGTTCAGCAGACAGGATATTTAGGTCTGCCATTCCATAGGGTATATTTTAATGACAATTCTGTTCATCAGGAAGCTTTGCCGGATAAAAGATTTAAAATACCTTTGGGAGTGAGAGCTAATTATTTCCTGGGAGACAAAGTGATTCTGAGAGCGTATTACCGTTATTATACGGACGATTGGGGCTTGAAATCCAATACTTTCAGCTTAGAGACACCGGTGAAAGTTTCACCTTTTGTTTCGGTGAGTCCTTTCTATCGTTATTATTCTCAGACTGCGGCTAAATATTTTGCGCCTTATCAGCAGCATACGGCATTTGACGATTTTTACACCAGCAATTATGATCTGTCAAAATTCAACAGCCATTTTTACGGAGCAGGAATCAGAATCAGTCCGAAGAACGGATTATTTGGCGTAGAACGACTGAATATGCTTGAAATACGGTACGGACATTACACGAAATCCATCGGGATGAAATCTGATATTATTTCGTTAAATTTAAGGTTTAAGTAAAAATCAACATGACCTGCTAATAATTTTGCGGGTCATGTACTTTAATTAATGATGGTTTTACAAACCCCTGAATTTTATACAATTAAAGATTGGCTTTTAATCCAATTAAATTTAAAGCAGACTGGCTGAGATAAATTTCTCCAAGTGAAACAAGTGATTCAATATCTGCAAAACCCTGAAAAATTTGTTCGTTTTTATTAAAAGACAATTCTATTGAAGAATTATAAGATACCGTTAATCTTGCGACAGAAAACCCGTTATAGGCAAACTCAAAACCCTCAAACAATATCTTTGCTTCAGCTCTTTGAAAAAACCTTTTCTCATCTAAAATTTTATTTCCTGAATTTTCATCAGTACTTATCTCCTGATTGTGTGGTAAAGATTTCCAAATTTGATAATTTTTAGGTTCCTTAAGAACATTTCCTTTCTCGTCTAGAGGAACAAACATATCCAGACGAAGAGGCATTCTGAGAAATTTTGCATAATTATTCATCAGATTGAGTGTATGAAGGTCTGCATATCCTTCATTAGAATAATATTCAATCACAAAATCCGTCATTGGAATTAATCTCTGATCAAAAACCGGCATATCTAATTCTCTTATGAAATCAGTTAGCAAATATATAGTTTTAAAAGCCTGCCGAAAACCATTTAATCTAGTTTAAAATAAATCAAAATAAGTACGAGTTACTTCATTTAAAATAATTCACGGGTAAAAAAATTATTTTCTATTAAAAAAAATAAGATTTAAAACCACATCAGTCATAAATAATTGATAACTAAAAGACTACCTTTATTCAGATTAAATAATGTATGTTCTTTCCACAAAAAAGAGGAAAAAAATGTTTTATCGTAAAGAATTTTATATATTTGCACCATCTAACAATTAAAAAAATAATTTACTATGTCAGACATTGCATCAAGAGTAAAAGCTATCATCGCTGATAAGCTTGACGTTGAAGAAACAGAAGTAACTCCTGAGGCTAGCTTCACTAATGATTTGGGAGCAGACTCACTAGATACAGTTGAATTAATCATGGAATTCGAAAAAGAATTTAACATTCAGATTCCTGATGATCAAGCTGAAAAAATTACTACTGTAGGGCACGCTATCGCGTATATAGAGGAAGTAGTAAATAAATAATATCTTCAACAAAGGAAAATTTTAAAAGTTTATGGAATTAAAAAGAGTAGTTGTAACTGGTTTTGGCGCAATAACACCAATAGGTAATAATGCGAGTGAATACTGGGAAAGTCTTGTAAAAGGCAAGAGCGGAGCCGCTCCTATTACTCTTTTTGATGCCAAAAACTTCAAGACTAAGTTCGCATGTGAGGTTAAAAATTTCAATCCATTGGATCATTTCGACAAGAAAGAAGCTAAAAAGATGGACAGGAATACTCAACTAGGACTTGTCGCTGCAAGAGAAGCAGTAAGTCATTCTAAAATTATTGAAGACAATGTTGATAAAAACAGAGTCGGCGTAATTTGGGGATCAGGAATAGGAGGTCTTGAAACTTTTGAAACAGAAGTTTTGGGTTGGGCAAATACGGAAATTCCGAGATTTAATCCTTTCTTTATTCCTAAGATGATTGCGGACATTACACCGGGGCATATTTCTATTGAATATGGCTTCCATGGTCCCAATTACACTACAGTTTCGGCTTGTGCCTCGTCAGCAAATGCATTAATTGATTCTAAGATGCTTATCCAGCTCGGTAAAGCAGATGTTATCGTCTGCGGAGGATCTGAAGCTGCTGTTACAGCAAGCGGAGTCGGAGGTTTTAATGCAATGATGGCACTTTCTACAAGAAATGACGACCCTACAACAGCATCACGCCCATTTGATAAAGACAGAGACGGTTTTGTATTAGGTGAAGGAGCAGGCTGCATCATTCTTGAGGAGTACGAACACGCTGTGAAGCGTGGAGCAACAATTTATGCAGAATTATTAGGCGGCGGTATGAGTGCTGATGCACATCACATGACAGCACCCCATCCTGAAGGTTTAGGAGCTTATCTGGTAATGAAAAATTGCCTGGAAGACGCAGGACTAACTGCTGATGAAGTAGATCACATCAATATGCATGGTACATCTACTCCATTAGGAGACATTGCGGAGTCTAACGCAATTTCAAGATTATTGGGTGAGCACGCTTATGACATTCAGATCAATTCTACAAAATCAATGACAGGTCACTTATTGGGTGCTGCCGGTGTCATTGAGGCAATTGCTGCTTTGGGAACAATTATTCATGGTATCGTTCCTCCCACAATCAACCATTTTACTGATGATGAGAACATCGACAGCAGACTGAATTTCACATTCAACGAAGCTGCAAAAAAAGATGTAAAAGTTGCCATGAGTAACACATTTGGATTTGGTGGACACAATGCCTGTGTTCTGTTTAAAAAAATCTAATTATTACTGAATGGAGTTACAGAAATATTTTTCTAAATTCCTCCTCAAACAAAGAAAAAGAAAACTTACTGAAAGAGATTACTTTCTGAGTACAGAGCTAAGCAAAATCTTAGGCATTCAAATTCAGAATATCAGCTTTTACAGAGAAGCTTTTTCAGCTAAAAACTCTTCTAAAAATCAGGAAAGCAATTACGAAAGACTGGAGTTTTTAGGAGATTCTGTTTTGGGTACAATTATTTCCTGCCACTTGTTTCATACTTATCCTAAAGCTAATGAAGGGTATATGACTCAGATGAAATCTAAAATTGTAAACAGAAAAAATCTCAATAAGCTAGGGGAAGATTTAAAGCTTACCGATCTTTTACAGAAAAACAACAATGCTGTTGCTTTAGGCGAAAACATTTCAGGGAATCTCTTTGAAGCCTTAATTGGTGCGGTTTATCTGGATTTCCAATACGAAATCTGCAAAAAAATCGTTTTAGAAAAACTGCTTACCCCAACGGAAATCAATAAGCTTGAGAATAAAATTGTAAGCTACAAAGGTCTTTTGCTTGAATGGAGCCAGAAGAAGAAAATTAATATAAAATATGAAACCTGCGAAGAAATTCAGGTAAACAAATCTGTTGTTTTCCGCTGCCATGTGTGGCTTGGTGAAGAAAAGATTGCAAATGCCACAGAAACTTCAAAGAAAAAAGCTGAAGAAAAAGCAGCACAAAGAGCATTTTATATTTTAAATAAAAAAGAAAATATACTTGGAAGTCCAAAAACTTTATGATTTTGATGAAACTGAATTTGAAGATATTACCATAGGCTTGGTAAGATTAGCCAAACATATTCCCGATCATGAGTTTTTTTTCAGGATTAATCAGATCAATGATTTAACATTTTCAAGAATAAACGATCTTGTTTATAATGGTTTGTACTACGATTTTTCGTTTCCCCGATACGAAGCATATCATAAATACACCAAAACATGCTTCACATTTATTTCCAACAAATCCTCGGAAAGCAAACAAAAAAAGCTACAGACCGAACTCTTCTCAGAAGAAGATAACATTAAATTTTTATTAAATAATCACCCAGAAGTAGAATATATTCTGCATAGTTCGGAACAATTTCCTGATTTTTCCGTAATTTTACTGGCTGAAAATCTTGTATTTCCAATTCAAGATTATAAATTGAGTTCGGAAGAAGAACTCTATCAAATAATACAATATTATGAATAAGTATTTAAAGAAGACAAAAATTATTGCAACACTTGGTCCTGCTTCGTCATCGAAGGAGGTTATGCTGGGACTTATGAGAGCGGGTGTTGATATTTTCAGAATAAATTTTTCACACGCAGATTACGACCTAGTTAGTTCAAATATTAAAATCATCAGAGAACTCAACAAAGAGTATGGCTATTCGGTAGGTATCTTAGGAGATTTACAGGGTCCGAAATTACGAGTAGGCGTTGTAAAAGAAGGATCTTATCTTAATCCCGGAGACATTCTTACTTTTACCAACGAAAAGATAGAAGGTGACTCTACCAAAGTTTACATGACCTATCAACAGTTTCCGCAAGATGTAAATGTTGGCGAAAGAATATTAATTGACGACGGAAAACTTGTACTTGAAGTTTTGGAGACTAACAAGATAGATACCGTAAAAGCAAAAACCATTCAGGGTGGACCATTGAGTTCAAAAAAAGGAGTAAACCTTCCTAACACCAATGTTTCTCTTCCTGCCCTTACTGAAAAAGATATTCAGGATGCCAATTATATGCTTGATCAGGAAGTTGACTGGATTGCTCTTTCTTTCGTACGTCACGCACAGGATATTATTGATCTTAAAGAATTAATTTCTAAACATCCAAAAGGTCATTTTAAAACTCCTATCATTGCTAAAATAGAAAAGCCGGAAGGTGTAAAAAATATTGAAGAAATTTTGCTTGAATGTGATGGATTAATGGTTGCACGTGGTGATCTGGGTGTTGAAGTTCCGATGGAAGAAGTTCCTGCTATTCAGAAAAACCTTGTAGAAAGAGCGAGATTTTATTCTAAGCCTGTCATCATTGCCACTCAGATGATGGAAACAATGATCAATAGCTTAACTCCAACAAGAGCAGAAGTGAATGACGTTGCCAATTCTGTATTAGACGGAGCAGATGCAGTGATGCTTTCCGGGGAAACTTCTGTTGGAAGATATCCGGTTCAGGTGGTTGAAAACATGGCAAAAATTGTAAAAAATATTGAGACGACACATTTTTATCAGCATAAAAATGAGCCTATCGAAAAGGATTTTAACTGTATTGACGACAGATTTATTACCAATAGAGTCTGTCTTGCTGCGGTAAGAATTGCTAAAAGCACCAATGTTACTGCGATTGTTACTCTTACAAGTTCAGGATATACCGCTTTCCAGCTTTCTGCACACCGTCCGAATTCCCATATTATTGTTTACAGCGGAAACAAAAGAGTAATTACGATGTTGAATTTACTTTGGGGAGTTCGAGCATATTATTATGATATGAACAAGCCAACTGATGAAACCATCATCCAGGTAAATATGCTGACACATAATTACGGATACATTGAAAGCGGAGATTTTGTCATCAATATCAATGCTACTCCATCTTATGAAGGTGGTAAAACAAATACATTGAGATTAACAACGATTTGATACAATCAGTTTAATATAAAGAAACCTCACAAATTTTGTGAGGTTTTTTATAATTATTTTTGACTATTAAACCTTATTTTGCTAAAATAGTTTTTGCAGTGACAAACTCTTTCAAAGCCAATAAAGAAAGTTCTGTTCCATAGCCGGAAGATTTTGTGCCTCCAAAAGGAAAACGAGGATCAGAACTTGTCATTCTGTTGATATTTACCGTTCCCGATTCTAATCCTTCAATATAAAACTGCTGTCTTTCTTTATTTGTAGTCCAAACCGAGTTAGCCAGCCCGAAAGGAACATTATTTGCAATTTCCAGTGCTTTATCATCGTTTTCAGCAATCATAATCATTCCTAAAGGACCAAAAAGCTCTTCCTGTAAAATCGGATTTCCTTCTTGAACTCTTATTAATCCCGGATTAAATTCGTTATCTGATATTCTTTCCAGCGGAAGTATCACTACCGCACCGTGGGTCAATGCTTTCTGATACTGTTTTTCAAGATCATCTGCCAAATCAGATTTTGCCATTCCTCCCAATTTCGTTTCCTTCAGTTTAGGATCGGCAGGAACATATTTTTTATATTCTTCAATGAATTTCGGAAGAAAATCAGATTCAACATCTTTCTGAATGATAAATCTTTTTGCGGCAACACAGGTTTGCCCGCAGTTTTGCAGTCTGGCTAAAGCTCCGACTTTGGCTGCTTCATCCAAATTAGCATCATCTAAAACAATAAAAGCATCGCTTCCTCCTAGTTCTAAAAGTGATTTCTTAATATTTTTTCCGGCAATTGATGCTACTTCCGCTCCTGCTTTTTCACTTCCGGTAAGACTTACGCCTTTTATTACTTTATGTTCCAGAATTTCCTTCACATCACGATGTCCTACTTCCAGATTCTGAAAAACACCTTCAGGAAAGCCAGCTTCAATAAAAACTTTCTCAATAGCATTTCCGCTTCCGAAACAAATTGATGCATGTTTTAGCACTACTGTATTTCCTGCCAGAATTGCAGGTGTTGCAAACCTTAAAACCTGCCAGAAAGGAAAATTCCATGGCATAACACCAAGAATTACCCCTTTGGGAACATAATGTATTTCCGAAATACTATATTCAGATTCTATTTTTTCAGGAAGTAGAATATTTTCAGCTTCGGCATAATAATTCATCATTAACGCACATTTCTCGACTTCTGCGATAGACTGAGAAATAGGCTTATTCATTTCATTTGTTATAATTTCACCGAAAAATTCAGATTTGTTTTTAAATATTTCCGAAGCTTTTGCAATAAGTTTCTGTTTCTTTTCAAACGGAATTGTCTTCCATTCTTGAAAAGTTTTTTCAGCTTTTAATAGCTTATTTTCTATTAAATTTTCCATGTTAATTTTGTATTAAAGACAATGAGTCTTTTGCTTTTCATAAAGCATTATTATGATTACAAATGCTGTTCCTTGTAACTTGTATAGCTAATAATTAATTCTATGAAATAAATATTTCTTATCCGTCAAAAGAATAATGGTAAAATGATAATTGCTAAAGATCTAAATCATAAACCACTCATTGGCTAGGCTTGCAGCGAGTCTTGATGTGCGATCCTGAATATCAAAATCAGGATTGACTTCTGCAATATCAAGCGCTGCCAGTTTTTCATTTCTAAGTATATGCCTGTATAAATGCATAAAAGCTGCATCTGCAAAAATCCCGTTATAAGCGAATGCGGAAACTCCCGGTGCAATTGAAGCATTAAAAACATCCATGCAAATAGTCATATAAAGAATATCAACAGATTCTGCCAATTCATTCACTCTTTCGTATACAGAAGGAAGATTTTCAAAAAATAATTCATCTGCCAAAATATATTTCATTCCAAGCTGATGAGCCGTATCAAAGAGTTTTAATGTATTGGAATTTCTCTGAATTCCGATATGTAAAGAGTTGATTTCACCTTCTTGTGCAATTTGCCAAAAACCCGTTCCTGAACTTGCTCCTACTCCACTTTCCGGCTGTCTGTTATCGAAATGAGCATCAAAATTAACAATCCCGATTTTATGCTCAGGAAAAGCTGTTCTGATTCCACGATAATGACCGAAAGTAACTTCATGTCCACCGCCTAAAACTAATGATTTACCACCTTTTAGTAAAACCTTTGACACATTTTTAGCCAATAAGTTTTGAGCACTTTCAAGATTTGTATCTTCACAAGTGATATTTCCAAAATCAAGAAGAGAAAAATCCGGAAATATTACCGGAAAATTAGCTATATTTTTCCTTATTACATCAGGTGCTTTTTTTGCTCCCTGCCTGCCTTTATTTCTTCTAACTCCCTCATCCACAGCAAAACCGTGCAAAACAAAATTATTTTTTGAAATCAGATCATAATTGCTTTCCTGTATTACTCTTTGAAATATTCTGTGGTAAAGGAGCTCTTCTCCGTCTAATCTTCCCTGCCAAATAGTATTCATTGTTTCGATTATTTAACTTGTAGTGTAACTTTGTTCGACTTTGAATCCATCAATATATACATTCTCAGCGTTTAAACTACCCTGATTGTAAAGAACATTCTGAAAATTGTCGGTTTTAAAACATATAAAATCAGCTTTATATCCTTCTACCAGTTTTCCCCTGTCTTCCAGACCAAGAGCGAAAGCCGATCGGAAAGTTATTCCGGCTAAAACTTCCGCAGTTGTAAGTTTCTCAAATGTTGCTATAATTGAAGCTTGCGTAATCAAATTTCCCATCGGCGCAGAACCTGGGTTCCAGTCACTTGCTATTGCGACAATGGCTCCTGCATCCAAAAGTTTTCTTGCCGGAGTAAATTTTTCGCCCAATCCTAAACTGGCTCCGGGTAAAGCTGTCGCTACAGTATCTGAATTTGCTAAAAAATCAATATCATCATCAATTGTTGCCTCAAGATGATCAGCAGATTTTGCGCCAACTTCTACTGCAATTCTCGAACTTCCGGGTGTAAACTGATCTGCATGTACGGTAATTTCAAATCCTAAATTTTTAGTTTTAAGTAAAAACCCTTTACTTTCTTCAGGCTGAAATGCTGATTTCTCAATAAAAATATCAACACGTTTTGCTAAATTCTCTTCTTTAACTTTCGGAAGAATTTCATCTACAATATATGCCAAATATTCTTCGTTACTTCCATCAAAATCTCTTGGTTTCAAGTGAGCAGAAAGACACGTTGGAATTAGGGTTGCTTTTGTCAGAATTTGTGCTTTTTTAATGATACGAAGCATTTTCAATTCGTTTTCAACATCCAATCCATAACCGCTTTTTACTTCGATGGTTGTAATTCCAAGAGAAATTAAAAAATCAATCCTCTGCAATAAAGTTTCCAGTAATTCTTTTTCCGAAGCAGCTCTTGTATGCTGCACAGAACTCCAGATTCCGCCTCCGCTTTCAGCAATTTCGAGATAAGTTTTTCCTGCATTCCGCATTGCAAAATCGTTCGCACGATTTCCGCCAAAACAAATGTGGGTATGAGAATCTACAAAAGCCGGAAGAGCAATTTGTTCTCCTTCAATGATTTCTAATTCTGCATTTTGGTATTTGGATTTTAATACTTCAAAATTTCCTACCTGCTGAATTTTATCATTATTGAGTAAAATTCCACCATCAGTAATTATTTGAAGCTGTTCGTCAGAAAGTTTTCCTCTTAGCGGAAGATTGGCAAGCGTTACAACTTGCTTGAAGGGACCTATTAATTTCATTTATTTTCTCTGTAGATTGATACTAAATACTTTGGTGGATAGAATTCTAATTCCCAAATGTAGTATAAAAACCAATTTTGGAAGTTCATTTTTTTTATTTTCTCAATTATTTTATAATATCTTCAATTATTTCTAAATGATGTTTTGTGTGTATTTCAAGAAAAATTTTAGTCTGCCTTAGCCTAAGTTTTCCGAAAAATGGATGTTCAAAATATTTGTCTGCAGATAAATTTTCTAATTCTTTAATTTTATACCGCGTTTTCGATATATGCATCAATAAATCGTTATTATCAATATTTTCTTTTGGTTGAACAACTTTTGGTGATTTAGCTTTTCCTCTCGGTATTTTTTTCATTGTCAAAACTACAATTCTAATAAAGTTAAATTTCCATTTATAGTCATTTGGATTTGATTGAATTAGAAAATTTATAATCTCATCTAATGTCAACAACGAATGTTCTATATGCCATCCAACATTTGCTGGAGAAACTTCCTGATTTAATTCTCTACAAAATGGAATTTTATCTTCTAATTGATCTAACAGTTTCTCTAATTTGTTCTTCATTTTTTTTTAATCATCTTATTTGTTGAATTATCATGACAATTACTTTCTCATTTAAAAGTTAATGTACAATCTTTTTTTTTGGATAATTTTTTAATATGACACCCACTATATGGAATATTCGGTGCTTTCTATAAAAACAAATATTTCGTAAAATCCCTTGTTAAGAAGTTTATCCTAAAGTTTTATCAAAAATACTTAAAATATCTGTTGTTCTCAAATCTTAATTTTTCATCCATTTCTCATTCTAAACCTTAGACTAAAATTCCTATCTTTACAGTAAATGAAATTGAATAAATGCCAGATTTTTTACATCCAGATAAAGACAATTATTCCAGCGAAGAGCTGATGCAGGAGCAGCAAATACGTCCTCAGAGTTTTAAAGATTTTGCCGGTCAAAGAAAAACACTGGAAAATCTAGAAGTGTTTGTAACTGCAGCCAAAAAGCGTGGCGGTGCGCTGGATCATGTTCTTTTGCACGGTCCGCCCGGTTTGGGCAAAACTACCTTAGCTAATATTAT
The DNA here is from genome assembly GCF_007474545.1 of Chryseobacterium binzhouense. Lineage (GTDB taxonomy): Bacteria > Bacteroidota > Bacteroidia > Flavobacteriales > Weeksellaceae > Chryseobacterium > Chryseobacterium binzhouense. Next base: position 50,124 of record NZ_VKOG01000003.1, read on the forward strand.
TGCGAATGAATTGGGTGTAAACTGTAAAATTACATCAGGTCCGGTTTTGGACAAGCCCGGAAGTTTAGCCGGTTTACTGACCAACCTTGAAGAAAATGATGTGCTTTTCATTGACGAAATTCACAGGCTTTCTCCTATTGTAGAAGAATATCTTTACTCTGCAATGGAAGATTATAAAATAGATATTATGCTGGAAACCGGTCCGAATGCAAGAAGTGTTCAAATCGGGCTGAATCCTTTTACTTTAGTGGGAGCAACTACCAGAAGCGGAATGCTTACCAAACCTATGCTCGCAAGATTTGGAATTCAAAGCAGGCTGGAATATTATACTATTGAATTATTATCAATGATCATTATCCGAAGTGCCGGTGTTTTAGGAATAAAAATTTATGAAGATGCCGCCATTGAAATTGCAAGACGCAGCCGCGGAACGCCCAGAATTGCCAATGCTCTTTTAAGAAGAGTAAGGGATTTTGCTGAAATTAAAGGAAATGGAGAAATTGAAATTGAAATTACAAAATACGCTTTAAATTCATTGAATGTAGACGAATTTGGCTTAGATGAAATGGATAACAAAATTATGCGTGTCATGATTGAAAACTTTAAAGGAAAACCTGTAGGAATATCAGCTTTGGCAACTTCTATCGCAGAAAATCCTGAAACTTTGGAAGAAGTGTATGAACCTTTTCTTATACAGGAAGGATTTATCATCAGAACTCCGAGAGGACGAGAGGTAACAGAAAAAGCATATAAACATTTGAATATTGCTAAACCGAAAAATCCGGGAGAACTTTTTTAAATCACCACTGAATTAAAATCAATGAAACCAAAAAAATATATCAATGAAACTATATCCTATACAATGCGGAAAATTTAAGCTGGACGGAGGTGCCATGTTCGGAGTCGTCCCAAAGAGTTTGTGGGAAAAAACAAATCCTGCAGACGAAAGAAATTTAATTGAACTGGGAACGCGTTCCCTCCTGATAGAAGATGGAAAAAAATTAATTTTAATTGACTGCGGTCTCGGGAACAAACAGGATGATAAATTCTTTGGACATTATTCGCTCTGGGGAGATGATACTTTAGATAAAAATCTTCAGAAATATGGGTTTGTTAAAGAAGATATCACCGATGTATTTTTGACTCATCTGCACTTTGACCATTGTGGTGGTGCTATAGAATGGAATGACGACAGGACAGGATACAGACCTGCATTCAAAAATGCACAGTTCTGGACTAATGAAAACCACTGGAAATGGGCAACAGAACCAAATGCGAGAGAAAAAGCAAGCTTCCTGAAGGAAAATATCATTCCAATACAGGAAAGTGGTCAATTGAATTTTTTACCGCTTCCTACAACCGGAAATTACGGCTTTGCACCAGATTTAAAAATGGATGTAATTTTTGTGGACGGACATACAGAGAAACAAATGCTTCCTGTAATCCAATATCAGGAAAAAACCATTGTCTTTGCTGCTGACTTAATTCCAACAACAGGACATATTCCACAAGTGTATGTAATGGGATATGACACAAGACCTTTATTAACGATAGAAGAAAAAGCTAAGTTTCTGAAACAATGTGTAGAAAATGATTATCTTCTGTTCTTAGAACATGATGCTCATCACGAGCTTGCAAGTCTGAAAATGACTGAAAAAGGAGTTCGTCTTGATGAAACTTTTAGTTTTAATGATGTTTTTGGATATTAATTTTAGTTATGGAAGATTTATTGAATTCGGAATCAAAAAAAACAGAACCCTATCCCTCATTAAGCTCAAAAATAATTGGTCTTACAGGAGGTATTGGCTCGGGTAAAACTACTGTAGCAAAATTTATAGAAAACTGTGGATTTCCGGTTTATTACTCGGATGACAGAGCCAAAGAAATCGTTAACGATAATACCGAATTAAAGATAAAAATAAAAGAACTGTTGGGTGATGAGTCTTATAATGAAAATGAGCTCTACAACAGGAAATTTGTTGCTAAAAAAGTTTTTGAGAATGAAAATCTATTAGACCAGTTAAACAAGATTATTCATCCCGCAGTTCGTATTGATTTTGAGAATTGGGTAAAAAATCAAACCAAATATTTGATCTTCAAAGAAACTGCTTTACTGTTTGAGCTAAAGCTTCATTTAGAATGTTATCAATCTATTTTAGTAACCGCAGAAGATAATATCAGAATAAAGAGAGTGATGGATCGTGACCTTAAAACTTATCGGGAAGTACAGTCTATCATGGAAAATCAAATGGTGGAAAAAGAAAAAATTAAGTTAGCTGATCATATCATTTACAATAATGGAAATTTGGATGATCTGAAAGAACAAACAGAGAAAGTCATTTTCGAGATAGAATAACCACAATTTAAATTAACAAAGTCACTGAAAATTCTCAGTGACTTTTTTGTATAATAGCTAAAGATGGTAAAAAATAAGCTCTCATTTCTGAGAGCTTATTCAATTTTTCAATTCAAGAGAAGAATAATTTTGATTATTCCTTAATGAATTTTTTCTGAGCAGTACCTTTTACGTCATCAATGTCTATTACATAAAGTCCGTTGATTAGTCTGCTTACATCGATCTTATTGTTTAAAATGATTCCGCTTGAGATTAACTGACCCGAAGCACTGTAAATCTTGTAATTCGCTTTCTTACTGATGTTTTTAACATTCAGTATGGTGCTTACTGGGTTCGGATAGATAAGAATATCTGTCTGGTTTACTGCATTATCTACAGGAAGTTTAGAAATTCTTACCGTATAATCTTCCACTTCACCATCTGCAAAACTTGTACAGTTTACAGGTATAGAACCTTTAGACATCGCTACTCTCATCACTACATATTTGTAGTCTGTCATGCTTACAAATGCATCAGCAGGAACGGTGAATGTAGCACTTGCCGTAGGATTGGAGTTCGGTCCGTCTGCAAGAATTCTCTCATTAAGATCAAACTCTCCGTTTCTGTTGAAATCAATCCAAACAGCTACACCAGAATCAGATGCCTGAGTTTTATTGATCACAATCTGGTTACCTGCAGAACCCTGAACCATTTCTATAAAAGCATCAGGATCATTAGTATAATTCGTATACGTGGATGCCAAAGAAACTTTAGTCATCTCAGGTTTGCCCGTTGGTCTGGCTGTAACTTGTGAAATATATTCAGTAGTTGAATTAGCAGATTGCATCGGACAGTAAGTAACCGTTGGGGTTGTGAAGTAGTATGGAGGAGTAAAGTTACCCGGTGTACCACTGCAAACATTGGCTACCTGCATCTCATATTTCGTTAATTCAAGAAGACCCGTAACAGTATACGTATTGGTGTTTACCGTAATCGTATTCCAGCCAGGAATTCCAACTTTTCTGTATCTGAAGATATAAGAGTTTGTAGCTCCAGGTCCTGTAAATGCATCCCAAACCACTACTGCACTGGTAGGATTAAGCTGAGTAATGGTAAGTCCCGGTGGCGGTACCTGACACAGTCTTACCGTAGTAAACACCTGAGGATTGGAGAAGTTATTCGGTGTGGTTTCTCCAACACAGATATTCGCTACCTGTACTTCATACGTTACAAATGAACTTAAACCTGTAATCGTGTAAGAGTTCAATGGCGGCTGTGGCAATGTAGGAGCTGAAATAGTGATCCATGTTCCTGTCCCTACTTCTCTGTATCTTAAAATATAATTCGCACTTGCTACAACAGGATTCCATGTTACTACTGCCGAGTTAGCAGTAACATTGCTTACCACTACATTCGGAGGCGTAGGATCGCATCGAGTGGTAAAGGTTCTGATTGGCGTGAAAGTTCCTACTGAAGTATTACAAACAGCTGCAATCTGTACCTCATACTGCGTGGCAGGCGTTAAACCTGTCAGCTGATAAGGAGGAATACCGGTGATGGATGATACATTCACTGAAGTCCATGCAGAAGCAGGAGTCGTTACAGGTCTGTACTGAATAACATAGCTCAGGTTATTCGCTGCCGGTGTCCATACGATATTGGCTGAAGTATGCGTAATGGTATTGAAGGTAGGAGTTCCAGGCGTTGCATTGCTGCATGGTCTGAGTCTTACCGCATAATCTTCTACCTCTCCATTAACTGGTCCTGTACACATAACCGGAGCACTTGTACGTCTAAGTGCTACTCTCATAGTAGTAGTGTACGGTCCGGTGTAAGTACTTGGCTGGTTTGGAACTGTAAATGTCGCAGTTACAGGAGTGGTAGTACTTGCTGCTGATATTAAAATTCTTTCATTATCTGCAAAAACTCCGTCTCTGTTATAATCAATCCATGCCGTTACTGCATCACTGTAAGTGGTACCATCCCACCCTTTTCCAACTGAAATCTGGTTCCCGACAGAACCTATTTCAAGGTTGATCACTGGAGTTGTATAGCTCGTGTAGTTGGTCTGAAGAGTCGTATTGCTTACCACAGGGAAGTTAACAGGCGTTACCGTTACATTGGCAATATAATCATTGGTGCCTGTTCCTACCATCGGACAGTAAGACAGTGGCGGTGTCGTAAAGTTGACAGAAGGACCAAATGCACCCGGTGTCCCGTTACAAATCGTCTGAACCTGAACCTGATAAGCGGTCTGCTCGGTAAGTCCTGTAATCGTGTAAAAACTCTGACCGGTAGGCGTTCCTGTTGGTAAAACCTGTCCCGCTGCAGATGGAAGCCATGGTCCGCTTGGACTAAGTCTCCACCTGATAACATAATTGGCTCCTAAAGTCGGAGTCCACGAAACTAATGCCGTGTTGTGGGTTGGGGTCACATTAACAGGAGTTGGAGGCGCTGTTGTACAAGGTAAAAGGTCAATAAATTTAATTTCATAATCTTCTACCTCGCCATTGCTTGTTAAATTAGCACACGCATCGGAAGGAGTAAGAAAATATACGATCACCCGCATCTTAATCTTACTTGGTCCAGAATATGCATCTACAGGAACTGAAAAACTTGCAGTAACAGGAGTTGTATTAGAATATCCCAAATTCATAATCCTCTCTCCTCCCGGTGTTCCGACAGGATTGTTATTAAATATTCCATCTCCGTTAAAATCAATCCACGCATATGTAGAATATGTTCCCGAAGCAATAGACCTTCCTACAGAAAGTGTATTATTATTAGTTCCTCTTATTAAAGTAATTGTTTTTGTTGGATCTGTTGAATAATCTGTGTAAGTACTTGGTCCTGAAGGATTATTAGTAGCAGGAACATAAGTACCTATCATAGAAATATTACTGATATAACCATTCGTTACCGTTGCTGTTCCAGAGCCACAATACGTAAGAGCAGGGGTAGTAAAGTCAACAGGTGTAGAAAAAGCTCCCTGAGTTCCACATATTGTTGCCACTTCTACCTGATATTGTGTCTGCTCTATCAATCCTGAAAGCGTTACGTTATTTACAAAAGGTGTAGTAACATTAATCGTTTGCCAAGGTCCTGAAGGCAGCACCCTGTACCGTACAACATAAGTTGCTCCCTGACTTGCAGTCCATGAAACCGAAGCTGATGTAGCGGTAACATTGTTAACCGTAACATTAGCAGGAGGCGCATTAGTACATGGTGCCAAAATAGTTCCTACCAACTGAAGTCTCGGAAGAACCGAATATCTGCTGGTCGCAGTTGGCGGATTGGCAGGATCAGGATTATTGGTTGTATTGTAATAAAGCATTCCTCTATTGGCTCCTGCACTGTAACTTCCCCAATTAGCAGTACATGATGTGCCTGTAGAGTTTTCATCAACCGCAACTACTACATTACTGGTTCCATCCCATAGGAATGGTGTTGCGAGCGGTATCTCCACCCAGGTTCCGGCGGTCATTGCAGGAAGTATTCCCGAATAAACCTGAGTCATAGCTCCTGCAGAAATCCAGCTGGTTGTAGTAGAAAAATCATTTTGAGCAGTATTGCCCATATAAACCACCCATTGATTATAATTTCCTTGAGTTGTTGCCGTACTGGATACAAAAAACCTGATTGACGTGATATAATTGTTAGTTCCTACTGCTGCTGAAACTTCAGCACCTGTATAGATTTGCTGAGAATAATTAAATCCTGAACACGAGTAAACAGGTAAAAAAGCGTGCGTTGCAGTTCCGCCACCAATCTGACCCGGTGTAAAAGGTTCTCCTTCCACCCAGACTGACTTATCAGAAGCAGAGCATACCGATCTCACCCACCAGTAATAAGTTGTTCCTGAAACCAGAGGAGAAATCGAAGCCGATGTCCCCGGAATTATAGTTCCGACTGTTCCGGCTGTTGGTGGAGTATTAGTAGTTGAGTAATAATACTCATAACCACCTGCAGGAGCAGGAGCAGGAGCCAAAGGCGCAGCCCAGTTTAGCGTACCTGAAGTCGGCTGTACATTAGACACAGGAAGAGTAACCGGCTCAAAACAGCTCGGAGCCTGAATCACCTGGATCTCATCCAAAAGCACATCATCGTAAAAATAACCATTACCCGACACGTCTTTATCAACTGTAAATTTAAGCTGTACAGTAGATCCAACATAACTTGCAGCCAAAGCAACACCTACCGTTCTCCAACCAGAATCGTTGCTGTTATCAGACCAAATCTGAACCCAACCACTACCATCGTTAACAGCCAGTTTGAGTTCATTGTTTGAGTAATTAGGAAGCGTTCCTGTAGATGAAGTGAGATGATTTTTAAACCATTCAAATTTCACATAAGGATTCGTAAGTCCTGTAAGATTAATCTGCGGACTGATAAGCTCAACATTATTTTCGTTGGTATAAGGCGAGCTTGCATCTACCCACGCAAAAGTTCCCGCAGGTTTACCTCCGTTTCCAGTGGCTCCATAACCTGCAGAACCGCTAAATTTCCATCTTGCGTTTGCACTAGTGGATGTTGTTGTGGGATTTTGGTTTGTCCAGCAGGCAGGAAGTGATCCCGTGCTGAACGACTGTAAAAACGGGACGGGTAACGGCGCACAGGTTTGTGCCGAAACCTTGAACTGCATACACAGCAAGAGTCCCAGAATCATTAGAAATCTGTTCATAATTGTTTAGAATAATGGATTAGTAATTTGTTTAAAAAACTTCTTCGACTAAGAAATTTTAAATTTTTCGTAATAGAAATAAAAATAGTAGAGGTTTTCCCCATAGGCGATAATTTATTTGTTATTGAAACCAAATATAGGTTTTTTATTTTAATTAAAATATAAAAAAAGATGTATTTATTTTAAAATATTAACAAAAATAAAGCAAATTAATCACTAATTATTTATCAAAAAATACCCCAAAATAAAAAAAAACTATATTTTAAATATTCAAATATTAAAATAACATTAAATTGTCAGTATTAGTAAAAAAACTAATTACAGAAAATTTTTCTTTTAAAACAAAATAGTTTCAGGCAGAAATAATTAATGCAAATGATATCTCAAAGCTTTAATAAAAAACCAGTAATTTAGCCATCCTAAAAATGACAATGAACGCAATAGCCTACATAAAAAATAACGTTACTGTACCGGAAAAAAGTATAACGGCAACAATCAGACTTTTATCTGAAGATTGCACCGTCCCTTTCATTGCCCGTTACCGAAAAGATGCAACGGGAAATTTGGACGAAACACAAATTGAGCAGATTTTAAAGCTTAATAAGCAGTTTGAAGATATTGTTAAAAGAAAAGAAGCTGTTCTGAAGTCTATTGAAGAACAAAATTCTTTAACCGCAGATCTGAAACAAAAAATTGAACAAAGTTTTGACATTCAGGAGATTGAAGATTTATATTTACCTTTTAAAAAACGCAAAAAAACAAAAGCTGATGCAGCCAAAGAAAAAGGACTTGAGCCACTGGCAAAAATCATCATGAGCCAAAAAGCAGATGATATACAGTTTTTAGCCTCAAAATATCTGAATGAAAATGTATCTTCCGAAGAAGACGCTTTACAGGGAGCAAGAGACATCATTGCAGAATGGATTAACGAAAACATGTATGTCCGAAAAAATCTGCGCCGGCTTTTCCAGAGGAAAGCCATGATCACTTCCAAGGCTGTAAAAGCAAAAAAAGACGAGGAAGCTGCACAAAAATTTTCTCAATATTTTGAATGGGAAGAAAGCCTCACCAGAACTCCTTCTCATCGACTTTTGGCAATGCTGAGAGCAGAAGCAGAAGGCTTTGTGAGAACCAACATCAGTATCGACAAAGACGAAGCATTAGAATTTATTGAAAACGCAATTATAAAATCTGATAACGAGTGTTCTGAGCAGATTTCATTAGCTATAAAAGACAGCTACAAAAGATTACTGGAGCCGGCAATTTCTAATGAAGCCCTACAGGAAGCCAAAGAAAAAGCAGATAAAAAAGCCATCGAAATTTTTTCTGAAAATCTTGCGCAGCTTCTGTTGGCTCCGCCATTGGGAGAAAAAAGAATTTTAGCCATAGATCCGGGTTATAAAAGCGGGTGCAAAGTAGTCTGTCTGGATGAAAAAGGCGATTTGCTGCACAATGAAACCATTTATCCTCATCCTCCGCAAAACGAGAGCGGAATGTCAATGAAAAAAATCCGCTCTATGGTAAATGCCTATAACATTCAGGCAATTTCCATCGGAAACGGAACGGCAAGCCGGGAAACGGAATTTTTCATCAAAAAAATCGGTTTTGAGAAGCCTATTCAGGTTTTTGTAGTTTCAGAAGCGGGCGCATCGGTTTATTCTGCAAGCAAAATTGCAAGAGATGAATTTCCGAGTTTCGATGTTACCGTTCGCGGAGCTGTTTCTATCGGACGAAGACTTTCTGATCCTTTGGCTGAACTGGTAAAAATTGATGCAAAATCAATCGGAGTCGGGCAATATCAACATGATGTAGATCAGACTTTACTAAAAAACGAACTGGATTCTACGGTAATGAAATGCGTTAACTCAGTTGGAATTAATCTGAATACAGCCAGCAAATCTTTATTAAGCTACGTTTCGGGAATCGGAGAAAAAATGGCAGAAAACATTGTGAATTACCGGACAGAAAACGGCGCATTTGAAGACCGGAAACAATTAAAAAAAGTTCCGAGACTGGGCGAAAAAGCCTTTCAGCAGGCAGCGGCTTTCGTAAGAATTCATCATGCCAAAAATCCGCTGGATAATTCTGCCGTACATCCCGAAGCCTACGGAATTGTTGAAAAAATGGCAAAAGATTTAGGCATAAAAACAAACGAACTTATTGCTGACAAACAGAAGATTGCTTTGATTCAGCCTGAAAAATACATTACAGACCAAATCGGGATTTTAGGAATACAAGATATCCTGAAAGAGCTGGAAAAACCCGGACTTGATCCCAGAAAAGCGGCTAAAGTATTTGAATTTGACCCTTCCGTGAAAAAGATTTCAGATCTGAAAATCGGAATGATTCTTCCAGGAATTGTCAATAATATTACTGCTTTTGGATGTTTTGTAGACCTCGGAATTAAAGAAAGCGGTCTGGTACATATTTCTCAGTTGAAAGACGGCTTCGTTTCCGATGTAAACGAAGTGGTAAAACTTCACCAGCACGTTCAGGTAAAAGTAACCGAGATAGATGAAGCCAGAAAAAGGATTCAGCTAAGTATGATTTTGTAATACACTTCAATTGAAAATTTCAGAAATAAAGGAAAGAAAAATTATCCACAGACCTACGCTCAGCTTTGATGATTACGGAAATAGGATTTATCATTCTTACGAATATTATTTACCGTATAATCCGGGGTTTAAAGGAAATGAAACCCAGAGACTGTTTGCAAAATGGATAGATATGGCATTATTTGTTGTTATCTTTCATTATGCATTCAGCATACAAATCATTGCGGGCATATTGCTGTCCATAGTTTGTGTCATTATTTTAGGAGCGCTGTCCGAGTTTTATTTCGGAACTACTTTGGGAAAAAAGATATTTAGGATAAAAGTTATTGATGATGAAGGAAATCATCCCGATTTTCGGACTTCGTTAAAGAGAAATATTTTATGCCTGGCTAATCTTTACCCCACTTTTTCTGAAGCAACTTCCGGAAGTATTGCCATGGGAACACGTACCACAATACAAATGCACTTTAGCATGCATCTGAACAATAAAATGTGTACAACATATATTATCAAAGAAAGCAAGATAACGGAAATAAAAAGTCTTCTGGAAGACACCCGATCAGCAAACAACAGTCATCGTATCGACTGAAAAGTTATTTTTACCTGAATTTTACAATAAAAAAACAGAGCCGGCTTTTAGAGCCGGCTTCATTATTATTTTTTTGATTCTTCAACAGAAACTTTTCTGAATTCTTTGAACAATTTGCTTAGTTCCAAAGCTGATTTACGAGCTCTTGTACCTGCTGCCTTGTTACCTTTTTCTGCTTGTTGGCTTGCTTCTGTTGTAAACGCTTCAAACTCCGCGTTGATTTTTTCGATAAGTTCTTTCATGTTTATAATAATTTTAGGATGCAAATATATGCTTTCAGATGGTTTCCGCCTAACATCAAAAAGAAAAAAACCATGTAAAATGAATATTTATGGTATTTTCTTCAGCCTTTAATGGCATTTGAGAGCGAAAAATGCATTGCAGCAACGTGGCAGAGCAGAATTTATTACGGAAAACCTTAATTTTTGTTAAGTGGGTTTTCTTATATTTGAGAAATTATAATCTAGATTTACGCATTGCGTTAATGGTGGGTTGACGCAATGCGTGAATGTAGAAGATATAGCCAATTATACAAACAGCAGAGAATGACTGGAAGATACAAAAAAAGCATATTAGAACTTTTATCAAACCTCCATGAATCAAAAATAAATCCTTTCGAGAATATCGAAAAATGGTTAATTCTACAGGAAAAACTCTTAAGTAAAACTATTTACATTGAAAATAGAATTCGAACATGTAAAGAAGAAATTAAGGAATTACAAAGGGTAAGAAAAAATCCAGCACAAAGATTATCAAAAGAAGAATCGATAAATGTAAAAAGTAAAATTAAAGAATTAGACTATAATATAGATGAATATCATTGGCTTCTTTTGATTTTAAAAAGTATTGGAGACGGTATTGCTTTTACCTTTATTCATAAACTTGATATTAAACCACAGAATTTTAAAGAATCACCAGGATTTCTTTCTGGAAAGAAAGGTTTAATTCTAGAGAAAAAAATATTAAGACATTCGTTTAAAAATGGTTTAATTGCTATTCTTAATGATTTGACATCTGTTTTAAAATATGCAGATGTAACTATGATAACCGAGGATGGATTTTTCCCTATTGAGGCTAAATCTAGTGAAATGGACAATGAAAGGATTCGAAGACAAGCCGAGAAGACAAATAAACTATATAAATATCTTGAGGAGGACGAAATTGTTAATTTATATGGTGAAGATGGGCAGATTATGCGAAGAGTCGCATTGTGCAGTGATGAGATTAATTATCAAAAAGAATTTAGCAATTTACTTGAATCAGCAAGGGTTAAAGGATACGATTCTTATAAATTTGAAGATGGATTTTCATGTATAGTTGCATTTAAAGAATTTGACACGAATGAAGTACTTGATAGTGTTGTAAAAGGAGAAGGTTTTACAACTCCATATTTTTTTCATTTAAACATGTATAAATTTATGGGATATGGATATTATCCATTTTCGTTATTATTCAATTCAGCGGAACATTATTGGGATTTTTTGGAAGGAAATATAAATGTGATAGTTTTTATAGATTTCTCGGCAATCGAAAAAATTTCAGAAAATTACGGATATAATGTAGAAAGAGCTAAAATGGAAGATTACGCTTTTACCTTTAAATCTAAAAATGAAAAAAATGAAGTCTCATCATTTAGTATGTCTGAACATTTCTTTTTTAGAACTTTTATGGAAATGGTATCATTAAAGTGGTTACTAAATGACACTTTTCTAAGATTTAAGAATAGAATCGACTAAATAACTGGCCATAACAAGGGTTTGGCGAAATGGAGGGTTAAAGTTATAACTTCAACATTTACACATCTTTCGCCGCATAAGCCGATTTTATTTTCTTTTTCATAAATTAGCAAATTGAAATCAGCTTATGCTACTGTGGTGCAAAAGTGAATTTTTGTACTTCCTTTTCCGCCACTGTCGCCAAGCCCCAAACCTCTATCTGTAATTTTACACTAACCACGCAAAATTGGAAAAAATTGAAAAAAATTTATACAAAGAATATTTTGAAACTTTAAAATATTATCTAACAATTCTTAATATTGATAAGGATAAAAGAATACTTGGTTGTACAGAGGAAGAAATAGAAAGTATAAAATCTAAAAAAGAAAATTTTCCACTTGCATATGAAGAATTTTTGCGAAGTATTGGAAAATCTTTTTTATTTGAATTTATGAATGCCGAAAATATGGCATTTGAGGATTTAGATTATATCAATGAATTTGCAAATGAAGTATTTAGCAATAATTCCTTGGAATTAGAAGATGAGTTTGTAGTAATTTCAGAAAGAAGAAATGATTATATATCTTTAATTTTTACGGAAAATGAAAACCCTCAAGTTTGGATTATGAGTGAGTGTTGGGATAAAAAAAATGGAGAGAATTTATCAATTAGAACAGAATCATTTACAGATTTAATGAATCTATTTTTTAGAGAAATATTACAAAATCATACAGCGTCTTTTCATTTTGTTTCAAGTAAAATAAAAGATACTGAAAAATATATTCGGAATAAATATATTTGCTGGGTCAAAGGTCTAAATCAAATAAAAGAAAAAATTGATGATAATAAAAATGACAATAGTTTAGTTAATCAACTAAACCAGTATTTTCTCAATTATTATTTACCTAATAAAAATACCTTTGATAAAATATTGAATGATAATAAGCCTGAACAAAGTAATAAAAAATCAGGAAAAATTACTACAGAAGATAGTAAAATACAGCAAAAAAAATACAATTCTGAAAAAAAACAATCGCTATTAAAAGTATTTTTAAATTTTTTTAAATAAAAACTACAGACAACAAGGTTATGGCTATTCTCCACGGAATTTTGGGCTGGCTTTATGTGATTTATTTTGCTTTGACCGATAACAAATAAAAGCACCTTGTAAAAATACAAAGTGCTTTAAGTATCAAAATATCATATTCTATGATCAAGGATCTAAAATGACCTTCATACAGTTGTCATCTTTTTTTATTTCATTCCGTTTCTTTGTTTTTCCAGCTTCCAGGCTCTGTGAGAGGCAATTGCTGAAATGAAATTCTGATCTCCACAGTTGTTTTCCTCGAGAATTACTGCATAATCCTCATGTTTTTTGGTATAAATGTCCGTGTGATCATAAATAAGCTCTGTATGATTCCCGAAATAAATTGCCTTACAGTGACGGTAAGCTTCATTGATGAAATCCAGTACGCCGTTTTTATAATCAGGTTGAACCCAATGATGGGTAGAATTTTCTCCAGAAACCACATACACAGCATCAAAACAAACGCTTGCCGTACTTGTAATGGAATGATGAGGCATAAATGTGATGCCGTTTTCACCTTTTACCGGAATCATTTCCGGAGCTACAAACTCTACTACTCCACCCTGCTCTTCAAGTTTATTCTTAAGACCGGAAACACTTTCATCGTTAAAACCGTCTGCAATCAGAAAAGCAATTTTTCTGCTTTTAATGGAGTCTTTTATCGTATTTGCCATGCTTAATGCTTCAGAGACTTTTGTTTCAGGCTCACGCTCTTCACTCTGCAATGATTGGGAATCCGCATCTGCAGGAATACTTCCGTTGGGTTTTTCTAATATTTTTATTTCCACAGCAAGCTTTGAAGCTACTTTTTGAGCCAGTTCCTTATCAATAAAGTTAAGCTGACTTACCATTCTCTCACGAATTGCCGGAATTGTTACTTTGGTCAATTCAAAAATTAAAGCTTTCTGCAAGTGTTCTTTTTCATAATCCGCCTGACTGTTGTAAAACAATTTTGCCTGAGAATAATGATCAACAAAAGATTCACTTCTTGCTCTGATCTTTGTTCCGCTTATTTTTTCGCCATACGAAGCAAAGCCGCCATCTTTTATCATTGCCTGAAAAGGACATCCTCCGCCAATAGAATTAGGCTCATAGCTTACCTTTCCTTTTGCAATCTGCTGTCTCATATGACCGTCACGCTGATTGTTGTGAACTGTATTTATTGATCTGTTGATAGGAATTTCGTGGAAATTCGGCGATCCTAATCTGGAAAGCTGGGTATCTGTATACGAAAACAATCTTCCCTGAAGAAGAGGGTCATTGGTAAAATCTATTCCCGGCACAATATGCCCAGGATGGAAAGCAACCTGCTCTGTTTCGGCAAAAAAGTTGTCGGGATTTCTGTCTAAAGTCAATGTACCGAAAATCTCAACGGGCACAACTTCTTCAGGAATAATTTTGGTGGGATCCAAAAGATCAAAATCAAAATCAAATTCATTTTCCTCAGGCACAATCTGTACTCCGAAATCCCATTCCGGGAAAGCTCCTTTTTCTATTGCTTCCCAAAGATCACGACGATGAAAATCAGGGTCAAATCCTGAAATTTTCTGAGCTTCCGGCCATGCTACAGAATGAACTCCCAGTTTTGGTTTTAAATGAAACTTAACAAAAGATGCAACGCCTTCACTATTAACGAATCTAAAGCTGTGAACACCAAAACCTTCCATCATTCGGTAACTTCGCGGGATGGCTCTGTCGCTCATCAGCCACATAATCATGTGCATACTTTCCGGCATTAATGAGATAAAATCCCAGAATGTATCATGTGCCGACGAAGCCTGTGGAATTTCATGATCAGGTTCTGGCTTTACGGCATGTACCAAATCCGGAAACTTGATGGCATCCTGTATAAAAAATACAGGTATATTATTAGCCACAAGATCGTAATTTCCTTCTTCTGTATAAAATTTTATGGAAAAGCCTCTTACATCTCTTGCAAGATCGGTACTTCCCCTGCTGCCTGCTACTGTTGAAAATCTTACGAAAACAGGAGTTTCTTTGCCGGCTTCAGACAAAAATTTTGCTTTGGTATATTTTTCCATGCTTTTGGAGAGTCTGAAAACTCCATGTGCACCAGATCCTCTTGCATGTACAATTCTTTCTGGAATTCTTTCATGGTCAAAATGGGTAATTTTTTCTCTCAGGATAAAATCTTCAAGAAGTGTTGCTCCTCTCTCATCTGATTTGAGTGAATCCTGGTTGTTGTTGATTTTTAAGCCTTGGTTTGTCGTCAGTTTTTCACCGGAATTATCGGTGGTATATTGTTGTAACTGATCAACTTTCGGATTGTTTAAATTGTCTTTTTTCATAAAATATTGGTGATTATATTCAAAAGAATACCTTCCTGAAAAATTTATTGTCAGGTAAGTATAAAGTAAAATTTTAGCTGAATAAAATGTTCAGCTAAAACATAAGGTATGTATCCATTACAGACATCCGCAAAAATGCTGTAAAGATTAATGGTTTTAATTATAAAACTTTCTTAGCGACGATTAGGAGAGGCAACACTATCTCTCATCATTTGTGATGAGTCCGGTCTTCCCTGTGCATTTAATGCTGCAGTGTCGGAAGGCGGAAGTGCCATAGATGTATCTGTTGACATATCGGCTGAATTCATAGTATCAGTCTGATTGTCTACCTGCGTTTTTTCTTTTGAACAGCTGATTACAGTAAGCCCAAGAATAAGGGCACAAAAAAAATACGTTTTCATATAAGTAATATTTATTGGTTTTGGTTATCCAAATTTAACCTTAAAATAACTTACATCTTATGACTTCAATCATATCAAACTTTATTTTACAAAGAGATTACGTTAGAAAAGATAATTTAATCAGAAATTATACACATATTTTTCCGTTACAAATTTTGAGCAGATTTTCTTTTTCTAACTTTTTGACGGTTCGAATTACAGTCTCTACTCTGAGACCTGTAAGACTTGCCAGCTGCTGCCTGGAAAAAGGAACAATATATTTGAAAGGTTCCGGCTGTTTATGATGGTGTTTCAGAAGTTCAAAAACTTTACAGATTCTGTACGACGGTTTGTTTTCTGATAAAGTACTCAGCATTTTGTGACGATAAAACATCCTGTCTGAAGTATATGCCATAATGCTTTTCATAATTTCGTCACAAGACTCTATCAGTTTGAAGAAATTTGATCTGGAAAGCTTCCAGATTTCTGTATCTTCAATTGCAACAGCATTAATGCAGTAAGGATGATCACTCCATAAAAAGGTTTCGGCAAAACAGTTTCCAATGGTTGGAAAACTGTGTATAAACTCGCTTCCATCGTCTCGATAAGTATTTAGCTTAACAAGACCTTTAGAAATCTGGTAATAAAATTTTGGATAAGAATTTTCTAGAAAAATGGTTTCACCTGCTTTGTATAGCTGTATTTCAGCATCATTTTTAATGAGTATTTCTTCATTTATAACCATAAATTTTCTAAAGTTTATTTTTTATGAAAGTCAGGTATCTGTAAGTACACCTGTAGAATTTTAAAAGCCAGCAAAAGTATCATAATAACATCAAAAAAATTATGATCAGCAACATAAACCCGCTAAATAGAAGATAAAAAAAATTTAATTTTCACATACCACATATATTATGCTTGGCATATTGATTGCAAGTTATACAGTACACCATCACCAAATATATTAATATGAATCAACTTGCCTGCAAATCGTGGGCAAGTTTATTTTTATATTTAAGTATGGAAATTCTGTTGTTTATAACACATCAATTATTGGCGTTATACTTATAAAATAATATCATTGCATACCACAAACATTTTCAGAGGCATACAAATTGTAACTTCATTCTAAAAGTATACAATGGAAAAAGCAGAAACCACCAATGTTTTAAACGATCTTCTACAAATAACCAACGACAGAATCAGAGGTTTTGAGAAAGTGGAAGGAAAAGTCTGGGAAAATTACTCCGGATTAAAAGGTGAATATGAAAAAATGATTTCACAGTCTAAAATGATGAAAGTTGAAATTATTAATCTTATTACGGAAAGAGGAGGAGATCCTAATGACAGTACTACGGTAGCGGGAAATCTTCACAGAACCTGGATTGACATCAAAAATTCGCTTCCTACAAGCAATAAAGACATGGAAACGCTTGAAAATGTTGTTTTTGGTGAAAAAAATGCTATTGAAGCATACGAAGAAGCTTTAAAAAGCGGAAATCTTGATAACGATAGCCATAAAGTAATTTCTGATCAGCTTAATAGTCTTAAAATTTCTTATGAACAGTTCAGTGAAATTGAAAAGTATAAAAGCAGAGAAGATTAATTTAAACAAATAAGAATACAATGAATTATCAGGAAGCTTTAGCTCATAAAAAAGAGTCATTAAAAAATGCCGACAAAAATGTTCTGGATATGTTTCATCTCGTCATTGCTCCTGCGAATACAGATGATGCCAAAAAGTTTATGGATGATTACCTGAAAAATCCGAGTGATTTTGATGATGAAAGCTGTAAAAATTACTCCTCGGATAATGAGTATGAAGTAATGAGTTTTAAAAAAGAAAATTGATTTTCACATGGTCTGATAATTGTAATTAATGAAAGTAAATCATTTAAAATATTATTATGGAAACAAAAAATGCAACTGCTAAAAAAAGCACAGCGAAGAAAAACACTAAAAATACTACAAAATCTTCAAAAACATCATCATCGAAGACTGCTGCAAAAAAAGACGCAGCTAAAGATCTGAAAGATTTATTTGAAGATTCATTAAAAGATATTTATTGGGCAGAAAAGGCACTTTCTAAAGCGCTGCCAAAAATGCAGAAAAATGCAACAGATCCTAAACTTAAAAAAGCAATCGGCGATCACCTGGAAGAAACAAAGGAACAGATTACCCGTCTTGAAGGTTGCTTTAAATCTTTAAAAAAGAAAGCGCAGGCAAAAAAATGTGATGCAATGCAGGGATTGCTGGATGAAGGCAAAAGTATCATGGAAGAAACAGAGCCCGGTGCAGTAAGAGATGCCGGAATCATTGCTGCCGCACAAAAAGTTGAGCATTATGAAATTGCCACTTACGGAACTTTAGCTGCGTATGCCAAAATACTTAAAGAAAAAGACTGTCTAAAATATCTTATTGAAACACTGGACGAAGAAAAAAACTGCAATAATCTTTTAACGAAAATTGCTGATACCAATCTGAATTCAAAAGCTATGAAATAAATTTTCAGACAGTAAAAAAAAATATCCTTCATAATAACGATGAAGGATATTTTTTAATGGCTTAATCTTTCGGCATAAAGATATTTTTCAACCATTCTTTCAAGCTTATTCAGATCAAATGGTTTAGCAATAAAATCATCAGCCTGAGCCTTTTTTGCGAGTGAACTTATATCGCTGTTAGCGGTCATGTAGATCACCGGAATATTTTTATAACTATCTTCATTTCTTAAAAGCTTCAATGCTCCTATTCCACCAATCTCGGGAATCCAGTTATCCATTAAAATTAAATCCGGAAAAAAAGCACCTACCCGATCCAGAATATCCTGAGAGGTCTGGGAGATTTGCACTTCATAACCGTTCTCTGCAAAAATAATTTTGAAAACATCAAGAATGGACTGATCATCGTCAAAAATTAGAATTTTCTTTTTCATATCTCAAATATTTCACTTCAAAATTACTCCCTAAACGAAATACCATATTATGACTTGAGTAATGTTTTATTACAAATAAATTCCTTATAGTAGATATATTATAACAACAAAAAGACCGCCATTTTATATGGCAGTCTCACATTTAGAAGTAATTATTTTTATTTTGCTTCAAAATATACTCTTCTATTAGCTCTGTTTTTCCATTCAGGACATTTAGAAGCCGGGTCACATTCAGGATATTTCAGATCTTTCTTTCCATTTCCTTTAGAATTAAGCTTAGTAGCCTCTACCCCGTTTCTTACTAAATAATCTTTTACGTTTCTAGCTCTTTTTTCAGATAAATTTTGGTTGTACGCTTCCGTTCCTCTGGTATCTGTAGCACCAATTACAGTATAACTTCCATTTGAAGAATTGATGTAATTAACTGCATTATTTAAAATTGGTGTATTAGAAGGTAAGATTTTATCTGAGTTAAGATCAAATTCGATTCCGTCTAATTTAGTTTCAGCTTCAGAAACCATTCCACCGGTATTGTTTGCCGGTCCTGTAGGACATCCCTGATTTTCAACCGGTCCCGGAACAGTTACACATTTATCATACAAATCAATCACTCCGTCCATATCTACATCCAAAGCAACACCTGCACCGTCAACTCTTGCACCTGCAGGAGTATCAAGCTGTCTGTCCCAGTCATCACAAACTCCGTCATTATCGGCATCACCGCTTTTACATACTTCAAGATCGTTTACTTTAGATTCCAAAACATCCATTTTGTAGTAAATTTCCTGTAGCGGATCATGCCACATCAAATGAGAATCGTGTTTTCCTAAGTTGATGCTAAGACCTAAAGTTGCATTGAAAAAATTGTCTGAAACCTGATCTTCTCTTCTGTTGATAGCGCTATATTGTTCTCCTCCACCATCAAACTGATCGTCTGTGGTTACAACATACATTACTCTACCTTCAAGATCTACTCTGTTGCTGATTTTATATTTAAGACCGGCTCCCGCTTGTCCGAAAAATGAAAATCCGCTGAATGGCTTCACTTCAGTCATTAACCGTTGCCCAAATTCGTCTTTCTGATATGCTCTGTAAGCTAAAGTTCCGATACCAGCATATCCATGAAGTGCCCATCTGTAAGGAGATTTGTTATCAACCCTTCTTAAAAGGTTTGAGAAATTAATATCCCCCAATAAAGATATTGCATCGTACTGTGTTCTGGCTCCTACCTGCTGAGTAACAGATGCGTTTGCAGGCGCATCGTCTTTAGTATTGAACCATCCTTGTCTTGTTTCACCGCGGTCATACTGCAATTTTAGACCGAAAGCATGAGTAATAGCTTTATCAACACTAAAATAAGCTGAATAACCAAAAAGATTTTTACCGTTTCCGTTTTTAATTGAAGTAAGATCTGCGGACTGCATCAACGGTACCCCGGCTCCAAAAGAGATTGACCAGTCATTGAATCTTTTAGAAGACTGATTAAAACGTTGTACATTGGCAGAACCAGAACTAAATGTGTTCGGATATTCAGTATTATCCACAACTTGTAAAGAATCCTGCGCCAATGCTGCAGTAGGAACTGCAATGGCAAGCGATAAAATTGCTAGTTTTGATTTCATATAATTTATTTATTTGATTGTTTAATTCTTAAAAAAAAAAATTGAAAATTGAACAGATGTTAATTATAAAATTTTATGATAAAACATTAGAAAATTAACATAAGTAGTGTGCCGTCTCATATCCAATTACCATACCAAAGAAACAAAATGATAGTTTTAAGTTTATTATTTAAATCATGTTGTATTATTAAAAAAATAACAATTTATAAAAGTTGATAAATAATTAATTTTTTTCAAAATGATTGATTTATATATTTCTCAATGAAAATAATACAATAATACATTTATGGTAATTGATAATTTAAGCACAAGACCTTGAAAAAATTTCACGTCCCAAATAGAACAAAAGATGCAGAGAATTTGACGGTACAAAAAGCTGAATATTATTAGAATTAATCATTTTAAACTTCCAGCTGTATTTTTTACAGTAATGAAGTATTTGCTGTAGATCATTATCCAGCAGAGCAAGTGTTACAGAAATTTCCTGATTATTAATAGTAGATGGATTCATATATATTCTGATTGGTCTATCTTCCCTTTGCAATCAGCATGCCACAGAACTCACTCGTCTCTAAAAACTTTTATAGATTCATCCGAGAAAATGATGGCAATTTCGACAGCAGATTCAAAATCAATTATATGACTTTTATTATCTTCATCTTTATTGTCAAGATTATATATGGTAACTTCAAAAGGATCATGCGTTATAACAGCAGGTTTACCTTCAACGACTTTTCTTTTTTTATATAGAACTCTTACGTTTTGAATAAGTGAAGTATTATCAATAAATTCTTTTTTTAGCTCAAAAGTTATTTCCATAGATTATTTATTAGGTATTAAAAAAAACAATCCTAAAAATCACTCTTTAGGATTGCAAAATTGTAACATGTGATCAATATGGATCACAAAATCAAAAATCAAAAATTAAAAATTTGAATTCTAATTTTTCATTTCGTTTAAATTACTGAATTTGTTATAAGAAGATTTTAGATGATGAAGCTGATCGCTCACAATTCTTGAGCTTTCCGGACACAAATCTCCACTGTCTAAAGCATCCTGATAGGCGTCTATTGCTGCTTCTTCACCAAAAACCACATTTTCTAAAGTAGACTCTGTTTTATCACCGGAAAATGAATTTTTAACATCAATCCATGCTCTGTGGATTGCTCCTGCTGTACTTGTAGTATTGTCTGCATCTCCTCCTTTTTCACGGATAAGACTCATCAGTTCAGATTTCATGGTTTGCGACTGACTTACCATTTGATCGTAATCTGCTTTCAAAGGAGAATACGTTTCCCAAACTTTGTCTTCTACTTTAGAAAATCCTTCAATTCTGTCGTTCGTAATGTTCAGTAGATCGTTTAATACTGAAACTGTTCTTTCGTTTTGCATAAAAATATTTTTTGTGATGTGTTTACTTTCTTGCAACGACCATACCATAAAAGGCATTTTATAATTAAAAATTAAAGATGTGGTATCTTTTTAAGTCAATTATTTTTTTTTAAACATAAATTTTACGATTGATAATTTTTAGAAAGTTTTCTTTTTCCAGCTGTTTCACAGTACGGATAACTGTTTCCACACGTAATGCCGTTAAAGAAGCCAGCTGTTGGCGCGTAAGAGGAATTTCATATTCAAATTTTTCGGAATCCTCATTATAGCTTCTATAGTAATCTAAAGCTCCTTTCACTCTTACTGCTGGTCTTAAAGAAGAATTGTTATCAAGCATTATATATTTGTGATAAAGTCTTTCTGAAAGAAACTTATTGATATCCCTGGATACATGAGGATTTTCATCTAATAACATCTCAAATTTTGCTTTAGGTAGTTTCAAAATTGTACATTCTTCGAACGTAATTGCATTTACAGGATATGTTTTATCAATAAAAAGCAAAAGTTCACAAACACTTAATCCTTTTTCCAAAATCGCAAAAATAAGTTCTTTACCTTCTTCGTTATAATTGTTGAGCTTAATTCTTCCTTCTACAATCTGATAATAGTATCGGGGACTATCTCCTTCACTAAAAATAACATGGGACGGCTGAAAAGTTTCGGTTTCTGCTCCGTATCTCATAAGAAGATCTTCATGTATCAGCATAGCTTAATTTTTTTAGGTTTAATAAAGTATTCAAAGAAAGTATCTGTTGTAAACATCTAACAACAATTATTCCAATGCAGGAATAATTTTAATGTATAAAAACCAAGCATATTTCTATTTTTTAAAAAATTTTGCAATTTTTTTGAATAAAACTACATAAAGGCATAAAAAGTGTATTGTATGAGTACAACCAAATAAAAATTATATATTATGAGAAGTATTTTGTGGCTTGTAGCCGTTATCTGCATCATTGCATGGCTTTTAGGAATGTTGGGAATTATTCCCGGAATGGACACAGGAAGTTTAGTACATGTCTTATTAGTAATTGCAGTAATCGTTATCGTGATTAATTTACTTACGGGACGAAAACCACTTAATTAAACTAAACAAATTAAAAGAATAAACAGCTGTCAATCGGCTGTTTTTTTTTTGCTTTTAACTAAGAAACAATAAAAAAGAGTATTTTTTAGTTATATAACCGGAGGGTTCAGTCTATATATCATCAAATTATTATTTAATTTTCAAATATTTGAAAATCAATCATTTAAAAATCTATATACCATTCTAGTTTTATAAATTTTTACGTTAATATTTATAAATGCTACCCACACTTGTTTGCCAAAGAAAATATATGCTTATATATTTGTTACAGAAAAGCATGAGACACTAATCATTCATATATAACTTTTCATCATTCAGTTTTCATGTAGAATATCAGGGTTCGGACAAGCTAGGAACATGAACCCTGTTCTCTACAATTCCAGAAATATTTTTTGATGAAAATCACCATTTATACCATCACATTATATTAATAAAAAAATCTAACCTTCTTTGCGAAGGTTAGATTTTATTTTTTGTAAAGTATAACTTTTTCTAAGAATTATTCTTTTGATCTTTCCAGCTCACTGATTCTTTTCTTAATAAAATCTGCCGGTCTTATACCATTTTGTTCAAGAAAAATATTAGAGAAACTTTGCCGGTTACTAAAACCAGCCGCTGAAGCAATGTGTTCAATTGAATACTTTCTCCACTCCTTATCATGATAAATTTTCTCGGTAGCGAAATTGATTCTTAAGACATTAATATAAGTGTTGAAGTTACTGCCTTTATATTCATTAATTACTTGTGACAGGTAAGAAGTATTTGTTTTAAACTGTTCAGCTAATTTTTTTAATGTCAAACCTTGTTCAAGGTAGCCTTGATTTTTTTCAAAGTTCTGTATGTCTTTCAATAACTTTTCAACAATACTATTATCAAACTTAATATTTTTCTCAGAATCAGCTATTGGCTCTTGCTTTACCGGAATTTCAACAGGCTGCTGTTGCTGCTGTTGCTGTTTTTCTTCCATTTTCTTTAGCAGATCTTCATAACTTTTTTGGATTTTTTTCTGTTTCTTAAGCCTCATATAAATTACAAAAGCAAGAAATCCAATAACAACTACACAAAATAAAAGCAAAATTTTACTGAAGGAATTGCTTTTTTCTAAATCTTCTTTAGTGTCCAAAAGCCTTTTGGTATCATATTCTTTATAGACACGTGTAGATAAATATTTAAAATCAGCTGCAATGATGCTATCCGCTTTCAATAGCTGATTAGTATAATACAACTCCTCCTTATGATTTTCTCTTTTCTTGTAAAATTCTATGAGTTCTTCATAATTTGTTCTTAATTCCGGAAGAATAAAGGTGTTTTTATTGAAAATTGAATCTACTTTTTTATAGTTCTCAACTTCTTTATCATGATTTCCAAGAATTTCATAACTTCTACCTTTATAATAATAAATATATGAAATCCATGTAAAGTCATTAACTTTAATTAATTCAGGCAAAGATTTATCAAAATATTCAATGGCTTTATTATAGTTCTTCTTTCTAAACTCTGAAATACCTATGCTTTTATTAAAATAGCTCTTCTCCAGATAAAAATCTTTAGAATCAGGTAAAGTCTTTATTCCTTCTTTTAACAATTGATCAGCCTGCGCATTCTTATCAAGCATCTGATAACAGACAATCGCTTGGTGAAGTGAGTTAAAATAACCCTTTCTATTGTTAAATAAAAGGTTTTTGTGCAGATTATCACTCAGCTTTGTTTCAAAATACCTTATGCAATCATTAAAAATTTCTAGAGCCTCGTCGTAGTACCCTAAATAACTTTTAACAACACCAATATGATATAAATTTTGATATTTTAAAAAGTCATCTTTAGAATCTTTTAAGTGCTCATAAGCTTTTAAGTATTCTTCTAAAGCTAACTGAAACTTTCTCTGGTTAAAATAATATATTGCACCTTTACTTAAAAAAGCATCACCAATCAAATCTTCATCTCCTGATTTTTTTGCTGCTGCTATTGCACTATCAGCATAGTTCAATTTATTATTTGATGAATATAATATCGCATCTTTGTATGCTTGAAAAAGCTCTTTATGGTTATTTTCTGACTTGGCTTTCTTTATATATTGATTAATAAACACAAATGCTCTTGAATCATTTTCTTCAAAACCGTAATATTTCTCTCTCAATTTAGAATAATAATCCTGTGCATACAGTAATACAGTAAGCATAATAAAGAAAGAAGTAAAAATTTTTTTAATCATTGATATCTCCCTGACAAATTTTCATCAAAAATACATAAAAACTATTTATAATAAGCTATTTTAAACTGATCTGTTTAAATTTTTAAACAGCATTTTTTTATTAATGCTTTTATTACAAATTGTAAAAATTTATAAATCAGACCCCCTGTTTCTTGCTTTAAGTACAGATTTTGACTACTTTCGAGCATCTAAAATTATCAAAAAATAGTAAGTTTAATCATTAATCCTAGTACAATGAAAAACAATTTTATAGCACTTAGCTTAGCAATTATCGGAATTTGCACAGTTGCCTGCAGGCAGTCTGATGAAAACTTTGATGAAGATTTTAAAGCATCTAAAGAAAATGTTGAAGAACCTCAAATGACAGCAAGAGATTCGACAGGAATAAACCCAGATCCACCAAGAAACGGTACACATTGGAAAATAGCAGGTAAAAACAAGGAGAATCCAAAAGAGACACCTGAATCAGGAAGTCTAATAGTTATAAAAAGAGATACCATAAATACTCCAACAACTGATATAGGTGATAATGGCGGTGGTGATCCTCCTAGAAATGGAACACACTGGAGAACAAAATAATAAGACATTTTTATTTAACAACTACTACTTTCTAAAATTAGGAAGTAGTTTTTTTATGATAATTATCCATCTTTAATAAAGTACTCTGTACGTCCACTTATATTATTAAAAAAACCTTCCGAATTATGGAAGGTTTTAATAATATAAAAATCGTAATTTCTTTTACAGTAATAATGTTAGGGGACTTTCTAAATATGTTTTCAAAGTTTGTAAAAACTGAGCACCTGTAGCGCCATCTACTACTCTATGATCACAAGCTAACGATAATTTCATTGTATTGCCCACTACAATCTGTCCGTTTTTAACTATTGGTTTTTCAACAATTGCACCAACAGAAAGAATGGCAGAGTTTGGCTGATTGATAATACTTGTGAAAGTTTCAATTCCGAACATTCCTAAGTTTGAGATTGAGAATGTAGAACCCTCCATTTCATTGGCTTTAAGACCTTTCGATTTGGCTCTTCCTGCCATATCTTTTACAGCAGAAGAAATCTGAGTATAAGTCATCTGATCAGTATTCTTCAAAACAGGAACAACCAATCCGTCTGGAATAGCTACTGCAACACCGATATTGATATTTCCTCTATGAATAATTTTGTCTCCTGCCCAGCTTGAATTCACCTGCGGATGTTTTCTTAAAGCAATTGCTGTAGCCTTTATAATCATATCATTGAAAGAAATCTTTGTGTCTGGTAAAGAATTGATTTCTTTTCTGGCTTCAATTGCTTTATCCATATTGATTTCTACCATCAGGTAATAGTGAGGCGCAGTAAACTTGCTTTCGGAAAGTCTTTTGGCAATAATATTTCTTACCTGAGAATTCGGAGTTTCTGAATCTTCACCCTGTACAAAACTTAAAGCAACCTGAGTCGCTGCAGGACTTGCAGACGGAACTGAATCAGCTGATTTAGCAGAAGGCTGATAGTTTTCAATATCTTTTTTAACAATTCTTCCGTTTTCACCAGATCCTTTTACAGAACTGATGTCTAAACCCTTCTCCTGAGCCATTTTTTTAGCTAAAGGAGAAATAGCAACTCTGTCATTGTTGCTGGTTGCTGCTGATTGTTGATTGTCAGTTATTTGTTTTGGAGCTTCAGCTTTTTGTTCAGCAGGCTTTTCTGATGATGAAGCAGCGGCTTTCGGAGTTCCAACTCCTGAAACATCTGTTCCTTCAGGTCCAATAATTGCCAAAACCGAATCAACTGGAGCAGCTCCACCTTCTTCAACGCCTTGTTTTAACATAACGCCATTGAATTCAGATTCAAAGTCCTGAACAGCTTTATCTGTTTCGATCTCGGCTAATAGATCACCTTCTTTAACAGTATCTCCTACGTTTTTATGCCATTTCGCCACTTTTCCTTCCGTCATTGTATCAGAAAGGCGCGGCATTGTGATTACTTCCACCCCTTCATGAGCTTCTGAAGAAGTTTGTTCAGTAACGGCAGTTTTTTCTTCAGTTGTAGATTCTTTTTCTGATGAATCATTACTGGGAGTACTTCCGCCTGTTAATCCTGAAATATCTTCTCCCTCTTTTCCTATAATTGCAAGAACAGAATCTACAGCAGCAGCGTTACCTTCTTCTACACCAACATACAAAAGTGTTCCTTCCATTTCAGACTCAAAATCCTGAACAGCTTTATCCGTTTCTATTTCGGCTAAAATATCGCCTTCTTTTACTTTATCTCCTACTTTTTTATGCCATTTCGCCACTTTTCCTTCCGTCATTGTATCGGAAAGACGCGGCATTGTAATTACTTCTGCCATAATTTTTTTTAATTTGAAAATTTGGTAATTTGGTAATTTGAAAAATTAAAAAAGATATGATAATAGATCAGTTTCGAATTTTCAAACTTTCAAATTGACTCATTATCTGTTAGTTTTCTAATTTATCTAAGAATGGATAATCTTCCTGAGCATAGACGTATTCGTATATTTTTTCAGTATCCGGATATGGTGAGTTTTCCATAAATTCAATACATTCCTCAACGAAATCTCTTGATTTATTATCCATTGCTTCCAGCTCTTCTTCAGTTGCCCAGTTATTTTCTAAGATTCTTGCCTTGATCAACTCAATAGGATCATCTTTTTTAGCAATAGAAACTTCATCTTTAGATCTGTATGGTTCTGCATCAGACATTGAGTGACCTCTGAAACGATACGTTCTTGCTTCAATGAAAGTAGGTCCATCTCCTCTTCTTGCTCTCTCTATAGCTTCATAAGCAGCTTCAGCCACTTTTTCAGGATCCATTGCATCTACTGCGAGACAAGGCATTTCGTAACCTAAACCTAACTTATAGATGTCTTCGTGATTGGCAGTTCTTTTTACAGAAGTTCCCATTGCGTATTGGTTGTTTTCAACTACAAATACCACAGGAAGTTTCCAGTTCATTGCCATGTTGAAGGTTTCGTGAAGCGAACCCTGTCTTGCAGCACCATCACCGAAGAAACAGATATTTACTGCTTTTCTGTCAAAATATTTATCTGCAAAAGCAATACCCGCACCTAAAGGAATTTGTCCCCCAACAATACCGTGACCACCGTAAAAACGATGTTCTTTGCTGAAAATATGCATAGATCCTCCCATACCTCCGGAAGTACCGGTTGCTTTACCGCAAAGCTCTGCCATGATTCTCTTAGGATCTACTCCCATCGCCATTGGGTGAATATGACATCTGTAAGCAGTAATCATACTATCTTTGGTTAAATCCATTGCGTGCGTAAAACCTGCAGGAATAGCTTCCTGACCGTTGTACAAGTGTAAAAAACCTCTGATTTTTTGTTTTAAATAAAGAGAACGGCATTTGTCTTCAAACCTTCTCCACATTGTCATATCTTCATACCACTTCAGGTACACTTCTTTAGAAAATTCTTTCATGTGTTAGCTCTTGCTTATTTATAATGAAATAGTTGAGCAAAAATATAAAAAAACTTTGTTTTTATTATATACGGAGCAATTGTTTTTTTGGTTATAGTGTTATATTTACATTTCAGAATTATTTATGGAAGAAAAAACAACTTCATCACTGCATATTGTATCAAGATTAATCTCAGACTTTTTCAATCCTCTTGTTTCGCTTTTTATTTATTTTGTGTATTTAAGCTTTAAAATTTATACATTCAAAGAAGCAGTTATGCACTTTCTCCCTATTTTGTTGTTAACAATCTTTCCGATCATTATTTGGATCTACTGGAACGTAAAAACAGGCAGATACACCAATATGGATGTGTCTAACCGGGTACAAAGGAAAAGTTTGTATATTTTTATAGCGGTCTGTATAGTTTTGTATCAACTGTATCATTATATAATGAATGGCTTTCTGGATTTTGTCATGCTTTTCATTCTTGTACTTCTTTTTGCATTGCAGTACAGCAATTTGTACATCAAAAGCTCTATGCATACTGCTTTTAATGTCTTTGTTGCGGCATTGTTTTATGATTCTAATTGGAGAGCTGGCTTATTCTGGCTTTTCATTGCTGCTTTGGTAGGCGTCACAAGAGTTATATTGCGTCGACATACCGTAAAAGAAGTATTTATGGGAGCTGGTATCGCATTTATGGTATCTTTTGTATATCTTTATTGCAATATTCACTTTCAACATTAAGAATATCTTATGAAAATTAACCATCTTACATCTGCTGAAGAAAATCTAATGAAGTTATTCTGGAAACTGGAAAAATTTTACCTGAAAGATGTAATGGAACAACATCCGGAGCCTAAACCTCATCAGAACACAGTTTCTACTTACCTTAAAATTCTTGTTGAAAAAGGATACCTTTCTACAGAGAAAGAAGGCAGAATTTTCAGATATTCTGTTATCGTTCCTGCTGAAGAATATAAAAAGTTTTTACTGAGAGAACTTTCTCATCAGTTTTTTGATGATTCAGGAAAAGAAATTTTGGACTTTTTATTCAAAGAAAAGCTGATCTCGCAAAAAGACCTGCAATCTTATTTTGATTTGAAAATAGAAATGAAACCTGTAAAAATAAAAGAGCCAAAGCTTGAATACGCAGAGGAAATTCTAAACCCAAAGAAAACTAAGAAAGAAAAAGTGAAGAATAAGGAAAAGAAAAAGAAGAAAAAAGATCAGAACAGGATATAAAAAAAGCGGCTAAAAAGCCGCTTCTTGTTTTTTACCAACGGTTTCCACCGCCATTTCCGCCACGGCTGTTTCCGTAACCACCGCCGTTTCCACCACGATTGTTACCATAACCACCTCCGCTTCTGTTATTATCGAAACTTCTTCTTGGTTTTTCTTCTCTTGGCTTAGCTTCAGAAACATTAAGAACTTTTCCGTTAAATTCTTTCTGATTAAGCGCGTCAACAGCTTGCTGACCTTCTGCGTCACCCATTTCGATGAATCCGAAACCTCTTGAGCGACCAGTTTCTCTGTCTGTTACGATTTTAGCTGATGATACATCGCCAAATTCTGCAAATAAATCGTGCAACTCATACTCTTTAGTTGCGTAGTTGATGTTTGAAACAAAAATGTTCATTTAAAAAAAATTAAAAAATTAATAAAAATTGGGGATATAAAAGAAAAGCAACATAATAATGAACATAATATTGATTCCAAATATAAACGTCTGCAAGATACAATTTATAATTGCATGACAAAGTATTTTTTAAATTTATTTTAGTTAATTTTTCAACCAAAGGATTATTTTGATAAAAAGTATTAATTTATGATCAAATTTCCATGAATAAAATTTAAATATCATAGGTTCTGGATAATATTTGTAGTTTTTGAATTTAACAGTTTGTTTCATAAAAATCAGTAAAATAAATTAAAACCATTTATTCTAAAGCAAATGATTGAGAATATAAATTGCTGTTTTAAGATTACTAAATTCAGTTAAGTTGAAAATGCAGGTTTTAAAAACTAAATTTGCAGTACAATTATAAAAAATGAATTATCATACAAGAAAATGGGTAAAACCTGAAGACTTAAATCCTAATCAATCTCTTTTTGGAGGACGGCTTTTGCAGTGGATTGACGAAGAAGCGGCTTTGTACGCAGTAATTCAGTTGGAAAACAAAAAAGTGGTAACGAAATTTATCTCAGAGATCAATTTTGTAAGTTCTGCAAAACAGGGAGATATTATTGAAATCGGTATTGAAGTTACAAGCTTTGGTTCTACTTCTCTTACTTTAAGATGTGAGGTAAGAAATAAAATGACACATCAGACCATTATTACAGTTGACAGAATTGTGATGGTAAACCTTGATGAGAACGGCAACCCTGTTCCGCACGGAAAAACTCAGGTAGAATTTGTGAAAGACAGAATCAAGTTAAAGGAATGAAAATATTCATAAAAAATATGGTTTGCGGAAGATGCATTGCAGCTGTTTCGGCCATTTTTGATGAATTGGGTATTAAAATTAAATCTATCAACCTTGGTGAAGTAGAAACAGTCTCTTCGATTTCAGAAAAAGATACTACACACATTGAAAACCGTCTTTTGGAAACTGGTTTTGAACGAATCAAAGACTCTTCACATCAGTTGACCGATAAAATCAAAAGCATCATTATCCTGAAAATCAGCAGTCTTGATATTGAAGAAAATTTTTTGATCTCAAAATTTCTAAGTTCAGAATTAAGCAAAGATTACAGTTTACTTTCCAAAACTTTTTCTCAGAACGAGAATGTTACCATTGAGCAGTTTTTTATCCTTCAAAAAATTGAGAAAGTAAAAGAACTGCTTCTATATAATGAATTTTATTTAACAGAAATTGCTGCAAAACTTGGCTATAAAAGCGTGCAGCATTTATCTTCACAGTTCAAAACAATTACAGGCTTCACTCCTACTGAATTTAAAAAACTGAAGGTTCACAGCAGGAAACCACTAGATCAGATCTGAAAATCACTTAGTTTATAGTTATTTAGTCGTACATTTATTCAGTTTCCCGGTCAAGTAATTCTTACAGCTAACTAAATTCTATAACTATTATCCCTAAATTTATAACAGCTTACAAAATCCTTTTCGGAAATTTGTAAAATAAATGTAAAATCATGCACCAAAAATATAAAGTCTTAGGGATGACCTGTTCAGGTTGCCAGAAAAAAATTTCAGAAAAACTTAATAGCCTGAAAGGAATCTCTGCCGAAATCAACCTTGAAGAGAGCACTGCCGAAATTCATTCGGAACAGGAAATCAATTTATCACAGCTCAATCAGTCACTTTCTGAAATTGGAAATTATAAGCTCGAAGATCCAAAAAAATCTGATAACACTTTTATAAAACCGCAGGATCGGGTTTCTCCTTCATCCGTTTATTATTGTCCGATGGAATGTGAAGGTGATAAAGTCTATTTTCAGCAGGGAAAACGATGTCCGGTCTGTAATATGTTCTTAGTTCCGATTGAGGAAAAATTAGCAAAAGATCCGAATTATAAACCTACTTATTCGTCAACAAATCTTCCAGAAAACTTCAAAAACCATATTGGAAAATATTACTGTCCGATGTTTTGTGAAGACGATAAAGTGTATGATGAGAAAACAGACTGCCCTGTTTGTCACATGCATCTGGAAGAAATTACGGAAGATCTGGTTAAAAATTCTGTATCACAATCTCACCATTATCATCATGAAGTTAAAACACCAAAAGTTACAGATGATATGGCAGGAAGATATTATTGTCCGATGTTTTGCGAAGGTGATAAAACATATGATAGCAATGTAGGCTGTCCGGTCTGCGGAATGGATCTGGTAAAATATCCGGAAAAAGGTGAAGAAGAAAGTGATGATACTTACAACATTTTAAAAAGAAAATTCATCATTTCTTTGGCTTTTACCATTCCCGTTTTTGTTTTATCAATGGGCGGAATGTTGGTTGATTTTCCTTTCTCACACAACATTCAAGGAGTTTTTGAATTAATTTTAACACTTCCTGTCCTGTTTTATTCCGGATGGTTTTTGATGAAAAGAGGCTGGGTTTCTTTTAGAACATGGAACTTAAATATGTTCAGCTTAATTGCTTTGGGAGTAACTGCAGCATTCATTTTTAGCGTTATCGCACTAACGTTTCCTGATTTGCTTCCGCACGAAATTCGAGGACACAACCATAAAATTCCTTTATATTTTGAAGCCGTCTGCGTGATTATGACTTTGGTAATTCTTGGTCAGCTGATGGAAGCTATAGCCCATAAAAAAACAGGAAATGCCATTAAAGAACTGATGAATCTTTCTCCCGATGAAGCGAATCTGATGATTAATAACGAAGAGAAAAGAGTTCCGCTTTCCGAAGTGAAAATCGGGGATATTATAAAAGTAAAACCAGGTGAAAAAATTCCTGTTGACGGAAAAATTATCGACGGAAACTCTACTGTTGACGAAAGCATGATTACGGGAGAGCCCATTGCTGTTGAAAAAAATAAAAATGATCTGGTAACATCAGGAACCATCAACGGAAATCAGGTTTTCATCATGAAAGCAGAGAAAGTAGGCGATGAAACTTTGCTTTCCAAAATTATTAAAATGGTGAATGATGCAAGCAGAAGCCGCGCTCCTATTCAGAAACTTACCGATAAAGTTGCAAAAGCTTTTGTTCCTGCCGTAATAGTTGCTGCTGTTATCACTTTCGTGCTGTGGCAGATTTTCGGACCGGAAAACCAAAAGACCCTGTACGCTTTTATCAATGCTGTGGCGGTTTTAATTGTAGCCTGTCCCTGTGCTTTAGGATTGGCAACACCAATGTCTTTGATGGTAGGAATCGGAAAAGGTGCTAAAAACGGAATTTTAATTAAAAATGCAGAGGCTTTAGAACAAATGAATAAAGTAAATGTTCTGATTACCGACAAAACAGGAACTTTAACGGAAGGAAAGCCATCGTTGGAACATATAGAAATTACAAACAATTTTGATCAAAGTTTAATTTTAAAATTAGCCTATTCATTAAATCAAAATTCAGAACATCCACTTTCAAATGCTGTGATAAAAAAAGCAAAAGACGAAAATATTACTGCTGAAAAAGTAGAAAAATTTGAAAATATTTCGGGAAAAGGCGTTAAAGGAATTATTAATGGGAAAATGGTTTATTTGGGAAATGAGAATCTTTTGGTTTCACATAATATTCAAATTTCCGGAGATTTAAAATTAAAAGCTACCGAAATTCAGTCAAAAGCGCATACCATTTCATACATTGCTCAGGAAAATGAGGTATTAGGATTTATAAGTTTCACAGACAAAATTAAAGAAACCTCCAAAAAAGCCATTCGACATTTGATAAAGGACGGGATTGAAGTAATCATGATGACAGGAGACAACGAAAATACCGCAAAAGCAGTTGCTGATGAGCTGGGAATAAAACACTTTAAAGCCAATTGTCTTCCTGAAGATAAACTGAACAAAGTAAAAAAACTTCAGCAAAAAGGAAAAATTGTTGCAATGACCGGTGACGGAATCAACGATTCTCCTGCTCTGGCACAGGCAAATATTGGGATTGCAATGGGAACCGGAACCGATGTGGCAATAGAAACGGCAGAAATTACCTTATTAAAAGGTGATATTACGGGAATTGCAAAAGCAAAAATTTTAAGCGAAAAACTATTGAGAAACATCAAAGAAAATTTATTCTTTGCATTTATTTATAATGTTTTGGGAATTCCGGTTGCGGCAGGATTGTTGTATCCTTTTTTTGGAATCCTTTTGTCACCAATGATTGCGGCGGCAGCGATGAGCTTCAGTTCTTTATCGGTGATTTTAAATTCATTGAGACTGAATTCTGTAGATCTGGATATTAAATAAATTATTAATTCTACGAAACAACAATATGAAAGAAGGTAATATCTATCGGCTGTTCAGGTTTCTATAATAACGACTGGAAAGGCTCGCTATATCCCGAAAATGCCCAAAGCAAAGATTTCCTGACTTTATATTCTAAAGAGTTTAATACCGTTGAGATCAATTCAACTTTTTACAGAAAACCTACGGCAAAAACATTATTGAAATGGTTTGACGAAACACCGGATGATTTCAGATTTTTTATTAAAATCCCTAAGACCATTTCGCACGAAAAGTGCCTGAAGGACTGCAAAGAGAAAATTAAAGAATTTTGTAATCATATTGGGACTCATTTACAGGATAAACTTGCAGGTTTTTTGTATCAGTTTCCTCCATCATTCAAAAATACGGATGAAAATCTGGATTTAATCACCAATAATCTTGATTTTGACTATTTAAATGTGATTGAATTTCGTCATAATTCGTGGTGGAATGATGACGTTTATTCAGCTTTATTCTCAAAAAATATTATTTTTTCGGGTGTTAGTTTCCAGGGAAATCTTTCTGATGAATTGATCATTAATCATCCGCAACTGTTTTATTATCGTCTTCACGGAAAACCTGTTCTTTATAAATCGGAATATCCTCAAAATGAATTGGAAAATTTAGCCCGAAATATTTTAAATTCAGGTAAGAAAGGCTTTATTTTCTTCAATAATACTTGGGGAACAGCAGCAGTAAAAAATGCTGTTGAGCTAAGAACAATGATTCAAAAATAATTTTAGCTGAAATTTCATTAAAAAGTGAAAATAATATAAAAATGTGGTACAAATTTTGCTAAATTTACCGTGTAAAATTTAACAATTTTTAACAATTTAATTTCCACTAATTTTTATGAACAAAACTTTTGCGGAAAAGTCTTTAAAACAGACTTTTCTTGGGATGTTTGCAGTGATGAGTGCAGCATCAGCCTTTTTAACTGGTTGTAACCAGAAGTATGAAACAAGAGAATCTGAAAAGATTTTCACAGAACAGCCTCCCCTCGCAAAAGTCCCCGTCACCGTAGAAGATGAAGAAGTTCCTGCAGATAAAAGAGTTATCTATCTCACCTTTGATGACGGTCCAAACCGCGGAACCGAAAACCTTCTGAAAATTTTACAAAAAAGGAATGTGTGTGCTACAGCATTTTTAATAGGAAAACATGCATCAGACAGCAAAAAACAGAAAGCTGACCTTGAAAATATGAGAAGCAATAATCTGATAGAGCTTGCCAATCACAGCTATGCCCATGCCCATCATAAATATTCTGAATATTACAAAAATCCCGAAGCAGTAGTACAGGATTTTAACCGTGCAAAAGACAGCCTCAAACTTACCGGGAAAATTGCAAGAACACCCGGAAGAAATATCTGGAGACTCAACAATATCAACGTAACAGATATTAAAAGCTCTTCAGAGGCTGCTAATCAGTTACAGAAAGCCGGATATAAAGTCATCGGCTGGGATCTTGAATGGAAACCTACCCATAAAATGACACTTAAAGGAAATCACGAAGCTATGCTGAAAAAAGTGGACAGTATTTTCTTTAATGATCTTGAGGAAACATCAAGACATCTGGTATTTCTTACACACGATCAATATCTTACGGATGCAGATTCTGTGGAAGAACTGGATAAGTTTATTGTCAAACTTCAGAAATCTAACAGGTTTGTTTTTAGAAAAATTTCGTCATATCCGAAAATTAACGAGGTTCTGAATTGATTCCACACATATTTAATGAAGCAGTTTAAAAACTAAACCATTAAAGAAAATAAGAAGTTAAGCAATATTAAGAAAATCAATAGATTTTAAATAAGACAATCAAAATAAGCTTAACTTAATACTCTTAACTTCTTACTCAGCGATTCTAAACTTCTGTAAAATCTCTGAGATTTATTTAATTTTTTATTTTAAAATTCAGAAATTTGCAGTTATGAGCATTCAGGAAAATTACAATGAAATAAAAAGCAGACTTCCGGAAAATGTTGAATTGGTAGCGGTTTCTAAAACACATCCGGTTTCAGCAATTCAGGAAGTTTATGATCTCGGACAAAAAGCTTTTGGCGAAAACAAAGTACAGGAGCTGTCGGAAAAACAGCCGCTGCTTCCGAAAGATATCAAATGGCATCTGATCGGGCATCTTCAGACCAATAAGGTAAAATATATTGCAGAATTTATTGATACTATTCAGAGTGTGGATTCCGAAAAACTTCTGAATGAAATCAATAAAGAAGCCGCGAAACACAACCGCAAAATAAAGGTTTTGCTTCAGGTGAAAATAGCTGAAGAAGAAAGCAAATTTGGTCTGGAAATTTCTGAAGCGAAGATTTTGTTTGAAAAATTTACTATAGGTGAATTTCCAAATATTGACATCACGGGTTTAATGGGAATGGCAACATTTACCGATGACGAACATCAAATCAGAAAAGAATTTTCAGTATTGAAAAATCTTTTTGATGACCTGAATCATACTCACAAACTCAATACTTTATCAATGGGAATGAGTGACGACTTTCCTATTGCCATTGAATGTGGTGCAAATTCGGTACGTGTCGGCTCTGCAATTTTCGGAAAACGAGATTATTCAAAATAGAGATTTAGGAATGATATTTGCTAATAATCAAGCAAAAATTAACTAAATTTGCAACTATGCAAAAAATCCTTATAGTAGAAGACGAAAAAGCAATTTCCGGAGTACTTCACAGTATCCTTTCCGATGAACTTACTGATTATGAATTTGTAATTGCCGATGACGGTCTGGAAGGCTACAAACAAGTTGAAAAAGAAGATTTTGCATTGGTGATTTCAGACATCAAAATGCCAAAACTTTCAGGTACTGAACTTTTAAAGCAAAGCTTGAACCTGAAACCTGAGTCTACCTTTATTATGATTTCCGGTCATGCTGATATTGATTCTGCGGTTTCTTGCCTGAAAGATGGAGCTTACGATTTTATCTCTAAGCCTATTGACATCAACAGATTAATTACCAGCGTTAAAAATGCTTTAGCAAAAGAGACATTAAAGAAAGAAAATAAAAATCTGCAGTCTGAAAATAAAACTCTGAAAAAGAAAGTCAGCAAAAAATACCAGATGATTGGTGAATCTGCTCCTTTGAAGAAAATTCAGGATATGATCGAAAAAGTAGCTGCTTCCGATGCAAGAGTTTTGATTACAGGTCCCAACGGAGCCGGAAAAGAACTGGTTGCTCATGCCATTCATAACCTGAGCGAAAGAACAAGAGGACCAATGGTAGAAGTAAACTGTGCAGCTATTCCTTCCGAATTGATAGAATCTGAACTTTTCGGGCACGTAAAAGGTTCGTTTACAGGAGCGATCAAAGACAAGCAGGGAAAATTTGAACAGGCAAACGGAGGTACCATTTTCTTGGACGAAATTGGTGATATGAGCCTTATTGCTCAGGCAAAGGTTCTAAGAGCATTGCAGGAAAGCAAAGTTTCACCGGTAGGAAGTGATAAGGAAATCAAAGTAGACGTAAGAGTTTTGGCTGCAACCAACAAAAATATGCAGACAGAAATTGAAGCCGGGAGATTCAGAGAAGATTTATATCACAGACTTTCTGTAATTGAAATCTATGTACCGCCTTTGGATGAAAGAAAAGACGATATCAAACTTCTGGTTGAGCATTTTGCCAAACTTATTTCTGAAGAGCACGGAACTGCTTTGAAAAGTTTTGATGATACAGCTATTGACGCATTGAAAGAGCTTTCCTGGACAGGAAATATCAGAGAGCTGAGAAATGTGGTAGAAAGATTGATCATTCTTGGTGGAAACACTGTTTCTAAAGAGGATGTTGCAAGTTTTGTAAGGAAATAATTTAATCATAAATTAAAATAAATTCTAAAAATTTGCAGTAACTATACTGCAAATTTTTTTTGTAAATTAAAATGGCTTTTTTAAATAAAAACTACACCAAAGAAGCACTTACACTAGCTCTTCCGGTGATGCTTACGCAGGTAGGACAGGTTTCTGTAAACCTTTTTGATAATATTATTGTAGGCAAACTTCTGGGAGCAGATGCATTGGCGTCTGTATCTTTAGGCAACGGGGTATTTTTCTCAATGTTTGTTTTAGCTCTGGGATTTTCTTTTGCTATTCCGCCTTTGGTTTCAGAAGCGCATTCTCAGAATGATCATAAAACCATTAATTCTGTTTTCAGCCATGGCTTTGTTATCAATATGTCTGTCGGAATCATTCTTATGGCAATATTATTGGCAGGAATGCCACTGCTCTATCATTCTGGTCAGCCTGAAAAAATCATTCCAGATACTGTAGATTTTCTCACGATCATGGCAATCAGTATTATTCCTTTCATGGCTTTTCAGACTTTAAGAGAAGTTTCAGAAGGATTATCATATACAATTGGAGTAACGAAAGCGACCATTATTGCCAATGTCATCAATATTGTACTGAACTATGTTTTCATCAAAGGACTTTGGATTTTCCCTGAAATGGGGGTTAAAGGATCTGCTTTGGCAAGTTTGATCGCAAGAATTTTTATGGTTATTTTTCTTTATTATGTTTTATTAAAAGAGCCTAAAACCAGAATATACATCAAAGAGTTTTCTCTGAAATTGCAGGTTTTTTCAAAAAAAATGTTTGAAAAAATGGTAAGACTGGGCTTCCCTACTGCTTTACAGATGTTTTTTGAAGTAACCGCATTTGCAGGAGCTGCATTTATCTGCGGATTGATTTCTGCTCATGATATAGCTTCGCATCAGATTGCGTTGAGTATGGCTTCTTTCACTTTCAATTTGTGTATTGGTTTCAGCGTTGCATCAACCGTGATGATAGGAAGAAAATTGGGCGAACAAAACTTTATAGAACTCAGAAAGATAGGAATCAACAATCTCAAAATTTCTTTTCTCTTTATGTGTCTTTGCGGATTGCTTTTCATTTTAGGACGAAACATTCTGCCTACATTTTTCACAAAGCCTGAAGAAGTGGAAGTTATCATGCTGGCGGCAAAACTGATGATTATTGCAGCTTTATTCCAGCTTTCTGACGGAATTCAGGTAACGGCTTTAGGAATGCTGCGAGGTTTACAGGACGTGAAAATTCCGTCTATTTATACTTTCATTGCGTATTGGCTGATTACTATTCCTTTAGGATATTTTCTTTGCGTAACGATGGAAATGGGCGCATTCGGAATGTGGATTGCGCTTGGATTGGGACTTACGATCTCTGCGATGATGCTTGTAAAACGTTTTCTTAATTTATCCGCAAAAAGAATTAAATCGAATCCCATATAATTAGAAGCGGTCTTTTGATCGCTTTTTTTATTTTGAATATTTAAAACAGCATCAGTAAAAGTTTTAGAAAAAATCGGAATGAAATACAACAAAGATTTTAATTTTGATGGTCATGAAGGAGTGTTTTAAAAATAAACAATGTCGGTTTTTAAATATAATAATCTGGTTAAATTTTCGTTAAAATAATTTAGTAATTCCAGAAATATGGAAATAGTATGTATATTAGTCTGAAATTACGAATAAAATAACAACAGTTTATTGATAAATAACATTTAAAGATGAAAATTTTAATTTTTGGTTTACTTACTTTTTCTGGTTTGATTTCAGCACAGACAGAAATTAAACCGCTTCCGATAGACCGTTCACAGCTTTTTAATAAGGAGAATACGAAAATCTTAGACTCAGTTTCTACAAATCCGTTAGACAGTTCGATTGCAAAACTATACAAAATGCCTGTTCATAAGCCGGAAAATATCAATTCACACTCTGCGCTAAAACTTAAGACAGCAGACAGCACCAAACATAAAATGCCAAACGCACTGGAACCTGTTTTGAGATCTAAAATCGCCTCGAAATAACATACTCACTATCGTCTGTGGATAAAATTATGAGATTTATATCCTGAATCAATGAGTTTGTCTCGTATGTTTTTTATTTTTGTATTTAGTTTTACAAAAAATGACAAAAGAGGAACTTCTGAACAAGGCTATAAAAATAGCAGACAAGGCACATAAGGGTCAAAAAGATAAATATCACGCTCCATACATCGCTCATGTTATGCGTGTAATGGAA
Source organism: Chryseobacterium binzhouense (assembly GCF_007474545.1). Lineage (GTDB taxonomy): Bacteria > Bacteroidota > Bacteroidia > Flavobacteriales > Weeksellaceae > Chryseobacterium > Chryseobacterium binzhouense. The sequence continues at coordinate 90,423 of NZ_VKOG01000003.1, forward strand.
TACGGAAAAACACTTGACGAAAAAATTGTAGGTGTTTTGCACGATGTTGTTGAAGATCATCCTGAAGAATTCAGCTTTGAATATTTAAGATCGGAAGGTTTTCCTGAATATATTCTCTTTGCAGTGAGCTGTCTCACCAAATTTGATCCTGATGAGGTGTATGATGATTTTATAAAACGTACCGAAAGATCTCCGCTTGCCGTAGCTGTAAAACTGAATGATCTTCGCGATAACATGGATTTGAGAAGGGTAAATCGTGAGCTAACCCAGAAAGATATCCACAGATTTAACAAATATCTGAAAGCGTACCGCTATCTTTCAGAAAAGTATTAATCAAGCCCCGGAAAGTGATATGTTTTTTTCTCACTTCCGCTGTCATCAATATTAATATTGAGTGCAAAATAAACAAAGTGAAGATTACGGTTTCCTTTTGCTTCAAATTCTCTTTGCCACAGATAGCCGCAAAGGATTCCGAAATATTTGTCAATCTGATATCCCATTCCGCCATATACCCTGTTTCTTGCGAAAGTTGGCTTATTGGGGCTTACAACAAACATTTCATCAAACGCGTTGGCAAAAACAGTTCCAGGTTCAACTTTTTTTGAATTAAGCGGCACAGTAACATTTAGTCTGTATCTGTAACGCATTCTTTCTGATTTTACATCTTTTTTAGGATCATAAAAATAAGATTTTTCAGCACGGAATCTATTTTCAAACTTTACAATCCCTTTTCGGAAATCAATGACATCCTGCAGCCAGATTCTTAATTCTTCTCTGTTAAGACGCTGGTCTCTATAGGTTACATATCTGCCGATTCCAATGAAAGGCTTATGATTTTTGGTAAGATTATAGCCTAAACCTCCTTTTATTTCGTAGTAATCCGGATAAGAGTATTCTTCAATCCCACGGAGCTGAGTTTCTCCGTACAAGAAAAATTTCGGATGAAACTTATAGGTAAGAGTGATAGCATTAAAACTTGAAATATGTTCCTGCGATTTCACCAAATTAAGGCTTATAAGTAAAGCCAAACTTAAAATAAGTTTCATCCAAAAAATTTTTGCAAAAATAGAATAATTAACAGTACCGTAATATTAAGTTTACTTAATATTAATATTGTAAGATACTCCTAAATGAAACCATCTTTGAGGCATTGGCACACCAAATGTTTCTGTATATTCTGTATTGGTTACGTTGTTAATCAAAGCATAAACCGAAAAATTATTTTTATTAAAACTGATTTTTTCGTCTAAAAGATGATAGCTTCCCAGATTTATTCTGTCATTATATCGGTATACCAATTCATTGGTGAAATACTTCAGAAATCTGGTCTGAAGTTTTGCCACCAACTGATGTTTAAGATTATCAAGAGCATAACGCGAATTAAGCCCGTTGATATCTTTAAGTTTATTATCCAGATAAGTATAACCTAAAGTATATTTCATCCAGCCTAAAACCTGATGGCTGATTTCTGCTTCCAATCCCTTAATTTCAGTATCTCCGATATTTCTTGAATACCAGACCGGATCCTGCAGTGAAATTTTAGTCCAGTCAATTGCATTGTTGGAACCTCTGTAAAAACCACTTAGTTTGGCTAAGATATTTGCATTCTGGTATTGATAGCCAAGCTCTGCATAAACAGCACTTTCGGGCAATAAGTCAGGATTCCCCTGCTCAGTTTTACTTGTATAGTACAAGTCGGTAAAAGTCGGTACTCGGTGAACTTTTGAGATATTACCATAGATTTTGTTATTTTCAAAAAATGTATATCCCACATCAAGTCCCGGATAGAAGAAGTTTCCGTTTGTAGAATAGTTTGCCCACGATGCTCCCGGAGAAATGTTCAATTTATTATCAAAAAATGAAAAATGGTGTTCAAAAAATACCTGTGTTACAAAACGTTCTCGGTCACCTAAATTATTACTGGATAAAAATTCTTTTCTCAACTCAACACCTAATCCTGTTGTACCCAAACCTGAAGTATAGCTGGAATTTACTTCTCCTCCTACATTATTTCCGATATGCATATTCCTGTAGATTTCAGGTTTTTGTCTGTTGAAAAGATACATATCCTGACCTCTTCTCCAGTAAACATTAGAATTGAGCTTAAATTTGCCAAAGCTCTGCTGATGGGCAACACTGATGATAGAGGCCTGTAACTCCTCATACTGTTCTGTCGCAAGTGGTGAAGCATAGAAACCGTTGGCTCCGAACTTTTTCTCTGAAAACCCTGCCTGCATTTTCAGACTTCCGTTTTTGATATTGAGCTGATTTTGGTAAAATACATTTCTAATATCAAAATCGGTATTATATCGGTAACCTTGGGAAGAATTGGAATTTGCCTGTAAAGAATTTGAGAACTTCTCGTTTCCTACATTTGCATTAAATCCAAAACCGTACGTTTCATAATCTCCGGCATTGGCACTTATTTTTACATTCTTCCCAACATGAGTTTTAGTAATAATATTGATGGCACCTGCATACGCATTTTGTCCGAACCTTCTTGCTGCAGGACCTTTAATTATTTCTATTCTCTCAACATCATCCAGATCTACAGGAATATTAAGAGAATTATGTCCGGTTTGAGAATCATTCATTCTGATACCGTTGATGAGAATCAAAACCTGCTCAAAAGAACTTCCCCTAAAACCCACATCACTCTGTACTCCGTTGGCTCCTCTCCTTCTGATATCCATTCCCGGAACCTGCTGCAGAATTTCATCGATACTTACTGCCGGAGAATTGAGAATTTCGTCTCTTGTGATAATTGAAATATTCTGGTTGGCGTTTTTATAAGTCGTTGCAATAAATTTTCCCTGAATCTGCACCGAATCTATATCAGATGTTTTTATCTGAGCTTCTGTATAAAGTGTACCTAACAAAAAAATTATTGTTCCTAATTTTCTTTTCATAACAGTCATTATTTTGAAGCTTTCAAAATTAGCAGACTTTCCTTAAACTAAAACGTGATACTTATCATAAAAAAAAGATGCAAATTGCATCTTTTAAAAAACATTTTCGATCTACCTTTTTCTCATTAAATGTGTAATTAAATCTCTGAATAGCTTTCTCATTTAATTACAATTTTATAAGTGTAATTTTAAAACAAAATCTATTATTACACAACATAATTTTTAATAAATCAGTAATAAATAATTTTTAAAAAGAAAATATTACATCATAATTCAATTATATAATATTTATAAATAGCTTTTGTATTTTAGGATTTGAATAATAAGAAAAACCATCAAAAATTCGTAATTTTGTTGGTCTTAATATTAATATGGCTGCAACAACAGAAATAGATATAAAAAAACAGGTTTTCGTTAAAAACGCACATCTTAACAACCTGAAACACATAGATGTTCTTATCCCGAAAAATAAACTGATTGTCATAACAGGAGTTTCCGGAAGCGGAAAATCTTCTTTGGCATTTGATACCATTTATGCGGAAGGACAAAGAAGATATGTAGAAAGTTTAAGCTCTTATGCTCGTCAGTTTTTAGGTAAACTGGAAAAACCGAAAGTTGATGATATTAAAGGATTGGCTCCTTCCATTGCTATTCAGCAGAAAGTGATCTCATCCAATCCAAGATCTACAGTTGGCACTTCGACGGAGATTTATGATTATATGAAGCTGCTTTTCGCAAGAATCGGAAAAACCTATTCACCCGTTTCGGGCGAGGAAGTAAAAAAAGATTCGGTGACGGATGTTGTAGATTTTATTAAAAATTCAAAAAAAGAAACACCGTTTTTATTAACGGCTCCACTCAGTTTTGATATTGACAATTTTACTGAAACGCTTAATATTCTTAAGCTTGCAGGTTTCACAAGACTTGAGGTCAACGGAAATGTTGCAGGAATTGAAGATCTGGAGAGTTTTGGTTTTGTTCCCGAAAAGGAAATGATCATCAATCTCGTTATCGACCGTTTTACCTACGAAGATGACGAAAGTTTTCTTCAGAGACTTGCAGATTCTATACAGATGGCTTTTTATGAAGGAAGAGGATACTGCGCACTTAAAAATACCGAAACCGGAAAAATAAAAGAGTTTTCTAATAAAGTTGAACTCGACGGAATTGAATTTCTTGAACCGAATGTTCATTTTTTTAGTTTTAATAATCCATACGGAGCCTGTCCTACCTGTGAAGGATATGGAAAAGTGATCGGAATAGATGAAGATCTGGTTATTCCGAACAAAGCTTTGTCGGTTTTTGAAGATGCTGTTGCTTCATGGAAAGGTGAAAGCATGAGCGAATGGAAAAAAGATTTCATTAAAAAAGCAAATGACTTCCCAATTCACAAACCTTATCATCAGCTTAGTAAAGAGCAGAAAAACTATCTCTGGAAAGGTGACGGAAAAAGCAGTTTCCCATCTCTGAATAATTTCTTCAAAATGCTGGAAGAAAATTTGTATAAAATTCAGTACCGGGTAATGCTTTCACGTTATCGCGGAAAAACGCTTTGCCCTACCTGTGAAGGTTTGCGTCTGCGTGAAGAGACCGCTTGGGTAAAAATTGATTCACACAATATTCAATCAATGATAGAGCTCCCGCTGGATGAGCTTTTACCTTTAATTCAAAATTTAAAGCTTTCTGAACATGACCAAGAAGTTGCTAAAAGACTGCTGTACGAAATCACTACAAGACTTGAGTTTTTACTGAAAGTAGGTTTAGGTTATCTTACCTTAAACCGTACTTCCAACACACTTTCCGGTGGCGAAAGCCAGAGAATTAATTTAGCAACAAGCCTGGGAAGCTCTTTGGTAGGTTCTATTTATATTTTGGATGAGCCGTCCATCGGTTTACACTCAAGAGATACAGAAAATTTAATTGAAGTTCTAAAAAATCTCCGCGACATCGGAAATACCGTTATTGTAGTAGAACATGATGAAGATGTGATGAGAGCAGCCGATTATATTATAGATATTGGTCCTGAAGCTGGATATTTGGGCGGTGAACTGGTTTTTGCAGGTGACTTTAAAGAACTGAAAAATGCAGATACGCTTACTTCAAAATATTTAACCGGAAAATTAGAAATAAAAGTTCCTGAAAAGCGTAGGAAAGCAAAAGAATTTATTCATATTAAAGGAGCAAGATCCAACAACCTGAAAAATATTGATGTAGATGTTCCGTTGGAAAGTCTAGTCGTTATTTCGGGAGTTTCCGGAAGTGGAAAATCTACTTTAATGAAAGAAATTCTGACGAATGATATTCAGATTCAATTGGGAATGGGCGGAAAAAAGGGTGATTATGATTCAGTGGAATTTCCAAAGAAATTGATCAAGCATATTGAGCTGATTGACCAGAATCCAATCGGAAAATCTTCACGTTCCAATCCTGTAACGTACCTAAAAGCATACGACGACATCCGTGATCTTTTTTCTAAACAGAAAAGTGCCAAACTGATGGGCTACAAACCCAAACATTTTTCTTTCAACGTGGATGGCGGAAGATGTGACGAATGCAAAGGAGAGGGCGTAATCAATGTTTCGATGCAGTTTATGGCAGATATTGAGCTGGAATGCGAGGTTTGCAAAGGAACCCGTTTTAAAAACGAAATTCTTGAGGTGAGGTTTGACGAAAAGAATATCTCGGATATTCTTCACATGACCGTAGATGAAGCACTGGAATTTTTCAGAGAAAATAAAGAAGATAAAATCGTAACCAAACTGACACCTCTTCAGGATGTAGGTTTAGGCTATCTACAGCTCGGACAAAGCTCTTCCACTCTTTCGGGTGGTGAAGCGCAACGTGTAAAACTGGCTTCTTTTTTGGTGAAAGGAGTAACCACAGACAAAACTTTGTTTGTGTTTGACGAACCTTCAACCGGACTTCACTTTCACGATATTCAGAAATTGCTGAAATCTCTTCAGGCTTTGATTGATTTGGGACACTCTGTAATTGTTATCGAACATCAACCCGATATTATGAAATGTGCCGATCATATCATAGATATCGGTCCTGAAGCAGGAAAACACGGCGGAGAAGTTGTTTTTGCCGGAACTCCAGAAGATTTAGCGAAAAACAAAAAATCGCACACCGCAAAATATATTGCAGAAAAGTTGGGTTAAATAAAGAAATTTAGAATAAAAAATAAGCGTTGTAGTAACAACGCTTATTTTTTTATATTATTTTTTACCCCTGTTAATAAAATAATACACCGGAAGTCCGATCATTACCATCAAAAATCCGGGCCATGTATATTGCTGTTTATAAATAAGAAGCAATACGCAGAAACCGGTTCCGATCAGCAGATAAATAATCGGAGTAATCGGGTAAAGCCATGTTTTGTACGGTCTTTCAAGTTCTGGTTTTTTTATTCTAAGATAAATAACGCCGAATACGGTAATCATATAAAAAAGTACAATCACAAACGAAATCATATCTAAAAGATTACCATACTGTCCGCTCAAACATAAAACCGATGCCCAGATTCCCTGCATCCAAAGCGCATTTTCAGGAACCTGATTTTTATTATTCTTAACAGCAGATTTGAAAAACAACCCATCATTTGCCATTGTCTGGAAAACTCTTGAGCCTGCCAGAATCAGTCCGTTGTTACACCCAAAAGTGGAAATCATCACCAAAACAGCAATAATAACTGTTCCCGCATTTCCGAAAATATTTTGTGAAGCCGAAACTGCAACTCTTTCGTTAGCTGCAAAAGCAATAGAATCCCGGTCTAAAGCATTAAGATAAACAAAATTAACCGCAATATAAAGCAGCATCACCGCAGAAGTTCCTAAAATCATGGCTTTGACAACATTTTTTTTCGGATTTTCAATTTCGCCCGAAACAAAAGTTACGCTTTCCCAGGCTACAGAACTGAATACCGAACCCACCATTGCGGCAGCAATACCGCCTAATAACGCCATTCCGGAAATAGATTCCCAACCTGTCTGAAGAAAATTTCCTTTTATATCTTTATCCAGATTATTAAATGCATCGGTCCCAAAGCTGAAATTTTCTGCCAAATGAGAAAAATCTACCAGTATAAATCCTAAAGCAATAAGACCTAATAATGCAAGAATTTTTGACCCTGTAAAAATATTCTGTAACAATTTACCGCTTTCTACACCCCTCGTATTGATATAAGTAAGCAGAATAATCACTAAAATTGCCAGAATCTGGATCCATTTAATCTGAAATTCTCCACTCTGAAATATAGGTGCCGCATCATTGAGCCACGGAACAAGGTAAGCGGTAAATTTTCCGAATGCCATTGCTACGGCTGCGATAGTTCCGGTCTGAATAACGGTGAAGAGTCCCCATCCATAAAGGAAACCCATTTTCTTTCCGAAAATTTCTGTGAGATAGGTGTATTGTCCCCCAGCTTTAGGGAAAAGCGCCGATAATTCTCCGTAGCTTATTGCAGCAGCCACCGTCATTATTCCCGTGATAATCCAGACTACAATAAGCCAGTAAGCCGATCCCAGATTTCTCATCATATCGGCACTTACGATAAAAATTCCGCTGCCGATCATTGAGCCCATCACGAGCATGATGGCATCCCAGAGTTTTAGTTTTTTCTGCATAATATAGTATTGCATCAAATATAGAAAAATAACAGTTTCCTTTTTGAATTTGTTTACTATTTTGATAATCAAATGTGATTTATCATTTAATTTCTTTGTCTGCAATTAAAAATTTATTATTACTTTTGAAAAAATTATTAATAATGAAATTTAAAGCAATATTACTTTTAGCATCATTAAGTTTATCTACTTTGGCTTTTTCTCAGGAAACACAAAAAATGGGACCACCGGAAGGAAGCGCATTGGTAGGTGATATCTATGGAGCAGGAATAGATACTAAAACAGAATCTAAAGCAATAAGCACGGAGAAACTTGGAAAAAAGCTTAAAAAAGCCAATAAAAAAGTTGAAAATGTAGCGATCAAAGGAAAAGTAACTGATGTTTGTGACAAAAAAGGATGCTGGCTGACAATTGAAACTGAAGACAATTCCAAATTGTTTGTAAAGATGAAAGATTACGGATTTTTTGTTCCTACTGCTTTAAAGGGGAAAAATGTAGTTTTGGAAGGCAGTGCAGAGAAAAAAGTAACTTCTGTGGATGAGCAAAAGCATTATGCTCAGGATGCTAAAAAACCACAAGCTGAAATTGATGCGATTACAAAACCTAAAGAAGAAATAAGATTTGTAGCCAACGGAATTAAAGTGGTTAACTAAATAAAAGAAAAGCGGAATCAATTTCCGCTTTTTTTATTAATCTTCTATTGTAAAATTTACTTCTGCATCCAGTTTTGGGTATTTGCTTTCAGAAACGAACTTTTTCCCGGTACAGTCAATCTCGATCCATCCTTTTCTACCTTTTACATCACCCGCTTCCATCACAAAAGGAATAAACGAAATCTCTTCTTTACCATTCTCAAAAATCTCACGGTACTGAACGGCAATATCCAAGATACATTCATGATCTGTGTTCAGCTTTACATTCCTGTAAATTACATCATAATGAGTTTCTTTATTTTCGGGAATATCATTATAAATTTCCCAGCCTTCTGTTCCTGAACGAAGTTTACACATTGCATCCAGAGCATAATAAAGCGCAATTGTGTAATATTTTCTTGTTTCTTTTCTCGTATAATCATCAATAAAATGCCCGCCTTCAAACAAGATTGTCGGCATTCCGGATTTTATAAAATTATCGCCTGTAGATGCAGGATAAAATTCATCAGAATATCTTCCGATACTGTTTGGAATTAATTTTTTGAGCTTTAGATAAACTTCAGCGATTACAGCCATACATTGTTTACGGTTTTCAGTTACCTTTCGTTCTTCATTTTCGGCAGGAGCTAAAAAGGAGAGCGTAGCAGGATGTAGCCCGTCAGTTGTAAAAATAGTTCGCTGCTCATGAAGATTCAATGCATAATCATATTTTTTAGAAGCAGCTATTTTTTTCAGAATTTTTATTTCCACACTTGCTTCATTATGAAAATCACGGTTAAGATCAATATCTGAAGCATTCAGACGAGTCCATTTTTCGGAACCGTCAGGATTAAGCATAAAAATAAAATCAAGCTTTATTTTTTCAAATAATTCTTTTTGAATCGCAGGCTCTTTTTTTAAAGTTTCCAAAAGATCTAGCATAGCGTGCGTAGCATTTGATTCGTTCCCATGCATTTGCGACCAGGCTAATACAGTAATCTCTCCACTTCCTATTGAGAATTGATAAACAGGCTGATCTAAAAAAGATCTTCCAATCTCCTTAATATAATCGCTGAAATTCTCCTCTAGATAATTAAATAATTTTTTAGGAGAAATATACCGAGCAGGAAAGTTAGGATTGGGTATATAGAAATGTTCAAAATTCATTTAATGTTAGTTTACATTGTTCAAATTTAGGTATTTGAGAACAAAAAAACCAATTAACATTTGTGAAATAACTAAACATTTACAATTGTCGTTTTGTCTGTTGATAAAATTGTGGATTAACAAAAATTTAATTATATATATTTAAAATCATCATATTCAATTATTTAAATTGTTTATATAAAGCTTAAAATGAAATTTACTTTAGGTATAAATATGCCGACTTTTCAACATTTGATTGTAAATAGATTAAACATGAATAATGTGGAAAAAGCTCTGAAAAAACATATTATACATTTGTAAATTATCGTTCTTATTTGTTTATTTTAACCATAATTACCTGATCCAATAGAATCTTATGACTTGAAAATTTATATGAATTAATTTTAATGCTTGGATTAATTAAAAAAGTTCTTGATACCGGAATTATTCAAATTTAGAATGAATCAATGCCTTTGCTAAGGTCTATATAATGGGTTGTAACCTATATATCCACTATCCTACTCCACAGAATCATTTACTATTCAAATAATTTTTTCTATAGATAACAGCCATGAATTTTAGAAAGACAAAAGTTGTTAAGTTTTATTAAAGCAGCTTATCTAATGCGTTGCTTTAAGTTGATAATAATTATACAATCTAAATACACTAAAAAACATTTAACAAATAAAATATTGATTATCAATTAAATAACGCCGTTACATTTGTTTACTAAAAGATTTAAATTTGTATACAAATGTATTTTAGTATTGTAAATTAATTTTTTACATTTGTAATTACGTTTATGAGACAAAAATTATGAGTTTAAATGAGAGAATTTCAAAAATTATAGAATATTCCGGATATACTTCTTCAGAATTTGCAGATGAAATTGATGTGCAGCGATCATCTGTTTCCCATGTAACTTCCGGACGGAATAAACCTTCTCTTGAATTTATTATAAAAATAAAATCCCGCTTTCCTGAAATTCTGTGGGATTGGTTGGTGAATGGCGATGGTGAAATGCTGAAATCTGATTTGCCTGCAGAAGAGAACGAAGAAATTATTGAACCGGAAAAAAACAAGCCTACTTCTCTACCCGATCTTTTTACGTTGATTAATGAAGAAACAAATTTGGAAGATAGTAAAGAGGAAGTAATGCCAACTTTTAAAACAACTTCAGAATCTGATATAATGCATAAAGTTCCGGAAGAAAGAAAAATATCCGATTCTCAGCGTTTAGAACAGAATAGTTCGGAACAAATTATTAAATCTGCTGAAAATCAGAACAGTAAGATCAAAAGAATTGTTTTGTTTTATGAAAACGGAAAATTTGAAAGTTTTGAACCGTAAATCAAAAAACTCCATCAGATGATGAAGTTTTTTGATTAATTTTTATTGAAAAGAAATTTATTTTCTTCTCCTTTCCAGTTCTTTTTTTATCAAGCCCAATTCTCTTCCAGTTTGACCAGCAACAGAAGTATTTTCTCTGGCTCTTCTGGTAAGATAAGGAACAACATCTTTTACAGGTCCATAAGGAAGATATTTCGTTGCATTATAGCCTTTATCCGCAAGATAGAATGTGATATTGTCACTCATCCCGTAAAGCTGTCCAAAATAAATGTTTTCATGATCATTGTTAAGACCTTTTGCTTTCATTTTGTCCATTACAAGCTCAGAAGATATTTCGTTATGCGTTCCGAAAAATGCAGAAACTCTGTCCAGATGATTCATCACAAAATCAATTCCTGAATTATAATTTTTATCAGAAGCATCTTTAGTTGGCTGTATATGATCCGGATACCCTTTTTGTACTGCTCTTTCTCTCTCTTTTTCCATGTAGGCACCACGAACTATCTTATAACCAATAAAATAGTTTTTATCTTTTGCCCGCTGAAGATGCTGCTCCATATATTCCAGTCTGCCCGTTCTGTACATCTGAATGGTGTTCCATACAATCGGTTTTTCCTGATTGTATTTCTCCATCATTTCTTCACACAGTTGATCTGCAGCATCCTGCATCCATGTTTCTTCTGCATCTACCATAACTTTTTTGTTGTTCTCATGGCAAAGTCTGCATACCTCATCAAATCTTTTTACTACTCTCTGCCACTCTTCTTTCTGGCTTGAAGTCAGCTCAGATCCTTTTCCTACAGCTTCGTAAAGATCAATTCTTCCAAAAGCAGTGGGTTTGAAAACAATAAAAGGAATAGCAGGATTTCCTACAGAAAATTTAACAATATCTTTAATCTCATTACAGACTGCATCAAAAGTTTCTTCGTCCTCTTTTCCTTCAATGGAGTAATCAAAAATACTTCCTACCCCTTTTTTGAAAAGCTGTTTAACCACTTTCATGCTTTCTTCACGGGTTTCTCCGCCTACAAACTGTTCGAAAAGTGTATTTTTAACAATTCCTTTCACAAAAGGAAAATCATTGTGGACAGTAAAATTCAGGACAGAGGTGCCAAGATTGGTTAATGCAGGCTGTTCAATCATTTTAAACATCCAGTACGCTTTTTTAAGCTGTGCATCTGTTTTATCTGCAAAAGCAACTTTAGTATCGTTAAAAATGGGCATTCTTTTATGTTAAATTTATTAGTACAAATGTAAGAATAACCACCACTTTATTAAAGTTTTTTCTTTATAAATTACCCTGAATTCCTGAAATAAGCATTGCCATAATTCCTATGAAAATCCAAAGTCGTAAAATATTGAGAGTTAAAACCTTAGATTGTTTTGAAGAATTAATTATCAAATAAACACATAAAATCATAACAAATATTCCCGTCACAAAATAATTGTACATAGAACCCGATATATCTGTTCTGGTGACAATTTTCATAGAAACTGCCATCGTGATAATAAGCAGTGATATGACCATTGTATTGGTCTTTTTTACATTAAAAAAGTTGGGAATTGTAATGTAACCAAATGTCTTATCAACACTTTTTGTCAACATATCTTTTACTATATCAACGCATAATAGAACCAAGAACAGAAAAATTGCCATCAAAAATATTTTAATGGAAAATGTTTCGTAATACACCATCATTCCAAAGAACGGATATAAAGTGAGACTGACGAAAGTGAGATTATTAATCACTAAAATACGGCTCAACTTATGGCTGTAAAACCACATAAAAAACTGGTAAACAATAAAAAATATAAGAACACGGTGAGAAATAAAGCTTGCAACCCCGAGCGAAATAACCGTCAGTATCAAATAAAAATACAGAAAATACTTTTGCTTGATAAAACGCTGTATTCTGGTTCTGAATGGTTTAACAAGATGATCTTTTTCCAAATCATAGAATTGATTAATGATTCCTCCTGCCAGAATAGAAAGAACTGTGCAAAAAATAATCCCATGAACTTTAAAATCAAACACAAATTTTCTGAAAGATTCTTCTTGGTTAAACAGAAAAAAAGTGGAAACATAAAGCGCAAAAGTAAGCAAGGCAGCCACAAAAAAACGTGCGCCTAAAAGAAAGCCCACGAATTGTGATAATCTGTATAGTAAAGATTTCTGGATATAATTTTTCTGTTGGAAACTCTCTTTTTCAGAAATCATTTCCAAGCTTTTAGAATCTGTAAATCACCTCCTTCTGGAAGCCATCAAGCATTTTTTCTGCTTTTTCGTAGTCTTTAGTAAACCCAAGAATATAGCCGCCACCGCCGCTTCCGCAAAGTTTAAGATAATAGGCATTGGAATCCAGACCTTTTTTCCAGATGTTGAAAATACTTTCTGGAATCATTGGACGGAAATGCTCATAAGCCCAGTGGGAAAGCTTCTTAAGATTTCTAAAAAACGGATTCATATCTTTTTTAAGGAAAGAATCAATACATGCATTATTGTACCTGATAAACTCTTCTTTCAGTGTTTTTCGGAAGCCTTCTGTCTTCATCTTTTCAAAGAAAATCTGAATCATTGGTCCCGTTTCTCCGGTAATACCGGAATCAATCAGAAATATGGCTCCTTTACCTTCCTCACCTTCGGGGATTGCTACTTTATCCAGATTTTCTTTATTTTCAATAAGAATAGGCAGATTCATATAGCAAATCAAAGGATCCATTCCTGAGCTTTTCCCGTGAAAGTAACTTTCCATTTCACCAAAAACAGCTTTTATATTTTTCAGGTTTTCTTTAGAAATGGTTTCAGGATTATGTTTTGTGAAAGAATATTTTTCAAAAATTGCTGCGACCAAAGCTCCTGAACTTCCAACTCCATATCCCTGAGGAATATTGGAATCGAAGAAAAGACCTTTCGAAATATCATTTTTAAAACGGCTGACGTCTAGCTTAAAACTTTCAGGAAGTATAAGGTTTTCTAAAAAATCTGCGTACTTCTGCAAATGATGATTAGATTTTTTTTCGAATTCTGAATCGGAATTTTGCTTTGAAAACTTTAAGGTTCCCTTATAAAAACTATACGGAACTACAAGACCTTGTGAGTCTTCTATCATTCCATATTCTCCGAAAAGGATTATTTTAGCATAAAATAAAGGGTTCGTCATTGTGTGTTAATATGTTTTTGCAAAGTTAAGATATTCTGCTGAATATTTAACAAATTTTAAGCCAACTATAAAGTATCCCTATCCTTTACTTTAGGCACATCCAAAAAACGAATTAAGATAAGTCCCACAAAGAAAAATATAGCCATCGAAAAGGCAGCAAATCGCATTCCTGATGCAGAAGGTAAAGCAACATCAATTTTAGCAAAAATTCTGATAAGCGTATCGTATTTGTCTATGAATAAAGCAAACACAAATGTTCCTACAATAATTGCCATTTTCTCAAGAACATCGTAAAAACTGAAAAATGTAGTATTTTCCATTGAATTTTCAGGCAGCAGCTTGGAATATGTAGATCTGGACATAGCCTGTAACCCGCCCATTACCAAGCCGACAACCGCAGCAACACCGTAAAACTGATATTCTACGGTAGGATTCTCTTTATTGAGGAAAAATGCCCAGATACAGGCAACAATCCATAAGATTACGGCAATAGAAATCACGTTTTTGTTCCCGATTTTTCTTGAAAGTCTGGAAAAAATAACTGCGCCAATAATCGCTTCGATCTGAATGATTAATAAAGTTCCGATCAGCTTATCCTGAGCCAGGTTGATTTCACTTTTACCAAATAGCGTTGCCATAAGGAAAATAGTCTGCATTCCTACACTGTAAAAGAAAAAACTTGATAAGAAAAACTTAAGATTTCTGTCTTTAAAAAGTCCTTTTCCTACTTTAAAAAGTTCTTTGAAGCTTTCTTTTGCTATATCTTTATAGAAGCTGATATTGTCTTTTAAAACCTCAAAAAAACCGCCCTGCTCTTCATGTCTTTTGAAGATGTTTTTATAATTTAAGAGTACTAAATCTTTAGGCAGCTTTTCTTTAACATCACCAAACTGAGGCAAGTGTTTGAAAGTATACTGTGAAAATCCGAACCACCATGCTCCCGTCAAAAGAAACGTAATTCTTGTAAATATAAGCTTCTGCTCTTCTCCTTTAGCCAAAACCATAATTAAAACCAGACAAAGAACAACCAAAACTACCGAACCAATATATCCGTATACATAGCCTTTTGCAGAAAGTGCATCCTGCTTGTCTCTTGTGGCAATATCCGGAAGAAACGAATTGTAAAATACCAGACTTCCCCAAAAACCAACACTCGCAGTAATACTGAACAATAATCCTAGAAAGACATTATGCATTCCTGTAAACATCGCCAATCCCATACATGAAGTGGCTCCGAGATAGCAGAAAAACTGTAAGAAAGACTTTTTGTTCCCAATGGTGTCGGCTAATGACGATAAAAATGGAGACAGTAAAACCACAATAAGGAACGAAATCGTTAAAGAATATCCGTAAACCGCATCCGGTTGATATTCTTTCCCCAAAATAGTAATCATATGTCTTACGGGAACATCAATCCACCTTCCGGTTTCCTGCACAAACTCTTTTTTTTCGTAAGCTGTGGTAATGATTGAATAATAAATTGGGAATATAGTTGAAGTAATAACCAGAGAATACACTGAATTTGCCCAGTCATAGACCGCCCAGGCTTTCATTATTTTCGGATTATTCTTGATATTCTGAGTCGGTTGAATTTCAGTTTGAGACATTTTCAAAACAATTAGTTTCACAAAAATAGAAAAACCGCTGAACATTCGGAGGTTTTTATTTTTTTATGATGAAATTTTATTGATTTATTAAAATAGAACACACAACGCAAAGATGATATATTATTATTTATTTTAAAGATCAGATACAAATCACTTTATTTCGCAAGACCTGAAAAATTATTTCTATTTACTCGAAGCCTTTTTTCTAAATTTAAAGCATAATATTTAAATAAAGGTTATTTAAAATAAAAAAATCCGGAAACTAAAAGTTCCCGGACTACAAAGATTTATTGAAAAACAATAATTATAAATTTTCGATAACAATTGCAGAAGCACCACCGCCGCCGTTGCAAATTGCTGCAGCTCCATATTTACCGTTATTTTGCTTCAAAATATTGATCAAGGTAACTATAATTCTTGAACCAGAGCTTCCCAGCGGATGACCTAAAGCTACCGCTCCGCCATTTACGTTTACTTTAGCAGCATCTAATCCCAAAATCTTATTGTTTGCCAAACCAACTACAGAGAAAGCTTCGTTAAACTCAAAAAAATCAATATCTGAAATTTCCAGACCTGCTTTTTTAAGAGCAATTGGCAATGCTTTTGCCGGAGCTGTTGTAAAGTTTTCAGGTTCCTGAGCTGCATCAGCATAAGAAATAATCTTAGCCAAAGGTTTCAGTCCTAGTTCGTCCATTTTTTCTTTAGAAACCAAAATCAATGCAGATGCACCGTCATTCAACGTAGATGCATTTGCTGCAGTAACTGTTCCTTCTTCTTTTTTGAAAACCGTAGGAAGTGTAGGCAGCCTGTCAAAATTCACAGATTTATATTCTTCATCTTCAGCAAATATTACAGGTTCTCCTTTTCTTTGAGGAATACTAACAGGAACAACTTCTTCTGCAAATTTACCTTCGCTCCATGCTTTTGCAGATCTTTTATAAGACTCTATTGCAAAATTATCCTGATCTTCTCTTGAGAAACTGTAATCTGTTGCGCACTTCTCTGCGCAAACTCCCATGTGAACCTTGTTATAAACGTCTGTAAGACCGTCTAAAACCATCCCGTCCTGCATTTTTACATCACCTAATTTAGTAGCATTTCTTGCATTATAGTAATGAGGAACCATCGACATATTTTCCATTCCACCTGCAACAATTACTTCTGCATCACCTGCTTTTATTGCCTGCGCTGCCATCATTACTGCCTTCATACCGGAAGCACAAACTTTATTGATTGTAGTAGAAGGTGTTTCGCTTGAAAGTCCTGCTCCTAAAGCTACCTGACGAGCCGGAGCCTGCCCTTCACCTGCCTGCAAAACATTTCCCATATAGATTTCCTGAACGTTTTTAGGATCTAAATTTATTTTGTCTAATGCTCCCTTTACCGCTGTAGCTCCCAATTTGGTTGCAGGTACAGTAGATAAACTTCCCATAAAACTTCCCATTGGAGTTCTTACTGCGGAAACAATGAATACTTCTTTCATGTGTATGATATTATTTTATTTATTTAAAATTACTTTAACTCTTTTGGATCCAAACATCAATATAAAAGCTCCTGCAAACTCAACAATCCAACCCCATTTCAGCTTTACGGTTGAAGCAAGGGTTTCTGTCCAGGATTTGAATGGAAGAAAACTGAAATAACTGAATGCCTGATATTTGGTTGCAAAAATGGTGAATGCAAAAAGAATTATCAGCAAAACAGCACTTATCCTGACCAGTTTCTGATAGCCATTCATCATTCCAAATAAGGCTAATGCACTTAAAATCCAGCAGATGATAGCAAGATAATGATCTACTTGCCAGTAATTCCAGTTCCCGATAATAGGAACATGAACCAACGGAAGAAAACTTCCCATGACAACTAAAACCAATCCTATAAGCTGAATATTTTTCATAAGTACTGAAATGCCAAAATACAAAAAAAAACATACTTATTACCAGTATGTTTTAAAATCAATTAATTAAATATGAATTATCAGAATATACAATTTATTCTATTATAATTTAATAAATATTTAACATTAAGATGATTATGTTATAAAATTAAAAATTTATATAAAGTAATTCTAAGCCTATCTGAATGCCATATTTGTTTGTGAAGCCCGCATTATTATTAAAAGCAGGTGTAAAATCTTTCTTTATAAATAAGTTGAATGCGCCATAACCAACAGACAATTTGCCTCCAAAAAGAAAATCATTAACAGATCCGGTAATATTCTCACGATAATTAACTCTATGATCATTGAAATTATTGTATAGAATCTGGCTTTGGCTAAGGTATCTCACACCACCGTATATCCCTGCCGTAAGCCTTAGATTCCCTTTTGAGTTATCAAGCATTTTTTCTTCGTTCTCTGTTGTATATTTAGGATTAAGAACAAAAACAAAATCTACAGGAACAACAATGTAATTGTTTGCTACTCTTGAAATTCTTAAATTACCTGCTGAAAAATCTTCCAGGAAAATCTGGCGTTCGTTCTGCACGATCACTTTAGAATCAGCGAGCCTGTAAGAATCACTTCTTGCACCCAGACCAATCCTGTAAAAAACAGGAGAAGTAAGTTTGCCCAGCTGACCTGTATACCGCACCTCAAAAGATAAAGACACTGATTTTCCGAAAATTACATCTGAAGATTTAGTAAACAGATCCAATGAAGCTGCAGATTTTGTAAGATTTGTAAAGCCCAGAGAAAAATTAACATCTGTGCCGCTCAACAATTCTTTTTTGCTTTTTTTAGGATCTCTAAAACTAAAAAGAGCATTGTTCTCTGCAAAAATTACCTCATTTAATCCATTCGCTTTTCCCATTACAGAATTCTTCACCAATTCTTTGGTTGCATCTTCCAAATGAGATTTTTGCAAATCTACTTTTTCATTAATAATTTGTTCATACTTCTGAGCTATTTCAGTTTTTTGTTGTTGTTTCTCTTCCGCAGAAAGTTTTTTCTCCTTAAAAGTTTTTTCAAGCGAATCCAGTTCAGCATTCATTTTGCCTTTTTCCGAAACAATGATACTATCAATTTTTTTAGAATATTTAATCATTTCTGAGTCTGTAAAAGGCTTTTCCTGAGAAAAACTGTAACTAAAGGCGAATAATGCCGCAATTAAAGTAATTTTCGTTTTCATATGTAGAGATTTTTATTGTTTTTACGTGGTTGATTTTGAAAAATATAATTCTTCCGTTCAGGTTAAATGAACAGTAAATAATGATGTGATAATAATTTACTTGTGATTTAAAGAATCGCTATAAATCGTAAAACCTAATATCTTAAGAGAATTGGGACCTTTTATCTTGCTCTTATCAATTACCCCAAATTTTCTTTGATCGCTGTAATTCTCTTCTCTGGTTTTATCAAGCTCATTTCCTAAAAGCAAATCATCTGAAGTGATGTAAACGATCTTTTTATTCTCTTTAACAGTAATTTTCGGAGTCATTTGAATTTTCTCATCATCAATAATTTTGATTTCAGAAATCTTGTCGGGTTCAGCAGCAATAATAAGATCGGGATATTTTTCATATTCTGCTTTTTTTAGATCCGATGCTATTTTAATATTTTTTTGAGCAATTTCAGGCTTAATATTGTCATCAATATCTTTTTTCTGAATTATTTTAGGAGGAATCCAATTATTATTTTGCACAGAATTCTGCGATGTTTCTTCAGCAATGGAAATTTTAGTTTGAGGTAATGAATGATCATTAAAAAAATAAACCCAACAACCTGTTGAAATCATTATAATAACAGCTGCTGCGTATTTCAACCAATGAAAAGACTGTTTTGAATGTGACAAATCCTTTTCCTCAAGTCCGGATTCAATTTTATCCCACAAGCTTGCAGAAGGCTTTATTTCAAGCTCTTCGTATTCAGATTTTAATTGTGTCAGTATATTTTTTTTCATTTCGTTTTTCTTTTAAATAATCTGAAATCCATTTTTTTGCTTTACTGAACTGGCTTTTGCTCGTTCCTTCAGAAATATTAAGTATTTCTGCAATTTCCTGATGTTTTTTTTCTTCGAAAACATAAAGATTGAATATCAACCGATAACCTGCGGGCATATGTGAGAAAATTTCTTCGATATTGATTTCAGTGGACACATTTTCATCTTCATCTTCCGGAAAGTCGTCTGCAATTTCAACATCTACATACATAACATTCTTATTTTTCCTGACGAAAGTAATGGAATCATTCACAACAATTTTCCTCAGCCAAAACGGAAAACTTTTCCATTCTCTGCATTCACTAATTTTGGAAAAACACTTTAAAAATGCATTAAGCAGGATATCTTCCGCATCATGAATATTATTGGTATAAGAATTAGCTACCAAAAGCATTTTAGCCGAAAACATCTCATAAAGTTCTTTTTGAGCTTTACGATCCTGTTTTTTTGCCAGCTTAAAATTCTCTTCCAGTCCCTTCATGAATCTAGTTTCTGATTATAAGACGAAACATTTTTGAAATAGTTGCCTAAAAATAAAAAAAATTTGCACCTTATTTCTAAAGTGCAAATTATGTTTAATGTAAATATTTACTGGGCAAAAGAATATCTCGGACCTCCCGGCTGAAATATTGCCAACATTCTGCTTTTCTGATCAGTAGAAAACATAAACATAGCGCGGTCGTCCACATAATCCATATAATTCATCGTCATTTCTACAGGATTTCCTGAGCAAGAACTATAATGCGGATAAGCCGGAGCACCATAATTAGCGGTATTATGAGAAGGAGTATCACCACAGAAATCATTGCCGCAAGTAGCATCTCCCCAAATATGACGAAGATTCATCCAGTGTCCCACTTCATGCGTACCTGTCCTTCCTAAATTGTAGGGATAAGTTGCCGTCCCTGTAGTTCCGAAATATTTTGAATCTATCACAACTCCATCTGTAGCAGAAGAACCACCTGGAAACTGAGCATATCCCAATATACCATTACCAATAGTACAAACCCACAAATTAAGTTTTGTTGTTGGAGACAAAGGATTTAATCCTCCCTGACTTGTTTTTTTCATTGCATCTCTGGTTCCCCATGATGTTTTCTTAGTAGACTTTCTTACTACCTGATCTAAAACAAAACGGATACCTACGTTAGCTTTTACTCCTGCAAACAAAGTTGGAACATCATTAAAATCCGTATTTGTAGCATTAAAATCTTTATTGAGAACATCAATCTGCGATTGAATTTGTGCCTGTGAAATGTTTTCGGCCGCTGTTCTGTACAAAACATTTACCAAAACCGGTATTTCGATGACACCATTTACCAATCTTGACTGAAAATTTTGCTGGATTTTCTGCTGGGTAAAGTTTTCTATATCAGAAATTCTTTTAGATAATCCGGGGTCTGTTGCCATCTGATCTTTCAAAACATCATCTGAAGCACACTTTCTTTTAGCTGAAACACTCGCCGTTTCTACTCCCGCAGATTCAGATTCAATCTTTTCATCAGATTCACATCCAATCAAAAACACACTTGCTATACATAGCATAAAAACTTTCTTTTTCATAATAATATCTTATAAATTAGGTTAAATAAAAATATATTTGTTAAATAAATTGCAATTCTTTTACAAATGTAATAATTAAAAATTAATCAAAAACAAGTGTGAATTAAATTTAGAATTTGTGTAAATAAAAAAATGCATTCTACGAAGAATGCATTTTTTCTGATTTTATATTAACAAAAATTAATGTGTAATTTCTTTTAATTGTGTAGGATCATGTTTGTGTTTGAAAAACAATCCGAATAGTATCGTTATTACCAATGCGTAACCTGCAAAAAGAAGCCAGATTTGGTGCCACATTTTATCACCGTTCTCTAAGGTAAAGTATTTAGAGATAATCCAACCGCTTCCAAAACTTCCTGCAATTGCACCAAAACCATTGGTCATCATCATAAAAAGACCTTGCGCGGAAGAACGAATTTTGTAATCTGTAGAAGTTTCCACAAAAAGAGAACCGGAAACATTAAAAAAATCGAATGCCATTCCGTAAACTATACACGATAAGATAATTAAACCTAATCCAAATCCGTAAGGATCACCATAAGCAAAGAATGCAAAACGTAAAACCCACGCAAACATAGAAATCAACATCACATTTTTGATTCCGAATCTTTTTAGGAAAAAAGGAATTGCCAAAATAAATGCAGTTTCTGAAAACTGTGATATAGACATAATCAAAGTAGAACGTTTTACTACAAAACTCTCTGCGTAAGCCGGATTTTTGCCAAAATCTGACAAGAAAACGTCTCCGTACATATTGGTCAGTTGTAATGCAGCTCCCAAAAACATTGAAAAAGTAAAAAACAATGCCATTTTGTAATTCGCAAAAAGCCTGAAAGCATTTAATCCTAATTTTTCTGAAACTGATGCACCTTTGGGAATAAGACTTTGTGGTTTGCAGGCAGGTAAAGTGAATGCATAAAAAGCCAAAATTACAGCAAAAACTGCTGCAATATAAAATTGATTTGCAGAAGCTTTATTATCGGTAAGATTGGTAATCCACATGGCAGCAATAAAACCTAGTGTTCCCCAGACTCTTATCGGGGGAAAAACTTTTACCACATCAAAGTTATTGTTCTTTAATATATAATAAGCAACAGAATTGGATAGAGAAATTGTTGGCATATAAAATGCCATAGCAATAAGCATGACCCAAAAAAATGTGTCCGGATTCTCTACCTGTGGTAAACAAACTAAGGCAATGGCATATCCCAAATGCAAAATTCCATATAATTTTTCGGCATTCATCCAACGGTCAGCAATGATTCCTGTAATTGCAGGCATCACAATGGATGCAATCCCCAATGTTGTAAAAACAATTCCAAATTCTTCAACGCCCCATTTCTTGGTTTCGAACCAGTAATTGGCAAATGTGATAAGCCATGCTCCCCAAACAAAAAACTGCAGAAAGCTAAGAATGGTTAATCGTAATTTTAAATTCATCTTATAAAAATATCTCTTTTTAATCTATTTTCTTTTTTCTCCTTTTTATTTCTTCCTGAATTTCAAGGGCTGTATCAAAATCTTCTTCCTTTACTGCTTCTTCCAGCAATTTCTGCAGTTCTTCCATTGAGACGGACTGTAAACCTTCTTCGGATGATACTGTTTCAGAGAATGATTCATCTTCTTTGGCAACTTCTTCCAGCTCAAGAAGAATTCCCGCTTCGTTCAGAACCTGCTGCGTAGTGAAAATTGGCGCATCAAAACGCACTGCCATTGCAACTGCATCTGAAGTTCTTGCATCTAAAATAAGCTCTTCCTGTGTTTGGGAATTTCTGAAATTGATATTGGAGAAGAAAACTCCGTCTACAATCTGATAAATAATAACGGAAACCAACTTGTAATTTGCCGAAACTATAAATTTTGAAAATAAATCGTGGGTAAGAGGACGCGGTGGATGAATGTCTTTTTCGAGACCTAAAGAAATGGATTGTGCCTCGAAGTTGCCGATGACAACGGGCAGTTTTATGTGTGTTTCTTCGTGTTCCAAGAGCAATGCATAAGCTCCAGATTGAGTCTGGCTGTACGATATTCCGCGTATGATGAGCTGTTTATAATCCATGACTACAAAGATAAATGTATTTTTTTATCTATACTTTTTATTTTTAAAATTTTATAGGTCTTTTAATTTCCCGGCTTACTTTGATGTAATGGTCACGCAGCCCGGCTTGAGCGGAGCTCTTTTTGTCGCGACCGAAGGGAGCGGCAAAAAAGCGGGAGCGGAAGACGGAAAAAGCTGCCATAATAAAAAAACTGTTTTAATAAAATAAAAATAACTCTTAAAAAAACTTCCGGAATAATAATTATCCCGGAAGCTTAATTATTGATAAAAAGTTTTCTAGCCTTTTATCGCCTTTATTTTTTCTGTCAATGCAGGAACAATCTGAAAAGCGTCTCCTACAACACCATAATCGGCTGATTTGAAGAACGGTGCTTCTGCATCACTGTTGATCACTACAATAGTTTTGGATGAGTTTACACCAGCCAAATGCTGAATAGCACCAGAAATACCGATGGCAATATATAAGTTAGGAGCAATTGCCTTTCCTGTCTGTCCAACGTGTTCGTTATGACCTCTCCACCCGATGTCTGAAACTGGTTTGGAGCAAGCTGTTGCTGCACCTAAAACACTTGCCAAATCTTCTACCATTCCCCAGTTTTCCGGACCTTTAAGCCCTCTTCCTGCAGAAACAACTACTTCTGCTTCTTTGAGATCTAATTTTCCTGAACTTTGCTCATGGGAAATCACTTTAGTATCTTCATTGGCAACAGCCAATTCTTTTACTTCTTCTGAACCTGCAACTGCATTTTCTTTCACACCAAAGGCGTTCTGAGAAACTGTAATGATAACTCCCGTTCCTTCTGCTTTTGCATGCATGAAACCTTTTCCTGAAAAAGCTCTTCTCTTTACCTGAAATGGTGAAATGCTTTCCGGGGCTTCCAATACGTTGGTGATTAAAGAATAATTCTTCATCACCGCCAACATTGGTGCTACAGAAGAAGCATCTGTTGTATGAGGGAAAATGATAATATTTCCTTCTGTCACTTCACTTACTGCCTGTGCATAAGCTTTTGCCGAGAAATTTTTAAGACCTTCGTCTTTAATATTGATCACATTAGTCGCTCCATATTTATACAATAAATCTGAAGAATCTGTTGGGTTTACAGAGATTGCGGTAACGGTGTCTCCTGCCTGATCAGCTACTGCTTTAGCATACGAAACTGCTTCAAAAGCCGCTTTTTTGTAAACTCCGTTTATATTTTCTGCGTATACGAATACTGCCATTTTAATTATTGTTTAAAGTTTAAGGTTTGATGTTCAAGATTTGAAATTTGAAGTTCAAATTTATTCTGCCAATTTCAGTTCCTGAATCTTTTTACTTTTACTTGGTTCTTAAATAACTTTAGCTTCTTCATGAAGAAGTCTTACCAATTCATCTAAATTATCAGGAGAAACCATTTTAACCGCAGCTCTTGGCGGAACTGAATCATAAGAAACTCCCTGAACTTTTACTTCGGAAGAAGTAGGCTCTACCACCTGCAAAGGTTTTGTTCTTGCAGACATAATTCCTCTCATGTTTGGAATAATCAAATCTTTTTCGTCTACCAAACCTTTCTGACCAGCAATTACAGCCGGCAATTTCACAGAAATTGTCTCTTTACCACCTTCAATTTCTCTTACTGCAGTAGCTTCACTACCGTTTACGTCCAAACCTACTGAAGCGTTTACGAAAGGCTGATTTAACAACTGAGCTATCATTCCCGGAACAGAACCACCATTGTAATCAATAGATTCTTTACCACAAAGAATTAAGTCATATCCTCCGTTCTGAGCAACTGAAGCAATTTCTTTTGCTGTAGAAAAACTGTCTTTAGGATCTAAATTTACTCTTATCGCATCGTTAGCTCCAATTGCCAAAGCCTTTCTTACCACAGGCTCTGTAGCGGCGTCTCCTACATTTACAACTGTAACAGTTGCGCCCTGAGATTCCTGCAATTTGATGGCTTTTGTCAAGGCAAATTCGTCTAGAGGGTTGATTACCCACTGAATACCGTTTTTGTCGAACGCAGATTTATCTGCTGTGAAATTAATTTTTGAAGTAGTATCGGGAACACTACTGATACAAACTAATATTTTCATATGTAGATATTTATTGTTTTTTTAAATTATATAGAAACACATTCTACTAATGGTCTTTTTATTTTACCAATTGATGCGATCTTATATTGGTTATTTTCTTCATTTACTTCTTAATCTCATGATTGATGAAGTATTTTTTTTTATTTAGTTCAATTCTGTAAATATAATTAAAAAAAATATTATGCATGCATAACAGTTATTTAATTATTATTCAGTGCATTATAAGTTATTAAGACTTTGGTTTTGCAGCTCTAAACTCAATTTTGCTTGGCAAAACTCCCGGATTCATTTTCAAAATATCCAAAACCAGATTCCCCATATCTTGTGGCTGGATCTTCCATGCATCTTTTTCTGAAGGAATATTTCCGTTGAAATGAGTGGCAACTGAACCAGGCATGATCACAGTTGATTTGATATTGTATTTTCTCAGATCAATCATTGCTGCCTGGGTAAAACCAACTACACCAAATTTTGAAGCATTATAACCTGTGCCGTTTTCAAAAAAATTGGCTCCGGCAAGACTTGAAATCGTTATATAATAACCTTCTGTTTTTTTCAGTTCAGCAACTGAGGCTTTCAGTGTATGAAATACTCCTGTAAGATTGGTATCAATCATAGAATTCCATTCTTCGGAAGTAAGTTCATCAACTGGTTTGAAAACACCAAGCCCTGCATTGGCAATAACAAAATCAAGCCTGCCAAACTTTTTGATTATTTCTGAAACAGCATTAACTTCATCATCCAAATTTCTTACATCCGATACCAATCCTAAAACATCACCGTAATTTTCCTTTAGTTTAGCTTCGATCTTCTCAACATCTTTTTTATTTCTTCCTGAAAAAGCTACTTTGATTCCGTTTTGTAACAAAATTTCTGAGATTCCTAAACCTATGCCTTTAGTTCCTCCTGTTATATATGCAACTTTATTTTCTATCATAATTAATAAATTTAATACTTCTAAAATAGCAAAAACGCTCCAATTGGAGCGTTTTTATAAGATAACATTTATCAGTTATTATTTTTTGATGAATTTCTCTGTAGAAATACCATCTTTAGTTTCAATATTAATTAAATATGTTCCAGCCGGAAGACTTCTTACATCTACCTGAGTACCATTTAATTTAACATCAACTTTTCTTCCTGTCATATCAACTACCGATACTGCATTGATCTTTGAGTCTGTTTTGATGTTTAGGATGTCTGGGGTAGGATTTGGAGAGATTGAGAAACCGTTACTAATTACTAAATCATTAGTTCCCAATGTTGAAGCGGTAACATTAACATTATCTAATCTCAAAGATGTTGAAGTAGGAACAATAGGAGTTTCATTACTAAAAATAATATAGTATATACCAGTAGTAGGAATATTGAATGTTACATTTTGTTGAGTATAAGTTGTTCCAGAAACATTAATTGTTGTTCCAACTTGCGTTGCTCCTGTTATAGAATTTGTTGTATTGTAATACACTTTTAAATTTTGTGCTGTTCCTGTTGCACCTAAACGAGTCCAGAAACTTGCAGATACTGATTGTCCAGCTGTGAAGCTAAGAGCTCGAGAGTATAACTGAGCATTTGTTGCAGCAGTGGTACTAGAATTTGAAAAATAATAAATTGAACCATCTTGAGCTCCAGACGCAGCATTACCGAGAGACCACGTAGAACTACTAAAACCATTAGATAAACTAGGTTGCTCAAAACTATTTGAGTATGGTGCAGTTTTTGCTAAGAAGATTGAAAAAGGTCCCACCCAAGCACTTTGAGTTGCTCCGCAGTTACTTCTTACATAATAGCTATGATTACCTCCAACAGGGAGATTTGTTAGTGATGCTGAATTTGTTCCTGTATTCAGTATTGTACCAGTTCCCAAAGCAAATCCACTTGCACCATGCTGCACGTCATATGAAGCAGGTGTTCCGATTGCATTACTCCATCCGATAGAAGCTGAATTAGTAGTGATATTAGTAGGTGCAGTAAAAGAAAAATCACTTGGTCTAATACAGGAAACAGTGTTGAAGTTTACTGTAAAATCAAAACCTAAGTTACTCCAATTGTTATCCCAAACAATATAGTACGTAGTTCCAGCAGTTACCGGAACTGTCACTGATGATAAATAATTAGTACCAGAAACGTCATCATTTCCTCCGTAACAAGACAATGCTGTACATGCCCCCGTTATAATAGAAAGTCTAGTGTCATCACTTTTAAGAAGACCATTATTTTGTGGTAAATCAGAAGAAACCGTAAGTTCCCCATTTGCAGTAGCAGTAAATTTGTACCACATTGCAAAAGGAGTTGTAGCTTGTCCGCTACCAGCACAAGTCCCTACAAAACTTCCAGTATAACTTGAAACAGTAGTTGTACTACCAGAAGTTACAGCTAAAGCACCAGCGCAATTTGCTTGAGCAAATGAAAATTGCGACAAAATTGCAATTCCCAAAGTTGATAAAACTTTTTTCATAATTATTTTAAATTTAAATTTTAATAGCGTAAATATAAAAAAACATCACGTATCAATGATAATATTTTTTGTTAAAATTAAAATAATCCTCAAGAAAAATTTCTAAGGATTATTTTATTGTAATATTATAAGCAAATTACTTAGAATAATTCTCAAAAAATAAAGGGATACTTTCAATGCCTTTATAGAAATTAAATAAGCCGTAATGTTCGTTTGGTGAATGAATGGCATCAGAATCAAGACCGAATCCCATCAATACTGACTTTGCTCCCAAAACCTGCTCAAACATAGCAGTAATAGGAATGCTTCCTCCGCC
Organism: Chryseobacterium binzhouense; assembly: GCF_007474545.1. Lineage (GTDB taxonomy): Bacteria > Bacteroidota > Bacteroidia > Flavobacteriales > Weeksellaceae > Chryseobacterium > Chryseobacterium binzhouense. The sequence goes on from NZ_VKOG01000003.1 coordinate 118,266, forward strand.
TCTATATGGCAAAACTTCTTTTCCAAAAGCAGTCTGCATCGCATTTTTAGCCGCTAAAAATTCTTTTGTATCTGTCGGTAAAACATACGGCATTCCGCCATGATGCGGTGTTACTTTTACTTTTACATTTTCAGGAGCTATTTTTTCAAAATATTTAGTAAACTTTTCGGTAATTTCTTCAGGAGTCTGGTAAGGAACCAAACGCATGGAAATTTTAGCAAAAGCTTTGGATGGAATCACTGTTTTTGCTCCTTCTCCTGTATATCCGCCCCAAATCCCGTTACAGTCTAAAGTAGGTCGAATTGAAGTTCTTTCTAAAGTTGTATATCCCTTCTCTCCTTCTACACCATTTAAACCGATTGATTTTTTAAATTCTTCAGGATTGTCTTTCAGCTTATTCATTTCTGCTCTTTCTGCATTAGAAACAGCTTCCACATTATCATAAAAGCCATCAATAAGAATATGCCCGTCATCATCAATCATTTTGGCAATCATTCTTGAAAGGACGTGAATCGGGTTGGGTACTGCTCCGCCATATAATCCGGAGTGTAAATCTCTGTTGGGACCTTCAACTTCAACTTCCACGTAGCTTAAACCTCTCAAGCCCGTGGTCACCGTAGGCTGTTCGTTGCTGTAGATATGGGTGTCTGAAATCAAAATACAGTCGCAAGATAGTTTTTCTTTATTTTCTTCTACCCAACTTCCTAAACTTACTGATCCTACCTCTTCTTCACCTTCCAGTATAAATTTCACATTACACGGAAGAGAATCGGTTTTCATCATTGCTTCAAAAGCTTTTACCTGCATAAAAAACTGACCTTTATCATCTGCTGAACCTCTTGCAAAAATAGCTCCTTCAGGATGAAGATCGGTTTTTTCAATATAGGGTTCGAAAGGCGGTTTTTTCCATAATTCTAAAGGATCTGCAGGCTGTACATCGTAATGACCGTAAACCAAAACAGTAGGGAGTTTTTCATCAATCAGCTTTTCACCAAAAACAATAGGATAACCTTTGGTTTCGCAGATTTCAACATTGTCTGCTCCTGCATTCTTTAGATGTTCTGCGCAAACTTCTGCACATTTCAAAACATCATTTTTGTAAGCCGGATCGGCTGAAATAGAAGGTATTCTGAGTAATTCAAACAATTCATCAACGAAACGGTTTTTGTTCTCGCTGATATACTTTAATGTTTCTTGCATTATAATTTTAAATTTTGTTAAAATTAAAAAATTGTACCGTCATCACAAACAAAAAAGACAGTTATTTATTGGAATAAATTCGTTATAAACCTGATAATAAAAGCAAATCCCACACTAATGTGCAGGATTATTTTATGTAATATAGTTTTATATTAATGCTGTTCAACCGAAGGTTTTTGCAGACCTTTGTTGTGTTTATCAGAAGATTTCTCTGTAGAAGCACTATCTCTTTTAGGAGCTGCAGTTTCATGATTACCATGACCTGCATCTTTGTGTTCTACCGCAAGATCTTCTTCATGACCACTTGTTTGCTCGGCATCAGAATATCTTTCTACACCTTCTTCAAGCTTAATGATACTTTTATTTCCTCCAGCCTGAATTTTTTTGCAGCTTACCGCTACTGTTGCAAGAGCTAAACATAGAACTAATTTTTTCATATGCAGATATTTATTTTTTTAAGATCAGCAGGAATTATAAGATTCCTTAATTTTTAATTGCCCAAAAGTAAGAAATATTGCATTTTTCGGCAACATTTTTATACTGATTTTAATATTATTTTGCCTTTTTTTGACTGTGTAAAAATAAGATAGCTATTACCACCGTCTTTCAGCTGATATTTTTTCTTTATTTCTTCAGGTTTTAAAGGATAATTTTTAGAAATAATATTATACTGTTCTTTTTTTGTAATTTGTTTCGAATCAATGGTTTCCATTTCCAACATTCGTCCCGGAAAATTTTCAGTTTTAGCATCCGATGTATAAATGTGAGTGTTTGGATGCAATTTCCTTAGTTCAAATTTATTTGAAATCAAATTGAAAGTTCCCGCTTTCAGCACAGCATTATTAGGTATATAAATAAATTTCTGAGGTTCGCCGTATTCTGCTGCTGCATTTTTTTCCTCGTCAAAATAAAAGCTGAAAGACGCTTCTTGTGACTCCAGATTTACACAATAACAGATTATTTTACCTGAAAAATCTTTAGTCTGGGTAATCACAACTTCTTTCACATCATTTTTGACGGCGATAATATCAATTTGGGAAACATTTTTTAATACAGAAACAAGATATTTCAAATCAACAAGCGGAGATAGTTTTATTACGACTTTTCGTGATATTGAAAGAAGTTTATCCTGAATTTTTAAAATATTGGGGGATAAATCCTCAAGCAGAAAAACTTTATTTTTATTTTGATCTCTTCTTGCAGGATCAAGATATATCACATCAAAATTTTCATTATTTTCTTCTAAAAAATCCTCAAGTTTTTTATTGATAAACTTCGCTTTTCTCTCTAGAATTCCCCAATTATTCTGTACAATTGCCAAAAGTTCAGCATTTTGCTCTATAAGAGTTATTTCTTTAAAATTTTTCGATAAATAGTAGGCATCAATTCCAAATCCGCTTGTGAGATCAATAAAACGGTCTCCTTTAAGATTATCAGATTTATATTTTGCGGTAATTTCAGAGGAAGACTGCTCAATATTAAGCTGAGGCGGAAAAATAATCCCTTCTTTGAGTAAAAACGGAAACTTCTTCTGTGCCACCAGTTTTCCTTTGATTTGTTGCACGATTTCCTGCATGGAAACTTCGGGAAATGGAGACTTTTTTAATAACAAAGAATGCAAATCTGTTTTCAGATTTGTATTGATAAATTTTTGAATTTCAGAACTTAATATTTCTTTTTTCAAAATTATCTTTTATAAAAAATATAATCTGTCAGTATTGGTTCAATACCGCTTTGTTTAAGCAAAAAGTTTATTTGCCCTCTATGATATGTTGAGTGATTAATTGCCTGAAAAAGTATTTCAAAAATGATGTTCTGAAATTTTATTCCTTTTGAATTTTGGTATTCGATTGTTTCATCCAGATCAGAATTTCGGATAATATCAACACTTTTCAGATAATTTTGCAGATTAATCTCACTAAGATTTTCAAAAGAATTTATTTGCCAAACTTCAAATAATTCCTCTCCCAATATTCTTGAATTCCAAATTTGTTGTGCATTGAGAGTATGGTTGATTAAACCGATGGTTTTTTCATCTACCTTAGAAATATTTTCTGAAATCACACGTATCATTTCTTTGTTAAAATGATAAGTATAATCAAATAAATCAATCATCTTTTCTTTCATTACTCATACATTTCTGCCCAACGAACTGTTTTTATTTCTTTCTCATTGTATAAATCATCAACCGATTTTTTAACATCCAGTTTAGGGTATAAATTAACACCAATCAGCTTGATTTTTCCTTCTTCTACCCATTTCTGCTCTTCAATGGCATGAGTATAAATTTCTTTTTGAATATAACCTTGTTTCAAGAGAGCAAGATAACCTCCTTTTTCTTCAATTTCAACAAAATATTTCCACGATTTTTCAGCAATCTGCTGAGTAAGGTCTTCAATATAGTAGCTGCCATTGGAAGCATCTTCAAAGACATTGATGATACTTTCATAAGCCAAAACAATCTGCTGTTTAAAAGAAATTTCCTGCGAATTTTCTGTTGACTGATTGATAAGATAATTGTTGCTGTACACTGCATCTGCACCACCGATCATCGCAGAGGCAAGCTCTAAAGTTGACCGAATAAGATTATTTTCATTATCTGAAACCGCTTTATTTCTCAAAGAAGTTTCTGCAAAAATGTACGGAATATCATCTAAATCATATTCTTTTGAAAACTGATTAAAAACCAGCTTAAGGGCACGGATTTTTGCCATTTCAAAGAAATAATTTCCTCCTACAGCCAATCTGAATATTATTTTGCTTAAAATTTCGGCTCCGTATACTTCAACTAGCTCTTTTGTTTTGGCTAAAGCAATTCCTAACTGCTGAAAAATGGCTGCACCTGCATTCTGATGAAGAGATATATCAACACAGAGGTTTCTTTTAAAATCTTTTGCCAGAAGCTCTTTAACCAGCTGATCGTTGATTTCAGCATTTGTTTCATCAAAAACGTCGATAAGTGAAAAATACTGATCTTCATCTTGTGGACTGATATGTTCCACTAAATCTTTGTTATTGATAAAAATGGTTTTCCCAACCAAACTTTCAACATTTTCGTTCAGCAAAAAAGCAAAAACATCATCTTCCAGATTTTCCTGATAGAGAGCAACTAAATGTGTACTTTCTTCTATCTTCGGGAGATTGGGAAGCTGCTTTTCAACCGAATGATAAAAAGGCTTAACTTCAATTCCTTCAAGATTTTCTTTTTTCAGAATAGTGTAGATATCTTCTGTTTTAAGTTGTTTCTTAACAAGATTTTCCCAGTTTAAGAAGGTTTCAGTATTAGACATGGAATATGGATATTTGTGAATTGTCAATCGTAAATTTTGTTTCACAAGTGAATCTTGAATCGACGAAAATTTGACAACTATATTTACATTTAAATTAAAATTTCACAGCGAAGCTAATTGACAATTAATTTACCTTAATATTATTTTTTAGCAACGTTTGCACTATCTGCCACGAGAATGAAAATCTCTTCATTCGGCTTTTTCATAAAGTAATTTTCTCTGGCATATTTTTCTTTTTCATACTTATTATTCATCAGTTTTTTATAGAATTTATCATTCTTTTCATATTCTGATTTGTAATATTCTAGCTGCTCTTCGTATTTGTTGATTTCGCCATTCAGTTCATGAATTACCAGAAAAGAAGTTTTATCAAAGAAAATCATCCAAACCAAAAACAGAACAATGGTAATAACATACTTATTCAGAATATAATTCTGGATAAACTTTAAAGTATCAGATTTTGGCTTTATGTCTTTAATAAGCTCTTTTTCTGGCATTTTTTAGTGTTTTCTGAGTGAATTTTTAATAACAGTAGTCAAAAAATCAATGGCTACAGAATTTTGTCTCATATTAGGAATAATCAAATCCGCTTCATTTTTTGAAGGCTCAATAAACTCCTGATGCATAGGCTTTAAGGTCGTCTGATAACGATGCAGAACCTCGTTCAGATCTCTTCCTCTTTCCTGTGTATCTCTTCTTATTCTTCGGATTAATCTTTCATCTGAATCTGCATGTACAAATACCTTCAGATCAAATTCTTTAAGAAGTTCTTTGTTGGTTAAAACTAAGATTCCTTCAACTACCAAGACATTTTTAGGTTCTACAGTTACATGATCTCCTGTTCTTGAATGAGTTACAAAACTGTAGATAGGCTGCTCAATAGGCTGATTGTTCTTTAAGGCTTTTACATGCTTGATCAGCAAGTCAAAATCTATTGATTTAGGATGATCATAATTAAGAGCTTCTCTTTCTGCCAAAGTCAGATTATGATTATCATGATAATAATTATCCTGGGAAAGGATGTTCATTCCTTCAATATCAAGCTGTTGTATAATTTTATCAACAACGGTAGTTTTGCCGGATCCCGTTCCACCGGCAATTCCTATTACAAGCATTTTTCTAGTCTGTTTTTAATTTACAAATATAGTATTTTATTTAAAAGCTAAAAATGGGAATTAAGGTATGTTTTTTAAACAGTAAAGATTTAATTTAAAGTAAATATCAAAAAAACCGGCAATTTTGCCGGTCTTATACTATTTCGCTTGTTAAACTTCGGGAAATGAGTTTATCATGCATTGGCTTCAGTAAATCTATAGAGCCAGTTTTTACTGTACATTTGCCTTTGTAATGAACCAGCATTGTACACTGCTCAGCCTGCATCGGCTCATGTTTGCAAATCTGAATAAGAGCCTCAATAACTTCGTCAAATGTGTGAATATCATCATTATGAAGCACTAATTTGTATACTTCATCTGTCTCATCCAAAACCAACACTTCTTCTTCATACTGCCGTTTTGGACTTTCATAATTTTTTACTGAATTATTAAAAAGCATTTTTAATTTTTATTAAACTTCTATTTTGTCAATTAATTCATCTAAGACATTCGGCTCAATATATTCAAGCTCAACCATTTCAACACTTTTATTATTCATCTTAAGTATTTTAAAATGGTAACCTTCCAGATCAAACTCCTGGTTTTCTTCAGGAATTTCTTCCAGCTTATGTAAAATAAATCCTGCCAAAGTATTATACTCTTCCGCAATCGGGAGTTTTCTAGGTAAAGACTCGTTGATCTCATCTAAAGGCTGTGTAGCTTTTACCCAAAAAAGATTTTCACCAATTTTATCTACCAGTTTTTCTTCATCATCTTCTTCGTCCTGAATTTCACCCACCAGTTCTTCTAAAATATCTTCCAGTGTGATAATTCCTTCAGTTCCTCCAAACTCATCAATTACGATGGCTAAATGCTGTTTTTTCTGCTGGAAAATTTTGAGCAAATCTGAAATTTTCTTGCTTCCTACCACAAAGAAAGATTCACGCATTAATTCTCTTAAATCATCATGGCTAAGATTCCCTTTTCTTTTAACAAATTCTCTGATAATTTCTTTGGTATAAAAAACTCCAATTACATTATCAATTGAATTTTCGTATACCGGAATTCGGGAGTAACCGCTCTCCATGATTTTATTAATGATATCATTAAGATCATCTGAGAAGTTGATTGAAGTAATATTCTGCCGTGGAACCATGATTTGTTTAGCTGAATGATCTGTAAAATCAAAAGCATTTTTGATAATTTCATAGTTTTCCTCTTCTATTTCACCGGAATCGGCACTTTGTTTTACCAAAAGCTGCAATTCTTCCGTAGAGTGAATTTCCTGTTCTGAAGCCGGGTGAATTTTCATCAGCCTTAAAACTCCGTTTGACATGAGATTCATCAACCATATAAATGGTTTAAAAATCGTATAAAAAACTCTTAGAGGAACAGCTGTTGCCATAGTTGTAGCTTCTGCCTTTCTGATTGCAATAGATTTGGGAATCAATTCACCAAAAACAATATGCATAACCGTAATAATCAAGAAGCTGATAACCAGCGATATTGTTGTAACGGTAGATTCGGAAAAACTGACATCCATTGAATGGAGCAAATTATCAATCATATGGTGCATTGCACTTTCACCTACCCAACCCAATGCAAGAGAAGCTAGCGTAATCCCGAGCTGGGTTGCAGACAGATATTCGTCAAGACGTTTGATGATAAATTCAGCCTGCTTAGCCATAGAATTACCTTCTGCTGCTTTCAGCTGAATCTGTGAGTAACGAACTTTAACAATTGAGAATTCTGCGGCCACAAAAAAGCCATTAAGTAATACAAGAAACAAGGCTAGCAAAAGCCTGACTATGTCCGAATCCATTTAGAAAATTATAATTTATTTACAAAGATATACAAAATAATAATAGCAAAAAAAGCACCGAAAACATCGGTGCTTATTATTTTGTGAAAATTTTATTAAGAATTTTTCAGTGCTTCTGCCCCTGAAACAATTTCTAAAATTTCGTTAGTAATTGCTGCCTGTCTTGCTTTATTATAGAAAATTACCAGGTCATTTTTCAGAGCCTGTGCATTATCTGTTGCTTTATGCATTGCTGTCATTCTCGCCCCATGCTCAGATGCTACTGAATCAAGTACTGCCTTGAAAACCTGAGTTTTAATAGATTTTGGAATGAGGTTATCAAGAATTTCATTTCTGTTTGGCTCAAAGATATAATCTGTTTCAACATGATTTTCTTCTGTTTCAGCCATAGAAATTGGAAGAAGCTGTTCTGTAATTACTTCCTGAGTAGCAGCATTGATGAATTTATTATAAATTAAATAAACTTCATCAAACTTTCCTTCTCTAAAGCTAGACATTACCCCTTCTGTAATGTTAGAAACTCTATCAAAACTTAAATTATCAAAAACAGAACTTTCATTGGAAAAAACAGAACGGCTCTTTCTTACCGCATCGTAAACTTTTTTACCAATTGTAAGAACTTCAACATCATACTGAGAATTATTCTGAAACTGATTATTTAGCTCTTTTACAACAGATGAATTGAAAGCACCTGCCAAACCTCTATTCGAAGTTACAGCAATAAAAAGCACCCTTTTTACTTCTCTTTTCTGAGCATAAACAGAAACCTGATCCGGATCTGAACTAGAATTTACATTCTGGATAATCTCCTGAAGTTTTTCAGAATAAGGTCTCAACATTACGATAGCATCCTGAGCTTTTTTAAGTTTCGCAGCAGAAACCATTTTCATAGCACGGGTAATTTGCATCGTAGATGAAATTGAGCTGATTCTTCCTCGTATTTCTTTTAAGTTTGCCATATTTGGGTTAGCTGTTGGTTGTAGGTTGTTGGTTGCTAGTTTTAGAAAATTCTATCAACTACCAACCAAAAACCATCAACTAATTTTTAGTTATATTTAGATGCTATATCCTGAGCAGCCTGCTTAAGGACACCAGTAATATCATTGTCTATTTTACCTGCTTTGATAGCAGCCATAGTATCCGGATGCTTAGATCTTAGGAATTCAATGTATTCGTGCTGGAATTCTTTTACTTTTCTGATAGGAACATTTCTCATTAAGTTTTCTGTTCCTGCGTAAATCATTGCTACCTGGCTGTCTACAGGAAGCGGAGAGTTTACTGGTTGTTTAAGTAATTCCACGTTTCTTTCACCTTTAGAAATTACTGCTAAAGTAGAGGCGTCAAGATCTGAACCAAATTTAGCAAATGCTTCTAATTCCTTATATTGAGCCTGATCTAATTTAAGCGTACCAGAAACCTTTTTCATTGATTTGATCTGAGCATTACCACCTACTCTGGATACAGAGATCCCTACGTTGATTGCAGGACGAACCCCTGAGTTGAATAGATCTGACTCTAAGAAGATCTGTCCGTCTGTAATAGAGATTACGTTAGTTGGAATATACGCAGAAACGTCACCAGCTTGGGTTTCGATAATAGGAAGTGCTGTTAATGAACCACCACCTTTTACGATTGGTCTTAAAGATTCAGGTAAATCGTTCATCTGTCTTGCAATATTATCATCAGCGATTACTTTCGCAGCTCTTTCCAACAATCTTGAGTGAAGATAGAAAACATCTCCAGGATAAGCCTCACGACCTGGTGGTCTTCTTAAAAGTAGAGAAAGCTCACGGTAAGCAACTGCCTGTTTAGATAAATCATCATAAACAATTAGAGCAGGTCTTCCAGTATCTCTGAAATATTCTCCGATAGATGCTCCTGCCATTGCAGAATATACCTGCATTGGAACTGGATCTGAAGCGTTTGCTGCAACGATTACAGTATAAGCTAAAGCACCTTTATCAGATAAAGTTTTTACAATCTGTGCAACTGTAGAAGCTTTCTGACCGATTGCTACATAGATACAATATACTGGCTGACCAGCGTCATAAAATTCTTTCTGGTTGATAATAGTATCAATAGCAACTGTAGTTTTACCAGTCTGTCTGTCACCAATGATAAGCTCTCTTTGCCCTCTTCCTACAGGAATCATAGAATCAATTGCTACGATACCTGACTGTAAAGGCTCTGTTACCGGCTGTCTGTAAATAACTCCGGGAGCTTTTCTTTCCAATGGCATTTCATATAATTCTCCGGTGATAGGACCTTTACCGTCGATAGGGTTACCAAGAGTATCTACTACTCTACCCAACATCCCTTCTCCTACTTTGATAGAAGAAATTCTGTTTGTTCTTCTTACGGTATCACCTTCTTTTACAGATTTACTTTCTCCTAAAAGAGCAACACCTACGTTGTCTTCTTCAAGGTTTAGTACGATACCTTCTACATCACTTGAAAATTTTACCAATTCTCCGTATTGTACGTGTTCTAACCCGTAAACACGAGCAATACCATCACCGATGGTAAGAACTGTACCTACTTCCTCAACATTTGATTGAGTATCGAAATTGGCCAATTGCTGTTTTAAGATCGCAGATACTTCTGCCGGATTTATTTCTGCCATTGTATGGTTTTTTTCTTAATTTAACTGAAAGTCTTTTTTAATCTTGTTCAATTTTGATTTTACAGATGCGTCTACCTGCTGATCTCCTACTCTTAATATATAGCCCCCTAAAATTTCAGGTTTTACAATTACATTAAGGTCAAAATTAGCACTTGTATTCACAAGATTGGTAGATTTCAAAATCTGTTCAATATTTGATTGAGATAATTCTGTTGCAGTAGTAAGTGTTACTCTCTGCACTCCGTTGATATCCTCAACTTTGTTGATAAACTGCTGTGCAATATTTTTCAGATGGCTTTCACGTCCCTGTCTGATTACCAAAGTAATCAGGTTTTGTGACGAAACTGAAAGACTTTTGAAAATTTCTTTTGCTACTTCTACTTTTTTCTTAGAATCTATGTAAGGTGTAAGAAAGAATTTGTTCAAATCCGGAGATTCGTTCATCAGCTTTACTACATCTTTCATATCAGAAAATACAGTAGCCGTTTGACCTGATTCGTTGGTAAAATCAAGTAAACCTTGTGCGTATCTTTTAGCTACTTTAGATGTAAGCATTATTAGTTAAGGTTTGATTTGTTTAAATAATTTTGAACTAATTCATTTTGAGCTTCATTATTTTCAAGCTTTTGCTTCAAAATAGATTCTGCAATATTTACGGACAAAGCACCAATTTGAGTTTTGATATCTGCCATAGCAGAATTTTTCTCTGCTTCAATAGTTTGTTTTGCAGCTTCAATTAATTTATCAGCCTCTACTTTTGCGATATCTTTAGCTTCTCCTACAATTCTGTCTTTAATTTCTCTTGCCTCTTTAAGGATAGCATCTCTTTCGATCTTAGCCTCACGCATGATTCTTTCATTGTCAGACTTAAGATCTTCCATTTCTTTTTTAGCCAATTTAGCCTGATTCAATGCATCAACGATAGAAGTTTCTCTGTCATTTACTGCATTTACAATTGGCTTCCATGCAAATTTAGCCAAAAGAAACAACAGGATAACAAAGGTAAGCGTCATCCAAAACAAAAGTCCAATTCCAGGTTCAATAATTCCCATATCTGTAAATTCTTTTTTTAATATTATTTTATGGATTTCTTTTAAACATTCTTAGCAGCAGCCAACCGCTTTACTGCTAAGAATGTTTTTTGAAGGATAATTACTTGATGAAAGCACCAAAGATAATCGCAATAAGACCAGCACCTTCAATAAGACCAGCAGCAATAAGCATTGCTCCCTGGATCTTACCAGCCTGCTCAGGTTGTCTAGCGATAGCATCCATAGCGTGACCACCGATTTTACCGATACCCATACCTACTCCAAGTACAGCTAAACCGATACCTACGTAAATTAATCCTGTTCCAGTTGAAATGTCCATAATAAATAAATTATTTAGTTAAAATTATTTTCTTTTTTTCTAATTAGTGAGCATGTTCTTCATGAGCGTGCTCTGCCACAGCAATTCCGATAAATAACGCAGAAAGTACTGTAAAAATGTAAGCCTGTAAAGCAGCAACTAACAATTCCAATACTGAAACGAATAGCGCCAAAGGTACAGATGCAAATCCTAACAATGGGGATTTAAAGATGAAAATCAATGAGATAATTGCTAAAATCATGATGTGTCCCGCCGTTACGTTGGCGAAAAGTCGCATCATCAAAGCAAAAGGCTTCGTAAAAATACCGATAATCTCAATAGGAACCATAATTGGATACAACAATAAAGGAACCGGCGGCATGAATATATGTTTCCAGTAATCTTTATTAGCACTGAATAATGTTATCAATAAAGTAATGATTGCCAAAACAGCGGTGATTGCGATATTCCCTGTAAGATTTGCTCCAAACGGAAAGAAAGGAATCAGACCGAATAGGTTATTGAACCAGATAAAGAAAAATGCTGTTAATAAATAAGGCATATATCTTTTATATTTTACTGATCCGATATTTGGGATAGCCACTTCATCTCTGATAAATACAATTACAGGCTCCATCAATTTACCTGCACCTTTCGGAAGTTGTGATTTTTTATAATTTCTCGCCATTCCGATAAAGATAACCGCCATGAAAATTACTGAAAGTAACATAGAAGCTACGTTTTTAGTAATTGAAAAATCATAGAAAACCTCATTTGGATTATTTTTCCCGCTGATTGTTGCAAATAATGTTGCTTTTTTCAATCCTTTGGTAGAAACTACATTTCCGTGCTCTAAAGTATAACCGTCGTGTTCGTGTCCGTGAGCAATATCCTTAGATAAAAAAGTATGCAAACCTTCACTGTCTTTGATAATCACAGGAAGCGGAATAGAAAAATGATCTTCTTCTCCCTTATCATCTTTAGTAGTCCATAAATGCCATTCGTTTGAATCACCGATGTGTTCCATGATCATTTTTGTAGCATTGAAAGGCTTGTCTCCTTCTGCATGCTCTACCTTTTCAGCTAGTTTTTCGCCCTCAGATTCGTGCTGAGCAGCAGCAAAACCACTGAAAAACACAAATAAAAATGCGAAAAATAGGGAAGAAATTTTTCTGTTCATATCTCTTTTTTAATCGTGTGCAAATATATCGTTTTTATTAAACTTTACCAATATTAAAAATTGATTTTTATCATCAAAAAAATCAGGATTTGTTAATAGCCCTTATTACCAGGTAATATATAAAGAAAGAACTTACCAGAAAACAAATCACAAGAAACAGAAAATTCGCTTTCGTTTTATCAATGATAAACAATGAAAATCCCAGCCATAAAATATCTTTTGCAATATTGATCACTAAAAATCTCATTGCCGCGTCAGATTTTTTGTACAGAAATTTTTTAAATACCATATATATAAGGATATTCAGTACTATAATTAGGAATATTATAATAAAAGCCGCCGAAAAATTCATTCTGCAAAAATAAAATTATAATCGGTAATCAAAAGAAATGTGCGGGTATATCCTATTCATTTAATTAAAAATTCCTTATTTTTGCCAACTATAATTTACAATTAATATGTTTAATAGTTTACAGGATAAATTAGACAAGGCGCTTCATAATATTTCCGGACGAGGAAAGATTACGGAAATCAACGTGGCGGAAACCGTAAAAGAAATCCGCAGAGCATTGGTAGATGCCGATGTTAATTATAAAGTAGCAAAAGATCTTACCAAAAGAGTTCAGGATAAAGCTTTAGGACAAAACGTTCTCACTTCGCTTACTCCGGGACAGTTGATGACAAAAATCGTACATGACGAGTTGGTAGATTTAATGGGAGGTTCTCAGGAAGGAATCAATCTTTCAGGAAAACCGTCTGTAATTCTTATTGCAGGTCTTCAGGGTTCGGGTAAAACTACGTTTTCAGGAAAGCTTGCCAATTATCTTAAAACGAAAAGAAATAAAAAACCTTTATTGGTTGCGTGTGATGTATACCGTCCTGCAGCAATTGATCAGCTGAAAGTTTTGGGTGGACAGACGGGAGTTCCTGTTTACACTGAAGAAGGCAATATGGATCCTTCAGTAATTTCGCAAAACGCAATTAATTTTGCTAAATCTAACGGTCACGATATTGTAATCGTCGATACAGCAGGTCGTTTGGCAATTGATGAGCAGATGATGAACGAAATTAAAACCGTCCACACCACTATCAGACCCAACGAAACGCTTTTTGTAGTCGATTCAATGACAGGTCAGGATGCGGTAAATACGGCAAAAGCCTTTAACGATACTTTAAATTTTGACGGGGTTGTTTTAACGAAATTAGACGGCGATACGCGAGGCGGAGCTGCTTTAACGATTCGTTCTGTAGTTGAAAAGCCTATTAAATTCATTTCCACAGGGGAAAAAATGGAAGCTTTAGATCTTTTCTACCCGGAAAGGATGGCAGACAGAATTCTGGGAATGGGAGACGTTGTTTCCTTAGTAGAAAGAGCTCAGGAACAGTTCGATGAAGAAGAAGCCAAAAAACTTCACAAAAAAATTGCTAAAAACGAGTTTGGTTTTGATGATTTCTTAAAACAAATCAATCAGATCAAGAAAATGGGTAATATGAAAGATTTGATGGGAATGATTCCTGGAGTTGGAAAAGCCATCAAAGATGTTGAGATCAGCGATGATGCCTTTAAGCATATTGAAGCGATCATCTATTCTATGACTCCTGAAGAAAGAAGAAAGCCTTCCATTATCAATACTCAAAGAAAAAACAGGATTGCCAAAGGTGCAGGAAGAAAAATTGAAGATGTAAACCAGCTCATGAAACAGTTTGACCAAATGGGGAAAATGATGAAAATGATGCAGGGACCGCAAGGCAAACAGATGATGCAGATGATGAGCAAAATGCCAAATATGCCGGGAATGGGCGGAATGTTTGGAAAGTAATCTACTAAAACTCTATCAATATAACTCTCAGAATTTTCTGGGAGTTTTTTATTGTTTGAATTTCTAAATGATTCTGAATTCTGACTTTCTTTTTCTTACTTTCCTAATCTGGACAATATCTATTGTGTTTTTAAAAAAAATATATCATGATTACACCACAATCTCAGTCGTATTTTTCACCTCAGAAATTGTGAATGCACTGTGTGTACTGGCAATATGCTGCAATGCAGTCAGTTTTGTAAGCATAAAATTGCGGTAATCTTCCATATTTTTTACACAAATTTTAAGAATGTAATCATAATCTCCGCTTACATGAAAACATTCAGTAACTTCAGGAAGATCCATTATTTCACGCTCAAACTGCATTACAAAATCTTTTTTATGCTGAGTAAGCCTTACATGACAAAGAACCAGAAATTTGCGGTCAATTTTAGTCTTGTCTACCAAAGCAACATATTTAGAAATCACACCGGAATTTTCCAGTTTTTTGATGCGTTCATAAACCGCTGTCACCGAAAGATTAAGCTTATGGGAGAGTTCTTTAGTAGTCTGTTTACCATCTTTTTGCAAAAACTGAAGCAATTTTTTATCAGTTTCATCAAAATTCATAGAAAAAAATTTTATGTGTTGAATAATTATTCAAATATAATAAACTTTATTTCTACCAAAAACAAAATTATCAGATTTATTTTCTGAATATTTTAAAAATGATTGTTTAAAAGATTGAAATGAGCCATTTTTAAACAAAAAAATATGGATCAATTTAATGCAGCCAACGAAATTCAGGATCTTCAGTATTTTGGTGAATTTGGAGGAGTAAATCCGTCTATTTCAGACAGCTCTACTTATACTTTTCTTTCAGCAAAAACCATGTTTGATACATTTGAAGGTAATGCAGAAGGATGCTATCTTTATTCCCGCCATTCATCCCCGATGAATCTTTATCTTGCACAAGCTTTGGCAAAAATGGAAAATACGGAAGCAGCCAATGTTACTGCTTCGGGAATGGGAGCCATTACTTCTGTACTGATGCAGATCTGCAAAAGCGGAGATCACATTATTTCCAGCAGAACGATTTACGGAGGAACATATGCTTTTATGAAAAATTTTCTTCCTCCTTTCCAGATAGAAACCAGCTTTGTTGACATCGGGAATTTTGAGTCTATCGAAAATGCAATTCAGCCTAATACCAAAATAATCTACTGCGAAAGTGTAAGCAACCCGCTTCTTGAAGTGGCAGACCTTAGAAAGCTTTCGGAAATCTGTAAAAAGCATAATCTTAAACTGATTGTTGACAATACTTTTTCACCGCTTTCTATTTCTCCTACTCTTTTGGGAGCAGATATTGTTATTCATTCTTTAACGAAATTCATCAACGGAAGCAGCGATACTGTAGGCGGTGTTTATTGTGGAAGCCAGCAGTTTATAGACGACACAAAAAATGTAAACAACGGAGCCTGTATGCTTTTGGGACCAACCATGGACAGCTTTCGCTCGGCAAGTATTCTTAAAAACCTGAGAACACTTCATATTAGAATGAAGCAGCACAGCCATAATGCTTTATATCTTGCTCAAAAATTTGAAGAAGATGGTCTGAAGGTTTCATATCCGGGCTTAAAATCCCATAAAAACCATGACCTGATGAAAAGTATGATGCATGAAGAATACGGTTTTGGAGGACTTTTAACTTTGGATGCAGGAACTACCGATAAAGCCAATGAGCTGATGGAGCTGATGCAGAAAGAAAACCTGGGGTATCTGGCGGTAAGCTTAGGATTTTATAAAACATTATTCTCCTGTTCCGGAAGTTCTACTTCTTCTGAAATTCCTGAAGAAGAAAGAGAGGCGATGGGAATCTCTGACGGACTCATCCGATTCTCTATAGGTTTGGATCACGACATACACCGCACTTATGAAAAAATGAAAGAATGCATGCTGAAAACAGGCGTTCTCAACCATGAAACATCATCCATATTCTAATTATTTGTTGATAAAAGCTGTCTTAAAGGCAGCTTTTATTGTTTTTTAGAATGAGCTTTTTATTTTAGTTCAATGACAAATCTATCTAATCCTTATGAAAATGGGTAGGAAAAGCGTCTTCGGGTTTCTTTCTGAAAATATTCAATAAAATCCAGGATTTTAAAAATCCATATCCGTAAGAAAACATCTGAACATAAGTAGACATTACCGCCATTGCTCCGATGGCAATATTTCTGGTAACCATCATAGCATGAATACAGATCACGAACGTATAAAAACCATAAAATGCCAGTATGATTCCTTTTTTAAAAACAAAATATTCAATAAATCCTAAAATGTATCCTAACAGAAAAAGACTTGGAAAAGCAAAAGAAATCTTTACATAATCCGGATGACGCTGATTAAGAATGGGTCTTGCACAGCCAAACTGATATACCTGCTTTGAAAATCTTCCAAAATCTACTCTTCTTTTATGGTATACTGCAATATCATCAAAAAATGCAGTAGTAAAGCCATTTTCCCAAAGTGTCATTGACAGATCGGGATCCTCTCCTATTCTCATTTCTGAGAAACCTCCTACTTTTTCAAAAACTTCTTTTTTAACCCCCATATTAAAGCTTCTCGGCTGAAATCTGGACACGGATTTTTTACTTCCCCTAATCCCCCCTGTGGTAAAAACCGAAGTCATAGAATATGAAATGGCTTTCTGAATCAGATTGAAACCTTTATGTGCTTTATCTGCTCCTCCAAAAGCATCACATGGAATATTTTCTATATTTTTTTTAATATTTTCAATATAGTCTTTGTCTACAATCACGTCACTGTCTACAAACACAAGCCATTCGCTGGAAGCTCTTTTAGCACCGTAATTTCTTGATAAACCGGGTCCTGAGTTATCTTTTCTGAAATATTTAATGTTTAAAAACTCTTCAAAATTTTTAATTGTAGGTTTCAGATCAATTAATGAACCATCATCCACGATAATAATTTCAAAATCTTTATCCGTTTGTGAGATTAGAGAATTCAGCAGCTCAAAAAGCTCATCTTTTCTGTTGAATATAGCGACGATGATGGAAATGGTTGGTTTCAAATTGAAAATTTTTAAGATTTATTAAATAAAAACGATCCTCTTTTGTAAACGATGTTGATTACATGATATTGTTGAACCAGATTTTTATTTATCTGATTTTCTTTATATAGCTTCCCGAACCGGATGCTGTTAAAAGATAAGTATGTTTCTTCTGTAAAGAATCCAGCACTTCTATTTCCGCAGTATTTTCCTTTTGAGAATCGTAATTATTTACATCAAATACAACCGCAGCATTGATTCCGGAATTGATCCTAAAAGGAAAAGTTGTTATCCATTTAATATCATTTTTAATATTTTTAATACTAAGTACTGTTGCCGATGCACCTGAATTTTTGAAGTAAGCCAAACCATTTTTATTTCCTGAATCGCTCATTGATGTAGAAATCTGAACAGTTATATTGGGTCTACTTAAATCATACACATCTGTTATTTGATATTGAATTCCTGAATTAAAAAAATCCATTGTTTTTAAAGACTCATAAAGCTCTTCTCTATTTTTAGGAAAATTTTTCACAAGTTCCTGTTTATTAATGGTGAAAATCTGCGCTGTATCTTTTTGCTGATTATAATAATATCTTGCCTGATCGTAAGATGTTTCTGAGAAAAATTCAGCCGTAAGCCTTTTTACGGTAATTATATTTCCTTCAATTGTTTCAACTTTGAAACCGTAGTTCTTTATATTACCATAATAATCCTTCGCTTTTATTACAAAAATTTGGTTGGTATTCGGGTTTTTAATTTCGGATTCAAGATATTTTACTTTTTCATCCATTATGTTCTGGTAATCAATTTTTGACTGATACTTCTGATAATATTTTTTGCCGAAGTACATTGCAAAAAGGTAGATAATAACTAAAGGAAGAATCAAAAATAATTTGTTTGCTTTAAATTCTGTCGTTTTCTCTTTCACGACGTATGTTTCTGAAAGCGAATCATGCCATCCTCTTTTCCCTAAAAATGAAAATGCATTAAAAGGTATATTCCTGCAAAGGGTTCTTAAAAAAATTGTGGAAGAATCAGGACTTTTGGCTTTGGAATTTACCACTCTGGATTCAGTTAAAAATTTTCCTGGAGTGGCTCCGAAAAGAATTTCCGATACCGGAAAATAGATAAAGAAAGCTATTAAAATAATGAGATATAAAGACCATCTACTCCTGAAAAAAAATTCAACACCAGAACCTTCTGTCAGCAAATTATTTTTTGAAATCCAGTATCCTGCATTTATGATTATAGGTATGATGATTAAGGCTATGATTAGAAGATCTATAATCCAGTGAACAAAACGCTGCCATTTTCCGGTATCGGTTATGATCGTCTTTGTTTCAGTAACGGTAATATCAATTTCTTTCTGCGACTTTATTAATTTTAGAGTATAGTAACTCAATCCTATTATAATCAGCAAAACCAAAAACCCATAAACGGAATAAAAAATAGTCCATGAAGAAGCCGATTTCCAATCCATAATAAAGAATTTGTACAGCAAACTTTGAAAAACTGCAAAAATTGCATGTATAAAAATTACCGAAATTACAAAACCAAGCAGTCGGGATTCTCTGCCTTTTGATTTTCTAAATTGCAGACTTCCGGCAAATAATAGAATATAAAACAGAAGATTCCAAATTTCATAATGTTCAAATTTGTCGGTAAAATTAAGATGTAGCGTAGCAAAGTACAGTACTGGCAGTAAGATTTTACCTACGGTAGATTTTGCAAAGCTTACCAAATCTGAATTATCTGAATAAATATTTATCAAAGCACTTATGATGCCTACAATCGAAATCAGCATCGAACTTATCCATACAAATCTATGTTTGTTATTCATGGTAAATTTTTAGTTTTTATGGTTATATTTTAAACCTCCTTCTCAAAATAAAGCATATAATACTTTCCTTTCTCGTCCTGTCCCTGTTCAATCATCTTTCGGTCGCCGTGAATGTAAATATGAAAATTTTTATCTAATTTAATAATACTTTTAAAGTGTCTCTGTGTTTTTTTTACAGCAGCTTCACTGATCGGAAATTCTTCGGCAATATTGATCTGCATATCCTGTTCGTAATCTGTTTTAAAATTATTAAAACTTTCGATGACATGCTCGTCACCCAAAACTTCACTTGTAAAATCATCCAGCTTAAATTCTTCTTTTTCCTTAAAGAATTGAATAGATTTATTCAGAAAATCTGCCTGATCCGCTTTAGAAACTTCAAATTCCTGCGGAAGCTGTTTGGTAATATAATCTTTATATACCATCAAGGCTTCCTGTGTATGAAAATATTCGTCGTCACGTTGTTTTACCTTTAGAAAATCTTCAAACCAATAATACATATCACCGTTTTTATGATTATCAACTACCGAAAGTACATAGCCACTTTCTTTATTGTTGTTGTAAATTAAGGCTGCTTTATCAATTTTAGAAAGACTGATCCCCTGATCTTTTTCGATTTCAAAAGATTCGTTCTGAGGAAAGATTTTCAGGAAAGATTCTCTTTTTTCAGTTTTAAAGATTCCTATTTTGTCTACTTTTTCGGTTCCCTCTCTTTCATCTTCAAAAAAAACGATAAACAGCTCACCACCCTGAACTCTTGGATTTTCTGCGGCATCAAAAAGATGTTTGGCGATGTTCTCAGATTCCCACAAAAACTTAGACTTATCTTCAAAAATTTCAGAAACCGAACTGAAAACAGGATTATTAACCAGATAGGTATCGCTGTAAAACTGATACGTTTCTTCTGTTTTGAATGAACCTAAAAAATAATTCTCAAGCATTTCTGTCGTTCCTTCATCCAGCTGAAGCTCTTCCTGCGAAAGAATAAGAGACTCTCCGTTAATTTTATTTCCTACTCTGTGTACAACTATTTTTGAAAACATTTTTTTTGAATTATATTGGAATGCAAATATATTCAATCTCACCATTAAAACTATTTTCTTGTGTATATGAATTTAATTTAACCAAAATTTCACCCATAAAAATTTCAAAACCTTTACATTTGTGGTCTCAAAAGTTATTTTAATGTTAAGGAAAATTACCATTGCTGCGGTAATATTTTTATCAGCAGCGAATGTCAGTGCTCAGAAAAATAAAAAACCACAGGTAGAAAGACCGAAACTGGTTGTGGGTCTCGTTATCGACCAAATGCGATGGGACTATTTGTACAGATATTATGATAAATACGGAAATGACGGCTTCAAAAGGCTTCTTAATAAAGGTTTTTCCTTCAACAATGTAATGATTCCTTACGTTCCGACGGTTACAGCAATTGGCCACACTTCTATCTATACCGGTTCTGTGCCTTCAATTCATGGAATTGCGGGAAATGACTGGACGGACAAACAAACAGGCAAAAATGTCTACTGTACCGAAGATGCTTATGTAAAAGGAGTGGGAACCAACAGCCAAAAGGTTGGCGGGCATTCTCCAAAAAATCTCTGGAGCACCACCATTACCGATCAATTGAGAATAGCAAGCAATTTCCAATCTAAAGTAGTAGGCGTTTCCCTGAAGGACCGAGCTTCAATTTTACCGGCAGGACACAATCCTACAGGAGCTTTCTGGTTTGATGAAAATACCGGAAATTTTGTGACAAGTTCGTATTATATGAACAGTCTCCCGGATTGGGTAAACAAATTTAATGACAAAAAAATAGCAGAAAAGCTTGTTGCCAACGGATGGAATACTCTTCTTCCCATTGACCAATATACAGAAAGTACAAGAGATGATGTCCCTTGGGAAAGACCTGTTGGAAAGGCAGAAAAACCTGTTTTTCCCTATTCTAATCTGGCAAAAGATTATGCTGAAAATAAAGGCGTTTTAAGGACGACTCCTTTTGGAAATTCCTACACGTTAAGATTTGCGGAAGCCGCCATTGATGGTTATCAGCTTGGAGAAGATTCAATGACCGATTTTCTTGCCATTAATATTGCTTCTACAGATTATGTAGGACACTCGTTTGGGCCTAATGCAATTGAAGTGGAAGATACTTATCTTCGTCTTGATATTGAGCTGGCAAATTTCTTTAAACTGCTCGACAAAAAAGTAGGAGAAGGAAATTACCTCATTTTCCTTTCTGCTGATCATGGTGGAGCTCACGCTGAAGGTTATATGAAAGAAAATAAAATGATGACAGGCTTTTTTGATGACGGGCTGGAAAAAAACCTCGGAGCAGAGCTGGAAGCTAAGTATGCAGCAAGTAAACTGATATTGGGAATTGATAATTACCAGATTTATCTGAATCATGAACTTATCAAAGAAAAAAAGCTTGACGAAGCTGCAATCAAAAAAAGCATCATTGAAAATCTAAATAAAGATCCCCGTGTTTTATATGCGGTAGATTTGAAAGAAGTGGGTTCTGCACCAATTCCTGAACCGATTAAATCAAGAGTGATCAACGGCTACAATTGGCAGAGAAGCGGTGACATTCAGATTATTTCACATGACGGAATGCTTCCAAATTATGCCAAAAAAGGAACTACACATAGTGTCTGGAACTCCTACGACGCTCATATTCCGCTTATTTTTATGGGTTGGAATATTTCACATGGCGAAAGCAATGCGCCTCATTATATGACAGATATTGCTCCTACTCTTGCTCAGTTTTTAAGAATTGAAAATCCAAGCGGAAATGTAGGACAGCCTTTAATGGAAGTTTTAGGAAAATAGTGAGAATGTATATACAATTAATCCCGCAAAGTTTTGCGGGATTTTTTATTCGGTTTCATCTTCATCTTCATCTTCATCTTCATCTTCATCTTCATACTGCTCAAGATAATAAGAAAAAGAAAAGCCTTCCGTTTCATCTTCCAGGTCTTCCAGGGTTGTGAGAAAATCATCAAAATTTTCCAGCTGATCTACGCTCATATTAACAAATTCAAGATGTAATGGCATTTCCAGTTCGCCAGTAATCACATCAGCAAGTGCATCCAAATTATCTCCGAAATAATCAGGAAGTTTTATTTTCTCTTTAAGCTGGGTATAAAAATCTTCATCATCTCCTATTTCTGTAAAGTCGATATATACTGTATTCATTAATCAAATTATTTTTGCAAAATTAAGCGTTTATGCCCTATTTATTACTATTTCTTTTCAAAACTCCTATAATGATCTTTCGTTAAATAAACATCGCCGTTTACAGTGAAAACAATACGGTCTGCATTTCGGTTTCCACAGTTGTAGTTTACATCCGCCTCTAAATATTTTTCGCCTTTAGGAAGTTTTCCTTCACGATTTCCAAAATAATCTCCGCCAATCGCTTTCCCTGGTAAAACTTCGCACAAATTTCCCTGAGAAGGAATCCAGCCCTGTTGTTTAGCTTTTGATTTGGTAATGTAATAATCGGGAAGATGCTGGTTTTGTTTTACGTAAGAAATAACTGTGTTTTCTTCAGTTAGAGCATCAATATTATGGTTAGAACCGCCCGAGCTTTTAGTTTGCTTATTTTCAAATGGCTTATCATGTTGTATCTTATTTGTTTTATTGTTTTTGATGTCTTCATCTGCAAAGAAATTATTGTAGACAAACATCACAGACATCCCGAAAAGTAATCCGAGACAGGCAAATAAAACAGAACGAATTTTATTGTTCATCATTTTTTGTTTTTAGCTAGTTTAATTTTAAGTTTTTCATGATATTACAATTAAAACTTGTTTTTGATTAATGTAAAACAAAAATATAAAAACCGCTTTCAATAGAAAGCGGTTTCTAAATTTTATTTTAAATTCTTCTTAAAATATCGCAGGATATTTTTGAGGATTTGTTTCGTTAAACATCGCATAGATTTTCTCAACCATATCATCTGCAGAAGGTTTAGAGAAATAGTCTCCGTCACTTGCATAAGCTGGTCTGTGGTCGTTTGCAGAAATCGTTAACGGATCAGAATCTAAGAATCTGAACGCTTTTTGTTTTTCTAAAATCTGCTGAAGAATAAACGCTGAAGTTCCGCCTTCCACATCTTCATCAATGACAACCAGTCTGTTGGTTTTCTTTACAGATTCAGCTATTTCATGTGTTAAATCAAATGGAATTAATGACTGAACATCAATTACTTCCGCAGAAATACCCAACTTCTGTAATTGTTCAGCTGCTTCCATTACAATTCTCCAGGTTGAACCATAAGTTACCAACGTAACATCATTTCCTTCTTTTGTCACTTCTATTTTTCCAACCGGAACAGTGAATTCACCCAAGTTATCAGGCTGCTTTTCCTTTAATCTATACCCATTCAGACATTCTACAATTACAGCCGGATCATCACTTTGAAGCATTGTATTATAGAATCCGGCAGCTTTGGTTAAGTTTCTAGGAACTAATACCAAGATCCCTTTAGAAAGATTCAGAATTCCCGCCATTGGCGAACCAGAATGCCAAACACCTTCTAATCTGTGTCCTCTTGTTCTGATGATTACAGGAGCTTTCTGACCACCTTTTGTTCTGTACTGAACGGTTGCCAAATCATCGCTCATTCCCTGTAAACAGTATAAAATATAATCAAGATACTGGATTTCAGCGATTGGTCTTAAACCTCTCATTGCCATTCCGATTCCCTGTCCTAGAATGGTCGCTTCACGGATTCCTGTATCTGCAACACGGATTTCACCATATTTTTCCTGCATTCCTTCCAGCCCCTGGTTTACATCACCGATATTTCCGGCATCTTCACCAAATACCAAAGTTTCTGGATATTTCTCGAAAATTTTATCAAAATTATTTCTGATAACGACTCTACCATCCACTGTTTCAGAATGATCTGAGAAAACAGGTTTTATTTCTTTCACATTTTCAGCTTTCCATTGAGACTGAGAATATAAATGAGACGAATAATTATCTTTTTCAACTTCAAAAATCTCGTTATACTTCTGCATCAGTTGGTTTCTTTCCGCAGAATTTGCTCCTCTTGTTGCCAGTAAAGATGTTCTCACCAAATGGAAAACGTCTTTTTTAGCTTTTGAAACCAACTTATTAAACTGATTGATATAATTTTCAATCTCAGTATTCTGACCTTTAAGATTTTCAACTAAAGGCAAAACTGAACTCATTAAGTCAGTAATTGTTTTCTGGTAGCTTTCCCAAGCCTGCTTTTGCCCGGCTTTCACTGTTTTTTTAGCTTCCTCATCAATCGCATCCAATTCGTCGGCAGTTGCTAAAACCTCTTCTTTGCCGTCAATTTCGATGGAATAATTTAATATCCATTCTTTAAATTTCAATAATCCGTCAAACTGAGATTCCCAAGCTAATCGCTCTTCGTTTTTATATCTTTCGTGAGAACCGGATGTAGAGTGACCCTGAGGCTGTGTCACTTCAATTACGTGTACTACTACCGGAACACTTTCTACTCTTGCAAACTGCTCTGCCTTTGCATAAGCATCCAATAAAGACGGATAATCCCAAGCTTTTACCTGAATAATTTCACATCCCTGAAATTCACCTTCTTTTCTCTGGAAACCACTTAACATTTCAGAAATATCTGCTTTCGCTCTCTGCTTCATTGTCGGAACCGAAATTCCGTAACCATCATCCCAGATAGAAACAATCATCGGAACCTGAAGCGCACATGCCGCATTGAGTGTTTCCCAGAAATGACCTTCTGCGGTAGAAGCATCACCAATGGTTCCGAAAGCAATCTCATTACCGTCTTTTGAAAACTTCTCGGAACCGTCAAATTTTACGGTTTTATATATTTTTGACGCCTGAGCTAAACCTAACAATCTTGGCATTTGCCCTGCAGTAGGAGAAATATCTGATGAAATATTCTTTTGAGCCGTTAGATCTTTCCAGCTTCCGTCCTCATTTAAACTTCTTGTGGCAAAGTGACCGTTCATCTGTCTTCCTGCTGAAGCAGGTTCTCTTTCCACACTTGTATCTGCATACAGCTGCGCAAAGAAACTTTCAACAGATAACGCATTTACAGCCAATGCAAAAGTCTGATCTCTATAATATCCCGAACGGAAGTCTCCATCTCTGAAAACTTTTGCCATCGCAAGCTGCGGAAGCTCTTTACCATCCCCGAAAATACCAAATTTAGCCTTTCCGGTAAGCACTTCTCTTCTTCCCAAATAGGACATTTCACGAGAAATCCTTCCTAATTTATAATCTTCAAGTATCTGATTTTTAAAGTCCTGAAAGGAAATTTGCTGAGTTTCAATATAGGTTGTCTGCATAGCCAAATATTAAATATTTTTTATTTTGAAGTATTTTGCTAATATACACTTTTTAAATTAATTTTAATTTTCAATAATATTTTTTAAAAATTTGATAATAAAAATTTTTGTGATTATCTTAGAATAAAATTGTAACATGGAAAAGAAATCGGGTCATATTCTGAATGCATCCAGCAATCTTTTAGGATTTTCTTTGGTGATTATCACGTCACTCAAAATATCAAAAGTCAGCTACAGTACTCATCTGGATGAATTTGCAGGAATTGCATGCTTACTTTTTGCATTCAGCTGCTTTTTCTCTTTTCTGTCTATACGCACAGCTAAAGACAAGCTCAGAAACAGATTTGAAACTATTGCGGATTATTTATTTTTAACTGCTTTATTTTGCATAGTTTTAGCAGTTATTATCGTGACAATGAAAATTATTTAATCTAAAATTTCCTTTCGATCACATAATCCAACATCAGATTCAATGATTTTTTAGGTTCAGAATCAGGAAATTCGTCGAGAATATTTTTTGCTTTCTGCTGAAAATCTTTCATTACTTTAATAGCATAATCCAGACCTCCGGAACTTTTCACAAAAGCAATCAGCTCTTTTACTCTTTTCTGATCGTTGTTGTAACGTTTTATCGTATTAAAATAATATTTCCGGTCGGTTTCATTGGCAGTTTTCAAAGTATGAATCAATGGCAAAGTCATTTTCTGTTCTTTGATGTCAATTCCGACAGGTTTTCCGATAACATTTGAACTCAGATAATCAAAAAGATCATCTTTGATCTGGAATGCCATTCCGGTAAAAGTTCCGAAATCCATCATTTTTTTTGCCAGACTTTCATCTGCTCCGTTTGATAATGCTCCTATTTCGCAGCATGCAGCAATTAAAGTGGCTGTTTTCTGTCGGATAATTTCGTAATAAACCTCTTCTGTAATATCCAGTTTTCTGGCTTTTTCCAACTGAAGCAGTTCACCTTCGGACATTTCTCTGATTGTTCTGGAAATCACGGAAAGCAAATCGTAATCTTTATGGTCTGTAGACAGTAAAACCGCTTTTGAAAGCAGAAAATCCCCTACTAAAACGGCTATTTTATTTTTCCATAATGCATTGATAGAAAAGAAATTTCGCCTTTTAAAACTTTCGTCAACCACATCGTCATGTACCAAGGTTGCCGTGTGAATCAGCTCAATCATCGAAGCTCCGCGATAGGTTTTCTCATTAACATCACCAATGAGTTTAGCACAGAGAAACACAAACATCGGGCGCATCTGCTTCCCTTTTGTCGTAACGATAAAACGGGTGACTTTATCCAGTAAAGCTACTTTGCTCTGCATAGATTCGTAAAACTTCTCCTCGAAAAGTTTCATTTCCTCATTGATGGGTCGTTTGATTTCTTCTACAATGTTTGCCACGAAGTAAGAATGATGGGTGATTGTTGATTAATTCCCACAAAGATAATCGTTTTCGGGCAATTTTAACATAAATTAATTTGAAAGTCCGGTTTAATGCCCAAAATTAGTGTGGCAAAATTTAATTAACAGTTCGCTCCTACGGAGCTTCATACTCATCCATCAGTATTTCAGTTTATTTTTCGGAATAAAATACAAACTTTGCTTTTCGCCACCGAGCGGGGAACGGAATTTTTCTCCGGAAATATAGATTCCGTTTTCGTCCACTGCAATTCCTTCAATCTGACCAATTGACAAAGCACTGCCGAGAAAATATCGCTTAGGATTTTCATTAAAAAAAATTCCTGACTTCGTTTCATTAAAAATTTCCAGAAAAACTTCGGTTTTCTTTGTATAGCCGATTAAATATAACTTTTTATCAAAATAAGAAGCATCCGTTACCAAAAAATTGGTTTTGAAAGCTTCAAGTTTTATGGCTTTCTGCTTGCCTGAAGTTTCGGGATCAATGACATAATGAGAAGTTGCTTTTGAAGACCATTCTTTGGTAAAGAGGTGAATTTTACCATTAAGATAAATCATGGCTTCCGCATCAAAATCAGTTGAGCCATTTTTGGAGGAAAAATCGTTTTGTTCGGGATATTCAAAGGCAATAATCTTAATAGAATCGTTCTGAACAGCATTATCCGAAAAAGATACCTGATAAATTTTCAGATCTTTTCTTGTTCCTGCGTTGTTGCCAAAATCTCCAATGTAGAGGTTTTTCCCGTCATTGGTAAGAGCTTCCCAGTCTTTATTTTCAGCATTAATTTTAAAACTACTGACCATTTTACCGGTTTTGGGATCCAATTCAAAGATTTCTGGAGTATTTCCGCTGTCGTTGAAGGTGTATAATTTTGTGTTGAAAATATTTAATCCTGAAGTTTCCTGAATCTTTTCGTTTAATTCAGCAACTCTGTACTTTTTGATTTTGAAAATTGTTGCCTGTTGAGAGAATACACTACCCGAAATCATTATCGCAAAAAGGAAAAAAATCTTTTTCATCAGGTAAAATTAGCGATTTTCAGATTATGCGCATAAGTTCCAAACCTTTTGGGTTTATTCAAACCAAATGTAGCTTATTCTTCAATCGTTCTGAAAGTCAGATTAACTCTTGGAGTTTTTACTTTTGTTGTGGGTGGCAATCGGTGAAGCCAGTTTTCCTGAGTTGTCCCTTTCATGACCAGTAAACTTCCATTTTCTAGCAGAATATCGATTCTTTCTTTTGATACTTTGTGTTTAAAGGAGAATTTTCTTGCAGCTCCGAAAGTTAACGATGCGATGGCTCCGTGTTTTTTCAGATCTTTTTCACCATCGCTGTGATATGCCATTCCTTCGCTTCCGTCGTGATATAAATTCAAGAGACATGAATTATAGGTTTCTCCCGAAACTTTTTCGCATTTTTGTTTTAGTTCCAGTAATTCCGGAGTCCAGAGTTTTGCATATTTCGTGCGGTTAGAATACGTATATTCAAATTCTTTTTCACCAAACCATGCAACTTTTCTTTTGGTATAAATAAGCTTTCCGAAAATCACTGCCTCATCATTTTCCCACGGAATTTGATTGAATAGATACTGATAATACTTTTCGCATTCTTCGTCAGAAAAAATCTTTCCATAATATTCTGTTACTCCGTCTTTCGGAAGAATATTGATGGGGAAATTTTGTATATCTTCGAATAGATTATTCATATTAAAATAAAATTAATTACCTATAAAATATTTTTCTAAATCAACTTATCAGAATAAATTTTCACACTTTCCCAACCAATCATCATCCGTTTTCTGTCGCTTCCCCAGATATACCCTCCTATTTTTCCGGTTGACTGAATCACTCTGTGACACGGGATCAAAAACGCAACAGGATTACTGCCAATTGCTGTTCCTACTGCTCTTGAAGCTTTTGGAGTTCCGATTTCTCTGGCTAAATTTCCGTAAGTCGACAGTTTTCCCATAGGAATCGTTAATAAACTTTCCCAAACCTTGAGTTGAAAATCTGTTCCTTTCAGATGAAGCTTTATCGCTCCCAGTTCTGACCAGTCTTTTGTAAAAATAGACAAAGCATTTTGCTGAAACTCATCCTGTTTTTCAAAAAAAGATGCATTGGGAAATTTATTAACTAAATCTCTCAATGCATTTTCTTTATTTTCGGTGAAAGCCATGAAACAGACTCCTTTTTCGGTAGAAGCCGTAATGATTTCACCAAAAGGACTTTCGGAAAAACTGTAATTGATTTTCAGGTTTTTTCCGCCGTTTTTATATTCTGCAGGAGACATTCCTTCAATTTTCACAAACAAATCGTGCAGTCTGCTTGTACTTGAAAGTCCTGTTTCTAATGCAACATCAAATAAGGTCGCTTTTTCTTCTTTCAATAAACTTTTTGCGTGTTCCAGACTGATGAACTGCAAAAATTTTTTCGGACTTGTTCCTGCCCAATCTGTAAATATTTTCTGAAAATGAGCCGGACTCAGATTTACTTTCTCCGCCACCTCATCCAGATTAGGCTGAAGTTTAAAATTGCTCCGGATATAGTCTATCGCTTTCGCAATTCTCTGGTAATCTATTTGATCTTGTACAGACATTTTCATTTGTTTTACATCACAAATTTCCAAAGAAAAATCCGAAGAAAAAATCCGTTTCCTGCGGAATTTTAATCTCTGTTGATGTGATAATATGCCAACATTTTATAATACAACTTTGCAGCTAAGAAAGCACTTGGTTTAGAATATGAAGAATCCATCAATTCAACAATATCAAAAGCAACAACATTGCATTTTTCAAAAACTTTTCTTAATAATTCCAAAGTCGGATACCATTGTAAACCACCCGGTTCCGGAGTTCCTGTAGAAGGTGCAATGGAAGGATCAAAAGCATCTAAATCAATGGTAATATAAACGTTACCCGAAACTTTTTCCAAAACATCATTTATCCAGTTTTCGTTATTGGCAATTTCGTGAGCAAAAAACACTCTTCCTTCCGGTAAATACTGATTTTCTTCAGCATCCATTGAGCGAATTCCCACCTGTACCAAATTATGCTTCTGATTAGCTTCAAAAACCGCACACGCATGATTAGAAGTAGAACCGTGGAATTCCGGACGAAGATCTGTATGGGCATCTAACTGTAAAACCGTAAGATTTTCAAACTTCTCTCCAACTGCACGAATCGAACCGATAGAAACAGAATGCTCCCCTCCGAAAAGTGTAAACAATTTATCGGTTGCCAAAAGTTCTTTTGTTTTCTGATAAACCGCTTCAGTCATGGCTTCAGGACTTGAGTTTTCAGAAACTTCTCCCGCCATGTAAACTCCTTCAAGATAAGGCTCTGTTCCTGTTTCAATGTCGTACAGCTCCATGTTTTCAGAAGCATCCAGAAACAATTCCGGACCTTTGTCTGCGCCTTTTCCCCAGGTTGAGGTTCCGTCGTAAGGAACGGTTACCAAAACTACTTTTGAATTTTCCAACGAAGCATTCTCTTCAGGAATTCCTGCGTATGTTTTCATAATTTATAATTAAAAAATTAAATGATTTAAAGATTAAAAGATTTCGCCAAAGATACAAAGAAGTTCGGAGATTGGCTGACTGCAGAACTTTGCAGAGCTTATTTATAAAAATGAAAAACATAGAATATCTCCTAATTCAGAAATTATATCTTTTGCCTTTTTCATCTTTTGATTTAAGCTGATCATGTTTTAGCAACTTATAAACTAACATATCAGGGAAGAACTTCAATTAATAATTAGAAAAAAACTATAAATTTGCAAAAAAAGCATTATTATTAAATATGATTAGCATCATAATTGTATATGATCATTTTTTTCAAAAAAATTTACAATAAAAAATTACTATTTGTTTACACAAATTTTTAAAAGACTGTTTCCTCACCATCTCTTTGAAGCAATTTTACAAAGTGTTTCATGCTATTAAATAATTTATATCTCTGAAGAAAAGCCGAATTCATAAAAAACAAATAACAACATAAGCAAAAAAAATAATTCAAAATCTTATGATTAAAATCTGTACTCTCTTATTTAGTTTCTCAGGCATTTTCCTATATTCTCAAGTAGGGATCAATACTCAGTCTCCTTCGGGAATATTCCATGTGGATGCAGCAAAAGACAATCCTTCTACAGGAATACCCAATGCCGCTCAACAAACCAATGATTTTATCATCACCAATGACGGCAAAGTAGGAATAGGAAATATTTCTCCAACATCTAAACTGGAAGTTGACGGCTCATCAACCAATAAATCTGCATACAATGCCGGCAGCAGCAATATCATAGATTTTTCAAAAAGTAATCTTGCCTATACATCAGCCAGCGCAGGAGCGTTTACATTAAATAATATCAAAGACGGTGGTACTTATACACTGAGTGTGAGAGGTACAACAAGCGGAAATTCAAATTTTACATCTTCCGGTTTTACATTTAAATCAGTAAACAATAACACAACGATAGCGAATACCCATACGCTTTATACCTTCTTAGTGATAGGAGATATTGTTTATGTGTATTGTGTAAGAGGACTATAAACAGAAGTAAAATCATGAAAAATAAAAATAAGCTTATTGCTTTAGTGGTTCTTTTGGGTCAATACTGCCTTTTGAATGCACAAATGTCCGGAACTCCCATATTTCCTTTAAAAGAATTGAGAAATATGTTTGGCGGAACCGCCACGGAACTCGCCTACTCAGCAGTAAAAACAGCAGACGGAGGACATATAGCAGCAGGAAGCACCACCTCATCGAACGGCGACGTGACAGGTCATCAGGGAAATCAGGATTTTTGGGTGACAAAATTTGACAAAAAAGGAAATCTGCAATGGCAGAAAACTTTTGGAGGAAGCGGAGACGATCAGGCAAGAAGCATCATTACAACCTCAGACGGAGGATATGCCATAACCGGGAATACTTCTTCCAATGATGGAAACATTTCTTTAAATCAGGGAGATTATGATTACTGGGTAGTAAAAATTGACGCTTCAGGAAATTTACAATGGCAAAAAACATACGGAGGTTCCGGAAATGATATGGCATATTCTATCATTCAGAGTCCAGACGGAACATACGCTGTTACAGGACAATCCAGCTCAAACAACGGAAACGTAACAGGAAATCTGGGCGGACATGATTTCTGGATCGTGAAACTCGACAATACCGGAAATATACTTTGGGAAAAATCTGTTGGTACTTCCAGTACGGAAAGTTCCCTTTCTATCATCAATTCTTCTACTAACGGATTCATTGTTTCCGGCTACACTTATCCACCCAACGGATTCCCAGATTTTTTCATTACAAAACTCAGCGCTTCGGGAACTGTGGAATGGCAAAGAACTTACGGCGGAAGCAACACTGAAATTTGCACACAAATTATCTCTTCTTCTGATGGAGGTTATGTAGCAGCAGGATACACTGATTCTAACGATGGCAACATCACCTCCAATCATGGTTCATACGATTTCTGGCTATTAAAAATAGACGAATCCGGCAATATACAATGGCAAAAAACATACGGAGGAACGGGAGATGATCGTGCATATTCTGTAATCCAGACATCAGACGGAGGATACGCTATTGGAGGAAGCAGTACATCTAATGACGGCGATGTGGTAAGCAACCACAGTCTTATGGATTTCTGGATCGTTAAAGTTAGCAACACCGGTGTTATACAGTGGAATAAAAACATTGGAGGAAACGGTAATGATCAATGCAATTCAATAATTCAGGAGACAAATAGCGATTACATTGTCACAGGATTTTCAAACTCCGCAACCGGAGAAATTGCAAGACCTGTTCGGGGAGCAACAGATTTTCTGGTGGTAAGACTTAGTAGTGTAGGAGAATTCAAACCTTATTGGGATGATAGTTTGTAAATAAAAATTCTCGATTATGGGAAACCATAATTGTTGTTGGATTTGTTTTTTTATATTTGAAATTATAATTGGGATTGGCGCAGTACGTCAATTCAAAATTTATCTGATATTTACTGAATCATAAAGAAGAAGAATTAAATAACAAAATAAGAATTATGGCTAAAATTTTAAGTATTTTTAATAATAAAGGAGGAGTTGGAAAAACAACTTATATGTATCATGTTGCACATTTGTTGGCGAGAAAAAATAAAAAAGTCTTAATGGTAGATTGTGATAGTCAATGTAATTTGACTTCTTACACAATGGAAAATGAAGACATTGAAGATGCTTGGAAAGATGGTGGAAATAGCATATTTAAAATCATAGAGCCAGTTTACGAAGGAATTGGGGATTTTAATAGATTAAGTCCATTTACAGTTGAAGAAAATTTATATTTAGTTCCGGGAGACTTAAATTTATCACTATACGAAGACAGATTGGGAGATACTTGGAATAGTGCAAAAGGGGGAAGCAGACCAGATTTACGAATTCAAACTTCAATATTTAGATATATTGATTGGTGCATATCTGAATTAGAAATAGACCTTGTTTTAGTCGATTTGGGACCAAATTTAGGAGCATTAAATAGGTCTGTACTAGGAGGAAGTGATTATTTTATCACTCCGATAGCTGCCGATTTATTTTCTTTGAAGGGGACTAATAATTTAGGAAATAAACTTGTAATTTGGGCTGAAGAATGGCAACAAATTAGAAATTCAAATCAAGAAAATGGAATTTTAATACCAAACGGTGCACCAGTTTTTTTAGGTTATGTTGTCCAACAGCATAATGTTAGAAACAATACTGAAGGTATGACAAGAGGATGGCAACTATTTGGAAATAAAATTTCAGCTACTATTCAAAATAACATTATAAACCGTCTTTTACCAATTAATCAAGTTCAAGTAAGAGATGATTACAGATTAGGACAAATTCCTAATTTACATAGTTTAATTCCTTACTCATTAAATTCAAAAAAACCTGTTTTTGATTGCACACAAAGAGACGGGCTCAATGGAGCTCATATTACGACAGCCAAAGAAAGTGTTAACCATTTTACTGACATAGTTGAAACAATTTATAATGTAATATAAAAAAACAGCAGTTTGGCTAAATAAAGAATTTATCGCTAAAATTAAGTTAAGTTTTTCAACTGAACTTTAGTAATAATATAGGCTTTTGTGCTTTGATTTCCCGCCCGAACGAAAAGCCAAAAAAAGTTATTTCCAACATTTCAAAAAAACTCAATGAATCAAAAGGAATACTACGAAATTGGTAAAAAAAAGAACTTACCATTAAGGTGCCCAATTTTAAATTATTGTTGCAGAAGAGCGTTAACAATATACTTTAACTCGGATTATGCTAAATATAATTATGAGCTAACGGTTCAAGAAGCTCTATTAAAAGACGGAACTCTACCTAAAGATTTTGAGTCTAAAAAAATTGACATTCAAGGAGAGCCACCGACTTGGGTAAAAGGAGACTTAAATTATCACTTTGATGGTATGTGTCCAGAGGTAAATCTTTTTGATCCTATGAATTCTTTATTTCAAGGAGAAGCTTGTATATCTGCTGAATATGACAAATATTATCCAGAACCTAAACATAGGATTTTAAAAACAAAACATTATTCCGAATGTTCCGAATTTAATTTTCATAAATTTGAAAAAGGGAAAAAAGATTCTGTTTCTAAGCCCCGAAAAACTATTTCTACTAAAATTCGATCAATATTACAAAAGGAAATAAAATCAGTTTGTCCTATTTGTTCAAATGAAGACGTTGAACATTTTCACGTCCATCATATAGATGAAAATCCAATAAACAATGAACTCGAAAATTTATTACTGCTATGTCCTACTTGTCATTCTAAAATTACGAAGGGAGATATTAAATTTGACGAGGTAATCATCATAAAAAGAAGTTTAAAAAAATAAAGCTATAAAATACAAGTACTTTGGAAAATAGCTATTAAGTCCAAAATTCAGTAATTTTATCGTTGCATAAGTAATATAATTATGTGAAATTAAAAGTTATTGATTTCTTTTATTCCATATTGCCAAATGTCAAATAAAAACACTAAAAATAAATTCACTATTGTATTTTTCATTATAGGCTTTATTTTGACAAATAGTTTTATGGTTTCTATGAATGATGCGACAGTAAACTATGATAATGTTGAAATTTATAAATTAAAAAAAGAATTCATATCTCATAAAGTAAATACAAAAACGAATCTAAAATATAAGATCATACACGGAAGCACTTCAAGCAAGGATATCAATCAAGATTTTGAACAAAAATTACTAAAATTCGGATATAAGAAAAATATTTATTATCCTGAAAAACTGAACGAAATTAATCGAACTCTAAACTCTTTTGAAAATGGAGCTGCTCAGTTTAATACTTCTTGTCTGCCAACTTACAGAGATATAATCATTTATAAAAAAAATAATGAAATAACTAAGATCTTAAAAATATGTACTTCCTGCTTTAAAAACGAAGTTATTACTAAAAATGAA
Organism: Chryseobacterium binzhouense; assembly: GCF_007474545.1. GTDB lineage: Bacteria > Bacteroidota > Bacteroidia > Flavobacteriales > Weeksellaceae > Chryseobacterium > Chryseobacterium binzhouense. Next base: position 153,735 of record NZ_VKOG01000003.1, read on the forward strand.
AAAACAGAATTATTACTTTTTATAGCTGATTACGAACTTTTAGAAAAGATGTTTGAAAAGTAAAATTGCAAATTATATAGATTTAGAAGATGGAAGTAATCAATTCCTGAGATGATAAAATAACATATCCAATTTTACAAATCATTCTACCTTAAATTTAAAACATTATTTTTGCACAAATTAAAATTGTATGTCATTAAAAGCTGTGCTGTTCGATATGGATGGCGTTATTGTAGATACAGAACCACTGCACAGAAAAGCGTATTTCAAAACATTCGATCAACTGGAAGTCAGTGTTTCTGAAAAATTGTATACCTCTTTCACAGGAGCTTCTACCAAGAGAGTTTGCGAAACTTTAATCGGTGAATTTAATCTTTCTCATTCGCATGAAGATATTGCGGCAATGAAGAGAAGTCATTTTAAAGATTATTTTTACAATGATGAAGAATTTGATCTGATTCCCGGTGTAAGAAAACTAATCGAACATTATCATGAAAACGGAATCACATTAATTTTGGCTTCTTCCGCAACGATGACGACCATCAACATGGTTTTTGAAAAATTTGGTCTGGAAAAATATTTCAGCGGAAAAATAAGCGGTGCAGATTTACAGGAATCTAAACCTCATCCCGAAATTTTTATGAAAGCTGCTGAAATGGCAAATCAACCAATAGAAAACTGTATGGTGATAGAAGACTCTACGAACGGAATTTTGGCAGCAAAACGAGCAGAGATTTTTTGTGCCGCTTATAAGAGTCTGCATTCTGCGAATCAAACCTATGATTTGGCAGATGTTGTGGTATCTGATTATGATGAACTTGTTCTGGATAAAATATCAGCTTATTTTTAGATGATTATTTGTTTACTTTTAGCCTTATCTGCGTTAAAATTAATAATTTAACGTGAACTCGGGATAAGCGGTATTTTAATTGACTGATTTTCACAATAAAATTATTTTATCGCAAGGAAAAACAAAGAAATATTACTTTTTTGAAATGCTTTCAAGCTAAACAATGCCACTTCGTTTATTAAAGTAATACAAGAATTTTGTATTACTTCGATAAGTTATACGCCTTTGTATATCTTAAATCTTTAAAATCATGTGATTAATACTTTTGTTTAGCTTTACGTTTTATATAATGTTATCCCGAACTCAGGTTAATTTAGAAAAGGAGGAAAAATAAAACCGATTCTCATACAGAACCGGTTTCGTTGAAAGTATAGTAAAAAATTGAAATTTAAGGGATAAGGACTGCGTTTTGTACTTCAAAATCTGCTGATGCAGAAGATTCGTTTCCGTACATGTCGACTGCTTTTACTTCCACTTTGTGTTTACCCAAAGAAAGCTTTTTCGGAAAATCTGCCATCCAGATATGTTTTGAAGCTTCAGGATTGGAAGGTCTTCGTCCTGTAAGGATAGCAGGAGCGGTGTCCCATTTGAAAACAGATAATGCAAAGTTGGGATCAATGGTTTCATTATAATCCATTTCTTCCCATTTCCCACCGTCAATCCTGTATTCTACCTTGTCTTTTTTGCTTCCCATGAAGAAATTAGCCAGAATTTTTGCAGTAGTTTTAGACGGATGAGGAATCACTTTCGGAACGTAGAGCTGAATCTGATAATCTTCCGGTTTTCCTGCTGTTTTGTATTTTACTTTATACTGATTATCGCTGAAACTGATAAAAGAATACCCTTTTGCCGTACCATCTCTCATGGTAGAAGTCGGTAAACCGTCTTCATCGGCAGTTCCCGAATACCAGTCACCACAGGTAGTTCCTACATTGTATTCATGCAAATCTTTAGAGCCTTTCCAGCCGGCTTGTTTACCATAAAAAATCTGCTGCTGAATGTGGGTATGAGCCGATAAAATCAATGCATTCTGAAACGGAGCCAGATAATCAAACAATTTCTGACGGTCAGAATTTCTGAAATTATCTTCACTTTTATGCTCCAAAGGAATGTGAAGCGAAACCACGATCAATTTATTCTTATCAACCAGCTTCAGATCGTTTTCAATAAATTTCAGCTGATCTTCACGAAAGCCGCCCCAATATCCTTTTCCGTCTCTCGGATCCGGATAAAGAATATCATCCAAGATAATAAAATGAACATTTCCGTAATTAAAAGAATAATTGGCAGGACCAAAATTGGCTTCAAAAGTTTCGTCTGAGAACTGATCTTCTTTCGCATCATAGTTCATGTCATGATTTCCCATTACATTATACCAAGGCATACCAATTTCGCGCATCACTTCTGCATACGGTTTTTGCAGGCTAAGATCATCACCCACCAAATCTCCCAAACTGATTCCCAGAACAGCATTTTTTTTGGTGTTTTTTACTTCATTTACGATAGATCTTTTAAAGTAATCAAGCTGTTTTTCTGTATACGGCTGCGGATCTCCGAATACCAGAATGTCAAAATTCTTATTTTCGTTCTGCTTGTACAAAGCAAAATTGAGTTCTTTCGGCAGCGTTCCGGTTGGAGCTGTTCCTTTATATTTAAAATCAGCAGGCGAACCTTTTGGTTTATACTGATAATAATATTGCGGAAGATTGTTTTGGTTTACCGGTGTCATAAATCCGGAAGGCTTAATCACAAAAATGGTCTGATTTTCCTGAATTGGCAAGCTGTATTGACCATTCTTATCGGTCAGAACAACCTGAACTCCATTAGAAACGGCAACACCTTCAATTCCTTTTTCGCGGTTTTCCTTCTTCTGATTTTTATTTGAATCTTCAAACACATATCCTGATACAGAAGTCTGTGAAAACGCCATTGCTGCAATGAACATGGATGGCATTAATAATTTTATCTTCATTTTAGATTTAATTGATTATTGGAATTATTGATTCCACCACATTTTAGTGTTGATGTTGTCTCCGCCCATATTTTGGGATGCGATAACGTAATTATCGTAATTCTGAACTTTCGTTACCGTAGGATACATCATTCTCTGCGGCATTTTCCCATTATTCAAAAGTCCGCCATTGTTTGGCAAAACAGGGAAACCCGTTCTTCGTTGTTCGTACCATTGCTGATGATCTACAAAAAATAATCCCACATATTTCTGAAGCATTATTCTTTCTAAAGTTCCGTTGTACGCCACTTTCGGATTCGCAAAATAATTAGCAGGCATTGTAGTTCCCCATTGTTCCAGCGTCGCTTTTACACCGTTTTCATAGAAAGTCTGTGCATTTCCGGGAATAATACCTTTAAAAGCTAATTCTGATAAAATAAACTGAAGCTCAGCATACGGCATGATCAGAATTTTCAGTGGAGCTTTCGCCAGATTCTGATTAAGGTTTGAAGGCTGATAATTAAAAGTCGTTCCCAAAGCATAACCTGAAGGAGCACCTTTATATCCCATATTTGTATTTCCCTGAATTGTTTTTGCCTGAGTGAAAAACATACTCAATCTGGGATCGTTGTTATCTACCAAAGTCTGGGTAAAAAATCCTCCCGAAGCCCTGTATGCCGTAAAATCCTGCGGTCTTGCGATGGGCGGAAGCAGAGGCGCAACTCCTGAAATATCCAGAACTGCTCCATCAGCATTATTCTGAAATATTGGATAATTTACAGGATCATTAACTATTTCAGCTATTCTCTGATGAACATTCAATTCCCCGTTTCGGTTTAAAATCCTTGTTAAAAGTCTTAATGAAAGTGAATTGCAGAATTTTTTCCATTTTACGATTCCTGCCGTATTTGAATGCGCCTGGAAAAACAAATCGCCTTCCGATAATGTTTTTGTCGTATCAAAAAGTGCATTGGCTTCCTTCAGATCATTCAGCAAAAACAAGTAAATATCTTTCTGCCTGTCATATTTCGGACGCATGATATTTTCTTCCAGCTTTAATGCTTCCGTCATGGGAACATCACCAAACGCATCGGTAAGATTAGCCATAATCCATGCATTCAGAACTTTAGAAATAGCAAGATAATTCTTATTGTCTTCCTTTTTAGCGGCTTCATTCAATTCTTTGACTTGTTTGAGCCATTTGTAACTTGTATTCCAGAATCCGTTTCCGGTGCTTTCGGTAAGATAATACCTGCTGATTGTGTTTCCTTCGTTAGGAAAATCTAAAGCAACCTGCATGATATCAAATGTAAAATCATCAGCACGGTTGTATCCGTAAGAACCCATTTCATACTGAATAGGAATCAGAAAACTTCCTACCGATGGACTTTTTATACGGCTTGTATCGGTATTGATTTCCTCAAAGCTTCTCTCACATGAGTTTAAACTCAAAACAGATAATGCGATTGCGGTAGATAAAAATATTTTTTTCATAATACTTAAAATTTTAGATTAACTTGAAAACCAACCGTTCTTGCTGTTGGAAGCTGTCCGATTTCGGCTCCCGGAGTAATGGTAGAATCATTGAGAGCAGCAACTTCAGGATCAAACATCGGGAACTTCGTCCACATCCAGAGATTTTTTCCGAAAACGGCTAAAGTAAGTTCTGTAAGTTTTAAAGGAGCAATAACATCTTTTGAAAAAGAATAAGCAATTCTTGCGTCTCTCAACTTGATAAATGATGTATCAAAAGTATTGGTTTCCACATTGGCTCTTCGGTAATAATCGCCATAATAAGCAGACAGACCAACCGCTTTTGTATTTGGGCTGTAAGTTCCGTCCGGATTCAGGATTACTCCCTGTCCTACGATGGTTCCGGCTGGGTTATCTCTTCCAACCAAAGTATGCTGAAGTTTTCCCTGTTCAGACATTTTATGGTGCGTCTGAGAATACGCTACACCGCCGTACTGACCGTCAAACGAAAAGCTGATCTGCCAGTTTTTAATTTTAAAATCATTCTGAAGACCTGCTCTCCATTTCGGGAATGCATTTCCTACTTTCTCTACACGGTCAGGTCTTGCAGGAAGTCCTGTTGCAGGATCATAAACTACTTCCCCATTTGGGTTTCTTACCAGTTTGAATCCGTACAAATCTCCTAAAGAACCTCCAACAACAGCATTGTAATACAAAACTCCGGCAACGGTAGAAATAGTATAGAAACTTTCTCCTGCAAATTCTGGTGGTAAAGTGAGAATCTTGTTTCTGTTCATCGACCAGTTTGCGGAAATATTCCATGTAAAGTTTTGAGATTTGAATGGAAGTCCGTTCAGGCTCATTTCGATACCTCTGTTTCTTACTTTTCCGGCATTGATAATTCTACTGGAATATCCTGATTCCCATAATGTAGGTACAGTAATAATCTGGTTTTCGGTATCGTTCTGATAAAATGTGATATTATAACCTAATCTGTTTTTCAATGCTGAAAAATCCATTCCGGCTTCAATATTGGTATTATCTTCAGGCTTTAACAGAGGATTGGGATACGTTCCCGGTGTGAGAACAGAACCTACAAAATCACTTGGTGTATAGTATTTGTCAAGCTGATAAGGAAGTCCAGCCACCCCAACCTTCGCCCATGAAGCTCTTAACTTCCAGTAATTGAAACTGGGAGATGATAATTTGAAAATATCAGAAAGAATAAAACTGGTACTTACCGAAGGGTAAAAGAAAGATCTGTATTGTACAGGAAGCGTACTGCTCCAGTCATTTCGTCCGGTAACGTCCAAAAATATAAGATTATCATAATGTGCACTCAATAATCCGTAAACTGAGTTGGTCTGCTGGTCACTCGGTCTCGGAACTTTAGTAATCAATGAAATGGCATTATTCAGACTGTAATCACCCGCAACTTTAAGACCTTCTGCACGATAGTCATTCATCACGTATTCATTGTAACGAATACTTCCTCCCGCATTGGCATTCAGATGAAATTTACCAAAATCTTGCTTGTACGTGAAAAGCACATCATTATTAAATTCATTATTTTTTATGTACTGTTCCCTGTAAAACCCTTTTAGATAATTGGCTGAACTGTATGGTCTTTTCGTCGTTCTCTCTTCATTCAGTATCTCAATACCTGATCTCAACATCATACTGAAATTTTTATTGAAATCGTAAGTAGCCGTAATGTTTCCTGTTATCATTTTCTTCTCAACTCCGTTCAGCATATGATAAGCAATCAGGTAAGGATTATCTATAAACGAACTGAATGGGTGAATCTGATCTATTTCTTCTTGTCCCGGCTTCCAGATTGGTCTGTACCAAGCCAGATCAACATTCGGGTTCTGGAAAATCATAAAATATGAAATTGACTGATTGTTGTATCCCGTTGCAGGAAGATTATCACTTTTTGTGTTGGCGTAATTGAATCTTGTCGAAATTTTAAATTTATCTGTTAATTTATGATCAAATGAGAACGCCATATTAAAACGGTTGAAACCTGTATTCGGCATCATCCATTTATTATCAAGATAAGTAAGAGAAGCTCTGTAACTTGTTTTTTCGCTGCTGTTTTCAATAGATACATTGTTGGATGAAGTAACACCTGTTTCCCAAAAACCTTTGATATTATCTTCATAAGGTCTCCAAAGCTGTCTTTCTTTACTCTGTCCCAAAACTGTAGGATCATACTGAAAATAATACTGTCCGTCGAACTTAGGTCCGAAAGCACTACTCGTTCCTCCTGTACTTACTCCATCTGCGGAAGCACCATAAGAATAGAAAAACTGTCCTGCTGTATTTTTGGCTAAAGTTCCCTGTCCGTATTGATATTGATAATCCGGCCATTTTAAAACAGAATCATAGCTTAATGATGAATTGAAAGACACTTTAATTCTTCCATTTTTGGTTTTTCCGGATTTGGTAGTGATCATCAAAGCTCCGTTTGCTGCTCTTGAACCGTACAATGCCGCTGCAGAAGCTCCTTTCAGAACAGTAACCGATTCTATATCATCAGGATTAATACTGTTTAAACCATTTCCCAAATCGATTGGTAAATCTCCTCCTGTTCCCGCCCCGTAAGCTGCTGTTCCCGTTCCAGTAGTTGAATTACTCAGCGGAACACCGTCTACCACAATAAGAGCGTAATTATTGTCTAATGAAAAAGATTTTTCGCCTCTCAAAGTAATTCTTGCCGAACCTAAAGGTCCCGCTCCTGCTGTCTGAATTTTCAAACCTGCAACACGCCCTTCAAGACCTTGAGCCCAGTTATTATTCTGAATGTTTTCAAAAACTTCAGCATTTACCTTCTCGGCTACATAACCTAATGATTTATCCTGCCTTTTGATTCCGAGAGCTGTAACAACAACCTCTTCAATATTCTTCACCGTATCTTTCTTTACCTGTTGCTGAGCCGCCATATCGACACTTACCAACCCTAAAACGGATAACAGAAGTAATTTTTGAGTCTCCTTACGCATATCTAATTTTTGTTTGCGCAAAATTATAACGACATTATGAGTAAGGTTTTAATAAGCTTTTAACATATTTTAAATAATTTTTAAACGAAATATTAATTTATTTTAACAATTAATATTATACAACTATCATACAGTCGTTTAGAGATATGAATGAAGTTTAATGCAATACATAAAGGCTTTTGAACGTAACTTTATCATCTTTCTCCATTGATTCGAAAATAAATTCCAAAAAAAAATACCTCACAGAAAAATCTGCAAGGCACGAATGTTATTGTAAGAGTAAACTTATTTCTTCTTCAACTGATCGGGGATATTTGTGGTTACAAAACCAATTCCCTGTTTTTTCAGTTCGTCATAAATTTCAACTTTATTGATCGTCCATGAATTGGTGATTAATCCTAAATCATTGGCTTCCGAAATCCAGGTCGGATTTTTCTGGAACACGCTGTAATGATAATCCATTCCGTCAAGACCTTCTTCTTTTATCTGCTGAGGAGACAATTCACCATTCAGATATTGAACTTTAAAATCGGGAGCGATTTTCTTGATCTGCTTACAGATATTCAGGCTGAAAGAAATATACTCGCATTGAGATTCCAGCTTCATATCTCTGATCATTTGTATTGTTTTTTCCACAATTTCGTTTTCCAGAGCTTCTGTTTTAGCAGGTTTAATTTCCACAATAAGCTTCAGAGCTTTGTCTTTTTTTCCCTGTTTAAGATAATCTTTCAAAGTGGGCAGCTTTTCACCATTGGAAAGCTTCGCTTTTTCAAGTTCTTTAAAATCAAAGTCAGAAATTTCCATTTTAGCGTGATGCTCATCATGGTTAATGACCAAAATACCATCTTTTGTCATTCTCACATCAAATTCAGATCCGTAAATTTTCAGATTCTGGGCATTTTGTAAAGATTTAATTGAATTTTCCGTTGTTGGAGGCTGTGTCTGAAAATAACCTCTGTGTGCGATAATTTGGGTTTGTGCATTCATAATTCCTGCGCTTAAAACTGCAAACCCTAAGATAAACTTTTTCATAATTAAATATTCGACTTCATTAAAAATTTCAGCAAATACATTTCACCGACTGAATCATTCTGAAACAGTACGCAAATTTAAAAAGAGATTCTGAACTCCTCTTTAAAATGATTTAAACATTTCCTGAATTTAATCTTAATTTTAATCATTCAAATCTGCTCAAGACTTATTATTTTTGTGAAAAGAAACAACCGCAATGTCCGAAAACATTCAGCAAAAGATACAACAACTCCGCACAGAACTCAATCAGCATAATGAAAACTATTATCTTCTGGATGAGCCAAGCATTTCTGATCTTGAATTTGATCTGTTATTAAAAGAACTTCAGGATCTGGAAGCTCAATATCCTGAATTTCATGATGATAATTCACCAACAGTACGTGTAGGTGGCGGAATTACAAAAATATTCCCAACCGTTCAGCACCAGTTCAGAATGTATTCTCTGGATAATTCTTATGATTTTGATGATTTGGCAGATTGGGAAAAACGCATTATTAAGACCATTGACGAACCTGTAGAATTTGTTGCCGAATTAAAATATGACGGTGCATCGATCTCTATTTTGTACGAAAACGGAAAATTGGTTCAGGCAGTAACTCGCGGAGATGGTTTTCAGGGTGATGAAATTACTTCTAATGTGAAAACAATTTCTGATATTCCTATCACTTTAAAAGGAGACTTTCCGGAACGCTTTTTTATGCGTGGAGAAATTTATCTGACGAGAAAAAATTTCGACAAAATCAATAAACTGCGTGAAGAAGAAGGTCTTGATCCCTTCATGAATCCAAGAAATACCGCAAGCGGAAGTCTGAAAATGCAGGACAGCGGAGAAGTAAGAAAACGCAGACTTTCATCTGTTCTTTACCAGTTTGTTGCTCAGGAAACCGATGCAGAAAGCCATTGGGAGCTGCTTCATAAAACTCACAATTGGGGTTTCACCATTTCTGAACAGGTAAAACTCTGCAAAAATTTAGATGAAATAAAAGAATTTATTAATTTCTGGGATACAGAAAGGCACAATCTGCCTTTTGAAATTGATGGTATTGTACTGAAAGTAAACTCATTAAAACAACAAAGACAACTTGGTTATACTGCAAAATCTCCTCGTTGGGCAATGGCGTATAAATTTAAAGCTGAAAAAGTAGAAACCCAATTGCAAAGTGTTTCTTACCAGGTCGGAAGAACCGGCGCGATCACTCCGGTTGCCAATTTAAAGCCTGTTTTATTGGCAGGAACTACCGTAAAAAGAGCTTCTTTGCACAATGAGGACATCATCAAAAAACTGGATCTTCACGAGCATGATTTTGTCTACGTGGAAAAAGGCGGTGAAATTATCCCGAAAATAGTGGGCGTCAATACAGAAAAACGAAAACCAGACAGCAAGGAAGTTGAATACATTAAAAACTGTCCGGAATGCGGAACTCCGCTTGTAAAAATTGAAGATCAGGCGATTCATTTTTGTCCGAACGATCTTCATTGTCCGCCACAGGTTGTCGGGAGAATGATTCATTATGTTTCCAGAAAAGCTTTAAATATTGATAATCTGGGAAGCGAAACCATAGAACAACTCTACAGAGAAAAACTGGTAGAAAATCCGGCAGATTTTTATACCTTAACAAAAGAGCAGCTTCTTCCTCTTGAAAGAATGGCGGAAAAATCTGCTCAGAATATTATTGACGGAATTGAAAAATCTAAAGAAATTGCTTTTGAAAAAGTATTGTTCGGAATCGGAATAAAACACGTTGGAGAAACCGTTGCCAAAAAATTGGTGAAAAATTTCAACACTATTGATGATTTGAAGAACGCCACCGCCGAAGAGCTTTGTCAGGTAGAAGATATCGGAATGAAAATCGCTGTGAGCATCGTAGATTTCTTTAATAATCCTGAAAACATTCTGATGCTTGAAAGACTAAAATCTTACGGAGTACAATTGGAAAAAGGAGAAAACACCAACGAAGTTTTATCTGATGCTCTGGAAGGAAAAACGTTTCTCTTCACAGGCAAACTCTCTCTTTTCACCAGAGAATCTGCCGAGGAAATGGTAGAAAAACACGGCGGAAAGAACATTTCTGCAGTTTCTAAAAACCTGAATTATCTTGTTGTTGGCGAAAAAGCAGGAAGCAAACTGAAAAAAGCACAGGATATTGGTACGATTGAGATTCTGGATGAACAGCAGTTTCTGGATTTAATAAAGAAATAACTAGGTTTATCTTTAATTAAACTAAAGACTGTCTTTTTAGGCAGTCTTTTTGTTGTCATCTAACAAAATTTAGTTTATGGACTTCCTTAAAGATCACTCTATTCAGAACGAGCTTTTGTTGATATTTATTTCGGTTTTACTCGGAATTCTGATCGGAGCAGAGCGTGAATACAGAAACAAATCTGCGGGTTTACGTACTTTTATTCTGGTTTGTTTCGGGTCTTGTCTTTTTACTATTTTATCCATTAAAATAGGAGTCGACGATCCGGACAGAATTGCTGCCAATATCATTACCGGGATTGGGTTTTTGGGAGCCGGTGTAATTTTTAAAGGAGACACAAAAATAGACGGAATTACAACCGCCACAACAATCTGGGCAACGTCTTCTGTCGGGATGGCAGTTGGTTCGGGTTATGTATATTTATCTATCTTGGGAACATTTCTCATTCTGATGGTTTTAAGTTCGCTTAATTTTTTTGAAAAATTTATTGACAACCATCACAAAATCAGAGAATACACCATTGCAGTAACCGATTTTCAGTCGGTGGCACATTGCGAAGTTTTATTTAAAACTTATCATCTAAGATTTAAAGTTGCAAAACAAAAATACAACCAGGGAACTTTGGTTACATCCTGGATCGTTACCGGAAAAAATAAAGACCACGAATCTCTGATGCAACACCTTATGAAAGACGAAAACATTTTTTCTTATGAGTTTTAAATGATAATAAGAGTTTGTATAAGTTCATTTAAGAAATCCAAATTTCCTAGAATCAATTATAAAATACAATATGGATAAGCTATAATTTTATTTTTATTTTAAATTAAAAAAAGATCATATTTCCGTTAATTTTCAAAACATAAATCTAAAACCTGAGTTTTACTTTAATAAAAAAACTAAAATGCTTATTTTAGACAAAATTTTTTATAATGATAAAACGTAATATTCTTATTGCTTCTGCATTTTTCAGTTTTTCTTTGGGAATTGCGCAGCAGTATGGTGGAATGTGGATTCCGACCGAACTTAATGAAAAGGAAATGAAAGATCTCGGAATGAAAATTTCTGCAAAAGATATTTTCAATACCCAAAAACCGAGTATTAAAGATGCAGTAGTACAGTTCAATGGCGGTTGTACAGCAGAAATTATTTCTCCGAAAGGATTATTACTTACCAATCACCACTGTGGTTACGGGCAGATTCAGTCACATTCAACAGTACAGAATGACCTTCTTTCTAATGGTTTCTGGGCTAAAAACATGAATTCCGAACTACCAAATCCGGGAGTTACCGTAGATTTTATTGTTGATATAAAGGAAGTAACAACACAGATTCTTCAGGGAACAGAAAATCTTCAGGAACCGGAACTATCAAAAAAAATCGCAGCCAATATTGACACTTACAAAAAATCTCAAAAAACTGAAGATTATCAATCAATTTCTGTAAAGCCGATGTACTACGGCAATAAATTTTATGCCTATGTGATTGAAACCTATAAAGATGTACGATTGGTAGGCGCTCCGCCGCAAAGCATCGGGAAATTTGGAAGTGATACGGATAACTGGGTTTGGCCAAGACATACGGGAGATTTTTCTATGTTCAGAATTTACGCTGATAAAAATAACAAGCCTGCGGAATATTCTAAAGACAATGTTCCTTACGTTCCGAAACATTATTTACCGGTTTCCATCAAAGATAAAAATGAAAATGATTTCACTTTTGTTTTCGGATTTCCGGGGAGAACAACAGAATATCTTCCTGCCATCGCCGTAGAAAAAATCATGACTGAAATAGATCCTGCAAGAATTGCAGTGCGCGATGTTGCTCTGAAAACTCTGGACGAAAAAATGCGAACCGACGATGCCACAAGAATACAGTATGCATCTAAATATGCTTCTGTAGCCAACTATTGGAAAAAATGGATCGGTGAGGTAGAAGGTCTGAAAAAATCTAACGCAGTACAGAAGAAAAAGAATTACGAAAACTCTCTTGCCGCCAAAAATCCTGCAATAAAAACAACGATTGACCAGATCAACAAACTGTATGCAGATCAGGCTCCTTTTGCACTCAACAATGCCTATTACAGTGAAGTGGTAAGAAACGCAGAGACATTAATGCTTGCGAATATGTTTTCTGGTTTCATTGCTTCTGCAGAAGCAGGAAAATTGGATGAGAAAGGGATTGCATCATTCAAAAAAAGACTTACTTCTTTCTACAAAGATTATAATGCAGAACTTGATGCTAAAGTAACAGCAAAACTTTTAGCATTATATGCCAATAAGACTGCTCCACAGTTTTTACCTGCCGGTTTTGCAGAATTTAAAGATGAAAATCAAAATATCATCAGTATTGAAAAACTTTCAAAGAATTCTGTGATCACAGGAAGATCAAACGTAAACGGAGCTTCATTAAGCGAAAATATTGATAAAGTGTTTTCTAATCAGGATAATTTAATTAAAACCATCAAAAAAGATCCTGTTTATGAGCTTTTCATGAATATAAGAAATACTTATATGAAATCTGCAGATCCTCAGTTTACCTCTTTACAGACCCAGATTGATGCTTTGCAGAAAAAATACATGGCACAGCAAATGGAAACTGATAAAGACAGAAAATTTTTCCCGGATGCCAATTCTACCCTTCGTGTAACATACGGACAGGTAAAAGGTTCTACTCCGAGAGATGCTGTTTCCTACGATTATCAAACGCATTTAGCCGGAGTAATGGAAAAGTATGTTCCTGGAGATTATGAGTTTGATGTACCCAAAAAACTGATTGATCTTTACAACAAAAAAGATTACGGTATTTACAAAGATAAAACCGGTGATGTCCCTGTCGGATTTACTGCAACCAATCATACAACAGGAGGAAATTCCGGAAGTCCTGCTCTTGACGCAAAAGGAAACTTAATTGGATTGAACTTTGACAGACAATGGGAAGGAACCATGAGTGACATCAATTATGATCCACGTTTCAGCAGAAACATTATGGTTGATACGAAATATATTCTCTTCATTATTGATAAATTTGCCGATTCCAAATGGCTGATTGATGAAATGAAGATTGTAAAGTAAAGCCTTAATCTATATTATAAATGTCCTGAAAATATTTCAGGACTTTTTTTATGCAAAATATATTGTCTGAAATTATTATTTATCTCGACTGTTTAATTTATAATTTTCACATAATAATACCACAACTGCTAAAATAAAGCAGTTTTAAAAACAATTAATAATTTTATAAATAAATAACATAATTCAGTTAAAATTAAAAAATTAATAAAAGTATAATATTATATATTATTTATATTTATAGATTGTCTACTTTTGCAAAAGTTATATAAATCAAACTGAATATGAGAAAACACTACAAATGTCCGTCACTGTGGAACAGTAACGGTTTAAAAAAAGCAGGGATTTCGGTTCTTGCATTATTTGGAGCAATCCAGGGTTTAAATGCACAAGTAAGTGATTACATTTTTTCACAAAGCAACGGAACCTTTAGCAGTATTGCATCTACAGGCACAATCGTTACCGGAAGTGAAGCTACAACTTCTACTACCAATGACACCACAGGATGGACTGTAACCATTCCTTTCAATTTTAATTTCAACGGCACAGATTACACTTCAATTTATGTAAACTCCAACGGAGGTGCTGTATTTGGTTCAACTACGAGTAATGCTGCTACTGTAATATCTTCATCTACAGGATATTCTGGTGCTGTTGGTGTTATGAACCGAGATTTATGGGGAGTATTTATTACATCAGGAGTTACTACAAGTGGGTCAGATATTATCACCAATGTGGGTTCTTTTAAAGGAATCGAAATTGGTAAAACACTTAACAACGTTAATGGAATACCTCTAAATGCAACTATTACAGCTTTCGATGAAACTGCGGGAACTATAACTATGTCTGCACCTGCTACTTCCAGTTCTTCTGCTGCTGTTGTGAGATATGGATCCGGTAAAGTTTTAACTTCTGTTGAAGGTACAGCACCCAATAGAGTATTTGTTATTGAATGGATAGGATATAATGATTTCAGTGCTTCTGTGACTGGAAGTAACCATCTCAACTTTCAACTAAGGTTATCTGAAACTACAAACACAATTTCTACGGTTTATGGATCTTATTATAACCTAAATACTACCTCAAGAACCAATCAGATTGGTTTAAGAGGTGCAACAAATACTGATTTTAATAATAGATCAGGTGCTGTAGGAAATCCATGGAATAATACATCTGCAGGAACATCTAACAGCGCAAGCGTTTCGAGAGATGATGTAAATTTTCCTGCTTCAGGATTAACATTTATGTGGACACCCTCTACCTGCAAATCTCCGACTGCATTAACGGTTACAGCTTCATCAATTACGGCTAATGAAGCACAAGCCACCTGGACAGCTTCATCATCTAACCCAGCGAATGGATATGAAGTTTATTACAGTACCTCAAATACTGCTCCGACAGCAACTACTGTTCTTGATGCAACGAATTCTGTCACATCAACAACAAACTCTGCTACGATAAACGGTTTAGCACCATTAACAACGTATTATGTGTGGGTAAGATCAGCATGTTCTACTTCAGATAAAAGTAACTGGACTTCTTCAGCAACTTTCACAACATTACCAACATGCTTTGTCCCAACCGCTTTAACGGTTAATAGCGCTACAATAACAGCAAACAGTGCTGTTGCATCTTGGACAGCTCCTTCAACGACTCCTGCAAATGGATATGAAGTTTACTACAGCACCTCCAATACAGCACCTACATCTAGCACTGTATTAGATGCAACCAATTCTCTAACATCCACTACAACATCTGTTACGATTGGAAATCTGCTTAATAGTACGACTTATTATGTTTGGGTAAGATCTGTGTGTATCGGTACAGACAGAAGCGCTTGGACTGCAATGAGCTCTTTCAGAACTTTATGTCAACCACCAGCACTTCTATCAACAACAGGAGCTACCGTATGTCCCGGGAACACAGCAACCCTTTCTGCTACTGCAGATACAGGAGCAACAATAAACTGGTATAGTTCTGCAAATGGTGGTACTGCGATAGCAACAGGTAATTCTTTCACTACTCCATCAATAAATTCGACTACAAGTTACTGGGCAACTGCCTCAACAGGATCTACCAATTCAGCTGGTCTAACGAACGCTATTTCGACGAGCGGTTATACTTTGGAAGCAGGTTTATTTTTCAATGCAATAACTAGTTTTACATTAGAAGGAGTATATGTTTATCCTACCGGAACCGGTGCCGGAACTGTAACTATTGCTTTACAGGATGGAAGTGTCTCTCCGGCAACGACTATCGAATCTATTACGGTAAATTTAACAGGTAGCGCAACACCGGTTAAAACTTATGTCCCTCTTAACTTTACGGTTCCTGTGGGTACTAATTACAAATTAATGATGATGACAAGAACAGGTCTTGTTACAGGATTAATAAGAGAATCCGGAACAACTTGGGGATCTTATCCACTTACAGTACCGGGCGTATTATCTATTACTAATGGAAATTGCTGTTCAGGGAACACTACATCAACCAGCTATTATTATTTCTATGACTGGAAAGTTGTAACAGGATGTGAATCAGCAAGACAACAGGTTACCGCTACAGCAGATTCTTCGGCTTGTCTTGGAACATCAGAAACTGATCTTACGAAAAACAACATTAAGGTTTATCCTAATCCATTCTCTGATGTATTGAATATTTCGGACATCAAGAATGTGAAATCAATTTCTGTTATGGATATTGCAGGCAGATTGGTTAAAACTTTCGACAAACCTGCTTCTACGCTTCAATTAAGAGAATTAAATGCAGGAATGTATATGATCGTTCTTCATATGAACGACGGTACAAAACAGACATTGAAAGCTATTAAAAAATAGTGTAGCAAATTTCAATTATCAATAAAGGTCGGAAGAGTTTTCTTCCGACCTTTTTTATTGTTAGCATTAAACTTAGCTTTTATTGAAAATTATTTTGCAGCCAACTCTTTAATAAGATTTTTATCTTTAATACCCAAAAATCTCCTCCAGATCAAGTTCCTGAAAACTTCCCATCTTATGGACTGCATCCATATTCAGGTTTTCTTTTTTTCCAATAATGGCAGTATTGAACTGTATAGATTTTATTTCCTGATTATAAAAATATCTTAAATCCTCAAATCTCAGGTTTTCAATCTGATGGTAAATGTCTTTTCTGAAATCATGCCTAATTCCTAGTTTCTGGAGCCGTAAAGTGTTAAAGAATACATTCGTTCGTGTAATTCTTGTTGATGCAATTTGCTTTAAAGCAGATTTTTTGGCATTTTCAAACTGAATAGGAAATTCAGGAAGTTCAGACATCAGGCTTACCATCGTTTCTACCGCAAGCTGAAGTTTATCCGGCTGTGTTCCGATATAGGTACTGATGTAATCAGAATGATTCAGTTCCGAATTAGGAGAATAAGAAACATAGGCAGAATACGCGAGACTTTTACTCTCTCTTATTTCCTGAAACACAATTGAAGACAAACCACGACCGAAATATTCGTTAAAAACATTGATTTTCCCAAAGTTTTCAGGATTTACAAAATTTCCTTTTCCAATTTTACTCATTTCCATCTGCACCATATCATAGTTGGTAAAATAAACCATTCCGGAAGTTTCAGGTTCGGGATACTGTTTAGGTGCAGAAACCTTAAGGGTTTCATCTGCAATATATTTAGGAATATAATTTTTAAAACCGTCAAAATTTTTACCGTAGAAGAAAACCTGAAACGGATAGCTGAAAAGCTTCTTCATTCTGTCAGTAAAATCTTTTACTTCTGTATTTTGAAGCTCATCTTTAGAAATTACATCCAGAAATCTGGAGGTCTTTCCGAGTTTCGTATATGTTGTAAGAGCAGTCATAATACGATTTTTATCTTTTTTTCCTGCTTCACGGCTTTCAAGGACAGTTGCCACAAACTGCTGATAGATTTTCTCATCCGGTTTTACATCAGAAAGCCAGTGAAGCAACAGTTCTAAACCTTTTTCGATATTAGACTCAAGCCCGCTCAAAGAAATTGTAAGCTGATCTGAAGTAGTTTTAAAATCGTGGGTAATCCCAATCTTGAAAAACTCTTTTTTTAAATCATCCGGTGAAAACTTTTCAGTTTCCAAATACTGAATTAGCTGAGTTGAAATGCCCAGTTTCCGGTCATGATCACTTCCCATCGGAAAAATAAAATGCAGCTGAGCAATATCGTTATACTTATTTTCCACAAAGCTCAGTTTTTTATCTTTGATAACATCCGTAGAAATTTCTTTTTGATAATCAATATATTCCGGTTGAATATCTTCTTTTTTATCATTTAAAATTTCCAGTAAAAAGTTAGACTGTGCATCACGATTAATCTTTACAGGAGTGATTCCCGGATTTTCAACTCTCAGAAGTTTATCATTAATCCCTTTTTCTTTATTGATTACTACATAATTGTCTCTGAAAAAATCATTCGCAAAACGTATTACATCATCTTTGGTAAACGAAGCGTAAACATTCATCTCGTTCAGCTCTTCGGCCCAAGATCTTCCTTTAATGTAAGTATCATAAAGATTGGTTGCCAAACCTTCAGCAGTTTCCAGTGCTTTCTGACGTTGTATTTTAAAATCATTAATAATTGCAGGCAGCATCCAGTCAGGAAAAGTTCCCTGTTTTACTAATTCAATTTGTTCAAGAATCATTGCTTTTGCCTCATCTAAGGTCTGATTTTCTTTAGGAACGGCTACAACAGAGAAATACCCGTATTGTTTTAAACCTAAAGAAAATGCCTGCGCCCAAAGCATTTTCTGAGTCTGATTGATATTCAGATCCAGCAATCCTGCCTCTCCTCTATTGCTTAAAATATTGGCGGTAATATCAGCAAGCATTGCTTCCCTGCTGCCATAACTGTCGGTTCTCCAGGCTAACTGAACTCTTGGTGTTGTCGGACTTTTTACTGTTCTCTCAACAATTTCAGTCAATGGTTTTTCGATAATAAGGTCTTTCTGCGGTAATTTTTTATAAGGAATGGCACCAAAATATTGCTCAGCCAATAAAACCGTTTCTTCAAAATCAAGATCTCCTACCAAAACAATACCGTAATTATTAGGCACATAATATTCATCAAAATATTTGTGAATTGCCTTCATTGAAGGATTTTTCAGATGATCCGGATCTCCCAGTGTCGTTTGCTGTCCGTTGGGATGGGTAGGAAACAAGGCATCCATCAACTCATAATTCACCAATCTTGAATCATTATCCTGAGCGCGGTTGAACTCTTCATAAACAGATTCCAGCTCCGTATGAAAAAGCCTTAAGACCATTTCAGAGAATCTTTCTTTCTCAATTTTGAGCCACTTTTCAAGCTCATTTTTAGGAATATTATTTTTGTAAACCGTCTCATCAAACCAGGTGTGTGCATTGGTTCCGGTTGCTCCCAAAGACGAAATCGCTTTATCATATTCGTTTGGAATAGCATACTGACTTGCTTCCAGAGAAAGTTCGTCTATTTTTTTATAAATTTCTTTCTTTTTTTCGGGGTCTGATTCAGCTTTATGTTTTTCAAACAAATCTGCTATTTCATCAAGCAAAACCTTTTCTTTTTCCCAGTCTTTTGTTCCTAGCTTTGAAGTTCCCTTAAACATCATATGTTCCAGATAATGGGCAAGACCTGTATTATCTGAAGGATCATTATTGCTTCCTGTTTTTACCGGAATAAAAGTCTGGATTCTGGGAGCATCAAAATTCTGGGCAAGGAAAATTTTAAGCCCGTTTTCTAAGGTGTATATTCTTACCTTATTTTCATCATGCTCTACTGTAATGTATTCATAATTATTTTTATCAAATTGTGTCTGTTCAGTATATTTCTTATGCATCATAACAAAAAAGATGAATTCTGATTATTCAGAAATCTTACAAATTTACGGATTAGAAAGTGGAATGTGGGATATTAATGATGATGATTGAGAAAATTGATAAACAAATTCTGAATCTATGATAATGTACAAGTCTTTTTACATTCAGCTATATCTGTGATGAACAATTTTTAAGCTTGATGAAACCAATTAAATTATAAATCTCTATCCCGTAGTCAGGTTATTTACCCAATGAAAAAGCCGTCTGCGAATAGAGACGGCTTTAAAATTTATTTTGTCCAGTTGATTTTTGAATGTTGCACTTCTTCAGAATTGGTTCCGATCATGATGTCAAACTCACCCGGTTCCCAATCGTAATTTAGTTCTCCATTGTAAAATTTAAGCTGTTCTGGGGAAATATCGAAAGTGATTTTCTTAGATTCTCCTTTTTTAAGCATAACTTTCTGGAAGCCTTTCAGCTCTTTTACAGGTCTTGTAATACTTCCCACCATATCTCTGATGTACAGCTGTACAACCTCAGCTCCGTCATAATTCCCGGAATTTGTTACGGTAACTGAAGCCTGAATTGTCTGATTGCCTTTTGGATTTGCATTCGACACCGTAATATCAGAATAATTGAATTTTGTGTAGCTTAAACCAAAACCAAACGGATATAAAGGCGTATTACACTCATCCATATAATTGGAACGGAATCTTTCATACTGACATTTATCTACCTTATCTTGAGCTAAAGGACGACCTGTATTTTTTGAATTGTAGTAGATAGGAACTTGTCCCAAACTTCTTGGGAAAGTCATTGGCAGTTTTCCCGAAGGGTTAACTTTTCCGAAAAGAACATCAGAAATCGCATTTCCTGCTTCTGAACCGGCAAACCAAACATTAAGAATTGCATCCGGAACATCTTTCATATTCGTTAAAGCTAAAGGACGCCCCGTGAAAAGGACTACCACAATTGGTTTTCCTGTTTTCTTCAATTCGTTTAACAAATCAATCTGAGACTGTGGAATTGTAATTTCAGTTCTTGAAGAAGACTCACCGCTCATCTCTGCAGATTCTCCGATGGCCAAAACAATAACATCTGCTTTACTGGCAACATCTACTGCCTCTTTTAGTAAAACTTCTTTGGAACGGTTATCTCTGTCGGTTTTTTTACCGTGCGCTGCATAAATATCTTCCAATTTTGCATCGTAATCAATATTGGCACCTTTTGCCGAAATAAACTTTACATCTTTCCCGTAGTTTGCCTGCAAACCTTGCATTAAATTGACTGCATTAGCATGTTTTGCTGCTACACTCCAAGTTCCTGCCATATTCATTGAGTTGTTGACCAATGGTCCTATAACGGCGACAGTTGCAGACTTTTTCAAAGGAAGAACCTGATTGTCATTCTTCATCAAAACCATAGACTGTGCTGCTGCACTTCTCGCGATGTTGCGGTTTTCTAAATTATAAACTTCTTTTGCTGCTAATTTTGCATCGCCGTAACGGTAAGGATCATCAAATAAACCTAAATCATATTTTGCTTCAAGAATTCTTTTGGCTGCCATATCAATTTCAGCCTGAGTAACTTTCCCTTCCTGTAAAGATTTTTTAAGTGTTGTTAAAAACCCTTCACCTACCATATCCATATCCACTCCCGCTTTTAAAGCTAAAGCTGAAACCTGCTGCAGATCACCCATTCCGTGATCTACCATTTCGTTGATTCCAGTATAATCGGTTACTACAAAACCTTTGAAATTCCATTTATTTCTTAAAACTTCTGTCTGCAACCATCTGCTTCCCGTTGCCGGAACTCCGTCTACTTCATTGAAAGAAGCCATCACAGAAGCTACACCTGCATCTACTGCAGCTTTATAAGGTGGAAAATACTCGTTGAACATTCTTACATGACTCATGTCTACCGTATTGTAATCTCGTCCTGCTTCACCCGCTCCGTACAATGCAAAATGCTTTACACAAGCTAAAATAGTATTGCTAAGAGATAAATCTTTTCCCTGATAACCATATACCATGTGCTTTGCAATTTCGCTTCCCAAATAAGGATCTTCACCAGAACCTTCAGAAACTCTTCCCCATCTTGGTTCGCGGGAAATATCAGTCATTGGAGAAAACGTCCAGTTGATTCCGTCTACAGAAGCTTCTTTTGCCGCCACTCTCGCTGACTGCTGAATGAGATTCATATCCCAGGAAGCTGCAAGTCCCAAAGGAATTGGAAAAGTAGTTTCGTAACCGTGAATAACATCCATTCCGAAGATCAAAGGGATTTTCAGACGACTGTTTTCAACAGCAACTTTCTGTACGGCACGAATTTTATCCGCACCTTTTATATTGAAAAGTCCTCCGACTAAACCTTGTTCCACTTTTTTTCCGATGTCTGAACTTTTAGCCAAACCTGTGGTAAAATCTCCTGAACTTGGTAAATTGAGCTGTCCGATTTTCTCGTCTAAAGTCATTTTTGCCAAAAGACTTTCTACGAAAGCTTTCTTTTTAGCCTGATATTGTGCGGTCTGAAAAGACTGAACTGGTTTCGTGACGATCTCCTGCGCTGAAAACATAGGCGCAAGAGCTAATGCTGCTATTACAATTAAATTTTTACTCATAACTTCTTCATTTTTTGAGGAACTTGTGAATCTCAGATCTCATAATTCCTATACCTTAATACTATTTCTTTCGTTTAATACTCAATGATTCTTTTTAAAGCAAA
The DNA here is from genome assembly GCF_007474545.1 of Chryseobacterium binzhouense. Classification (GTDB taxonomy): domain Bacteria; phylum Bacteroidota; class Bacteroidia; order Flavobacteriales; family Weeksellaceae; genus Chryseobacterium; species Chryseobacterium binzhouense. The sequence continues at coordinate 175,847 of NZ_VKOG01000003.1, forward strand.
GAAAAACTAAATAGTTAATTTCTCAAAGTTTTTTATCATTTAATTACGCTGATGCTTTTTCTTTTTGACAGCATCCATTCGTATAACTTAGGATTTGAATAGGTAGAATCCCAAGAATTGTGATTGTCATTTGGGAAAATTGTTAATTCTGCCGTTGGATTGATAGGATGAAGTTTTTGGTAAAAATTAAAGGCATTTTCCGGTAAAACCACATCATCCATCCCGCCGTGAAAGATTTTCATATTTAAATTTTTGTACTGATGAATATTGGCATACATTACGCGGTCTGTAGGCGCACAAACCGAAACTACCGCAGCAAACATTTCAGGATGTTCCATTGCTAATTTTAATGTTCCCCATCCTCCCATAGAAAGTCCTGTAAGGTAAATTCTGGAGTCATCAATTTTATGCTTTGACTGAATTTCTTTGATTAAATGATATACGGTTACCGTATCCCACCACGTATTTTCAGGACATTGAGGTGCCAAAATTGCAACAGGCTCTTTGATGAGATTTTTGTACGTAAACGGACTGTGCGCTTTTACTTTTTCGAGATCGTTTCCCCTTTCTCCGGAGCCGTGTAAAAACACGATCAATGGAACATTTCCTTTTGCATTTTGAGGATAATCTAAAATGTAGGAAATTTTTTCCTGTCTTTTGATTTCTTTATTGAGTTCTGTTTTTATTTCCTGAGCTGTTGTAATTGTGGTAAGCCCGAAGAATAAAACAGGAAGTAATTTTATGCTTAATTTCATTTAATATTTTTAACATTGATATTTTAATTAATAAGTCGCTCCTATGGAGCTTTCTTAACTGGTCTTATTTTGCTATTAACTGATCGCTCCTCCGGAGCTTTTTGCCATTAAGTTTTCTATATTCTGCTTTATAATCCTTGTCAAGGTTTGAAACCTTGACAAGGATATTTTTGCAGTTCTTTGTTATTAGCCCCGATAGAAGCGGCATCCTTTTTTGTTGCAGGCGGAGTGAAGCGGAGACTGCAACAAAAAAGATACAGCGGATAGCGGGAAATAGCTCCTAAAAAAATTATTTGATGTTATATTTCTCTGATTTGAAACTTAACTTCTTTAATCCTTGTTGAATTTCCGGTGCGTTCATGAATAATTTCCAGAGAAATCCTGTGCGGTAATTTTCGATCATCGGCGCAATTGTACCCTGATCTATCGCTAAATATCTTGTCGTAAACCAATTGTCATAATGAATAGAAGTTGCATCATAAGGTCCTGCAGAACCAATAAATTCAGGCTTTTGAGTATAAATAAATCTCAAAAATTCCATAGATTCTTTTGGTGAATACGGAAAACTGCTCAATGCTGCTGTAGGAGTAATTACTCCGTGATCATTCTGCGGAAAATGTGCATTGTAGCCTGTTCCACCGTTTTTATTGCGTGTGTAACTTGCCGTTAATCCCCAATAATTGGGTCCGTAACCTTTCCACTGCTTTGGATTTTCTAAGCAGTATTTATAATCAATAAGTACCTGATTTTTATTTAAATCGAAGTAATTTTTGATAAGTTTATCTGATAAATTCGTAGGATCTAAACCGATATAGGAATAATGCGCCCAGAATAGAGGCCCGCCATATTCTTCGGCTCCGTTGTGTTTCACATACATCGGCAGTCCGTATTTTTCTTTATCTGAAAGGTAAGTTCCGTTTCTTGTCCAGCCTTTGTAATACGTTTCTGCGTCGATAGAATACGTAGGCGACGAAGCAGCGAGAATGTAAGTAATCAGACATTCATTATACCCCTGCAAAGGAAAATTCATATCCCATTGATATTCTGGTGACCAATGCCAGTACAAAACTTTTTCTCCACCCTTGGTGTACCAGTTCCATTGAATTCCTTTCCAAAGTTCGTCACACTTTTTGGCTAAAGCTTTTTCCTCGGTGTTTCCGTTTTTGAAATATTCGCGAACCATCAAAATACCTGAAGTTAGAAATGCCGTCTCCACCAAATCTCCTCCATTATCTTTTTTTCCGAAAGGAACGGTTTTGCCTGTCTCTCCGTTGATCCAATGTGACCAGGCTCCTTTGTGACGCTCGGCTTTCGCCAGAAAATCCATCATGGTTGTGAGCCTTTTAACAGCTTCCTTTCTTGGAACAAAGCCTCTTTCAACTCCAACTAATATTGTTGCCAAGCCAAATCCTGAACCTCCTGTTGTAATAACGTGCTTGTCTTTATCGGGATAAATATCGTCTTCGTGGTAGCGCTCTCTCCCTAAAAAGGAATTGGGTTCTGCGTAATCCCAGAAGTATTTGAGTGCATCTTTTTGAACTTTGTCCATCAACTGCTCGTCAGTTGTGTTGGATTTGACAGCAGCTGTGTCTGAAATATTCTGACTGATCTGGTTGTTTTTGCAGGAAATTACGGCTAATGCTAAACCTCCTGTCAGTAGTATCTTTTTCATTTTTAAATTTTATGGTTAAAACTTAACTGAAGATTTTAAACTTCAGCTAAGCAAATTTTGATTTTATTAAAATCCGTATTGCGATGAATGAAAGCCAAGCTTGATTAAACCTTGTTTTACATCCGGCGCATTCATAAATAATTGCCATAAAAACTGAGTTTTATGGTTCTCTATCATAGGAGCAATGGTTCCCTGATCTATTGCCAAATACCGTGGTGTCACCCAATTATAATGTACAGAGTATGCATCATAAGGTCCTGCTACACCGATATACTTATTATAATTTTCGTTATAAAGAAACCTCAACATATTCATACTTTCAACTGGTGTATAAGGCATATTTGAAAGTGCTGCCGTAGGCGTGATGATTCCTAAATCATTGCTTGGCTGATGTGCAGCGTAATCATGACCTCCTGTGAGCGGATTTCTGGAATAACTTGCTGTAAGTCCCCAACTTTTTGAATTGTAACCCAGCCAGCCTTTCGGATTTGCCACGCAGTATTGGTACATGATTTTTGCATGATTTGTAGTAGCATTGCCGTAATTGACATATTCATCCGATAATCCTCTAGGATCTAATCCCATAAATGAATAATGTGACCAAAACATAGGACCTACATTTCCGGGTGCTGTATTATGACTGACTACTAATGGGAGACCATATTGAGAAGTTCCATTGACAATAGCACCACTTCTCGCCCAACCTTGCTGATAAACCGGTTTGGTAATTGTATGAGTCGGAGAAGCTGCTGCCATTACATATGTAATTAAAGTTTCGTCAAAACCTTTCAACTGCATATTCATTTCAAAATTATAATTTGGAGACCAATGCCAATACAATGTGTTTTCACCTTTGGTGTACCAACTCCACTCGATTCCTTTGAAAAGTGTATCTGCTTTTTGCGATAATGCGATCTCCGAAGGATCTGTAGAGTTTTTGAAATATTCTCTTACACAGATTAAGCCCTGAGCTAAGAAAGCTGTTTCTACCAAATCTCCGCCGTTATCTTTTTGACTGAATGGGATTACCTGACCATTGTTTCCGTTCATCCAGTGAGGCCATGCTCCGTGAAAACGGTCAGCGTTCTGAAGGAAATTCAATGCAGTTGATAATCTTGAGATAGCTTCAGCTTTCGTAACGTAGCCATTTTTAATACCTACCAGAATTGTCATTAATCCAAAACCAGATCCTCCCGCTGAAACAACGTGAGCATCTTGTCCCGGATTATCGGTATGGTATCTTTCTCTGGCCAGTTTAGAGTTACTTTCTGCATAATCCCAAAAATATTTTAATGCATCTTTCTGCACCATCTCGATGAGCTGGGTGTCGGTGTATTGGGTAGGCTGCGTGACAATAGGATTTTCGTTTGTTCCCTCTTCAGAAGAGTCAGAAGAACAACTGCCACATAGAAATATGGCAGTTGCTATTGTTAATATGGGTTTTAAATTCAAAACTATTTTTTGTTTACAAATAAATCATTTATTTCAGTACTACTTAAAGCACTATCATACATTCTAAATTGATCTAAGTTTCCTGCCCAAGGTTTCATCCAACTATCTGTACCAGATTGACCACCAAGATTAAAGCCTGTTACTTTAGTAGCATCCATATTAACTCCCCCATGTGTTCCCCAAGTCTTTGGAGTTCCAAACTGAACACCATCCTTATAAAATGTCAATGAAGAGTTATTAGCATTATAAACAAATGCACAATGATGCCATTGATTATCAAAAAAACCAGAAACCGGAACTGCATTTCCTGCACCTTCCCAAGTAAGCCAAGTATCAACTTTATTTTTATCTACTAAAATCATTTTTACAGCAATACCATTTGATGTAGATTCATTCATGAGCATCATAGAACCTTTTGACCAATGCCCATTAGATGAAGGAATACTGAAAATATGTTCTGCATTGTTTGTAGTAGCTCCATGTTTCATCCAATACGAGATAGTAAAACTACTTGCTTTAGCTGCAAAATCATTAGGATTAAGATATTTCAAAAATGCACTTGAAGATCCTTTGTATGCCTTTCCTGAGATACCAGCTTCACTTTGAATAGATTTATCTGGAGTAAAAGATGGGTAGCCCGAAAGTTCTTCTGAAAACTGATATCTTAATCTGCTATCCTCTTTATCAAAAGGAACATAAAACCTTAATGATCCGGCTGGTAAAACAGCATTATCCTGAGGATAGTCTTCCAACTCTGGTCTATCCAAATCTTGACATGACAAAACAGCTGCAGATATTGTATATAATGCACCTATGTTGATTAAAAACTTTTTCATTCTAAGCATTTTAAATTAATAATTTGGATTTTGAACTAGTACACCTTGAGCTTTATCGATTGCTGTTTGTGGAATAGGGAAATACTTATTTTTATCCTGATAACCTTTTGATGAAAGAACATTTATCGCATCTCCCCATCTTACTAAATCATAAAATCTTTCAAACTCCATAGCAAACTCTACCCTTCTCTCGTGTTTAATTGCTGCTAAAGTGGCAGTAATGTTTGATAAGCCTGCTCTTGATCTTATCATATTAAGATAAGTTGTAGCTTTTCCTGCATTTCCAGACTGTAAAGCAGCTTCGGCAGCTATTAAAATAATATCAGCATATCTTATAAGTTTAATATTTTCCCAATGATTTTTATTTTGAGCATAAAAAGTTCGTTCAGAAGGTAAAGTATAGGCTTTTCCATTCCAATATTGTTGTGCCAGTGGAGGAGAAGATGGTAATGTTAAATTGGGAGTATTATAAATATCTGGACCTCCAGAAGTAAGGATAGTAGTTTTTTTTCTAAGATCCCCATTTTCATATATTGAAACTAATTCTGTTGACGGCACATTGAAACCCCATCCTAAATCCCAAGTTCCTGAACCTCTAACCCCTTGTGATTCATAGAAATTATTGGTATATTTTGTTGGAAAATCATATGTCTTCTGAACCTCTAAAATAGATTCTTTTGAATTATTACCCGCTTTTGTAAACTCAGCATCATAGGAGCTATTTAACTGATACATTCCAGAATTGATAACAAATTCTGCATACTCTAAAGCTTTAACATAATTTCCTTGGTATAAATACAACTTTGACAAAAGAGAATTTGCCAATCCTTTCGTTGCTCTTCCAAGATAAACTGAAGGCCATTGATTAGGCAAAATATTTGCAGCTTCTTCTAGATCTTTTTTTATTTGTGTATCAACTTCAGCTATAGTTTTCTTTGGAGCAATTTCGTCTACTGGTGTTGCAATTGTTTTTAATATTACAGGTATTTCGCCGAAATCTCTTCTCAATTCAAAATAGCAGAATGCTCTGATTGCCTTTGCTTCCGCAATATTAACTAATGTCCCAGATGATGTGTCCCCTGAAGCTTCTGCTGTATTTATTAATTCATTGGCATCATAAATAATTTTGTAATGACCATTCCAATCGCTTGTGATGTTTCCATTTGTAGCAACATAAGCAAAGTTATTAAAAACATTTCCGTCTGTAGCACCATCATTTGTTGTACTTCCTTTCTCATTATCATCTGCACGAATGCAATGTGTCCAGACATAAGAAAAATCACTTACACCGCCTTGAGTTCTTAAACTAGAATAAAGACCGAACGCTTTTGCTTCAAAACCACCTAACGGCACTTCACCAACAGTAGGTCTGCCTTCAGGCTTTAAATCTAACCAATCTTCACCACAGCTGTTAAAAGATAAAACTGCTGCAGAAAAAGCTACAGTATATAAAATTTTGCTAAGATTTTTTATTTTCATTATTTTCTTTTTTAAAATGTTGCACTAATTCCAAAACTAGTTATTCTTGGATTTGGATATCCGCTGTTATTAATTCCAAACCTTGTTGCAGAACCTCCAAATTCTGGCGTGAATCCGTTTACACGATCCCATGTTTTCAGATTTTGTACGTTTACATAGAGTTTTAATCCTTCAAGTTTATATCTTCCTACAAGCTCTTTACTAAAGTTATAACCTACTTGTACATTTCTAATTCTAAAAAAACTTCCATCTTCTATCATATAAGTTGAATTTTCTCTATTGTATGCTGATCCAGTATAGCTTCTTGGTTCCCAATTAGATGTACCAGGTCCAGTCCATCTATCCATTCTCTCACTTCTATAGTTAAACGGAGCAAAAGAACTACCATTTCCCCAATCTCTAAATACCTCATTACCATAAACTCCATAAAAATCTGCACTAAAAAACACTCCTTTATAATCAGCACCTACACTAAAACCATACGTAAAATCAGGAGTAGGATTACCAATCATTGTTCTGTCATCTGGTGTTATTTGACCATCTCCATTAATATCTCTATATTTTAAATCACCTGGTCCTGGTGTCCCAATCGTGGAAGTTGGGGAAAGTAAAATATCAGCATTAGTTTGATATACTCCATCTACAACATAACCATAAAATGCTCCAATTGGCAATCCCTGTTTATATATTGATGGTCCATTTATAGAATAGTAACCGTCTTCATAAGTGTTCAAAACCTTTGTTTTTGTTGTTGTCAAATTACCATTGATGTAATAAGAAAAATTTTCACCTACTTTATCTTTCCAGCCAATTGTAAATTCGTACCCTTTTGCTTCTATAGAACCTCCATTGATGAAGAAATCAGGATTTCCTGGAATAAAAGTTAATAAATCTTCAGTCCTCTTATTGTAATATGCAGCGTCTACTGACAATCTTCTGTTTAAAAAGCTTGATTCAAATCCATATTCGTATGATTTTAAATGTTCCCAACTCAAATCAGGCGTTGTTCTAAATTCTGGTACAAATGCCGGATAAAGATTACCATTAAAAACACCAGTTCCCCCTTCCAAGAAAACAGGATACCCAAAATAGCTTCTCGGTGTATATTGATTACCTAGATCTCCGTAAGAACCTTTCAATTTAAAGTAATTGATGAAAGATAAATTTTTCATAAAATCCTCCTTGGTTACTTCCCAAGCAGCACCAACTGACCAGAAAGTATCAAATCTATTACCTGGAGCTAGCATAGAAGAACCATCCCTTCTTAAAGACCCATTTAACATGTACTTGCCTGCAAAATTGTATAACATTCTACCAAAAAAAGAAACTTGTCTCTGTTTATATTGACTGGTATTAATTGATTTAGTAGCAGGATCAACAAAATCTGAGCTTAGATACCAGAATCTTGGATCATTTGGCATTTGCCCCATAGGATTTGTTAAACTGCTTCGAGCATTACCGGACATTGAAGTAAACTCTCTATTTACTGTTTCAAAACCTGCCATCACAGTCAAATCATGCTGTCCAAATTTATTTTTATAGGTCAATAATTGATTTTGTTGGAAAGTTAAATCTCTGTTTTCAAATTGATTTACTGTGGATAAAATTCTTCCAGAATATGGTGCTATGCTGTTTGTTTCAGGAATATATACGTTAAACACAGGTTCATATCCTCTACCTGAACCATTTCTATAGGTTAAGAAATAATTTGACCTAAATGTAAAGTTTTTGAAGAAATCAAATTCTATGTAAGCATTAGGGTTAAACTGAAAGTCTCTATTTCTCTGCGTAAACCTGTGACCTTCTACCAAAGCAAGAGGATTACCAATCTGTGCAGCACCTAATTCTTGAGGTAAGGAATTGTATAAACCAAAATACTGACCCGGAGTCATATTTATTGGGGAAATAACAGGTGTTGCGTTTAGTGAAGATCCAAAGCTTCTCAACTGAGGTAATTTGCCGTATGAGCCTGTAAATCCAAGACCTGTTCTTATAGAATTGGAAATTTTCAGATCATCGTTGAATTTAAAAGTTAATCTTTCATATTCTTCATACTTTATAGAACCATCTTCTTGTTGATAACCAAAAGAAAAACTCATTCTATTCTTCTCACTACCATTAGCTATAGTTACATTATGCTGATTGATTATGCCTCCTTTTTTACTTATCTCATCTATCCAGTTGGTATCACCGTTGAATAATCCAAAATCATAAGCAGGCTTATTTTGCTGAAGTAAATCTTCGTTATACAAAGTTTTAAATTGTGCAGCATTAGTAAGATCAGGTCTGTTATCAAACGATTTTACTCCAATAGATGAATTTAAAGTAATACTTGTTCTTCCAGTTTTCCCTCTTTTTGTTGTAATAATTATAGCACCATTTGCCGCCCTGCTTCCAAAAATAGCAAGTGATGATGGATCTTTCAAAACCTCCATGGATTCTATATCGGCAGGATTTAGGAAGTCAATATTGTTTGCAAATACTCCATCTACAATATAGACAGGATTTACACCATTGATGGTTACAGTACCTCTAATCCTTACATCCGCTTGTGAACCCGGCTGTCCTGAGTTTACAATAGATAAACCTGCAACTTTACCTTGTAATGAGTTCAATGGGTTAGATGCTGGCTTATCAGCAACTTCACCACCATCAACCTTAACAATGGATCCGGTTAGATCACGTTTTTTCGCAGTACCATACCCAATCATCACCACCTCCTCTATTTTCTGCTCTTTGGCGACAGTGTCCTGAGGAGTAGTCTGTCCGTTGACGTTCATTCCGAAGTAGAGAACGGCAATAAGACAGGAATACTTTAAATTAGTTTGTTTCATATAGTTTAATTTTATCTTGTTTTCTTTAATGTCGTCAGTTTGTTATGTTCAAAATAAGACATTATCTCAAAAATAGAAAAATTTATGAAAGTTGTTAATATTTCTTAAAAAAATTTTAATAAAGCTAGTTTTATTAGTTTATTTTTAAATTATCCACAATTTTAACTAATTCTTTTTTTATTTATATGGATAATTTTATCAATTTCACATTACTTTTTTTTTCATTTTTTCATAATGAAGCAATAAAAAGATCCAAAAATGACAGCAAGAGTTCTTTTTTGAAATTTTTAACAAAAAAGGGCATTAAATTTGTCTTAAGTTTAGGCTTGAAAAAATCTCATTATAGAAGTTTTTTGATGCAGAGTTTATTGTAACTACCTTTGGAGTTTTAAAAGGAATCAACAGTAACTCTTATTATTTTATTAATAACAACAGTAATCTCTACTATGAAAAAATATATTTTTGCTGCAATTATCATTTTTAGTACAACAGCAGTAATTACTACAAGTGTTCAGTCGTGTTCTACGCTTGCCACCACAGATTTAGGTTTAGCGGTCATCAAAAGAGTTCTACTGGGTGGCATCAATAAAGGAGCCAATATCTACGGAAACAAAGAAGCTTTTCTACAAAACAATCTTGTAGACAAGGCTTTACCGGGCGAACTAAGAAATATTAATTCAACTCTGGAAAAAATTGCACCCTCTCTTGTTGCCAAACAAAGAGAATATATTGCCGAAGCTGCAGCCTACACCGTACAAATATCCAAGCCTATTCTGGAGAACGCAGTCAACAGTCTTAATGCACAGGATGTCACACGCATTATTCAGGGAGAGAAAGGAACTGCTACTTTAATTTTGAAAGAAAAAACTCAGGCACAGCTTATCCAGGCTATTGCACCAAGAGTTGAGCAGGAACTTAATAAATATGGCATTGTAAAGACAATCAATACCGCTCTTTCGGGAAGCAATTTATTGGGAAGCCTTTTAGGAGGAAATACAAATAATGTCAACGCAGGCGGACTGAGCATTCTGGCTTCCGAACAGATTGTGAACGGACTTTTTAACATCATTGAAGATCACGAAAAGCAAAATTCTGCGACCCTTCTCGGACCTTTCGGGAAAAAATAATTTTTACTATCTTTAAGTATGGAAATATTACAAGGAAATAACCACGCAAGTCCTGAGGATTTTTATAATTCTTTAAAGGAAAAACTGGAAAATAATCATGATTTTCCGGAAGATTATCTGTTCAAATTCATCATTCCGACCGATGAAGCCAAGATTACCGAAATCTATAAAGTTTTCGACGGCATCAAATTTACCATGAGCAACCGCGAGAGTAAAAACGGCAAATATACTGCCTGCAACATCAATGCGTTCGTTTTGGATGCAGATCAGGTAGTATTTATTTATCAGGAAGTGGCAAAAATTGAAAATGTTATTTTGTTATAGAATAAAAATTTTTAAATTACAGGGTCGGCAATTGCCGGCCTTTTTTGTTTACAAATAATGCATCAACCAGCGGAGCAATCCGGAACTTACAAACACTGTTGTTTTAAATCAAATAAGTTCTCAGGAGTTTCTATATAACTTGCACGAGAATTCAATCATAGCCCTTCGGAAGCTAAAAAAGATTGTTTAAACAAATGAAGAAGTCAGGACGTTTACAAATATGTTTTGGATGATGGAAATTTTTAATATTACACTTTGCTAACGTAAACTTCAGGCTCGTGCTGGGATTTTTTAATACAAGCAAGATATTCGTACCAGTGAAGGAGAAATTTCCTTATTGGACTGAGCTAAAAAGAAACATTCACTTAAACGCTTTTACATTTTTCCCTTTATTCAGGCAACCATGACAGGATTTTTAGCGTCTTACAAATAAAGAACGCAATTGTTTTCAGAAACATTTTTTGTCTCTTTTTGATCAACCTAAAACATCACTGTCATGAAAAAAACATTCTATATTCTAGCACTTTCAGCAGGCACATGTTGTTTTGCGCAAACAGATCAATTAGCCGTTTATGCAGGTGTCGAGATGCAGCCTGCAATCCGCAGTTATCAGCCTGCCTCACAATTCAATGCGAGAGCTTATCTTAATGAAAAAATTTCTTTGGGTGGTGCCGTAAGTTTCGCTCTGGAAAAGCACCCTCAGAATTTTGGCTTTTCAGCAGAAAGAACCCGCTCTCAGCATACCACGCTCAACTTTATGGTTCAGAATGATTTTGCGAATACCGAAAAGCTTTTTTTTAGTACTTATCTTTCTAGCGGAATGTATCTTGTGGCACTCGTCAATCCCGATGACAAAACGAACGAAATTTTTTATAATGATCTGGACGGTGTCTGGAACGCAAATCCGTATAAAGTTCCCAGAAGACTCAACCGCGACTTATTCTATAACATTCAGGGCGGATTTGATTTTTCCTACAGACTTACTACGATCAGCAAACAGAAAGTTTCACTTTACCTTACGTCACGGGCAGGTTACCAGTTCGTTTTCGGAAAAGGAGATTTCTCTACCGGAAGCCAGTTCACAAAACCTGTCTTTTCTTTGGGTGTGACCTTTAAAGCAAATAAATAAAAAGCAAAAACACATCAATGGCAGGAATATGAAAAAACTCAGCGGTCTGCTGAGTCATTATTTACGATGGTTTTTCACCTTTCTTTACTTCCGAATTTTTCGCTGCTTTTACCAGTTCATTCGTATCACTGTAGAGCAGTTGCCAACCGGGAACATTCTTCATTGCCGTTAAAAGACCGAGGTAGGTTTTCAGGTTTTTCTCAAGATCTTTGCGGATGGCACTTGCACTCGTCATTTGTCGGAGGTCTGCATTGGCTTCTGCCTGATCTGCAAACTGTACTTCAAAATCTTCATGTTTGGTTTTCATATCTGCGAAAGCCGTATTTAAGGAAAGAGCCGTTATTTTCTGGCTGTTTTCGTGAGTTTCCAGTTCTTCGATCAGTTTTTTTATCTGTGCGGTTTGTGAAGAATAACTTAAACGATCCAGATTCAGCCCAAAGGTTTTGAAGATGCCGTACAAATCCTCCGCCAACTGATAATTGGGTGCAGAAGACAGCTTTCGGTAACCGTTGAGAAAGGCTTTCAGATTGGTATAAGCGACATCCCTTTCATGATCTGCTGTGGCAACATCTTTTCCTTTTCCGCTGTAGATTTGTTTGGTGTAGACCTTATCGTATTCGGTGTAAGAGTTTTGCAGAGTTGTGGTAAGAGGATGATCGGTAATGACAGAATATTTGCCCGACTGACTGTTGGAAATAATTCTTTGAGCTAAAGTCGCAAGATCTTTAGTGCTCAACTTAGTGAGTGTAATTTTCATACGTTTGTGTTTTTTAATTAATAAATGATATTTCAAATATATAAAAATTAGAATATTATTTAATATTTCTTTACTTACTAATTCTCAAAAAAGGTCTTCGACAGGCTCAGACTGACAATCCTAATACTACATGTATATGATAACCTGTCAGGTTGAGCTTGTCGAAACCTTTGCGGTTAATTATAGCGATTTAAAAAGCTGAAAAACTTCTTTGGTTACAAACAGACTTGTTTCAAACCAACGGAGTGCTCCGGAAGTTACCAACAGGTTTGTTTTAAACTAAAGAAGTCCTCCAAAGGTTTCCCGCAACTTGTTGGAGACTTCCGAAGGACTACAGAAGTTACAGATAACTTTGTTTTAAACAAAATGAAGATGTAGGAGGTTTGTTTTAAGGGTGTTTGTGAGTTATTGCTTATACGAGTGGTTTTAATTCAACTACTAAGTGAATTTCCGTTAAAATACGGAATTGTTTATCATATATGTTTAATATATTTGAAGATCATAATATTAAATTTACTTAAAAAAGAATACAAGTCATGAGTAAAATATACAATTACTGCGCATTTTACGTTAAAGAACCATTTAGCGAATCATCATTAAGAGCTTATGCAACTGAAGATTTTTGTTATTATAATATGTTAAAAGCTTGGAAAGGTTTTGACAGTACATTTCCATTTAGTAATGCACACGACACAACATATAATGTTCGTGATAGTAGTGATTGGGAAAATACACTAAAGCCAAGACTTCGTGAAAGGTTAAGAAATTCGAAAAATATTATTTTATTTCTAAGTGATCATACTCTAAATTCTAGAGCTATAAATGAAGAGATAGACTACGGAATTAACACTTTAAACTTACCAGTAATTGTAATATATCCTAATTTGAAAAATAAAGAAGATTTATTAACTTCTGATAAAAATATAAACAATAGAGTAAAATCTTTATGGAATAAATTACCCATTTTTAGAGACTCAAAATTTAAGGTACCTGTATTACATATACCTTTAAATAAAGAAACCATAAGAACTGCTTTAAATAATTCTGATTTTAGATATGGTTCAGCTAAAAAAAATGATGACTATACTTATAAACAATAATCAATGAAAGTTAAATTTTTAGATAAAAATGTTAGAAGCAAATTTTGGTTTCTGTTTTCAGTAATTTCAGGTGTTTTATCTTTTATATTATTATTTAATATAATTCCAGAGGAACATAAAAATTATTTAAAATATCTCGGATATCTATCGTTTGGTTTGTTAATATTGGCGTACTTCGGAATTTGGATTTATGCAAATAAACTTACTAACATAAATATAAATATAGATGGAAGTAATGTAAATATTAAATGTGGTGATTTATTTCTAGAAAATGGTCTTAAAACAATTCCTTTCAATGAGTTTTTTGACACTATTGTTGATGATAAAATTATATCACAAAGCTCACTTAATGGAATTTTTATTGATCGTTTTTTCCAAAATAAAGTTTACGATCTTGATAACTTTATTGCTACTCAAACAGATAACTCAGATGTTATTGATAATCAATTCTACAGAAAAAAGGGTGGGAAAAATGTAAAATTTAAGTTAAGTACAATTTTTGTCTATAATGATTTTGTAATTACTGCCTTTGCCAAATTTGATGAGTATAATAGAGCGACGTTAACAATGCCTGAATATATTGAATTTTTAATCAATTTTTGGGACAGAATCAATCGCGTGTATGCTCAAAAAAATGTTTCAGTTCCAGTTTTTGGATCTGGTATTACTCGTTTAAAAGAACATAAAAACATTAATGACGAAGATTTATTAAAGATAATGATTTGGACATTTAAACTAAGTGAGATGAAATTTAAATATCCTGCCAAATTGACTATTGTTATACATAAAGACAAAATAGATCAGATTAATCTATTCAATCTTAAATCAATTGAATCAGGATTGTAATTTTTAATTATGTAGAAATTATTTACAGTTTTTTAATAAAAAATAACACCCATTTTATATGAAAGTTTTTATAAGTTGGTCTGGAGAGAGAAGCAGGCAGGTTGCTGAATTGTTGGACGATTGGATTCAATGTGTTATCCAAGTTGTTGACCCTTGGATGTCATCAAAGGATATAGATCGTGGAGCTTTATGGTTTACCGAAATATCAGATCAATTGGCAGCAACTGGAGTAGGAATCGTTTGTTTAACAAAGGAGAATAAAAACAAACCTTGGATTTTATTTGAATCTGGTGCTTTAGCTAAAGGATTAAATTCTAATAGAGTATGTACATTTCTCATAGATTTAACTCCGAATGATTTGGAAAATCCTTTGGCTCAATTTAATCATACATTTCCAACAAAAGAAGGTGTATGGGAATTAGTTAGAACTATTAATTTAACATTAAAAGATAGAGCACTTAAAGAATCCATTCTTGAAAAAGTTTTTAACACATATTGGCCACAGTTTGAAAGTAAATTTTCTACTATTATAATTAATACTCCAGAAAATGAAAATTTGGAAAAAAGAGATGAAAGTGATATAATGGGCGATGTATTATCGACAGTTAGAATGTTAGATAGAAGACTTAGAAACATGGAATCATTTAACAGAAATAAATTACAATCGGCTGATTCAAATCATATTAATAGAAGAGAATTGTTACAATTAATAAAAGATCATCTTGACGCAGGATTCACCAAAGATTTTATTAAACAGCTTCTAAAGGATAAATACAACATTCCAAATATTACAATTGCAAGAGAAATTGATGCAATATTAAATATGCAAAATGAAGCCGAAGGTGAATGAAATAAGCTTGATCTTTTATTATTAAACACAAAGAAAATTATAGATCAGCATTATCACAAAATGAGTCCGTCTCGGAACTCTACGAAGTGGGTTGAGAATCTCTTAAATGAAAACCATTCTCAGACAGGAGGTCGAGAAAAAAGACAAAAAAAGGCTGTTTTCACTAGTTGTGAGACAGCCTCTATTATTTCTGTTATTGTAAGCAAAGCGAAGCAATCCGTTTAAAATAGTTGTGCAGATTCAACAGATTGCTTCGTCGTTCCTCCTCGCAATGACGTTTTTAAAACAAACTCTCATCCACAAAATTCGGAAGCGTTACTTTCAAATTTGGTTCAGCTTCCATGGCTCTTTTAATGGCGAAAACAGCACCTTATTTCTGACAAAGTTAATCTCACCATTTTATCTTTAAACAAAAAAAAAGACGTGTGGAGATTCCCCTCCTCCGGAGGGGTGGATTAATTTTCAAAAGAAAATTAAGACGGGGTGGTCAGTTCCATTTTGAAAAAAACGTAACTTCGTTCAAAATAAAAACATAAATGTTAGAAAAACAGATTTTAACACACGTAAACGGCATTATTATCTATCGAAACTCCGTTGAAAACCTGCCTTACAATCCTCTACTTAAGCCTTTAGCAAAGAAAAAAGAAAATTAGGAATTCTGTCAGAAGTGTTATTCTGGAAACAGGTTAGAAGTAAAACTTTTCACCATATTGATTTTGACAGACAGAGAATTATCGGTAACTATATTGTTGATTTTTATGTGAAAACTTTGGGACTTGTGGTTGAGATTGATGGGACAAGTCACGACTTTAAACAAGAATATGATTTGGAAAGAACAAAGTTTCTGGAAAGTCTGGGTTTGAAAATTTTTAGAATTACCGATTGGGATGTAAAGCAAAATCTCCCTTTAGCAATGAAAGATCTCGAGAATTTTATTGTTGAGAATTATAGTTGATGTTTATTTAAATTAACAGGGTGGCTTGCTTCATTCAACATAACCACCCCGTCAATTCGTCTTTGCCGAATCGCCACCCCTCCAAAGGAGGGGAATTCTTAGTCAAAGAGATTTTCATCCACAAAATTCGGGAGCATAACTTTCAAATTTAATTTAACTAAAACACTGAGTTTACAATATCTCTAAACAGCAGAAAGCAAAAGTTTATCTAAAAAAATGTAATTTTGCGAAAATGAACAACAAAAAGCTTTACATTATAGCAGGTTGCAACGGTGCTGGTAAAACAACAGCTTCGTTCACTATTTTGCCTGAAATTCTGGACTGTAAAGAATTTGTAAATGCAGATGAGATTGCAAAAGGATTATCGCCTTTTCAGCCGGAAAAGGTTTCTTTCGAAGCTGGAAGGATAATGCTTAATAGAATTAATGAGCTATTATCAGAAAATGAAAACTTTGCTTTTGAAACAACATTATCCACTAAAAGCTATAAAAGTAAAATCATCGAAGCAAAGGCAAAAGGTTACAGAGTAACTTTACTGTTTTTTTGGCTTCAAAATATTGAGTTAGCTAAAGAACGTGTAATAACAAGAGTTTCTGAGGGCGGACATAATATTGAACCGGAAATTATTGCAAGAAGATATATCCGAGGAATTAAAAATCTATTCGATATTTATCTTCCTATTGTTGATGGAGCTTTAATTTTTGATAATTCCGAAGGGCAACATCAATTTTTAGCTGACAAACAAATTGATGGCTTAATGAACATCATAAATCACGAAAAATTTAACCTTTTAAAAAACTATTATGACAACAATTGAAATTCAGATAGAAGAAAGAAATAAAATACTGAAAGGGCTTGAAAAAACGTACGAAAAACTTTTGGAATTTAAAAAAAATAAAAAAAGTGAACTAGTAGTTCTGCGTGACAATAAGATTGTGAAAATCAAACTTTAATAAATTATTATATTATATAGAAAAACCTGCCTCACAGCAGGTTTTTTTATATCTGTCATTGTAAGCAAAGCGAAGCAATCCGTTTAAAATACTTGTGCAGATTTAAGAGATTGCTTCGTCGTTCGTCCTCGCAATGACATTTTAAAACAAGCTCTCATCCACAAAATTCGGGAGCGTCACTTTCAGATTCGGTTCTGCTTCCATGGCTCTTTTAATGGCGAAAACAGCACCTTCATTTCTTGCCCAGCTTCGTCTTGAAATTCCGTTATTTACGTCCCAGAAAAGCATTGATTTTAATCTTCTGTCGGCATCATCGCTTCCATCGAGCAACATCCCGAAACCACCGTTAATGACTTCGCCCCATCCTACTCCGCCTCCGTTGTGGATGGAAACCCAGGTTGCTCCACGGAAACTGTCGCCAATCACATTGTGAATCGCCATATCTGCCGTAAATCTCGAACCGTCATAAATATTGGAAGTCTCTCTGTACGGAGAATCTGTCCCCGATACATCATGATGATCTCTTCCCAAAACCACCGCTCCGATTTCTCCGTTGGCAATAGCTTTGTTGAAGGCTTCAGCGATTTTCATTCTTCCTTCCGCATCGGCATATAAAATTCTTGCCTGCGAACCGACCACGAGATTATTTTCCTGCGCTTCTTTGATCCACTGAATATTGTCTTTCATCTGCTGCTGAATTTCTTCCGGAGAAGTTTTAATCATTTCCTCTAAAACTTGGCAGGCAATTTCATCCGTTTTCTGCAGATCTTCCGGTTTTCCGCTTGCACAAACCCAACGGAACGGTCCGAAACCATAATCAAAACACATCGGTCCCATAATATCCTGAACGTAAGAAGGGAATTTGAACTCTCTTCCCAACGTAGGATGATCTGACATTACATCGGCTCCGGCTCTTGAAGCTTCCAGTAAAAAGGCGTTTCCGTAATCAAAGAAATACGTTCCTTTTTCTGTATGTTTATTGATGGCTGCAGCGTGTCTTTTCAAAGTCTCCTGAACTTTTCCCTTGAATAATTCAGGGTTTTCTGCCATCATGATATTGGATTCTTCAAAGCTTTGTCCGGCAGGATAATATCCTCCCGCCCAAGGATTGTGAAGCGAAGTCTGATCGCTGCCAATATCAATTTTTATGTTTTCCTGATCAAATTTTTCCCAAACCTCAACGATGTTTCCAAGATAAGCCAGAGAAACCGATTCTTTATTTTCCTGCGCTTTTCTTACTCTTTCTACCAGTTTATCCAGATTTTCATGGATTTCGTTCACCCATTTCTGGTCGTGACGAATCTTGGTAATCTTCGGGTTAACTTCTGCACAAACCGTCACACAACCTGCAATATTTCCTGCTTTTGGCTGTGCTCCGGACATTCCGCCCAAACCTGAAGTCACGAACAATCCGCCTTTTGGTGCTTTATTTATTTTTCTGAATGCATTCAAAACCGTAATTGTTGTTCCGTGAACAATTCCCTGCGGACCGATATACATATAACTTCCCGCAGTCATTTGCCCGTACTGCGAAACCCCCAAAGCATTGAATTTTTCCCAGTCATCGGGTTTAGAATAGTTAGGAATTACCATCCCGTTTGTCACGACCACTCTCGGCGCATCTTTATGCGAAGGAAATAATCCCATCGGATGACCGGAATACATCACCAGAGTCTGTTCGTCCGTCATTTCAGACAGATATTTCATGGTTAAAAGATACTGCGCCCAGTTGGAGAAAACTCCTCCGTTTCCACCGTAAGTAATCAATTCGTGAGGATGTTGCGCTACAGCATAATCCAGATTGTTCTGAATCATCAGCATAATCGCTTTTGCCTGCTCAGATTTTCCGGGATATTCAGAAATTGGTCTGGCTTTCATTTCGTAATCCGGACGAAAACGGTACATATAAATTCTTCCGTATTCATCAAGTTCTTTTCTGAACTCCAGAATTAACTCTGCATGAAATTGAGGTTCGAAATACCGTAAAGCATTCTTTAATGCTAATTTTTTTTCTTCTTCCGTTAAAATTTCTTTACGTTTCGGAGCGTGGTTGATGTTGGTTTCGTATGGTTTCGGTTGTGGCAGCTGGCTTGGAATACCCTGCTGTATTTGCTCTTTGAAAGTCATAGTTCAGTTTAAAATTCTTTGGTTGAATGCTGAAATTATAGTTCTAAAATCAAGGTTTTAAAGATATAAAGAAAAATTTATACCTGAAACAGGCTTCGACATGTGTTTTAAAAAGCTTTTGAAGCAAAAAGTATTTCACAAAATCATCAGGTTTTTTATATTTGGCATCTGCGGAAGTGTTTGTATGAAACTTTACAGAATCCAGATAGACCGAAGAATTATTTATTAAATATAACTGTTTTACAATCAATATTAAAATACACATCAAATGAGAGAAGAAAACCTGAATAAACTGAAAAGTATTTTTTCTGACCTAAAAAGTGAAGAACAAAAACTGAAAGAAAGTCTGGAAAAGAAGAAAACCGAAGAAGATCTTTTTCTTGAAGAGTTCAAAAAACTCTGCAAAAATATTATTGATCCCAAAATGCAGGAATTCAGAAGAATGCTGAGAGAAAACGGTTTTGGATGTAAAATCTCAGTAAATGAGGAAAACCGGGAAGGAAAAGGAATCAATTCCAGAGCTCATATCAAACTTCAGATTTCCAGAAATCCTGATTCTAATTTTTATACCAACAGTAAATTTCCGCATATCATGTTTATCGGAAATATTGTTTCCAAAAGAATCGAAATTCACGAGGATACTATTTTTCAGAACGGAACAGGAAGTGCCGCTCTTAAAGAGCAAACTTATTCTATAGAAAATCTTAATGAAGAAATTACAGAGCAGGAAATCTTGCATTCTATTGAGAATATTCTGATGAATAAATAGCCAAGATTTTCAGGTTTAGAAAAATAATCAGTAAAAACCAGTTTAATAAAAAAGGAGAATCATTTCTGATTCTCCTGTTGGTAGCGGGGACACGACTCGAACGTGCGACCTCCGGGTTATGAGCCCGACGAGCTACCTACTGCTCTACCCCGCGGTATATTTTCTGAAACGTTTACCGAAAACGTTATGCTTAGTAGCGGGAACCGGACTCGAACCGATGACCTTCGGGTTATGAGCCCGACGAGCTACCTACTGCTCCATCCCGCGATATATTTTTGCACTCTAAATGGTAAGTGACCTTAGTAGCGGGGACACGACTCGAACGTGCGACCTCCGGGTTATGAGCCCGACGAGCTACCTACTGCTCTACCCCGCGATATTGGACTGCAAATATACGAATAATTCTTAAAAATGCAAGTTTTTCTTTTAAATAAGGCATATTCTTTGATTCAATCTAAATATTCGTACATTTGTTTATGGCAAAAATTTTAAAAATATATCCAGATAATCCTCAGGAAAATCTTATCAATGAGGTAATTAAGACATTGAATAATGGTGGACTTATCATCTACCCTTCTGATACGGTATATGCTTTGGGTTGTAATATTTTTGACATTAAAGCAATGGAAAAACTTGCCCAGCTAAAAAAGCAAAAACTGGAAAAAGCAAAATTTTCTATCATTTGTAATGATCTGAGCCATCTTTCGGATTTTACAAGACCTATTGATACTTCTATATTCAGATTTCTGAAAAGCCATCTTCCGGGTCCGTTTACTTTTATCCTTGATGCCAACAAAAACCTGCCTTTAGCCTACAAAAACCACAAAACTATCGGGATACGGGTTCCTGATCATCCTATCCCGCAGTTAATTGTAGAAAAACTGGGACACCCTATCGCTTCTACGTCTATTAAAGATGACGACGAGATTATTGAATATTCTACTGATCCCGAACTCATTGCTGAAAAGTACGATCATCTGGTTGATATTGTGATTGATTCCGGCTATGGAGATAATGTAGCATCAACCATTGTAGATCTAACTTCCGGTGAACCAGAGATCATTCGTCAGGGAAAAGGAGAAATATAGATCTGCTTTAGAATGAGTTTAAACGGTAGATATTCTTTAGGTATAATCCTCACCTTTGTATTGCTTACTGCTTTTATGCTGTACTCAATGCCTGTTATCAATATTTTTTTCCAGTATAAAGCAGTAACACCAGATTTGTTTTTTTATAACAGACTTTCGCTATGGCTGGTTTTAGCATTGGTTTTATTGTATAATTTCTTTATAGAAGACAGATCTTTTTTCGTTTGGGAAGATAAAAAATATTCTTTTCTGTTTTATTTGAGTGCTGTTGCCGTATTGTATCTTATATGTACAATTGGCGGTGCTCTTCTGAACGGTATTATCATTTTTCTGACAGAAGAAAAAATCAGCAAAAGACTCGCAGAGTTCAAAATTTTATTTCAAGACAATTATCTGCTAATAGCATTTACCTGTCTTACCGCAGGAGTGATTGAAGAACTGCTGATAAGGGCTTACATTCAGCCAAGAATTGAAAAAATTTATAACAGTCCGATGCTGGGCGTGGTGGGTTCTGCACTTTTGTTTGGACTTCTTCACAGTACTTACGGAACAATCGGGCAAGTTGCGGTTCCGTTTTTTATAGGACTTGTTTTTGCCATGTTTTATAAAGTATATTCCAATATTAAAATTCTGATCATCTGTCATTTTCTTATTGATTTCATTTCTTTGATGATGATGAATCTGATCGATATTAAACACTTATCTTTATTATAGTTATGAAAATTATAACTTCTCCCGCAAAACTGATGAATGTAGATTATTCAACTGATCTTCTTCGTTCCACAACACCCAAATTTATTGATGAAGCAGCATTAATCCAATCTTATTTAAAAGAAAAAACTCCCAAATATCTTTCAGAATTAATGGAAATTTCGTCTAAACTCGCTGACGAAAACTGGGAAAGAAACCAAAAATGGAAAGCCAAACCAACGGCAAAAGAATCATGTCCTGCCCTATTTGCTTTTACGGGAGAAGTTTACAGGGGTTTAGATGCCAAAAGCTTAGATAAAAAAGCCGTGGATTATCTTCAAAAAAATCACCGAATACTTTCCGGATTGTATGGATTACTAAAACCTTCTGACAAAGTAATGCTTTACCGTCTGGAAATGGGAAGAAATTTTGAATTTGAAGAATATAAAAACCTCTACAGCTTCTGGACAGAAAAAGTAACTGATCTGCTTAATTCTGAGATGAAAAAAAATGAAATCCTTCTTAACCTTGCAAGCAACGAATATGTAAAAGTAATTGACCGAAAAAAACTGAATCATCAGATGATTAATTTCGATTTTTATGAGCTGAAAGAAGGAAAACTGAAAACCATTGTTGTTTATACCAAACATGCAAGAGGTCTCGTCGCAAGATTCTGCGCAGAAAATAATGCTGAAACGCTGAACGATGTAAAAGCATTCAACTATGAAGGCTACAGAATTGATGAAGAAAAATCAACGGATAACCATCTTGTTTTTGTACGATGAAATTTGAAAAAATAAAGAAAATTTTTGCTCAAAACATTTCTGATTTATATGAAGAATCGGAAAACCGTTTTATGTTTCAACTGTTTGCCGAACATATTCTGGGCTGGAATACAATTCAACAAAGACAGTTTTCAGATAAGGAAATCTCAGAAGAACATGAAAGAAAATTCAGACACATTATTTCAGAACTAAAAACAGGAAAACCTTATCAGCAGATTTTGGGTGAAACTGAATTTTACGGAATGAAAATTTTTGTGGATGAAAATGTGCTGATTCCACGTCCGGAAACGGAAGAGCTGCTGGAAATTGCACTACAAAAAATCCAAAGTTCTGAACTCAAAATTCAGGATATGAAAATTCTTGATATCGGAACCGGGAGCGGAATCATTCCTTTAGTTTTGAAAAAACATTTTCCTGAAGCTGTAGTTTACACCGTTGACTTCTCTGAAGAAGCCTTGAAAACTGCCAGAAAAAATGCAGAATTTCATCAGTCTGACATTCATTTCATTCATGCTGATTATCTTAATTACGATCTGAAGCAGAATTTCGATATTATTATTTCAAATCCACCTTATATTGGAATAAATGAAGAAACTGAAATTGCTGATGCTGTTAAAAACTTTGAACCCACAATGGCGTTGTTTTCTCCTACTTCAGATGCGCTGATTTTTTATAGAAAAATTGCAAAAGATGCAAAGAAATATCTGCATAAAAACGGGTTTGTATTTCTTGAAATCAATCAGAAATTAGGACATGAAACATTGGCTTTATATGAAAAAGATTTCACTGAAGCGGAACTAATAAAAGATCTTAGCGGAAATGACAGATTTATAGTAGTTAAAAAATAAAGACTGAATAAAGATTGAACTCCTACAAGGTTGTCTTTTCTCTGCATTTTTTTACGGCTAAAAGGAAATTTCGATATTATATCTGAAAGACTCAAAATTATTTATGGGCAGCAATATTGTTTAAAATCCATTCCAGCTGCACATCTTTTTTATCAATTACATCCTGCAAACTTTCTATGACTTCAACATCAGGAACAACGCCCCGCTGTTTCCCTTCAAACTCAATGTTAGGCTGCACCAAAAGCAAGCCAATCGGAAATTCTATTTTAGAATGGGGTAACTTTTGATAAGAATAAAATCCTGCTACCGTTCCGTCATTGGCGCCTCCCGTTTCTTCACCTACCAAAACAGCTCGTTTGTTATACTTTAATTTTGACGAAATTACCGATGAGGCAGAGAAACTGCTTCCGTTGATGAGTACATATACTTTCCCTGAAAAAGCATCTTCTTTAGGCTTTGTAGATTTATTTTCTTTCCTCTTGTAATACACAATTCCGTCTTTGCCTTTGTAAACATTAAAAGCCTGATAAAAAAAGTAACCGGGATAAGCCAGACTTTTGAAAGTATACTGCAGCGGATTGGCTTTTCGAAAATAATTGGTTCTGAACGGACTCATTCTGGAGGTTAATTCTGAAGGTTTGATCAGGACAAAAGGTTCTTTCGCAAGATAAGAGTAGAGATTATTGATCTCAGAAAGCGAGCCTCCGTAATTGTTCCTGATGTCAATAATCAGATAGGAAGATTGGGCATTTTTAATTTTAGAAAATGTTTCTTTATAAAATTTCTGTGAGAAAGTTCCCGAAAAGCTCTTGATCTTCATATATGCAACCGTACTGTCTCTGTCCAGAAATTTAAAACTCCTGTTATAAGAATTGCTGAATGCTACATAATCGTTGATCTTTTTTTCAGGAGTTCTTTTTCGGTCTGTTTTTTCTTTTTCGAGCTCTTTTTCGTTCTTTGATTGTCGTTTTAAAATGATTTGCTTTCTTTTGTTTTCATAAAGCGTTTCAATTTTTGCGCTGTCCAGAATTCCTTTTTCAGCAACATAAAAATTAAAGAAAACATCGTTCAGATAATAAGGCTGGAACGTCGTATTTTCACCATCACTATTGATTAATTTACTATATTTTATGATATATTTTGAAACAGGTTCATCATTAATACTCAGGAGTTCTGTTCCCGGTTTAATATTCTCAACAGAATCTTTATTCTCTGTAAAATAAAGATGCTCACCCTCAAGACGGTACTCAAATCTTCCGAAAAGTCCTTTTTTATTTTTCAGTGTTTTAATTTCTTTTTTTGAAAATCTTTTTGCAGGCATTCTAAGAGAAAGATGACCTTCTTTGATCTGCGCAATAACAGGCTGCAATTTGAAATAAAACTGTACAGAATTGAGCGGCTTATTTATCGTATTTTTGATGCTGTCAAATTTATAATCAAGTTCCTTTTTAGAGATGTACCAGTATAGTTTTGGATGAAGCTGCTGAAGTTTAGAATAAGCAAAGTCTACATCTTTTCTGAGATTTTCCGGAGAGATCATTTCCAGTCTCTGCTCGTTATAGTTTTTCACAGAAGTACAGGAAGAAAAAATGACTGCTAAAGCAATAAAAAAAAGATATTTCAAGGTTAAGCGGTTTAAAAAATAAAATTACTAAAACTTTATTGAAAATAAAAAGTAAAACAGAAACTCATCCGTCAGTTAAAAAAGTTGATTAACTTTATCATTATTAAGAATCATTCATTATTGTTTTATATTTAAAAAAAAAAAAACAAATGATCTATTTTTTAATTATTATTGCTGTACTATTTGTATCGGCTTATTTCATTCTTTCATCAGAAGTTTTCGGAGCAAATCCGAAAGGAAAACGCCGGGAAAGAATTTTACAGTCTAAAAACTTCAAAAACAAGCAGTTTCAGAATCAGAGTTTTACTCCTCAGTTTGCAGAAGGCTATTCTATGCCCAAAGTAATGTCAGAATTTTTTTTAGGCAAAAAAGATCCTTTATTGAAGCCTGCCCAGGCTATACCCGCAATACATTCAGACCTGAAGAATTTACCTCAGGATAAGGATGTTTTTGTCTGGCTGGGACATTCTTCTTACTTCTTAAAAATTGAAGGTGTTTCGTTTTTGATAGATCCTGTTTTAAGTAAATACGGCTCGCCTTTTCCGATATTTAACAAAGCTTTTGAAGGTTCAGATATCTTTAAACCTGAAGATATTCCTGCTATTGATTATCTTGTCATTACCCACGATCATTACGATCATCTTGATTTTCCTACGGTAAAAGCAATCCGCAACAGGGTTGAAAAAGTCATTCTTCCTTTGGGAGTCGGAGCGCATTTTGAAAGATGGGGATATTCTGAAGACCAGCTAATAGAAGAAGACTGGGACGCTGTTGTTGAGCTTAAAAAACAATTTAAGATTACCTTTACACCCGCAAGACACTTTTCCGGAAGAAAATTTAGCCGAAACAATACTTTATGGACATCCTACGTACTTCAGTCATCTTCAATGAAGATATTTTTGGGCGGCGACAGCGGCTATGATACCCATTTTAAAAATATAGGAAAAAATTTCGGACCTTTTGATCTTGCCATTCTGGAAAACGGACAGTATAATGAAGCATGGAAATATATTCACGCGCTACCGGAAGATGTGATACAGGCAAGTCTTGATATCAATGCAAAGAAAATAATCCCTGTTCATTCCGGAAAATTTGCACTGGCGCTTCATCCCTGGAACGAACCGCTTCAAAAAGTGACTTCTTTGGCAAAAGAACACAACATTAAAGTTTTAACACCGAAAATTGGCGAAGTTTTAGAACTCCACAATGATGAAACATCATTCGAACGGTGGTGGCAATAACTTAATCGTGCCAGATTCCTTTATATCTTTTCGGGTGATTTTCTAGCTGTTGCCTTACAAAATCGCATTCCGGATCTATCATCAGATCTTTTTCTTCGGCATAATTTACAAGCTTGTCTAAAAGCAGCTTTGCAAAGCCATGCCCTTCATGCTTTTCATCAATTTTTGTATAGTAGACATTCAGAAGCCTCCCGTCTAAAGAGATTGACATATACCCAACTTTTTCATCATCTATAATAAGTTGAAGCTCATCTTGATACGGAGATATTTGAAATTTAATATTATTCATAATAACTTATTTATAATGGTTGATATTGAGATCGTTTTCATTTTAAAACTACAAAAATTTAATGAATATTTCAAACTAAAATTTGTAATTTAGATAGCGTATTGAAATATTATAGATTTTAATAATTAATTTTAAAAATATAATTAATTTGATCTATCACGTAAATTATCTTTAAAAATTAAAAAACTATCCTTAACAATTATTCTTATTTTAATTTTGAAATATTAATTGAAAAATAAATTATTATGAATAACCAAGACTCAGGTAAATGCCCTTTTCCTCACGACGATTTTTCGAAAAAAAATGATCCTAATCAAGGAGAAACCATTCACAGCCAGAACGAAAAAAATCCTGTTACGCCAGATGCTTCCCACAGCAGTCCGGGAAAATGCCCCGTTATGCACGGTGCAAATACAGGCACAGACCAATCAGTGATGAGTTGGTGGCCCAAAGCTCTAAATCTTGACATACTTCATCAACACGATAAAAAAACCAACCCTCTCGGAGAAGATTTCAATTATGCAGAAGAGTTTAAAAAACTGGATCTTGAAGCTGTAAAATCTGATCTGAAAAACCTGATGACTGAAAGTAAGGAATGGTGGCCTGCAGATTGGGGACATTATGGAGGATTGATGATCAGAATGGCGTGGCACGCTGCAGGAACATACAGAGTTGCTGACGGAAGAGGTGGCGCAAATACGGGAAACCAAAGATTTGCCCCGTTGAATTCATGGCCAGATAATGCTAATTTGGATAAAGCAAGAAGACTGCTTTGGCCTATTAAGAAAAAATATGGAAATAAATTATCCTGGGCAGACCTTATGATTCTTGCAGGAAATATAGCTTATGAATCTATGGGCTTTAAAACTTTTGGATTTGCAGGCGGAAGAGAAGATATATGGCATCCTGAAAAAGATATCTACTGGGGAAGCGAGAAAGAATGGCTTGCTCCAACAGGAAGCGAAGGAAGCCGATATTCCGGAGAAAGAGATCTGGAAAATCCTCTTGCTGCTGTGATGATGGGATTAATATACGTAAATCCTGAAGGTGTTGACGGAAATCCTGATCCTTTGAAAACCGCTCAGGATATGAGAACCACTTTCAAAAGAATGGCGATGAATGATGAAGAAACAGTAGCTCTTACAGCCGGCGGACATACCGTAGGAAAAGCTCACGGAAATGGTGACGCTTCCACTTTGGATAGTGATCCTGAAGAAGCCGGTATTGAAAACCAAGGTTTTGGATGGATAAATCCTAAAGGCGGCGGAGGAAATACAGTAACCTCCGGAATTGAAGGAGCATGGACAACCCATCCGACAAGATTTGATAATGAATATTTTGATTTGCTGTTCAAATATGACTGGGAACTGAGAAAAAGTCCGGCGGGAGCATGGCAGTATGAGCCTGTAAATATTGCCGAAGAAGATAAACCTGTAGATGCCCACAATCCTGATGTACGCAGAAACCCTATGATGACCGATGCAGACATGGCTTTGAAAGTAGATCCTGAATACAGAAAAATTTCAGAAAAATTTCGTGAGAATCCTGAATATTTTCAAGATGTCTTTGCCAGAGCATGGTTTAAACTTACGCACAGAGATCTGGGTCCAAAATCAAGATATCTTGGAGCTGATGTTCCTGCGGAAGATCTTATATGGCAAGATCCTATTCCTACAGTAGACTACACACTTTCTGATGATGAAATAGAAGCTTTAAAAACAAAAATTTTAAGTTCGGGGTTGAGTAAGGCTGAGCTGATCAATACCGCTTGGGATTCCGCAAGAACATTCCGAGGCTCTGACTTCAGAGGCGGAGCAAACGGAGCAAGAATTCGTCTTGAACCCATGAAAAACTGGGAAGGAAACGAGCCTGAAAGACTTAAAAAAGTTTTAAATGTTCTCGAAATGATTCAAGCTGGCTCAGACAAAAAAATAAGCATTGCGGATTTAATTGTTTTAGGAGGAAGTGCAGCTGTAGAGCAGGCTGCCAAAGAAGCCGGATTCGATGTAAAAGTTCCTTTTGCACCAGGAAGAGGTGATGCTTCTCAGGAACAGACTGATGTGGAATCTTTTGCAGAGCTGGAGCCATTACATGATGCATATAGAAACTGGCAGAAGAAAAACTATGTTGTAACTCCGGAAGAAATGATGCTCGACAGAACTCAGCTCATGGGACTTACTGCACCGGAAATGACCGTTCTTATTGGCGGAATGAGAGTTCTGGGAACCAATTTTGGCGGGACCCGACATGGTGTTTTCACAGAAAATACTGGAGTTTTGAGTAATGATTTCTTTGTGAATCTTACGGATATGAACTACAAATGGCAGCCAGCAGGAGAAAATTTATATAATATTGTAGACAGAAAGTCTGGCGAAACAAAATTTACCGCAACCAGAGTAGATTTGGTATTTGGTTCCAATTCTATCCTGAGAGCGTATGCAGAAGTGTATGCACAGGACGATAATAAAGAAAAATTTGTAAAAGATTTTGTCAAAGCCTGGACTAAGGTAATGAATGCCGACCGCTTTGATCTGAAATAAGCATATTTCATCATCATATTAATAATCCTTCATTGTTTTTAAACTTTGAGGGATTTTTTATTCAAAAGATTAAACTTTTCTTATTTTTGTGAAAATATAAATACTCGGTCTTGAAGAATCACTTAATCATCTTTTCTACTGCTTTATTCGGTGTTTTTGCCGGGTGGATCGACGTTAAAGGTCAGGAATCTAAAGAAATTCTGGAACTGAAGAGTAAACTGACTTCTGCAAAAAGCCCTAAAGATAAACACATCCATTATTTGCAGCTTGCTAACGCTTACGGAATGCAAGGGAAAACAGATAGTGTTTTTGTTTTTTTAACCAGAAGCGAAGAAAATGCTAAGAAAATGAATAATAATGATGAGGCCGGTAGAATAAATATTTTTCTCTCACAATTTTTTTTGCAGAAAGGAGATTTGAAAAATTCTGAAAAATACATTAACGAAGCTCATCTTTTGTTAGCCAATTCCAAAAATTATGACCATGTAGGATTACTAAATTATGCCACAGCTGGTGTAAACATCTTTAAAAAACAATATACCAAAGCCACGGAAAATTACAAAAAAAATATCCGTTTGTATGATGAAGGCAAGGAAATAGACAAAAAATATGTCACCATGGCTTATCAGGGATTGTTCACCAATTTAATCATTCAGAGCAACTTTAGAGAGGGCTATTTAGAATCGAATAAGTATATTGACTACGTAAAGAAAAACGAACCAGAAAAGTTAGATATTGCCTATCTTTTGTTGGGTAGTTTTTACATGAGTGCTAAAGATTACGACAAATCGCTCAATTCATATCAAAAAACAGTTTCTTTGTCCAAGAATCAGGATTTAGTAAATCTTTGTTATGCTTTTTTAGGAATTATTTATGCCGAAAAAAAAGAGTTGGATTTAGCAAAAAAATATACCGATAAAGCCAATGCGTTTTTTAAAGGAGGCAATAACAATATTGCTTTAGGAAGTATTTACTACGGTTACGCAAGTATTTTTTTACAGGAAAACAAATTAGATCAAGCGGAAGAATATATTAAAAAAGCAATTGTAATTGCCCCAGAAAAAGACATTTCATCTACTAAATTTTCATACATTTCTAAACAGAATGAAATTTTGCTTAAAAAATTAACGCAATCGGGTTCTAATATGAGCGATGTAGAGAGAAAACAAAAATTAGAACTACTTCTAAATGATTTAAAAGAGAACTCCCAATTTTTAGAATCTACTGATACTTTCCTAAGTCCAGAACTTATTATTACTAATTTTGATAATCTATCGAAAGTAAACGAAGAATTGGGAAATTATGAACAAGCTCTTTTTTATCGAAAAAAATACATTGATAAAAAAGAAGAAACGTACGGTTTGGATAAAATGAAAGAATTTCTGAATACCCAATCTGATTACGAATTGCGTGAACAAAAAGCCAAAATAGAACTTCAGGAAGCTACTAAACGTATTCAGCTGCAAAAAGAGATTGAACTAAAAGCCTTAAAGTTCGAGTACGAAAAAAAACAAGCCGAAGCCAAGACCGAAGCCGAAAAGAAAAGATTGCTTTTGGAAGAAGACCTGAAACGCAGAGAAATAGAGCTTACCTATGTTCAACAAAAAAAAGCAGCAGAACAAAGATATATTCAGGAGAAAAAATTAGCTCAAATTAATCAAGAGAAAAAAGACGCCATTGCCAAAGCAGAATTAGAAACCTCAAAATCCGAAAAAAATATGTGGGCAATTGGTGCTGGTTTGTCTTTGTTGCTGTTGGGTTTTGCAGGCTTTTCTTATAACCAAAAGCGTAAAGACAATAAGAAAATAGCCGAAGAAAAACAAAAATCTGAAAATCTTCTGCTGAATATTCTTCCGCATGAAGTGGCAGAAGAGCTGAAAGAAAAAGGTAAAACAAGTGCAAAACATTTTGATGAAGTTTCAGTTTTATTTACCGATTTTGTCAATTTCACTGCAAATTCAGAAAGAATAGGTGTACAAGAAGTTCTTAATGAACTCAACATCTGCTTTACAGAATTTGACAAAATTATGGACAGATATAATCTGGAAAAAATAAAAACCATTGGAGATGCTTATCTTGCGGTAAGCGGATTACCGGTTTCTAATGAAGAGCATGCAGAAAACGCAGTTAATGCGGGATTGGAAATTTTAGATTACATCAAAAAGAGAAAGGAAAATAATCCCAATGCTTTGGATATAAGGATTGGAATACATTCAGGACCAGTGATTGCCGGAATTGTCGGAGTGAAAAAGTTTGCATACGATATCTGGGGAGACACCGTAAACACAGCGGCAAGAATGGAGCAAAACAGCCAGAAAGGCAGGCTCAATATTTCTGGCTTTACATACGATTTGATAAAAAACAAATTCGTTTGCGAATACAGAGGTAAAATAGAGGTAAAAGGAAAAGGTGAACTGGATATGTATTTTGTAGAAAAATTATAATTGTGATTACAAAAAACTCACTATTTCAGCCAACATATTTTCTGATTATCTTTACAGATTGATAGCGTATCAATCAGCAAATTCTACCAACTTAAAATATAAAGGTTTGAAAAAAAGTCTACTTCTCCGACTGCTTTATATTGCAATAATATTAATGCAACATTTTTATTCTGCGCAAAACACTGCGGAGAATCTTCAGATTTTATATGAAAAAGAAGTAGAGGAAGGCTTTGCCATTGAGGGAAAATGTAAGTTTTCCACAAATGACAATCCAGCTTTTGCCCAAACAAATTTTAATGATTCTCAATGGAAATTTATTGACTTCACTTCACGTGATCTTTTAAAGAAAAGTCAGGTTTTTTGGTTTCGATATCATTTTAAAATCGACAGCACCCTTATCGGAAAACCTCTTTTTTTAGAGGTTAACCAATCCGGAGCTTCCGAAATTTTTCTTAATGGAAAAAAAATAAAAACCCTTGGTAAAATTGGTGTAGGAGAAAAGCAGATTTCAAAAATAAAAGACAGTAAACCTTTAATAATCTCCTTTGATGGTACCGGAAAAAATGTATTGGCAATTAGATATAAACCATCCATAGAAAAAAATGGGGTTTCATCGGTGAATTTTGGGTCTAAAGCAATAAATATCACTTTTTCTCCGGCAAACGCTTACGTGGAAAACAAGATGTCTATTTCCAGAAATATCAACTTTTATACAATGTTGATTTGCGGTATTTTTCTTGCGTTAGGATTTATACATCTTTTACTTTTTATTTTTTACAGAAAGGCGGTTTACAACTTTTATTTTTCCACTTACAACCTTTCAATTTGTGTGATGAGCTATATGGTTCTTCTTATCTATGAGATTGAAGATCCTGCAAAATTCAGACTTTATCTCCTTATTGCTTTGTATGCACTTATCATATTCGGTGGCTCTTTAACAGGTTTTGTGAATACGTTATTCGGAAAAAGCAGATTGAGATTCAGAATTATGCTTGCAATTCCGGTCTTACTGATCATCATTCACTTTTTCTCACCAGAAATATCCTTTATTTTCTGTATTTTTTATTTGTTTTTTGCAGCCATGGAATCCTTTTATCTTATTATAAGAGCCATGATAAAAAGAGAAAAATCAGCTTTTATCGTTGGAGGCGGAATTCTAACTTTCTTTTTGTTTACTGTAATTACATTGGTCGTTTTCCTGTTGGATTCTTTTAATATTGTAGATGCAGACAATATTATGGATACGGACGGGATGGGATATTTTGCGCTCTTCGTTTTCATTAGCTTTCCTGTTTCTATTTCAGCTTATCTTGCATGGCAGTTTGCAGCAACCAATTTAAGTTTGAAAAAACAGCTTGACGAGGTAAACAGACTTTCTGAAATCAATCTTTTGCAGGAACAGGAAAAACAGCATATCTTACAAAACCAAAACGACATTCTCGAAAAACAGGTAGATGAGAGAACAAAAGAACTACAGGTTGAGAAACATAAAACAGAAACGTTACTGCTCAATATTCTTCCGCAGGAAGTTGCCGAAGAACTGAAGGAAAACGGAAGTTCAGAAGCTAAATATTATGACGAGGTGACTGTCTTATTTACAGACTTTGTAAATTTTACTCAAAACTCCGAAAAAATGGGAGCCGAAAAAATGCTTGTAGAACTCAACGATTGTTTTACCGCATTTGATCTGATCATGGAAAAACATGGTCTGGAAAAAATAAAAACCATTGGAGACGCTTATCTTTCGGTCTGCGGGCTTCCAAATCAGAATCCGCAACATGCATATCAAACGGTTTTGGCAGCTTTAGACATTTTACAATTTATTGAAAACCGAAAGAAAACAAATCCTGAAACGCTTGAAATAAGAATTGGGATCAACTCAGGATCTCTGGTTGCAGGAATTGTTGGTCTCAAAAAATTTGCATACGACATTTGGGGAGACACCGTAAATACTGCCGCAAGAATGGAACAAA
Source organism: Chryseobacterium binzhouense (assembly GCF_007474545.1). Classification (GTDB taxonomy): domain Bacteria; phylum Bacteroidota; class Bacteroidia; order Flavobacteriales; family Weeksellaceae; genus Chryseobacterium; species Chryseobacterium binzhouense. The sequence continues at coordinate 209,334 of NZ_VKOG01000003.1, forward strand.
ACAGTGAAAAAGGTAAAATCAATATTTCTGATTCTACTTATCAGCTGATTAAAGACAAGATCATCTGCGAATACAGGGGTAAAATAGATACCAAAGGAAAAGGTGCGATGGATATGTATTTTGCTCTCCAAATAAAAAACAATTAAAAATTTTTTATCTTTATTTTTGAATATGGAATACGAAAAAATAAAAAAAGTTATACTCCAGAAATTAAAGGAAAATCTTCCCGAACATCTTTCTTACCACAGTGTACTTCATGTGAAGGACGTTATTGATGCAGTTCAGAAAATAGCAGTTTCTGAGGGAATTTCCGGTGAAGAGATGGTTCTTCTCAAAACGGCAGCTTTATTCCATGATACCGGATTTTTGTACGGCGCAAAAGACCATGAGGAAAAGTCATGCGACATTGCTAAGGAATATCTTCCGGATTACGGATACAGCGACTCTCAGATTCAAAAAATAAACGGAATGATCATGGCAACCAAAATTCCGCAGTCACCTAATAATCACCTGGAACAAATCATGGCAGATGCAGATCTGGATTATTTGGGAAGAGAAGATTTTTTTACCATCGGAGACAAACTTTTCGAAGAGCTTACCATGTTTGGAATTGTAAATTCTGAGCGTGACTGGAATCTTCTGCAGGAAAAATTTCTGGAAAGTCACCACTTCTTCACCGAAACAGCCATTAAAACACGTAATCAGAAAAAACAGGAAAATTTAGACATTATTAAATCTAAATTAAATTCATAAGCATGAGTTCTCAAAAACCGCACGGATCATTATTCAGCATTTCAGATATAATCTATCTGCTTTTAGGAGTTATTTCAACAAGCATTGCCCTCAAAATTTTCTTGGTTCCCAACCATTTTCTGGATGGCGGAGTAACCGGCATTTCGCTGCTTTTCCATGAAGTAAAACATTGGAATCTAGGTATTTTACTTATTTTGCTCAACATTCCATTCGTTCTTTTGGCTTATTTCAAAGTAAGCCGGCACTTTGCCATACGCAGTACTGTTGCGATTGTTCTTATTGCATTGATACTTAATTTTGTCCACTTTCCTGAACTTACACACGACAAATTATTGGTTGCTATTTTCGGAGGTGTTTTTCTGGGAATCGGTATTGGATTATGTATGAGAGGTGGCGGAACCTTCGACGGCATGGAAGTTTTGGCATTAATGACTTTCAAAAAAAGTAGTTTCAGCATTACCGAAATTATTTTGGGAATGAATATCATCATTTTCGTGATTGCCGCATCATTTTTAAAGATTGAGACCGCATTGTATGCTATTCTTACCTACGTCATTGCCAGTCAGATTACCAAATATGTGATCGAAGGAATTGAAGCCTACACCGGAGTCACCATTATTTCGGGGAATAGTGAAGAAATAAAAAAAGCTTTAGTTCTTACTTTGAACCGCGGAATTACTGTTTACAAAGGCGAAAGAGGATTTATGAAAGAAACTTTTGAGCAGAGTGCAGATGTAGATATTATTTTTACCATTGTGACCCGACTTGAAGTGAGAAAACTTCAGAATATTGTAAAATCTATAGATCCAAAAGCATTTATTTTCACCCAAACCGTACGTGAACCGCAGGGAGGAATCGTAAAAGAAATCGTAAAACATTAATCAAATCTGATTAATGTTAAGCTTTTTCAGGAGCTATTTCCGGCTATACACTATATCTTTTTTGTTTTCCCGGACTGATATTCCATCTTAAAACAAAAAAGGATGCCGTTTCTATCCGGGCTGTAAAAAAAACCATAGCTTTTACCATTTTGGAATCAAAAGACTAAGTTTATATTAAACTCCAAAAAATTCTTTAAGAGCTTCTACATTCTTTTTATCATTTCCAATAAAAATCTGCTTATCCGTAAGAAAAACCGGACGTTTTAAAAAAGTATAATGATCCAGAATCAGTTCTTTAAAATCATTTTCCTTTAAAGCTTTTACATCCAGACCTCTGAGTTTTATCTGCGTAGATTTTTTGCTGAATAATGATTCGTAAGATTGACTTTTATCATACATTTCGTCCAGCTCTTCCTTAGTAACCGGCTCTTTTTTGATCTCTCTCACTTCCCAGTCTGACAGATCAAACTGTGCTAAAATCTTTCTGCACGTATCACAAGTATTCAGATAAAAAACTTTCTTCATGATTGATAATTTAGGTCAAAGAAACAAAATATTCAGCAAAATTAAAATCTGCAAAATAAGATTTTAGGTAAAATCTTAAAAATTATAAATATCTTTATTCAAATTAAAACAAAATGGAGAACAAACCGGTTACTTTTCAGTTTATTTCAGAGCCTTCGGATGTCAACTATGGCGGAAACGTCCACGGTGGAAGCGTAATGAAGTGGATTGATCAGGCTGGCTACGCCTGTGCAACTACCTGGAGCGGCAATTATTCTGTAACAGTATATGTTGGCGGAATACGTTTTTATGAACCCATCAAGATCGGAGAAATTGTAAAGGTTGAAGCGCAGGTGATCTACACAGGTTCTTCCAGCATGCATATTTCGATCAATGTATTTTCGAGAAATCTAAAGCAGCCGGATTTTGATAAGAAAACCCACTGCATCATCGTTTTTGTTGCAGTAGATGAAAATGGTAAAAAACTTCCGGTTCCTAAATGGATTCCCGTTACCGAAGAAGAAAAAAAACAGGAGGAATATGCTAAAAGGCTGATGGAGCTCAGAACTCAGATTGAGAACGAAATGAAACCTTTTCTTTGATGGAGAGAAAAGATTTCATAAAACTTTCAGCTTTGGGCATTCTTGGTTTATATTCCTGTCGGGTTTCGAACATGATCACAAAAAAACCTTTAGCAATACAGCTTTATACCATCAGAGATGCTGTTTCACAAAATCCGGAAAAAGCACTGGAAAAACTGGCACAATTAGGATTTAATCAAATTGAAATTTATGGTTACGATGGTTTATTTTTCGGGAAAAACCTCAATGAATTTAAAAAGATTCTGAAAAACACAGGTCTGAAAGTCATTAGCTCACACCACACAACAGGAGTTGTACAGTCAGGAAGAGGCAGTCTGATGAACAATTGGGAACAAACTGTAGAAGACTTGCAGTCTTTAGACATTAAATATATGGTTTGTTCATATATTTTTCCTGAAGAGAGAACCATGGAAAATTACAAAAAGCTTCCTGATTTGCTTGAAAAGTCTGGTGAAGCTACCCAAAAAGCAAACATTCAGTTTGCTTATCATAACCATGATTTCGAGTTTGATGCTTTCGATAAAAAAAACAGTGTTTATGATTTCATTTTAAAAAACACTTCATCAAATATGGTGAAAATGGAGCTTGATCTGTACTGGATTGCAAAAGCAGGACTCAACCCTATAGATTATTTTGAAAAATATCCCGGAAGATTTCCTTTGTGGCACGTGAAAGACATGAAAGCAGAAAATCAGGATTTCACTGAAATAGGAAACGGAACTATTGATTTTGAAACCATTTTCAGGCATAAAGAAAAAGCAGGATTAAAGCATTGGTTTCTGGAGCAGGATTCCAGCGATAAAAATATATTTGAAAGCATTGTCTTGAGTAAAAAATTTATCCAGCAAAACAATTATTTTGATATATAATGAAAAAAAGCCAGAACAATTCTAATTCTGGCTTCCTATATTTACTATAAAAATTCTAAATCAACTCACCATACAGGTCAAATTCTTCGGCTGAAGTAATCTTGACATTGGCAAATTCACCAATTGAGATATACTTGTTTTCGGCAGAAACCAATACGGTATTGTCCACATCCGGAGAATCATATTCAGTACGTCCTACAAAATAATTTCCTTCCTTACGGTCAAAAATGCACTTGTAAACCTCTCCTATTTTTGCCTGATTCTTTTCCCAGGAAATCTGAGACTGAAGTTCCATGATCTCTTCTACTCTTGCTTCTTTTACTTCCTGCGGAATGTCGTCTTCTAAAACATAAGCAGTAGTATTTTCTTCGTGAGAATAAGTAAAGCATCCCAATCTGTCGAACTTCTGCATTTTTACCCACTCTTTCAGTTCCTGAAATCTTTCTTCAGTTTCTCCCGGATAGCCAACAATTAAAGTTGTTCTGATTGCCATATCCGGAACCTTCTCTCTGAATTTGGTCAAAAGAGCATCCGTCTTTTCGTGAGTCGTTCCTCTTTTCATGGATTTAAGCAAATCTGAATTGATGTGCTGAAGCGGAATATCTATATAATTACAAACTTTTGGTTCTTCACGGATAATATCCAGTACATCTTCCGGAAAACCACTTGGAAAAGCATAATGAAGACGAATCCATTCGATTCCTTCAACTTTTACCAGCTCTTTTAAAAGGTCGCCTAAAGCTCTTCTTTTATATATATCCAAACCGTAATACGTTAAATCCTGAGCGATAAGAATTAATTCTTTTACTCCGACCTTTGCGAGTTTTTCAGCTTCTTTCACTAATTTTTCAATCGGTGTAGAAACGTGACCGCCTCTCATCAAAGGAATTGCACAGAAAGAACAAGGTCTGTCACAACCTTCAGATATTTTAAGGTAAGCATAATGTTTTGGAGTCGTTGTTAATCTTTCTCCAACCAATTCATGTTTGTAATCTGCTCCTAAATGTTTCAACAAAATCGGAAGATCCCTCGTTCCGAAATATTGGTCTACATCAGGAATTTCTTTTACTAAATCCGGCTTATATCTTTCGGAAAGACATCCTGTAACGAAAACTTTTTCAACCTCACCTCTGTTTTTAGCTTCAACAAAATCAAGTATTGTGTTGATTGATTCTTCTTTAGCATTGTCTATAAAGCCACAGGTATTGATCACCACAATGTCTCCTTTGTCTTCGTGCACAACTTCTTTTCCGTTGGCTTTCAGCTGGCTCATCAGCACTTCAGAATCGTAAACATTCTTGGAGCATCCTAATGTGACGATATTTATTTTCTTCTTCCCTACAGATTTTGTGCGCATTTTATATTGAATAATAAGTATTTAAGTATTTTTTGTGGCTGCAAATTTAAGAATAAAAAAAGAACCGAAAGATTCGGCTCCCTATTTAGATTTATTATAAACACTTTAATAATTTTTTTCGGAAAATAATGGTGCATTTTGATCCTTCTCTGAAAGAATCATGTCTTTCTCATCTAATTTCCAGTCTATACATAAAGTAGAGTCATTGAATTTTACACTTCCTTCAGAATCTTTATTGTAAAAATTATCACACTTATAAGAAAAAACGGCAGTTTTACTAATTACAGAAAAACCATGGCCAAAACCTCTGGGAATATATAATTGAAGTTTGTTTTCGGCAGATAGCTCAATCCCGAACCATTGTCCAAATGTAGAAGAATCTTTCCGAAGATCTACCGCTACATCCCAAACACTTCCTTCAAGACATGAAACCAGCTTTGCCTGTGCGTGATCACCTTTTTGTAAATGTAAGCCTCTTAAAACACCATAAGATGATTTTGATATATTATCCTGAACGAAATGTCCATTCATACCTGTAAGTTCTTCAAATTTTCTTTCATTAAATTTTTCAAAAAAATAGCCTCTATCGTCCTCAAAAATTGTTGGTTCGATAATATAACAGTCTTTTAATGGAGTGTGTTTTATTTTCATAAATTTTTATACCGTGAGATTATTCATAAGTAAAATACATTATTGCAATAATGAGCCCATTGTTTTATACAAAAAAACATTAATTACTATTAAGTGTGAAAACAATTTTTAATGTTTTGAAAATGATTTTTACGTCAAAAAGCACAGAGTAATTTTTGATATAATACAAATCATATTCTAATTTTTCAAGATTATCTTCCGGTGTAGCTTTTGGCAGGTTTACTTGTGCCCATCCCGTAACTCCAGGTTTGATAAGATGTCTCAAATCAAACATTGCATTTTCTTCATTACTTATTTTCACATAATACGGTCTTTCTGGTCTCGGACCTATTAAACTCATATCACCTTTTAAAATATTCCATATTTGTGGGAGTTCATCAATTTTTGTAAGCCTCAGAAATCTTCCTACCATATTTATTCTTTGATCGTTGTTGGTTGTAAAATCACCACTATGTTTTAAGACCATTGTTCTGATCTTGTAAATTGTAAAACATTTTGAATTTTTACCTACTCTCTCCTGACTGAACAAGACGCGACCTTTCGATGTAATTTTTACTAAAATAAAACCAAAAACTATTAAAGGAATGATGATAGGTAAAAGAAGTATACTTACAAATAGATCAATTGCACGTTTTAGACTAAATTTTTTCTGATCTTGACCAATGGTAAAAATATCATCAACCAAATATTCATTTTGTAATCTTACTAAAGGGATACGTTTGTTTACATACTCGTAAAACTCATGTGCATCATATACAGGTATTCCTTTTTTGCGTGCTGATACAATCTCATTGGCAATATTTTTGTGCAAATGATTTACATTGGTTGTCTCTAATATTATACATTTAATATTAAATTTATCCAGATACTCTGATATTGTGATTCTTGATTGTGAAGAATCATAGGCAATCGCTTTATACTTTTTCTTAAATTTTTTATCGCTAAATAACTTTAAAGAAATATCACTTACATTGATGAAAAGACATACCTTTACAGACCCATTTACCTTAAAAACCTGCCTGTTCTCTTTCATTGCCACAAAAGCTTTTGTTAAACTTTTTTCCACTTAAATCATGTTAAAATTAAAGACATGTTCTTATGCTGTTTACAAATGTATAAAAATACGGAAAAAGTCTTATTTTAAATTTGCTAAACTATTAATAATATTAAATTTTACCAAATAATCTTATCAAGTTATGTATTATAAATTTCTAAATAATCAGTTACCATATTATTAATAGTAAATTTTGAATAATACTTTTCTAAAGAATTTTCTGCGAACTTATTGTTAATATTTTCATTGCTTAGAATATATTTAATTTTTTCAGCAAAAATCCTATTATCATTAGGAATTGTATAACCATTTTCATTATTCAAAACAATTTCAGATATACCTCCCACATTTGATGAAACTATAGGTTTTCCATAACTTAGCGCATCTACCAATACAATGGGTATACCTTCATAATTTGTAGGAAGAACGAATAAATCTGCTAATTGTATATATTTTTTTGCATTTGGTATAGCCGGAATACAAAATACATTATCCGGAAGCTGCGCATAATCTTTATCTGTACCTATCCAGACAAAAGCATATTCAGGCAATAGGGCTGCAATTTCTAAAAAACTATCAAACCGCTTTTGAGGAGATACTCTGGCAATACACATTACCACTTTTTTGCCTCCAAAATCTTTGAGAAACAAGTCTGATTGTAGTTTTGGTTTTTTAACACCATTATAAACTATAAATAATTTTTTTCTAATCCCTTCATTAATTATGTTTTTTTTATCATATTCGCTCGCAAGCACAATTGCCTTACATCTGTTTTTCAGCAATCTTTCAAGAGGTAAAAATTTTCTGTACGCAATTCTTATTGAGTCAAATCCATGAACCGAATAAACAATTTTATCTTTAGGAAAAGCCAACCGCCCTAAAACTCCAATTTTTGATGAGTGAAGGTGTATCACATCAGGTTTAAACTTTCTGTATAAATTTCTTAATTTAAAAAAAGTGATTAAATCTTTAACAACGGAAACATTCCTTACAATTTCAGAAATTTTGATCTTTTTTATTCGATTGTCTAATGCACTCCACATGGGACCATCTTCACCTGCTGCTATGGCAATTTCATGATCTTGACACATAGAATTAGCCAAATGGATAACTACCGATTGTGCACCTCCAAGATCAGAACGGGTTATTACATGTAGAATCTTCATATTTATAATCTATTACAAAAATGTATAATTTAGTTTAAATTCTAATATAAAGAGAATATTTTTTTTTCTCTAATTGTACTTTGTTTCTTTTCTTGACAAGAATTTCCTCTAACCCCAAAAGATTAAAAATTAAATATATAAAGGTAGAAACAAGATATTTTAAAGAGAATGATAGATATCTTAAAGAAAATGTGTGTGTTTTTATTATATAAAAAACTCCTGACAAGCCTTTAATATATTTTTTATAATACTGATCACCGACTTCTCTGTAAAAGAGTAATGGTTCTGTTATTATTCTAAAATTATATTTATCTTTTGTACGTAACCAAAGATCAGTATCTTCTATTCTATAAGCTAATACGTCATAAGGGTTACTTTTAAACCACTCTGTTTTTGCCATTACAGTGGGGTGGATAAATGTATTTGCTGTTTCAAGATAATTATCTCCTATTTTTCTCCTTAATCCTACAACTTGATCATTCTGATCAATTGAATACACATTTGTACCTAAAACATCTATATCTGGGTTTTCTTCAAATACATTTAATTGTTTCTCAATCCTCTTAGGATGCATTATATCATCAGCATCCATTCTTGCTAAAAATTCTGTATCTACAATTAGAGGTATCTGATTAAGACGATTTCCGAGATTAATATTCTTACCATCAGAAATTAGTTTCACTCTCTTATCATAAAGATATTTTTGAGCAATTGATAACGATGAATCTGTAGAACCATCGTTTATTAAAAGTAATATAAAATCGGAAAAGGTTTGGGCAAGTACAGAAAGTATTGCTGATTCAAAATAGTCTTCAGCATTATAGAAAGGAATTGCAATAGTAACTTTTGGCATCTTTTACTGTATTCTACAAATATAAAAAAACAATCTTATAGATTTTTAACTCATAGCTAGTTAAAAATTAAAGATTAGTTGATTTATCAATATTATTAAGAGCATCAGAAAATCTTTTGGCGGAATTGTTCCAACTTTTTTCTCCAAAAAAATACTTTTGTTCTATATTATTACTTATTTTATTTCTTAAATCATTGTTTTCATAAATTTCTATTATGGCTTGTGCAATAGCATTTGAATCTTTTGGTTCTATAATTATTCCTGTTTCCCCATTCTGCACCATTTCGGGTAATCCTCCCACATTGGTTGCAATAACAGGCTTTTTGAATGCGAAAGCAGACATTATCACCCCGCTTTGAGTAGCATCTGTATAAGGACAAACCACAACATTGGCTTGATTAATAAGCTGCGCAAGATTTTGGGGATCAATATAATTATTAATAAAAAAAATATTTTCGAATGATTCATAAGGTTTTAAATCAAAATCAAAATCTCCACTTCCTGCAATAGTGAGTGAAATCTTACCCTTATATTCAGGATATGATGACAAAATTGTAACAAAACCATCTAATAAATATTTAATCCCTTTATATGGCGATATTCTTCCAAAAAATAACACATTAAAGGATTTTGCTTCTACATTTTTATAATCATAGAATCTTAGAAAGTCATAAACCCCAAGAAAGGATGTAGAAATATGTTTAGGATTAAAATGATAATATTTTATAAAATCATTTTTTTGATTTTCATTAAGTAAAATCTTATGATTAATAAGATTAAAATGCAGCTTTCTCAGATACCTGTCTATAAAATAATTTTCTCCGGAATGTAAAAACGGATCATGTACGATCATAAGCATCTTTTTTCGGAAATTTAATGTTGACACAAAGTAGGTCAGCATATAATTATCTATTATTATGACATCAGGATTAATTTTTCTCACCCACTGATTAACTTTGTATGAAATGTATAATTTCTTTAATATATTAATATTTCTTGTTCCCTTTATTACATATGTTTTATCTAAGTTTATAAAGTCTTTTATATGTTGTAACTCTTCTACATTTTTACCTGTTGTAATAGTTTCCCGGAGTTTAGACCTATCTAGAAAATTACTCACTTTATATAATGCTTCAATAAAGAAGTAAACATCATTATTTTTACTTAAAGCGTTTACCAATGAAGCGTTAGCATCTAATGCAAATGCCGAAAGAAATGCAATTTTCATATTATTTTTTTTGAGGATTAAGAATTTTATCCAAATGTTTATTTAAAATATAATATGCTCTACTTATAGTTGGCTGATTCCATAAAATATTTTCGTATTTCCTGATGATATTATTGTTTGAATTTAACATTTTGTAAATCCCAAATAGAAATAAAATGACAGCAAAAATTATTTTAAATACTCTCTCAAGATTAACGTATAAGTAAGGATAAAGTATCCAATATGACATTACAAAAAGAGTTGTCATCCTATCTATCAATACAGAATATTCTGACAAGAATAAGTAAGTTAGGGTAAAGATAAAAAACAAGTTATAAAATATATTTGTTAGATAATCATCCATAATATATTCTGAAATCTTATCATAAAACTTATACAATAATATAAAAGTGAAAAACTTCTCTATATATCCCATTGTAATCCCATAACCTGTGCTATATAAATCGTCTTGTGAATAAAATTTTGCCATTAATGCATATTCACCACCAAGTAAATCGCCTATGCCTGTAACTAATGGAGTAATATATTTAATTTGTCCCAGATACAATATATTCCCTACAATGAATGCTCCCCATACTACTTGTTGTGGAATTTTCTTGTGAAGAAAAAAATAAAGCGGAAAATAAAAAATCGCAGATGTATGAAAAAAAAGACCTATAATGTTACAAATATAAAATTTTAATGGATTACGCTCTTTTATAAATTGCAAAGAATAGATAAAAAGAAATAATGATTTTGAATTTCTCATTAAGTTAAACTCAATAATAAGCCCTGAAAATATAAAAAACATTATAAAACTTAATACATATTGAGGCGAATATTTTTTAAAGAAATAATTCAAGAAAAGTACATTAATAAGAGAAGAAACAAACTGTAAAAAAAAATAATCTGGATAAATACTTTTAACTAAAATAACAAAGATTTTAAACCCTGGCTCTACCTTTAAGATATAGTCATTATTTATTCCTGAAAAAAAATTTGATATACCTGCAGAATCTGTAATCACAGGCGCATCTTCAAAAATTGGATAGTAGACAACAAAATCAGTATCCATGTAGCCTCTTAATCCAAAGAAAAAGGAAAATAAAACAATACAAATATACCGTATGATAATAATGTTGCTATCACTTTTTCTCATTCTATTTTCCCACAGAAATAGAATGAAAAATGCACTAAAAAAAAATATATATGGTATAGAATAATTATAACCAAATGTAGGCTCCATTAATTAATCGATTTTATATTTTACAATCTTTAATTGACTTAGATTTTTTTTGGTATAATTTTAAACCTTCAATATAAGCATGTAAAGCTATCTTCCATTGCTTTCTGGAATATTTAAAATATAGGATAATAAGAATGTAAAGAAAATTATATCCTAGTACATACCATACATATAGGGGTTTGTAGTTTTTTAAAGAAAAATAGACTAAATTCCTCCATAAAAATCTTACAGAAAAATCACTCATTTTTCCTGTAGAAGAAGATTCATTATGATAAACAACGGAAGAGAAAATATACCATAGTGACTTTTGATACTTTTCTATTGCTCTGTATACAAAATCCGTATCGTCATAATAAACAAAATAGTTCTCATCCATTAATCCTACATCATTAAAAACATTTTTTTTCACAAGCATAAAGCATGTAGGGGCATAAACTACTTGTTTATCATAATCAAACTGACCTATATCTTCTTGTCCTTCTCCATACTGAATTGTAATCCCATTACGCAAGTTGTATCCACCACCGGCTGCCCAAATTTTATTAGTTCCATAAAAATAGATTTTCGGAACTACCATATCAGCATCTCTCACTAATAATCCATTTCTTAATTGCTCTATTGAATCAGGGTTTAACACAATATCATTATTGGATATTAAAAAAAAATCACAATTATCTTTTAATGCTTTTTTAATCCCAATATTATTCCCTTTTGCCACACCGTAATTAGCATCATTTTCAATTATTATAGTTTCAAATGCGTAATGATCTTTTAACCTCTTTGATAATTCTAAAGAACCATCGGGAGATAGGTTATCTACGATATATAAAACAAAGTTGCGGTAAGTTTGTTTACTTAAACTTTCAAAAAATTCAGTAAGAACAGGCTCACTATTATACAATATAGTAATAATTCCTATTTTTTCATTCATTTGTATAATCCTTTATTTTTCATTTCTTCAATAGAGGATTCGTACATATCATAAGGAACTTCTTGTTTATTAACCCAATCAGTAAATTCTTTAATTCCTTTATTAAAATCCCATTTCGGTTCAAAATTTAAATCTTGTTTTATTTTTGAAATATCTGCAAAATTATGTCTAATGTCTCCGAGCCTATAGCTGCCAGTAATATTGATCGGCACTTTGGCTTTATAATACTCTGTTAATTTCTCTGCAACCGTTAAGACATCTGTTGCTATACCTGTACCTACATTATAGATTTTTCCATCAGCATTCTCATTTTCTAAACCTAGTAATGTTGCCTCAACAACATCATCTATAAAAACAAAATCTCTTGTTTCCTTTCCGTCTTCAAATATATTAATAGGATTATTATTCTTTATTCTAGTAGAAAATATAGATAATATTCCTGTGTAAGGATTTGAAAGAGATTGTCCGGGACCGTAAACATTTTGATATCTGTAAGCTACTGCAGAAATATTTAAGGACTGACAGACAGTAAGAACCAACTGCTCTTGATTCTGCTTTGTAATACCATATACTGAAGTTGGGTGAATCTTACTATCTTCAGAAGTAGGTAGCAATTCTACGTTTTTATTACAAATAGGACATTTACATAAAAAATCTCCATTTTTCATATTACTATCTTCTCTAGATAGTGGATATACTATCCCATGTTCTGTACATAAATATTTACCTTCACCATATATTGCCCTAGAAGACGCAACAATCACTTTTTTAACGCTATGAACAGAATTGGCTAATAAATCAAGAAATAATGCAGTTCCTCCAATATTTATATCGGTATATTTTTGAATTTCATACATAGACTGACCAGTACCTGTTTCAGCAGCTAAATGTATAACCGCTTCCTGATTTTCTAAAGCATCAATCCAATCTTGTTTTGACGTTACTGTACCTTTTATAAAATTAACCTTATTTAAGATTTTTTTATATAGAGGAGATGTAATGATAGGATTTTCGCCATGAATCTGAGGTGAAAGATTATCCAAAACGGTTACATTAATGCCTTTTTCAATTAGTCTTAATGCTAAATTAGAACCTATAAATCCTGCCCCGCCTGTAATCAAAATGTTTTTCATAAATAGCTTTTTCTTAGTAAGAGAATTTAAATTTGAATAAAATTACCTTTATCATCTGTTTTGAGCCATTCTTTTTTATCAAAAGAATATCTTTTAATAATTTTTGCGGGTGATCCGGCAATTACACAATAATCTGGAAAGTTACCTCTTAATACAGCATTGGAACCTACCACACAATGATTACCTAAAATAGTTCCTGGCTGAATAACTGCACCATAACCAATAAAGCAATTTTCTCCAATATGAGTTTTGCTAATTATATTCTGCTGATCCAATATATGTTTGCCAATTTCCTTATAATTATGATCTAAATTACTAATAAAAACATTTCCTGAAATTGTACAATTTCTTTCTATACATAATTCTAATTTACAACTTATTATATGAAAATTTTGTCCAATATTTGCGTTTTCTTTTATTGTAATAGTACCTCCATTGTGTGTTTCTATACGACTTCCGGGATAGATTGTTACACCTTTTTCGATTTTTACACCGCCGCCATTATAAATAAATATTGGAGATACCAAAGTTGATTTAATGTGTATATTTATAATTTTAAAACGAACTGGAATCGTGCGAATTATTCTTTCGATAAAACTTATCTTTTTATGATCAAAAATATTCATAAATAACAAATCAATTTATCTTTTTTAAGACAAAACGTATAACATCGCCATCTTTTATTTCATTTAATTTTTTAGCAAATTTATTGCAATCTTTAATATATTTTGAAGAAAGTGAAAGGCTGTCACTATACTTTAAGTTTCGCAAATATTTTTCACTTTCTATAAATTGGTAAGCACCGGATTCGTAATGCTCTTTTTCAATTACAAAACCTGTATTTTGTGATAAAATATTCATACTTTTAACAGTATGAATATAAAAATGCCGAGGAGCATCAAGCTGAAACCAATTTACACCATATTTACGCCAAGCATAACTATCACAAACAGGAACTTGAATTAGAACTTTACCATCATTATTTAAAAGTCTGTGGAGTTCTTTCATTACACCGAACTGATTATCCATATGCTCAAGTACACCGCTCATCATAATGAGTGAATAATTTCCCTCATGTTCAAAAATAGTTTCTTTATATACTTTACCTGAATTTTTATCTAATATAATTTCTTTTTCAATAAAAGGATCTATTCCACTTAAATTTTTAAAACCCCAAGTCGCCATCTGTTGAAGAAAAATACCATTCCCACATCCAACATCTAGAATGGGTGATGTCAATTTTGTTTCTTTTAACACAGAAAGTAAATTCGACTCTTTTTGATAGAAAAAATTATGCTTAATTATTTTTTTGTAATACAGTTTAAATAATATATTTTTGATAAAAGATTTATAATTTTTAGCAGGTAAATTCTTAAATGAATAATATTTATCAATAGGATAATATTTTGAAATATCCAAAGGAGGTTCATTAATTTGGAGACAACCACAAGATGAACATTTAAAATACAAAAAAGTATCATCAAATCCAAACATCATTTCACGACCTATAAATTCTGTATTATTTTTAGAATTATTACATATTCTACATATATATTGTACACTCATTTCTTAATCATTTGGCGTTTATTTATTAATCTTTTAATTATTTCATTTTTCAAAATTAATGGTAAAAATAAAAATATAAGTAATAATAAAAGAATTGCTTTGGTTTCATCCCAATATATATTCAAAAAACGAAATATGAATATACACAAAACATATATTAAACAAAATAATACGAATTGTAATTTATAATTCCAAGAAAATATTTTAATATAGCTTATCTTAATTTTACTTCCATAGCTATAAATCAAAATTATTGACGAAACTGCTATTGAAATACCCCATGCTAAAACTACTCCATAGCCGTAGAAAGAGTTCCCAAGCAAATATCCAAGGATCAAATTAATTAAAGCCATGCCGATATGTATTGACAGCAAAATAGTCAGTCTCCCCTCGGCAAGACAGCTAAAGTAAGCCGGTCCACATAATATATTAATTAAATTAGAAGCTATCAAAATTAGCATTGATAATGAAAAATCATAATTAAAACTACCAATCCATATTATTGAAATTAATGGAATTGCTAACATAAACAAAGAAGATAGCGGTACTGTTATAAGTAAAAGAACTTTATTCATTTTCTGATAAAACTCTTGAGTTTGTGCGCGCGTTTTAATCTTATAATTTTGAACGATTACAGGAACAACAACCTGATTTGTATTTACAAGCAAAGCTCTAAATTGATTAACAGCTTTACTTGCCATTTCGTAATGACCTACAAATGCCAGTCCCCCAAACTTACTTAAAAGTATTTTTGTGGTAGGCTCACATAATAATTGTGCTATAGAAATCGCTTGAAATTTATAACCATAGTTGAAAAGCTCTTTGAAAGATTGCGAACTCCATTTCCAATTTACAATATTATTATCCTGACTCAGTTTTAAAGTAAATATTATAGCTGAAATAAGAATGAATAATGATTGTATAAGTTGTGCAATCGCAACACCTATTATATTATATTCTGGAGTTAAAAATAATACCAGTATCAGCATTACTATTCCTGAAATAATAAAAATGTAGTTTCTAATATAATTTTTTTGATGTCCCTCTAAAACAGATGTAAATATGCCGCCTACAGCATTTATTGTTAAAGACGCTAATGAATATGGTAATATATTCATTGCTATATTTATAAAGTTTTCATCTACCACATAAGGCAAAATTATTTCTGCGAATAAAATAATGATTACACTTAATAGCGAAAACAAGGTAATCATTGAAATAGTAGATGTAAAAATGAGTTTACCTATTTTAGTTCTATCATCACCTATTAAATATTCAGCTACAAATTTTACAAGACCAGATGTAAATCCTAAGTTTGCTAAATTTGCTATAGATGAAAATGATAAAATCAGTGACCAAATTCCTAATTGTTCTGCACCAATATTCTCTAAAAGATATTTATACAGAAAAAAGTATAATACTCCGGTAAAACCAACCTGAAAAACAGTTGAAATAGCATTAATAGTAAGCTTTTTAGAAGAAAAATTCATCGTAAATTATTTTTTACAACTAAAATCTTTGCCACCATTTTTTTTCATCAGCATTATTATAGCCGTATCCAAATTTGTTGCCATATCCAAAGTTTGTCTCACTTACTCCATTTACGACTATAGCAACGTTATTCAGTTTCTTTTCTTCCACATTTACGTTCAAAAATTCAAAATAACTTTTCTCGGTAACTTCAGATCTCGTTACATACACAATAACATCTGACTTGTCTGCAATAAGGAAAGAATCTGTTACCAATAAAAGAGGTGCAGTATCCAAAACAATATATTTATATTTATTTTCTTTTTTTACTGTTGCTAAAAGCTCATTCAATTTTCCGTTTTGAAGTAGATCAGTCGGATTAGGCGGAATAGCTCCTGAATAAATAAGATCACAGTTTTCATTATATCCGCTGGAGTGAATAATATTATCAATAGATACCTCATCACCACTCAGAAATTCAGTCAGTCCTTTGGCAGACTTCATCGATGGATTATATCGTTGAAGTTGTGGATTTCTTACATCAGCTCCTATAACTAGAACCCTATCCCGTGAGGATGCTAAAATTACAGAAAGATTAGTAGAAATAAATGTTTTTCCTTCACCTTTAACGGATGATGTGACCATAATAACATTAGAATCTTTTTTTGGAAGCAGAAATTTAAGATTTGTAACAAAGATTCTGAAAGCTTCTGCCATTGGAGAAACATCATTAAATGAAACTAGAGGCTCATTTCTATTCTTTAGCTTTGGAATTTCAGCAATTACAGGTAGTTTTGTTAGTTTGTTGATATCTGATCTATTAAGAATAGAACTTTGTAAAAGCAATTTAGCATATATTATTGAAAAAGGAATTATTAATCCTAAAACGGCAAAAACACCTAAAATAACCATTTTTCTTGGTGCAACAGGTTTTTTAAATATAAAAGCTTTATCAATAATTCTTGCTTTTTCTGCTGTGATTTCCATGCTTATTGCTGCCTCTTCACGTTTTTGCAATAATAATAGATACAAATTTTCCTTTATCTGTTGTTGACGCTCTATACTTCTAAATAGTTTTTCCTGACCAGGAATTTTGCTTATCATAGATTCCGAACCTCCTAACTGAGTTTCTACTTTCTTTCTGGCCAATTCTAATGTGGTAACATTTCTTTGTAAAGACTCAGAAAGAGAAGATTTCATTTGCTCAATCTGTTTATTCATATCTTTTACAAGCGGATTGTCTGGTGTTGCCTCTTGTAAATACTTATTACGCTGTAATACCAAAGCATTATAGTCCTGAATGGCATTTAAGGCGGCTTCATTTTCGAGCCCTATATTAAGTGGCAATACATCACCTGTTCCCTTTTTATTTAAAGAACTTCTTAGGAATTTATTAAGTTCCATCTGTGTTCCTAATTCTAATATTTGAGCCTTACTTTGCTCTTTCATCTGAAGGTTAATCCTCGCTTCTGTTGGAAGATCTACTATATTATTCCCAGATTTAAAGCCTTGCTTCTGAGATTCCACATCACCTAATTCCCTGGAAATCAATAAAATTCTTTCATCAATAAAATCTTTTGTCTTCTTTGATTCAATATTTTTATCGTTGATGGCATAAACATTATATTGTCTTACAAGGCGATTTAGAAAATCTTTAGCCTTATCTTTATTTTCAAAATCAACAGATAATGTTATTATAGTCCCATCTTTATCCATCAAATCTACTTTTAAAGCTTCCTGATAGTCAACAACAGTATTATCAAAACTTGAATAGTAAAATATAATATCCGACATATCTACTTTATACGGAGTTCTATATTTAGGATTTTTTGAAATAATCAGTGTCGCAAATGGTAGACTTGTTGTCTTATTATATGTAGTAATAATATCTTTATCAAACTCTTCGGATGATAATATAATATTATCACCTTTCGTCTGAATAGAAATAGGCTTCTTCGGAAGTTCAATATTTTCCTTTTCCTTAATAATATTTATAATGTATGGATTAGATTCTCCATACAATTCTAATTTTTTTAGACTTTGTTTTGCATAAAATGTTATTTGAAAGTTAAGTTCTCTCAGAACATCTTCTACAATTGATTTAGATTCAAAAACTCCTACTTCATTTTCAATACTACTGGTTCCCATTCCATTTAGTCCCCCCAAACTTTGAAGTACTCCTATATCACCTGCTGCTGCAGACATCTTTTTTGCATCTTTAATAAGTACAGAGGTCTGGGCTTTATAGACAGGTGATTTTGATTTAATATAATAAATTGCTGCAAGTAATGCCAGAAAAACTGTGGCAACAAAATACTTCCAGTTTCTTAAATATGGTGTTAGAAGCTCTTTTATATTAATTTCTTTCTTATTACTATCCATTTTTTTGGATTAATGCTTAAATATTAATTTTTATAAACGATTGCAAATATATCCATTATTTACTATAAAAAGCAGTATTGACAAAGGATAATTTACCATAATCTTTACTTATCATAAAAAATTTTAATGGTGTATAATAATACAAAAAAAAACTTAAACAGAAATAAGGCTAACATATTAATCTACAATATATAAGTAATCATCACTCCGCCTCTTGTAGGAATTATTTCTCCGCTTTTATTCCAGTTCTTTGCACCATCATATCGTTCTCCGTTATCTTTCAAATATCCTTTATACAATGACTGAGTAAGTCCGACACCACCAAAAACGTCAATTCCCAGCTTATCATTTATAATAAAGTGATAACCGCCACTAATTCCCAATATAAAAGCCAGTCCTTTCTGGTAACGATCTGTTACACGGACAGTCCCATCCGGTAATAATTCCGGAACTCCATTTTCATCAACTACAGGCGCAGGATTGAAGTAGTTCCACTTTTGTAAATTAAAAGCACCAACAGATCCGTAAATTCCAAGATGCCATTTCTTCATGACTTCACCAAAATAATACCTGCCTTCCAAAGTACCCATGTAGATCTGAAGATTTTTCCCGCTAAATGATTTCCAGGGAGAAACAAAAACTTCAGCCTGCAAAGATATTTTTTTATTCAAGGATCGCTCTGCTGAGGCATTAAAAATTCCGAAAGGAACAAAAGGCGCATTAATTTTAACCTGTGTTTGAGCTTTTACTGATAAGACAAAAAATAATATAAGTACTGTACAAATTTTTTGCACTAGTCTTAAAATGCAGATTTTTAAAAACATTAATTTATTTTAAAATGAGAAAAAAGGTCTTCAGCAAAATCTGTGCATCTTTTTTAAATGAAAGCTGATAATAGTAATCCAGATTCATTTTTACTTTCTCAGGAAAAAGAATACTATCGTTATATTCCAAAGGATTTTTCTGCTGTTTAAGGATATCCTCTTCATTACTGAACTTTATTCCAGCTTCGCTGGTAAGACCAGGCTTTAAATTTAAAATCAATTGATTTTCGCCTTCCAATGCGTCATAATATCCGGGAATGTCTGGTCTTGGACCAACAAAAGACATATCGCCTTTCAAAATATTAAATAACTGAGGCAGCTCATCAAGTTTTGTTTTCCGCATCCATTTTCCAACAGAAGACTTTTTAGAGGTTTTAGCATGATAAGTTCTTAATTTGTAAATAACAAAAGTTTTACCGTACCGCCCTACTCTTTTCTGTGTAAATATTCCCGGAAAGCCAGTATCGAAAGATGAAATTATAATCAATAATAAAAATAAAGGCAGCAGAGTAATAATTGATATAAGACTTAGTCCGTAATCCATCATTGCTTTCCACCAAGGGTATTTTTTCACGTTGCATTTAATTGTCCGGTAAAGATATGATAAAGAAATATCTTTTTTAATATTACCTATTTAATTATTTATTACGAAAAAGAGCCTTACAAAAAAAGTAAGGCTTGCCAAATGCAAGATGTGTAAAATCAGTTATTATTCTTAACAAGAATCCAGCCGGTAAATGTTCTTCCATCCGGAAGCGTAATGACATACCAATAGCTTGATGTAGGAATAGGTCTGCCTGCAATTGTACCGTCCCAAACAATCTGCGTATTGGTATTTTGTTCAAAAATAAGATAACTATATCGGTCAAAAACTTTCACATTAGTCATTTCCTTTCCAAATACCTGAAGATTTTTCACAATCCATTTATCATTAAAACCATCACCATTTGGTGTAATGGTATTTTTAATATCTAAAATTACTCCGTCTTTTTTTACAATACATTTCCCTTCAGCATATTTTACATAAAATGTTGTAATTCCGGTTGGAAGATTATAGAAAATATTGCTGTCCTGCCAGTTGAAACCATCTATGGAATATAATATAGGCTGTGAACCCGTAGCAATCACCGTAAAAGTATTACCATTTGCTGTAAGCTGTTGTATTACGGGAACATCATAATATTTAGCTTCGAATGTTGCAGTAAAAGAGCAGCCACTATCAGAAACCACAGTTACAGAATAAATTCCCTGTAAAACAGCATTAGAAAGAGTATTTCCTGTTGATACGATTTCTACCGCAGGATTAGTCCATGTATAACTTATAATAGTATGTCCTTCAACATTTAATGTAAAGCTGAAGCTTTCCCCCGGACAAAAAAACTGTGTAGGGATTACAAAAGAAGGAACAGATTTTAATGTAATATTTATTGATGCAATATCGGGGCAAAAACCAGGCGCACTTACTTTTACAAAAACAGTATTAGGCATCGTATTTTGATTAAAAGTAAAATTTGAAGGATTGGAAACTGCATTGATCCCTGAATTGAGGTCTGAAAGCGACAAATAATAAGTAAACACAGCATTACTGCCGCTAAATATCTGATTTTCAAATTGTGTTAAATTTAAATTCTCTACGCCGTCATTTCCGTTATCACAAATATTATTCATTAGAAAAGGTCCTGCATTCTGAAGCGTAACTTTACTTCCAGCTGTAAAATTAATACTTGCCACATCATCACAGCCGGGAATATTGGTAACCTTTACCCATATTTGCTGAGGAAATGGCTGTGCAGAAAAGTTTTGGGGATTTGCTATTGGGTTTGTTCCATTTAAAGCATCCTGTTGAGTAAGATAGTAAGAAAAGGTATTGATTGAATTAGGAATATCAACATATAACTGAGTAAAATTATTGAGATTAACTTCAAAAATGCCGTCTAAATTATCGTCGCATATAATGACTGTTGAATTAATCGCTTTAGGTGGAAAATAAGTATTGAGCTGAATTGGCGCAACAGAATAACAGCCAGTAGTTTTTGATTGAAATCTTGCCCAGATCTGAACTGTAGAAATACTAGTTACTATAGTGTTGCCGATCTGCGATGACGAATTCCCGGAATTGGCATCAGCTGAATTCAGATAGAATGAAACATCCATATCAGATAAAGGCTGAGAATTTTGAGAAGCTACAAACAATTGGGAAAGAGCATCATTCAACTGAAAAGTTTCATTCAGATTAAAATCTTCATCACATTGATTGAGCACTGCATTATTCAATACAATTGCGGGCAGAAAGGTCATCTGGACAGTAAGTTGAGTAACAGAAAAACATTCACTGCTATTAAATTTAGTTTTAACAAAAACGGTGGCATTTCCAGGAACCGGAAACTGAGAAGGATCTGAAATCTGTCCTGAAAATGTTTGCGTTAAAGCATTATAAGAAGTATAGTAAGTAAAAGTTACTCCGGAACCGGTGTATATTTGTGGCTGAGCCTGCAATAGATTGTAAACTTCAACACCGTCATTATTATTGTCGCAAATATTGGTAAGAGAAATCGTCACATTAGGATTCACATTTGGTGTCGGAGTAAGACTGACTGTTATAGGATATACCTGAATACAGTTATAAGAATTTATTCTAACAAAGATCTGTTGATTCCCATTAATATTTACAGTGCTGATTGGATTTGTATTGTTTTGTGCATTAGCCTGAGTGAGAAAAAAAATTACCGTTGCATTCTGATTGCCAATGATTTGACCTGAAAACTGATTTAATAGAACATTTTCGGAGTTATCATTATTAAAATCACAGATGGTAAAATTTGATTGCACAATGACTGGATGCACAAGATTTACATTGATTGCTCTTACCGTATAACAGTCATCATCCTGCTCAAAACGAACGAAAAACGTCTTGGTAACTAAATTGCCGTTGTCTGTGATAATCTGATTCGGAGAAATGGGTGTAAGACCCTCCATAGCAGCCAGATAATTATCATAAAATTCTGTAACAGGTACAGTTAAAGGCTGCGTAAGCATATTGGAAGATAGTGTAGCGAGATTAACTGTAATATCTTCCGAACCATTAAAACAGATATATTCATTTTTATCATTAGCCAAAATTTCGGTAAACGTAATATTCATATTAACAGGAACTACGGCAAAACATCCCCCCGGAATCTGCACCCTGATAAAAATTGTATAAATTCCTTTCTTGATACTTCCCAATGGAGTTCCGCCACCCTGAAAAGCAGCTGCTGCAGTCTCGTAAGGTGTAAAAGAAACCCCAGGCTGGTTTGATATAAGCGGTCCCAGATTAACTGCAAAATCAAATTCTTCAAAATTATCTGCATTAATGTCACACATAGTCAAAACAAATGAAATAGGTGAGTTGACATTGACACCTGTTTTTAAAACAAAATTCACAGGTCCCAGTATATAAGTACAACCCAAAGACTGTATACGAACCCAAATTTTTGTTCCCGACGAAATATTTGCAGATGTAACAGCTCCTGTATTATTTTGAGCATCATTCTGTGAAAGGAAATATGAAAATCCGGTAGTTCCAACAGGAAAAATTTCATTATTAATAAGATTTAGGTCATAGTTTGCCTCAATTCCATCATTATTGGTATCACAGACAGAAATAACATCGGTTATAAGATTATATGTCTTAAAATTTAATGTAAGAACAGCTGTTCTGTAACAATCAGGGATTGATGGGTTCTGAATTCTCACATATAAAACCGAATTGGAATTGAGAATATAATTTGTTGAGATACTGTTGGTATTATTTTGTGCATCCTGAATGGTATTATAGAATGTAAAAATAAAATTAGAAGGATTCTGAGAAGTAAGGTTGGGTCTGAAATCATTCAGGTTCAGCGTGATGGGAGAGTTTCCGCAAAAATCCTGACTATAATTTTTAGACGAAGGATAAGCAGGATCAAAACTAAGATTAAAATCATCAGATAATGTCAAAATACTGTTTCCGCAGATATTAAAGTTGACATTGGCTGTGTAAAGTTCATTCTGTGTAGGGCAGAGAGTTGCAGTAATACCTGTGGCTACAATTTGTCCTGAAGAATCTAGCCAGTTTACCTGCGGCTGTATGTTGGCTCCTGATGGCGAAAATCGCCACGCTTCCTGTGAAGCCTGCCAGTTTCCTGTATTTCTTGATACCGGAGAATATCCCAGACTACCATCATCATTTATTATACCTATAAGAGCATTCTCAAATTTCCTTGTTGCACAAGGCTGTGGCTTAGATCCTATAAAAACATCTACTACATTGGTTGTTTCATGCAGAACAATCTGCGATGAAGATCTTTCTGTACATCCGGCAATTCTTCCTTCAAAAAAATTAATAACAAACTTTCTGTTAGGATAGCTTCCGGTTACAGAATAATAGATCTCTGAAGCATCAGACGAAGAAAAAACCATATCATGATAAGCTCCGAAAATTGAATTTTTAGGCAAACTTGCACTTGGGTTTTGCCATGCGACATTAGGATAATTGATATTTCCTAACTGGCTTTCATCAAATGTAATCATGCCGTTGGAACCTACTACAACAGATTCAAAATATTGATTGAAAAAGCAGAATTTAAATGGAAGATTAAGCTTTGCTGCAAAAAGATCATCATAATTTGCGTTGATTGGCGTCCCCTGATTAAAAGGAATCACAGGGAAAAAATTTTCTGAAGTTGTTTCATATGAAGTTGTCTGCTTAATCACTGGATATTCTACCCCAAGTGTGAAACAGCCATTTGCATCCAGATTATTTACACAGGTTACATTAAAGTTTTCATTTCCTGAAGCATCTGTTACTTTAACAGCAATAGGAGCCTGAGCAAAATATAAAACAGCAAAAAACAAACAAAAAACTGATAAAAATTTTGTCATTGATTTGGCTTAAATATGATTATAAAAAATGTTATGGATTAAAAACACCATAATCATTGCTTAACAAAAATAATAAATTACATAGATGAACGAATAAATTATAAAATTAAGTGGTAAAAATTCACAAATCAATACACATAAATAGTTATTTATAAAAATAACCAAAACAAAACCACCCTTTAACTTTTATCGTTTTTCAGACATATCGGGCATAAAAAAGTGAGAGTGAATTAATATTTATATAAAAAAAGACCGCATCACTCAAAGTAATGCAGTCCTTTATATTATTATTTTAATATTTAAACCAGCTTCATCAAAACATTATCATCAATTTTTTCCACTTTTACCATACCATGTTTAGTAAGATTTTTTGAAGCTTTATCCCATTTTTTACCGGATAACTGGCTTCTTTCTTTCACTTCTGCTAAAGAAAATGCATTTTCCTGAGAATTTAAAATCTCCAGAATTACTTTTTCATCTTCTCCCAATTCAATCTGCGGAACCACTTTTTCAGGTCTCATCTGAGGGAAGAATAAGACTTCCTGAATAGATGGATTATTCGTCAGGAACATAATCAGTCTGTCCATTCCGATTCCCAGACCGGAAGTTGGCGGCATTCCGTATTCCAAAGCTCTAAGGAAATCTTCATCGATAAATCCGGTTGCTTCATCATCACCTTTCTCTGATAATTTCAGCTGCTCTTCGAAACGTTCTCTCTGATCAATCGGATCATTTAATTCTGAATAAGCATTTGCGATTTCCTTACCACAAACCATCAATTCAAAACGCTCTGTAAGACCATCTTTGCTTCTGTGTTTTTTGGTTAAAGGTGACATTTCGATCGGATAATCAGTAATAAATGTCGGCTGTATGAAATTCCCTTCACATTTTTCGCCAAAAATTTCATCAATTAATTTTCCTTTCCCCATCGTTTCATTTACCTCGATTCCGATAGATTTTGCAAAGTCGAATAATTCCTGCTCCGTTTTACCTGTAATATCAAAACCTGCATATTTTAGGATTGCTTCTGTCATAGAAATTCTTGGATAAGGAGCTTTCCAGCTGATCGTGTGTTCACCGAATCTAGATTCTGCACTACCATTTACAGAAGTTGCACAGAATTCCAGCAATTTCTCTGTGAAATCCATCATCCAGTTGTAATCTTTATAAGCCACATAAATTTCCATTGCGGTAAATTCCGGATTATGGGTTCTATCCATTCCTTCATTTCTGAAATTTTTCGAGAATTCGTAAACGCCATCAAATCCACCAACGATCAATCTTTTGAGATATAATTCGTTTGCAATTCTTAAATATAATGGAATATCTAAAGCATTGTGATGTGTAATAAACGGTCTTGCTGCTGCTCCACCGGGAATTGACTGCAAAATTGGCGTTTCAACTTCAAAATATCCTGCATCGTTGAAGAAAGTTCTCATGGCATTGAACAATTTTGTTCTTTTCACGAAAATTTCTTTCACATGAGGATTTACCGTTAAATCTACATAACGCTGTCTGTATCTCATTTCCGCATCATTGAAAGCATCATGCACTACTCCATTCTCATCAGTTTTCGCAAGCGGCAGCGGTCTTAAAGATTTGGTAAGCAAAGTGAAATTTTTCACCAAAACTGTTTTTTCACCAACCTGAGTAGTGAACAGCTCACCTTCAACTCCGATGATGTCACCAATATCTAAAAGGTGTTTATATACATCGTTATATAAAGTTTTATCTTCTCCGGTACAGATTTCGTCACGGTTAAAGTAAACCTGAATTTTCCCTGTAGAATCCTGCAACTCAGCAAAAGAAGCTTTCCCCTGAATTCTGCGTGACATCAATCTTCCCGCAATTTTCACCTGTTTACTCTCAGAAAAATTCTGTTTTATAGATTCGGTAGTATCTGTAATTACATATTCATCTGCCGGGAATGCATTGATTCCCATTTCAACAAGCTTATTCAGCTTTTCTCTTCTAATGATTTCCTGTTCTGATAATTGCATTGTAAATTCAATTTTTTCGAATTGCAAAAATAGTGAATTTAAAGGTTTTATGGAAGTTAAATTTTATGATAAGATTTTACCCGGAATTTAGATAACTTCTATCACATCGCCAAATTGCAGCCCGGCTTGAGTGGAGCTCTTTTTGTGAGGAGGTACGACGAGCAAAAAAGCGGGAACGGAAGACGGAAATTGCTGCCCAAAAATAATTTAAAAAACTTTCCTTTCAGTTTTAGGAATAAAAGTCCAGGCTAAAATCCTGCTCATTTTCTGACCTTGAGACATTTCAATCGTTTTGATTTCTGCTGCTTTTAGTTTATTTAAAAGTGCATTCAACTTGAAAAGATTTTCTTTTTTTGAAACCAAACAGGTAAACCACAACACTTGGGGCGAAAACATAGCACTTTCTTCAATCATTTTAGAAACGAAGCCAATTTCTCCACCTTCGCACCAAAGTTCAGATTGTTGTCCGCTGAAATTCAGATTCGGATTTTTAATTTTAGATTTATTGAGATTTTTTGTTTTCCTCAAATTACCTTTCAAAGCAGATTCTTCCGAATCATGAAATGGGGGATTGCACATTGAAAAAGCAAACTTATCTTCAGAGGAAATGATATTTTTAAATATAAAATTTGAATTTTCCTGAAATCTTAATTCAATTTCAGACGATAAATCGGGATTTTGACTTAAAATACGTTGTGCGTTTTGGAAAGAATCTTTATTGATATCAGTTCCGAGCATACTCCAGCCATAAGATTGATGTGCAATTAAAGGATACACTAAGTTAGCTCCGGTTCCGATATCCAACCCTTTTACAGAAAAACCTTTTGGAATTTCGAGATGATTTTCAGCCAGCAAATCGGCAATATAATGCACGTAATCTGCTCTTCCGGGAATAGGCGGACAAAGATTACCATCCGGAATATCCCAGTTTTTGATTCCGTAAAAATGCTGCAGCAAAGCTTTATTAAGCAATTTTACCGCTTTCGGAATACTGAAATTGATGGTAAGGTTTCCGTAAGGATTTTTATAAACATAATGCTTCAATTCCGGCACACAAGAAATCAGAGAATCAAAATCATAAGAATTTCGGTGCAGATTCCTTGGGTGCAGGTTTGATTTTTCAGAAGACATTTACTTCTTCTGTTTTAGGATATATTCTACCATTTTTTTGGCATCCTCCTTTGAAAACTGGGAATGAGGCGCCATCGGTACATCTCCCCAAGCTCCGCTTCCGCCTTCAATTATTTTGGAAGCAAGTTTTTCAATATCTTTTTCGGAATATCGGGCGGCGATTTCCTGATAGGAAGGTCCAATCATTTTTTCAGTCACATTATGGCATGACATACAGTCGGAAGTCTCTATCAAAGCCTGTCCGGAAATATTTTTCACTACTGGAGAAGGTACGTCATCCGTATCTGTTTGCTGAGCTTCCAAGTTTTCTTTTTTAGAACAGGAAAGTAGAAATAAGGTCGCCGTTACTGCCAAAAACAAATGTTTCATTATTTTGCAGCTGTAGTATCTATCGCAGCAGGAGCTGGTGCCGCTACTGGTGCAGAATCAGTTTTTGTTGAAGTAGAATCAGTTACAGTTGGAGCAGCAGGTTCTTCAAGCATGATATTGCTGTCCTGTAGAGATTTTTCTTCTTTTTTTGAGCAGCTTACTGCCGCTAAACTTACGATGAATACGATTGCTAAAACTTTTTTCATTGTTGATTATAATTTGATCACAAAAATATGAAAATATTATCTTTCACCACCACCTTAAGCTCCTAATTTGGTAAAGAACATTTTTTGATTTTTTTATTTGTGGTTTCAAAAAAATATATACATTTGCAGTATGATTATCTCAAACAACAGAAATTGGTGGTGGCTTTCAAACTCTTCGTCGGGTCTGAAACTATTGTCGTGTTGTTGATCATATTACAGCAGGAATAATATTAAAAATATAAATAAGACTTTGACGTGATACGTTGAAGTCTTTTTTGTTTATATCTCAAACAGCTATTAAAAATGAAACAAAATGTTCGATAAAAAAATATCAATAAAAACAATTTCAAAAAAAATATTGGGAGATCTTCATACTCCCATGAATATTTACCTGAGCCTTCGTGACAACTTCAGGGACACCATTCTTCTGGAAAGCGCAGATTCTAAAAATCCGCAAAACAATTTTTCTTTTATAGCGATCAATGCCATTGCAGGAATTGAAGTTAAAAATATATCCGAATTTGAAGTAAAATTTCCCGGTCAAAATCCTGAAAAAACATCTTTGGAAAACATAGACTTAACCAACCTTCTGCATCAGTTTTCAAAAACTTTTCAATATGAAAAAGTGAATGAAAAAATAGAAGAAACCG
Organism: Chryseobacterium binzhouense; assembly: GCF_007474545.1. Lineage (GTDB taxonomy): Bacteria > Bacteroidota > Bacteroidia > Flavobacteriales > Weeksellaceae > Chryseobacterium > Chryseobacterium binzhouense. The sequence goes on from NZ_VKOG01000003.1 coordinate 238,041, forward strand.
CACAAAGCCTTTTTGGGTATACCAGTTTTGAAGCTGTGCAGTTTTTTGAAGAAATCAGATTTAAAGATCAGACTCCGGAAATTGAGATTCCGATTCTTCGGTACAGGCTTTATCAATATGTGATTGCCATTAATCATTTTAATGATGAAATGCACCTCATCGAAAACCAGATTAACGGAATAAAATCTGATTTCACAACTGTTGAAGATTTAATTAAAAATAAAAATGCAGTAATTTATCCTTTTGAAAAAATCTCTGAAGAAAGTTCAAATCTATCTGACGAAGAATATATTGAACTTGTAAAAACCGCACAAAAACACTGTATGAGAGGAGACGTGTTTCAACTGGTACTCAGCCGCAGATTTCAGCAAAGATTTAAAGGTGACGAGTTTAATGTTTACCGTGCGCTTAGAAACATCAATCCGTCTCCTTATTTGTTTTTCTTCGATTATGGCAATTACAAACTCTTCGGATCAAGTCCTGAAAGCCAGCTTATTATAAAAGACAACAAAGCGATTATTCATCCTATTGCAGGAACATTTAAAAGAACAGGAGATCTGGAAACCGATCTGCAATCTATTGAACATTTAAAAAAAGATCCGAAAGAAAATGCAGAGCATACGATGCTGGTTGATTTGGCAAGAAATGATCTTGGAAAACTGGGAAAAAACATTACCGTTACCAAGCTAAAGGAAATTCAGCTTTTCTCACATGTTATTCACATGGTCAGCGAAGTTACGGCAGACCTTCAGGAAAATGCCAATCCTTTTGAAATCGTTGCCACTACTTTTCCTCAGGGGACTTTAAGCGGTGCTCCAAAACATAAAGCATTACAGCTTATTGACACTTATGAAAAAGATTCAAGAGGATATTACGGCGGATGCATAGGAATGATCGGGTTAAACGGCAACTGCAATCAGGCAATTATGATTCGTACTTTCCTCAGTAAAAACAATACTCTTTATTATCAGGCAGGCGCCGGATTAGTGGCAAAATCTGATCCTCAAAGCGAACTTCAGGAGGTAAACAATAAACTTAATGCACTGAAAAAAGCAGTGGAGAAAGCAGAAAAACTGGTTAAATAAAAAAGAAAAAAAATGGATAATATAAAAGCAGCCAAAGTATTGGTATTCGACAATTACGACAGTTTCACCTACAATTTGGTGCAGATGATCGAAAAAATACTGAACCAGAAAGTTGACATCGTAAAAAATGATAAAATTACTTTGGAAGAAATCAACAGATATGATAAAATAATTATTTCTCCGGGACCGGGAATTCCTGAAGAAGCAGGAATTTTATTAGATCTGATTAAAAAATACGCTGCAACAAAAAGCATCTTGGGAGTTTGTCTCGGTCAGCAGGCTATCGCAGAAGCTTTTGGTGGCAGTTTAATCAATCTTTCAGAAATTTACCATGGTGTTGCTACAGAAGCAATTCGTGTAAAAGACCACAAAATCCTCAGAAATCTCCCCGAAACGCTGGAAGTAGGGCGTTATCATTCCTGGGCGGTGAATCCTGAAGATTTTCCTTCCGAACTGGAAGTTACCAGCGTAGATAAAAACGGAATGATCATGAGTCTTAAACATAAAATCTTTGATCTTCATGGAGTACAATATCATCCCGAGAGTATTTTAACGCCCAATGGCAAACAAATTTTAGAAAATTTTTTAAGCTAGAAGTCAGAAAATTATAAACAAAGAATTATAAAATAAATAATAAAACTTCTCGCTGTAACCACTAAAACAATGAAACAAATATTACAATATCTTTTCAATCACCATACCTTGTCAAAGTCAGAAGCAAAAGCTGTACTTATTGATTTGGCTCAGAATAAATTCAATTCTACAGAAATAATTGCTTTTATGAGCATATTTCTCATGCGAAATATCACACTCGACGAACTTGAGGGCTTTCGCGAAGCACTTCTTCAGATGGCTGTTCCCGTAAATATTGATTCTGATAATGCTGTTGATATTGTAGGAACAGGAGGTGATGGTAAAAATACCATCAATATCTCAACTTTGGCAAGCTTCATCGTTGCAGGAGCCGGACAAAAAGTTACCAAGCACGGAAATTACGGCGCTTCAACAGTTACCGGTTCATCCAATGTGATGGAAGAACTGGGATACAGATTTAAAAACACTTCCGAAGAATTGCAGGAAGACTTGGAAAAAGCCAATATCTGCTTTCTCCATGCTCCTTATTTTCATCCAGCACTAAAATCTGTGGTAGAATTGAGAAAATCTTTAGGTTTAAGAACTTTTTTCAATCTATTGGGTCCGCTTGTTAATCCTGCAAAACCTCAGTTTTCGGTAATAGGAGTTTACAACCTTGAAATTGCCCGCATTTATCAGTATTTACTTCAAAAAAAAGATCACAATTTTACTTTAGCGCATGGTTTAGATGGGTATGATGAGATAAGTCTTACACAAGACACCAAAATCATTACAAAAAACGGCGAAAACATCTATTCAGCTAAAGATTTAGGTTTTAATTCGGTATCTCCTGAAAGCATTAAGGCAGGTGACAATTCTACACAAACAGCTTCTATTTTTAGAAACATACTCGAAGGAAATGGTACTGAACAGCAAAACGCCGTCGTGTTAGCAAATGCTGCAGTTGCCCTTTTCGGCACAGGAAATTTCGGAAGTTATGAAGACTCCCTTTTGGCAGCCAAAGAAAGTCTGGAAAGCAAAAAGGCTTTGCAATGTCTTAAAAATCTTATTTAGAATTTTTATGGCGACAATTTCCGTCTTCCGCTCCCACTCTTTTGCCGCAGCTTTTCCAGCAACAAAAGGAGTTCCGCTCAAGCCGGGTCGCAATTTTGTCAAAAAATAAAATTTGGTCAAACATACAACTTAACGACTTGAAAGCAGTCTGTTAATAAAAATAAATTCACTGCTTTGTGCTAAAATCAGAAAAATGAACATCCTAGATAAAATCATAGAACGAAAAAAACAGGAAATTGCAGAAGCAAAATCCAGAATTCCACTTGAAAAACTAAAAGATTCAGCGTTTTTCGGAAGACCGACTTTTTCGTTAAAGGAAACCATCAAAACGAAATCGGGAATCATCGCAGAATTCAAACGAAAATCACCAAGCAAAGGGATTATCAATGATAAAGTTTTGCCTTTGGAAGTTGTTTGCCAATATGAAAAATTTGGTGCGAGCGCAGTTTCAATATTGACGGATGAAGATTTTTTCGGTGGAAGTTTTGATGATATTTTAAGCGTTAGAAATCATCTTCATATACCGATTTTGAGAAAAGATTTTATGATTGATGAATACCAGTTTTATGAAGCCAAATCTATAGGAGCCGATGTTATTTTGCTGATTGCAGCTTGTCTTTCACCAATTCAGGTTTCCGAATTTACAGAATTGGCACATTCTATCAACCTTGAAGTTTTGCTGGAAATCCATTCCGAAGATGAGCTGAAACATATCAACAACAATGTTGATTTTGTTGGAATCAATAACAGAAATTTGAAAGATTTTAAAGTCAATTTGCAGCATTCTGTCGATTTGAAAAATCAGATTCCGAAAGACATTTTGTCTGTTGCAGAAAGCGGAATTTACAACGAAGAAGATTTCAGATTTCTGAAAGAACAAGGATTTGACGGTTTTCTGATAGGCGAATATTTTATGAAAAATGAAAATCCCGGAGAAAAATTTGAAACTTTTATAAAAAGTATGATGTAAAATGCATAAGTATGAGTACAAATAACCAACAACTAACAACCATTAACCATCAACCAAAACTAAAAGTTTGCGGATTAACAAAACTCAATCAGATTAAAGAATTGATTGATCTAAAAATTGATTATCTGGGATTTATCTTTTATGAAAAATCGCCACGTTATGTTCTTAATCATTTGAGTTTAAAACAGATTTCAGAAATTAATCACCAAGGAAAAGTTGGCGTTTTTGTAAATGAAGAATTGGAAAAAATCATTAAAATTTCAGAACAGGCAAACTTGAATTTCATTCAGCTTCACGGTGATGAAACTGAAGATTTTATTTCAGAATTAAGAAAAAAGCTAAATTCAGAAATTAAAATTATAAAAGTTATTAGGATTGGAAGCGAGAAAACAGAAGTCAAAAGTGAAATTAAAAAAGTCTTCGACTCCGCTCAGACTGACAACCACCAACCAAAAACCATCAATTATCTAATGTTCGATACCGATTCCAAAGCTTTTGGCGGAACAGGAAAAACTTTTGACTGGAATATTTTGAACGAAATTGAAATTCCGATTTCTTATTTTTTAAGTGGCGGAATTTCGTTGGAAAATATTAATGAATTATCAACCATCAATCATCAACCAATTGCTCTTGATATCAATTCAAAATTTGAAATCGAAGCTGGTAATAAAGATTTAGAAAAAATAAAAGAATTTATAAATCTGTTAAAAAGTCCCAAAGGGATATTTTAGCAAAGAATAGGATGGAATCTTATTTAATTAAAATTTAAGATATGCCACAGTCATTAGTCAAAAATTACGTTCACATTATTTTCAGCACAAAATATCGTGAAGATTTTATTGATGAAAATATTGAAATAGAATACAATATGGAATATGATGAAAAATATCTCTGGGATTAATTCGTAATTCCTTGACTTTTTATGGATAGGATTGTACCCCCTATTCTTTATTAAATTGTCCCTTTGGGACTACCTAAAATATTAATTAAAATTATGAACTTTCAAAACCCAGATAAAAACGGTTACTACGGAGAATTCGGCGGTGCTTTCGTTCCCGAAATGCTGTATCCGAACGTTGCCGAATTACAGGAAAAATACATCCAGATCATCGAATCCGAAGAATTCCTGCAGGAATTTCAGAATTTGCAGAAAGATTATGTCGGACGTGCTACTCCACTCTATTTCGCAAAAAACCTGAGCGACAAATACCAGACGCAGATTTATCTGAAAAGAGAAGATCTGAATCACACCGGAGCGCATAAGATCAACAACGCTTTGGGACAGGCATTGCTCGCTAAAAAATTAGGAAAACACAGAATTATTGCAGAAACAGGAGCCGGACAACACGGCGTTGCAACGGCTACAGCTTGTGCTTTGCTTGGTTTGGAATGCATCGTTTACATGGGTGAAATCGACATCCAGAGACAAGCACCCAATGTTGCCCGAATGAAAATGTTGGGCGCCAAAGTTGTTCCGGCAACATCGGGTTCAAAAACCTTAAAAGACGCTGTGAATGAAGCTTTGCGAGACTGGATCAATAATCCTTCTACAACACACTACATCATCGGAAGTGTGGTTGGTCCGCATCCTTTTCCTGATCTGGTGGCGAGATTTCAATCAGTAATTTCAAGAGAAATCAAAGAACAATTAAATGAAAAAATCGGCAGGGAAAATCCGGATTATGTGATTGCCTGCGTTGGCGGTGGAAGTAATGCAGCAGGAACTTTTTACCATTTTGTAAACGATGAAAATGTTAAAATAATAGCCGCTGAAGCTGGCGGATTTGGTGTAAGTTCCGGTAAATCGGCGGCAACGACTTTTCTTGGGACTATCGGTATTTTGCACGGAAGCCAAAGTCTGGTGATGCAGACCGAAGACGGACAGGTTATTGAACCACATTCGATTTCAGCCGGTTTGGATTATCCGGGAATCGGACCGATGCACGCCAATCTTTTCAGTTCAAATCGAGCAGAATTTTTCAGCATCAATGATAACGAAGCTTTGAAATCGGCTTTTGAGCTTACCAAAATCGAAGGCATTATTCCTGCTTTGGAAAGTGCTCACGCTTTAGCAGTTTTAGATAAGAAGAAATTTGCGAAAGATGACGTGGTTGTGATTTGTCTCAGCGGACGTGGCGATAAGGATATGGAAACTTATTTGAAACATCTTTAAATCTGTAAAATGTAAAACGTATTAATGTATTTATGATTCTCAATCGTTAATACATTTTACGTGAATACTTTAATACATTAAACAAAATGAAAAAACTAAACATATATTTCACAGCCGGCATTCCAAAGCTGGAAGATACAGGCAAGATCGCCAGATTAATCCAAGATTCGGGTGCGGATATGATGGAAATCGGAATTCCGTATTCTGATCCGGTTGCAGATGGACCTGTAATTCAGGATGCGCATTCTCTGGCTTTGAAAAACGGAATGTCTATCAAAAAACTTTTTGAACAATTGGCTGAAATCAAAGAATCCGTCACTATTCCGAAGATATTAATGGGTTATCTGAATCCTGTTCTTCAGTTTGGTTTTAAGAATTTTTGTCAGAAATGTTCGGAAGTAGGAATTTCGGGATTGATTATTCCTGATTTACCTCCGATTGAATTTGAAAATAAATATGGGGAAATTCTTAAAAAATATAATCTAAACTTCACTTTTCTCGTGACACCGGAAACGCCGGAAGAGCGCATAAAATATCTTGATTCCCTAAGTTCAGGCTTTTTATATGCAGTAAGTTCATCTTCTACTACAGGTAACGAGAATGCTGTTTTGAAAAATGAAAATTACCTTGACAGATTAGCTTCATTAAAATTAAAAAATCCTGTTTTCATTGGTTTTGGAATAAAGAATAAGTCGGATTTTGAAAACGTGACGGAAAAAGCGCAAGGTGGAATTATCGGAACCGCTTTTGTAAAGATTTTGCTGGAAAATAAAAATTGGGAAAATGAAGCTGCCAATTTCATTCATTCTGTAAAAGCATAAAAATCACTAAATTTGTTTCATTAAAATATATAATGAATACACATCAGAATAAAGTTGTAGAATTTGAAGATTTGGGAACCAAAGACTATCAGGAATCCTGGAATTATCAGGAGTCTCTGATGAAAAATATTATTGATCTGAAAATCAAAAACCGTGATCTTCCGGAAGAACAGCACATCACAACGCCCAACCATTTCCTTTTGGTAGAACATCCGCATGTCTATACTTTAGGCAAAAGCGGACATGAGGAGAATATGCTTGCAGGAATTGATAAATTAAAAGAGATTGAAGCCACTTTTGTAAAGGTAAACCGTGGCGGAGATATTACTTATCATGGTTTTGGGCAGATTGTCGGGTATCCTATTCTCGATCTGGAAAACTTCTTTACCGATATTCATAAGTATATGCGTAACCTAGAAGAGGTGATCATAAGAACCATTGCTGAATTCGGGCTGAAAGGTGAGCGTTCTGAAGGGGAAACCGGTGTCTGGCTGGATGTTGGAAAGCCTTATGCCAGAAAAATCTGTGCAATGGGTGTAAAAGCGTCAAGATGGGTAACCCTGCATGGTTTTGCACTCAATGTAAATACCGATATGCGCTATTTTGAATATATCATTCCGTGCGGAATAAAAGACAAACAGGTAACTTCTTTGAAAAGAGAACTTGAAAGAGAACTGACCTCTGAAGAAATGGAAGGCATAAAAGCTAAAATCAAAAAACATTTTGCTGATGTTTTTGAAGCAGAATTGATGATCAAAGCCATGTAATTCTTTATACTCCTTATTAATTTATTTCTTATAATCAAAAATCAGCATTAATTTTTTTTACCGACTTTTGCAACCTTTTCCATAATTTGAACATTCATGAAACTTTGTATTGCCGAAAAACCAAGTGTTGCCAGAGATATTGCTAAAGTTTTAGGCGCAACAATGCCTAAACAAGGTTATATGGAAGGAAACGGCTATTGTGTGACATGGACTTTCGGACATCTTTGTACGCTGAAAGAACCTCACGACTATGGTCCGCAATACAAATCGTGGAATCTTTTTCTGCTTCCCATTATTCCTCATCAGTTTGGAATTAAACTGATACCAAATAAAGGAGTGGAAAATCAGTTTAAAGTCATTGAAAAACTGTTAGAAAACTGTGAAGAGGTCATTAATTGCGGGGATGCCGGACAAGAAGGAGAACTGATTCAGCGGTGGGTTCTGCAGAAAGCAAAATGCAATAAGCCGATCCGTCGTTTATGGATTTCTTCATTAACGGAAGAAGCTATTAAAGAGGGTTTCGCCAATCTTAAACCTGCTGAAGATTATAAAAATCTATATCTTGCAGGAAATGCAAGGGCCATTGGAGACTGGCTTCTGGGCATCAATGCAACCCGTCTTTTCACCAAAAAATTCGGCGGAAATAAAGCAGTTCTTTCAATCGGAAGGGTTCAGACTCCTACTTTGGCAATGCTGGTACAGCGCCAGAAAGAAATTGATGCTTTTACCATAGAAGAATACTGGGAACTGAAAACCAAATACAGGAATGTAGTTTTCAATGCCGCTATAGACCGCCTCAAAACTTTAGATCGTGCCGAAAAAGGGCTGGATTATTTAAAACAAAATCTATTTGAAATTGTTTCTTTTGAAATTAAAGAAGGTAAAGAAAAAAATCCGAGACTTTTTGATTTGACCGGGCTCCAGGTGGAAGCCAATAAAAAGTATGGCTATTCTGCGGAAAATACCCTTAATTATATCCAAAGTCTCTACGAGAAAAAGCACGTAACCTATCCTCGTGTTGATACCACTTATCTTGCTGAAAGTTTATATCCGAAAATTGAAGGAATTCTGCGAAGCATGAAGTTTTATCAGGATCTGATTACTCCCCTACTTCAGGAACCAATTCCTAAGTCGAAAGCTGTTTTTGATGACACAAAAGTGACTGATCACCATGCAATTATTCCGACAGAAGTTCCGCCTTCGCAAAATTTAACCCGGGAAGAAAAACTGATTTATGATTTAATAGCCAAACGTTTTATCTCGGTCTTTTATCCTGAATGTAAAATCTCCAATACTCTGGTAGAAGCAAAAGTAGGAACAATACCTTTCAAAACCAGCGGAAAGCAGATTCTGGAACCCGGATGGAGAATTGTTTACTCCAAAGAACCCAAAGAAGAGCCTTCTGATAAAGAAAAAGACAAGGATGAGGAACAGACTATTCCTGAGTTTGTTGCCGGAGAAACCGGACCGCATGATCCTATGATACATCAGGGAAAAACTTCACCACCAAAACCTTATACAGAAGCAACCCTTCTTCGTGCTATGGAAACCGCAGGAAAACAGGTAGATGATGATGAACTTCGTGAAATGCTGAAAAATAACGGGATCGGAAGACCATCTACCCGAGCTAACATTATCGAAACACTTTTCAAAAGAAAATATATTGAAAAGAAAAGAAAAAACCTCATCGCAACACCAACAGGAATTCAGCTGATTGATACGATTGAAGACGAACTGCTGAAAAGTCCTGAACTAACAGGAGAATGGGAACTTAAGCTCCGAAAAATTGAAAGCGGTGAATATGAAGCCAACCAGTTTAAAGAAGAGCTGATCCAAATGGTCACCAATCTTACCAAAAAAGTAGTCGACGGAAAAGGAAAAATCATCACATTGGAAGAAGAAAAATCCGAAACCAAAGAAAAGAAAAAGAGAGAACCGGCTGTAAAAAAAGATTTGCCTGCATGGGAAGAAACAAAATGTCCGAAATGTAAAGATCATCATTTGATGAAAGGTAAAACCGCTATCGGATGTTCGGATTTTAAAAACTGTGGATTTAAAATTCCGTTTGAAATATTTGGTAAAAAACTTTCCGAAAAACAATTGATGGATCTTATTTTAAAAGGAAAAACCTCCAAACTGAAAGGTTTTAGTTCACATCCTGAAAATATAACAGAAGGAATTATTTCTTTATCTTCCGAATTTTCAACGGTTTTAGTTTAAAACAACAGAATGCGGGATAATTATTTAATGATCTAATTAATATCCCACATTCTGTAAGACTTCAATTCCCGAAACATTATTTCAAATAAAGTTTCATTCTTGCCTCATATTCCGGTTTGGTTTTCAATAATTTCCAAATCTTTTTGTCATCAGGATAGCTGATTCTGTAGTACATGATTTTATCCGCAGAATATTTAAAATAAGGATGATTTTTCAGCCACTCTTCAGGAGCATCAACCAAAGTATATCTCTCTACTTTAGAATTATCGAGCGGAGCAATATTTAAAAGTTTCTGAACCAATTCTTTATCTATATTATACGTTTCAAGAATCTGTTCTTTGGTCATGAATCCGCCAAGCTTTTTGCGAAAACCGATCATAGAACCTGCACTTTTCTCATCCAGTCCAAATTCCAAAAGCTGTTTAAAAGTTATCGAATTCAGTTCAGCTTTTGTGAAATCTGTTTTTTCCTGTTTTATTTCTGCTTTTTTCTGCTCAGAATTTTTTGCAGCTGTTGAAGGATCAAGTCTAATAAATGGTTTTAAGCTTTCAAATTTTTCCTGGGAAATTACGAAACAGTTTTTAAGATCGTCCAGAGTTTTAAAACTGCCTTTTAGATTTCTGTCACGATAATTTACAATCACATTAGCCTGTTTTTCAGAAAATCCAAGATTTTCCCAGCCTTTTTTATCTAACTCATTCGGATCAAAAGCTGTAAGTTTAATTGGTGACTTAGATGGTGTGGCAAACGATTTAAAATTTGCAGGAGTTTTAGCAGGCAGAATAATATAAGGTTCCAGCTTTTGGTAGTTTTCATCGCTGATAATAAAACATTCTCTGAATTTTTCTTTGCTTATAAAACTTCCACCCAGATAATCTCTGTACTTTAAAATAGCTGCAGATTGCTTTTCTGAAAAACCCATTGTCTGCCAATCGCTTTTAGTGAAATGATCAGGATTAAATTTACCATTAATGATCAAAGATTTTTTCTTAAAATTTTCAGAATGATAGTTAGATCTAGATTCAGAGCTGTTTTCAGGAAGCAGCAAAAATGGTTCAAGCTCATTGTATTTTTCCGCTGAAACGGCAAAACACTTTTTGAACTGCGCTTTGGAAATAAAATTACCGCCGACAATTTCTTTATACTTTAAAATAGTTTTAGTTTGTTTTTCGGAAAAGCCAAGCTTCTGCCACTGATTTTCATCTAAATCGTTTGGATTGAAGGCTGAAAAGATTTTAGAAGACGAATTTTCCGTAACAAAGGTAATTTCAGGAAATTTTTCTTTCTTTGTTGCTGAATATTTTTTGAAAGCAAGTAAAGTCAGGAGCACAACTCCAAGCACAGCCATTTTCTGATAATAATTTTTCCTCATCTTTTATGTTTTAATAAACTAAAGATAAGAATTATTTTCTATGCTGAAAATATTGAATATTATTTTAAACTAACAGAAAAGCAATTATTAAATTTTTATTCCTCATTTTTTTCTGCCAAAGAATCTTTCAGTTTCAAAAGTTCAGCTTTTACAAACTCCAGTCTGTCAATAATAGTGACTGTTTCAGAAATTTTACTGTTGGTAGTCAATGCGATTTTGGCTCCATCCAATGTGTAACCTTTTTCTTTTACCAAATGATAAATGATTTTAAGATTTTTGATGTCTTCCGGAGTAAAATAGCGGTTTCCTTTTTTATTTTTTTTAGGCTTAATGATGGGAAACTCCTGTTCCCAATACCTTATCAATGAAGCATTTACATCGAATGCTTTAGCAACTTCTCCTATCGAATAATACAGTTTGTCGGGTAAATTTATCTTCATTACGTTGAATCCTGAAAATTCAAAGATAAATATTTTTGAAACTACAGTACAAATCGTACATTGTAATCTTTAAAATTAAAAAATGACAAAGGAGAAAGTTTTGGGTATTGTTGGTTTAATTTTGGTATTATTCAGTTGCCAATCAACAAAATATAAAAATATGTTTGAAGAAAACACCGAGCCAAAATTAATTTCAGATCAATTCAGTTTTACAGAAGGTCCTGCTGCCGATAAATCAGGAAATGTTTACTTTACCGATCAGCCTAATGACAAAATATACTTTTGGGACTGGAAAACCAATAAGATTGAACTTTTTTCGGACAAGACTGGTCGTGCCAACGGAACTTTTTTTGACGAGAATGACCATCTGATTACCTGCTCAGACAATGAAGGTGAAATCTGGAAAATCAGTAAAGACAAATCTGTAGAAGTTCTTTCTAAAGGTTTTGAAGGAAAAAGACTAAATGGACCAAACGATTTGTGGCTGGATGATTTTGGCGGAATTTATTTTACAGATCCGTTATATGAAAGAGATTACTGGGAAAATTTTAAAGTAGAAATTCCTGAGAAAAATCTTTATTACAGAAATAAAAACGGTAAAATATCAAAAATTGAGACTTTTGTTCAGCCTAACGGAATTATTGGAAGTAAGAAATTAAAAAAACTGTATGTTTCCGATATTGATGGCGGCAAAACGTACGTATATGATATTTTGGGAGAAGGACGGCTGTCTGAAAAAAAACTATTCTGCGAAATGGGCTCAGACGGAATGACACTTGACCAGGAAGGAAATCTTTATATTACGGGAGATGGTGTTACTGTTTTTAATAATAAGGGTGAAAAAATTCATCATATTAAAATTCCTGAAGACTGGACCGGAAACGTTACCTTCGGAGGAGAAAAAAATAATATTTTATTTATTACAGCTTCAAAATCTGTCTACACTTTACCTACAAAAACCAGTGGTTTACATTAAAATTACTGGTGATCGTAAAAACTTACAGAGAAAATTCAGGGAATGATCAGTATTGATGATTCCCTTTTTTAATATTTATTGCTCCACTTCTTTTTAAGTTCGTCCCCAATCTTTTTTTCCGTAGCATTATTTCCGGGTTCATAAAATTTCACATCTTTTATTTCTTCGGGTAAAAAATCCTGATCTACAAAATTTCCTTCAAATGAGTGAGCATATTTGTATTCTTTTCCATAATCCAGATCCTTCATCAGTTTGGTTGGAGCATTTCTCAGATGCAGCGGTACAGGTAGATTTCCCGTTTTTTTCACGAAAGCTAAGGCTTCGTTAATTGCTGCATAGGCAGAATTGCTCTTCGGGGAAACTGCCAGATAAATTGCCGTTTCGCTCAGTAAAATTCTCGCTTCAGGATTTCCTATCACATTGATTGCCTGAAAACAGTTGTTTGCAATAACCAAAGCATTCGGATTGGCAAGACCAATATCTTCTGAAGCTAAAATCAGCATTCGCCGGGCAATAAATTTAATATCTTCACCACCTGCAATCATTCTGGCAAGCCAATATACCGCTCCATTTGGATCACTTCCGCGCATAGATTTTATAAATGCCGAAATAATATCATAATGCTGTTCACCATTTTTGTCATAAAGCGCCATTGTTTCCTGTAAAACTGACATCACATCGTCATTGTCAATCTCGTGCTTACCTGAATTTTTAAACTGGTTCAGAACCAATTCAACAGAATTAATCAGTTTTCTGCCGTCACCTCCGGAATATTGAATGAATGCTTCTTTTTGTTTGATGATAAAATCTGAATTTGCATCCTTATTGAATCTTTTAACAGCAATTTCAATAAGCTCTTCCAATTTCTCGTAGCTTAAAGCTTTCAGAATATACACCTGACTTCTGGAAAGCAGTGCGGAAACTACCTCAAAACTAGGATTTTCTGTTGTTGCACCTATTAAAACCACCCACCCTTTTTCTACCGCATGAAGCAGCGAATCCTGCTGAGATTTATTGAACCGGTGAATTTCGTCAATGAATAAAATCGGAGATTTTCCTGAGAAAAGATTTTGCTTTTTGGCATCTTCTATTACATCGCGAACATCTTTCACTCCAGAGGAAACCGCAGAAAGTTTGAAAAATTTTCGTCCGGATTTTTCTGAAATGATTTCTGCTAAAGTTGTTTTACCTGTTCCCGGCGGTCCCCAAAGAATAAGAGAATTTAAGGTGTCATTCTCCAGCATTTTTCTTATCGTGCCTTTTTCGCCGGTAAGATGTTCCTGTCCTAAAACTTCATCTAAAGTTTTGGGTCTTAACCGTTCTGCTAATGGAATATTTTGAGCCAAAGTGATTGATTTAAAATAAATTTGAGAAAAATTCCGCTGATTTTGTATACAAAGTTTATAATCGACCAACATATTGTTTTACACGACCAAAGCCTTATTTCAGCACTGAAACTTACAACAAATTTAAACTAATTTTCAATTTTTTACGCTATTTTTGCAATGTTTTGAAATTAACATTGAATAAAATCATCACGTTTCCGCTGGTAATTCTCATCAGATTTTACCAATGGTTTATTTCGCCTTTACTTCCGAAAAACTGCCGCTACGAGCCTACATGCTCACATTATATGGTAGAATCTTTACAGATTCACGGCATTTTTAAAGGATTCTGGCTTGGTGTGAAAAGAATTTCAAAATGTCATCCGTGGGGAGGAAGCAGTTATGATCCTGTTCCGCCTAAAAAATAATAAGCTAAAAAATTTCATAATGAATAATTTATTCTTTCGAATTTATCTTTTGATTTTTGCATTTTTTGTGCAGAATATATTTGCTCAAAATTATCCGGATGGCGTTTCTGATGCCAATCTGGTAGTCAATAATCAGGCAGTTCCCGTTAAAGTTTTTTCTACCACAGATGCGCAGACTTTTGCTGAGTTTGCCGGAAAAAATACTGCCAACAGCTTAATTATAGTCAATACTGCCAATCTTGAATCTAAAGGCGGATGGGGAGCTTTTTATGACAATTCTTTTGCAGTTCTGAAGCAGAATGGCTATCAGTTTTTAAATGAAGATTTTAAGCCGACAGAAAATAAAGCAGATTTCAAATATATCACTAAAATCAAGCAACCACTGAAAGAAGAAGATCAGGTTTCGCTTGATACAACGTATAAAATCTGGGATCCTTCCGTAGGTATTCATTTAGGTCCGGTTACGCTGCATTATTACAGTCTGATGTTTGTTTTTGCATTCGGATTTGGATATATACTGATGAAGAAAATATTTGACATTGACCATGTTAATCAAAAATATCTTGATCCTCTTTTTACATGGACTTTGCTTGGAACAATTTTGGGAGCGAGATTGGGACACGTGATCTTTTATCAGCCAGAGCTCTTCAAAGAGGATTTTTTAAGTGTGTTTTTGCCGATCAGAACAAAACCAGAACTGGAGTTTACAGGATTTTCAGGACTTGCAAGTCATGGAGCAACCATTGCCTTAATATTTACAACATTATATTATTCATTTAAAATAATTAAGAAAAATCCGTTTTGGGTTTATGACAGATTAGGAATTGTAGTTGCTCTGGGTGGTGCTTTTGTACGTTTAGGAAACTTTTTCAATTCAGAAATTGTGGGAAAGCCGGCAGATCCCAATTCACCATTTGCGATTCTCTTTCCACAGATGAGCGACGAATACGGAATTACTGTTCCAAGATTTCCGGGTCAGCTTTTTGAAGCGACAGGATATGTATTATTGTTTGTTCTTTTGTGGTTTCTGTACAGAAAAACCGATAAAAAATATCAGCAGGGCTGGTTATTCGGATTGTTTTTTATCATACTTTGGGCCATCAGATTTTTTGTGGAATTTTTGAAAGAACCACAGGGAAAAGAATTTATTTCTATTGCGGGACTCAATACAGGTCAGGTTTTATCTATTCCTTTTATGATTGCAGGTTTATTGATCATGATCTACTCAAAGAACAATAAAATTGCTCCTGAAGCCGATAAAACTTTTTAAGCTAAAATATCAATTATACAAACCGTCTTCTCATAAGACGGTTTTTTTGTAAACTTAGTGATGATTATGCTGAACAAAAGTGAATCTATGGTACATTTTTAATCTCTGTTTTTGCGGAAATTACTTAACTGACATTTAAAATTTTATTAATTTTAACCTGAGTTCGGGATAAGTTTTCTTAAACGCAACGTTAAACAAAGAGATTAATTATTAAGAATTTAGCTTTTATATACAAAGGCGTAAAACTTATCAAAATAATACCATTTTTGTCTTTTTTAATAAATGAAGTGCCTTTATTTAGCTTAAAAACTTTCAAAAAGTAAAAATCTTTTGTTTTTCTTTGCATAAATTAATATGATGCTATAAATCAATTATTTAAATTTGTTTCTTATCCCGAACTGAGGTTAATTTTAGAAACTCCTAAAACTTCATTATATGGCTTCACAAAAATCGCTCTCAGAACAACAGACTTTTGAAATTTTGAATATTTTGAAAAAAAGATTTGATCAGCACAAAAATCGTCATCTTAATATGGACTGGACAAAAATTGAGGACAAATTAAATGACAATCCTTCGAAACTTTGGTCTCTTTACCAAATGGAAATTTCCGGAGGTGAACCTGACGTGGTAAGTGTTGATGAAAATACCAATGAGTATACTTTTTTCGATTGCTCTGCTGAAAGTCCTAAAGGAAGGAGAAGTTTTTGCTATGACCGTGAAGCTCTGGACTCAAGAAAGGAAAATAAACCTCAAAATTCAGCAATTGAGTATGCTTCAGACATGGAAATAGAAATTCTGAATGAAGAACAATATCGTTTTCTTCAAACTTTGGGAGAATTTGACCGTAAGACATCAAGCTGGATAAAAACACCGGTCAAGATCAGAAATCTGGGCGGTGCCTTATTTTGTGACCGTCGCTACGATGCCGTTTTTACTTATCATAACGGAGCTTCTTCCTACTATGCTACAAGAGCCTTTAGAGGGTATTTAATTGTTTAATTGCAACAATACCGTAACTTATAGACACAAAAAAACCGCTGATCTACAGCGGTTTTATTTATAATCAAAAATCTACCAGATTTTAATTCTTTCTTCAGGTTTTTTATACAATTTATCACCCGGTTTTACATCAAAAGCTTTGTAAAAAGCATCTACATTGATAAGAGGTCCGAAACTTCTGAAATATCCAGGAGAATGCGGATCTGTTTTTACCTGATTCACCATATACTTTTCGCTTGATAAAGTTCTCCATACTGTTGCCCAGCTAAGGAAAAATCTTTGATCCTGAGTATATCCGCTGATGTTCCCCGGATTCCCTTTATCTTTAAGATACATTTGTAATGCATCATAAGCAATGCTTACTCCACCCAAATCAGCAATATTTTCACCATTGGTAAAAGTACCATTCACAAAAGTTCCTTTTACAGGTTCATATTTATCATACTGAGCTGCCAAAGCTTTGGTTGCTTTCTCAAAATTAGCTTTGTCTTCAGGAGTCCACCAATCCACAAGATTACCGTCTGCATCAAACTGCGCACCAGAATCATCAAATCCGTGGCTCATTTCATGACCTATTACTGCTCCGATAGCACCGAAATTCACCGCAGCATCAGCTTTAGGATTAAAAAACGGAGGCTGAAGAATTGCAGCAGGGAAAACGATCTCGTTATATACAGGATTATAATAAGCGTTCACCGTCTGCGGAGTCATTCCCCACTCTGTTTTATCTACCGGTTTTCCTACTTTCTCAAGTTCTTTGTTATACTGCCATTCAGCAATATTCTGAAGGTTAGCATAAAGGTTTCCACCTTTAGATTCAGGAACGATTTTTAATTTAGAATAATCTTTCCATGTATCAGGATATGCTACTTTAACGGTAAATTTATTCAGTTTTGCCATTGCTTTTTCCTTAGTTACAGGAGACATCCAAGCCAAATTATTGATATGAACAGCAAAACTTTTCTTTAGATAATCTATCAGCTCAACCATTTGGGCTTTTGCCTCTGCCGGAAAATATTTTTCTACGTAGAGTTTCCCGAAAGCTTCACCCAAAGATCCGTTGATCAACTCATACCCTCTTTTGTTCAAAGCTCTCTGTTCCTGCTGTCCTCTTAAATATTTACCATAAAAGTTAAATTTTTTGTTTCCTAAGTCTTCGCTCAGATACGAAGCACTTCCGTTGATCATGTGAAACTTAAGATAATCTTTGATTACAGGAAGATTTTTTACATTCACCAACTGGTCAAAGTTTTTATAATAATCCAATTCACCAATGATTACTCTGTTGGTATTTACCCCTACTTTCTTCAAATATGAAGTAAGGTCTATATTTTTTACCAAACCTGAAAGCTCAGCCATTGTCTTCGGATTGTACTGTAATGTATTATCCCGGCTCTGCTCATTGGTAAGCAGGTGCTTTGCAATATTTTTTTCGTAGTTGATGATTCCTTTTGCTGCTTCAGCAGAGTTTTTGTAACCTAGCTCTGCAAGCATGGAAGCTACATATTTCTCGTATTCTGCAAGAGCTTCTGTATTTTTGGCATCTTGTTTCTGGTAATAGTCTCTTCCCATTCCCAAAGTAGCATCGCCCAGATAAACCGCATTCATATTAGAATCCTTAAGATCTGCATAGACTCCCCATGCGTAGAAATTATTTTCACCGTCTTTCGTTACTGAAGTTAAATAATTTTGTAAATCTGTAAGATTTTTAATTGCATCAATTTTTTTGATGTTTTCCTGGATTGGCTTAATTCCGTCAGCATTTCTCTTATCCATATTCATGTACGTTGCGTACAGATCCTGAATTTTTTTTCCTTCGCTGCCTTCAGCAAATTTATCCTTCAGAAGAGAATTTAAAATTGTCATGGAATTATTGTCGGTGTCCTCCGCCAATTTGTTGAAACTTCCCCAAGTTGGTTTATCTGAAGGAATTTGAGCTGTTTTCATCCAGCTTCCGCTTACGTAATTATAGAAATCATCCTGCGGACGTACTGATTTATCCATCAGGCTAATATCTAAACCATAATCTTTCTGTACTGTCTGACTTGATTTTGTCTGAGCAGTAAGTGTTGTCTGTGAACAAACCCCGGCTAATAAAAACAAGGAAAATGTTAGCTTTTTCATATGTAGATTTTATTGTTTTTTTTAAATTAAATACATGCTTAAGGTGTTTCTGCCTGAGCCGCATTATTTTTCATCGGAGTTTGTGTTTAAAACAACAGATTGTTTTTAGTAACGATATGTTCTGTTATTTTGAGATAAGTATCTTTTTTTAATTATTTGTTACTCAAAATTAAATTAATTTGAATAGATAAACCACAAATTATTTTTCAATTAAAATCCCGACTAAATCCTGAATAATTTTCTGAGAAACAAAATAAGCAAAATCCTGTCTTTCCAAATATGGAAGAAAAAGTTTGAAGGTTTGAGAATCATTTTTGACTCTTATAGAATAATAAACCGTTCCTACCTCTTTACCGTCTTCACCTTTACCAGGACCGGCAACCCCCGTAGTAGAAAGAGCAATATCTGTCTGAAAAAGTTTTTGGCAGCCTTCTGACATTTCTCTTGCTACCTCTTCGCTTACCACTGTAAATCTTTCTATTGTACTTTCAGACACATTAAGAGTCTTGATTTTCATTTCTGTAGCATAAGTAACAATTCCCCCT
This sequence comes from Chryseobacterium binzhouense, assembly GCF_007474545.1. Classification (GTDB taxonomy): domain Bacteria; phylum Bacteroidota; class Bacteroidia; order Flavobacteriales; family Weeksellaceae; genus Chryseobacterium; species Chryseobacterium binzhouense. Next base: position 257,203 of record NZ_VKOG01000003.1, read on the forward strand.
GTAAAAAATTGGGAACTTCCGGGATTTGAAGTAAGCATTTTTGCCAGTTCTCCACCCGTACAGCTTTCTGCGGTAGAAATAGCCATTTTCTTTTCGTTTAAAATTTCAGCCAGAATTTTCTCTATTTTATCTTCCTTTGTTGCAATAATATGGTCACCGATGATCGGAAATAACTTTTGAATTTGATTTTCCAGCTGAATTTGTAGAAACTGTTCGTTCTCACCGCTTGCAGTAAGCTTTAGTTTTACCCGGGTTCCGATTGGAAGATAAGATAATGCCATATTATCCGGAAGCTGCAATTCCCAGTTTTCAATCCTATCTGCCAGAATACTTTCAGGAATCCCAACTACAGACACTATTCTTGCAACAATATATTCTAAACTGAATTTTTGCTTTAAATAAGGAATAATCTGATCCTTAATTAAAGGTTTTACTTCATAAGGAACTCCCGGCAAACTGAAAGACAGCTTATTTCCGTTGGGCATCATCATACACGGAGCTGTACCATAATGATTCTGAAAAACCGTACATTTTGTAGGCACAAAAGCCTGTTCGCGGTTTCTTTCTAAAATTTCTGTTCTTCCACGCTTTTCCATGTAAGCCTTAAGGTGTTCAAAAGTAACCTCATCCAGCGCAATTTCATCATCAAAAAAATCTGCCAGTGCTTTTTTTGTTTTATCATCTCTTGTCGGACCCAAACCGCCTGTTGTGATCACCAGATCAGCAAGTTCAAATGCCGATTTAAGGGTATTTTTTATTATTTGTATTTCATCGGAAATAGTAAAAATCTGTACCACTTTTATTCCTATATTTTTGAGCTCTGTAGCGATAAAATTGGAATTGGTATCAATGGTGTTTCCTGAAAGAATTTCGTCTCCGATGGTAATAAGTACGGCACTTTTCATACATTAATTTTATATGCAAATGACGTAAATTTCTTCTTTGCAGACAAAAGAAAATGATTTTTTATATCTTTGGATGCAACAGACAATTATTATAATTATTTATGCTAAAATATGATGATGCTTCATGGCATTCCGGAGAAAATTTCCCTGAAGATGTGCCTCGTAAAAACTGCGCCACACACATAGGAATGTTTCTGAGCTGGTGCATGGAAAACAATCTGATCTCGGATAGCCTAAAAGAAAGAACTGCCAATGAAATTGAAAAATTAATCCAGAGAAAGATCACCGGAGCAGAATTTATCCTTACAGCAATGGATGGAAAATTGTCAGAATCTGATCTGAATAAATTCGGAAACAGTTTTGCCAAAGATTACTATGCAGACGATACCGATTTTGGAAATCAATACAGTTCTTTTGCTGATGATTATATCAATCTTTTTGATACAAAAGCAGAACAAAATGGAGAATCTTACAAAAGTTTTTATCATATAGAAGACACCCATGAAAACTACTTTTTGATGCGGCAGATGATTGATTACCGTTTTGAAGAATGGAAGGTTTATAAAAATCTGAATTAAAAATCCGATCTACTTTATGCAGACCGGATCTTCTTTTTTTACTGCAATAAGACAGGCTTATTTTCTTACAGTCCATTGTTCAAAAAAATCTTTTACTTTATCCAAACTATAGCCTTTGTTTTCCTCCAGAACATCGCTTTGCTGTATATGAAGCAACTTTCCGCTCTCATCAAGAACTATAAAGACAGGATAGCCAAATTTTTCACCCGGATTGCCAAATTTTTCAAAAACCTTTTCATTTTTGTTTTCCGGCGAATAGTTTAGATGATAATATAAAAAATTAGCATCTACCATTTCTTTCAGTTCAGCATTGGTCTGCACAAATTGGTTAAACCTAAGGCACCAGATACACCAGTTTCCTCCTGCCTGTATCATAATGTTCTTTTTCTCTTTTTTTGCTTTTGCTATAAGATTTTCCAGATCTTTTTCTGCGTCAGCTTTCGGATTGTAAGGCTTGGGTAATTTCACTTTTTCTTCAGCCGCTTTTTTCTTGGCTTCAAGTTCTGCATGTTCCGTTTTTATCAATAAAGCCTTATCGGTTTCCTTCTTATCTGTCGTGTCTTTTAATTGCTGAGAATAAGTAAAAATTCCCAGACCTAAAAACGCTGTTAAAAACAATTTTTTCATACTATAAAAATAAAAAAATAAGTGTAATTATAAGCAAATTTAAAACCATAATAATTTTATCACTAAATTTGTCTGTTTTATGAATTTTCTGATCAAAATACTTTACCTGATTTCTAAATTGCCCTTAAGAATATTATATATTTTTTCGGACATCATTTTCTTCCTGAATTTTTATATTGTGGGATACCGAAAAAAGGTTATTACTCAAAATTTAAAGAATTCATTCCCGGAAAAATCTGATGAAGAAATAAAAGAAATCAGAAAGAAATTTTATCTTAATTTTTCAGATTATCTGGTAGAAACGATAAAGTCTTTCAGTATTTCCGAAACTGAATCGCGTGTGCGGATGCAGCATATCAATCAGCAGATTTTTCATGATGCAAAAGCTGAAGGAAAGAATGTTATCCTTCTTGCCGGTCACGTTTTCAATTGGGAATGGATCAACGCACTTGCAACTTTAACTCCGCAAAAAAACACACATCCCGTTTACAGAAAGGTAAACAGCAGTTTTTGGGAAAATCAGATGAAGAAAGTGCGTAACAAATTTGGAAATGAAGCGCTGGAAGCTAATGAAGTTATCATCAATATTTTTCGTAAAAAAAATGACGGCGAGTCTGTTTATATGTTTGTTGCAGATCAGACACCGTACGTGACAAGTGTAAATTATGGTCTGAAGTTCCTCAATCAGAGAACTCCTGTTTTCATTGGTTATGATAAACTGGCAACAAGAATGGATTTGGTTTTTATCTACTGCGAAATGAAAAAAGTAAAAAGAGGTTTTTATCAGGTCAATTATCACAGAATATATCCGGATGGTGAGAAATTCGTCAATAACGAAGTGGTAAAAAAATTCCATCATTTGCTGGAAAACACGATCCATAAAAATCCAGACAATTACCTTTGGTCTCACCGAAAATGGAAATATCAGGATGCTATAAAAACTTATGACGAAGAATAATGACACAAAAATCTCAAAAAATTGCCGTTGTCATTTTAAACTGGAATGGTAAAAACTGGCTTCAGAAATTTCTTCCTAGTGTAATTAATCATTCTTCGGAAGCAGACATATATGTTATTGATAATCAATCAACCGATGATTCCGTTGAATTATTGCATAAAGAATTTCCTACCGTACAAATTGTTATTAATAATAAAAATTTAGGATTTGCAGGCGGTTACAATGAAGGTTTAAAAAAAATTGATGCGGAATATTACTGTCTTCTGAACTCTGATGTGGAAGTAACAGAAAACTGGATTACGTCCGTCTTAAATTTATTTGAGCAAAACCCATCCATTGCAGCAATTCAGCCTAAAATTTTATCCTACGAAAACAAAAGCAAGTTTGAGTTTGCAGGCGCAGCAGGCGGATTGATTGACAATCTGGGCTATCCTTACTGCAGAGGAAGAATTTTCGATGATGTAGAAGAAGATTTAGGACAATATGATGATGAAACAGAAATTTTTTGGGCTTCAGGATGTTGTCTTTTTATCCGCTCAATAGATTTTTGGAAACAAAATGGCTTTGATGAGAGATTTTTTGCCCATCAGGAAGAAATAGATCTTTGCTGGAGATTAATTAACTCTGGAAAAAAAATATACTATACTGGAAAATCAAAAGTTTACCATGTGGGTGGAGGAACTTTAAACAAACAAAGCGCCCGAAAGACCTTTCTTAATATGAGAAACAATCTTTCCATGATGCTGAAAAACATGCCTTTTCCCAAGCTTCTGCAAGTCATTTTTTTCAGAATGATATTAGATGGTGCCGCCTCTTTTTATTTTGGATATAAATACGGAATTGCTCATTTCTGGGCGGTAGCAAGAGCCCATTACGGATTTTACATCCATATTCCTGGAACAATTAAACGCCGTCAAAAAAATCAAATTGCAAATTTCCATCAGTCTAAATGGCTTATTTTCAGGCATTTTTTGCGAAATAATACAGTTTAAAAACTTATATCAACCCGAACATGGATTTTTGTGCATTAGATTTTGAAACAGCAACACACGAGAGAAATTCTGCGTGCGAACTGGGTATTTGCGTAGTTCAGAATTCTACTGTCGTTGAAACAAAAACATGGCTTATTAAACCACCCAGTTTTCCATATTTTCATCAGAGAAATATTGATGTACACGGTATTTATCCTGATGATGTAAAAGATGCTCCCACTTTTGAGGATATATGGTACGAAGTTGAAGAGATGATGTACGGAACTTTAATGATTGCTCACAATGCGAGTTTTGATGCAGGAGTGTTAAAAGGATGTTTCAATCATTTTGGAATTTTTGCTCCTAAAATTAATTACTTATGCAGCATTCAGCTTGCCAAAAAATCATGGAACTATTTACCCAGATATGGATTAAAACATTTGGCAGAGTACCATAACATTAAATTTAAACATCACAGGGCTGGAGATGACGCGGAAGCATGCGCAAAAATCTCTCTTTTAGCTTTTGAGAAGCTATTTTTGACAACCAATGAAGAGATATCCGACTTTATGAAAGGAAAAATTAAATCCATTTAGATCAGTTGCTCAACACTTCCGAAAGAAGATCAAATTTAGGAATATCAATTTCAAAAGTTTCGTCTGTTTCAATATTTTTTACAAGGTATTTACCCGACATATTCCCAACTCCGGAACGAAGCATTACATTAGAAAAGTAAGCAAAATCCGCATCAGGTTCTATATCTGGAGTTAGTCCTATGACACCATCACCTACAACCTCAGTAAAACCGAAGCCTACATCAAAAATAAGCCACTTTCTCTTGAGAACTTTAATAGGGAAATCTCCTTTATTCTCAATAATAATATTGTACTTAAAAACGAAACGGTTTTCTGATGGATAACTGTTTTTGATATCATATTCGGGAACTACCGAAACCACTATATTCGAAGTAATTTTAGAAAACATCTCATTCAATTTGAGGTAAAAGATACAAAAATCTCGCCTTTTTAGGGGCGAGACTATATTAAATAATGATAAAAGAAATAATCTATTATAAACCTAGACCTTTTCTTTCGTCACCGTTCATCAAAATTCCTACAGGATTGTCAATTGCTTCTTTTACTGCAACAAGGAATCCTACAGATTCTTTACCGTCAATAATTCTGTGATCATAAGACATCGCAACGTACATCATCGGACGAATTACCACCTGCCCGTCAACTGCAACCGGTCTTTGGATAATATTGTGCATACCTAAGATAGCAGATTGAGGAGGATTGATAATTGGTGTAGACATCATAGAACCGAATGTACCACCATTGGTAATCGTAAAAGTTCCGCCTGTCATTTCATCAACCGTGATTTTACCATCTCTTACTTTTGTAGCCAAATCCTTGATATTAGCCTCAACACTTGCAAAAGACATATTTTCTGCATTTCTCAAAACCGGAACCATTAATCCTTTCGGACCGGAAACCGCAATTGAAATATCGCAGAAGTCATAATTTACTTTAAAGTCGCCATCAATTGATGCATTTACATCCGGATACATTTGTAATGCTCTTGTTACTGCTTTTGTAAAGAATGACATGAAACCAAGTCCTACTCCATGTCTTTGGGCAAATTCTTCTTTATATTGCTTTCTCAATCTGAAGATTTCAGACATGTCAACTTCGTTGAAAGTCGTCAGCATTGCAGTTTCGTTCTTTACAGAAACCAATCTCTGAGCAATTTTTCTTCTAAGAACTGAAAGCTTAGTAGTGGTAGTAGATCTAGAACCTGTTGCCGTCATTGGATTTCCTCCTAATGCAGGAACAGCAGCTAATTCTGCATCAGATTTAGAAATTCTTCCATCTCTTCCGGAACCAGAAACCTGAGTGGCATCAATTCCCTTTTCATCAAGAATTTTTTTAGCAGCAGGAGAAGGAGTTCCTGTAGCGTACGTTTGAGTTGCGGTTGCTGCAGCAGGTTTTGGAGCTTCTTCCTTTGCAGGTTCAGCAGCTTTCGGAGCCGTTTCCTGTTTTGGAGTTTCTTCAGCTGCAGGAGTTGAACTTCCTGCCGGTTTTGCAGCATCTCTGTCGATTAAACAAACCACTTGCCCTACCTGTACAACATCACCTTCTTCAGCTTTTAAAGTAATTACACCACTTTCTTCAGCAGGCAATTCAAGAGTTGCTTTATCTGAATCTACTTCAGCGATGGGTTGATCTTTTTCAACATAATCACCATCTTTTACAAGCCAGGTTGCAATTTCAACTTCTGTGATTGATTCGCCCGGTGAAGGAACTTTCATTTCTAAAACTGACATATCGTATTTTTTATTTTTTTAATTTTTGTTTTTTTTGAACTTTAAGGAATAGATAAAAGATTAACTTCTAACCTCTAATTTCTACCTTCTAATTATTAAGCTGTAACAGGTCTTTTTGCAGGAGCATCATCTCTGTCAAATACTCGATTGATCACTAAATTCTGATTTTTCTCAAACATTTTATGACTTCCCGGAGCAGGTGCACCGCTTGGAACCGGAGCAACTATCTGAATTCCTGTATCTCTGAAGTTTCTAAGAATATAAGACCATGCTCCCATATTTTCTGGTTCCTCTTGTGCCCAGATAATTGATTTTACATGATTATACTTCGTAAAGATCTCTTCTATTGCATCATTTTGTAAAGGATACAGCTGCTCAAGTCTTACTATTGCAATATTTTCGCAATTTAACTCTTCCTGCTTAGCTAAAAGTTCAAAGTATAATTTACCTGAACAAAGCACTAATTTTTCTATTTTCTTAGGATCTGCGTTTGGATCATCCAAAACAGGCTGGAAACTTCCATTTGCAAAATCTTCAAGCGGAGAAACTACTTTAGGATGTCTAAGCAAAGATTTCGGACTCATTACAATTAAAGGTTTTCTGAATGACCATTTTAACTGCCTTCTCAGTAAGTGGAAATAGTTTGCCGGAGAAGTAACATTGGCAACCACCATATTTTCGTTGGCGCAAAGCGTTAAAAATCGTTCAAGTCTTGCTGATGAGTGCTCTGCTCCCTGTCCTTCCGAACCGTGCGGCAAAAGCATAACCAAACCGTCCTGAATCTTCCATTTCTCTTCTGCTGCTGCTAAATATTGATCAACAATAATCTGAGCGCCATTTACAAAATCTCCAAACTGAGCTTCCCAGATCGTAAGTGTATTTGGCGATGCCATCGCATAACCGTAATCAAACCCTAAAACTCCATATTCGGAAAGATGAGAATTGTAAACATCAAATCTGCTTTCAGATACATGTCTTAACGGAATGTATTCTTCTTCTGAATCTTCAGTTTTTACGACAGCGTGTCTGTGAGAAAAAGTTCCTCTCTCTACATCTTCCCCAGAAATTCTCACATTATGACCTTCTACCAAAAGCGTTGCATAAGCCAGCCATTCTCCTATAGCCCAGTCTAGATTATTTGCTTCAATTGCTTTTATTCTGTTTTCAAAAAGTCTGGTAATTTTATTGATAAACTTTTTATCTGCCGGAAGTGTAGACATCTTAATTGCCAATTCTTTCAGCTTATCAAGATTGTATTTTGTATCAACAGGTTCTAGTACAGCTCCTCTTTTAGCAATCGGAAAATTCGTCCAGTCTTCTGCCATGAAAACATCCATCACGTTTTTCTCAATTTCTTTTGATGCATCGAAATTCTCATCTAAAAGAGCTTTAAATTCTGTCTCCATTTTTGCGATCACATCATTAGACGTAATGCTGTCTTTCAGGAGCTTTTCTTTGTAAATTTCTCTTGGATTCGGATGTTTGGAAATCAGTTTATATAAATTAGGCTGTGTAAATCTTGGCTCATCGCCTTCATTATGTCCATATTTTCTATATCCTAATAAATCAATATACACGTCTTTTCCGAACTTTGCTCTGAAATCAGCCGCAAAATGAATAGCATGAACTACCGCTTCTGCATCGTCTGCATTTACATGCATTACAGGAGATTCCGTTACTTTTGCAATATCTGTACAATAGGTAGAAGATCTTGCATCCATGTAATTAGTTGTAAACGACACCTGATTATTTACTACGATATGAACAGTTCCGCCCGTTTTATACCCTTCCAATGTCATCATCTGAGCTACTTCATAAGCAATTCCCTGTCCTGCAATTGCTCCGTCACCGTGAATAACGATCGGTAATATCTTAGAATAATCTCCTTTGTATTTATCATCTACTTTTGCACGGCAGATTCCTTCCACTAGAGCCGCAACGGTCTCAAGGTGAGACGGATTCGGTGTTAAATTGATAGAAACCTCTTCTCCTGAAGCTGTTTTAACTATTTTGGATGAACCTAAATGGTATTTCACATCACCTGAAAACACATCTTCTTCAAATTCTTTTCCTTCAAATTCCGAGAAAATCTGTTTGTAAGATTTACCGAAAATGTTTGTCAACACATTTAGCCTTCCTCTGTGAGCCATTCCTAGTACAACCTCATCCACTCCCAGCATAGAAGACTTGGAAATCAGTTGATCCAATGCTGGAATCAAAGTTTCTCCACCTTCAAGTGAAAATCTTTTTTGTCCGACAAACTTTGTATGCAGATAGTTTTCAAACGCAACTGCCTGATTTAATTTTAATAAAATTTCAGTTTTTTCATTGGCATTAAGTACTGGATGATTTTCATTAACCTGAATCCACTTTTTGATAAAATCTTTCTCTTCAACATTGTTGATATGCATATATTCTACCCCGATTGAATCACAGTAAATATTCTGCAGGTGAGTGATAATATTCTGAAGCGTTGATGGTTCTTTCATCCCTGTTTCGGTAGCGCAGTTGAATTTCGTATTCAGATCTGCACTGCTTAATCCAAAATTTTCGATATCTAAAGTCGGAGTATAATGTCTTCTTTCTCGAACGGGATTTGTTTTGGTAAACAAATGACCTCTTGTTCTGTATGCTTCGATAAGGTTTACTACCTTAAATTCTTTTTTGATATGATCAGGAATTTCACCATTAGATGCAGCCTGAGATACCTGCTGTACCACCGGTGCAGAATTTCCCGTATTTTGTACGTACTGGATGCTTTCATCGTCACCGTAGTTTTCCAGTGCAAAATCAAACCCTTGAAAAAAGGCTTTCCATGATGGTTCTAAAGAGTCAGGAAATTTTAAATATTGTTGGTATAAATCCTCAATTAATTGAGAATGAGCTGCGTTTAGGAATGAAAATCTGTCCATTATTACAGTTTATCTATTATTAAATTTTGTTTAACGTATTAATCCTCAAATTTAATAAAAAAAACCGACTTGGGAATGACAAAAATAATATTGAATTTTTTTGTCTGGATTTTATTTGTAAACCGATAATGAAAGTTTCATATTGACCGCATTTCCTTCGGATGGAGATTCTATAAAAGTCTGATACACATCACCAAATCTCATCTCGTCTTTCTTAGCCTGCTGAATGAGCTGCTGGATCGCTTTTATTCTTCCTTCATAAGATCCTTTATAATAAATCACATAATTTTGGGTTGGACTTACAGATCTGAAACTGAAGTTATTGTCGGTGATTCCGATTTTTTTAGACAACGGGATGCCCAGAAAATAAGAAACCTCCTTATCTTTGAAATTGTCTGCATCTGTAATGAGAACAGGATACCCTATTTCATCATTTTTCTTACCAAGATCCATCGTCACAAAGTTGTTGACTTTATTAAAATTCATGACGATGTTTTTATACAAAGCATCTTTTTTGTTTGAAGTACTGACATTGACACCCAGAATCATTTTTTCATCTTCTTTTTCCACCATCACACTGTCGTATTTGATGGTAGCAAGCATATTGTCTTTTTCAACTTTATTGCTCAGAACATTCTTTAAGTTGAGCATACTTTTATCAATATTATCGGCAAATTTATCTTCTGTCCAAAAATTCTGAGCTCTTGACAAAAGCGGCAGTTTTGGAGTATGCACAAACCAGGTTATTTTTGTTTTTTCGGTGGAAATCGGAGTAAATTTAACATCTATCAATGTTGGATTTTCGTCTTCATCTTCAAAAAGCTGATACCTCAAAGTCTTATTAGGATTTGAATATCTGATAAACATTTCACCTCCGTCTTTACTTGTAGGATCATTGTAGCTTATTGCACTTCCCTGTCCCTCATAAGGGAGATAATAATCTATTACGATATTTTTTGAGCTTGCAAAAAAATTGTTCCAGCGGGTGAAATTCTGAAGATTATCAAACTGATTAAAAACTTTTTCCAATGGAAAATCAATTTCTTTTTCAATCGTAAATTTCTTGCTTTCATCCACAAAAAAATACATAGAAGCTGCATAAACTCCTATCAGCAAAGCTATAATAACCGTTGTAATTTTGATAAAACGCATCGCACAAAAGTAATACAAATAAAAAAAGTGACCAATATATGATCACTCTTGTTTTTATTTTTGTTGGGTGATAGAAATTTGATATTAGATGTTTAAGATCCGACTGTAAAATTTTTAATAATAAACTAAAATCATTATTTCTCACAGCACCCAGCCTTCAGCATTAAGCTTCCTGCCTTTATCCTATATGTGTTCCCGGAGTTAGTACCGCTCCTTTTTTCACAACAACAATTCCGTCCTGCACAGAATGCGTTCCATAATCACCATCCTGCAGGTGTTTTCCGCCAATGATTCTTACATTGTCACCAATATAGCAGTTTTTATCTAAAATTGCTTTTTCAATATAACAGTATTTTCCGATTCCCATATTAGGAAGACCTTTCTTGTCGTTATTGATAATTTCCGTTGTATTCTGATAAAAATCGGCTCCCATGATGTACGAATTAACAATTGTACTTCCTTTATCAATTCTTGTACGGTTTCCTATTACAGAATTTTCTATTTTATCTGCCAAAATTATACAGCCATCACCAAAAACCGCTTTACTTACGTAAGAACCATTTACCTTAGAAGGCGGAAGCATTCTGGCACGGGTAAAAATTGGCGAGGAAGAAAACAGATTAAACTGCGGAAAATCCTGACAAAGATCCAGATTGGCTTCGTAGAAAGATTCAATGGTTCCGATGTCTGTCCAGTAACCTTCGTATTGGTAGCTCAAAGTTGTATATTTCCCTATAGAGCTCGGGATAATATCTTTTCCGAAATCATCACCAGCTCCTTCTTCAAACATTTTCTTGAGAATGGATTTGGTGAAAATATAAATCCCCATCGAAGCAAGATATTCCTTACCCTGCATTCTGTTGTTTTCAGAAACTTCAGACTGAAGACCATTTAGTGAATCGAAGCCAGGCTTCTCTATAAATGAAGTGATATTCCCTTCATCATCAGATTTTAAAATTCCGAAGCCAGTTGCATCTTTAGCATTTACGGGAATCGTTGCAATCGTTACATCTCCTCCTTTTTCAATATGGAAATCCAGCATTTCTCTGAAATCCATCTGATATAACTGATCTCCCGAAAGAATCAAAATATATTCATAATCGTACTTTTCCAAATGTTTCATAGACTGCCTTACGGCATCCGCAGTTCCCTGAAACCAGCTGTCGCTGTCAACATTCTGCTCAGCAGCCAGAATATCCACAAAACCTTTGCTGAAAATATCAAAATGATAAGAATTTTTGATATGTGAATTTAACGATGCCGAATTAAACTGTGTCAATACAAGAATTTTATTTAATCCTGAATTTAAGCAGTTGGAAATTGGAATATCTACCAATCTGTATTTTCCCGCAATCGGCACAGCAGGTTTTGATCTCGTATACGTTAATGGAAAAAGTCTGGTTCCTCTCCCACCTCCTAAAACAATTGAAATAACATTTCGGTTCATAAATTATTTGTGGTTTACTTCTAGATTTAAAATCTATTAAATGGTTTATTATTATTTATTAGTTTTCCGGTAATTTTTTTGCTTCAAGCTTTTCTATTTCGTCCTCTGCTAGCTTTTTGCTTTTGTTAAGGCTTTCCAGCTTTTGTTCTTTCTTTTCTATTTGGTTCAGTATTTTTTTCTCTTTAGATTTTTCATACTGTATTTTCAGTTCTGATAATTCTGACTGGACTTTGGCTGATTTCTCATTCAGGTTATCCAAATATTTATTGTAAAATTTCAACAGTTTTTCCGAAGCCATCAGTGGCTGTGAAGCCAAAAACCTGTTAAATCTTCTCTGTTCTTCATTAATTATCATCATACGGTTTTGATGCTGCATGGTGCGCATCATATTATTATGATTCTGAGCCATCAATCCTTTGGATAAAAGTAAAAATGCAGTAACAGACAAAAGTCGGGAACTCATTAATTTGTTTTAGTTTTTATATAAAGCTATATATTTTTCTGCTGATTTCTCCCATGCAAAATCAAATTTCATGTTAGAAATTACCAATTCATCCATTTTTGTTTTGTCTTTGTAAATCTGAAGACCTCTGCTCATCGCATGAACAATATCATCTACTCCCGGATAAGTGAAATTAAGCCCTGAACCTCCTGTAGAAATATCTTTTACCGTATCTCTCAAACCTCCTGTATAACTTACAACAGGAACGGTTCCGTATCTCATGGCGTACATTTGATTGAGTCCGCAAGGTTCTACCCGTGAAGGCATCAACAAAAAATCTGCCGAAGCGTATATTTTATGGGAAAGATATTCTTTATAGCCAATATCTGATGCAAAATTAGAGTAAACGGAATCTAATTCTTTGAGCTGCTGTTCCAGATAAGGATTCCCAGAACCCAATACGATAATATTTAAACCTCCAAAAGTTTGCTTGATGCTTCGCCATATTACATCCGGAAGTAAATCTGCCCCTTTTTCGGTAGCAAACCTTCCGATAAATGCAAAAAGGGGAAGGTTAGGATTAAGACCATATTCATTACAAAGTTTTTCTTTGTTTTTTCTTTTAATTTTAAGTGCATTTTTAATATTAAAATTAAAATCAATCATCGGATCACTCTGCGGATTCCAGACATCGGTATCAATCCCGTTGATAATCCCGAAAGCTTTTGAAAACTCTTCTCTTACAAGACTTTCTAATCCCCTGAAGCTTACAAAAAGCTCTTCAAGATAACCTTCAGAAACCGCCGTAAAAGCATGACAGCATTTAATCATGCTTGCTAAAGGACAAATTAAACCATTCCAGTCTAAAAGTCCCCATTTATATTGATCAAAAGAAGGCATATACCTTGCCATTTCCCAACTCATCATTCCCTGATATTCTCCATTGTGAATGGTTCCGATAGTTTTTACCCCCTTCAGAAAATCGAACTCGCGACAGTTTTCTATCATAAACGGAACCAGACCTGTGTGATAATCATGACAATGCAATACATCGGGACGAATTTTCATAGCAGAAAGCCAATGCAGAATTCCATGCTGAAAAGCCAGAAACTGAAAATTTTCATCTTGATAACCGTATGGATTTTCACGGTCAAGCAATCCCGGGACCTTCACCATATACAGTTCAAATCCTAAAACATTTGTACGCTCTTTCAAGACCTGAACCTGCAGCATATTAGGTCCCTGGTGAATGAATCCGTCAAAAACAGTTTCAAAATCATAATCATAAACAAAATGTTTGTTATACCAAGGCATTACCACCTTTGCATCAATATCTTTTATTTTGTTCTGATATTTTGGAAGTGCTCCTACAACGTCTGCAAGTCCACCCACTTTAGCAACAGGATAACATTCTGTGCTGAGATGAAATATTGTCATTTTTATTTTTTATGCTGTTTAATTCTGTTTAATTTATACTTTTTATCTTTTTTCTGTTTCAAAACAATTCCTGCCAAAGGCGGAAGGTTAATAGATATTGATTGATTTCTATTCATCCAGAGTTCATGATTCTCCCTAAAAATATGGGCATCTACACCGCTGCCGCCATATTTTTTGTCATCAGAATTCAGAATCACCTCCCACGATGTTCCGCTATTAACTCCGATAGTATAATCTAAAACCAGCGGGGTGAGGTTAAGAACAATCATCAAAACATCATCCCTTTTTTTTCCCTTTCTTAAATAAATAAAAACAGAACGATCCGTATCGTCTGCTTCTATCCACTCAAAACCATCGGTTTTAAACTGATTTTCAAACAAAGCAGTTTCATTTCGATACAAATGGTTGATATCTTTCACCAATGTCTGCAGACCTTTATGAACAGGATATTCCAGTAAATGCCAATCCAGACTTTGTTTAAAATTCCATTCGCTGGTCTGCCCAAATTCATCGCCCATAAATAGAAGCTTAGCTCCCGGATGCGTAAACATGTATACATACAAAGCGCGAAGATTGGCAAATTTCTGCCATTCATCACCTTTCATTTTGTAAATCAGACTCGCTTTTCCGTGCACTACCTCATCATGAGAAAGAGGAATCATGTAATTTTCGTTATACATGTACATAGACGAAAAAGTAAGCTTATGATGGTGGTGTTTTCTGTTGATGGGATCTTCTTTAAAATAAAAAAGTGTATCGTGCATCCAGCCCATCATCCATTTCATGCCAAAACCGACTCCGCCATCATGAACAGGTTTTGTAAGCAGCGGAAAATCTGAACTTTCTTCTGCAATAGTCATGATATTATTCCCAAACTCTTTATAAACAGCAGTATTGAATTCCTGCAGGAAAGTTTTAGCTTCAAGATTCACATTTCCTCCAAAAATATTGGGCTCCCATTCTCCTTCATTTCGAGAATAATCCAGATGCAGCATAGAAGTTACAGCATCTACACGGAGTCCGTCTGCATGATAACGATCCAGCCAGAAAACCGCATTAGAAATAAGAAAAGATTTTACCTCATTTCGTCCGTAATTAAAAATATATGATTTCCAGTCGGGATGAAAGCCCTTTCTTGGATCTTCATGCTCATAAAGGTAAGAACCGTCGAATCTGTGCAAACCATTGGCATCGCCCGGAAAATGTGAAGGCACCCAATCTAAGATTACTCCAATATCATTTCTGTGAAGCTCATCAATTAAAAACATTAAATCCTGTGGAGAACCAAACCGTGAAGTGGCAGCGAAAAAACCCGTAATCTGATATCCCCAACTCGGATCATAAGGATATTCCATCACCGGCATAAACTCAACATGAGTAAAACCCATTTCTTTAATATACGGAACAAGTTTTGAAGCAATATCCCGGTAGTTAAGAAATTTTTCCGGATTATCTTCGTTTCTAAGCCACGAACCCAGATGCATTTCGTAAACAGAAATTGGCGACTCCATACTGTTTTTTTTCCAGCGTTTTTCCATCCATTCAGCGTCATTCCATTCATACCAATTGGTAGAAACCATAGAAGCTGCCTGTAGGTTCTGCTCCCAGCTCAGTGCATAAGGATCACTTTTTTCTAATATTTTCCCCTGATGTTCTATCGCATATTTGTACAGCGTTCCCCATGTTAGCGCAGGAATAAAACCTTCCCAAATACCAGATTCGTCCCATCTCGGGAACAGAATATGCTCACGGTGATTCCAGTTATTAAAATTGCCTACAACAGAAACTTTTTTAGCATTCGGAGCCCAAACTGAAAAATAAACTCCTTTTACACCTTCTCTTTCTACCGAGTGCGACCCGAATTTTTCGTAGAGTTTATAATGTTTACCTTCTTTAAAGAGATAAATATCCTGATCTGTAAAAAGGGTAAAAGGTTTAACAAAATTCATCATAATTGGTTTTTACATTCTGCACAACATCATATCTTCCAAAATCATGCGATAACAATCAAATATATACAAAATTTTAGTTTTACCCATGTGTTTTTAAGTCAATTTTAAAAGCATTTATTTAAAAAAAATTTATACTTTTATAAGTTTATAACAGATAAAACACGAGATGAAGTTTATACTCACAACTGCTGAAAATGATGCAAGACCTGTTTTCATAACCGGAAATTTCAACAACTGGAATCCCAAAGATTATGATTATCAGCTGAAAAAAACGGAAGACAACACTTTCTGTATTGAAATAGATAATGAAAGACTCCCTGAAATTATTGATTATAAATTTACCAAAGGAGGATGGGAAAATGTGGAACTGGACAAATACGGAAACATCACAACAAACAGAAAAGTAAACAAAACAGACAATGAAACTACAGATTTTGTAGAAAAATGGAGGCTCAACTGGGGACCTTTTAAAGATGAGTTTTTTCCTATTGTTGAAGTTATTTCTGAAGAATTTTATATTCCGCAACTGGATCGATACCGTAAAGTCTGGGCGCTTTTACCATATGATTATTATGTATCAGAAAAAAAATATCCAGTTCTATACCTTCAGGATGCTCAAAATTTGTTTAATGAAGGCAGCCCTTACGGAAATTGGGAAATTGACAAAAAACTTTCCATTCTCTCTGAATACGGAAGAGGTGATCTCATCGTAATTGCCGTAGAACATGGCAGCGAAGACCGTATAAAAGAATATATTTTTGACAATGACCATGTTGCCAATGGTTCTGAAGGAAAGAAATACATCCGGTTTATTACCGACACGTTGAAACCTTTTGTAGATCAGCATTACCGCACAAAAAAAGATCGTGACAATACAGGAATCGGCGGAAGTTCTTTAGGTGGACTTATCAGTATTTACAGCGGATTTCTTTATCCTGAAGTTTACTCTAAACTGCTGATTTTCTCACCTTCGCTTTGGGTAGAGCCTAATAATAATTTCCCGATGATGAATTTCAGAACTCCCTACAAGACAAAAATTTATCTTTATGGAGGTGAGCAGGAAGGATCGAAAATGGTAAAAAGAATCAAAATCTTTGAAAATTATCTTAAAAAATGGGAAGAAAAAAATCTTTTTGATTTTGAATTTAAAACAAGCATCAATCCCGATGGTTCACACAGCGAATTTTTCTGGTCACAGGAGTTTCCGAGAGCCGTAGAATGGCTTTTCTATAATAATACAGAAAATCCTGTAGAAGTAAAACCTCATCAGCAAGAAATACTAAAATAACTAAAAAATGAAATTATACAATAAGATAAACAAGCATTACAATCAGATATTCCAGCTTTTTACTGAAGAATCATGGAGCAGTAATTCAAAAAAATACAATAATAATACAGCACTTTTTTTTTCGGGGAAAAAAAATGAAATTTTCGTCCAAACCAGTAAAGACAGTGTTACTTACTTCATTGGATTAGGAAAGGAGGATCTTAAAAATTTTGAGTTTCAGCAAGCAGGCTTGAAGTTTTCTCAATCACAAAAAAATAATATTCAACCTGTTTCCACACTTTTGTGCGCAGATTTCATTTCAGAAAAACAGGCTGCAGAATTCATCAAAGGACTTTATTTAGGAACTTATTCCTTTCCTTTTCAAAAAACCCATCCCGTTTGGAACGACTCTTTTGAGTTGCATTTCGGAAACTTGAGTCAGAAAAAACTAGATAAAATTTCAGAAAAAACACTTGCAATCTGTGAAGGTCAGTTTGCTTGTCAGGACTGGCTCAACAAACCTGCTAATTTTAAAAAGCCTGAAGCACTTAGCGATTATCTAAAAAATATAGCAGCAAAAAATAACCTGAAATATACCGTATTCAATAGAAAAAAATGTAAAGAACTTGGTCTAGGAGCTTTTTTGGCCGTAAATCAGGGAAGTGCTTATGATGCCGCCTTTACTATTCTGGAATACAAATCTTCAGAAAAAAATGCAAAAACTTTCGGGCTGGTTGGGAAATGTGTATTATTTGACACGGGAGGAATCTCTATTAAACCTTCTGACAATATGCATTACATGAAATCCGATATGGGCGGCGCAACAGCCGTAATAGGAGCATTGATCTACGCTTCAAAAATGCAGCTTCCCGTCAATATTACAGCTATTTTACCGATCACCGATAATGCGGTTTCAGAAAACTCATATCTTCCAAGTGATGTAATTACCGCTTACAACGGTAAAACAATTGAAGTCCTTAACACCGATGCAGAAGGCAGAATGACATTAGCAGACGGATTGTCATATATGGTTAAAAATTACAAAACTGATGTTCTGATTGATTTGGCAACGCTTACCGGAAGTTCCGTAAGAATGTTTGGCGATACTTGTGGCGCAATGTTTTCTAATAATGATGACCTAAAAAGCCTTCTGATCAAAAGTGGAGATAAAACCAACCAAAGACTTTGGAATCTGCCGCTTTGGGATATTTGGATGGATGATTTCAAATCAGATGTTGCAGATTTTAAAAATATTTCAATGAAACCTATCGGAGATTGTATTGTCGCAGCAAAATTTTTAGAGCAATTTATAGAAAATCATCCCAACTGGGCGCATCTTGACATCGCCGGAGTTGCTTTCGGAAATGTAGGATATGCAAAAGAAAAGGCTGCAACAGGCTACGGAGTGCAATTATTAGCCGATTTAATTGAAAATTATCATTAAAAATTAGTTTTTTTCAAAATTTCTCTGTATAATTGATTAGTAAATTTTCAAAAGCTCAGTGATTATTAAAATTTAGTATTAAATAATCAATAAATAAAAGCTTTTATTTTTTAAAATTTAACAAAATTTAAAAATCACTATATGAAGGAGAAAACTATCGTATGTATTTCGTGCTATTATAAAGGATACGATTTTATGGACGAAATGAAAAATCTCGGCAATAAAATTATCCTGATAACATCCGAAAATTTAAAAGAAAAAAACTGGCCGTGGCATGCAATAGATGAAGTTTTCTATATGCCCGAAATAAAACCTTCAGTATGGAATCTTGATCATCTTGTACAAGGCTTTTCTCATCTGATGAAAAGCCGCAAAATAGATGCTGTTATTGCACTGGATGATTATGATGTGGAAAAAGCAGCTTTAGTGAGGGAAACTTTCCGGATTCCGGGAATGGGACAGACTACTCACCGTTATTTCAGAGATAAGCTTGCTATGCGCCAAAAAGCAAAAGATTCGGGAATTAATGTTCCTGAGTTTACGGCTATTTTCAATGATCAGGAAGTAAGAGATTTTACTGAAACAGTCCCCGCTCCATGGGTTTTAAAGCCAAGATCTGAAGCTTCTGCATCAGGAATTAAAAAATTAAAAAATCAGGAGGAGCTATGGACAGCATTGGACGAACTAGGAGAAGAAAGACATTTGTTTCTTTTAGAAAGTTTTAAACCCGGTGATGTTTATCATGTTGACAGCCTTACTTTTAACAAAAAAACAGTATTTACTTCAGCTTCAAAATATCTTGCTCCACCTATGCAGGTTTCACATGAAGGCGGAGTTTTCAGAACTAAAACCTTAGGAAGATATTCAGAAGAATTTAAGGCTTTGGACGAAGTTAATGCTAAAGTTTTATCAAGTTTCGGACTGCAAAACGGAGCTACTCACACCGAGTTTATCCGTAGTAAAGAAAACGGAAAATGGTATTTCCTTGAGACTTCGTCCCGTGTAGGCGGAGCACATATTCCAGATCTTGTGGAAGCTTCAAGCAACATCAATATCTGGCGTGAATGGGCAAAAATAGAAGATGCCCTCCTTAAAGGAAAAGATTACGAAGTAGCTAAACCTACAGGCTATTATTCCGGTTTGATTGTTGCCTTAATCAAAGATATATCTCCGAACTATAAGGACTTTGAATGTGAAGAAGCCGTAAAATTTATCCCTATTGATTATCATGTCGGGATCGTATACAAATCTAACGATGCCAATATCGTTCAGGAAAGACTGGATACTACTGCAGAGAAAATTCATGCGGAACTTCTTAATATTATCCCCCCTAAAGACAAACCGACAAGCTAACAAGTTAGAAGTTAGAAGTTACTAAAATTATTTTTTAGTACTTCAATATATTCTGTCGTTATTAAAAATCAAATATTATTAAAACTATATATGCCAAAAATAGAACACACTGATTATTATTCCCACATCCTTGGAACAAGTCTGAAAGTTGAAGTTACGGGACATTACGGCTATCCGATCATCATGTTTCCGACTTCACAGGGACAATATACCCAAAACCATGACTTTCACCTTAACAGCAGCATCAATTATTTTGTAGAACAAGGGAAAGTAAAACTTTATAACATTCAAACCATTGATGCATGGAGTTTTTATGACGAAAAAATATCTCCACAGCAGAGAATAAGAAATTATGAAAAATATGTACAGTTCTTAATACAGGAGTTTGTTCCTTATATCCAGAAACTCCATCAGACACACAGAGTTGCCGTTGCAGGAGCAAGCTTTGGTGGTTATCATGCGGCTAATTTCGCATTCAGATTTCCTGATGTTGTGTCGCACTTATTCTGTCTTTCGGGTGCTTTCAGCATCAGGAACTTTATGGACGGATATTCTGATGAGCTGGTTTATTTTAATTGTCCGCGCGAATTTGTAAAAAATGATGAAGCATGGAAATACAAACATATGCATATTGTTCTAAGCACTTCAGACGAAGACATCTGTAAAGATAAAAATATTGAAATGGCGGAAATTTTAGCTTCAAAAGGAATAGATTTCTGGTATGATGAAAAAAAATGGATCAACCACGACTGGCCTTTATGGAGAATGACTTTCCCTAATTATATAGAAGCTTTTTTCTCTTAAAAATAAACTAAAATAAAAACATTAAAAATAAAAAATTATGGCAAAGAAAGTAGGAATATTATTCGGAATGGAAGATACTTTTCCCTGGGCATTTATTGATAAAGTGAACGAAATGGGTGGCGGAGAAATCATTGCAGAACCCGTAAATATTGATAAACTTGAACAAGGCGCAGATTACGGATATGCAGTTATTATCGACAGGATTTCTCAGGATGTTCCTTTTTACAGAGCATACCTTAAAAACGCAGCGCTCCACGGAACCTATGTGATCAATAATCCTTTTTGGTGGAGCGCAGACGAAAAGTTTTTCAATAATGCATTAATGTCAAAACTGGGAATTCCGTTACCTAAAACAGTATTGCTGCCTTCCCATGAAAGACCGACCAACACTTCAGAAACATCTTTCAGAAATCTGAAATTTCCTCATGACTGGGATTATATTTTTAATTACGTAGGATTTCCGGCGTATATGAAGCCGCATGATGGCGGAGGCTGGAAAAGCTTCTATAGAGTGGAAAATCCTGAAGATCTTTGGGAAAAACTTAGCGAAACCGAGCAACTGGTAATGATGGTTCAGGAAGAAATCGTATTTCAGGATTATTACAGAGTATACTGTCTCGGACAGAAATACGTTCATATTATGCCTTACGAACCAAGAAATCCGCATCATTTGAGATATGCTACAACCCACCAGACAGAAGGTGAGGATTTAAAAAAACTGTTGAAAACGATACATGATTATACCATAAAAATGAATCAGGCTTTAGGATATGATTTCAATACTGTAGAATTTGCTGTGAGAGACGGCATTCCTTACGCGATTGATTTCTGCAATCCTGCTCCGGATGCTGACAAAAATTCTGTAGGAGAAGAAAATTTCGCATGGATTGTAGAGCATGCTGCTAAATTAGCTATTGAAAAAGCTAAAGAATATGTTCCGGGAAAACCCAATATCTCTTGGGGAACATTTGTAAAAAACTCAGTTAAATAATTCAATCAGACCATAAAAAAAGCACAAAAATGCATCAGTTTACTATCGGAATCGAGGAAGAATATCAGATTATTGATGTTGAAAGCCGCGATTTAATATCTCATGTTTCGAAAATCATTGAGGGCGGAAAATCTGTTTTAAGTGAAAACTTAAAGCATGAAATGCACGAATCTATGATTGAGATGGAAACCGGAATCTGCCAGAATATTCAGGAGGCAACAGCTGAGCTTACCAACCTGAGGAGGCATCTCATTAAAACTGCACACGAACAGGGACTGCGTGTATCAGGAGGTGGAACCCATCCTTTTTCCAATTGGGAACACAATACAATTACCAATGGCGAAAGATATAATAAAATTGTTGATGATATGGGTGATGTGGCGAGAGGAAACCTAATTTTCGGGTTGCATGTTCACATTGGGATTCCAAATCGTGAAGAAGGGGTGAGAATTCAGAATGTTATGCGTTATTTTCTTCCTCATGTCTATGCACTTTCAGTAAATTCACCTTTCTGGATCGGAAGAAATACGGGATTTAAATCTTACCGTCAGGAAATTTTTGTGAAATTTCCAAGAACGGGTATTCCAAGTTTTTTCAACTCTTTGGCTGAGTTTGACAGCTATGTAGATCTTTTGGTAAAAACCGGAACTATTGATAACGCCAAAAAAATCTGGTGGGATCTGAGAGTTCACCCTTTTTATCCAACCATTGAGTTCAGAATCTGCGATATGCCTTTAAGAATTGAGGAAACCGTATGTCTTGCTGCCATCATGCAGAGTCTTGTCGCAAAAATTTACAAACTTCACCAGCAAAACTTAAGCTTCCGAAGCTACAGAAGACTGCTTCTGAATGAAAACAAATGGCGCGCTTCCAAGGATGGTATTCATTCTAAACTTATAGATTTTGGTAAAGAAGAATCTGTACCTTATCCTGATCTGCTGAAAGAACTTCTTGAGTTTATTGATGATGTAGTAGATGATCTAGGGTGCAGAAAAGAAGTAGAATACGCATGGAAAATACTGGAAAACGGAACAGGAGCCGACAGACAGCTTAAAGTATATCAGGAAACAGGAGATCTGAAAAAAGTAGTTGATTATATGATTTCTGAAACAGAATACGGAATCACTCACAGCGAAAATGCTTTGTAATTTTTTAATAACTTTGCCTAAATTTTAAAATTATGACAGAGGTAAGAATTGCGTTGCTGGATATGAACAACAACCATGTCAATCAAGGATTTAGAAATATTAAAGAAATTTCGGAAGCTTTTAAGCAAGAGTCAAAAGAAGAAATTTCCATCCGGACTTTTGATGTAAGATACAAAAATGAAATTCCGGCAATAGAAGATTTTGACATATTTATTTCTTCGGGAGGTCCAGGAAACCCTCACAGAGAAGGTCATGAATGGGAAGATCAGTTTGCAGATTTTCTGGATGCTGTGTATAATCATAATCTTCAAAACGAAAACAAAAAATATCTTTTCCTGATTTGTCATTCTTTTCAATTGGCAAGTATTCATTGGAAATTGGGCAATATCTGCAAAAGAAAATCTTATTCCTTTGGCGTGATGCCCGTTCATAAAACCGAAGAAGGTAAAAACGAGTTTTTATTTAAAAACCTTCCGGATCCTTTCTATGCAGTAGATTCCAGAGCATATCAGTTTATAGAACCGGATGCAGACCGTTTTGAAGAACTGGGAATGCAGATTGTTGCGATTGAAAAATTCAGACCGCATATCAATCTGGAAAGAGCGGTAATGGCAGTTCGTTTTTCTGATGAGATTTTCGGAACCCAATTCCATCCTGAAGCAAACCCTTCTGGAATGATTGAAAATCTCAAGGATGAAAAAAATAAAGAAGCGATGATTGAAAACTACGGAATGGAAAAATATCTTGAGACGGTTGACCGGATGAATGATGAAGATAAGATTGTCTTAACACAGGCTCAGATTTTACCGAGATTTTTACGTTCAGCAAAAAAGAATATTTTAAAAAAAAATGAAGCTTTAGTCTGAACAAATTAAAAATAAACAATGAAAATCGAGCATAACTGCTCGATTTTTTAAATCACAAAAAAGAAAAAGAATATGATTTCAAAATACAGAAAACAGTTTAATCAGGAATTTTCTCAGGAAAAATACGAAAAGGTAAAAAATTTAATTAAAGAAAAAAGCGGGATCGAATCAGGATTTCGGCTGTCAGAAAGCCCTCTTTTTCTAACGAAAGAATTTGAAGCCAAACTTCTGGATGCTAGCGAAAGCATTATCGACCAAATCAAAAATCTCCGTGAAGGTATTCTGGAAAAAGCAATTCCCGAGAACTGCAAAGTACCGAATGACACCAGACAACCCCATTTTTTCACCATAGATTTTGGAATCTGCAGAAGCGAGAATGGTAAGATTGAGCCTCAATTGATAGAACTTCAGGCTTTCCCTTCTTTGTATGCTTTTCAGAAAATTTTTGAAGATACTCTTTGTGAAGTCTACCCTTTTCTTTCCGAAATTAAAAACAAAATGACTTCGGAAGAACTGAAACAACATTTAACAGAATTAATCATCGGAGACGAAAATCCCGAAAATGTTATTTTACTTGAAATTTTTCCTGAAAAACAAAAAACATTGATTGATTTTGTTTTAACTGAAAAACTTTTAGGAATCAAAACGGTTTGCCTTACTAAAGTAAAAAAAGAAGGCAAAAAACTTTTCTACGAAAATGAAGGAAAGAAAACTGAGATCAAACGTATTTATAACCGTGTAATTTTTGATGAACTGGACAAGATTCCGGATCTTAAAATAGAATTTGATTTTCGTGAAGAGGCAGATGTAAAGTGGATCACCCATCCTAACTGGTTTTTCAAAATTTCAAAATTTCTTTTACCCATGCTTAATCATCAGTTTGTACCGAAAAGTTACTTTCTGCATGAGTTTCCGAAAACTGAAAATCTTGAAAATTTTGTATTGAAACCTCTATTTTCATTTGCAGGAAGCGGAGTCAATCTAAATCCGACAACAGAAATTACTGATGCTATTGAGGATAAAGAAAATTACATCTTACAAAGAAAAGTAAACTACGAACCGATTTTTGAAGACATCAACGGTGAATTTTCAAAAGCTGAAATCCGTTTATTGTACATTTGGAGAGAAAATGAAGACCGCCCTGTTCTTTTGGAAAATCTCGGAAGAATGACGAAAGCAGCAATGGTAAATGTAGATTTCAATAAAAAAGACGCTATCTGGATCGGAAGTTCTAATGCTTTTTTTGCTGAAGAATAATCATATGTTGAAAATAAATTTCGGCGGCATCTTCGATGCCGCCGAAAATTTTAACTTCTTTTATTTTTAATTAAATCTTGCCATCTTCAAGCAATTCTCTTGCCTGATAATCCTGTACCAGATCAATAGCATTCGAAATAACATCACTCAACGCGGTGATGAAAGTTCCTTCTTCAGCCATACTCATTGCATGTTTTAGTGCTTCAATTTCTTTTGGAATAATCTCATAGCTTACATCTCGACCTGATTGCTGAATACCGTCTATAATCAGACCGTTGATCTCATCTTCCGTTCTTCCGCGCAGATGTTTTTCGTTACGGATGATGATATAATCAAACATTCTTCCGGCAATTTTTCCGCAAAGTTTAATGTCTTCATCTCTTCTGTCACCCACTCCGGAAATGATTCCTATCTTTTTAGTTGACTCTACATTTTTCAGATAATCTTCAATAGCTTCATAACCTGCAGGATTATGGGCAAAATCAATTAAAACTTTAAAGTTTTTAAATTTAAAAACATTCAGTCTTCCGGGTGTAAGCTGTGCACTGGGAATAAAAGTGCGCAGAGAGTTGGAAATATCCTCAATTCCAAAACCATACAGATAACATGCTAAACTCGCTGCTAAAATATTAGAAATCATGAATTTAGCCTTACCTTCCATTGTAATAGGAAAATCTTTAGCCTTTCCGATTCTTATTTTCCAGTCACCTTTTTTGATGGTCACAAAACCTTCTTCATAAACACAGGTAGTCCTTCCCTCTTTTGCAAATTTTTTGATATGCTCATTATTTTCGTCCAGACTAAAAATAGCCACTTGACTCGGTAAGTCATTGATGATCCGCATAGAATATTCATCATCAGCATTCATTACACTCCATCCGTTTTTCTTCACGCTGTCAAGCACTACCCTTTTTACCCTTGTAAGATCTTTAAGATTGTGAATATCATTCATTCCTAAATGATCTTCTTTAATATTGGTTAATACACCGATATCACATTGTCCGAAACCTAAGCCCGAACGAAGAATCCCTCCTCTTGCAGTTTCCAGGACAGCAAATTCCACCGTTGGATCTTTTAAAATAAATTCAGCTGAAATAGGACCAGTTGTATCTCCTTTTGTCAGCATCGTATTCTGTATGTAAATTCCGTCAGAAGTTGTGAATCCTACTCTGTAGCCGTTACTTTTAACGATATGGGCAATAAGTCGGGTTGTGGTTGTTTTTCCGTTAGTTCCCGTTACTGCAATAATAGGAATAGTAAAAGGTCTTCCCGGCGGATAAAGCATATCAACAACAGGAGCAGCGACATTTCTTGGCAGTCCTTCGCTCGGAGCAAGGTGCATTCTGAAACCGGGTGCCGCATTAACTTCAATAATAGCACCGCCGCTTTCTTTCAATGGCTGCGTCAGATTTTCCGCCATGATGTCAATTCCACATACATCAAGCCCGATAATTTTCGAGATCCTTTCTGCCATTGTGATATTTTCAGGATGTACCATGTCGGTTACATCAATAGAAGTTCCGCCTGTAGAAAGATTCGCTGTGGATTTCAGATAAACGACCTCTCCTTTTTGAGGAACTGTTTCCAGCGTATACTGAAGCTTTTCCAGTAATTCCAGCGTGTCTTTATCAACATTGATTTCCGTTAGGACATTTTCATGACCATATCCCCTTCTAGGATCCTGATTTTCTTTATCAATAAGGATTTGAATATTAGACTCACCATCTCCTACTACATGAGCAGGAACTCTTCTTGCGGCAGCCACCATTTTGTTGTTGATGACCAAAACTCTGAAATCGTAGCCTGTAATATATTTTTCTACAATTACTTTTTTAGAATATTTCTGAGCATGCTCCAGACCAATTAATGCAGAGTCAAAATCATTTACATTAATAGAAGACCCTTTTCCGTGATTGCCGTCTAAAGGCTTGATCACCACAGGAAAACCAATCTTTCTGATAACATTTCTTAATCCGTCCTCATCTATTACCAAATCTCCCATCGGAACAGGTATAGCAGCATCATGAAGCATTCTTTTTGTAAGTTCTTTATTGCACGCAATATCTACAGCAATAGAACTGGTTTTCCCTGTAATTGTTGCCTGAAAACGCTGTTGATTAACACCGTATCCTAATTGCACCAATGAGTTGCTTCCCAATCTTATCCAGGGAATTTTTCTGGAAACTGCCTCTTCTACGATACTTCCTGTAGAAGGTCCCAATCTCACACGTTCTCTGATTTCCTTAAGCTTTTGAATACAGGCATTAATATCGTATTCTCTATTTTCAATAAGAGCTTCGGCAATGGCAACAGACTGTTCGGCTGCGTAAATTCCGGCATTTTCTTCTATATAGTCAAATACAACGTTGTAAACACCCGGAGTTTTTGTTTCTCGGGTTCGTCCAAAACCGGTATCCATTCCTGCAAGAGTCTGAATTTCGAGAGCAATGTGTTCAATAACATGTCCCATCCATGTTCCGGTTTCTATTCTGTGGAAAAACCCGCCTTTAACGCCTTCTGAACAGCGATGGCTGATAAGCGAGGGCAGAAGCTTTTCTATTCTTTCTCTGAAACCATCAATTTTATTGGTAGGAAAATTTTCCATCTCCTCAAGATCCAGTCTCATCTGGATCAGCTTTTTTCTTCTTATACTCCAGATATTCGGACCGCGAAGCGCCTGTATTTTTTCAATTTTCATAGTTTAGCTCAAATAATTTTTTCTAATTAATAAATACATCATTTCAAATCAAAGATAATGCAAAACATGAAAAAAATACGCACCACCGTTGAAGATTTATGAAAAAAAATATTTAATAGTTAAGATCTTTAAAATCAAACTAATTACTTTAAAAAACTTTATTAAATTTCATCAACAATGAATAATTTTCTACTTTTGTAAGCATGAAACCTGTTGGAAAATTAATTATTATCGGCGGAGCGGTGAATAAAGGCAGCTTTACCGAAACAGATTACGATCAGAATGTTGAAAAAAATCTTAACTTTTTCGAAAGAGGAATTCTAAGAAAAATCATTACTGAATCTAAAAACAAAGAAAATTCTATTATTGAAGTGATAACTACCGCTTCACAGATTCCCCAAATTGTAGGAGCAGAATACAAGAAAGCTTTTGAATTTTTGGGAGCTAAGAATGTAAATATTCTGGATATTCATAACCGTGAAGAAGCCAATTCTGACGCTATTGTAGCAAGAGCCAACGCAGCAGATGTGGTAATGTTTACGGGCGGTGATCAGCTCAGACTGACTTCTATTCTTGGCGGGACAAGATTTCACGATGCTATTTTGCTGAAATATCAGGAGCAGGATTTTATCTACTCCGGAACTTCCGCAGGTGCAGCAGCAGCTTCTGAAAACATGATATACCAAGGAAGTAGTTCCGAAGCTTTGCTGAAAGGAGAAATAAAAACAACGCAGGGATTAGGTCTTATTGATAATGTCATCGTTGATACGCATTTTGTTCAGAGAGGAAGAATAGGACGGCTTTTTCAGGCTGTCGTAAGCAATCCGAGAACTTTGGGAATTGGTCTTGGGGAAGATACGGGTCTTTTTATTCATAACGATGTCATGACTGCAGTGGGATCCGGACTTGTGATCATTGTTGACGGAAGATTTATAAAAGATACCAATCTTACCAATATTAATCTTGGAGAGCCAATTTCAATTGATAATCTTACCGTTCATGTAATGTCTATGAATGATCACTATGATCTGAAGACAAAAACATTAACGATTGAAAATTCTCAGTTTAACCCGATTCCACAAACTTAAAAGCAATTATTGATTAATAACAGCTTATCAATTATCATCTTATCAGACTACATTATGAAAATCATCATACACGGCGGATTTTTTTCCGAAAGCGACCAAAGCAAGGATACCAAAATCGCCAAGCAAAACTCTTTGAAAGATATTGCTGAAAAATCTTTTAACTATCTAAAAAATAATTCGGCTGTAGAAACAGTTGCTTTTGCAGTTTCGCTTTTAGAAGATGACGAACTGTATAATGCAGGAATAGGCTCACAGATTCAAAGTGACGGCATCATAAGAATGAGTGCTGCCTTAATGGACGGAAACACCCAGAAAATGAGCGGTGTTATCAATATTGAAGATGTGAAAAATCCTGTTTTTGTTGCTCAGGAATTAATGAAAGAAGAAGACAGAGTCCTGGGAGGAATCGGAGCTAAAAAATATGCTTCCGAACATGGTTTTGAAAATTTTTCTACAGAAATACCACAACGCAGAAGCGAGTATGAGGCAAAACTGCAAAATGGCGGAAAAGGAACTGTTGGATGTGTAGCTTTGGATAAAGATGGCAGACTTGCTGTGGCAACCTCAACAGGCGGAAAAGGCTTTGAAATTCCCGGAAGAATTTCAGATTCTGCTACTGTAGCAGGAAATTATGCCAATGAATTTTGTGCAGTAAGCTGTACCGGTGTGGGTGAAGATATTGTAAGCAATGCAACGGCAGCTAAAATAGTAACTCGTGTAACAGACGGTTTAAGCTTAAAAGATGCTTTCGGTAAAACATTCTCCGAATTAAAGCTCATCGACGGTTTTGCAGGTGCTATCGCAATTGATAAAAACGGAAATATTTTTCATCAGGATTCTCATCCCACAATGGTTTTCGCAAGTTTCGACGGAACTGATTTTGAGATTTTTGAATAAAAATTAACATATTTTTATTACTGTCTTCTGGTTTTTTGGCACGTATTTTACATACTTATTATTAACAAATTTAATATTATAACATTTTAAAAATCAGAAATCATGGGAAATAAAACAAGCGGACTTTTAGCTTTATTAGGACTAGGTGCATTAGCTTACTGGAAGTATAAAAAATCTACTCCTGAAGAACAACAAGCTGTAAAAGACAAAATCAATAATGCGAAAGATAATATCAACAAGTGGGGAAATGATTTAAAAGATAAAGCCAATGAAGTTGTTTCTCAGGCACAAAATAAAATGGATGAAGCTAAAACAAAAGTAGAAGATACAGCTTCCAACATTTAGAAAAGCGACATATATATTATTCAAAACATTCATATACGAAGAAAGTCATCATCACGATGACTTTTTTTGTGCTTTAATAGAATAAACCATAGGAATTTTATTTCCAAATCTTTTAGTGCGCCATTTTCCTTTTTCAAATTCTTCAATATGTTTGAAGCAAGGATAAGGAGACCAGTCGAACTCCTTAAAAGTTTTGATTTCTAAATTTTTGCTGATTAAATTCTGTAAAACTTCAGATAAAGAATGATTCCACATTACATAATCCTGAACAATATCGGCAGAAAAATCTGCGTAAGTTCCCTCATACGTCTCTGAGATTGGTTTTTCATTAAAATAATTATAAGATACTTCTGTAAAATCATCATCATACATCCAAACTACAGGATGAAACTCCGCCATGATAAAATGTCCGTCTGGTTTCAAAAAATGCGAAACCACATTTGCCCATTTTTCAAGATCGGGCAGCCAACCAATAGTTCCGTAGCTGGTATAAACAACATCAAATTTTTCATGCAGAATATTGGGTAATTCATAAACATCAGAACAAATAAATTCAACTTTTTCATGGCATTTTTCAGCTAGACTTATTCCTGCCTCAATGGCCTTATCAGACAAATCTACCGCCGTGACTTTTGCTCCCATTCTTGAAAGTGAAATGGAATCCTGTCCAAAATGACATTGAAGATGCAAAACAGATTTGCCTTTAAGATCATCTAAAAGTTCCAGTTCTATTGAATTTAAAGAAGTACGTCCTTTTATAAATTCATCAACAAAATAAAAATCAGATTGAAGGTGCGTTTCTACCTTTGCATTCCATGAGTTTTTATTGATTTCGAGATAATTTTCCATAGATATTGATTTAGTTATTCATCATTTAATTTGATAAAACGAAATTTAATTTTTATTAATAAGCTTTATATCATTTATTTAATCTGACAAAGTCATTTATACACTTTTTAAACTGCGGTAAAGAGTATTAAATGATAAATGTACTAAATATTCTATTGACAGATGTTTTGTAACAAAAAACTCTTTAATATGTGTACTACCTCATTTGCCAAATTCATTTAAAAACTTATCTTTGCAAAAATTTTGGTTTCCAAGAGATTGGAACTAAGAGGGAATTGGGCGAAAATCCCAGACTGTCCCCGCAACTGTAAATCGTATAAAAAATTTTCTGCAAAAAACCACTGTGTACAACGGGAAGGTGCAGAAAAACGAAAGTCAGGAGACCTGCCAGAATTTAAATATAAAAAGAATTGCTTTCGGAGGAAAGGCAAATGTATTATGAGTTTAAAGAAATCATTCGTCTTCGTTTCTGCGTTTTTCTGTCTGGACCTGTATTTCGGTCAGGAAACCCCAATTGATACGGTTTACATTTTTGATAATCAGATGAAAAAGGCTAAACTTTTTCATGAGGTTACTACATTAACTGCATCAGATATTCAAAAAAACTCTTCTAATTTATCTGAAGTTTTACGATTTCAGTCTCCAGTTTACATTAAAGAAAATGGTCGTGGAGCTGTTTCCTCACCTTCATTCAGAGGAACTACCGCACAACAGACTGCATTTGTATGGAACGGAATCAATATCAATTCTCAGTTTCTCGGACAAGGTGATGTAAACAATATTGCACTTTTCGGATATGACCAATTGGAAATAAAATCCGGTGGCGGAAGTGTGATCTATGGAAGCGGTGCTATTGGCGGAAGTATTCACCTTAATAATGAGCTGAGTTTTAACAAAGGATTTAACGGAGTGATTCATTCTGAACTTGGCTCGTTTGATACCTATAATAACCTGGCAAAAGTATCTTTCAGCAATGACCGATTTAGTTTTAAAGTTTCCGGAAATTATCTGATTAGCGAAAACAATTATCAGGTAGAGGAAGAAAATTATATCAACCGAAACGGGAAATTTTACAATACCACCTTCAATATCGGAGCTTCATACAGGATTTCCAAAAAAAATGCAGTCTCTTGGCAAAGCCAATGGTATAACGCTGTACAGAACTATCCGGTTTTTGAAGATAACGGAAACCGTACAAAATATGAATCTCAGACTGTAAGAAGTCTGCTTGCCTGGGATTTCAATCACAAAAAAATATCCAACAGTCTGAAAGCAGCATACACTGAGGAAAATTTTCAATATTTCGGGATTGAAAAAGCCCCTGAAACCAGCGGCGGAACAGGGAAAAATTATATTGTAAAAAATGATTTTAATTTCTATATCATCCCAAAACTGAATCTTAACTTTATTGGAGAATTTCAGCATAACAAAGGAGAAGGATATAAATCAGGAATTGCAAACGTAAGCAGAAATGTTGGTTCTGCTGCGGTATTATTAAGATATTTTATTTCACCAAAATTTTCTTTTGAAGCTGGTGCAAAGCAGGATTTTGTAGAGGATATCAATTCGCCGTTTTTATATTCTTTTTCAGGGAAATGGAATGCAAACAAATGGTATCGGCTTACAATGAATTTTTCAAAAAACTTCAGATTTCCCTCATTTAATGATTTATACTGGGAACAAGGCGGAAACCTCAACCTGAAACCTGAAACTTCCATTCAAACTGATATGACTCATGAGCTTAAAGTCTTTGATTTTACGCTGAAAGTAAGTCCGTATTACATGAAAATCGACCAGATGATCCGCTGGCTTCCGACACCTTTTGGTTATTGGTCTGCATTTAACACTCAAAAAGTAGAATCTTATGGTTTAGAATCCCAATTGATGTATCAAAAAAAACTGAATCATCATCAATTAAGATTAACCGCAGGATATATCTACGCAAAATCTACTGATTTGGAAACACACAAACAGCTCATGTATGTTCCGCTGCATAAGTTTTCTGCCAATATTGATTATGAATATGATTTTGTGAAAATATACGCACAGGGATTGTTTAACGGACTGACTTACACCACTTCCGATGAAAGTAAAAAATATGCAATCTACCCATATTTTGTAATGAATGCAGGAGCTTCGGCAACATTAGCAAAAAAATACACTATAGGATTAAGAGTGAATAATATTATCAATACCATCTACGAAACGGTAGCGTATTATTTTATGCCTAAAAGAAACTACAGCGCTTATGCAACAATTAATTTTTAAAATATTTAAAATATATACTTATGAAATTTAACAAATTACTACAGATTATTTGCGGGTTCGTACTGTTTTTTTCACTTTCCTGTACCTCAGAATACGAAGAAACCATAACCGAAATTAGTTACCAAAACGGATATTTCATTACTAATGAAGGAAATTACGGACAGCCGAATGCCGAAGTTAGTTTCGTTACAAAAGATCTGAATCTCCTTCAAAATGACATTTACAAAGCGAACAACAATAACGAAAATCTGGGAGACGTTCTTCAAACCATGGTAGTCAGCGGAGATAAAGCATTTTTATTATTGAACAATTCCAATAAAATTCAGGTTGTCAACCGTTATACATTCAAAAAAATCGGGACTATTACCAGCGAGATCAATCAGCCTCGTTACATGGCAGCTGCTAATAATATGCTGTATGTTTCTAATGATCAGTATTTAGGTGCTAAATATGTAAGTGTTTATAAAACTTCAGATCTGTCTTTTGTGAAAAAAATCACGTTTTCTGATACTGCGGAAAGAGTTGTATCAGCAGGTGGAAATATTTTCGTGCAAAATGCCACTTACGGCTTTGGAAATACACTTACTAAAATTAATACCACAACCAACGAAATTGACGGCACACCTATCCCTGTTCCCAACGGAAACATCAACAAAACAATTGCTTATAACAACAATGTGTATGTAATTGCAGAAGGAACTGCCAATTCTTACCTTTATGAAATTTCCCCTGCAGGTACCATTACAAAGAATATAACATTGACCAATATTCCCAATGCAACCAATCTGCAGATTGATGGTGGAAAATTCTTCTTCAGCTCAGCAAACAAAATCTATTCTATGGATTTGAATGCAACAGCTGCTCCTACTGCTCCTATCATTACAGCAGTTGACGGCGGACAGTATTATACTTTATACGGATTCAATGTAATGGACGGAAGAATTTTCACTTCTGATGTGAAAGGATTTTCTCAGGCAAGTGAAATGAATGTGTACACCACATCAGGAACTTTAATCAAGAAATTTACTGTCGGAATGGGCGCAAACGGAGTTTATTCTAACTAATTGTAAAACGTCTTTTAACAAGTTCGGCGGCATCAAAGATGCCGCCGAATTTATTTTATGACTAAACTTCTAAGCTAATTTCAAACCTAACTTCCCAGCTTCTGAAATCACAAAATTCCGGGCTTCTTCACTGTTATTGGCAATTTCACCTTCCAGAATAGCTTCCTTTACTTTCTCCTTTAAAATACCAATTTCACGTCCCGGCTGCAGATTAAACATCATCATAATTTCTTCACCTGAAATAGGCGGCTGAAAATTTCTTACCTGATCTTTTTCCTCAACCTCTTTTATTTTTACCGCAACATATTCAAAATTCTTTTTAAATTTCTCCTGTTTTCTGGAGTTTTTGGTGGTAATGTCAGCTTTGCAAAGCGTAAAAAGATCTTCAATATCTTCACCTGCATCAAAAAGCAGTCTTCTCAATGCAGAATCTGAAGCATCATCTGTAATCAGAGCTATGGGTCTGGAAGAAAGTTTCACCATTTTCTGAACATATTTCATATCATTTCCCAATGGCAGTTTTAATCGCTGAAAAAGATTTTTTACCATTTTTGACCCTAAAAATTCATGCCCGTGAAAAGTCCAGCCTATTCCTTCCACAAATTTTTTGGTAGGCGCTTTTCCTATATCGTGAAGCAAAGCAGACCATCGCAGCCACAGATTATCAGTATTTTCAGAAATGTTATCAACAACTTCCAGAGTGTGATAAAAATTATCTTTATGAGTCTGTCCTTCTACTTCTTCTACTCCTTTTAAATCAATCAGTTCGGGGATAATAATTTTCATTAAGCCAACTTCCGCCATTAATTTTAGCCCCACAGACGGTTTTCTGGAAAGCATAATTTTATTAAATTCCACCATAATTCTTTCCATAGAAACAATTTTGATTCTTTCTGCTTCCTGTTTGATGGCATTCAGCGAATTTTCTTCAATCTGAAATTCTAAAGTAGAGGCAAACCTGATGGCTCTCATCATTCTCAGCGGATCATCTGAATAGGTTTGTTCAGGCTCAAGCGGCGTCTTCAAGATTCCATTCTTTAAATCTTCCATTCCGTTGAAAGGATCAATCAATTCACCAAAATTATTCTTGTTAAGTGAAATTGCCATTGCATTAATGGTAAAATCACGTCTTTTCTGGTCATCTTCAATTGTTCCGCCTTCTACTTCGGGCTTGCGGCTGTTTTCAGTATAGCTTTCCTTTCTGGCTCCAACAAATTCAAGTTCCAGATCTTTATAGCGGATCATCGCTGTTCCGTAAGTTTTAAAGACCGAAACCTTCATTTTAGGATCAATTTCTTTTCCTACATTTTGAGCAAGTTCAATTCCGCTCTGCTCAGTAACAAAATCAATATCGGTAGAAGCTTTTCTTTTCATAAGCAGATCACGCACATATCCTCCGACAATATAAACCGACTGATTATTCTGTGATGCAGCTTCAGAAATGAGCTTAAAAAGTGTAAGATTTTTATTTTGAGCTAGATTAATGAACATTTTTTTGGATGTTAAATTTTTTGACTGCAGATATTGACTTCAGATATTTTTAATTAAAAAGCCTTCATCAAATATATAACCACTAAGAAATCTTAGATAGTTTTTAACTAAATCTCCGGTTTCTTAATGGTTTTAGGATGGCAAAGATAACCATTTAAGGCAAAAACTACAAAAGACAGTTGATGATTACGCCTCGAAAGCTTTTGCTGAAATCATTATTCTCTTAAAACTTTAATGCGGTTATCATTCCAGATCTTTATAACAGATGAGCCTGAATATTTTGAAACTTTTTCTCTGTCTTCCTCTACCGCATAATCTACAAGACTAATCATTTCGGGAGAAATATCAGAAAATTGCAACGGACTTTTGTCGCCGCTGAAATTTGCAGAAGTAGAAACCAAAGGTTTGTTGAGTCTGGAAATAAGCTTTTTGCAAAAATCATTTTTTACAAGGCGAATTCCTATGCTGCCATCTTCTGCCAATAATTCTTTGGGTAATCCTCTGGGATTTTCGTAAACGATGGTAACCGGTTTTTCGCTGAGATCAATGATTTCCCAAGCCATTTCCGGAACATCTACCAGATCCTGCAGCCTTTTTTCAGACTCGACGAGAATAATCATCGACTTATTTTTTTCCCTTTTTTTTATCTCAAAAATTTTTTTGACTGCCTCAACATTTGTTGCATCACAGCCAATGCCCCAGATGGTATCTGTAGGATAGAGTATCGTTCCGCCCGACTGAAGTATTTTTATGATTTGTTCCATAAAGATCTTTTGTAGTAAATTAAAGCAAATTTACGGTTTCTTGATGGAAGATGATTTACTGTACAAAATCAATGTTATAAGATATTTGAAATATAAATTAAAAAAATCCTTAGAAAATATCTAAGGATTTTTGTTCTTTCAGCTTTCTTTATTGATTCAGAATCATTGCCGCTTCTTTTGCAGCATAGGTGAAAATCATGTCAGCTCCGGCTCTTTTAAAGCACGTAAGGCTTTCAATAATCGCTTTATCATTATCAAGCCAGCCGTTTTGGACAGCCGCTTTTAACATTGCATATTCTCCGCTTACATTATAAACCGCAATAGGCAGATCAATCGCTTCACGAACTTTAGAAACAATATCCAGATACGGAAGTCCGGGTTTGATCATAATAATGTCTGCTCCCTCTTCTACATCTTTGAAAACTTCATTAAGGGCTTCACGGGAATTGTGAAAATCCATCTGATATGTTTTCTTATCCTTAGGAATTTCCATCGTATCTTTTGGTGCACTATCTAATGCACTTCTGAAAGGCCCATAAAATGAACTTGCATATTTTGCGGCATAACTCAGAATACCAACATCCTGAAAACCGTTTTCTTCCAAAGCTTCACGGATAGTCAAAACTCTGCCATCCATCATATCACTCGGTGCCACAATATCAGCTCCTGCTTCAGCCTGCGAAACTGCCATTCTTGCCAAAGCATCATTGGTAGCATCGTTTACAATTTTTCCGTTTTCTATAATTCCGTCATGACCATATATAGAATAAGGATCTAAAGCAACATCTGGCATTACGATCATTCCGGGAACAGCATCTTTAATCGCTTTAATGGTATTCTGCATCAGTCCGTCTTTATTCCAGGCTTCTTTTCCGGTATTGTCTTTTAGATTTTCAGAAACTTTCATATAGAGATTAACGGCTTTTACGCCTAAAGAAAAGAGGTCTTTGCATTCTTTTACCGTAAGATCAATGCTTCTTCTGAAAATTCCCGGCATTGAAGGAATGGCTTCTTCTTTATTTTCACCTTCCATCACAAAAACAGGCATTACAAAATCATTGACAGAAAGACTGCATTCTCTTACTAAGCTTCTCACAGACTCGTTTACTCTCAGCCTTCTGTTTCTAGAATATATCATTTTTGGAATACTTTTTGAATAATTTATTGCAAATTTAATACAACTTAAGCAAAAACTGTTGCATTGTATTATAGAATATATTATTTTTGTTAGTAATATTTAAGCAAATTATTTGTTGATGAGAAAATTTTTACTTTTAATTATATTAATCAATGCTTCTGTCGCTTTTTCCGACGGAGCAAAAGCTCAGACAAGAGAGCCTTCGTCACTATCCCAGAAGTCGGATGATGGTGTGCTTACGGCATATCCTAATCCTGCTAAAGATTTTCTGATGGTGAAAGCTAAAGATGCCTCTTTAAAAATAAAAAATGTAAGCTTTTACTCTATTTTAGGAACACAGGTTGCGAGTTACAATATCAACAGCAATAGCGCAGAGATTAATATCCAAAAACTGAAACCCGGGAAATATCTCATCAGATATATTCTGAGTGATAATACCCAAAAGGTTACCCAAATAGTGAAACAATAAAACTTAAATCCTGATAATCATCAGGATTTTTTCTTTTGGCAATATTTTTTTCAATTATTCCGTAACTTTCGGATTATTTTTAAACTAATTGTAAAAACAATTGCATGTTAAAAGCTGAAAACATTACTAAAACTTACAATGCAGGAAAAAAAACTGCTTTGGATGATTTTAGCATCCATGTTCCCAAAGGAAGTATTTATGGACTTCTGGGACCTAACGGAGCCGGAAAAACCTCTTTTATCAGAATCATTAATCAAATTACACAGGCAGATTCAGGAGTAGTTTTAATCAACGGACAAAAACTAAATCCCGAACACATCAAAGATATTGGCTATATGCCTGAAGAAAGAGGACTTTATAAAAATATGAGTGTCGGAGATCAGATTCTATATTTCGGTGAGCTGAAAGGAATGAAAAAAAACGATGCTCTGAACGAAGCTAAAAAATGGTTTGAAAAACTTCACATTGATCAATGGTGGAAGAAAAAGCTGTCTGAACTTTCCAAAGGGATGGCTCAGAAAATACAGTTTGTTGTTACGGTGCTTCACAGACCTCATCTTTTGATTCTGGATGAGCCATTTTCAGGATTTGATCCTGTAAACGCAAATCTTATCAAAGATCAGATTATTGAGCTCAAGAATAATGGTACTACCATCATTCTTTCTACCCACAGAATGGAAAGTGTAGAGCAAATGTGTGATTATGTAGCTTTAATCAACAATTCTAAGAAAATTATTGATGGAAGAGTTTTTGATGTTCGCGAAAAATTCAAAAAGAATATTTTCGGCGTTACTTTATCTGATGTGAACGAGCAGCAGTTTGATTATTTTAAAGACAGGTACGGAATATTTAATATTACCAATGAAAATAAGCTTGTTTCATTTGATTTGAAGAATGAAAACGATCAGAATCTTATTTTATCGGATCTTATCAACGTAGGCAAAGTAAGATCGTTTGATGAGAAAATTCCAAGCATGAATGAAGTATTTATTAATGCCGTAAGCAATCATTCTTAGATTATGAATAATATTTTTTTAATTACCAAAAGAGAATTTCTTACGCAGGTTAAGAAAAAATCTTTCATCATACTTACTCTTTTAGCTCCATTGATGATTATTGCTTTTGGGACGGTCATCGGGATGATGTTTAAAGCCAATGAGTCTCATGTGGCAATACAGGTAGTGGACAACAGCGGACTTTTTAAAGACCAATTGAAGTCTGATGATAAAATCAACTATGAATTTATATCTTCAGCCGAAGAACAGTCAAAAATCAAAACTTTAAAAGGCAACGAAAATCTTGACGGAATTTTGGTTTTACCTGCTTTAACGACAAATAATTTTGATGATCTTGAAAAAAACACCCGCCTTGTAATCAATACAAAAATCGGGTTTGATACGAAGCAGCGAATTGTTTCAGACATTACTGACGTAATCAAAAAAGAGAAAATAAAAAAGCTGGGAATACAGGAAAGCCAGCTAAAAAATCTTGATAAAAGCTTTAGCCTGAAAACCATTAATGTTTCTGAGAACAATCAAGAAGATTCTGATCTTGCAGTAGGGATCAAAAGCGGACTGAGCATGATCCTTATGTATGTTACATTTATGTTTATCATCATCTACGGTGTGCGCGTTATGCGAAGCGTTTTGGAAGAAAAAAATAACCGCGTGGTAGAAATTATCATTTCATCGGTAAAGCCTTTTGAACTCATGATGGGAAAAATTCTGGGTGTAACAATGGTTGCTCTTACCCAGTTTATTGTCTGGATTTCTATGTCGGTTGTTGGTGCGCTTATTTTAAATACAGGCTTCAATTCTATTCAGAAAAATATTCCCGGCGGAGATGAAACAGTTCTCAGCAAACTGGATATTCCTCAGATTGCCACGCAGATTTCTCATGGTCTGCTGGAACTGAATTTCCCGCTGATCATTTTTGTGTTTATCGTTTATTTTCTTTTAGGCTATATTTTTTACAGCTCTGTTTATGCCGCCATCGGATCAGCTGTAGATAACGAAACTGAAACACAGCAATTTACTTTATTTGCAATTTTACCTCTTACTTTAGGAATGTACGGAAGTTTTTCTATCCTGAATAATCCGGACGGTCCGGTAGGATTCTGGATGTCTATGATTCCGTTTACTTCTCCTGTCGCAATGATCGCAAGAATTCCTTTTGGTGTTCCGGCGTGGGAAATTGCACTTTCTATTGCTCTTCTTTTAGGAACTACTGTTTTTATGATTTTCCTTGCCGGTAAAATTTACCGTGTCGGAATTTTGATGTATGGAAATAAGGCAACAATGAAAGAGCTTTGGAAATGGATAAAAAATTAATAATTGAAAATACTTTTAAGCTCAATTGATAAATTGATTTTTCATTTAACATAATTAAAATTAATCTTACGTAAATTTGTTCTGTAAAATTATTATTAATGAAAATACAGGGTAAAAATGCCATCATTACAGGAGGTGGAAGAGGTTTGGGAAAAGCAGTTGCTTTGATTCTTGCAAGCGAAGGTGTAAATATCGGAATCACAGGAAGAAATGAAGAAAACCTGAAAATGACGGTGGACGAGATCCAGAAACTGGGTGTAAATGCACATTACGCAGTTTTCAGTATGGATAACGAAATTCAGGTAAAAGCAGGATTAGACTCTTTAGCTCAGCAACTGGGCGGTGTAGATATTCTGATCAATAATGCAGGAATCGGTGATTTTGGTTCTATTGAAGAAATGCCGACAGAAACCTGGGAACAGGTAATAAAGACCAACCTTTTCGGAGTTTATTATGCTGCAAAGACAGTATATCCTTATATGAAAGAAAAAGGACAGGGTGACATTATCAACGTTGCATCAACTGCAGGTCTGAAAGGTGGTCCCAACATGTCTGCTTATGCTGCTTCTAAAGCTGCTGTAATTTCACTTTCACAGTCTATGATGGCAGAATGGAGAAAACAGAATATAAGAGTTATCACTCTAACACCAAGTACTATTGCATCAGACATGTCGATTCAGGGAGGTCTTACCGACGGAAATCCGGAAAAAGTACTTCAACCGGAAGATTTTGCAGAATGGGTAAGAGATATTCTTAAAATGAACAGAAGAGCAATGATCGCCAATGGTTCTATCTTTTCTACTAATCCGTAGAGGAGTATATTTCTACTTTGCATCTTATAAAGATGTATTGTTTAATAAATATCCATTATTCAATATAAAAGACAATTCTCACGAGTTGTCTTTTTTTATTCTCTGACCTTCACCAAGTGAAAACATCCGTTCACCAAGTGTTCAAAATTTCAGCTTTCATTCGTGGTAATTTTACTTTAGAAATTTAAATAATAAACATTATGAAACTGAAACATCTTTTATTAGCAGGAATTTTCGCTGCAGGAAGTCTAATGAATGCGCAGGAAATAAAGAAAAACTTCATCGAAGTAACAGGAGTTGCAGAAATGGAAGTAGAGCCGGATGAAATTGTTTTCAATATCGGAATCAAGGCCGAAAACAAAAATCAATTGGCAGACAATGAAAAGCTTTTATTTGAAACCCTTAAAAAAAGCGGTGTGAAAAATGAAGACATCAAGTTCAAGTCAATGCATCAGAACTTATATTCAAAAACAACAAAATTTACCAAAAGTTTTCAGTTTAAAGCAAATGCTAAAACCAATATAAGTAAGCTTTTTGAAGATCTGAATCAAAAATGGGTAAGCAGCCTGAATATTGCTGAAGTTAAAAACACAAAAATTGCAGATTTCAGAAAAGCAGTTAAAATTAATGCATTAAAATCAGCTAAGGAAAAAGCAGATTATCTTTTAGGGAGCATCAGCAAAAAAACAGGAGATGCAATTGAAATCATTGAGATTGAAGATTATATGAGTGATTCTGTTCTTCCTGTCGCATATAAAAGTAAAATAGCAAATATACAGCTGGAAATCGCAGACCAAATTGTTGACTATTCGTTTGACAATATTGAAAACATCAAGCTTAAGTACAGCATCAAAACAAAATATGAGATTCTTTAAAAGCAAATGACATGAATACTTTAAAAATTTTAACAATTACAGCTGGTGTGGCTGCTCTTTTAAGTGCAGGTAAATTATCCGATAATCAACGCAGTAACAAAACGATTGCAACAAATATAACAGAAAGTAAAAGCGAAGAGTTCCCAAAACCGATAGAGATTTCAAAGGATAATAAAATTCAGGTGGCTTTACTTCTTGATACTTCCAACAGTATGGATGGTCTGATTGATCAGGCAAAATCAAGGCTTTGGAATATCGTCAACACTTTAACTACTTTAAAATATAACGGAAAATCTCCACAGATAGAAATTTCTCTTTATGAATACGGAAATGACGGATTGCAGGATGAAAACTACATAAGACAGATTACATCTCTTACACAGGATCTGGATCTTGTTTCTGAAAAGCTTTTCGCATTAAGAACCAACGGCGGAAGTGAATATTGTGGAGCGGCCATTCGGGATGCAGCCAATAATCTTAAATGGGACGGAAACGAAAAGAGTATGAAACTGATTTATATTGCCGGAAATGAGCCTTTCGATCAAGGAAATATCAATTATAAAGATGCCGTCACTCAAGCCAAAAATAAAAATATCTATACCAACACTATTTTTTGCGGAAACAGAGAAGAAGGAGTCAGAAGTTTCTGGCAAAATGGAGCAAACCTGGGGAACGGCAGATATTTCAACATCGACAGCGATCAGAAGGTTATTTATATTGAAACACCTTACGATATAAAAATTTCCCAATATAACTCTCAGCTCAATAACACTTACATTTCTTACGGAAATCGCGGGTATGAAATGAAAAATAAACAAACTTTGCAGGATGTAAATGCTGAGTCGCTGTCTTCATCAAATGCTGTAGAGAGAGTTGTAAGCAAATCTAAAAAAAATGCATACAAAAATGATCATTGGGATCTGGTGGATAAAGTTGAAAAAGACAAAGCCTATATTTCATCCATAAAAGAAGAGGAACTGCCTTCTGAACTGAAAGGTAAAACTAAAGCTGAAATTACAAAAATTGTTGCTCAAAAAGCTTCAGAACGGGAAAAAATTCAAAAAGAGATTGAGATTTTAGCTAAAAAAAGACAGGAATTTATAGATCTGGAGATGAAAAAAAGAGGAAATTCAGACACCGATGATCTGGGGAAGGCAATTGAGCAATCTATTGCCGAAATTGCAAGGAAAAACGGATATAGTTTTTAATACCTTACTTAATTGCAAAAGCTATAGGTTAATATTGTTTATCACTTTCGAGGTTCGGCGAAGCCGAACCTCGAAACATTTATATAGTAATTTATCTTCCAAATTTGAAATATTCTGTAAGATGATGTTTTTTGTTCTTTAAATATGCCGAAGCCATTTCCATTCCGGTCACCGAAAAGGTAATTCCGTTTCCGCCAAAGCCTAAAACAAAATATGAATTTTTAAAATTTCCGTGAGTTCCTATATAAGGAAGTCCGTCTTTTGTCTCACCAAAGGTTCCTGCCCATACAAAATCCGAATAAAAAGGATAATCTGGTTTAATCTTTTTCAATATTCTTAAAATCTCTTTTTCCTTTTTATTCAATAGTGAATCTCTCTTTTCAGGATTAGAAAAATCTTCATCACCCCCTCCTATCAAAAGCCGGTTGTCATCTGTGGAACGCATGTACATATAAGGAGTATCTGTATTCCAGACTAATGTGTTTTCTATATTTTTAAACTGATCCTGATCTATTTCAGAAACAACGGCATACGTAACCTTTAGATTTACAAAATGCTCCTTAATCATCATACTGCTTTCATAGCCAACACAATAAATGATTTTTTTTGCTTTAATATTGAATCCTTCTGTTGTTAGGGCTAAATTATGATCTCTCAGATATTTTACAGATTTCATTTCTGCTTTATCATAAACTTTAAGACCTTTTTTCACATTAAATCTCAGCAGTTCATGAGCAAATTTAAATGCATCAATACTTGCGCCTTGCTTAGACAGAATAGCTCCGTATGTATTCTGAAAACCAAACCTATCTTCTACATCTTCACTTCCAAGCCACGAGACTTCAAAACTTGCTTTTTTCCTGATTTCAAACTCTTTTTCCAGCCATTTTACATCTTTTTTTTTAGAAGCATAGTAAAGTGACTGCTTTTTCCTGAAGCCCGCCCGTGATTTAATTTCCTTCGTAAGCTTTTCCAGCTGATCTATTGCTTTTGAACAGGCTTTGTAACTTTCTACGGCACCCTTCTCACCAATCAGTTCTATTAATTTGTAAAGCGGAGTATCAATTTCGTACTGAAGCATTGAAGTGGTTGCAGCAGTACTGCCGTTGCACACTTCCCTTTTATCAATCAAAATAGTATTGTAGCCATCTTTCATCATCTGATGAGCTATAAGACTCCCTGTAATTCCCCCGCCAATGATGAGCACATCACATATTTCGTCTGATTTCAGCGATGGATAAGAAGATACCAAACCATTTTTTATCAGCCAAAAAGGTTCGTTAGATTTAAGGTTCATAAAAAATATTTTTCAAAGACTTATCAATAATTGCGCCTTAAACTATGTTAATATATAATTATGGTTTAATTATTGATAAATTAATTTATCATACACCATTTAAAATTAAAATTATGATCACAATTATTAATGATGCACCGGAAAACGTAGCTGCATTCTGCGCTACAGGAGAAATAACCAAAGAAGATTTCGAAAATATTGTAATTCCGCGTGTGAAGAAAAAGGTAGAGCAGTTTAATGAACTTAATTATTTACTGTATTTAGATACCGACCTTGGTAATTTTACTGCAGGAGCGTGGCTTCAGGATGCTTTACTGGGAATTAAAAACCTTACCCGATGGAACCGCGCTGCCATTGTAACAGACAAAGAAGGCGTTCAAAATTTCACAGAAATTTTTAG
This sequence comes from Chryseobacterium binzhouense, assembly GCF_007474545.1. Classification (GTDB taxonomy): domain Bacteria; phylum Bacteroidota; class Bacteroidia; order Flavobacteriales; family Weeksellaceae; genus Chryseobacterium; species Chryseobacterium binzhouense. The sequence continues at coordinate 302,033 of NZ_VKOG01000003.1, forward strand.
TGTACTGATGCCGGGAGAATTCAAATCTTTCCCTAAAAAGAATCTATATAACGCATTATTTTGGTGTCAAAACGGAAATGAAGTAGAAACATCGGCAGTATAAACAAAACAGCTCAGAAAATTTCTGAGCTGTCATTATTTTTTAATGAATATGCTTTTCTGCGTGATAAGAACTTCTTACCAAAGGCGAGCTTTCCACATGTCTGAATCCTAAGCTTCTCGCAAAATCTCCCAACTCATCAAATTCTTCCGGAGTAATGAATCTTTTTACCGGTAAATGCTTTTTCGTTGGCTGAAGATATTGTCCTAAAGTAATAACATCCACATCAGCATTTCTAATGTCTTCAATGGTTTGAAAAACCTCATCTTTCGTTTCTCCTAAACCAAGCATTACTCCTGTCTTCGTACGTCTTTGTCCGGCTTCTTTTAGATATTTCAATACATCAAGACTTCTCTCATATTTTGCCTGAATTCTTACTTCTCTGGTAAGTCTTTTTACTGTTTCCATATTGTGAGAAATCACTTCGGGAGCTACATCAACCAATCGGTCGATATGTTTTGTAATCCCCTGAAAATCGGGAATAAGAGTTTCCATAGTTGTTCCCGGAGAAATTCTTCTTACAGCATCCACTGTTTCGGCCCAAAGTATAGATCCCATATCTTTCAGATCATCACGATCTACCGATGTAAGCACTGCATGTTTTATTTTCATCAGCTTAATAGATCTTGCCACTTTTTCCGGCTCATCCCAGTTTACATCAAGAGGTTTTCCTGTTTTTACGCCGCAGAATCCGCAGCTCCTTGTACAGATATTCCCAAGAATCATAAATGTTGCAGTACCTTCGCCCCAACATTCTCCCATATTCGGGCAGCTTCCGCTTTGACAAATGGTGTTTAATTTATATTTATCAACCAAAGTTCGGAGTTCACGGTAATTTTTTCCTGTCGGAAGTTTTACTCTGATCCATTTTGGCTTTTGAACGGTTGTATCCTGTAATAAATTTTCCATTTCTAAAATTGAACTTCAAAGTTAGTGATTTTTTTATCGAAACCATCAAAGATGATGATTGATGAAAAACTATATCAACATAAATATATACATGGCATCAAGTTGAAAATGCAATAAACAAAACAAGTTTATTAAAAGAAAAGTTTCTGTAAAAAAAATAGGTCCCAATAATTGAGACCTATTATTTTAATTTAAATCATAAATTAATCGACAATTTCAAATTCAACCGGAATGGTACCGTGGTCCATATCTCCGATCTCATCGAACGCCGCCTTAGACATATCTAATGCCCTTGACGAATGGAAAGGTCCTCTATCATTAATCACCACTATCACCTCTTTTCCATTATTCAGATTGGTAACTTTTACTTCAGTTCCAAAAGGAATCGTTCTGTGTGCTGCAGTGAGTTTTGAATTATCAAAAACATCTCCGCTGGCTGTTTTTCTACCGTTAAACTTATCGTGGTAGTACGATGCATAACTTGTTTTCTTCGCTTCTGCGGCATCATATTTGAAAGAATAAATACCGAAGGTTGAAATCATCATTATGATTACGAGAATGAATCTTTTCATCATTTTGAACTTTTACTTGTTTGACGAGGCAAAAGTATACTGAAACTTTTTATCCGCCTATTTTAAATGTTAACAAATGTTAACAAAATGCAAAATAAAAGTTAAATATATTTATAAATGCCTATAAACAGGTAACTTAAGAGATGTTGTTAAAAAATGTTAAAAAAAAACCTTAAAAGTTAACATAATTAACGGAAATCATCAACATTCACCAACCTAACACATGATAAACTGTTTATAATCAACATATTATAACAATTATAACATTCCTTAAAGCTATGGTAATTCTAAGGCATATTATTCGTCTTTCTCCTGTTTATTTTGAAAACCGATAGCTCTTCTGGGTTCTTCTACTACCTGATATGTTTGAAGCTCTGTTTTTATATCCTGAACTCTTTTCTGAAAATCATCAAAATTATTGATTACAACATCGGTTAAGAATCTTGCAACCAGATTAAGATATTCCTGCGTAAGTTTGGCAGCAGCATCCCTCAAAGCACCATGAAGAAGAGTTTCATCTATGATAAGATTTTCATTTCTGGTACGTTGATAAGCATTTTTAATTCTTTTCTTAAGACTTTGCGTAAAGTCTATCAGCATGGTATTGCTGAATACTTTCATTTTTGAGGCAACTTCACTCCAGAACGGAACTTTGTCTGCATGATTTCTTTTCAGGATTTTATAAAGCAGTGAATCTTTATCCAGGTTTCTGGTAATATGGAACAAAATAATTTCTGCCCTTTCAGCTGCATTTGGCGGAAAAATGGGAATCATCACATCAAATCTGCCGGGCGCAAGTATTTCCTCATCAATTTCTGCAACAGAGTTTGCCGAGCCCACCATCAGCAGATTTTCGCTTTCAAACTTAGAAATGTGATGCAAAACTATTTCCTGAGTTTCCAGATTAGCATAGGCAACATCTTTTTCTGCCTTTCGCTGCATCATTATTTCATCAAAATCTTCAAGGAACATCAAAACACGGTCATTTTTCATCATGGTTAAAAGAAAATCGTTGAAGCTCGTCTGATTTCCATCTACAAAAGAAGTTCCGAGATAATATTTTTTGATTTCCTTAAACTCATAATTAATAATTTCTGCAATTTTATTTGCCCAGAAAATCTTTCCGCTTCCGGGAGGTCCGTAAAGAATAATTCCGGCAGGTTTATTAATGCCCCAATCTTTGATTTGCTGAGGATTTAAAAAAGGTTCCAGAACACTCGAAATATAAAAGAATAAATCTCTGTAACCAATAAAATCACGTTGCTGAAGACTGGTTTTATTTCCGAAATAATCGTAGACAAATTTGTAGTTTCCGCCTAATTTATTATCAATTCCGTAGCTGGAAACGGAGGAACGGTAAAAACCATTATCGAAGATGTTTTTTTCCTTTATGGCTTTTTCTATCTGTTCTTTAGGCTGATTGATTTTCTCGGCAATCTGCTCAACGGTTTTCCTTTTGTCTAAATCTTTCTCGTATTCTTTTAGAAAATCAACATTTTCCCGAATAAATTTTTCGAAATCTTCCTTAACCTCAAAGTTGGCAGAAATACAATCTGTTAAAACCAGATCAAAATCCTGAATAAAACGTTTAATGGCTTCGGGGGAAACATCCAGTTCTTTTGCAAGCTGTATTAACTTCATATAATCATCTTTAATTATTTAAAAATAAGAATTTTTAGTGATTATATAAACCTTCAGACAAAAATCAAACGCGGTATTTCAAAAAAATATTAAACTCTGTTTTCATCAATCTTCCAATGCGTAAACGGCAAAACTTGCCAGTCAATGGTCGCCGCCATAATTCCCTTGGAAAAGTAAAGGCAATCCGTTATGAAGGAATATATTGGCTGTTTTTATGAAATCCTTTTTCAAAGGATGATCTTTAGGAAGACTTTTCGCAATGCCTTTCATACACCATGCTTTTGAAAATGACAAACCCACCAAATGAACAGTCTGGTAATCGCTTAAATCACTTACGACAGGAATTTTTTCAATATTTTCTAGACTTCTTTTATCGTAAAACTTATTCAGCCATTGTACAAAGTCTTTTTGAGGAAGTACTCTTCTCATCAAATCTGCAATTTCCAGACTCGGAGAAAAAAAATCTGAACCATCAGGTTCCAGATATGCCGGTGTTTTTTGATCTTTAAGATAAAAATATCTTGCCTTTTCTGTAAGCTGCTTTTCAAATTCCGAATCTTTGTTTGCTCTTGCCCAATCTATCGCAAATGCCATCGCAAAAGCGGTATTGGGATGCACTCCAGTTCTGTTAGGATAAGTTTGTTTGGGAAGATAAGTTTTCCACGAAGCTAAAATTTTATCGGTTAACGGCTTTAAATTCTGATGCCATATTTTGGCTTTTGGATGATTCCAATCAGTAAGTTCTTCGTCAAGCTTTAAAAGCCACGCCCATCCGTAAGTTCTTTCAAAAGTTCCGGTAAGCTGATATTTAGTAAAATAATCTGCTTCAGTCTGAAGATGTTCCTTTTTAAATGAATAATCCAGAATTTCTTCAATATTTTTCGTTATCGAAAGATTAGGTTTTGTTTTAAGGAGTCTTACCAACATCCAATGACCATGAACAGAGCTATGCCAATCAAAGCATCCGTAAAAGCTGGGATGAAGATCTTTCGGACTTAGAGCAACCTCATTTTCATTGTTGATAATATGTGCCGTTTTGTTGGGATATTCCTGACTGATGCAGTGAAGCGGCTTCTCAGCTAATTTTACAGCCATTTCGTCAGAAAGTCTGGGAACTTCCTGTGCAAAAAGAATAGAAGGAAAAGTGACAATAGCGAATAAATATTTTCTCATTAGGCTCGACTTTAATTTATTATTTAAAAAATATAATCTTTAACTCTTGATGTTGCCAGTTCTTTTTCATTAATCCAGCTGAGAAAAGATTCCAATTTATCTTCCATTTTCTTTCCCGTATTCCATCTTCTGTAAAAAGGAATTTTAAAATGATATTTTTCTACATCTGTAAACTGCCATGAGTCTAAATAAATCAAAACAAAATCATCCTTTTTGAGTGTTTCGTACACCATATTCTGATAATACTGCATCGGCAAAACCTGAAATACAAAATCATTGTAAGGAAGCTGACTGTAAGGAGAAATACTCTCCGGGATGATGCTTAAGCCATTTTCTTCAATAATTTCCGGAGATTTTTTGAGTCTTTTAAAAGGAAAAAGTATATCGGCATGATCAATACCGGAAACGTAGTTGAATCCGCAAAGCTTTAATTCATCCACAGAAAGACCGGTGTTTTTATAACGGATTCCGCGTATATTTTTTTCAAGAAAATCCTGAGTGCTTTTCTTGATTTTATCTACATATTCCAGTGAGCCGCCCTGATAATAAAAGGCAATTTCGTGTCCCTGAACCGAAATTGCCTTTAAAAGTTGCTGCAGCTTTTCAGCAATAGAAATTTCTATAAAAAAACTCGCTTTAAGATCATAAAGATTCAATATTCTGAGAATTGCTCTGGTATTACTTTCCGTTATTTTTAATCTCTCTTCATCAGAAATCTGAAAACCTTTTTTAGTTTCAGCTTTAATAGAAATGATGTTGAAAGTAAGTAATATCATGCAGGGATGGTATCAGAACTATTAGTTTTTATTTAATTTAACCTTAAGGTTTTTAATCATATCTTTTGTCATCTCAGAAATTCCGAAATCATAAGAAAGTCCCCAGTCTTTCTTTGCTACCGAATCATCAATAGAAGCCGGCCATGAATCTGCAATTGCCTGTCTGAAATCCGGTTTATAATCAATTTCAAACTCAGGAATTTCTTTTTTGATCTCTTCTGCCAATTCCTTAGGAGTGAAAGACATTCCGCCAAGATTATAAGAAGAGCGGACTGTTAAACTCTCTTTTGGAGCTTCCATCAGCTTCAAAGTAGCATTAATGGCATCATCCATATACAACATGGGCATTCCGGTATTTTCTGAAATAAAACTTGTGTATTTTCCTTTTTCAATGGCTTCATAAAAAATTTCAACAGCGTAATCTGTAGTTCCGCCGCCTGCAGGAGTTTTCCACGAAATCAATCCTGGATAGCGAATGCTTCTTACATCTACACCATGCTTATCAAAATAGTATTCGCACCATTTTTCACCTGCCATTTTAGAAATTCCGTATACCGTGGTAGGATTCAGCACCACATCCTGCCCTACGTTCTCCTTAGGAATTCCTTTCCCGAAAACAGCAATAGAGCTTGGCCAGAATATTTTTTTGATGAGTCCTTCTTTTGCCATTTCACAAAAATGCAGCAAAGGCTCAAGATTGAGCTTCCATGCAAAAATTGGCTGTTTTTCTGAAGTTCCGGATAATAGAGAAGCCAAATGATACACCGTGGTGATTTCGTAATCCTTAATCACCTGTCTTACCAGCTGAGTATTGGTAACATCCATTCTTTCATAATATCCTGCTGAGGTAATACCCTGCTGATATCTGTCTAAGCCTGAAGCAACCACATTCTCTGCCCCATGAATTTCTACAAGTCTGTTGGTAAGCTCAGTCCCGATTTGTCCTAAAGCTCCTGTAATAAGTATTTTTTCCGTGAAGGACTCCATTTTTATTTATTATTAGTTGATGAAAAGCAAAAGTAAAAATTTTGACTGCGATAAGAAAACAAAATGATGAATTAACATCAAAATTTGATTATTCTTTGGATTTACACAAATGTAAGTATTTTATATGTTTTATTTTCAGCGGTTTAAAGACCTGAATGAGTTTTTATAATAGCTGGTCTTGTGCTTCAGAATATAATTTTATATCAATAATTATTGCAAAATTGATTACATTTCGGAATTATTTTTAAATAAATGCGTTCTTGAAAACCAAAAAACTTTATCAGCAGCTCTATTTTCAGGTAATTATTGCCATTACTTTAGGAATTTTATTAGGAAAATTTTATCCCGAACTCGGAGAGAAAATGAAACCGCTGGGTGATGGCTTTATTAAACTTGTAAAAATGATTATCGCACCAGTGATTTTCATTACCCTGACTTTGGGAATTGCTCACATGACCGATTTGAAAAAAGTTGGAAGAATTGCCATAAAAGCAATGATCTATTTTTTCACATTCTCAACTCTGGCTCTGATTATCGGCTTAATTGTTGGAAACCTTATCAGGCCGGGTTCCGGTCTGAACATTGATCCGGCGGGTTTATCAGGGGACATTTCGCAATATCAGCAAAAAGCGCACGACACAACACTTACTGGTTTTGTGATGAATATTATTCCTGAAACATTATTCAGTCCGCTGATCGGTGATAATATTCTTCAGGTTCTTCTGGTTGCTATTCTGATGGGTGTTGCCTTGGTTTTAACCAAAGAAAAAAGCGGAAAAATTACAGATTTGCTGCAGTCACTTGTCGCTCCCGTTTTCAAGATCGTTCATATGCTCATGAAACTGGCTCCCATCGGAGCATTTGGTGCAATGGCTTTTACCATAGGCAAATATGGTTTAGCCTCTGTTCTCAATTTAATTTTTCTTGTCGGAACATTTTACATTACCTCAATTTTATTCGTGGTTGTAATATTGGGAGCAGTTGCATGGTATAATGGTTTTAACATTTTTAAGCTAATGTATTATCTGAAAGAAGAATTGCTTCTTGTTTTGGGAACAAGCTCTTCTGAATCTGCACTTCCGGGCGTTATGGAAAAGCTTGAAAAAGCAGGCTGTTCCAGAGCCATTGTAGGCTTGGTTGTCCCTACCGGATATTCTTTCAATCTTGACGGAACCAATATTTATATGACACTTGCTTCACTTTTTATAGCGCAGGCTTTAAACATTGATCTCTCCATCGAAAAACAGCTCATGCTTCTTTTGGTCGCGATGCTGAGCTCAAAAGGAGCTGCCGGTGTTACCGGAGCCGGTTTTGTAACTTTAGCCGCAACTTTAGCCGTAGTTCCCGAAATTCCCATTGCCGGAATGACATTGATTTTAGGAATTGATAAATTTATGAGCGAATGCCGCGCTTTAACCAACGTGATCGGAAATTCTGTGGCAACGGTTGTAGTAGCTAACTGGGAAAAACAACTGGATAAAGACCAGCTGAAATACTGCCTTGAAAATCCCAATGAAATTGAAGAGAAACTGGAAGTCTAAATAATTCTATGGTTTATTTTGATATTAAACTAAATCCTCCCGAATTTTTCAGGAGGATTATTTGCTGGTTTATGCTTTCTTTTTAAATTCTGCAAGCTTCAGAGCATCCTTGATCATCTTACCCGGTCGGAAGATGGTTTTTATCGTTTTGATGCTGGAAGCGTTTACTTCTTCTGCGGTGTCTTTGCCTTCGCTGGAACCGCCTGCCTGTAGGGTGAAATACTCACCTACATAAACAATCTTACCGTCGGCTACATCGTCGGCAATTTTAGAAAACGTGCTTTCGAGTACGGCAAGAATGTCGGCTTTTGAAACGGTGGAAACTGAGGCAGCATGCTTGGCAAGATCTGCAAGAGTGGTTTTCCCTTCGCCAATGATGTTGGCATAATACTTTGGGGGATTGTTGGGCTGCTGAGGGTTCTTCTTAGGAACTACACTGAATGTAATAGGCATTTTCTTTTCGATTATTTGTGTTAAACAATATTTTAAATAACAGAACTAAATTAAGAAAAAAAATAAAATGAAAAGCAAAAAAATATCTATTACAAAAACTTGTTTTTATCTTATAAAAAAACGTCCGCACGTTTTAATAAAAAGATACGGACGTTTTGCTCAAAAGATACGGACGTTTTCGTAAAAACGTCCGTATCTTTTTGAAGTGTTGTTTTTAGGCTTTTGTAAAAACATTCTTTTACTTCTTCAATAGCTGCTCTATCAGCCTGTTCTGGATCTCCATCAGCTGAGACATCTGCTCCTGATTCTGCACCAGACTTTTGACTAAGTCATCGGCAAATGTGTTATTGATAGTTACTGTACTATTATGCATATTTCCTACAGCAGAATTATGTGTATCAGAAATATTCTGAATGATTTGATCATCCAAAAAGTACTGCGGTTCTACTTTGAAAAACTCTGCTACTTTCTGCATGAATAAGAAATCTAATTTTTCGATGGTTCCGTTTTCTATCTTGCTGAGATAGCTCTGTGAGACATCCAGCTGCAATGCCAGATGTTCCTGCGAAATATTCTTCTGCTCCCTCAGTTCTTTTATTTTGTAGCCTATACTTTTGTTCATACTTTTTATTTTTACCGGATAAAGATAAACTTTTTTTGAATGTTTGCTTTTAATAATAATGTCTTTTTAGCGCAAAGTTCACAAAGTTTTTTTAAACAATTCGCCGTTTTTAAGCTCTCAAAGGCGTTTGACTTCGTCGAATCTTCGATTTCACTCAGCAAAGATTTCAAAGTTTCTCCAAAAAATGACAAAAACGGGATAGTCAGTAACTTTTTATGAGAAATACATTATTCCAAACGGAATGATATTTTATTCCGTTTGGAATTGCACCCGTGTGATTTATTTTGCATTTTTACCGCTCATAAAAAAATTATATCTTTAACCATTCAAATTTTTCAGCACATGATGAAAAAACATTTATTCCTCAGGCTCTGCCTGATGTTCCTGGTCGGTGTCTCGGCGTTCTCCTGCCGCACCGAAGAATTTCACAACGAAGAAGAAGCGCACGGCAACCCAGGATTGCGACTGACTTTCAAAAGGATTTCCCTCAACGAAGCTAAACACAGAACCCAGCTTGTACCTGAGCTTCAAAAAGCAGAGATTGGGATTAAAGCCTTTGCACAGAAAAATGCTAAAGGTAAAATTAATTATGCCGATGGAGTATCTATTGATACCGATCAGGTAACGTATATTGAGAATGGTCCCAACTTTCACACCTACACTTTTCATCTTACGCGTCAAAACGCTTTACCGACAGATCCTATAGAAAATCTGGTGCTGATCCCGGCAACAGACGGGAGTTACCGCGAAATGCTCATCAGCTATAATCTGACGCCTCAGGAAAAGCAGCTGATGATGGCGGGTGAATATGTAGATACTCAGGATAAAACAACGGTAACGCTTTTGGATGGTATGGTATATAATCCGCTGGGAGCTAAATCTAACCAAAGCTGTGTGTGGCAGTCGTATATCGTGGGGTATACAGCATGCAGTAAAAATGCGCATTTTAATGGAGAAGGCAGCAATAAATGTGATGCTATAATAAAATCTAAACCTATAAAAGAATATTATCTGCAATGCAAGAGTATCGCAGAAGCACCCATAGATAATGGATGGTGGGCAGGTCCCGGAGGCGGAACCAACAGCGGAGGTGGTGACTGCTCCTCCTGTCCTGCAGAAAACCCGACTCCTGAGCCGGAACCCTGCAATGGTAACGGGGTTTCTATTCAGCCTGTAGATCCTATCGGCGGTATTGCCGAAGGTGGGTGCGAGGGTATTCCTACAGTGATAGAGTTTCCGGATCCAAATTCTCCCTGCAATAAAGTAAAATCTCAGTTTGCTAATGAGAATTATAAAAATAAAGTGGCAACCATCAACAAAAATTATAATTTCAATTTAAAAAAAGAGACTGGTTTCAGTGAAAATAAAGATGGGACATTTACAGACCTATTCCCCCCGGCAAACAACAGTTCCGATGCTTTAACGATAACTTTCGACCAGAATACAAAAGGGTATACCCATGTGCATGTGAATGATAAAACGACTTCTGATCTTACACCTGAAGGATATGTTGTCATCAACAAAAAAATCAGAATGTTTTCACCGGCTGATGTAGATGTGCTAATGGCACTGGCAAATCTTAATAAATCTCCCGAAAATTTCGGAGATTTGTATGGCACCATGCTTTCCAGCGACGGTACCTATGTCATCAAATTTACCGGAACAGCAGCTGATATTAAAATGGGGTTTGATACGGAATATTGGAGGTTGGAGTATCAAGATTATTTTAAACGAGAGGAAGGAAATACACAAACAAAGTTTTTAAGATTTATGAAAAACAAAATGCTGATACAAGGTGTTTCTTTGTATAAAGTAAAACCAAACGGAAAGGTATTTGAATACAAGCTCAATGCTGCACAGAATGATGCTGAACCCATCGAATGCGGAAATTAAAAATTAACAATTTAAATTATTAAAATGAGAAACAATTTAAAAATACATTTAACATATCTATTTCTCTTAACATTATCTTGCCAAGCGCAAACTACAATAACACTAGACCAAGCTGCTACGTATCTTGATAGTCCGAACGGTATTCCTATAGGAACAAAATATGTAAAAGATGTAGATAACCGCCTTAATACTTATGAAGGAACCTGGAAAGGAACGTTTGAGAGTAAACAAATTGAGTTGAAACTTGAAAAGAAAATTGATTTTGGTAACTATAGCGTAAAGTGGGATCAACTGATTGGAAAAATTAGGATAAAAGATGGACAGGGAAATATTCTCTATGACAGTTTTCAGAATCCTGAAGATAACGCAGATCCTTATGGATATAATTTTCAGCATACTGTATACGAAATGCGGTTCAGAGGAAAAAGTGGATGTGTTGACGGTACAATATATCTGCATACGCCAACACTTACTCTTAGTGGAGGCAGTACAATGAAAATATTCTTTTATCCTAATGGTGATGCCATAGACACACCTACCTGTCCTAAGTTGTTACCATTAACATGGGCTGATCTAACGAAGCAGTAGATGGATCAGTAACAGAATTGTATATAAAAAGCTGTTTCATAAATTATGAAACGGCTTTTTTTATATCAAAATATTCAGGCTTGAAGGCTGTACTTTTATATGAATCGGGGATTTTATCTTATTGAATTCTCCGTCGAGATGCCAGTTTTTGGTATTTACTTTAAATTCAATTTCTGAAACAGGAAGATAGGTGATGTAATCATCTTCTTTCAGTTTTTTGGTAAACATTCTGAACGCAAACAGCGGAGAATACGTGATGGGGAATTTTTTTACCAAAACCATATCGACTAAGCCGTCACTTTTACTTGCCATCGGCGCAATATAGGCATTATTGCCAAACTGACGGGTGTTGGCAATATTTACCATCAGATATTTACCATTGTACTGTTTGTAATTTTCGTCAAAAAATTTCAGCTTTATGGGTTTGTAACTGAAAAAAGTTTTTAGTGAGACTTTAATGTAGTTTTTAAATCCTCTGGTGGTTTTTTCAAATTCTTTTACGACCTTCCCATCAAACCCTGTTCCTGAAACATTGATAGAAAGTCTGCCATTAACAGTAAAAGTATCTATTTTTCTAGATTTTTTATCGTGAAGTTTTTGCAAAAGCTGGTCCAGATTTTTGCTGAACTGCGTTTCGTTGGAAAAGCCATTCCCGGAACCGGCAGGAAAAATCGCCAGAATTTTTTCTGTATTAATCAAGTTTTTTGCAACCGTAGAAATAGTTCCGTCACCTCCTATAGCAACGAAAATATCAATATCATTAAAATGATTCTGAATAAACTCATCTGTTCCTGCAATAGATTCTGATATATAAAATAAAGGATTCTGGACCTTCATTTTCAGATCATTCAGAAACGGATGGTAATTTTTTTTCGCAGAAAACGGATTAATGATAAAAGCAACTCTTTCCATTGCCGCAAAATTATAAAATGCAAGCGTATCAGAAAGAATTAATATTTGTTAATCTTTAAGTATTATTTAATATTAAATCGTACTAACCATTTTAACCACAAAATGCACTAAAAATCCCATCAACGGATCATTAATTTTAAAAAACTTCATTTGCAAGCTCCATATTGACCATGGCTCCGGTAAAGTTTCCGGTGTAAACTGCATTAGCTACAGAGCGCATTAGGCAGGAATTATCACCACAGGCGTAAATTCCGGGAACTGTCGTAGTTTGTTTATGATCAATTATGAGATGACCATGTTCTGTAAATTCACAGCCTAAAGAACCCGGAATATCAGAATGCTGCTTAAAGTGAAAAGCTCCGTAAACCGCTTCAGGATAAAGCATACTTCCATCAGTCAACACCAAAGATTTGACACTTCCATTTTCGTGAATCATTTCTTCAATTTCAGTTTCGATAACCGAAATGTTGTTTTGCGAAAGTTTTTGGATTTGTTCTTCACTGAAGTCAGATTTTCCTCTTGTTAAAATCACAAGATCATCGGTGAGATTTTTCACCAGAGAAGCAAGATGAAATCCTCTGTCACTATTAGCAATAATTGCTGTTTTTTTATTTCTGAATTCATAGCCATGGCAATATGGACAATGAATCAAAGAAATTCCCCAACATTCATTAAACCCCTTAATATCGGGAACATCATCGGTAATTCCTGTGGCAAAAATCAGTTTTTGGGCTTCAAATTCATCACCACTTTCAGTTTTAATTTTAAAGCCATTTTCAGTTTTTATCCCTTCTGTTGCCAAACCATCGAAAAAGGTAATTGTTTCATATTTTTCAACCTGCTCTTTACCTATTTCAGAAATTTCTGCAGGTGCTTTGCCATCCTGTGTCAGGAAGTTGTGAGAATGTGGCGTTTGCCTGTTGCAGGGTTTCCCGCTGTCGATGATCAGTACTTTTCTGAGTGATCTACCCAGAGACATAGCTGCAGAAAGTCCGGCATAGCTTCCGCCAACTATAATGACATCAAAGAAGTTTTCATTTTTCATAATAAATATTTTGATCGGATAAAAATATATGTAAAAAGTCTGCCAAAAATGTTTATGTTGACCACATCAAATCATCCATTGTACGTAAAAAAACAGAACAAATGAAATCATCATCAGAATGACCGATGCATTAAAAAGTAAAAACATCCATACGTTCCGAAAATAATACCAACCTATATGATAAAGACCAAAAAAAAGACAAAAGAAAAAGCTATTCCAATAATTGAGCAGACTGCAAAAGCTGTCAGATTATTTTCAGCCTTAAAATCATTGAATGCTGTGAGAAAAGTTACCAAAGCAATCAATAAGAATATAGCTGATCAAAAAAGGTTCCGGATTTCCATTTTTTTGCTGATCTATTGGAATCATCATCATTTTTATGATCTGAACTTCCAGAAAAGTTGAGACTTAATAAATCTGCTAAAAAATTGATTCCGTGTAAAAAATCAAAGGGCATTTTTTCTATTTGTTATCCAATTTATGCACTTTTTTCGTTCCTTCATACATTTCGTACTGCAAAAATCTAGTTTCCAGTTTTCCGTTGTACAGTTTTATTTTTCTGGAAGGCCGAAGTCCTATTTTCTTCACCGCTTCAAGATCCGAAGAAATGAGCCATGCTAAAGTATTGGGATAATTTGTTTTAAATGTATCTCCCACCTTTTTGTAAAAATCATCATCATTAATCGAAATTCTCTCATCATACGGCGGATTGAAAACCATCAGCAAAGGAAAAAGTTCTTTTTTGGAATCGAAAAAATTCTGTTTTCTCACTTCAATAATATCTTCCATTTCGGCAGATTCAATATTCGTTTTTGCTGCATTCAGCATTCTTGCATCAATATCATAGCCTACAATTTTTCCGTTAAACTCTTTTATGCGGTTTACACGAACTTCTTTTATTTTAGAAAATAAATCAGCATCATAGTTTTTCCAGTTCTGAAAGGCGAATCTTCTTCTGAAAATCTGTGCAGGAAGGTCTAAAGCGATCATTGCCGCTTCTATCAAAAGCGTTCCCGAACCACACATCGGGTCAAGAAAATTTCCTTTCCCGTCCCAACCTGCCAATTGCAGCATTCCGCTTGCCAAAACTTCATTGATTGGCGCTTCACCCTGTTCCTTTCTGTATCCTCTTTTGAATAAAGGATCTCCCGACGAATCTAAGGAAATGGTTACCAGTTCACGGTCAATATGTAAATGAAATTTTATGTCCGGAAATTTGGTTTCTATACTTGGTCTTTTATGATATTTATTCTGAAAGTAGTCTACAATAGCATCCTTCATTTTAAAAGTCATAAACTGAGAATGCTTAAATTTCTCGGAATTGACGGTAGAATCTATCGCAAAAGTCTGATCAACATCCATAAATTGATCCCATTCAAATTTAAAAAGCTTATCGTAAAACTTACTTTCGTTAAAAGCTTTAAATTCTAAAACAGGAATAATGATCTTTAAAGCTGTTCTCGCCGAATAATTAATTTTATATAAAAAACCAAGATCACCTTCACAGTTGACAGCACGGTTTTTAATTTCCACGTTTCTGCCACCGAGTTTTTTTATTTCTTCTGCAAGAATAGGTTCCAGTCCGAAGAATGTTTTGATCTGAATTTTGAGATTGTCTGTATCCATTCTGCAAAAATAGCGATTTTTTTTTGCGGGGTGAGGGAAGTTGGATGCCGGATGATTTAAAATATTATAGATTAAAAATTATGTTGCGATTTTTTTACCGCCACCTTTGTCTCAAAAACAATAATCAGAGATCATCCATTGCATTCTGCATCCAACAAAATTCCGTACTTTTGCAGGATGGAATGGTTTGAATCTTGGTTTGATACCCCTTATTATCATTTGTTATACAGCAACAGAGATTATACAGAAGCAGAAAACTTTATCACTGCACTTACATCGGAGCTGCAGCTTCCACAATCGGCTAAAATTATCGATCTGGCTTGCGGAAAAGGAAGACATTCCGTTTTTCTGAATAAACTTGGATACGATGTTTTGGGATTAGATCTTTCACGCCAAAGTATTGAGCACAACAAAAAGTTTGAAAAAATTCCTGATTCTTCAGAACCTGCACTCCGTTTTGAAGTTCATGATATGCGGAATCCAATCAATTATCAACCGGTAAATGCTGTTTTTAATCTTTTTACCAGCTTTGGGTATTTTGATAATGAAGAAGATGACCGAAAGGTTTTTGAATCGGTTTACAATGCCCTCTTACCAGAAGGTTACTTCGTTTTAGACTATCTTAATGAGGTATTTGTAAGAAACACTTTGGTTCCAGAAGTTACGATTACCAGAGAAAATATTGAGTTTAATATTTCAAAAAAAATTGAAGGAAGACATATCATAAAAGATATAAGATTTGAAGCTGATGGAAAATCTCACCATTTCTTTGAAAAAGTAAAATTACACACATTAGAAACTATCGAAGATTACGCAAAAGACTGCGGGTTCGAAAGAATAAAAATATGGGGCGATTATCAGCTCAATGATTTTGAGAAAGAAAAATCTCCACGCTGCATCAATTTATTTAAGAAGAAATAATCTTCCGAATCTGAATGGCTACCAATATTATCTTTTTATCCGGTACAATGCTTTCAATATTCTGCGGAATAAGATTCGGATATTCTGGCACCCATACTCCACCAGCGCCCTTTTTAATTTCAGCTTTTCTTATAATTGCAGGAATAATGGTGTGCTTTTTCAGAAAAAAATTATTTAAAAGCAAATTTAATTACATAATAAATCTGTTCATCGTTTTTTTAAATTTAACAATAGTTTTATATTGCCTCTCACCTATTTTCACTTAATATGATTTTTATTCTACTAATACTAAGCGTTATTTCCGGAGTTTTGTTGGGAAAATATTTTGGCAAAAAAGAAAAATTTGCTAAAAATCTCCTGATTATAAGTGCAGGGTTTCTTATTACAATCTGCCTTAATGAAGTATTTCCGCAGGTATATTATGCCGAAGCAGGAAATCTGGGAATTTTTGTAATTGCCGGAGTTTTGCTTCAGATGATTCTTGAAGCACTCACCAAAGGTTTTGAACATGGTCATTTTCATTATCATAATGAAAGTAATATCCTTCCGATGGCTTTAATGGTCGGACTCTTTATCCATGCTTTTATTGAAGGAATTCCGCTCGCTAACGAGACTAACCCATTTTCTCCTTATCTGATGGGAATTCTGGTTCATAATATTCCCATTTCATTTATTTTGGGAGCTTTTTTATTCAATAGAAAAGGCAGCAAAGCATCGTACCCGTCTATTTTAATTGTTGCTTTATTTGCTTTAGCATCACCATTCGGAATGTTTTTAGGAAATTATTTCAACCCGGAATGGCAGCCTTATTTTTTAGCTGTCGTAGGTGGAATTTTCCTTCACATTTCATCTGTTATCATTTTTGAAAGCAATAAAAATCACAACATCAATTGGTCTAAAATAGGTTTGGTTATTTTGGGAGTATCTTTAGCATTGGTGATTCATCTTTTTCACACTCACTCTGATTCCGGACATATACATTGAAAATAAAAAAAGGCTTCAGAATAATTTTGAAGCCTTTTTTTTACCAATCAGTTATTTTAAAATTTCCATCCTACGGTGAGGAAGAAATTATTTCTTACATTTTTCACATCAGAAACTACAGAATTAGGAGTTGCAACATCGAAATCTGCTGAATAATATCCTGTCCCGAAATCTTCGTATCCTGCAAGGAACGGATTTTTATAATTTGAAGTAATATTCTGATATGATGCATCAACATAGAACTTACCAAAATCATAACCTAAACCTGCACCAATCGTATTTCTGTCACCTAAAATAAGATTACTGAAGTTTGTCTGTGCTACAGAACCTGTATTGGTAAATGCACTCACGGTCATATTATCAAACGGACTTGAACTATAAGCATATCCTCCTCTTAAACGGAAAGCTTTAATTCTGTACTCAGCTCCAACTTTTATCTCAGATAAATTTTTGTAACTGTCATTAAAGAAAGAGTTCAGTTCTGTTTCAGCATCTCCCTGTACTTTATATCTTGGTTTCGTAAGTCCTAATGTATAATCTACGTTTAAAGCAAAATTTTTGCTTGGAACAAATGCTCCGCTTAAAGTAGCTTTCATAGGAGATCTGAACCTTCTGTCCTCTACAAAATTATCAGCATAGATAAATCCGTCTGTTCCTGTGTAATAATCAGTATAAATTCTATCTAAAGACCACCATGTAGGCGTTTCGATAGAAGCTCCTAATCTCAATTGATTGGTTACTTTTCCGATCACCCCAAGACTTGCCGAGAAGCCGTTTGACTTTTCAGAAAAAGGCGTGTACTGTTTATCAAATGTATAAGCAGTATTATCTAAATCTAATCCAAAACTGGCACTGTCATACTGCTCTAAATCTACGTAGTGCATATTGATACTTGCACCAAGGTATAATGAATTGTTATAATTCGCCCCTACACCCAAATTAAATTTGGTTTGAGTTCCGTAACGATTATAGGCTTGTCCTAAATACGATAGGTTTCCTACAACATTATTTCCTGATCCATCAACAAGATTCTTAGCAATTACAACATTAGTGTTCCCCGGAGATTCTACGTAATTTTCAAGAGAGGTTGTAGAAATATTGGCTCCCAGATTAATAAATTTCCATGGAGTTTCTGTCATAAGCTGGAAAACTGCAACACCTCCTACATTACCTATATTAGCCTTGCTGATGTTATAGTTAATGGAGTTTCCTGCAAGTGAACTCGTATTTTTATTGTTTTCTATAGATAGTGTTGCAGAAACATCACCTGCAATAGCCACACCTAAACCGGCAGGGTTAGTAAGTAATGAAGATGCATCACCTCCCAATGCTCCGTTGGAACCAGCCATTGCATTGAATTTTGAATTCCCAGTCATTGGTGTATTAGAATACACGTCAACAGAATTTCTAATTACAGATATGTCCTGAGCCTGCAGATAAAATGCTGCAGTAACACCCATTAATACTAAAGATTTTTTTAACATTATTTTTAAGAATAGTTATTATGGTTAATATTATCTGCCACCTGATCTGAAGCCACCGCCTCCGCCGCCAGATCTAAATCCGCCGCCGCCTGAAGAACCACCTCTAAAGCCACCACTGCTTCCGGAATTAAAACCACCTGATCTGAATCCGCCATTATCACTTGGTCTGTTGTAATTATCGTTTCTTCTCGGTTGTGACTGCTGTGGTCTGTAATCATAATTTGGTCTTTGAGATCTAATACCGCTATTAGGATTTCTCATTCCCGATGGATTTCTAAAACCGCCGTTCATTGTTCCCTGTCTAAAACCTGAATTGGTGTTTCCTTGTCTGAAACCATTATTGCTACTTCCGGATCTAAAACCACTGGTGTTATTTCTGAATCCTGATCCGTTATTTACATTTCTGTAACCTGATAATGTGTTTCCTGTAAAACCAGACCGTCCGTTGGCTCCGCTTCTTCTATAGGCAGGAGCATAAAAACCTCCACCCCAGTAGCCGGCTCCCCAGCCCCAGTAAGGATTTCCCCATCCGCCCCAGAAAGGATTATTCCAGTTGTTCCAGCCAAGTCCCCAATAAGGGTTAAAGCCTCCCCAGCCCCAGCCGTTACCCCAGCCAAAACCAATTCCCATTCCCCAACCAGAGCCCCAGCCCCAGTATGGATTATAACCCCAACCCCAAGGTGAGCCCCAACCCATTATTCCTCCCCATCCCCAACCCCATGAGTTATCATAGTAATTGGTTTCACTTCCTGCAAAACTACCCCAGTCAGAATCTGTAGAAGAAGAGTTGAAATTAGCATCACTCCAGTTATTATAACGGTTATTTTGCTGCTGCTGATTTATTTGCGCATTTTCTATAACATTACTGTCATTATAATAGTCATAATAATCACCTACTCTGTTTCCCTGATTATTAATAATCACACCTTCTGGTAACGTATCTTTATTAGGGTCATAGTAAACACCATCCGTTTCACTGTAACCACCCATCTGCGCACCACAAGACACCAACAGCAAACCACCTGAAATAGCTAAAATACCTTTAGATTTTAGTATTCCAAATAAATTTTTATGTATATTTCTTTTCATGATAATGTATATTTTTTTTAAATTAAATTATATTTGCATTCTGTACCAAAAATATACCAATAATTCGGTATAAAAAATCTATCAAAAATAGATTTTTATTTTTAGATTACATAATTTTACAAAAGTTAAAATATTAAAAAAAAATTAATGGCAAAATTAACTTCAAGAAGTGAAGATTACAGCAAGTGGTATAATGAGTTGGTTGTAAAGGCTGATTTAGCCGAAAACTCAGGTGTAAGAGGTTCTATGGTAATTAAACCTTACGGCTACGCAATATGGGAAAAAATGCGTGACGAAATGGACAGAAAATTCAAAGAAACCGGTCACGTGAATGCTTACTTTCCTCTTTTTGTACCCAAAAGCTTATTTGAAGCTGAAGAAAAAAATGCCGAAGGTTTTGCTAAAGAATGTGCTGTTGTTACGCACTACAGACTTAAAACCGACCCAAATAATCCTCATAAGCTGATTGTGGATCCTGATGCTAAACTTGAAGAAGAACTTATTGTAAGACCTACTTCAGAAGCTATTATCTGGAATACTTATAAAAGCTGGATTCAGTCATACAGAGATTTACCGATTCTTATCAACCAATGGGCAAATGTTGTGCGTTGGGAAATGAGAACCAGACTTTTCCTGAGAACGTCTGAATTTTTATGGCAGGAAGGTCATACCGCTCATGCCACCCGTGATGAGGCCATAGAAGAAGCCGAAAAAATGAATGAAGTTTATGCAGACTTTGCTGAAAACTTTATGGCAATGCCCGTTATACAAGGTTTAAAAACCCCTTCCGAGCGATTTGCAGGAGCAGATGAAACTTACTGTATCGAAGCCTTGATGCAAGACGGAAAAGCACTGCAAGCCGGAACTTCTCACTTTCTGGGTCAGAATTTTGCTAAAGCTTTTGATGTAAAATTTACCAATAAAGAAGGCAAGATCGAATATGCATGGGCAACTTCATGGGGAACCTCTACCCGTTTGATGGGAGCTTTAATTATGACCCATTCTGATGATCTGGGATTGGTACTTCCGCCAACTTTAGCACCTATACAAGTGGTTATTGTTCCTATTTTTAAAGGTGAAGAACAACTGAATCAAATCAGTAAAGTAGCATTAGATATTCAGAGTAAATTAAAGCTGAAAGGAATTTCTGTAAAATTTGATAATGACACTCAAAATAAGCCAGGCTGGAAATTTGCTGAATATGAACTGAAGGGAGTTCCTTTAAGAATTGCTATCGGACCGAAAGATCTCGAAAATAAATCGGTAGAAATTGCGAGAAGGGATAATTTAACCAAAGAAACCCGACCATTAGAAGGTATTGATTCTTATATCGAAGATTTGTTAAAAACCATTCAGAAAGACATTTACCAAAAAGCCTTACAGTTCAGAGATGAGAATATTACAAAAGTAGATTCTTATGATGAATTTAAAAAAGTTCTGGAGGAAAAAGGCGGATTCATCTATGCTCATTGGGACGGAACTGCGGAAGAAGAAGAACAAATAAAAGAAGAAACCAAGGCAACAATACGATGTATTCCTTTAAATGATGATCACGAAGAAGGAATTTCTATGATCAGCGGTAAGCCTTCAAAAAGAAGAGTTTTGTTTGCTAAAGCATATTAAGATCCAATGCAATAACTTATTAAATCTTTAAAAATTCTAAGAATTTTTAAAGATTTTTTATTTTTCGATCTAATTTGGATAAATTTTTGTTTAATTTTATAATAACATTAAATTCAAAATAAATTATTATGGCATTAAACATTATTGATCTTATTAAAGGACAGCTAGGCGCTGCGCTTGTTTCACAAACGGCATCTCAACTGGGAGAAAGCGAAGCAGGAGTTTCCAAAGCAATTTCCGGTATGCTTCCTGTAATTATCGGCGGATTAGCCAATAATTCTGATAACCCTACCGTTATAGATACTATTGCCAATTCTTCATCCAACGGGATTCTGAACAATTTAACAGGCGTTACATCTGGAAATTCTTTTATAGCAGGATTATTATCATCAATTTTTGGTGAAAGACTGAGCGGAATCATCAATAGTATTGCTACATACGCCGGAATCAGCAGCAATTCATCTTCCTCACTGCTTAATATTGTTACCGCAGCAACTGTAGGTGCAATCGGAAAATATGCTTCCGACAACAATTTAGACAGAAACGGAATTTCAACATTACTTAATGAACAAAGGGAAATTGTTCCAACCTTACTTCCTCCGGGACTTTCTCTGGCCTCCCTTAATGTTGGAGACTGGGCAAAAGGTTACGGTTTTGAAGGTAATGAAAATCCTGCTACTAAGAAATTTGAAGAAAAAACGCCTCATATAGAAGTAACAAGAAGTACAACCGATACCGGTACGTTCCCAGACAGATCTACGTCTGCTGAAGGTGGATCAATCTGGAAATGGCTTCTGCCTTTACTTTTACTTCTTGCCGCATCATATTTCTTGTGGGAGCAATGCAGAAAAACAGAGACCACTACTACAACTGCAGTTGCAGGAGATTCTATGACAACAGATACCGATACAGTTGCATCTAATACCAATTCAGTAAATTCCGGAAGAGTTGATGAAGACATTGATCTGAATGGAACCTCACTAAAAGGCTATAGAGGAGGAATGGAGGATCAAATGATTTCTTTTCTCAAATCAGGAGGATATAGTGATGCTAAAGATGATGCAGCTTTAAAAAACAAATGGTATGATTTTGACCATGTTAATTTCAAAATTGGAAGTGCTAACGAACTTGAAGCAGGATCAGAAAGTCAGATCCAAAATTTAGTGGCTATTCTTAAAGCTTTTCCTGAAGCCAAAATAAAAATTGGGGGCTATACTGATAAAACAGGTGATGAAGCTAAAAATTTAAAACTTTCTGAAGAAAGAGCGAACTATATAAAAAACTGGCTGTCACAACAAGGTGTTGCTTCTCAGGTAGTATCTGCAGACGGATATGGAAGCGAATTTGCAACGGTAGATGCTACTGCATCCAATGATGAAAGAGCTATTGACAGAAGAATGTCTGTAAGATTTACAAAATAACTTACTATTTATATATAAAACTTGTTTAAACTATTTCAGAATTAACCACAAAAGGCACAAATAAAAATGTTAAATTGAATTTCTATAATAATAGAAGCGCTCAAAAGGAATAAAAATCAAAGATTTTTAAAACTATTGTGATCTTTTTGATTTATAACTATTAACTTTTAATAGAAGTTCAGTTCATCTTTTGCGACTTTTGCGGTTAAATAAAAGTTTAAACAGACTTATAATAAATCCTGAAATAATTTTCAGGATTTTTTTATGAATAATATTGTTATTTGTTTTATTTAATTAAATTTGTTAGTCAATTCTAACAAAAAAAATGAGTCTCAACACAAAAAACGGCTGGAGAAAAGAAAAAACATCCAACTCTTTACCCGAAGTATTCTCTTCCATATCCATACCGAAAAAGTCTGGTTTCTGGAGAAAATATTTAGCTTTTGCCGGTCCCGGTCTGATGATTGCCGTCGGCTACATGGATCCCGGAAATTGGGCAACAGATATTGCCGGTGGAGCACAATTCGGATATACATTACTTTCCGTTGTTCTTATTTCCAATATTTTTGCAATGATCCTGCAACATCTGTCCGTAAAGTTGGGGGTTGTTGCCGAAAGAGATTTAGCCCAGGCCTGCAGAGATCATTTTAAGCCCACAACCAATTTTATTCTTTGGGTATTCTGCGAAATAGCCATTGCAGCCTGCGATCTGGCAGAAGTAATCGGCTCTGCTATTGCGCTCAATCTTTTATTTGGCATTCCGCTTACGTGGGGAATCGTGATTACAACAATTGATGTTCTTTTAATTTTACTTCTTCAGGCAAAAGGATTTCGATGGATAGAAAGTATCGTTGCAGGTCTTATCTTTATTATTCTTGCCTGCTTTGGATATGAAATTATAATTTCAAAGCCTGAAATCAATGCCATTTTAGGAGGTCTGGTTCCTCAAAAAGAAATCATTACAAATCCTGCTATGTTATATATCGGAATAGGGATTTTGGGAGCTACCGTCATGCCGCACAATCTCTATCTTCACAGCAGTATCGTGCAGACAAGAGATTATACCAGAGATAGTGAAGGAAAAAAAGAAGCGATAAAGTTTGCTACATTAGACAGTACGTTTTCTTTGTTAATTGCTTTTTTTATCAATGCAGCTATTTTGATTTTAGCCGCAGCAACATTTCATACCACAGGAAATAAAAACGTAGCCGACATCCATGACGCTTATAAAATGCTGACTCCGATATTGGGAGCTTCCATGGCAAGTGTTGCATTTGCCATTGCGCTTCTCGCATCCGGACAAAATTCGACATTGACCGGAACGCTTGCCGGACAAATCGTGATGGAGGGTTTTCTGAATATCCGTCTGAAACCTTGGCTTAGACGATTAATCACAAGGCTTATTGCTGTGATTCCTGCATTAATTGTTACTATTATTTACGGCGAAGAAGGAACTACCGATCTACTGGTCTTAAGTCAGGTAATCCTTTCAATGCAGCTTAGTTTTGCTGTTGTTCCGTTGGTGATGTTTACAAATGATAAAGCAAAGATGGGTGAGTTTGCCAATAAACCTTTTCTGAAAATTTCCGTCTGGATTATTTCAATTATAATCATTTTTCTGAATGTTTATCTTTTACTGCAAACATTTTTTTAAATATTTTTTAGGAGCTATTCCTGCTTTCCGCACTCGCTTTTTCTCTGTTTTTTCGGCGGCTTCGCCGCCGAAAAAACAGAGAAAAGAGCTCAGACAATGCTTCAATCAGGGCTATTATAATTCAACAAATAATTAAAAGTCAATCATTTTACAGAGAATGGCTTTTTTCACCTTAAGCTGCAGCAAAGAAAAATATATCACCACAACAAAACTGATACAAAATTTCTACTGATTGATAATAGTGAAAAAAATAACTAAAACCCTAGCCGTGATAGTAACGGTTACCCCGCAGCAGGAAATGGCTCTGAAAGAAAGCTTCGGCGCGAGGAGTATGAGTGGATAGCACGAAAAAGCTTCAAAAACTAATAGCGGATTGAATATTGGGTGTTTCCAGCTTTATTTTTGAATATAATGGCAAAATCACTTATCCAAATCTGCCTTATTGTCATTTTTTTCTCTTTGGCAGAATGTTTGACAAACCTCTGTGTAAAAGTTATTGAAATATGGAAAACCAGGATATCAACGAAGAAAACATCAATAAACAGGAAGAAAACGTAAACGAAACTCAAGATACTCAACAGGAAAATGTGACAGAAACTCCTTCTACGGAAGAACTTTTGGCAGTAGAGAAAGACCGTTACATCAGACTGTATGCAGAATTTGAAAATTACAAGAAAAGAACTTCCAAAGAAAAAATGGAATTCTTTCAGTACGCTAACCAAGACATGATGATTTCTATGTTGGGAGTTTTGGATGATTTTGAAAGAGCATTAAAAGAGATCGCAAAGAACGGAAGTGAAGCAGATCTTCAGGGTGTTGAACTGATTTACAACAAGTTTAAAAACAAGCTTACCGAAAAAGGACTTAAGGCAATGGAAGTAAGAGCCGGAGATAGTTTTAATGTAGATTTTCACGAAGCTATTACCCAAATTCCTGCTCCTTCTGAAGAGTTGAAAGGTAAAATAGTAGATGTTATTGAAACAGGCTATACTTTAGGAGAAAAAGTAATACGTTTTGCCAAAGTAGTTACAGGAAACTAAAATTCATTAATGATAAGTGATGAGTGATTACAGATGACAATTTTCACAGACACCCAGAAAAACATCAATTATCATTTATCAATCATCAATTATAATATATCATGTCAAAAAGAGATTATTACGAGGTTCTTGAGATCAGCAAATCTGCGAGTGCCGACGAAATAAAAAAAGCCTACCGAAAAATGGCAATTAAATATCATCCGGATAAAAATCCGGGTGACAAAGTTGCTGAAGAAAAATTTAAAGAGGCTGCTGAAGCTTATGAAGTACTGAGCGACGAACAAAAACGTGCAAGATATGACCAGTTTGGTCATGCTGGAGTTAGCGGAAACGGCGGCTTTGGCGGCGGTGGTTTCGGCGGCGGTATGAATATGGAAGATATTTTCAGCCAGTTTGGAGATATTTTCGGTGGTGGCTTTGGCGGTTTTGGCGGTGGCGGCGGTGGTCGTCAACAGGTAAAAGGTTCTAATCTCAGAGTCAGAATCAAGCTAAACCTTGAGGAAATGGTTAACGGAACCCAAAAAACCCTCAAGGTAAAAAAAATGAAGCTGGCAGAAGGTGCGACTTCAAAAACCTGTCCTACGTGTAATGGTTCAGGAGTACAGATGAAGGTGATGAACACCATGTTCGGACAGATGCAAACCCAAACTACCTGCGGAACTTGTCAAGGAATCGGAAAAGTAGCTGATAAAATTCCGGCAGGAGCCAATGCTCAGGGTTTAATAAAAGATGAAGAAGAAGTTACCATTAATATTCCGGCAGGTGCAAGAGACGGTATCCAGCTTAATGTAAGAGGAAAAGGTAACGATGCTCCTTTTGGAGGAGTACCGGGAGATCTTTTGGTGATTATTGAAGAAGAATCTGATCAGACGATAAAGAGAGAAGGCGATAATCTTCACCAGGAATTATATATTTCTTTTGCAGAAGCGGCACTTGGAACCAAAAAAGAAATTCCTACTGTGGGCGGAAAGGTAAAAATAACAATAGATGCAGGAACGCAATCAGGAAAAATATTAAGATTGGCAGGAAAAGGTTTACCAAGTATCGACAGTTATGGAAAAGGCGATATGTTTATTCATATCAACGTCTGGACACCGCAAAAGCTTACAAAAGATCAAAAAGACTTTTTTGAGAAACAAATGAATTCCGGAGAAATGGTTGCAGAACCATCCGGAAAAGAAAAAACTTTTTTTGACAAAGTAAAAGACTTATTCAACTAAAATAAGAGGCTTACAAAAGCCTCTTATCCTTTTTATTAAAATACATAACATATATGCATGGGAACATGATTGAAATCCGCTATAATTAAAGGATTTTTTTGTATTTTCGATGCATATTTAAAACTATTTCAAAATGAATTATCAACTTAAGCTTCGAACACCGGAATCTAACGCCAATCTTGTATTTCATGCTATTTTGTTTGATGCTTTTAAGGTAAATGTTGTTGAAAGATATACCGGAAAGGGTTCTAAATTGTGCGAGGTTATTCTAAAAGTAAGAACTTTGGATGATCAAATTATCAACAGAAAAGACGGCTTCGTCAAAATAAAATTAAAGGGGGAAGATTTTGATATTTACAAAAATCTGATCAAAACGCTTACTTCTTATGATTATAAAAACAGACTAATCAACAGAAATAAAGCTGATGAAGATTTTGTACATTTCGTTCTGAGACTTGTCATTATTAATTATAATTTCAGCTGAAAATAAAATACTCGTTTAAATTTTTTTTGTATTTATAAGGAGTGTTGTCCTTAAATCAGGTAGACAAATCAAAACATCAGATAGAATAATCTCAAAATGATTTTGCATTTGTGCTGCTCTTATAATGTTTGTTCCGGAAGTTATAACAATTCCTTTCATAGTAACTTTATATTTTAGTTTTCTATCTTGTCTGTGCCATTTTACTGTTAGTCCAATATGAGGATTATCAATATAATTTTCTACATTCTTAAATTGTCAATTAAAAAAATATTTACAATTTTAAAGTTTTAAGGATTAAAAGAGTATTTTAAAATTTTACCAATTTACTATTGTATTGAAGTTTCCTTAATTTCAATTTTCTAGCGGTTATAATTCACCTATATTTTTATTTTCATTTTAAAAAAGATAAATTATACCATAAGTCCGTTCATTTTTAACACTAATTGAGATTGGTATTATCTAAATTTGTATATTAATTTTAGAATTATTCTAAACCAAATGCAAAATTTTATCAGTACAATTTTAGTGGCGGTTGATTTTACAGAAAAATCACGTAATGCGGTCGTAATGGCTGTAAATATTGCTCTACGTCACAAAGCAAGAGTTATATTATTTCACAATATAACCAACCATACCATCATCGACAGAACGGGAAAGCAGGCTATAGGCGCGGAAACTATTGATGAAAACTATAAAAAAACAGAGTTTGCACTTAACGAATTGGAAATTTCCATCACGTCACAATATCCTGAGCTGAAATTGCAGACTTTGATTAAAAATGACAGTTTGGTGCACGCTATCAATGATACAGTTCATGAAGAAGCGGTAGATCTTGTAGTTTGTGGAAGTTCAGGACGGCAAAATTTCACCCAATTATTTTTAGGTTCGCTTTCTTATGAAATTTTAACAGAAGCCAACAGTTCTGTTTTACTGGTTCCTGAAAAATGCAGAAAATATGCTTTTGACAAGATCCTCGTGCCTGTAAGAGTTTTAGAAGATCTTGCTGATAAAGTTGACCTCTCAATTGCTATTGCAAAGAAAAACAAGGGCGTTATCAGCCTTTTGGGAATCAGCAATGAAGATGATCTATTAAAAATTAAAGATGCTTACCAAAGAGCCCGGACAAGTATTGCCATTAAAGCGCAGGACTATGACTCACAGTTTTTAATGACAAGAAGCAAAGCCACTCAAATATCCAAATTTTCTCATGAAGATGATGCTGACATTATTATTCTTAATTATAAGGATGAAGACAGCTGGAAATCATTCTTCCTGGAAAATTTCTTCAAACAAATTATTAATAATACAGACATTCCTTTATTTTTCTTAAAAAGCAAAAGAATGATTGACAAAGAAAAAACGGATGATAATATGGGTATTGATATTACTCTGCCATCTCCCGGATAAAACAAAAATTATGATAACATTACAAAAATATTCAGATGAAAACCAACTCATTACAAATCAAAAAAAAGAGATCATACAGTTTCTTTTCGAACATTTGGAACAATACGGTGATCCGGAAAAAGATATTTCTGATGCTGTCGACTACGCATTAGGATATAACAACAAGCCAGGTGGTATTATTATTACTGCAAGAGATGAAGATAAAAATGATATTGTGGGAGCCGTTGTTGTAAATAAAACCGGTATGGGCGGATATATTCCCGAAAACATTCTCGTGTATATTGCCACTGATAAAAACATACGTGGAAAAGGCATCGGAAAAAAACTGATGCATCATGCTATTGATTCTTCACAGGGAGATATCGCCCTCCATTGTGAACCGGAAAATCCGGCAATACATCTTTACAGGAAACTAGGATTTTCCAGTAAATATCTTGAAATGCGATTAAAAAAATAAAATGTCACACATTACTTTAAATACCAGCAAATTACTTCATAATTACAATTACCTCAACGAACTTTTCAAAGAAAATAACATCGAATGGGCTGTAGTTGCAAAATTGCTTTGCGGTAATGAGAAGTTTCTGCAAAGTCTTCTGGAAATCTTTGATAAGGAAATCTGCGATTCCCGGCTGACAAATTTGCGCCACATAAAAGATCTTTCTCCAAAAACGCAGACGGTTTACATAAAACCACCTGCAAAAAGACTGGCTAAAAGCATTGTAAAATATGCAGATGTTAGTTTTAATACAGAATTAGATACTATTAAAGCCCTTTCTGATGAAGCCATCAAGCAAAACAAAACACATAAAATTGTTATCATGGTGGAAATGGGAGAATTAAGAGAAGGTATCATGATAAAAAATCTATCGTCATTTTATGGTGAAGTGATCAAAATGTCTAATATCGAAGTGGTGGGAATAGGAACCAACCTCAACTGTCTCAACGGAATCCTTCCTGATGAGAAAAAATTAACTGAACTCAACCGTTTTAAAGAAATTATTGAGGAAACTCATCAGACAAAAATTCCATTCATATCAGCAGGTTCATCAGTTACTATTCCGCTTATTTTTAAAAATAAAATACCGGAAGGAATCAACCATTTCAGAATTGGTGAAACCCTGTTTTTCGGTACCGATGTTTACCACGATTCAGTAATCAAAGGAATGTATCAGGATGTTTTTAAGCTTACGGCAGAGATCATCGAAATTGTAGAAAAACCAATGATTCCTACGGGAGATATAGGAACAAACCTTACCGGAGAAAAACCCGTGCACGATAAAAGAAACAAAGGAAAAACCTCAGTCAGAGCTATTGTTGATGTCGGTATTTTGGATATTGATCCTAAAAATATAAAGCCGAAATATTCCGGGGTTGAAATCATCGGAGCCAGTTCAGACATGATGATTCTTGATCTTGCAGATAACGGCAACGATTACCATATTGGAGACACCATTGAATTCAGTATGAATTATATGGCTGTTCTGCGTGCAATGAACTCTGAATATGTAGATAAAACAATTGAAAAGAAAATCAGTGCAAAGCATCTGAAAATACTGGAACATCTTAATTAAGAGTTTATTTGAGTTATATTATACCATAAGCAATTATGGTATTTTTTATGTTTATATTTGATAAAGAAAATATTGAAATTGTGAATCATACCATTCAATCCCTTACTTTAAGCAGGCTTAAAAAACCCTCACCACTGCGAAATGACTTTATCATGATGCCGCTTGAAGAATTTGCAGCAAAATTACAGCCAGGCTCAGATTTACATTTTAAAAATAAGTTTTATGCAGTTTTACTTTTCAGGAATGCTAAAGGATCTCTTATGATTGATCATCAGGAGTTTGATTTGCAACCTATGAAGTTTTTTTTCATCAATTATAATCAGGTATATCATTTTAAAAACTTTGAGTGCATAGAAGGAAATGCGCTTCTGTTTACCAAATCATTTTACAATTATATCTATACCGGAAATAAAGTCATCAAAAGCGATACAGCTCTTCATGATGTGGCGCCATACATTTTGCCTTCTGATGATAATGCAGAAGATCTCTTCAGAACTTTTGAAGAACTTCAGAAAGAATACAGCAAAAATAAATTACTGAGAAAAGAGATAATTTGTCTTTTGTTGAAAGTTTTTATCTTAAAATATATTAGGAATTCAAATAAACGAAACCGCAGCAAAAAATCTCCGGACCATAAAAAAGAAATTGTAGAAAACTTCAGCAGTCTCGTAGAAAAGCATTATAAAGAACTGAAAATCACTTCAAAATATGCAGAAAAACTCAATTTGACACCCAATTACCTGAATGCACTTATCAAAGAAAATATGGACATTTCTGCGGGTGAAATGATTAAAAACCGGGTAATACTCGAAGCGAAAAGACTGCTCCTTCATACAACACTTTCTGTAACGCAGATTTCCTATGAGCTTGGCTTCAACGACAACTCTCATTTTGGAAAATATTTCAAATCTTCTACAAAATACTCTCCTCAACAGTACAGATTACTCAATCTGTAAACAAATTTTCTGATATAATCTGCCTGAATTTTAAACAATAAAAAAGCCCCGATAAAGGGGCAAATGTGACCGCAGAAGGATTCGAACCCTCACTGTCGGAGCCGAAATCCGAAGTTCTATCCATTAAACTATGCAGCCATTTTATTTAATTGATATAATAGTCATGCATTAATCACCATTTATCAATAATTTCTTAGAAAGTGATCTTCGCTCCTCCTGTAATCTGTGCACCAAGAACTTTATATCCTTTGTACGTCTGATATTTAGAGCTTAAAAGATTATTTCCGAGTGCAAAAATACTGAAATTTTTGTGAATTTTGTACTCTGCTGATAAGTTTAAATCTGCATAACCGCCAACTTTATCATTGGTATCCTCCGTAGACTGAAACATCATAGCGGGATTTGCCACATCTTCTAGCAAGTAAGAGTTTGTAGTTCTGTCACTTGCAAATATTCCTCTGAAGCCTAAAGACAGTTTTTTATCCAATAAAGTATATTTTGCACCGATACTTCCTGTCAATAAAGGAACATTATAAATATTTTCGTAATTCTTAAGATCATATCTTAAAAATCTTACATCGGCATCTACAACCAGATTCTCCAGCGGAAAATACTGAAGACTTCCTTTAATGTCGCTTACATTTCCGTCATCGTAAACAGCAGAAAATGTGTTGGCAAAATCAAATCCCGGTCTGTCTAAAGTAAACTCGTTAGAAAAAAGATTGTTGGCGCTGAAAAACATAATATTTTTCATCTTGCCAAATCCTGCGGAAACATCATATTTAAAAGTTTCATCAATATCCCCTCTCAAACCTGCATAGAAATGATACGTTGTTTCTGTAGGTCTCAGCAATTGATCTGAAACAAGAAAGGGGTTTGCCTGAAGCAATTCTCCGTAGGTATTTAATTTTAAACCACCGTCGATTCCTCCGTAAAATTTGAATTCATTAGAGGCAGCTACCTGAAATTCTGCTTTTGGAAACCAATACGTTTTGTTGTTTTTCACTTCTTCAGCAAGCATCATATTTGAGTTTCTGGCATTTAAAAAATTAAATACAGAACCTAGAGTAAGATAAGATTCACCCTTCGCAAAAGTAATTTTCGGAGCAATATCTGCATTAAAAAATGTTGCAGAATTTTTGCTGAGTAAAGCAAAATCGGTTTTTACGGTTTCTAAGCCCAAACCTAAATCAGCATTCATCACAATTCCGTTCTTTGAAAGTTCAACGGCGTGTTTGGAAAGGTTTGCCAAAATAGACGCCTGATTCTCTTTGGCATTAAAATGATCCGTTAAGAATGATGATTTTACTCTTACGTCATTTAAGATTTCATTAGAATAAAAATCGTAATAACCATTCACTTTAAACTGATTGACTTTCTGCGTCAAATCTACATCCGCCGAAGGAGCCAAAGCGTAAATTCCGTAATAATTATAATTATCTAAGCCATATTCTGCATTTACGTTGATCTTACCCTTTTCTCCGTAAGAATTTAAAAATGCACCTAAAGTTGCTGAACTTTGTTTAGAATCCCAAGGATAATCTTTTTTTAATCCGTTGGTAGACAAAACGTGAACATCCGCTCCTACTTCCAGTTTATTTTCAAGAGTTTTGGAAATATTTCCATCAGCCAGAATCTTCCCGTAATTCCCCATTCCAATCTGGAAATAGTTGTTTTGGGCTGTTCCTTCAAACTTCGGAGCGACATCTTCTCCCTGAATGGTTGAAGTTTTAAAATCTGATACCGCAGGAACATCTGTAATCGTATATTTTACGGGATTTGCGGATTTCTCTTCGGGCGGATAATTCTTCTCCGTGACTACAGAAGTTTTTTTCTTTTCGATTTTTTTTACTTCCGGCTCTCTTTTTTTATTAAGAATCAATCTTTCTTCTTTAATCTGAGAAAACGCTACAGAAGAAACTCCTAAGAAAAGTATAGATAATATTTGAATTTTCTTGTTCATATATGTTGTATTAATGTATAAAGTAAAAAGTATTAATGATTAAATTACATCAACAAATTTTACATGAATACGACAGTACATTTTACTTTTTAATCATTTTTTTAACCTCTTTTGCCTCTGCTACAATTTCAGGGAAATCTGCATAATTGGCAATAATCTGATCGCAGGTATAACTTGCCTGATAATTATCTTTCAGACCAATATAGTTTTTAGCCATCAAGACCAAAGCTTTTGCTCCCCAATAATCTTCTGATGCATAATTATTTGCCAGTTTGAAAATAGTTTCGTTTGAAGATTTATACGCTTTTCCTTTATTCTGATAATATGCTTTTGCATAAAGCGCTTCTGCAGCAACTTCTGTATTGGAAGATTTTTCAAGAGCAGCATAAGCTGTCTGAGCATCTTTATCTTTCCCCGAATTCATAAGGCTTCTCGCCTTGATTACTTTTGCAGTTTCGATCACTGCTGCAGAATTTTTACTGTTGGCAATAACAGCATTGGCTAATTTTTCAGCCTCCGGGAAATTCTTTTCTTCCGCATACATTTTCATCAGTTCTACATTCGCATAATTTCTGACATTAATGTTAGACGAATTTCTAATATTATGAAGGTATTTTTTAGCTTCACTGCTGTCACCCTGAGCAATATAAATCTGAGCTACTCTGGTTGCGGCATCATCCTGATAATCATTCTGTACCTCTGCAACCTCCTGCAGAACAAGAAGTGCTTTTGTAGGATTACTATTCTGATAATAACTTTCGCCTAATTCATATTTAGCCTGATAAAGACCTTCTCCTGCAGGATTCTGAGTTAAATATTTTTCATAATAGGAGATTGCATTTTTGTAATCTTTCTTGGTGAAATATTGCTTTGCTGTAGACAAATTGATTTCATCGATCTCAGAAGCCGCTATATTAACTCCTATATTTCTCGCAAAACCTTCATACCCGGCAACATCTCCGTTTTTAGTAAAAATCGGTTTAGAAGCCTGTACAATTTTCTGTGCGTAAGCTGTATTTTTGTATTGCTCACCTAAAGATCTCAGCTCAGATAAAGCTTTATCATTTTGGTTCTGATCAATATAATTCTGGGCTCTATAGATAGATGCATTGGCAACCAAATCCCGGTCGGAAGAAGATTTTATTACTTTCCCGAAGAAATCATTCGAGTTATTATAATCATCCTGAGCAGCATAAGCAACCCCGATTTCGTACTGTGCATCATCCTCATATTCAGAATTTGGATATTTCGAGATGAGCGATTTCAAATTACTGATTTTGGCAGCATTGTCGTTTTTAAAACCTAATGCCAAAGCTTTCTGATACAATGTATAATCTGTTGCATCTTCGTTCTTTTCATAAATTGCGATTGCATTATCCAGATCATTGTTGGCGTAATTGATATCTGCTAAACGAAGTTCGGCATCATTTTTAAACTCCGGCTTCGGATTTTTCAAATATTGCGTAAAATACTGCTCTGCCTGATCAAATTTTTTAGATTTAAAATAAGCATATCCCAAATCGTAAGAAAGCTGCTGTTTTTCAGGAAAATCCTGATTGAGAAGTTTTTCGTAGCGAACGATTGCCGAAGGATAATTGCCTTTTTGGTAATATACCTGTCCAAGCCAGTACAATGCTCTGCTGTGAAATTCTTTATTAATATTAAATTCGAGACTTCTCAGAAAATATCTTTCTGCTTCATCAAAATTTCCTTTGTTGAATTCTTCTGTTCCCAATAAATAAGAAACCTCCTGGTCTACTTTATCCGTTTCTGGAGTTGAGTTGGGAAGTTTATCAATCGCATTAAGCGTTTCTTTAAAATTACCGGAATACAGATAAGATTTCACCAAAAGTGATCTCATTTCTGCAGTTTTAGCATCATTATTATTGATGGTTATGTAATTCTGAATGACTGTTGTAGGGCTTTCAAAAGGATTTCCGATATCGTAGCTGAGTTTTGCATACTGCTCATGAGCCAGCTTTTTAACATTTACATCATAATCCATTTGGTAAGAAGAACGGAATGCTGAAAGCGCTTCCTGCTTTTTATCAACCGCCAAATAGGCATTTCCTAATTGATAATAAGCATTCTGAGCCAATGCAGAATTGCTGTTCAGTAACTGATTATAATAAGAAACAGCCTCGTCATATTTCTTAAGCTGTGCCGCAACAAATCCCATTTCGTACAAATCATTTTCAGAAGGATTCTGCTGTACGCTCAGATAATCTTTCAGATGTGGATAAGCAGAATTGTAGTCATTTTTCATAAAATAACTTTCCCCGATGATCTTATGAACTTCGGCTTTATAAGAATCCGAAAGATCCTCATTCAATAATGCTGTTCCTTCAGTTATTGCCTTGTCATAATCTTTATCATTATAATACATCTGTACATAATACGGACGTACAAGTCTTGAAAACTTAGGCTGATCTTTGATGGAATCAAAATACTGAAACGCCTCACTGTTTTCTCTCTTGGAATAGTGTAAATGTCCGAGCATATAAGCAATTTCACCTTTCTGAGATTCATCGGCTGTTTTATAAGCTTCTTCCAGCGCATCAATAGCACCTTTAGAATTTCCGGTCATAAATTTTGCATAACCGAGTTTCAGAACATATTGCGTATTTTCTTCGCGGGTAAGCTGATATTGATTAACTTTCTTCAGCGTTTTTAAAGCCTCCTTAAAATCTTTTTTTGCTAAATAATAATCGGCTAAAGGCAAATTTGCCTGTGCAAAATATGCAGATTTGGGATATTCTTTCATAAAAGCAGTCAGACCTTCTTCTGCATGATTTTTCTGAAGAATAACTCCAATTACATTGTCAAAAAACTGAGCAGCTTCTTTCTTAGACTGTTCCAGATTTTGATTATAAAAATACTGCCGTGCATATTCAAACTGTGAAGCATTGTACACTTTGGTCTGATAAAGATTTTCGGCAAGATTAAACCTGTAGTTTTCTTTTTGGGTAAAATATTGAGACTGTTGCGCTTCGGAAATTCCGAAATAGAAAACCGCAACGGCTAATAGTATTTTTTTTGATTTCATTAATATCAAATTTTAAATGGAAACCGGAAGCAAATCTAGACCGGTTATTTAAATTTCAGATGAGATTTTATCCACAAATTACCAACGAAAATAGGTAAAATATATTATGCAGACAAGCCTTTTTTGACAATGTTAATATGTGGACAATATTTTAATATATCTTAATATAGCCTAAAGAAATATTAAGAAAATATTAATTATTTAAGAGAAATAATTACATTTGTTTTTTTCAAACTTCAAATCAACTATTGAATGAACCAGCTTTTCAGAAGAAAACAGTACTCAGATAACGATACTTCAACAAATTTATTACGTGTTCTCGGTGTTTGGGACATCGTATTTTTCGGTATTGCCGCCATTATTGGTGCGGGAAGTTTCAGCAGTTTGGGAGAAGCTGTTTTCAGAGGGGGACCCGGCGTGATCTTATTATATTTAATTTGTGGTTTTGCTTGTGGTTTTACTGCTTTATGCTATGCTGAATTTGCAAGCAGAATCCCTAAAGCCGGTTCTGCTTACACCTATGCTTACGCAAGTTTTGGGGAGTTAATGGCATGGGTTATCGGATGGGCACTGATTATGGAATATTCTTTCGGAAATATTTATGTTGCTTTTTCATGGTCGGATTATTTTACAAGCTTTCTGGAACGACTTGGAATGCATATTCCTGATTATTTTACCTGTAGCTACACAGAAGCAAAAAAAGCTTTCCAGAACGGTTCTGAAAATAAAGAACTCATCAATGCCTGGAACACCGCTCCCCTGCTTGGAAATCTAAAATTTATTGTGGATATTCCGGCTTTGGTTATTAATGGATTGATTACCTGGCTTTGCTACCGTGGTGTAAAAGAGAGCAAAAATTTTAATAATTCTCTTGTTATCTTAAAACTTGCTGTAATAGTTCTGATTATTTTGGTTGGAACAGCCTACATCAATACAGAAAACTGGACTCCTGTAAGTCTGGAAACCGGAATTCCTTCTTTTATGCCGAATGGTTTTGCCGGAGTAATGAGCGCCGTTTCCGGAGTTTTCTTTGCCTATATTGGCTTTGATGCACTCAGTGTACTTTCAGAAGAAACAAAAAATCCACAGAAAACACTTCCTAAAGGAATGATTATTTCTCTGGCTTTATGTACGGTAATTTATATCTGTCTTACTCTTGTTCTTACCGGAATGGTAGATTACAGAAAATTTGACGGAATCGGAGATCCTCTTTCGTTTATTTTTGAAAAATCTAATGCTAATGTCGCATGGATGGAACTTACTATCTCCTTTGTTGCCATTGTCGCCATTACAACCGTTTTACTCGTTTTCCAGATGGGACAGCCGAGAATATGGTACGCCATGAGCCGCGACGGACTGATGCCGGAAAAATTTCAGAATGTACATCCAAAATATAAGACACCGGCTTTTGCAACTATAGTTACGGGAATTGTAGTGGGAGTTCCCATTATTTTCACTGATAAAAGTTTCATTCTGGATTTTACAAGCATAGGAACTATTTTTGCATTTGTTTTGGTTTGCGCAGGGGTTTTAATGCTGCCTCCGAAAGAAAAAATCAAAGGTCGTTTTCACCTTCCTTATATTAATGGTAAAATTATTTTCCCCATCCTGTTTGTTGGAGGATTAATTGGATTTTACTTTTATCAACCAGCATTTTTTGAAGAACCAGATAAGGTAATTATTACCAAAAACGGAGAAACTTTTTTAAATGGTGAAAAATACAGCATTACAGACATTGAAAACAGACTGATTACTTCTAAAAAAAATACAGAAGATCCGTTTTTCGTTTTAAAAAATGAAAGTCAGGATGCATCAAAATCAATTGAAAGTTCATTTAAAACATTCTCGAATAAAAATCATATTGTTGTAAAAGATAACACATATCTTGAGTTTAGAATTGCAATATTTGTATTTATCATTCTTAATATTTTACTGTGCATTATTACTTTTATTAAAAACCTATCTTTAATTCCTTTAGTAGGATTAAGCTCTTGTCTTTATCTTCTAACCGGCATGAGCCATGATAACTGGTTTTGGTTCGGATTATGGTTTGCTGTAGGCTTGGTTATATATTTCTGCTATGGGTATAGAAACAGCAAGCTTAGAAGCACTGCACAATAACATGATATAGACGAATCAGAAAATGGTTCGTCTTTTTATTTTGGCGGATTTATTGCAATAATTTTCTAAACTAAAATTGAAGCCATGTCAGAAAGAATAAAAACATTTTCCGAATTCTATCAGTTTTATCTTACCGAACACAGCAAAACAGGAACAAGAATTTTTCACTTTATCGGAACTCTTTTGGTATTGTTGGTTATAGGATACGTTATTTATTCAGGAAAAGAAAGATTTTTGTGGTACGTTCCGATTTTTGGATACGGCTTTGCCTGGCTTAGTCATGCCATGATAGAAAAAAACAGTCCGGCGACATTCAGATATCCTTTATGGTCTTTGCTGTCAGATTTCAGGTTATTTTTTGAACTTTTAACCGGAAAGCAAAAATTTAATTCTCAATAAAAAAAATTGAACCTATGAATTATTTTAAACCATTATTAAAAGCTTTTGCAGCATCAGCAGTATTCCTGATTATTCTTCAGTGTAAAACCACATCAAATATGTCCAACGAAAAGACAATTATGGTTGCTTCTCAAACTGCAGACTGCACCGGAGTTGCTCCGATGAAATGCCTCCAGATAAAAGAGAAAGAATCAGACAACTGGGAAATGATGTATACGAATATTGAAGGATTTACCTATGAACCGGGTTTTGAATATACTCTAAAAATTAAACCCGAAAAAATTGAAAATCCTCCGATGGACGGCTCTTCAATAAAATATACTTTGCTAAAACAGATTTCCAAAGTCAAAAAATAAAAATAGCTCTCATTAATCTGAGAGCTATTTTTTTCTTATTTAGAATATTATTATTTGTCGTTAATCCCTAAATCATCTATTTTCTGCGTTGCTGCCATAGACACTACAAGATCATTCAGCATTGTACTTGCTGCAGTCGGAGAGTTGGGTAAAAGTACAAGATTACTTCTGTTATTAGCACCAATAGACTGTAAAGTATCATAATGCTGCGTTACCACGATTAATGCAGATGCTTCCTGTGGCTTGATATTTACCGAGTTGAGCATATGTACAGACTCCTGCAATCCTTTTGCAATCTCACGTCGCTGATCTGCAATACCCTGCCCCTGAAGTTTCTTAGACTCTGCCTCAGCTTTTGCTACCGCAACAATCCTGATTCTCTGTGCTTCAGATTCGTATTCTGCAGCTGTTTTTTCTCTTTCAGCTGCGTTGATTCTGTTCATTGCATGCTTTACCTGCTCGTCCGGATCAATATCGGTTACCAAAGCTTTTACAATGTCATAACCGTAACTTTGCATTGCATCCTGCAACTCACCTTTTACGGCAACAGCAATATCATCTTTTTTAACAAATACATCATCCAGTTTCATCTTAGGAACTTCAGCTCTTACTACGTCAAAAACATATGACGTGATCTGACCTTCAGGATTTTCAAGACGATAATAAGCGTCTGCAACCTGTGTTCTGATGACCTGAAACTGCACCGAAACTTTCATACGGATAAATACGTTGTCTAAAGTTTTAGTATCAATGATAACATCCAACTGCTGAATTCTGAGATTCATTCTCTTGGAAATCTGATCTATAAAAGGAATCTTCAATTGAAGACCTGCGTGACGCACAGAGTGAAGTTTACCTAAACGCTCTACAATAGCTGCCGTTTCCTGTTTTACGATAAAAAAAGAAGCCAGTAATGTTACCAGTCCGAAAAAGACCAAAATACCTAAATACACCATAAGTTTTTTATTTTAATTGATTTGTCGATAAGATACGGATTTGTTACAGAAATATCATAATAATTCTCAGTTTTTACATTGTCATCCCGATATCTATACCTTTTATTTTTCGGTAAAGATCTGTAGCATAGTTATCCGTCATCCCGGAAACAAAATCAATAATCCCCAAGGTTTTCTGATAATCACTTCCCTCTTCATACACAAACTGCTTCGGCAATAGTTTCAGCGCTTTTTTATCGTAAGATTTTCTTTCATCTTCAGGTTTTAAAATAGAAGGGATGAAATGATCCAGCAATTCATACATCACGTTATAACCCGCGTTTTCGATCTCTACAACCGCTCTGTGATTGTAAATTTTTTCAATGGAAAAAGTTTCAATATCCTGCAAGGTTTTATTTTCAGATTTATAGATATCCAGAAGTGCTTTATCCAAATTTCCTTCAAGAATCGTATTAAAATTAGATTTAAAAAGTTCAACCGATTTATTGATCAAAGCATTGATGACTTTTGCTCTAAGATAGGAAATCTGCTCATTTTCATTTCCTATAGAGCTTAATTTGGACTCTACCCGTTTAATGTCATCCGTTTCTGATTTTACGAGTTCAAAAAAGAGATTTTTACAGTCTGCTGTAGAAACAATTCCCAAACGGTGTGCATCTTCCATATCAATAATATTATAACAGATATCATCAGCAGCTTCTACCAGCCAGACAAAGGGATGTCTTTTAAAAATAAAAGGTTCCTCATTTTCCTGTAATAAGCTGACGCCTTTTGCAATCTCCAGAAAAGTTTCTTTTTCGTTCTGAAAAAAACCGAATTTTTTCCTGTGAATAATTCCTTTCTTTTTTGCAACCGCTTCACAAGGATATTTTGCAATGCTTGCAAGGGTTGTTAAAGTAAGCTGCGTTCCGCCGAAATCTTTTCCCTGTTGCTGATGAGTCAATACACGGATTGCATTTGCATTTCCTTCAAAATTTACAAGATCTGCCCACTCCCTTTCGGAAAACTGATGTTTTATCTGGCTTTCATTCCTTTCAAAATAACTTGCAATTGCGTCTTCACCAGAATGTCCGAAAGCAGGATTTCCAACATCATGACAAAGGCAGGCAGCAGCTATGACATTTCCTAAATTGTGATTGTAAAAGTTTATGGATTCTTCGGAAAGTTCTGAACGAAAATTATCCGCAATATATTCACCAATCACACTTCCCAAACTCCGTCCGACAGAAGATACTTCCAGCGAGTGTGTAAGCCTGTTGTGCACAAAGACACTTCCCGGAAGCGGAAACACCTGCGTTTTATTCTGCAATCTCCTGAAAGCTGACGAAAATATAATCCTGTCAAAATCTCTCTGAAAATCTGTTCTTGAAGCAGCAGTATTTGGATTATTACCGGTACGCTGACTGGTAAATATACGGTTCAAATTCATCATTTTTCAAAATTAAAGCAAATTTTACTTCTAAAGGAATAATATTTGAGTTTTCCGTCTAAAATCATTACCATGCCGGAAGGACCTACCATTATTTTGATGAAAGAAGATTTGCAGCAATTCAAAGGAAAAAAAGTTATCGCTGCACACGGAAGCATTATCTCTGATAAAAAAGCAGTTGTAAATAAAATCCTGAAAGACATTAAAACTTTTGGAAAACTTACTTTTTTAATCTTTGAAGATTTCAGCTTCAGAATTCATTTATTGATGTTCGGATCATACAGCTTACAGGAAAAACCCGAAGTTAAATCTTTGAGACTTTCTTTACAGTTTGATAACGGAACAATGTATTTCTATACCTGCTCTGCAAAAATCATCGAAAATAAAGAACTTGATACAATTGATTGGGAAGCTGATATTATGAGTGATATATGGAACTCTGAAAAAGCGGTCGAAAAAATGAGAGCGTTACCAAAAATGATGATTTGTGATGCATTGATGAATCAGGATCTGTTTTCAGGTGTTGGAAATATCATTAAGAACGAGGCATTGTTCAGGGCTAAAGTGCATCCTGAATGCAAAATTCAAGCGATTCCTGATAAAGTTTTACATCAAGTAATCAAAGAAACACAAGGTTACAGCTTTGATTTTTTGAAATGGAAAAGGAAAAACGAGCTAAAAAAGCATTTTCAGATATATCATCAGGAAAAATGTCCTCTTTGCGGAAAATCAATCAGTAAAAAAGAAACAGGGAAAAGTAAAAGGACAAGTTTTTACTGTGAAAAAGACCAAAAGCTGTATTAAAAAATCATTAAATCTGAGAACATTACAGTTCTGTGAAATTATAAAATTCGTTCAAAATCTTCAGCACGATCTGAAGTTTGGATTTATCACAGTTTTAAAGCAAAATATACAATCATTAAAAAATTAATAATTTTTTAGCAATAATATAATTAAATAACTATTGAGAATCCCTATTCAACTATAATTAAAACAAACCTTAAAACAGCAAAAAACCTAATTTAAACAACACTTAACACTGATAAACGTCATAATTACAGTATTTGCAAAGTGATAATATTACCATATCTTTGCATTACAAAATTCACAAAATAAATTAATAATATTAAAAATTTAAAAATTATGATCGCTTATATCGGTATCGCAACATGTGCAGTTTTAGTAACTTCTTACTTTGCAACAGTAAGGAGAGAAGGGAACTAATTTCTGCTGTATCATTTCTTATTTAACAAATTTTATTATTCATATGTTTTCAGTTTATCATTAAACTGCTGCTCTTTTACTCTTTCTGAGTAAAAGAGCCTAGAAAACATAATTTCCCATTTATTCTTCTGCAATTTATCTTTCATTCAGGCAGTTCTGATTATATTTGTGCTTCATTAAAGCATAATAATTATGAATTTGTATAATCTTATCATTCAAGACAAAGAAGAATTTACTCTGAATGATGTGTATCTTTCACCTGAAAACAGATCAGAGATTGTACAGCTCATCAAAGAACACACTTATATCAAAGAACTTCAGGAATATGGTTTGCCTGTCAACAACAAAATCCTGCTGCAGGGAAGTTCAGGCTGTGGAAAAACCATGACCGCAAAAGCCGTTGCAAATGCTTTAGGCAAAAATATTATTATTCTTAATCTGAGCAATATCGTCTCTTCAAGAATCGGGGAAACTTCTCAGAACATCAAAATGATTTTCGATAAAGCGGCAAGAGAAAAATCAGTTCTCTTTCTTGATGAACTTGACCAGATTGGCAAAGCAAGAGGAAGTGACGACAAAGATGTTGGTGAAATGAGAAGACTGGTAAACACTCTGCTTCAGCTTATTGATTATTATCCTGAAAATGCGCTTTTAATCTGCGCTACCAATCATCCCGAAATTATAGACGCCGCACTTCTAAGAAGATTTCAGCTTAAAATCAACTATATTTTACCTTCCAGAGATTTTCTGGATGAATACTATGATCACCTTCTGGCAAAATTCCCGCATGAGCTTGCAAATATTGAGAGAAGGTATGAAATTTCTTTTGCAGAAGCGAAGGATTATACTTTTACAGTAGTAAAAGGAAAGCTAATTCAAAAACTGGAAAGAGAAAAAGACCTGAAGCCAAATTATTAGAATCAAACAGATTAAAATACTTAAGCTTCAGATAATTTCTAAAAAACTACTTTGCGTTAGTTTAATTTCCGATAACAATCCACGTTGTCCCGTCACTCTGCAGCTGATACCTTTGTCTTGCAACAATAGTATTGATTGTAGTATTGGCAACATCATCATAAATACTACCGCCACCGGTTACCGTAAGATTTTTATTCGTAATACCGTTACTTCCAATTAATATATAAATTCTTCCCGGACAAGTCGTTGGATTGGGAAGGTTAACAGTTGAAACATCATTAAAAACTCTTATAGTATAATGGTTTTCATTGACATTGAAGGTTCCGGTACTGGTTCCGGTTGTAATGTAACTTGTAGATACAGAACCATCGACCTGAAGTTGAGAATTTGGAGTGGAAGTTCCTACGCCAACTCTGCCTAATCCTGTAACCGACACATCTTTAGTAGATGTTCCGTTTCCTTTATAAAGAAAAGCAAATCTGTTGGAAGCTGTCCCTAAATTGGGCTGATAAAATCCATAATAATTAGTTGCCCCGCCTAATGACGAATGAACTCCGGAGAAAAAACCGTAATAGTTCGTAATGGTGCCGTTAACCTGTCCTGTAAAATTATTGCTGAAACCATACAGGTCTGTTGTATTGGAAGCTACCCTGAAATCATAGGTATTCTGAAATCCGTAAAAAGTAGTTATATCTGTACCTTCTCCTCTGTATTCGTTCAAAACTCCTATTACATTTGGATAATTAGCTGTCTGTACATTCCAAAGACGGTTTCGTTGTGCCCTGAAAGTTCCGGTAATTGTTGAACCGCTTCTTAAATACATCAGATTATCAATTCCGTATACATTAGCAGCCTGAGCGCCAGAAAGCAGATCTGTATTCGAATTGAAGTTGGTAACATCACCTGTATATGCAGTAGAAGAATTAACCCCTGACTGTAAATTTGTAAGTCCGACAGAACTCTCTGATCCCACTCTTAGTCTGTTGACATTGTTTGTCTTTATTAAAAC
The DNA here is from genome assembly GCF_007474545.1 of Chryseobacterium binzhouense. GTDB lineage: Bacteria > Bacteroidota > Bacteroidia > Flavobacteriales > Weeksellaceae > Chryseobacterium > Chryseobacterium binzhouense. The sequence goes on from NZ_VKOG01000003.1 coordinate 346,149, forward strand.
AGGCTGATTATCTGTTGTTCCTAAAAAATTGGATGCCGGATTTGTCCCTGAATTTCCTAGTGTACTCCAATCATTGATTCCTTCAACAGACAGCAGTTCCCATTTTGTTCCTGACCAATAATAGTAACCCTTTTTTAATTCTGTATTTACGGTCGTATTGTAAACAAGCAGACTTTCTACATTTCCGGTAGTAATGGTGGTATTATCAGTAAGGCTTTGCAAAGCAACTCTAGTAATGAGCAAACCTTTATTAGCAGAAGAAAGTTCCAGAATAGAGGATGGATCCGGTGTTGTAGTTCCTATCCCGACCTGTCCAAAATAGAAATTTGAAATTAAAAATAAAGAGTAACCAAGAAATAATTTTTTTTTCATTTGTTAATAGATTTGATTTAACGTTGTGTCATACAATAATAAGTGTGGTTTCACATGCCACACTTCAAATATATAAAAAAAGTGTAAAAAATATTAACATCATTTTTTTTTAACAAAATTTTATTTTTTTGGTTAAAGGTTGGAAGATTATTAAATAACCTGAGTTCGGGATAAGTTTTCTTAAACGCAACGTTAAACAAAAAGATTCAATTATCAAGAATTCAGCTTTTAAGATATACAAAGGCGTAAAACTTATCAAAATAATACCATTTTTGTCTTTTTCAATAAACGAAGTGCCTTTGTTTAGCTTAAAAACTTTCAAAAAGTAAAAAATCTTTTGTTTTTCGATAAATTAAATATAATGCGATAAATCAATTATTTAAATTTATTTCTTATCCCAAACTGAGGTTAAATACTAATATTAAATTTTCTTCCAACCTTTGTCTGTTAAGTTGATTTTTATACAATTTCCAGTAATTTAATTAAGCCTTCCTGAAATTCGTAGTGATAATTCAGAACTAGCGGACTTCCAGGAAATGTACCCGAAACTTCAGCCTTCAGAGTATGATCTTTTTCAGAATATTCCAGCGGTTTCATTGTTGCCTGATACTCTTTGTTGGCTTTATCAATCCAGTTCTGTATTTCTTTTTTCCCTTTGTATGTTTTTCCTTCATCGAAAACTACTGCTGTTTCGGTAAAACAATCGGCATAAGCGGTACTGCTAAAACTGTTTTGTGCCATTACGAGATCTGTGATTACTTTTGGTAAATTCATTGTTTTTATATTTTGATGTTTAATATTATTTTTTAATGCGTGAGGGATAGAAGCGGCATCCTTTTGCGAAATAAAATGGAGCAAAAGATATAGCGGATAGCCCGACCCGAAGGGACACGCCAAATGTTAAATAGTAGGAATGGTGCCGCCGTCAATTACAAATTCAGTTCCTGTAAGATAAGCGGCTCTCGGCGAAACCAAAAAACCGACCAACTCTGCAATTTCTTCAGGCTGCGCAGGTCTGCCAATGGGAATTCCGCCTAATGCATCCATCACACTTTTTGTGGCTTCCTCTTTTGTTATGTCTGAACTTTCTGCAATACGATCCATCATTCTTTCGGACGATGCGGTCATAATCCAGCCGGGTGAAACCGTTAAAACTCTCACACCTTTTCCCGAAACTTCTTTAGACAAGCCTTTACTGTAATTGATTAAGCCTGCTTTTGCGGCTGCATAAGGCAAGGTGGAATCGTAAAGCGGCAGTTTCCCCTGAATAGAAGCAATATGAATGATAACTCCCGATTTCTGATTAAGCATTTTTGGTAAAAATCCTCTGTCTAAGCGGACTGGGGCAAGTAGATTGGTTTGAATGGAATGTTCCCAATCCTGATCGGTAAGAACCGAAAAACCACCGCTTTTTGTTTCAGAGCCGCCCAAATTATTGATTAAAATATCTAATTTGCCGTATTTTGCCAAAACCTCATCTACTACTTTTTCAGTTCCGTTTGTTGTATTCAGATCTGCCGAAATGAAATGTAATTGTTCACTACTGACTTCGGGCGCATTTCTTGCAATAATAATTACCGTAGCTCCCGCCTGAGAAAGCCGCTGTGCAATAGCTCTTCCTGTACCTTTTGTACCACCGGTAACCAAAGCAATTTTTCCTGAAAGCTCATTGTTGAAATTAAAATCTTGTTTCATTGTTGAATTATTTAGGGCAAAGTTGAGACTTATGTACCCTTCTCACAAGTACGGAAATACGATTCACATAGGGATAAATTTATCCCCTATTGCACATTTTGGAACATAGGTTTAAATTTACATGATGTATGAGAGAAAAATTTTACCCAATCTGAACTGCGGTCTTGATTTGATAGGCGAAGTATTGTATGGCAAGTGGAAAATCCGTTTGCTTTGGTTCATCAATGAAGGTCACCAACGACCAAGCGAATTGCAACGAAAAATACCCGATGCTACAAGACGGGTTTTGAATATCCAACTGAAAGAACTGGAAGAACACGAGCTAATTACCAAGAAAATTTATCCCGTTGTTCCTCCAAAAGTAGAATACAGCCTCACCGAGTTTGGTGAAACGCTGATTCCTGTCATTTCCACCTTAGGAAACTGGGGCGACAAAAATGAAGAGCGTTTGCGGTCGGTTATTTTAAAAAGGCTGAATTATGAGGAATAATAAAAAGTTATGATTAATTACTCATTTTGCTGTTTCATGTAATTTAAAAGATCAAGAATATGCTGTTGAGTATGATTATAAAAAATGAATTGAAAATACCAAAGACCATCAGCCAGACTATTGTTTTCAATTCTCCATTTGATTTGTAAGAGATCTTTTATTATATCTGTAAGATCGTCAATGGCGTCACCTATTCTCTCATCTAATGTTTCGTTTAGCTTATTGATATTTTTTTTATAAAGCCCGAAATCTGTAAAATTACTTTCGACATTCTGCCTTATTTGCAGAAGCTCTTCTTTGTTAAAGACAACAAATTCTGTATTGTCAAAAACATATTCAATATTAAAATATAAGCTGTAAATATTTATTAAAGATTTTTCTAATAATGTATTTCTGGTATCTTTACTTAATTTTAAGTTTGGTTGAAGTCCAAACTTGATTATCTCATTTATTGTCGGTATAAGCTGCTGCAATGTATATTTCGTAAATTTAATTATAGAAAATTTTGAATAACTATTTATTGATATCTCTACTGATATCCTCTCTGCACTTTACTTTTAATAATTTATATAAAAAAGTGACTCAAACTATTTAAATACTGTAAATCCGCTTCTTTAATAAATATTTTGTAGGTAAATATTTTTGATTATAGAAAGTATATACAGAGTAGTGTTTATTCAGTCTTACTTAAAAAAAACATCTCGTTTTTTCAATTTTTAATAATTCTTTTTTGATAGACCTTTCCATTATTCGTATAGACAGATAAATAATACAACCCTTTACTAAGGTCACTTATATCAAATTCCATAATGTTATCGAGCTTTGTCATCGTTACTTCTATTTTCTGTCCAAGAGTATTGTATAGACAAAAAGTATTTTCTGTTCCATTAACAATATTAAGTGTAACTTTTACTTTACCGGATGTTGGATTTGGATATATTTCAATATCTGATTTTGTAGAAGATTCAGCAACAGATAACGGCGAACAATTTAAAGCGACACCAGTTTGTTCCGAAAAAATTCCGTTGGTTACACTCCAATCATACCATTCCCCGCCTATTCCTGATTGCCAAGTGTTTAAATTAAAAGTGCCATTTCCAAGACTATTACCTTTGATTTTATAGGCTTTAATTGCTAAACCGTTTAAGTTCCAAGTTAATGGATTTCCTGTAGTACAATTTTCAGGCTCCCGTACAGAAAGACCACAGTTTGACTGTATAAAATAGGCATTATCATCATACGTCGGATAACCTCCGAAAACGCGAGCAATCCCATTATTGTCTATGCAGACAGCTGTGTATTCATCACATGCTATAGCTTTAGCATAAACACCATAATCAGTTTTTATTCTTGCTAAAAACGTCATCAGCCTTCCTTTTCTGTCCGGATTATCAAAATGAGTATCTGTTATTGTACCATTTAGTATGCTATTGTTTAAAAATGCAGCAGAATCAACCGTTACAGCATTATTGAAAGGATTGGAAAGAGCTGTTGCAGAAGATACGGTTCCGTTCTGTGCTGAAAAGTAATACTTTCCTAATATTGCCATTCCGGCACTAGTCCCACCAATTGCAATATTACGATGTTGAATTGCATGATTAATAGCATCAGAAACAGGCGTATTTCTCCAATAACTTATGTATGTCCATTGGTCACCACCCGCAAACCATATTGCTTCTGCTTGTTGAATTTTCTGTACAATATAAGGATCATAACCTGCAGATGAATTATTACAAACAATAGTCTCAACAGAATTTACTGGTATACCAAGTCCTGAGTAAAAATAGGAATTATACCCGTTTGAACCTGTTGTTCTTAATATTAAGATATCTCCGCCGTTTGCTCGCTGAAGAAACCATTTCATAGCATTATCATCTTCAGTAGCTCCGCCCATCAGGCATATTCCGCCAGATGGACTGGTGACTATATCTGTTGTGTTTCCAGTAAAAAAAGAAGTATAGCTTTGTCCAGAAATCAGATGGGGAACTATTATTATAATTACAAGTAATAAATTTTTCATTTTATTGTTATTATATAGTCGTAATGTTTTAAGTCAAACTCGAAATTAACAGCTGACTATTTCTTTAAAAATCAAATATCCGCCACAGAATTCAGCATTTTCTTTTCCCATTCAGGATCTTTTGGATCAAAAAACAAGCGTTTTCCGGTGTCTAAAGAACGAACTATTTTCATATCTTCTTCTGAAAGCTTAAAATCAAAAACATCAAAATTCTGTTCAATTCTTGACGGAGTTACAGATTTTGGGATCACACAAAAACCTTCCTGTAAATGCCATCTTAAAATCACCTGAGCTACTGATTTTTTATGATTAAAACCAATTTTTTTCAGCACAGGGTTATCCAGAAGTTCTGCATTTCCATTACCAAGCGGACTCCACGGCTGTGTAATGATATTGTTTTTTTCGTTGTAAACCTGAAGTTCTTTCTGCTGAAAAACAGGATGCAGTTCAATCTGATTCACCACCGGAAGAATATTAGAACGTGATTTAAGCTCTTCCATTTTTTCAACCGTAAAATTACAGACACCAATGGCTTTAATTTGTCCTTCTTCATATAACTCCTCCATTGCTTTCCATGCTCCTAAAAAATCTCCGAAAGGCCAGTGAATAAGATACATATCAAGATAATCAAGCTGCAGCCTTTCCAGTGTTCTGCGAAAAGCAGACTTTGCTTTTTCATAGCTAAAATCCTGTACCCAGAGTTTAGAAGTTACAAATAAATCTTCCCGGTTTGCTCCGCTTTTTTTAATAGCATTTCCTACTGCCGTTTCGTTGAGGTAAATAGAAGCAGTATCTATCATTCTGTAGCCGGTTTCTATTGCTTTTACTACTGCATTTTCACATTCCTGCTGATTTTCCATTTGCCAGACACCGAAGCCTAAAGCCGGAATATCTACTCCGTTGTTCATTTTTATGACAGGCTGGTTGGGATATGTTTTGCTTTTAATCATGATATTTTGAGATTACTTTTATCAAACAAATTTCGTAAAATAATTGATTTGGAATGATGTTTTCTGTTTTTATTTAAAATAGATAGCTGCTCAATCCAAAAAATATTTTTTATTCTGAATCTTCTGAATTTATTTTCATTATAAGATTCTTAAATTTATTGAGCCGAAACAGCTGAATATTCAATTATAAATCTAAACTGATTTTAATCTTTGTGCTAATGCCTTCAACATCTACACCGCGACAAACCGTAAAAAAAGTACTGCCATTGATTTTAGCAACCGCTATATTTATGCAGATGCTGGATTCTACGATCCTTAACACCTCTCTCCCTTCTATTGCAAAAGATCTCAATGAGTCGCCTCTTAATATGCAGAACGCGATTATCAGCTACGTACTTACTCTGGCGGTTTTCATGCCGGTAAGCGGTTTTATGGCAGACAGATTCGGCACCAGAAAAGTTTTTGTTTTTTCTCTGATTCTTTTCAGTTTGGGTTCTTTATTTTGCGCTGTTTCGCAAGACCTTACACAGCTCGTTATATCAAGGGTAATTCAGGGAGTTGGAGGGAGTCTGATGACTCCCGTAGGAAAATTAGCCCTTATCAAAACATTTGACAGAAATGAATTGCTTAAAGCGATGAATTTTGCAATCATCCCTGCATTGATTGGTCCTGTTCTCGGCCCTTTGGTCGGCGGCTATATGGTAGATTATCTTTCCTGGCACTGGATTTTTCTTATCAATATTCCTTTTGGCATTCTGGGAATTATTTTAGGCTTAAAATTTACGCCCAACTACAATTCCAAAAAAACTGACTTCGACCTGAAAGGATTTCTCATATTTGCTGCTGCATCACTTTTGCTTTCAATTTCGCTGGAACTTTTTAGTGAATCACAAAACACAACTCCGGTCTTGATTGTTTTTATATTAGGTTTTTTATTTCTTTATTATTATTACCGTCATGCTAAAAAAGGTGAAAATCCTATATTTCCTTTAAATCTGTTTCAGGTAAGAACATTCCGGGTTGGGATAGTAGGAAATCTTGCCACAAGATTAGGAATCAGTGCTGTACCGCTCCTTCTCCCTTTGATGATTCAGATTGCCTATCAGCAGTCAGCGGTAATTTCGGGCTGGATTGTTGCTCCGATGGCACTTACAGCTATGTTTGGAAAATCTTCTGTAATCAGAATTCTCAATAAATTTGGCTACAAACGTACTTTGATGGTCAATACTTCTGTAATCGGAATATTGATTTGTTGTCTAGCCATTCCGGATATTCAAACTTCCATCTATTGGTTTGTTCCCATAATTGCTATCATGGGCTTTTTCAATTCCATACAATTTACTTCTATGAATACCATTTCCATTGCAGACCTCAGAAATTTTCAGACAAGCAGCGGAAATTCACTTTTATCAGTTAATCAACAGCTTGCGGTCGGTTTCGGAATTGCGTTTGGCTTGATTGTTCTGAAAATTTATGAAAACAATACAGAACTTATCAATAATGAAGTACATCAGGCTTTCCGTTATACTTTTCTTACGGTTGGTGTGCTTACGATTTTATCTTCACTGGTTTTCAGACGACTCCATGTCTATGACGGAAAAAATATGAAATCTCAGGAATAATTTTTCAAACTTATCACACATCAATGTACAGAACTGCATTAAATGATAATTTTGATTCAAATATTTAACTCATGAAACCAGAATTTGATAACATCCCGTTGGTAAAAAACGAAGACAAAAAAAGATTTGAAATAGAAGTAAATGGTTATTTTGCTTTTATAGACTATAAAGAAAACAGCAGACAGATTGCCCTTATTCATACAGAGTCGCCAAAAGAATTAGCAGGAACCGGAGCTGCCGCTGCAGTAGTCGAAAAAACTTTAATGTATATTGAAGAAAGTGGTAAAAAGCTTCTGCCCTATTGTCCTTATGTATTTGCATTTATCAAAAAAAATCCTGAATGGAAACGTTTGGTAGACGAAAGATTTGAAGGTTATGAAAAACTATAATTCTTTTTGATTATTTTTACTCCTAGAACTTTGCTTATTTTAATAAAATTATCTGCTTTGTGATGCTTGTTTATTTAACTTAAAACAGTATATAAAAATTACAGATTCCTTGTTGATCATTTAGATATTAACAGATAATTAAGATAAAATAAACAAACTCTTGGTTTAATAGTATTCTATTCATTAAAACTTACTTATATTTAACTGCTAAATTCAATAAATATGATGTCAAATATTGGTCTTGTAGTAGAAGAAAGAGCTGCAGACATAGGCAATTTTCTTGTAGGAAGACTTTTACCTTTTCGTGAAAAACGATGCGTAGGTCCTTTTATTTTTATAGACCACATGGGACCTACATGTCTTCAGGAATACCAGAATTTTGATGTTCCGCCGCATCCTCATATTGGTCTTTCTACACTTACTTATCTTTTTGAAGGCTCAATTTTTCATCGTGACAGTCTTGGTTCAGCCACAGAAATAAAGCCGGGAGCCGTTAATTGGATGACCGCCGGAAAAGGTGTCGTACATTCTGAAAGAACTCCTGAATACCTTAGGAATTCTCCCCAGTTTATGCATGGTTTTCAAATCTGGGTGGCGCTTCCAAAAGAATTGGAACAAAGTGAACCATCATTTTTCCATATTGAAGCAGAAGAAATTCCTTCTTGGAATGAAGGTAATAATCAATACAAACTCATTGCCGGTGAAGCTTTTGGGCAAAAATCTACAGTTCCTGTGCACAGCCCGCTGTATTTTGTAGAAATAAAAAGCACATCTCGAGAGAAACTGAATATTGGTCATCATCTTTTTGGTGAAGTCGGAATGTATGTTCTGGAAGGTTCTGTAAATATTGAAGGAAATGAATACGGTACAAAACAGCTTCTGATCGCAAAAAATGCTTCACTATGTGAGTTTGAGATCAATGAAAATACCACGCTCTACCTGTTTGGAGGAGAGCCATTTCCCGAAGAAAGACATATCTTCTGGAATTTCGTACATTCGGATAAAGAAAAAATTGATGAAGCAAAAATCAATTGGCATGACCAGAATCATGAAGCATTTCCTTTGATTCCCGGTGATGATCAGGAATATGTTCCTCTTCCGAAGGCTGTTTTAAATCGAAAATAGCTCCTATTTAATTTAAAAATAATAAATATACTTATGAAAATATTTGCTTTTGCAGGAAGTGTTTCTTCCACATCCATCAACAGAGAACTTGTAAAATTTGTATTGAAAAGCTTTAAGGACGATGATGATATCAACCTCATTGACCTGAATGACTATTCTATGCCTGTATTTTCAGTTGATTTGGAAAAGAAAGGATTTCCTGAAGAAGCACATTTGTTTTTAAAACAAATTGAAGATTGCGATGCCATTATTTGTTCTTTAGCAGAACACAATCGTTCGTATACTGCTGCTTTCAAAAATATTTTCGACTGGGCATCAAGAATTAATGTAAAAGTTTTTCAAAATAAACCGATGCTTCTGATGAGTACTTCACCTGGCGGATATGGTGGAGGAAATGTGATGAATGCTGCAAAAACTTTCTTTCCGAACTTCGGAGCAGAAATTAAAGAAACATTTTCTCTTCCAAAGTTCTACGAAAATTTTGATCTGGAAAGCGGAATCATCAATCTCGATATGCTGACTGAATTGCAAAATAAGATTGAAAGCTTTAAAAAATTAGCAGAAAACTGATAACATTATTCATTTAATTTAATATATTTAATAACAATTCAACGTTTTAGATCATTAAAATATCTGAAACATAATATTTTTTGAATGAAAAAAAACCTGCTGAAAATAATTTTACTAAGTTTCGCAATAAGTGCATCCATACATTCGTGCAGTAAAGATGAAGAAACTTTACCCTCTATCGTTCCGATGGGAATTGCACTGAATCCTGATAACTTTAAAGGAGAAGTGAAAAACGGAGAAACGGTAACACTGGATGCCATGATAAACTACAAACTCACAGGTTCTGTCGTTATCAAAAACGGTGGCATTCTTGTAATTCCCGCAGGAACCAGAATTACTGCAACTGAAGGTGCATCCTCATATATTTTGGTAGAACAAGGCGGAAAAATTTATCTTAACGGTACCTCTGGTTCACCGGTGCTCTTCACTTCAGAAAATACTGACTCTGAAAATTGGGGCGGTATTGTTATCTGTGGCAAGGCTCCTGTGAATAATGGGTTTTCTGGTGTTTCAGAAATAGGAAATGCAGCATACGGCGGAACAGATTCTGATGATAATTCGGGATCTTTAAATTATGTTCGAATTGAATACGCAGGTGCAGAAATCACCAGTGGAAAGAAATTCAACGGTTTGTCATTGTTTGGTGTAGGCAACGAAACCCGAATTGAGAATATTGCAACTGTGAATAACGCAGAAGACGGCATAGAAATTTATGGCGGAACAGTGAATGTTTCCAATATTGTTTCGATAGGAAATACAAATCATTCTATCAGCTACAGAGATGGCTGGATTGGTACAGCAACCAATATTTACACCAAAAGAAAAACAGACGGTACCGGAAATCTCGGCTTAAAAGGAATTAACAACGACCTTAACGATAATGCACTTCCAAAATCTAATCCAACCATTAGAAATGCCACTTTCATAGGAGGTAATGTGGGAGATTCTATTGCTGTAAAATTATACAAAGGAGCTGGAGCAAGTTTCGACAACATCGTTTTATCTAACTGGAAAACAGGAATTATGATTGAAGGTGATGCATCAGTAACTTATTTCAACGGAAAGAAAAAAATCAGCAATATTTTATTTGATAATGTTTCTACTGAAGTTTCATTAAAATCTTCCGGAGGTACTGCAGTCGCAATTGCAGATTCTACTTACTTCAAAAAGCCAGATGCAACTGGGGCAGGCAACGGAATTTCAACTCCGACCTGGGCAATTGGCTGGTCAGGATTACAACAATAAGATGAATTTTTAAAATAAAAAAACCTCTTTCAGCAATTTGAAAGAGGTTTTTTATAGTTGTAAGTCTTATTATTTTTTCACACCTATTTTACTCCATGTGTTAAGAACAAAAAGTAATATTAAACCTAAAAAGGCAGCAAGAATTGAAAAAACAAACTTAAGGTTATCTTCAGACAATAAATCTGTTCTCCAATCAATTGCATATAGATTGATAGCAATAAAGACAATAAAAACTACCAGAAATACTTTATAAAACTTTTGCATGATCATTAAAAATTAATATAATTCTGCACGAGCTGTGCAAAATTGGCGGTGAATAATTTAATTGAAATTGCAAGAAGAATAATTCCGAAAACTTTCTGAAGAATTGCCAGTGACGCCTCTCCCATTTTCTTCTCAATCCACTTTGCTGATTTCAGCACCAAATATACGAAAATTGTATTGAGAATGATCCCAAAGATAATGTTAATATCATGAAATTCTGCCCGAAGAGATAAGGTAGTTGTTAATGTTCCTGCTCCTGCAACCAGAGGAAATGCAATCGGAACAATAGATGCCGATTTGGCTTCCGTTGTTTTATTAATTTCAATCCCTAAGATCATTTCCAGAGCAATAATAAATATTACAAAAGCACCTGCAATTGCAAATGAGTTGACATCTACTCCGATAAATTTCAGAATTTTATTCCCAACAAAAAGAAATACAATCATAATAAGCCCCGCAGTAATGGAGGCTCTTCCTGCTTCTATCTGACCAAATTTTTGCTGTAGACTTACAACAATAGGTACAGAACCTATAATATCTATCACGGCAAAAAGAACCATAAAACAGGTAAATACTTCTTTAATAGCAAAACTTTCAAAGATTTCCATCACTCAAAATTATTAATTTCGCAAAATTATGAATAAAAAATGATTATTTGCTAATTACAGAGTATAATTTAACAATATCAACAAGAAGATCATTAAGAGATTCTTCAGAAGTAAGAGGAGAAAACTTCTCCATCTGAATTTTATGAATCAGCTGTTGGTAATTTTCAGCTACATCCTGACCTTTGTGTCTTTCGAGAAAAGCAATAAAATCCTCTTTAGAGCTTTGAAAATACTGGCTTCTGACTTCTGCATCCATTTCTTCAAATGTTTCAAAAAACTTTTGTTTTTCTGCTGAAAGTTTAAGATTCTCAAGATATGCAAAATAGTCGGTAATGTCTGTTTTTAAGCTCTGTCTCATTTCGGCTTCTGTTTCAGCTACAGAACCCAATGGTTTAGGAGTTGACTTTTCTTTAACAATATTTCGCTTTTTTTGCCAATTTTTAAACAGAAAATAGGCAATGATTAATCCTAAAAGAATAACAATATTGGTAACTAAGATACTCCAGTTAAATTTGCTTTTTTCTTTTACTTTGAAAGAAGTTGTTTTCAGTACAGGGCTGTCTACCGTTTCCAGAAATGTATTCGTATATTCATTTACTTTTTCTACAGTAGATCTTGCTTCCAAAACCTCATCGTGCGAAAATGCTGTGACCGCAATTTTTTTCTCCCCTAGATCCACATATTCTTTTTCCTGAGGATTAAAGAACGAGAAAGCCTCCGTTGTAATGACAAGATCTCCGGATTTTTTTGGAATAATTACATATTTTGCAAGAATCTCACCCTTCATCCCTGCTGTACCGGGACGTATATATGATGAGATTTTTGGTGTAAACACATCATAAAAAGGAGATTCTTCTATTTTGGGAAGAGTCATATCAGCAAGATTTCCTTCACCAGATACTTTTACCGTAACATTTACAGGCTTTTTAACTTCAATTTTTTCTTTTGAATTGCAGAAAACATCTACTTTAAAGTTTCCTACAGCATTTTTGAATGAATCAGGAGAACCTTCAGGAAGTTTTTTTACATTTAATTTTACCTTATTGGAAATAATTGAATTTTTGCTAGAAAAAGTATTGACCGATGCAGATACCGGAGGAACTTCCACAAATCCGGATTCATTAGGAAACACCATGAAAACTGCCAGAATCTGTGATGCCATATTTCCAAAGCCATTCGGATCTATATCAGATCTTTTTAAACTTACGGGATGTACATTGATATTATCCTGCTGCGGAAGACGGATGTTTTTTACTTTCCTAAGGTGATCAATATTTTTTGAATACACTCTCAAAACAGCAATTGTCGGCTGATCCTGATAAACTTCCCTGTCTTCAATTTCCATATTGAGATAAACATCATTGCTGACGTTAACAACAGGTTTTTTATCTATATCCCTGATGAAAATATCAAAAGGTTCGGTTTTGTAAATCTTATTATTTACATTGACCAATACAGATCCGATTCTGATCTTACCTTTTTGCTTAGGTTCCAGTGCTATTCTGGTTATATACTGTTCTACAGAAGTATTGGTAGAGCCATCCATAAAAGCCTGGCTGTATGAACCGTTCCCGATCATATTAAATTTAGACAGATCAGGAAGCATTATTTTACTTTGCTGTACAAGATTATCTCCATTAAGCTCCAGAACGATGGTGAGGTTTACGATATCTTTGCCGTTATAATCGGTTTTATCAGCTTTCATAGAAAGCTCAACCTGTCCGTAAGATATTACAGATATGAGGGTAAAAAATGCGTAAATAATTTTTTGCTTCATCACCAATCTTTCTCGTTGCTCGCAGGCTTAGAATAAGATTTATTATTTAATATTCTTCTGGCAGTACGTTTTTCCCTGCCGTCAATACTGTCTAAAATCGCTTTTTGCAGATCTTTCGGGAGTTTTCCTTCTTGTCCGCTTCCATTCGGTTTATTATCTTTTCCCTTACTCTGTTGAGGACCATTTCCCTGATCTTTTTTCTGATCTTTAGAATCTCCTTTTTCGCCTTTATTCTGATCTTCTCCGCCTCCGCTTTTGCCTTGGCCGTTATCTTTATCGCCGTTATTTCTTTGCTGTTCCTTTATTTTAAGTTTGGCAATTTCGTAATTCTTTCTTGTTGCTTCATTGTAAGGATCCTGCTTTAATGACTGCTTATAATATTCTGCGGCTTTTGCCGGCTCGCTCATCTGCATCATCGTATTCCCAAGATTATGTAATGCTGCAGCTTTATCCGGTAAAGTCTGCGAGAGTTTTTCAGCTTTTGAATATTCTTCCTGCGCTTCCTGATATTTCTGCTTTTTATAAAGTGCATTTCCTAAATTGTAGTGCGCTGTAAAATCATTTTCGTTGGATTTTATAGCTTCCATATATTTTGAAGATGCCCCATCAAAGTCATTCCCCTTAAACTTCTGATTTCCTTCAAATACTAAAGTTCTGTAATTTTCCTGCCCAGATACAAAACCTGAGAACACAAAAACGAGTATTAACGCTGAAAATAGAATTTTAGTATTCATCTATTGCAAAATTATCTCTTTATATGTTAATAAACAGCGGTTTAATTGTTAAAATTGGGTTAAAGTAATTATTCTGCAATTTATCAAAGATTAAAATCTCTTTTGGGATTAAAAAGATAAATGAGTATAAAAAAGAATATGGAAACTCCTAAAAAATACTGATAATAATGATTCGCATTCTGGGAATTGACTACCGTATCAGTTTCAGAAGATTTTTTGCTGATTTCCTGAGCTATTCTTCGAGGTGCATCATTCATATTGTTTCCGTCAATATAGATTCCGCCTGTAGATTCCGCCATTTTTTTTAGCGCTTGTGTCTGTCTTTTAGATATAACTGTTTCACCATTTCTGTCAAATTTATATCCTTCAAGCTGACCAAGTTCATAAACAGGAACGGGTGCACCTTCATCGGTTCCTACTCCTACAGAGGTAATAGTAATCCCTTCTTTGTTTGCCAATCTTATCGCAGCATTATCATTCCCTTCGTTATCTTCTCCGTCACTGATTAAAACTACCTTTCTCGAACCTTTACTGATATTTTTAAATTTTCCGGAAGTAATTTCCATTGCCTGAAGAAAATCGGTTCCCTGAATTGTAATATTATCCGTTTTTAAATCTGAAATATAAGTTTCAACCGTACCGTAATCTGTCGTAAGCGGCATGACAGAAACAGCTTCTCCTGCAAAAATCACAATGCCTATTTTATCATTTTTCAGCTCTTTAATTGTGTTGATAATGATATTTTTGGCCTGAGTCAGACGATCTGGACTGATGTCTTCCGCATTCATTGAGTTAGAAACATCCATTACAAACATCACATTGTTCATTTTCTGAACAGATTTTATTTTCTCGGATCCGCTCAGCAAATCAACAATAGAAAAAATAAGAAAAAGAACCGCCAAAAAATAAAGCACAGGAAAAAATCTGAGAAAAGAAGTGTTTTTCTCAAATAAACCGTCATGAAATTTCGATTCTGCAAAAAGTTCCTTTTTCCTGCTTTTCCAGCGAAGATAGCGCACAAAAAGCACAGACAGAAACGGCAAAATCAACAACAGCAGTAAGTACCAGTAATTTCCTAAATACCAATTCATCAGCTTATAAATTTATAAAGCACCCAACGCAAAACGGCATCAAAGACCAGCATTCCCAAAGCAATCCAGAGAAAAACTTTGAAATACTCTTCATAATTATAATTTTTGGTCACTTTAATATCAGTTTTTTCGAGTGTATTAATATCAGAATAAATCTCCTGAAGCTTATTTTCAGAATCTGCACGATAGTATTTCCCTCCCGTTGTAGAAGCAATTTCTTTCAAGGTATCTTCATCAATAGAAACCGGCATTTCCTGATAAAAAAATCCAAATTCATCTACGTCTACGGGCATAAGAGCATATCCGTTGCTTCCGATCCCAATACAGTAAACTTTTATATCATTTTCTTTCGCAAGAACGGCGGCAAGTTGTGGCGGAAACAATCCGTTGATCTGATTATTCACTCCATCGGTCATCAAGATTACTATTTTGCTTTTTGCCTTGCTTTTCACAAGGTGATTCACAGCAACAGCCAAACCGTCTCCCACAGATGTTCCGTCAACCATTTCTCTCTGATTCAGGTTTTGAATTTCGTTGATGACTGCGTCGTGATCAAAAGTGAGCGGAACTTTCAGAAAAGCTTCCAGTTTATAATTTACAAGACCAAACCTGTCGTTCGGGCGGTTTCTGATAAAGTCAACGGCAATTTTTTTTAAGACCGAATACCGGTCCGGATCAAAATCTTTGGAAAACATGCTCAGAGAAACATCCACAGCGAGCATAATATCAATCCCTTTCGTCTCGTCCCTGTCCTGAGACACAGAAAAGGTTCTGGGTCTTGCCATGGCAATAATCAAGGCAGAAAGGATGATGTATTTTGAAATTTTTAAAAGGAAAAGAACCGGCAGAATACCATTGTTCTGCTCCATACTTTGGGTAGTCGGAACTTTGATTCCCTTTTTCTCTTTCTGGCTTAAATCTCTGAATAAAAGAGGTATAAAAACCACAAAAAAAAGCAAAAACCACGGGCTGTACAATTCCAAATCTACATTAAACATCTTTTCTTAGGTTTTCAAATTCTATATCTTTGGATGAGCGTTTTACGAAATCTCTTATTTCGGCAAAATCTTTCTCCATCATCTGCTGATCGGGAAATGTTTTGGCAAACTTCACCAAATCACCTCTTAAAAATACATCTTCCACTATTTTTTCATTTTCCTGGGAAATTGTATTATTCTGTTTCATTAAAGAAATAAGATCATCTGTAAGTAAGACATCGGCAGGAATGCTGTATTGTCTGGTAATAAACTTCCTTGAAATATCAATTAATTCCACATAAAACGAACGGTAATTTCCTTCTTCGATATACTTTTTCTTTTTTAATGAATCCAGTTCCTTTAATGTCTGATTGGTGGTTACAACAGGAGAATCTTTACTTTTTCTGCCGTACTTTACAAACATTACGATCGCAATAATCAGGGCAATTAATGCTAAAGCTGCCAAAAAGTACCATTTGTACAGCTCCCAATAATCGGTAACTTCTAGCTGAACCTCTTTGTTGCTCATAATATCATTGATCTGATCTTCTTTGTGAGCGGTATTGATGACTTCAATTTCGTAGGGAATGGTTTTCAGGACTTTTTCTCCAACTTTAAACTCAAGTTCGGGGATTTTGAAAGTTCCTTCTTCGTAAACAGCAAATTCAATTTTTCTTTCATAGGAATTAAAATTGCTCCCGATACTGTCTTTTATTTCTTCAAAATGAAAAGGCAGAAGCTCATTTTTCTGTGCAGCAGTAACAGGTCTGCTTCCCAGATTATCAATTTTTATTACCAAATGATTAACCTCACCCAAAGCCAGAGTTTTTTTCTCCAGATTAGAAGACAGAAGCTGTGCAAAAGAATTTGCGCAGATTAAAAAAGAGAGTAATAAAAGTACTTTTTTCAATTTAATTTATCATTCAAGGTTAAAGTCAGAATAAGATTAGCAAACATAGCTGCTGATCTATTTTCTCTGAAAATAATTATACAACAATTTAGAATAATCTGTTCCTGTGTTTATATTAAGAAGCTCGGCAGAAGAATTGGCAAAATCTTCTTCAAGCATTTTTATTTTTTGTTTTTGCGCTTCCGCAAAAGTATACCTCCATCTTGCACTGGATGTATTTACCCAAATCTTTTTTCCGGTTTCTGCATCGTTCAGCAGCGCATATCCTACATCGGGAATCTCGTTATCTTTTTCATCATAAATTCTCATTCCTAAAAGCTGATGTTTTTTGGATGCCACACGCAGCGTTTTAGGATCATATTCATCTTCAAAATCGGAAAGCAGAAATACCAGAGATTTTCTTTTGAAAATTCCCATCATATATTCTAAAGCTTTATCAATCTTTGAAACAGCAGGTATATAATCTGCCGTCAAAATATGGCTGATGATTGATAAAATATGTTTTCTTCCTTTTTGTGGCGGAATCACTTTATAGACTTTGTCAGCAAAAAGAATTAAACCAACCTTATCATTGTTTCCTGCCGCAGAAAAGCCGAGACTTGCTGCAATTTCTGCGGCATATTCTCTTTTTAGCTGAGTTTTTGTGCCATAATCCATGGATGCAGAAATATCTACCAGAATCATCATCGTAAGCTCCCGCTCTTCTTCCATCACTTTTACAAACGGCTCGCGGAAACGTGCTGTTTTATTCCAGTCGATTCTGCGGATTTCATCACCAAACTGATAAGGGCGAACCTCTGAAAACGTCATTCCCTGTCCTTTAAAAGCACTGTGATACTGTCCCATCAGCGAAGCTTCCGTTTTCCTTCTGGTCCGGATCTCTATCTGCTTTACTTTTTTAATGATGTCTTTTATCTGCATACTCAATTTGAAAATGTGCTAATTTGAGAATTTGAAAATAAAAAGTGAAAAGATAATTTTCAAATTTCCGGATTTTCAAATTTTCAAATTCTGATTACGGTGCTTCTATTTTTGCTAAAATTCTGCTAACAATTTCTTCGGCTGAAATTTCTTCAGCTTCCGCTTCAAAAGTCAGTCCGATTCTGTGTCTTAAAACATCCTGCGCCAAAGCTTTTACATCTTCAGGAATGACAAATGCTCTTCCCTTAAGGAATGCATACGCTCTGGAAGCAATTGCCAGATTGATTGATGCTCTTGGAGAAGCTCCGAAACTGATGTAATTTTTCAAATCAGAAAGTCCGTATTTTTCAGGGAAACGGGTAGCAAAAACCATATCCAGAATGTATTTTTCAATTTTTTCGTCCAGATAAATCTGATTAACCAAAGATTTTGCTTCCACAATATTCTCAAGAGAAATTACAGGTCTTATTTCCGGCTGATGCGAGGTAGACACCATTCTCATAACCTTTCTTTCGTCCTCAAATTCCGGATAATCTATTTTACATTTCAGCATAAAGCGGTCACTTTGTGCCTCAGGCAAAAGATAAGTTCCTTCCTGATCAATTGGGTTTTGGGTAGCTAAAACCAAAAACGGTTTCGGCAATGGCATTGTTTCGTCCCCGATGGTTACCTGCTTTTCCTGCATTACTTCCAAAAGAGCCGACTGCACTTTCGCAGGAGCACGGTTGATCTCATCTGCTAAAACAAAGTTGGCAAAAACAGGACCTTTTTTTATGGAAAAATCGTTGTCCTTGATATTGAAGATCATCGTTCCCACAACATCGGCAGGAAGCAGATCCGGTGTAAACTGTATTCTTGAAAAATCCCCATGAACGGCCTCTGCCAAAGTCTTTATCGCTAAAGTTTTTGCCAGACCCGGAACACCCTCCAAAAGAACGTGACCATTTCCCAAAAGACCGATCAGAAGACGGTCTATCATATATTGCTGCCCTACGATTGCTTTATTGATTTCCTGTCTCAGAAGATTAAAAAAGTAATTTTGCTCTTTCACTTTTTCCGTAAGCTGGCGGATGTCTTCTGCTTGATATGAATCTGACATAGTTTAATTTAAAATAATGGGTAAATTTCTGATAAATACTTGCATTAATCAACATAATGAATGCCATTTTTGAGTTAAAGTTTGTTAAAAGTCTCGAATATACAGGAATTACAAAGCAACTGTTTAATTTTCACATTCCTACATCTTCTTTTATGTACCAAAGAATAACCCTGTCAAGGTTTTGAACCTTGACAGGGTTTGTTGTGTTTACCCTCCAAATAACATTCATCAATTCTTTTTAAAAATATAAAAACTCATTGATAAAATTGAGAACAGTCGCAACCAGAAATGATCTTCACCTAGATTCTTTTTTGTTGTGTTTACCCTCCAAAATTGAGAGCAGTCGCAACTATTGGGGAACAGGTAACAATGGAAATAAGGTTGTGTTTACCCTCCAAAATTGAGAGCAGTCGCAACTTTATTATCTTGTTCATGCTTTTCTCTAAGGTTGTGTTTACCCTCCAAAATTGAGAGCAGTCGCAACCCTATAACTTTTTTCAATAGTTATTTTATAGTTGTGTTTACCCTCCAAAATTGAGAGCAGTCGCAACTCACACGGTCAATATTTCAAGGCAAGATCCGTTGTGTTTACCCTCCAAAATTGAGAGCAGTCGCAACGATGGCAAAGCTGAAGACGGTAAGCCGCTTGTTGTGTTTACCCTCCAAAATTGAGAGCAGTCGCAACAAACAACTACTACGGTTTCCAATCTCAATAGTTGTGTTTACCCTCCAAAATTGAGAGCAGTCGCAACCTCAATATTTTTGGGTTGCAAAATACTCGGTTTTATTAGAGTGTAAAGCCTGTTTTTAGGATTCTAAAAACACGGCAAATTTCTTTATCTTGTTTGTAAAATTAGCTTTTTTTGTTTTTACCGGTGATGTCAAAGAGCGTTATTATTTTATTATAAAATCTTGTTTACAATATTAATGTATTCTTCAATTGATTTTTGTTTTCTTACTTTGCTTTCTTCTTTAGCCCAATATTTATCTACAATAAAACTGTTTAATTGTTTTTCTTTATCCTTTTCCAAATCTTGTGTATTGTAAAAAGTTTTATTTGATTTATAAACAAACTCTTCTTTATGCTTCTCTGTCAATTTTTCTATACGTGTAGCTTTGGCTTCGTGAAAGTTTTTTTTCATAAAAGTATCTTTGTCGTGTATTCCCAACATAAAACTTTCTAATACTTTTTCGGGCATTTTGCCTTTCTCGTCTAAAGATTCGTTGAGTTTAGATTTCACTTCATTTTTCACAAAAACTTTTTCAAAATCTATTAATGACTGATAATAACTTTTATCTAAAGATGGCAGGTTGAAATGTAACGCGATGTTCCTCACTTGTTTTTTTACATCTATACTTTTATTGAAATACTTTCCTTGGTTGTTATGGTCGTAAAGTTCTACAATTTCGGTAAGGTCTATTCTGTTATTTTTGGTGATTACTGTTTTATGTTTCCAAATAAAGTATTCTTCTAGTGCCATTATGCATTTTGTAAACCGAACAGAGGAATTGATAATGTGATTATTCACTTTGTTTATATCTTCCAATTTTAGGATATTTGAATTTTTAAAATCATGAGATAGGTTGATGATTTCTTTATCAAATATTTTATTGAATTTATCATCATATCTGGTTTTACCAGCAATATTTTCTAGATATTTTTTTAGATTGCTTAAAATATTATTATTGTCATTTCCGTTGGCTTTTAGTTCAAAGAAACGATCTACCTTATTAAAAGGAATAATAAGATTATATGCAGAATTATTTTCATTTTGTTTGCTAACTGTAAACAATATATCTCTATTCAATACTTTATCTACTCTTTCTTTTAGTTCGTTGTTTTCTTTATTAAGGTATTTAAAAGCGATTTCATATAACAGACAGTCTTCTAATCTATTCGCATTTAGTTTTGCAAAGAGATGTTTGTGCGCTTTTGGTTCTTTGTAGTTTATTTTGTTTTTATAATAATATTCTTCTACCAAAAACTGTTTATTTCCGTTTACATATTGGTATTGTATTTTATTATTCTCTATAACGATATTGGTTGTATTCTTTGAGATAAACTCTCTAAAAATACTGTGATTAAGATAGATATTACCCGATTCTAAATGATTTTCAATGTAGTTTTTTAATACTTCATTTTGATTGTTGCTTTTTACTTTTGGCACTAAAGAAAATTGTTTAAACAATTCTTTTGTTATTTTATAGAAATCATTCAAATCTTTACTTTCATTGAATAATTCTTGAAATTCTGCGTTTTGAAAAAATTTTTTACTTTCAAAAAGGGTTCGCAATTTCTGTTTATAAATATCATCGTCTTTACCATTAAATAAAAACATCCACTTAGAAAAATTATTTACTTCATCTTTACTTATGTTGTTTGCTTTGTGATGTCCTTCTTTTTCAGTAGTTTCAAAATAGGCATCTTTAAAATACATAATGTTACAGGCTTTGCGAATAAATTGCAGTTTGAACTGTCTGCCTTTATTTTTCTTCTCAAAAAAATCGAGCGTTCCGTTTTCATCGGCTTGGTCTTTCAGCTTATTGTATCTTTCTTCCATAAACTCTGCTTTTTTAAGAATTAGCTCAAATGCAGAAAATTCAGGCAGATTGTTTTGTTTTGCTTCATTGTATAGATGCAGAAGTCTTTTGGGGAAAACTTTTAAAAGTTCAGTTTTTTGGCCATCGGTTATTGTTTCATTATTTAGTAAAATTTCCTTGTATTCATTATATTTAGTATGTTTAAATGCAATGAAATCATTTAAAAATTTAGCTCCTTCAGTATTTCCTTTTAAAGCATCTTCTAGAAAATAAACAATAATGTTTTTTTGCAAGGCAATAACTCTTTCTTGTCCTGCTATTTTTATAAAAACGGCATTGTTTTCTACCAAAAACGGCATTTCCCAGTCTGGATATTGGTTTAGATGTTCTTTATAGGTTTTAAAGTAAACAATTTTACCTCCGTCGTATTTTAGTTTATCTTTTTCTTTTTTGGATAATGTGTTAATATGTGAGTTCTGTTCCAACATATCATAAAACTGATACATTTTAAACTGGGCATCTTCTCCAAAATAATTGGTTTCTGCCAAATATCGAATGGCAAAAAGTAAAAAGCGGTCTTGGTTTCTGCAATTAGAAGTGTAAATAGATTTTTCTTTTATCCTTTTTTTGAGTTTATCGGTTTTTTCATTAAGATTAAAATCTTTGAAAAAATATTTATTCGTTCTGTTTCTTCCATTCCAACTATCAAAAGCAGTAGTTTTGATAAAGTTATATGTTGTATAATTTAAAATTTGGTTTTTAAATTTTCCTGTATTTCCACCAAAAGTATCTTTATTTATTTGATATTGTTTGTTATTTGGCTCTGCTTGATTCAATAAAACTCTAAAATAAATATGCTGAAACTCTATATTTTTTTCTATAAAATGGTCAAAGAGTTTATTTTCTTTTTGTTCAGATTTTCTAAATAATTTGTTGAGAGCATATTGTAAAAAAGCAGTTTTAAGGTTTTGATAATTTGTTCTGTTTTGTACATCCTTTTCACTTAATACATCATAGTAGCTAAAAACATAAGGAAAGTATTTTTGAATTTCTTGTATCTCAATTTTTAGCTTTAGAGGGTTTACCATTTCAGAAGGATAATCTCTTTCAATGAGATTTTTATCTGTTATTTTGTCTTTGTTTTCATCAAATTCTAAAAAAGGTTTCCACGCTACAGGATATTTATTTAAATACTGAATAATATCTCTAAAGTTTACTAAATTTTGATCTTCGTGTTGTATATCTTGGCTACTGAATTTTTTTGAAAAAACAGTAAAAACATTAATTTTTGCTTGATCTTCGGCAGTACCATTTTTTTTGAAACCACTGATTTTTGGGATTAATTTGTTGGCTTCATTTTTATAAAGAAATAATGATAATAAAAACAAGCATCCGTTAAAAGAAAGATAGTTGCCTTTTTCAATTTGCAAAATTTGATGCGAATTTTGTTCACTTGGGTTTAGCTCCCAATCTATATCTTCTTCTACATTGTTAAAAAGTAAAAAATCAATAAAGCCATCTAATTTTTCAAAATTCAAATCAATATAGCCTTTAATGTTTTTCTGTTTTTCGTTCAACGTTCTTTCTACTAATTTTCCATTGACCTTAGTTTTAGTATATAAAGTTTGATAAAAAACTTCTTTTGAAAACGGAAGTATAATAGAATTTAGATTATCTATTAGAAACTCGATAGTTGGTATTTCATTTTTTTGTTCGTTATTCTTTTGTATTTCCTTTTTTTGATAAGCTAATACTAAAGCCAGTGTAAAACTTTCTTTTAAAAACGGAACTATTGCCGCTTTTATTGGATTATCATTTTTATTAAATCGGATGACATCAAACTGATGGATAAAATGACAATTTATGTTTCTAACAGCATCTATTAAATAGAAAAGAAAATCATTTTTTATGTCTTCTTCTCTTTCAGTTTTTGTATTGCAAAAAAAACGATTGGGGTCTATTCTAAAATTAAAATTTTCTTTATGCAAATTTTTAAATCTTGTTGGTTTATCATCTGAATTAAATTTAAAAATTTCTTTAGTATCAATGTTTTTAAAAGCATGACCTAAACAAAAATAATGCAACTGTTGATTGCTTGCTGCATCTGTACGACTTTGCTTTTTTTGTTGATAATTGTTCATTGCTTTTTCTGCAACAGAACCAATAATCCCTTTATTATTGAAAATAGAAATAAAATTCTCCTCAATCTTTTTTTGATTTGTGAATAGTGTACTCATATTTATGTTTTTTTTAAGCTTTTATTAAATTTAACTTACCATAACTTTCTCTTTCTTGCCCATCGTTAAAATAATTACCTTTTAATATCTTATTTTTAGGATCAAATGTAAGTATCGCAATACCATCATGGTTATTGTGTTTATATCTCTCGTTCTCCTTATGAAATTTATTCCCTTTATTTCTATAGTGATAGGTAATTACAAATTCCCCATTATCTTTTGCTAATATATCGTGAGTAATACTTTCAGATTCTGATGTTTCGGATTTATTATACTGACTGGGATAAAAGTTTGCTTTTACATGAAATCCATTTATATTTTGATGAATTTCCATTTCTATCCATTTTGTAATATTGGGTTTAGTAATGTCATCTTCAATATGGTAATTACTTACCAACTCGCCTGTATATTTTCCTCGTAAGTCTGGTAAACCTAAAAATTTTAAATACCAATTCCACATTATATATTCGTTAATTAGAGAAAATACTAAAGCCAAAATGGAAGACAGTCCCGCAATATCCATTATTAAGTTTACAGCAGAAATATTTGTAAAATCCGTTTTATTAAACAAAATTAAGACACCATATTTAATAATAAGATAAATGACAATTACCAGACAAGTCATTAAGAAGAGTTTACGAAATGGGTAATACTTAAAGTTTGTTTTCTTCATAATTATTTTCTTTTTAGTTTTTTACAAACATAAAAAATAAGAAAACTTTCCCAATTCAAAAATAACTCTGTTAACATTTCTAAAAATTTTCCTTTCCTACTACAAATAATTGTCATTTTCAGTTTATTAAACTAATTTTGGGGATTAAAATTCTGCAAAATGAATTATCATTTTCAAGCGCACAGACAAGTCAGAAAAAACCTCTTAGATATTCTTCAAAATACTTCCCACGAAGATCTTTTGCTGATTCCCGATGGTTTTAACAATAATATTTACTGGAATATTGCCCATACAGTTGCCACACAGCAATTGCTGCATTATTATCTGAGCGGAAATCCTTTCAGAATAGACAAATACTGGATAGAAACTTACAAAAAAGGAACTTTACCTAACCTGAACGTTCAAAAATCCGAAGTGGAAGATCTTGAATTTTTACTGACCGAAACTTCAAAAACTTTAATGAAAGATTTTGACAGCGATTTTTTTTCAGATTACACTCCTTACACGACTAGTTTCGGCATGGATCTGAAAAGCATTCAGGATGCTATTATTTTTAATAACCTCCACGAAAGTCTGCACTTCGGCTATGCAATGGCGCAGAAAAGAGCCGTTTTGGGAGAAAAAATCTAACAATTCAAGGTTCAAAAATTTAAAATTCAAAGTTATGGCGACTATTAAAAAATTCGAAGATTTAGAAATTTGGAAATTATCCCGAGAACTTTGTAATGAAATTTACATCATAATAGAAACAACACCTCTTAAAAATAATTACAGACTTTGTAACCAAATTGACGGTTCTTCAGGTTCAGTAATGGATAATATTGCAGAAGGTTTTGAAAGAAATGGAAATAAAGAATTTGTGCAGTTTCTTTCTATTGCAAAAGCATCTTGTGGAGAAACGAGGTCACAATTATATCGCGTTTTCGATAGAAAATTTATTACCTCTAAAGAATTTGAAATTTTAAAAGAGAAATCTGAAACTTTAAATAAAAAAATTGGTGCTTTTATTAACTACTTAAAAAATTCAGAACTAAAAGGTTCAAAATACAACGAAACTAAACTTTGAATTTTGAACATTAAACTTTAAACCAAATAAATGAAAGACGATTTTATATTTGGGCTTCGTCCCGTACTGGAAGCTATTGAAGCTGGAAAAACTATTGACAAAATATTTATACAAAACGCATTGCAGGGAGAAATTTATGCAGAACTGAAAGCTATTTTAGCTAAAAATAAAATCCGTCCCAATTACGTTCCTGTAGAAAAACTTAATCGCTTTACAAGAAAAAACCATCAGGGTGTGGTGGCTTTTATATCCGATGTGCCGTTTCACAAAATTGAAGATATTGTTCCCGAATTATTCGAGCAGGGAAAAACTCCTTTCATTCTGATTTTAGACCGATTAACAGATGTAAGAAACTTTGGAGCAATCTGCAGAACTGCTGAATGTGTGGGTATTGATGCCGTAATTATTCCTGAAAAAGGCGGTGCACCCGTTAATTCTGATGCCATAAAAACGTCCGCCGGTGCAATGTACAACATCAAAATCTGTAAAGAACCCAATTTGGCACATGTGGTAGATTTCCTGCAGCAAAGTGGGATTTCCGTATTTTCGGCAACAGAAAAAGCCCAAAAGCTTATCTATGATGTAGATTTTACCGAACCGTGCGCTATTGTCATGGGAAATGAAGAAACAGGAATCTCTAAGGAAGTTCTGCATCATTCAGATGAAAAAATAAAGCTGCCGATTGAAGGAAAAACCCAGTCTCTAAATGTTTCTGTAGCATGTGGAGCTATTTTGTATGAAGCGATGAGACAGAAACTCACGAAAATTTAATTTTAATCAACATCTACAACCGGTCAGGAAATTTAACTGTAAAAAATACGTCCGGTTTATCAAGAAAAATTTATGAAGAAAATATTTGCATTAGCCATAATTACATTAGCCGTTGTTTCATGTAAAAAAGAAACGGCAACCATCACCAAAGTAGATCCCAAAACCGGTAAAACGATAACGGTAGAAGTTCCTGCCGATTCTGTAAAAGAAGTAAAAGCCGATGCTGCAATCAAAGATTCGGCAGGTATTTTCAAGCAGACTTTTAAACTGGAAAAAGGAAAAACATATCCTTTAACAACTTACCAGAGAGACACCAAAACCATGACCGACCCGGACGGAAAAAGCATGAGCGGAACCAGCGAATCTACAGATGAAATGAGCTTTACGGTAAATGATATTAAAGGAAATGTATACGACATGACCATTAATCTGATTGCAAAAAGAAACTCTCAGTCCGCACAAGGAAAAACAATCGTAGTAGATACCCATCAGCAGATTCCGAAAGATGACAATCTTAAAATGATCTGGAATGTAAATAAAGCGCTCACAGGGAATAAACTGAACATGAAAATGGATACCAGCGGAAAGGTAATTTCCATCACAGGATTTGATGCAGTTTATACCAAAATTTCTGATGCACTTAAAAATATTGTGAAAGATGCCAATCAGAGAGCAAGTGTTGTGGCAAGTCTTAAAGAAACTTTCAACGAAAAAGTGCTGAAAGATCAGTTTGAAAAAAATCTGTCTATACTTCCCAAAAAAGGAGTTAAAATTGGTGATAAATGGAATACGTCAGAAAGTGCTGATGAAGCAGGAAAAGTAAAAGTTACTTCAAACTATACTCTGAAAAGCGTAGGCAACGGAATTGCCGAAATTTCTATTACCGGAGGTATTCCTAAAAAAACAGAAAAGCAAAGTCAGAACGGCATCAACCACAGCATGAGCAGCGAGCTTGAGCAAAACGGAACGATAAAGTTTGACCAAAATACAGGATGGATCCACAACCAGAACATCAGTGTAAAAACCACTCAGGTAGAAACCATTTCAGACGGTAAAGAATCTAAATCTATGAAAAGTGTTTCCAACTCTTCTGTAATGGTAAATCCTTCTTCTAAATAAATACAACAGCCTGAGGTTCAATTTTATGTTTAATTGAACCTCAGCTTTAAAACCGAACATTAAAGTAATAAGGTTATGAAATCGCCCAAAAGAATTTATATTAAATTATAATACAACAAGGCGATAACTTATGATCTGAAAAAACAATAAATATCTATCTATGAAATTTATTTTTGAGTTAATTCTCGCAACAATAATTATTTTCTTTGTCTGGAATATTTTAAAAAGAATGTTTTTTAAATCTTTTTACAAATACACAGGTTTCAGACCACAAAATAATCAGCAGGAAGAAAAGAAAAGCTCAAAACCGAATATTGAACAGAAAGTGAAATGGGATGCAGAAACCGTTGACTATGAAGAGGTAAAAGAGAAAAAATAATTTTAAAAGATTGAAAATTAATCTACCTAATGACCAAAATGGCAAAAAATAAAAACTTAATCTACGTTGCAGCTTCACTGGTTGTATTCTTATTATTGGCATTTTTATATTCTACTCCTGTATTTACGGGAAAACAGCTTTTTCAGCATGATATTGTACAATATCGCGGAGGTGCTAAAGAACTCATCGACTACAGAAATAACTTCGATAAAGAAACCTATTGGAGCAACTCAATGTTTGGAGGAATGCCTACTTACCAGATGGGGAGCCGGTTTGAGGGAGATATTATCAAAAAAATCGACAGCTATCTCAACATTTTGCCAAGACCGGTTAATTATCTATTTCTTTTGTTTTCAGGTTTTTTTCTTCTGGGAATGGTTGCTGTACGAAACTGGAAATATGCCCTTTTGGGAGCCACATTTTTCGGTCTTTCCACTTATTTTTACATTATTATTGCAGCCGGACACAATGGGAAAGTAAATACTATAGAATATTTTGCTCCGCTTTTGGCTGGAATTTTACTCGTTTATATCAGAAAAAAATACATTCTCGGATTCATTGTCACTACCCTTTTCTTCGGATTGCAGGTGGCGGCAAACCATCCGCAAATGACGTATTACCTTTTTCTAGGATTAGGATTTCTATTTATTTCCGAATTGGTAAGAGCCATTCAGAAGAAAGTTCCAATGAAACATTTTCTGATTTCGTCAGGAATTGTTGCGGCATCACTGGCAATCGGAGTCGGGATGAATTCTCAGAGAATTATGGCAAACTCCGAATACATCAAAGAAACAGTAAGAGGAAAACATATTCTTAATACCGATACCAACACAGCAGGAAATACCGGAATGGATAAAGAAAGTATTCTGATGTGGAGCTACGGAAAACTGGAGACACTGAATCTTTTTATCCCAAGACTGATGGGAGGCGGAAGCCAGGAACCGGAAGGAAAAGAAATGATGGAAAATGTACAGCATCTTGTACAGGAAAACGTAAGTTCTCAGGCAGAATATGAAAGAATTGCCAAAGGTTTCGGAAGCCTTACTTATTGGGGAGATCAGCCGGGAACTTCAGGACCTGCTTATCAGGGAGCCGTTGTCTGCTTTCTGGCTCTTTTAGGATTCTTTTTTGCTCCGAAAAAATACCGTTACTGGATTTTAGGTGCTACTATTTTAACGATTTTATTAGCATGGGGAAGCAACTTTATGTTCCTTTCTGATTTCTTTATTGAATATGTTCCGTTTTACAGCAAATTCAGGGCACCTTCTTCTATTCTGGTTGTCGTAGAATTATTATTTCCTTTAATTGCAATTGTAGGATTATACAGATTTTTCAAGAGTGAAAATCTTGATGGAAATTATAAAAAGAAAATACTTACCTATGCTGGAGGAGGCACTTTGGCTCTAACACTTATATTGATCCTTTTTGGAAAATCGCTTTTAGGATTTGCTACCGATAACGAAAAAACCTACTTACCTCCTTTCTTATTAGATTATTTGGTTGATGCAAGATTTGGAATGTTCCGAACTGATGCCATCAAAGCCTTATTATATGTAGGAATTACTGCAGCAGTTTTATTCTTTGCTTTAAAAGAAAAATTAAATCAGAATATTGCACTTATCATTATCGGAGCAGTAAGTTTGTTTGATCTTTGGACGGTGAACAAACGTTATCTGAATGATGATAATTACGTTGACAAAATTTTTGCTGAAAACCCTTTTCAGACTGAAGGTTCAGAGTATCTTGCTGAAAAAGTTGGGGATAACGCCAATCTGCAGTCGATCTTAGCAAGCATTCCAACCAACAAAGCGCTGGAAACTATTGCCGAAAAAGATAAAAAACACTACAGAATTTACAATCAGGTTTTAGGTGTAACCAGCGAAACCAATACTTCATATTTTAAATCTTCAGTAGGCGGTTATCATGCAGTGAGACTGAGAAGGTTTGATGATGTAATGAACAGATATATTTCTAATGTTGACAGCATCAAAACACCAAAAATCCTCAATCTTCTCAACACAAAATACATGATTTTTGGTGATCCTTCACAACCACAGGTCGTTCCTAATCCAAATGCCAACGGAAATGCATGGTTTGTAAGTGATCTGAAATTTGCAGGCACACCAGATGAAGAAATAAAATTAATCGGAGAGATTGACACTAAAAAAACGGCAGTAGTCAATGCTGATGATAAAGCCTATTTTAATGGTAAAAATGTACAGCAAGACTCTACGGCTTCGATCAATCTCACAAAATACGAACCGAACGAATTAGAATTCAAATCGCAGTCTAAAACCGGGCAATTGGCTGTTTTCTCAGAGGTATATTATCCTCATGGCTGGAAAGTTTTTATAGATGAAAAGGAAGTTTCTTACATTAAATCAGATTATTTTTTACGTGCGGTGTACGTTCCTGCCGGAACTCACAATATCAAAATGATTTTTGAGCCGGAAGTTATCGAAAAAGGAAAATGGATTTCTCTGATTTGTTTCGCACTATTTATCGGCTTAAGTGCTTTCGGAATTTTCTGGTTGAATAAAAATAAGAAAAAAGAGACACAATTTAAAGAAGAAGCTTAAATTCTGTACTGCCATTCTTCATTCAGTTTCATTTCATTCAGAATGACAAAAGACGCAGGATTTATATTAAAATTCATGGAAGATAAAAAAATTCTTATCATTACTTATTATTGGCCTCCTGCGGGAGGACCCGGCGTTCAGCGATGGCTCAAGTTTGCAAAATACCTTCCTGATTTTGGCTGGAAACCTATTATTTATACCCCTGAAAATCCAAGTTATCCTTTATTGGATGAAAGTCTGGTAAAAGATATTCCTAAAGATTTAGAAATTGTAAAAACAAAAATATGGGAACCTTATCAGCTTGCCGAAAAACTGAATAAAAGCAATAAAAAATTCAAAGCCGGACAATTTGATGTAGGAGCAAATCAAAGCTGGAAATCTAAACTTTCAATCTGGGTGAGAGGAAATTTTTTTATTCCTGATGCAAGAGTTTTCTGGGTAAAACCTTCTACAGAATTTCTTGAAAAATATCTGAAAGAGAATCAGATAGACACAGTTGTTACTTCAGGACCACCCCACTCTATGCATCTGATTGGTTTAAATCTAAAAAAGAAATTTCCTGAATTAAAATGGGTTGCTGATTTTCGTGATCCATGGACTGAAATTTCTTACTACAAACATTTAAAACTGACCAACAGATCTGATAAAAAGCATCGTTTTCTGGAAAGTGAAGTTTTTAAAAATGCAGATATTACTTTGGCAACAAGTTATACTGATGCAGAAAACTTCCGGAAAAACGGAGCCAATGCGGTCTGCATCACCAACGGATTTGATGAAGCAGATTCAAAACCTGAAACTCTGAACCTTCTAGAAACTCATGCTAAATTCACAATCAGCTATATCGGTGTTTTGGAACAATTGAGAAATCCTGAAAATCTTTGGAAAGCATTAGAAAATTTAGTACAAAAAAACTCAGATTTTGCTGAAAATTTCAGCTTAAAATTTGTTGGAAGAATTGATGACAAGATTTTAAATATGATTGAAAACTCCACACTAAAAAATCATATTCTGAATCTGGGCTACGTTTCACATGATAAAGCAGTGGTAGAAATGACAAAATCATCACTTCTCCTCATTACCAATTTTCCGGGTGAAACTTCTAAAGGAATCATTCCGGGTAAAATTTTTGAATATTTAGCGACAGGAAAACAGATTATTTCTTTCGGACCAAAAGAAGCTGATGTTTCTAAAATTTTAACTGAAACAAAAGCGGGAAGACATTTCACTTTTCATGATTCTGAAGAAATTGAAGATTTTATTTTAAGAAGATTTGAATTGTGGAAAAACGGAGATCTTTCGCAAAGCACTCAAAATATTGAACAGTTTTCAAGAAGGAATTTAACGAAACAGTTAGTAGAAATATTATAGTAGGTAATTTCTTATGAAAACTGTAACCTCTTTTTTTTCTTTACTATTTTTCATACTGTTTTTGAGTTGTAATAAAAATGAAATGGAGGGAAAAATCCCATTATTAGTTGCCTCACAAGAATTTAATGATTTAAATAAATTAAAAAAAGAATTTATAGTTTATAGTGACAGCACCTATATTTTCAAAGAAGAATATAGTGAAACAAATCATAATAGAGCAGAAAGATGGGAAGGTAAATTAGAAATAAACAACAACATCATTAAGTTCATTCCTTTCCCGCTTGGTTATAATGGTAGTGAAACAGCAGTTTTAAAGAATGGTTTTGTTAAATTTGCTGATGGAAAATACCCTGACAGAATGAAAATTGTTCAAACATCTTTATCGGTCAAGAACAATATAGACCTGGAAAATTTTAAGGATTATTCAGTTTTTACTTTTTACAATAATCATCATAATTTAACTTGGAAAAAAGAAGTTTCAAATTATGATATAAACACAAATGAACTTATCAAAATAGATTCTGTTTTAAAAAAAGAATTCGAAACCAATAAGAAATTAAAGAAATACAATAACTATTTGAAGCAGATTGTAGCCGTTAAAAACTCTAAAAATGAAATATTGATACTGACTCATTTTTTCTGTAAAAACAAATCCTTAACTGAAACTTATCAGTATCATGAAATAAGTATGATGAATGGAGGAAACTGCAATGTTTATATTGAGCTAAACTTAACAACAGGAAAACTCATTTCTATTAACATCGCTGGAATAGCTTGATTATATCGTCCATTCATCATTAATCACAGCAACCAGATAATACTTGCCTTCAATTTCCTCGAAAACAAAACGCAGTGAGTTCCAATCCATACCGCTGTATTTTTCCGAACCTGCAACGTAATTCTCTGTGAAATCGGCATCAGGATAAATTTCTTTAAGATTATTCAGAGAATTTCCGCTTCCCTGAAATGTATTGAGTGAGTATTTTGCTTTTGTAAAGTCTTTTTTAAAGACCCATTTTTTAAAATAATGATCAATTGCCGCTCGATAAATTTCTCCCGTTCCATCACGGCTTCCCCAGGTAAATATAGTTTTTGAAGGAAAGTATTTCTGAAAATCTGCTTTGGAAAAATGCTTGTCTTCATTTCTGTTCACAAAAGCGTACATAGAAAATCTTACTCCTTTTTCCGGATGAATAAAATCTGAAAAGGTTCCATAATTACCCAGCTTGATTGCCTGAAGCAAATCATCATTCATTTTCTTTAATATCACTTCTTTAGAAAATAATTTCTGATCAGTTTCTGTTTTTTCTTCAGCCTTTCTGACTGTATCAGACAAAACCGTAGGATTTTCGCTTACTTTTTTTTCACATGAAATAAAAAAAATCATCATAAATATGACAAAAAAATGTTTCATAACTAAAAAATTTATCCGATAAAATCAAAACTAATGCCGAGTTGCTCTAAAGATTTTGCAGATTGACCACCGGGAATTTTTGATTTTGTAAATTTGTGTAATGGAAATTGTAGACATTCTCATCATCGGAGCCGGACCCATCGGGCTAAATTGTGCTTTGGAAGCTGAAAAGAAAAATCTCACCTATGTAATTATAGAAAAAGGAACAATCGTAAACTCATTATACAATTATCCTCTTTATATGAAGTTTTTTTCTACTGCCGATAAGCTCGAAATAGCAGAAATTCCTTTTATTTCA
This sequence comes from Chryseobacterium binzhouense, assembly GCF_007474545.1. GTDB lineage: Bacteria > Bacteroidota > Bacteroidia > Flavobacteriales > Weeksellaceae > Chryseobacterium > Chryseobacterium binzhouense. The sequence continues at coordinate 379,453 of NZ_VKOG01000003.1, forward strand.
GCAGCTCCAAAACCCGGAAGACAGGAAGCACTGGAATATTATCAAGGAATTGCAAGACAGAAAGATCTTAACATCAGGCTTTACGAAAAAGTGGTACAAGTCTCAAAAAAAGAAGAAACTTTTAATATTGAAACTTCAAAATCTAAGTATTTTGCCAAAAACGTGATTATTGCGACCGGATTTTATGATATTCCGAATTTAATGAATATTCCGGGAGAACAACTTCCAAAGGTAAAGCATTACTACACTGAGCCTTATCCTTATGCGAGACAAAAAGTTGTAGTTGTAGGATCAAGTAATTCTTCTGTAGATGCTGCTTTGGAAACTTATAGAAAAGGTGCAGACGTAACCATGATCATTCGCAACTCGACAATTTCTGACAATGTAAAGTATTGGGTAAAACCAGACATTGAAAACAGAATTGCAGAAGGATCTATTAAGGCTTTCTTTAATGCTGAATTAATTGAAATTAAAGAAAATTCTGTTATTTTTAAAGATGAAACCGGAGCTATCAACGAAATTGAAAATGACTTCGTTCTCGCCATGACCGGGTATCTTCCCGATTTTGATTTTCTGAGAAACTCAGGAATTGAGCTGAATGGCGAATGTCTAAACCCTACATACAATTCTGAAACGATGGAAACCAATATCCCTGATCTGTATTTAGCAGGCGTTGTCTGTGGTGGAAAAGACACCCATTTGTGGTTTATAGAAAACTCCAGAATTCATGCAGAAATGATCGTAAACAATATTCTTACAAAACAGTCCTTTTAAAAATCAACTTTCGCTCCCAAAACAAAATTTCTTTTGGCTGCAGGATTGTAATAACGGTTTCCAAAAGCATTAATATCAAAACCTAAAACAAAATCTTCATTATATAAATTTTGAATCTGAAGATATAAATTAACTTTAGTTTTCCCAAAATTCAACGGAAATCTGAACTGAATATTCGCAATCAAATTAGATTCTGACCAGACAGAGTTGGCATCATTTAAAGGTATTTTTGAAGTATAAAAATGAGAATAATCAATATTCAGTTTTTTAAAAAAAGTAAAATTAAATAAACTGTTGATGGCAGTTGCGGGAACTCCGGTCAAATCATTTCCCGAAAAATCATTTTCATTATGCTGATAATTTTTAAACTTAAAATCATAAAAGCTTCCTGAAAATCTGAATTTAAAATGGCTGAAAAAATCATTTTTAAGACTGAAATTCTTAGATTCCAATAAAAATTCAACACCTTTCTGCACCGTCTCGCCCGAATTAACGAAGTATTCCTGTCCGGATTCATTTTGCCTTCTCACAATGGCATCATTCAGCCTGAAATCAAAATAACTTCCTTCTGCAAACAGAAAATTTCCTAATTGTTTTCTGATCCCGATTTCTTTATTCCAACCAAATTCAGGACTCAGATTTTGATTGAACTCCTGATTAGAAGACCTTATTTCTTCATTCGTTGGTGCAGAATTACCCTTCCCTATTTTACCGCGAACTGAAAATCCTTTTGTAAATGCGTAGGTTACTCCGAAATTTGGGAGCCATTGATTTCTAAATTTTACATTGCCCGATTCAGCTTCCGGAAATGATCTTTGCCATTGATAAGAATTGGAATTGAGGCTTAAAGAAATGTCGGTAAACAATTTATCCTGCACATTCAGCCTTTGAGAGATAAAATAAAATCCGGAAGCATTTTTAATCTGATCAAAATTTTGTGGATTCCCTTCAATTCCTTTGTTATTGTCGTAATTTTTAACAAATATATCGTTTATTCCGCCTTCAAAACCCAATCGGTAGCTTAAAGAAAGTGCGTCCCAGTTTTTCTCATAATTAAAATGTGTCCGTAATGCCAGATTTTTTTCAAATCGGTTTTCAAGATTGGTAATAAACGGATTCTCAAAATCTACATACGAACCCTGAACGAGGATGAAATGCGAAAAGTTCTGATTAAGACTAAATTCATTTGAAAGTCCAGCCAAAATCATTTTGTTTCTAATTCCTGCATTTTGTTCTTCTGCACCGAGAAGAACTGCCGTTTTAGGTCTTGCCTGCTTTCTGTTGGCTTCCATCTGCTGCAAAGTTAATCCGCCCGGAGTCTGATAATTGAGATCTGAGAACATAACCATTGCTTTTAAAATACCTTTTTCAGAATATTGAAAATTATCTTTTATAAAAATCTGCTTTCTTCTGACTGAAGACTGATCTCTGTAAGAATCTGTCTGATAATAATTTTGAAAAATTTCAAAAAAGTGTTTCCCTGCCTGTCTGGAAAAAACAGCACTTTGGTTAAATGTTCCATAGCTTCCAATCGCAGAATTTACGGAAAGACTTTCCAATTTTTTAGTATTTAGAATTATTGTTCCGCCTGTCACGGCTCCGTAATCACCACTTTCCGGACCTTTAAATATCTCCATTCTCTCGATCAACTCAGGTGAAATAACATTGAAATAAGTATTCCCGGAAGCATCTGATAAGATAAAATCGTCAAGATAAACTTTTACATTCCTTACTCCGAAAGGAGATCGTAAAGTACTTCCCCGAAGAGAAATACGGTAACTTCCCGGCGAACGCTCTTCCATTCTTGCACCGGGAATCTGATTGACAGACTCTAGCAAACGTTCTGGTGTATTCTGATTGAGAAGATTTTTAGTAATTACTGAAACAGATTTTGTTGAATTGACTAGTTTACCCGGCTTCTTATAAGCATCTATCGTAACTTCAGAAATTACCGCAGCAGAATCTGTCTCCTGACAAAATAAAAACGGGCTGCAAAATGCAGTCAGGAGCAAGTAAAGTTTTTTCATAAAAATAGTCTTAGCAAAAAGTATTCTCTTATGTAAAAAAGACAAAATTTATTCAACATATTATTGATTGGAAGGAACACAAACCTTTAAAAATTTTTTTTCTTTCTGCTATAGTCATTTCTACAAAAAATTAATAAAAATATTGTATAAAGTATTGGTTAACAGAAAAAATTGTTTTATTTTTGCAGTCTGTTATTCAACCTCTGACGAAGAACGTGTAAGTTGCTTAGCTTTAACATTTTATTTTAATTAATAATGGATTTATTAAAGTACGTACAAGACAAGTACATCGCTAAAAAAGAATTCCCTGAATTCAAAGCAGGAGACACAATCACTGTGTATTACGAAATTAAAGAAGGACAAAAAACAAGAACTCAGTTCTTTAAAGGAACAGTTATCCAATTGAGAGGTACTGGTTCTACAAAAACTTTCACCATCAGAAAAATGTCTGGTGATGTAGGTGTAGAAAGAGTTTTCCCTATCAACATGCCAGCTTTGCAAAAAATTGAAGTTGACAGAAGAGGTAAAGTTAGAAGATCAAGAATCTACTACTTCAGAGACCTTAGAGGTAAAAAAGCGAGAATTAAAGACGTTCCTTACAAGAAATAATTCAGACAACAACACATACGAAGAGAGGCTTTCTACATTAGAAAGCCTCTTTTTTATAAATGATTTTTTCACATTTTCATAAAATAAATCATATTTAAACTTTTACAAATCTGCTTACAAAAAGAGAAGCTACCAATTGTCCTACTGCATTGAGAACAGTTGCGAGAGGATCTACCAATGTTCCTATTATCATCACAGCAGGAATTGCTTCCTGTGGTAACTGATAAACCGAAATCATCAACATTTCCCCAATGTATCCTCCATTTGGAATACCACCTGCAACAACACTCACAAAAACAGTGATTCCCAAAGCCAAAAGCAAATTCACAGGGTCAAAAAAGTCTCTGCCAATAATCAAAAAAGCAATATAAATTTTAATAATAGAAGACATTGACGACCCATTTTTATGCAATGTTGTTCCGATAGGAATGACAATATTGGAAATCTGATCCGGAATTTTCATATAAGAAGCTGACTGCAAATTCGCAGGCATTGTTGCAAAACTGCTGCATGTGCTCAAAGCAGTGAGAGAAGGGTAAGCTGCATGAGCCCAAAAGCTTTTAAATCCGTTCTTACCTTTTGCCATGAATGCATACAAAGAAAAAAAGACGAAAAAATAAACAATTCCTGCAATATAATACAATCCCAGAGGTTTAGCATAAAATCCGAAAAGCTGTGGTCCCAAAGTGGCAACCTGATATGCAAAATATGCTCCCAAGCCGACGGGCGCTACTTTCATGATTAACAACAACAACTCTTTCATTACTTCATATCCTGAAGCGATAAATGCTATGAAATGATGTCCTTTTTCACCTGCTTTTCTTGCTGAAAAACCTGTCATAAAAGCGAAAATCAACAAAGCCAGCATATTTTGCCGTGAAAAAAGCTGAGTAAATTCTCCTACAGTAAAAAATCCGACAATCCTATTTCCCCAAGTGTCATTACTTACAGCCTCCTCTACAATTTCATGGCTTACTGAAACTCCCGAAACAGGAAAAAGATATACTACGCAAATTGTAAATACTGCTGCTGTTAAAATAAAAAACAGGAAAGTAAAGGTCATTGTAAACATTATTTTTCCAAATTTTGACTGCTGCTCAAGAGAAGCAATAGAATTGGAAACTGCAAAAAATACCAGCGGAACAACGCTTACAAAAAGCAGATTCAGAAAAATATCACCTAAAGGCTTTATATAATCAACAATATCCGGCATTAACATCCCAATGATGCTTCCCACCGTAATTCCTAAGAGTAAAAGTAAAATTCCGGAATAGTTTTTCAGGATCTGGCTCATAACCGAATTTTAATCAAAGATAGAGTAATTTAGATATATCATAGTACAAATATGTAACCCGAAAACAAATATTCATTGTTACCAACTATTGTTTATGGCTCAAAATAGATTTTTTCTTTTAGCTTTGCATCAGAATTAATCATCATGAGTGAAGAAAGACTAATTGTTTTACGACCTAAAAGAGAAGATTTTGAGAAAATCTATTTCGGAGGCAATCAAGGGAGTTTGTTTTTTTCTCCTACAACTAGAGGAAAAACAATTACAACAATTGTTGTGGCAGCAATCTTAATGATTGTTTTTGTTTTCCGTAACGATTTCACCAAAGAAAAAGCAGGAATATTATATTTTGTGAGCTTTCTTTTCCTTCTTTGTGCCGTTTTTCTTTCTGTAAGCATCAATAAAGTTTCCCGATGGAGAAAACAGGTAAATGCATATCTTTTAAAAATAGAAAATTGTAAAACGTATGAAATAAGATTTGATGAAAATTTTTTCACCGTAAACATCAACGGTGAGAAAGAAACCAGTGAATGGAAAGACTTTCAATATTTCGACAGCAATCAGGAGTGTATTGTGATTGAAGGGAAATACAGCTATATGTTCCCGAAAAAATCTATGCCCGACAAAGATTACCAACTGCTAAAAAGAACTCTGAAAGAATCTATTCAGTCCTGATATTTTTATTTGATCTAAATTTATCTTCCTGTAACAGAAAACAATAACCTACAATAGAAAATGGTAATGCTGCTGCAAGATAGGTAACATTTAAAAACTCAACTGCTGTGTTTCTCAGAATTTGCTCTATAATATGTGATGCCATAACAGCAAATATAATGATTGAAGACCACAAAAAAATATGCCTTATTTCTTTAAGCACAAATGATAAAAAAACTGTAATAAAAAGAAAGAATAATACTACAGCGGAATTCAGCTGTCCCTGCATTGTTAAAGGATTGTAAGCCACTACTTCATCAATACTTTCTGCCGGAAGAATTACGGTAGACATCAGAAAAGCAACTGTCAAAAAGAAAGTAGCCGAAAATTTGATTTTTTCATTCCAAGTGGAAACAAAAAACGGGTGGCATAAAAATAAAACTAACGGTAAAATCACAACACTTCTGGTTAAACATAACACCCCTACAATTAATCCCAAAATAATTGGTTTTTGAAAATAATTCGTTCTATAGTTCTGATGCCAATATAAAATAAAAAACGAAATGATTATAAATGAGGAAATAAAATCGCTTTTGCAAACGGCTTCATAAATGTATGATAAAGAAAGAAAAAGCAAAAAAATCCCCATCATACGTATTTTACCTGAATGGAATTCCCTTTTTACAATCCAGCCAAATAAAATCATCGCAGCAGCCTGCATATAGCCAACATTTCCCAAAAGATAAAACAAAAGCATCAGTAAGAGTTGGCCAGGAAGGTAAGATGGTATATTTCCCATGAAATTTTTGGTTGCATAGATATATTTCCCATGAAGCCAATAATCAAGCGAATATTCTACAGTCTGCCATCTGTCTATTTTTAAAGAATAAGGATCTGTAATCAGGTGGGAAAGTAAAAGATAAAAAATACCGCTAAAAACAATTAAAAGATTGATGGTTTTAGTATTAATCTTTGATTTATTAAAATTACGGTCACTATAAAACAAGATTATATGCAAAGCCACAAAAACAGCTGTTAATAAAAATGGATGAATGAAATTTTGACGGATACCATATTTTATCAGAAACAAGAAATTGATGATAAAATAAATTGTAAAGACAATGATTTTCACCACTTTTGTATTATCCGAAAACTGTAAAATTCTTGTTTTCATTTACTTATAAAAAACAAATATTACTGTAAAATTCTTTTGGCATTCTGGGTTGTAATCATGCTGATTTCATAAAAATCTTTGTTGTAGATATTTACCAGTTTTCCCACAATCAGATCAAGATATGAACTTTCGTTTCTCTTACCTCTGTGCGGAACCGGAGCCAGATAAGGTGAATCGGTTTCCAAAACAATTTTTTCTAAAGGAATCTCATGTAAAAACTGATCAATCTTCCCATTTTTAAAAGTAACAACTCCACCAATTCCCAATAAAAAATTTAAATCTAGTGCATGTTTTGCCTGATCTGCATTTCCAGAGAAACAATGGAAAATTCCTCTAAGTTTAGGATGCTTTTTTCTTTCTAAAACTTCAAATGTCTCATCAAAACTTTCTCTGGTATGAATGACAATCGGCAAGTCTTTTTCAATTGCCCAGTCAATCTGCTGTTCAAAAGCTTTTATCTGAATGTCTAAAGTACTTTTATCCCAATATAAATCAATTCCAATTTCTCCAATAGCAGGAAAGTTTCTCTGATCCAGATAATTTTTTACAATTTCAAGTTCTTTTTCCCACGATTCCGGTTTTACATAACAAGGATGTAATCCCATCATTGAAAAAATGTTTTCAGGATATTCGCTTTCAAGCTGAAGCATTTTATCATGTGATTCGGAATCAATTGCCGGAAGATAAAACCCTGTAACTCCCTTTTCTAAAGCTCTCTGAATTGTCTCTTTTCTGTCATTATCAAATTCTTCAGAGTATAAATGTGTATGTGTGTCAATCATTTTTATAATTTTAACAGGTCTTCGTAAGGATGTTCCAAATTCAGTAACATTCCGAAAGCGGGTTCCGTTTTTATTCCCTGTTTTTTTAATTCTATTATTTTCTGCTTAAAATTCTCACCTTTCTCCTGCAATATTTTATATTCTGCAATCATGTGGCGGTAAGCATTTTGTTCTTTTACAGGTTTGTTTTGTCCAAAAATTTCTATAGCAAATTCATCAAGTGTAAAATTTACTGTAATGCACTTTTCACCATTTAAAATCGGATAATCAATCTTAACATCATTTTCGTTCAGAATTATTTTATTCAAAGAAAGATCCTCTAAAAAATTTTCTTCAAATTCTACATCAACTTCACAAATAATATCCAGATCACTTCCATCAACATCGATTTCTATTGGGATTGTTCCTGCTAAAATGGGCGAATAAGATTTCAATTTCCTGAAAATATGATATTTAATTAAAACTTCATAAGCTCTTTTTTGCCTTTCGTTTCCGGTTATCAGATAATCAATATTCGTGAAATCAATCATTTGGAAATACTTTGTGCTTTACTTTTTTTCTTTGAGTTTCAATTCTAAGATGTAATTTTTCTCTGAATTCTATATATTTCGGATCTTTTTCGTCATCACTCCGATGTTCAAGAGCTTTTACAATCTTAAAATTTTCTTTGATAAAATCTTTTGTTTCTGTTGAAAAATAAGCCGAGCCAAATTTATCAAATATATAATTGACTGCCTGAGAATTAGGATGGATCATATCATCCTTATAAAATCTGTAATCCCGCAAATCATCCATCAAAATCTCATAAACAGGGAGATAATGGCAATTGTCAAACTCATTAGCCACTTCATGGACTGCCGCAATCAATTTCGATTTGCTCAATTGGTTTTCAATCATTCCGTCTTTGGTATGACGCACGGGGGAAACGGTAAACAGAATCTGAAGCTGATCTTTACAGATATCTTTCAGATTAATAATTGTATCATAAATAGAATCAGATATTTCCTGTTGGGTCAAAAGTCTTTTATTGAAAAATTTTGAAGGGATTTTATGACAATTGGCAACCAGTTTTTCTTTAGGCTCAAATTCGTAAATATAGGAAGTTCCGTAGGTAATAATTACCCATTCAGCCTGCTGCAGAAAAAGATTTCCCTGTTCTATTCCTGAATTTATCTTTTGTAAAGTCTGATGAATATATCTTGTATCAAAACTGGTGTGATGATCCAGAGAAATATATTTTTCGTCATAAATGATCAGTTCATCCTCCCTGTAAAACTCCGAATCATGAAGCCTTTTAACGGCATTATTAATAGAAAACGGATTGAAAATCGTTCCGAAAGGATTATTCATACTTTGAAGCTGACCTTTCGCCAATAAATCTGACATTTCAGAAGCAAAACAAGATCCTATTGAAAATATTCTATCCTCAACTTCTATTTTTCTTTCAGATTCGTAAATATCAACTTCTGTACGGAATTTCATTCATTAAACTTGAGAATTATAAATTAACTCTCCCTTCTCAAAAGATAATTTGCAAGCTCTATAAATGGCTTTTTCTTTTCTTCGGGAGCATCAATTTTAGAAAGATAACTTTGTCCTATCTCATTATGTTTTTCAATCAGGCGCAACGCTTTCTCGTCAACTTTGGTTCTTCTGAAAATCTTTTCCACCCCATAAACCTTATCAATATTATCCGTTTTCTTAGAATACCAGTAATCCAGCTCTTTACGTTCTTCATAGGTTCCGTGCTCTCTTGCCAGCAGATACAGTACGGTTTTTTTATTTTCGTAAATATCGCCTGCATGTTTTTTACCAAACTGAGCCTGATCTCCGAATACATCAAGATAATCGTCCATAATCTGAAATGCAATTCCGATGTGCTTTCCGAAGTTGAAAATCGCTTTGGCGTCTTTGAACTGAGCTTTGGCAATCATAGCACCAATTTCAAAGGATGATGCACTCAGTACTCCTGTTTTGTATGTAATCATTCGTATATAATCATCAAAAGTTACATTTTCCTGAGTTTCAAAATTGATGTCGTATTGCTGTCCTTCGCACAAAAGCAATCCGGTATGGGTAAAAATCCGGATACAGGCTTTGAAGATTTCTGGCTCAAGATCTTCAAAAAACTTGTATGCTTTAAGCATCAACCCATCTCCCGAAAGAATCCCGGTATTGATACCGTGAAGAGTATGAATGGTTGGTTTGTTTCTTCTGAGTGGAGCTTCATCCATAATATCATCATGAATGAGCGTAAAATTATGGAAAAACTCTATCGCCAGCGCTGGCTTTATCGCCATTTTCTGATCACCATTGAATAAATCACAAGCCATTAAAACCATAATCGGACGAAGTCTCTTGCCGCCGTGAGAAATGATGTAGTTCATCGGTTCATACAATTCAGTCGGCTTATCCTTAAAGGTATATTTATTAATAGCGTCAGCAACAATCTGCTGGTATCGGTCTAAAAATTCCATAAAATCTAATAGTTTCAACAAAAATACAATTTTCTGAGGGGTTATAAAACAAAAAACTTTGCCTGTACAGACAAAGTTTAGTTATTAAATTAAGATATTTTTACTCTTTAATGAATTTCAGATGAACATCTGATAATGTTATAAAATATATTCCTTTTTCCAATGAAGATACATCTACCTTATTTTGAGTTTTCCCTATCATAGCCAATCTTCCGTCTTCTGTATAAATTGTAAATTCTGTTTCTTTTTTCAGACCTGAAACAAATAACTCATTTTTAGCAGGATTAGGATAGATATTGAAATTATTACTAATTAATTCGGAAGTATTAAGGCTGCTGTCCTGCGTTACAGTAGAATTTCTATCAAGAATCTGGTATTCATAATTAAACTGAACACTTGCTACCGGAAAACTGATATTTTCTGTAAAATATTGATTGTTTGAAGTGTTATTTAAAGCAAAATAAGCAATCTGTCCTCCTGTTCCTGTCACTTTTATCGGTAAAGGCATTTCGAAAAAACTTACTGAAGAATGACTTTGAGTTTGTGAAGCCTTAAACGTCAGCTGATTTCCCACCTGTTTCCAACGTATATCATAAGTAGGATAACCCTGACCGTAAACCCAATCATTAAAAAATTCTGTAAAATTCTTACCTGTGGATTGGAGTAAAGAGGCGTTAAGATCTGCTGTTCTTGCATAGCTGTACGCCAGATTGGGTCTTGCATGATAATCTTTTATTGCCTGATAAAAAACAGTATCTCCCAAAATCCATTTCATCATCCTTACAATGTACCCTCCTTTAGAATAAGAAAGCCTGCTGCTGAAAATCGCATTAATATTTGCCAGATTTGCATCAGCAACATAAACACTTCCTCCCGCAGAGCTTGTGATATAATTTTTTTCGCTGAGCAGATAATTCAGAAATTGTGCATTGGTCATCAAAAGTTTTTCATTCGCCAGATGTTCTCCAAATGTTGCAAAACCTTCATTGAGCCAGATATCGTTCCATGCACCACAGGTAACCTTGTCACCAAACCACTGATGCGCAAGCTCATGAGCAATCAGCGATCTGCTCCAACCTCCCATGGAAGACATCGTCTGATGCTCCATTCCGCCTCCTGCCTGAAATTCCATATGACCATACTTCTCATTTCTGAAAGGATAAGTTCCGAAATAAGTTTCAAAAGTATTCATCAGTGTTTTCGTCCACTCAATATTATTCATGCTTGTAGTGTTGGAAAAAGTAGACGGAAAAACATAATTTACGAACGGAAACGGAGGATTGCCAATGGTATCATTCATCTTAATAAAATTAGTGATTGACAAGGCAATTAAATAAGCAGTTGTGGGATACTGGGTTCGCCAGAATGTAAGCTTCTGCCCGTTTCCTAAAATAGATTCCGAAACAAGTCTGCCATTAGCCGCAACACTGTATTGTGGAGGACTAGTCACCTTTATGTCAAATTTTTCGATCTTATCGTTAAGACTTTGTTTTGTAGGAAACCAATCCTGCGCACCGTAAGGTTGATTGAGTGTTGACAGAACCGAATTACCACCCTGAGTTCCGTTAAAAAATGCATTATTGGGCGAGAACGGACTGCCGGAATAATGAATCGTAAGAGAATCTAACACATTAGCAGGAAGAGATGATGTAAAATCTATTTTTAATTCTCTGGTTGAAAGCTGTTGAAAATTCAGATTCTGACCATGAAAAACCACCTGAGAAACCGGCATATTATTGTTGAGGTCAAAATAAATATTGCTGATTGGCTGACTGGGTTTAAAATGAGAAGTTACCGTTCCGAAAATCTGCAGTATTGCAGGATCAATAGAAACATCCATTCTTTGATACTGAAGATCGTAGTTTAGAGTATTGTTGTTGATGTTTCCTGCCCCCATCTTTGCAGTGTAAGCTGCCATTTCTTTCTCTACAAGCCCTTTTTTTTCAATATTCATATTTTGAGCTTTTAGCAAACCTGCTGTGAACAGGCTTAAAAGCAAAAGATATATATTTTTCATTTATAAATTATTAAGGCTTAAAGATAAAAAAAACCTTTCAATCAAAGATTAAAAGGTTTCTATGTAAAGTTGATATTTTTATAGATCTAATGCAGGTTTCAAAATTGCTTCCATTTTGCTTTTTACCTGAGTCACCGAACCGGCGTAATTATTAACCATTAACGAAAAACAAAGTGTCTTTCCTGAATTGGTTTTTAAATACCCTGCTAAAGTTTTTACTTTATTTAAAGTTCCTGTTTTTGCAAAAACCTGTCCGTTGCCTTCTGTCAAAAACATACTTTTCAATGTTCCTGACTGACCTCCGATCGGTAATGAATTAAAATAAGTTTTGTAAAACTTACTTCCCATAAGAGAAGAAAGATATTTTACCTGCGAAATCGGGGTCACCTTGTTACTCCTTGAAAGACCGCTTCCATCCATATAATTCAAACCTTCCAGATCGAAAGCAATATCTTTAAGATGATTGTTTACAACAATTCTGCCTGTTTCAGAAGTCTGGTCTCCCATTTTCTGGAAACCTACTGTCTTCAGTAAAGCTTCTGCTAAGGAATTGTCACTTCTCTGATTGGTATAATACACAATATCGGCTAAAGTCGGAGACTGATAAACACTTATTTTTTTTCTGATTTCCGGCGCAGCATCAGTCATTTTCGGACTTACTTTTCCTATAACTCCAACACCGCTTTTTACAAGATTAGCCTTGAAAGAATTGGCAAGATAAGCCGGTGCATCAGGAAGTTTGGTAGTTAAAGTTCCGTCACCATCATATTTCTCTGCATACACCATCTGATTGGCATAAGGTGAAACATAGAAAAACTTTTTATCTGCAGCAGTCGTTAAAGATTTCTTTACAATCAGCTTTTCGTTTGCAGGATTTATTTCTTTGGTAGTCCCTACAGGAAGATAGTAATTATTGTTTTCCAACCACACAACATTTTCCGGAAGTCTCGATAAGTTACCTTTGAAAAGCGCTGTCTGAATGACAATATCACCATTTACCTTTTTGATTCCCTCATTTTTTATACCTGAAACGAAATCTGCTACAATATCTTTATAAGACCATGCTCCCGCTTTGTTGGTTCCCAAAGAAGGATCTCCGCTTCCTACAATATAAAGATTACCGTTTAGTACTCCGTTCTCGTCAATTTCTCCGGAATACTCAAGCTGAGTCATCCAGCGATAATTCTCACCCAACAAACTCAAAGCCGTCTCTGTCGTTAAAAGTTTTGTTGTTGAAGCCGGAACCAAAGGAGTAGTTTCATTATAAGAAGAAATTACTTTTTTAGTTACAGGATCATAAACTACAAATCCCCACGTTGCATTTTTCAGCACCGGATCTGCCATCATTGTATTGACATTGATATCAACAATATCCTTGGGCGATAAAATAGCTTTTTCTAAAGCATCTACAGGAGAAGGCAGATTTAAACTTCTTGAGTTGTCATTATTATGAGAGTAAAGAACTGTAGAAACAGTGGTTTGAGCCCACAAAAAACCGGCTGCTAACACCGTTACACCTGAAATATATTTTCTGAAATTTACCATCTAATTTTCTTTTTTGATATAATTTGGATTCTATAAAAAATGATTGGTTAAATGATTAATTACAATCCAAGCATATAATCAACGGTCAAATGTAGAGATTATTGCTGTACGTTGAGCCAGAGCGGAATGATAAAACGCTATAAAATTTGTTAAAATTTGTTAAAAATCCACTAAAATCTCTTTTTTAATACTTTGATATGCAGTAATTTCATCAAATTCGATTAAACTTAACAAAACCAGCTTTTTATAAGCTTCATAATTTTTGCCACGCGGTAACTTAAGTAAAATCTGAAACTGATAAAGGTTATTAAGACGTGCAATCTGCGATCTTTCTGGTCCTAAAACACATTCTTCCGGAAGGTATTTTCTTAGAACAGATCCTAAAAACTGCGATGCACGATTGACCTTATCATCCTTCCTGTGCTTCAGTTCGATCATAATTAGTTTAGTGAAAGGCGGATAATGAAATTTTTGACGTTCTGTAAGAAAATATCTATAAATTTTAGGAATATTATTCATTTTAATCAACTGAAAAACAGAATGATCAGGATTGAAAGTCTGAATTAAAATCCTTCCTGCTCCCGAAACTCTTCCGGCTCTTCCCGAAACCTGAGTAATCAGCTGATAGGCTCTTTCTTCAGCTCTGAAATCCTGTACATACAGCATAGAATCTGCTTTAGGGATAGCTACCAATTCGATATGATCAAAATCAAGACCTTTGGAAATCATCTGAGTTCCTACAACAATATCCGTCTCTCTTTCTTCAATTTTTTCGTACAGTTTTTCGTAGGCAAACTTTTTCCGCATAGAATCTACATCCATCCTGTCAACTTCACTATCAGGAAAAATTTTTGAAACCTCCTCATGAATCTGCTCCACTCCCACTCCTCTTTCGTTGAGATTTTCAGAATAACATTTTGGGCAGACTTTAGGCTTTGAAGCTCTTTGTCCGCAGTAATGACACTTCATTTCATTAGCAGACTTATGATACGTCATCACGACATCACAATTGGAGCAATAATTTACATAGCCGCAAGATTCGCATTCTAAAACACTTGCATAACCACGACGGTTATGAAGAATAATAGTCTGATTTTTGTCTTCGAGCGTTTTCCTGATTTCATCAATCAGCTTTAAAGAAAAATTACCGGAAACTTTTTTAGAATCCTGAGCTTCTTTGAAGTTGATAAGTTCAAATTCAGGCAATTTCACATTTCCGAATCTTTCACTCAAAAAAACATACTGCATTTTTCCTTTTCTGGCAGAATAATAGCTTTCAACAGAGGGTGTTGCCGAACCCAAAATTACTTTAGCATCATAAAATTTAGCCAAAACCAATGCTGCATCTTTCGCATTAAAATAAGGAGAAACTTCACGAGGTTTGTATCCGGAATCATGTTCTTCATCCACAATAATCAATCCCAAATTCTGAAATGGCAGGAATAAGGAACTTCTTGTAGCAATTAAAACTTTTATATCATCATTTTTGATTCTTCGCCAGATTTCTACTTTTTCAAAATCGGTGAGTTTCTGATGATAAAAACCCAATTGTCTTCCGTATTTTTTTTCTAAACGTTGCGTAATTTGTTTGGTAAGTGAAATTTCCGGTAAAAGAAAAAGCACATTTTTGTCCTGAGAAATGCAATCCTCAATTTTTTCCAGATAAATATGAGTTTTCCCCGAGGAAGTTACCCCATGAAGCAATACATTCTTATCTTCCGAAAAAGCCTCATCAATTTCAACAACCGCTGTTTTCTGGATTTCTGTAAGCTCTTCTACGTCTTCAATTTCTCCGTCGTAGCTTTCAATCCTGTCTTTCTGCAGATAATATTCTTCAACAAGATTTTTATCTGCTAAAGATTTAAAGTGTGAACTGACGAAATACCCGTCTTCAAATAATTCTGATTTTCTGATTAGCAGATCAGGATGCTCAGTTTGTTTTTCAAGAATATGAAGAAAAAGATCTTTCTGTTTTTTAGCCTTATTTAGCTGTAAAAGAATTTCGGTAAGATTTCTGGTTTTCAGAACCTCATTATTTATTTTCACATAAGCAACTTCTTTTGCTTTATACTTTTCAGCCACTTTTTCATCAATTTCGATATATTGTAAATCAATAAGTGAATTGATGGTTTTAATAATATCCTTTTTGGGAATAAAAGCCTCAATATCAGACAAATTAATGAGTTGTCTCACTTCCAGCGCCTGAATAAGATACATTTCATTGACATCCAGATTTTCAAATTCGATCGTTGCGTTGGGCTTTAATTTAAGATAGGTTTCGCTTTCCAGTTTTAAGGAAGAAGGAAAAGCAAATCTGTAAATTTCTCCCAGATTACACAAATAATAATCAGAAAGCCATTTCCAGAATCTGATCTGTTGTGGCGTTAAAATTGGCTGCTCATCTAAAATGCTGATGACTTCTTTCGGCACAAAACTTTCCGGAGCCGAATCGTGAAGCTCAAACACAATTCCGGTATAGATTTTTTTTCCGCCGAAGGAAATCAAAACTCTCATTCCCTGCTGAATAGCTGGTACTAAATTATCGGGAACTTTATAAGTGAAAGTTCCTTTAAGATTGAGCGGTAAAATAATCTGAGCGTACTGCAAGGGAATGTTTAAGGTGTAAAATTAGATTTTTCTTTTTAAAAATAAAAGGACAAGTATATTTTTCATCCGCTGAAAGACATTGATTTTAAAATCTGTTCATTTTAATTTTCGGACAGTAATTAACAATACTGAAAATATATTCATAATTCAAAAAACTTTATCTTTGCGACTATGATTTTACGAGGAGAAAACTTAATCAAGGAATACGGCCCTAAAAAAGTTGTAAAAGGTGTTTCTGTACAGGTTCAGCAGGGAGAAATTGTAGGTTTGCTTGGTCCGAACGGAGCCGGAAAAACTACGTCTTTCTATATGATTGTAGGATTGGTAAAGCCTACTTCCGGAAAAATCTTCCTCGATAAACAGGAAATCACAAATGATGCCATGTACCGCCGTGCTCAGAAAGGAATCGGTTACCTTGCTCAGGAAGCCTCGGTTTTCAGAAAACTTTCCGTTGAAGATAATATTCTTGGGGTTTTACAGCTTACCAAGCTTTCAAAACGAGAACAGCAGATCAAATGTGATGAGCTGATTGAGGAATTTTCTTTGCAGCACGTTCGTAAAAACAGAGGAGATCTTCTTTCCGGAGGAGAAAGAAGAAGAACCGAAATTGCAAGATGTTTGGCAACAGATCCCAGTTTTATCCTTCTGGATGAGCCATTTGCAGGAGTTGACCCGATTGCTGTAGAAGATATTCAGAAAATCGTAAGAAGCTTAACCGACAAAAATATCGGAATTCTGATTACCGACCACAATGTACAGCAGACACTGGCGATTACCAACAAAACCTATATCATGTTTGAAGGTAAAATTCTGAAAGAAGGTCTTCCTGAAGATCTTGCCAATGATCCGCAGGTGAGAGAAGCGTATCTGGGAGAAAATTTCGTTTACCAGAGTATTTTCGATAAACCTAAGAAGAAAACGTATGTTTATAATATATGGGCAGGAAATTTTGATTCAAAATCACAACTTCAAAGCTTTGTGGATGAAAACTTCAGTCAGTTTAATGATTTGAGGCTAATGTATGGTTTTGAAGACATTAGTTTTGCCTCTCTTGCCAATTCTGAGATTGAACACATCTTCAGCGAAATCGTTGATAAAACTGCCAATAATTCTTTTGTTTTTCAGAAGAAAGAAATTAATTTCCAGTATTCTCCGGAGCAGGCTGAAGCAGAATCAAAAGCGGCAGGTAAAGAAGAATTGCATTATCTTACCAGCTACAGTTTTGAGGGCTAATTATTCATTTTACACATATTTTAATGAATTATATATAATAAAAAATTAAAATCCCTTATTATATCATTAAAATAAGAATAATTGTTATTAAGCTAATAAACATATTTTAATAATCTTCTGCAAATAATGACAATATTGGCTTATTTTTTGTTATTTAAAAAATCTATCGCAACCAAACATGTTATTAAATAATTTGTATAATTGGTTTAATTTTAATCTTTAACACAACTTATCTACAATGATGAATTCAAAAAAAGTATCTTTATTTATTACTGTTTCCACTATTATTTTTTCAGCACTTACTTCTTGTTCTAGTCGTTTAGTAGGAACTTGGAATGTAGCAAAGTATGAAACGATAACACCAGGCAAACAAAATATTTTACTGAATAATATTGGAACAATTACTTTTAATGGAAATAACTCTGGTGAGAAAAATCTTAATTTTCAGATTATGGGTATTGAAAGAAAAGATCAGCTAAAATTTGATTGGACTGCTACTGAAAAATATGTGACTATAAAAAATGGTGGTGAAGAATTTTCAAAAATCTGGATTATCTTAGAAAATAAAAAGAATTTTCAGAAATGGAGATCAACAGACGGAACCAATCAAATTCAGGTTATAGAACTCAACAAATAGTAATAAAACTTAAACTAATACTTTACAAAAACTGACGTAGGTCAGTTTTTTTTATGCTAAAAATCAGACTCTGCTTAGAAAGCATCAAATTAAACTAAATTTGCACTGTATCTAAACCGATAAGAGCATTTTAATTAAAATGAACGATCATTATCTGAAAAAACTCGACCGTGTTACTGCAATTCTCACTCAGTTACAATCAAAACCCATTGTAAGAGCACAGGATTTGGCTGAAAAATTTGATGTAAGCATCAGAACCATTTACCGTGATGTAAAAACTCTGGAAAATGCAGGAATTCCCATCATTGGAGAAGCAGGAAGCGGATATTCTCTGATGGACGGATACAAACTTCCTCCGGTAATGTTTACTAAAGAAGAAGTTCTGAGTTTTATTACCGCTGAAAAACTGATGCAGCGCTTCTCCCATGAAAGTCTCGGAAGTCATTACAAAACAGCAATGGAAAAGGTACGATCAGTGCTGAAATATTCTGACCGAAATTTATTGGCAAACATCGAAAAGCAAATTGATATTTTTGACAATTATCCAAAAACTGAGGATAAGATTAAAAATATTATTCCGACTATTTTGGAAAGTATTGCAGAAAAAGTTCAGCTAAAGATTGACTATAAAACAGTAAACGATGAAATTTCTACCAGAACGATTGAAGTGGTGGGTGTATTTTTTGAATTCAATTATTGGTACATTATTGCGTATTGCACTTTGAGAAACGATTTCAGGCAATTTAGGATTGACCGGATTTTAAAATTAACAAAAACACAAACTCCTTTTCTACAGGAATACGGACAGATTAACGACTACCGTAAAAATCCCAATGGAAATAAAACATTCGTACGAATTCTGGTTGATAAAAAAATTATGGGACATTTAGGAAATTCTAAAATCTATTATGGTCTAATTAAAGAAACAGAGACAGAAAATGGTTTTGAACTGACCTTTGAAACAGAATGGATTGATGAAGGATTTCCGCGGTGGCTGATTACTTTCGCTGATTATGCCGAAGTTATAGAACCGGAAACTTTAAAAATTAAGATGAAAGAACTGATTCAGAAAATTTCTAAGAATTTCCAATAAAAATCTCTCACAGATTTTAAATGTGTTTCAACATCAAAATCTGTGAGAGATAATCTAAATTACCGTAAAACAGGTGGGAAAATTTAAAATCTTTCCCAGAAGAAAGGTGGCTCTATTCCTAAAGCTCTTAAATAAACATAACCTTGTCCGCGGTGATGTATTTCATTATCAACAAAATATAGAATATTCTGATACACAGGAAATTCGTACTGCCCAAAAAGATTGAATGTTTCCTGAAATCTCTCCTCAGAAATCTGATTAAAATAATGATTAATCACTTCAGTTTCTTCATCCCATTTTGCAAGGATTTCTTCTTTGGTTTTAGGTTTAAATTCTTCTTCAGAAAATTCTTCAATCTGATGATTTACAATTCCTTTCAAAGCAGGACCTGCAATACTGATAAGTTCCACTACCAATTTTGCGAACGGTCTCATTCCACCTACCGAAAATTCAAACAATTCTTTTTCAGGGAATATCTCAATAACTCTTCTTGTAAGATTTCTGTGACCTTGCCAGTGTTCCAGTAATTGTGCCGAAGAGATAAACTGTTGGATTTTTGTTGTTGTTGTCATAATTTTGTTTTATTTGTTAATGTTAAAACAAAGGTAAGAGCAGTTGATGACAACAGTTTGTCAGTAGTATTTTAGTTGTATAAAAAAATTTAAAATTTTTTAAATAAAAATAAAATTTATACGTTATGCTAATAATGATGAGGAAGTTCAGACATAAAAATATGTAGAGGTAGATAAATAATTTTGAAATTGGCCGGTCTGTATGGGATCGGTCTTTTTATTCATAAATCGTATCCCATAAACTCATCACTTCAATATTTTTTGATGGTTCAGATAATTTGATTCTTCTGGAAGTTTTTGGCAACAGATCAAAGAAATTATCGCTGAAATGAGTTTCTCCTATTAAGTAAACATCTTTTGCCAGAACGTCAGTTGAAATTTCGATTTCTGTGGATGATATTTTCCTGATTTTAATATTGGGTTTTGTGAGTTTTAAATCTTTCGGCTTTGAGAAGAAATAATTGCTTTCGGCTATGATTTTTTCATCTTTTCCTCTGAGAATTAAATTTAAATATAATTCGTTTTTATCTGAATCACCTGTCAATTTAGCAAGCGATGAGGAATCAAACTTCACTACCTGACCTAATTTTTGTTTCTGATTGGAAACCGCAGTAAGAAAATTTTCACCCTTAAAATTGTTCACTTCAAATTCCAATTGTACATCTTCAAAGTTTTCCAAACCATCATTAATTCCATAAAAATTCAGAATTCCGTTTTTTTCTTCCGTCAGAATTACCTGATTTTCAAAACTTCTCTTCACCTGATAATGCAGTGCCTTCCAGTTTCCCAAATAATCTATGGACGACCACGAAACAACTGGCCAACAATCATTCAGCTGCCAATATAAAGTTCCCATATTGTAAGGTTTTGCACGGCGGTGTGCTTCAATGGCAATCTGCATTCCACGAGCCTGAAGTAATTGGGAAATATAATTGTATTTTACAAAATCAGTCGGAACTTTATAATCCCTTTCCATATATTTCTGAATAATTTCCCAACCTCTGGAATGTTTTTCATGAGCTTTTATGGTTGAATTTTCTAAACTTAAATCTGGTTTCCGAGAAAACATAGATTTTGTGGTCTCTAAAGTTGGCATTCCCTGAAATCCGTATTCAGAAGCAAACCTTGGAACTTTTTTGTTGTAAATTTCAAAAGGTTCTTCTCCCCACCAAACTCCCCAATAATGAGAATCGCCTTCAGTAAGGCTTTCTTTGTGTCCCCATCCGATTGAAGGCGAACTTTCCCAATAGATTTGTTTATCTGCGGTTGCATATTTTTTTATTGCATTAGGGATAACTTCATGAAAAATGGTTTTATAATCTTTCCAAACCTGCAAAGAATCTTCTTTTGAATATTTGAATTGCTTCTGATATCCCCAATTGACAATTGCTTTATCAATTTCGTTATTTCCGCACCATAAAGCCAGAGAAGGATGATTTTGTAATCTTTCGATCTGATCTTTGACTTCCACTTCTACATTTTTCTGAAAATTTTCATCAGCCGGATAAAAACTTCCCGCAAACATAAAATCCTGCCACACAAGAATTCCATTTTGGTCGCAGGCTTTATAAAATTCATCATCTTCGTAAATTCCGCCACCCCAAACACGAATCATATTCATATTGGCTTCTTTACAGTCTTTGATCAGTTTATGGTACTTTTCCTTTGTCATTCTGGGCAAAAAGTTGTCACCGGGAATCCAATTCACTCCTTTTGCATATAATGGATTTCCATTAACTTTAAAATAAAATGATTTTCCTTTTTCGTCTTTTTCCTGAATTAACTCCACCGTTCGCAGACCTATTCTTTCTTCTTTTTTACTGATTATATTCGACCCGTCTTTTAAAGAAAATTTAAGCAGATAAATATGTGCTTTTCCCCATCCGTTGGGTTGCCAGAAATGTGGATTTTCAATGGTAAACGGAATTGAAATTTTATTCAAACCTTTTTTTAAATAAATATTATGACTTTTATCTTCAATTAAAAAATTGTATTTCCCTTCTATCTCTGCAAATATTTCTGCATGAATATTCAAATCTGCTTTTTTCTTTGTTAAATTTTTTTGCTCGATTTTTATATTTTCAAATTTGGCGTTATTCCAGAAATTCAACTTTACATCTTTCCAGATTCCTGCAGTAACCAATCTCGGTCCCCAATCCCAGCCAAACTGATACTGCGCTTTCCGTACAAAACTCCTCGGAGATTCTGGTGTGGTGAAAGGAACTTTTTGTGCTAAATCTTTTCCAACGTTTACCGCAGATTTGAATTTAATTTGTAATAAATTATCTCCAATTTTTAAATTCTGCTTCACAGGAATTATCCATTTTCTGAACATATTATCCGTTGATTGCAGCAATTTTCCATTTAAATAAATATCCGAAAAAGTATCTAAACCATTAAAAACCAAATCAATATTCTGATTCTCTAATTCTTTAGATAAAATTTTAAATGTAGTCTGATAATCCCAATTTTCACTTTCAATCCACTGAACTTTTTTCTCGTTTTCATCTTTGAAAGGATCAGGAATGATCTTGTTATTCATCAAATCTAAATGAACCGTCCCCGGAACTGTTGCAGTAAGCCATTTTTGATCTTTTGCATTTTTAAACTGCCATTTTTCAGAAGATAAATTCCGCTCAGAAGATTGAGCTAATATTATATTTTGAATAAGACAAAAAAGAAAAAATAGAGTTTTTTTCATTATAATTTATTTACAATTCTATGTATTCCGTCTTTGATTAAAGGTGAATTAAAATTAATTAGAAGCCCAAGTCTGATATTGGTCAGCTTTAAATAAGTCAAAACCTGAGAGTAAAATATAGGATGAATATCTAAAACTGATTTTATTTCAATAATCACTTTATTCTCTACAATCAAATCTATTCTGTAAGCATTATCAATAGATACTTCTTTATATTTCAAGGGCAGTGAAATTTGATTTTCAACTTTTAAACCTAGTTTTTTCAATTCGTATGCTAAAGCAATCTCATAAGCATTTTCTAATAAACCAACTCCGATTGTTTTGTGTACTTCTAATGCTGCACCAATAATTTTATAAGATAATTCGTTTTCTGTCATTTGTGTTTGTGTTTGTGCTTAATATTTACCTAAGATTAAGCTAAGCGTGTTTAATTAATGCTATTTTTAATAAACGCAAAGTTTAACTCATTATGATTATTTTCAGAAGCAAAGAATAGCAAACAAGTTGCTTAAGCTTGAATATACATGCGCTTAAATCAATTTATTGATTATTCTTTGCTCCTTAAGTTTTGAATATTTTTATTAAGCTTTGCGTTTAAATGCTACTTTGTAACGCAAAGATCATTTTTTTTATTTAACATTTTAAGATGCAAAGAATAGCAAACAAGTTGCTTAAGCGTGAAAACACATGCGGCTTAAATCAATTTATTGATTATTCTTTGCTCCTTAAGTTTTGAATGTTTTTATTAAACTTTGCGTTTAAATGCTACTTTGTAACGCAAAGATCATTTTTTTTATTTAACATTTTAAGATGCAAAGAATAGCAAACAAGTTGCTTAAAGTGTAAATATACATGCGCTTAAATCAATTTATTGATTATTCTTTGCTCCTTAAGTTTTGAATGTTTTTATTAAATTTTGCGTTTAAATGCTACTTTTTAACGCAAAGATCATTTTTTTATTTAACATTTTAAGATGCAAAGAATAGCAAACAAGTTGCTTAAGCGTGAAAACACATGCGCCTTAAATCAATTTATTGATGATTCTTTGCTCCTCAGTTTTGAATGTTTTTATTAAACTTTGCGTTTAAAATCAATTCTTTAAAAATTAAATTTGAGATTTTTAATCTCTTCTGCACTCGCAAAACTTTCATAAGGCAGAACCGCCGAAGAATGAAAATAATTTCCTTTCGTTATATTTTTTAAATCTGCAATATTTACGGAACGAACACCACCTCCGATTAATATTCTAATGTCATCCGAATAATCTTCAACCATTTTTTTTAAATTTTCTATTCCTTCTAAAGCAGAATTTTTTCCGCCTGAAGTAAGAATTTCTTTAAAACCCAATTCAATGATTTTTTCTGTTGACTCAAAAATATTTCTGGTTCTGTCTATTGCTCTGTGAAAAACACAGGGTTTGCCGTTCGCAAGATCAACAAGAATTTTATTTTTCTCCATATCAACTTCATGATTTTCATCTAAAATTCCGAATACAAAACCATCGGCATTGGCTTTTGAAAAAGCCAGAATATCATTTTGCATCTGCAGAAATTCCTGATTACTGTACAAAAAATTTCCACCAACAGGACGAATCATCACATGAATTGGTGTAAGGTATTTCTCTTTTAAATATTTGAATTCTTCAATATTCGGAGTAATTCCTCCTAAACTGATGTCTGCACAAAATTCAATTCTGTCGGCAACAGAATTCAGGGCAATTTCAGCAGAAGTAATATCGAACGTGGCAATTTCTAAGAACATCTATTATGGTTATTTATTTATAAAATTAAACATTAAGCTAAATTAGATTATACGAATTTTTAAGACTCAGATAAATCTGATTTTAGCAGCTAGCTTAAGTAATTATCTTTAGATAATCCTTAATCAAACTTACAAACTAAAGAACTTAATGGTTTGAAATTTGATTATATTCTACTCTATTTCAAAGCAAATTCAGGCTTTTCAAGACGGTTTCCTTTCTGGTCGTAAACCGCAAAACTGAACCCATCCTGAATACAATATGAACCATATTCTCCTTTTTTATTGATGGCAATAAAACCAACCTGAATATCTTTCAAATTTTTATTTCTTTTTTGAGTAATTTTTACAATTCTATCAACTGCTTCCTTACAAGCCTGTTGCGGATTTCTACCTTGTCGCATCAATTCAACCACCAAATGAGTTCCCACAGTTCTGATCACTTCTTCACCATGACCTGTTGCCGTCGCTGCACCTACTTCATTATCAACAAACAAACCTGCACCAATAATGGGAGAATCTCCTACTCTTCCGTGCATTTTGAAAGCCATTCCGCTGGTTGTACACGCGCCGGAAAGATTTCCCTGTGCATCCAAAGCGATCATTCCTATCGTATCATGATTTTCAATATTGACAATCGGTTGATATTTGCTGTCTTTCAGCCATTCTTTCCACTCTTTTTCAGATTCTGCAGTAAGAATGTTTTCTTTTTTAAACCCCTGAGAAACGGCAAACTGCAATGCTCCATCACCGACAAGCATCACGTGAGGCGTTTTTTCCATCACGGCTCTTGCTACAGAAATTGGATTCTTAATATTTTCCAAAGCTGCAACCGAACC
The DNA here is from genome assembly GCF_007474545.1 of Chryseobacterium binzhouense. GTDB lineage: Bacteria > Bacteroidota > Bacteroidia > Flavobacteriales > Weeksellaceae > Chryseobacterium > Chryseobacterium binzhouense. Next base: position 404,243 of record NZ_VKOG01000003.1, read on the forward strand.
GATATTGTAGTTTTCATCCATTATGCATGCATCCAAAGTTACTCTTCCGTCTCTGTCGGGACGACCTCCGTAACCAACGCTCCTTTCCATCGGATCATTTTCAACCAAACGTACACCTTTCTCTACTGCATCCAAAGCTCTTCCACCTTTTTTTAAAATTTCCCAAGCTTCTTCGTTGGCTTTTAAACCAAAATTCCAGGTTGAAAGTACAATAGGTTTATTTACCGGCTTACCATCTTCAGGTATATCTTTCGCAATCAAATCCAAAGGATTTAACAATAATGCTGAAGATATGAATGCTGTATTTTTTATAAATTTTCTGCGTGAAGACATTTTATATTAGTTTTTAGGTTGTGAGTTTTAGATTTCAGTTAAAATTAATTCGCTCCGATTTCATCTACAAAAAGCCATGCTTTTGAATCTGCTCCGGGATTTCCTGCAGGGATAATTCCTGCATTTTCTATTTTAATTTTAAGATATTTAGAGTTTTGATTTCCTACATTTAATTTTATTTTTCCCTGTAAGGAAAGAATTTCATCTTTTCCGATTTCTTTAATCATTTTAAAATCTGTACCGTCATCAGAAACAAAAACCTGAGCAGATTTTGCTAAATGAATCCAACTTCCTTTATTGTCTAAAGTATTAAAATAAACTTCTGAAAACTGAGTTTTTTGTCCGAAATTTATTGTTGCTACAACATCTTTACCCTGAAAACCTAACCATGTTTTTCCCAATTGTCTTTTATTCCCAATGATTCCATCAACTAAAGTAAATGCTCCACCAAACGAATAATTTTCGCTCGGTTGTTGTTCTAAAACAATACTTTTTCCTGTTGTTTTGGAAACAGAAAATGACTGTGAAGAAATTGCTGATTTTAATTTTGCATTCTCAAAATACGCTGATTTCACCGTTAATGATTTTGAAACAGGAATGGGATTTTCATATCTCTGAGAGTTTTCAGTCGGATCTGTTCCATCCAAAGTATATCTTATTCCGCTTGGATTTTGTGAAGTGGAAAGTTCGTAAAGTACACCATTATTTGCAGCAATCACTTTTCCTGAAATGTTGTAAATACTTTTCGCATAGTTTACGTTCATTTTATCTAAAACTTTAAAATGCTCTACCACTCTGTTTTCAAATTCTTTATATTTTTTTGGATCTGAAGTTCCCCATGCAACTTCCGAAAGCGCCATTAGTCTTGGAAAAATCATGTATTGAACCTGCCTAAAATCCAGAATATATTCCGTCCATAAATTTGCCTGAACTCCCAAAATATATTTTGCCTGATCTGCATTCAATTCAGTCGGAATAGGATTGTAAGAATAGACTTTATCCAAAGGGGTAAATCCTCCGAAAGCATTAGGTTCGGTTGCAGGATCTCCTTGGTAATGATCAAAATAACAATAAGAACCAGGAGTCATTACCGCAAAATGATTGCTTTTAGCGGCTTCAATTCCCCCATTTACACCCGTCCAGCTCATTACTGTAGCATTGGGAGCTAAACCGCCTTCCAAAATCTCGTCCCAACCAATGATTTTTCTGCCTTTTGAATTGACATACTTTTCAATTCTTTGGATAAAATAACTTTGCAGACCATGTTCATCTTTCAGATTATTTTTTCTGATTAATTCCTGACAATGCGCACATTCTTTCCATCTTGTTTTCGGGCATTCATCACCACCAATGTGGATATATTGCGATGGAAAAAGAGTCATTACCTCATCCAAAACATTTTCTAAAAATGTAAAAGTTTCATCTTTCGGACAAAAAACATCATCAAATACTCCCCATTTTGTAGCCGGTTCGAAAGGTCCTTTTGTACAAGCCAATTCAGGATAAGCCGACAAAGCAGCCAAAGCATGACCCGGCATTTCAATTTCCGGGACAACCGTAATATGACGTTCTTTGGCATATTTTACAACTTCTTTAATCTGTTCCTGAGTATAAAAATAGGGTCCATATGGTTTTCCGTCAAAAGTATTATCAACATAAGCACCGATCATGGATTCTTTACGTTTTGAGCCAACCTGCGTAAGTTTTGGGTATTTTTTAATTTCAATTCTCCAACCCTGATCGTCTGTTAAGTGCCAATGAAAAGTATTCATTTTATACATAGCGAGATAATCAAGATATTGTTTTACTTCTTCAACTGTAAAAAAATGACGGGAAACGTCTAAGTGCATTCCGCGCCAGGCGAATTTTGGCTCGTCCTGAATTTTCATTGCAGGAATTTTCCCTGAATTTTTGTATTGCTCAAATAACTGAATTAATGTCTGAAGTGCTAAAAAATATCCCTGTTCTGTATATGAATTAATTGTGATCCGTTTTGAAGTAATATGAATTAAATATCTTTCTTTTGACTGAATTTTACTCGAAGGTAAATGACTCAGTATAGGTGGAAATGGAGAATATATCAATTGAACAGCATCGTCTTTTTTCCCATATTTGAATCTCATTTTCTTACCTAAATGCTTTTTGAAATATTCTGTTTCCTGTTTTGGTAAATTTTTATCTAATATAAAATTCTTAGGGATAGTAAATTCACCTTCCTGAAACTCAATTTTCTGAGGATAAGGAATGAGATTGAGTTTTGTCTGGGAAAAGAATACTCCCGAAAATAATATTGAAAATAAAAGTAAAAAACGCTGCATTCCGAATTTGATTTGAGTTTAGCGAATATAATTCTTTTCTGAAAAATTTAATGAATGATTTAACTTATAAAGCTATAAAACATCTAATTTTGTAAAAAATAAATGATGAGAAAAACAATTTTATTAGTTGGCGGATTATTATTTTCTGTTTCTGCAAACGCACAAATTTTTGATGCTATAAAATCTACCGTTAAAAACCAAACAGGAGTTGACCTCAATAAACCTGTTAAAACGACAACAACTACTTCTACTACTACAACGGCTACCACTCCAGCTAAAAATTCTCCCATTAACCTTGGAAGTCTTACATCAACTCAAATATCATCCGGTCTGAAGGAAGCTTTGTCTCTAGGAGTTACAGAAGGTGTGAAAAAATTGGGCGTAACAGATGGTTTCTTAAAAAATGAAGCCGTAAAAATTTTAATGCCTGAAAAATTAAGAGTTATTGACACCAAACTCCGTGCATTCGGGTTGGGAAGTCTAGCCGATCAAGGTGTAAAATTGCTGAACAGAGCTGCAGAAGATGCCGTAGTTGAAGCTGCTCCTATTTTCACTAAGGCAATCACTTCAATGACGATTACGGATGCAAAAAATATTTTATTAGGAAGCAATAACGCAGCAACCAGCTATCTTCAGACAAAAACCCAAAATCAGTTATTTACTGCTTTTCAGCCAAAAGTAAAGGCTTCTTTAGGAAAAGTTGGCGCCGATAAAGTATGGACAAATTTAATTTCAAAATACAATACTTTAACAGGACAAGCTGTTTCTACAGATCTTAATGAATATGTGACCAATGAAACCATCAACGGTGTTTTTAAAATGGTTGCCGAAAAAGAAAGCGGTATCAGAAATACACCTGCAATGAGAACTACAAGTGTTTTGCAGAAGGTTTTTGGAGCGCAGGATGGGAAATAGTTTTTTTTATATGATTAACAAAAACGAATTCAAGTTTATTTTAATTTTTTCTTTTGTCTTGAAACAAAAGAAACAAAAGTTCAAGACTTGGAAACCTAAGCTAAAAATCTTCAGTAATTCCTAAAAAATCTAAACTTGCGCGGATTGTAGATTGATTTATTGAAGACCGATTTTTTCTCGCGCTTCAAACAATAGATTTTTCTTAACGGATTTTTTAAAGATTTTCTTAACGCCTCCGTTCCCTAAGTCGGTTATAATCGTGTACAAAAAGCAAAAAACCTTGTCGGTGTGACAAGGTTTTGTTTTATTTAGAATTGCATTTCAGGGATTTCTCCTTCAATGATGAGATCGGCTTCGGTGGATTTGATGATGTGTTCTACGGAAACTCCGGGAGCTCTTTCAATAAGCTTGAAACCTGCAGGTGTTACATCCAAAACTGCTAATTCGGTTACGACTCTTTTTACACAGTTTACGCCCGTTAAAGGAAGTGTACATTTTTTCAGAATTTTACTTTCTCCTGCTTTATTAACGTGCATCATCGCTACGATAATATTTTCTGCAGAAGCTACCAAATCCATTGCACCACCCATTCCTTTTACCATTTTGCCTGGGATTTTCCAGTTGGCAATGTCTCCGTTTTCTGAAACTTCCATGGCTCCGAGAATTGTAAGATCAACTTTCTGACTTCTGATCATCCCAAAACTGAAAGCCGAATCAAAAAATGAACCGCCATCTAAAATGGTAATGGTCTGTTTTCCGGCATTGATAACATCTGCATCTTCTTCCCCTTCAAAAGGGAAAGGTCCCATTCCCAAAACGCCGTTTTCACTCTGAAATTCTACATTGAGATTTTGAGGGACATAATTGGCAACCAAAGTTGGAATTCCGATTCCTAAATTAACGTAATATCCGTCTTTTACTTCTCTGGAAATACGTTTTGCTATATCTTCTTTACTTAACATATGTTTTAATTTGAAAATTTGTTGATGTAGCAACTTGAAAATTGACTACCATCTTTTTTTTAAACGCAAAAGGCGCAAAGATCTTTTTTAAATATCACCCCTTTTTACAAGTTCGCGAAGGCGTTCCACTCAGCAGAGGTCCCAAAAGATAATTATCCCTTTTTGTAGATAATTTTTATATCTTTTTTCTCACAGTTCGCTGTTCGATTCTTTTTTCAAACTTTTCTCCCTGAAAGATTCTTTGAATCATAATTCCTGGAATATGAATCTGATTGGGATCTAATTCTCCCGGAGCAACCAATTCTTCTACTTCAGCAATGGTAATTTTACCCGCTCCTGCCATAGGATGATTAAAATTTCTTGCAGATCCTTTGAAAATAAGGTTTCCTGCATGATCACCTTTCCAAGCTTTCACGATAGAATAATCTGCCTCAAATGCATGTTCCAAAATATGTGGTTTTCCTTTGAAATCTTTCACCTCTTTTCCTTCTGCTACTTCAGTTCCGAAACCTGCAGGTGTATAAAAAGCCGGGATTCCTGCTTGTGCAGCTCTGCATTTTTCGGCAAGTGTTCCCTGTGGTGTTAATTCCACTTCCAATTCTCCCGAAAGCATCTGTCGTTCGAATTCAGCATTTTCTCCAACGTAAGAAGAAATCATTTTTTTGATCTGCTTTTTCTGTAACAATAATCCCAATCCGAAATCATCTACTCCTGCGTTGTTTGAAATACAGGTAAGATCTTTTACATCACTTTCTACCAAAGCATTGATTGAATTTTCCGGAATTCCGCAAAGACCGAAACCGCCCAACATTAAAGTCATCCCATCCTGAATTCCTTCGATGGCTTCTTTGGCATTTTTTACTCTTTTATCTATCATTTTAAGTATAAAATTTTAAGGTCTTAAATTAGTGTTTTTATGCGGAACTGAAAAACTTGTGTTATTTAATAAAAACAAACATAGATTTTCACTTAGCGTTCCATGACTTTTGCTGATATGATTTTGTATATTTAATACAATTGGATTTACATCAAATCTCCAAATTTTTAAACTAGTTTTAATGCGCTTCCAGCCAGTTGTCTCCTACACCCACTTCAACCAATAGCGGAACCTTTGTTTCAATAGCCGATTCCATTTCTTTTTTGATGAGCTGTGTAGCAGTTTCTACTTCTTCAACAGGAGATTCAAACAATAATTCGTCGTGTACCTGAAGCAGCATTTTGGTTTGAAGATTCTGCGCTTGAAGTTGTTTATCTATTCTAATCATTGCAATTTTTACTACATCTGCCGCACTTCCCTGAACCGGAGCATTAACAGCATTTCGTTCTGCATGACCTCTTACCACAAAATTTCCGGAATTAATATCTTTCAAATGACGTTTTCTGCCTAAAATGGTCTCCACATATCCCAGTTCACGTGCTTTAGCGACCTGTTCAGACATATACGCTTTCAGTTTCGGATAGGTTTCAAAATAAGCTTCGATCATCTGCTTTGCTTCCGTTCTTGAAAGTCCGGTCTGCTCGGCTAAAGCAAAAGCACCCTGCCCGTAAATAATTCCGAAGTTGACCGTTTTTGCCTGACTTCTCTGCGTTTTAGACACTTCTTCCAACGGAATTTTGAATAATTTTGCTGCTGTAGAAGCGTGAATATCTTCTCCGTTCTGAAAAGCCTTAATCATATTATCTTCACCAGAAATTTCAGCAATTAAGCGAAGTTCAATCTGAGAATAATCGGCTGAAATGATTTTCTTTCCTTCACCGGAAACAAATGCGCCACGAATCTGCTGTCCTCTTAAAGTACGAATCGGAATATTCTGTAAATTCGGATTTACACTCGCCAGACGACCTGTTGCAGCCGTTGTCTGTGAAAAGTTGGTATGAACGCGGTTATCATCTTTATCAATCTGTGACGGCAATGCATCTACATAGGTAGATTTCAACTTTTGATATGTTCTATATTCTAAAATATGCTGAATGATTTCATGTTTTGAAGCCAGTTTCTGCAATATGTCTTCAGAAGTTGCATATTGACCGGTTTTTGTTTTCTTTGCTTTAGGATCAAGCTGCATTTTTTCAAACAAAATCTCTCCCAACTGTCTTGGAGAATTCATATTAAATTCTTCGCCCGAAATTTCAAAAATTTTTGATTCCAGCTGTCTTAAATCGTTCTCCAGATCAATACTTTCCTGAGCCAGCCACTTTTCGTCAAGAGAAATTCCAGCCAATTCCATTTTAGCCAGAACTTCCATCAGCGGCATTTCTATTTTGAAGAATAAATCTTCAAGGTTTTCTTTCTTAAGCTGCGGTGCAAACAATTCATACAACTGAAAAGTTACATCAGCATCTTCTGCTGCGTAATCAGTCTGTGTTCTAAGATCAGCATCTCTGAAATTACCCTGCTTCTTTCCTTTCTTTCCGATAATCGTCTCAATTGAAACCGGTTTATATCCAAGATAAACCTCAGAAAGATAGTCCATTCCGTGTCTTCCGTCCGGATTGAGAAGATAATGGGCAATCATGGTATCAAACATTGCTCCCTTAACGGTAATGTTGTATTGCTGAAGAATTTTATAATCATATTTAAGGTTATGAGCAATTTTGATTACATCTTCTTTCTCGAAAAATGGTCTGAAAATTTCCAAAGTCTGCAAAACTTCACCCTGATCTTCAGAAAGCGGGACATAATAAGCCAAACCTTTTTTATAGGAGAAGCTCATTCCTACTAATTCGGCCTCCATTTCGTTGAGCGAAGTAGTTTCTGTATCAAAACATACCGCTTTTTGGAGCAACAAATTCTGAACTAAAATTTTCTGTGCTTTCGGATTGTTTATAAACTGGTACAGATGATCGTTATCCTCAATAGTTGATTTCGTTGAAGTTGCCTGATCAAGTTCTTCATAGGTAGCAAAAAGATCTAACTGACCAACATTTGCTGCAACTTTCTGCTGTGGAGTCTGCTTCTCTTTTTCATGATTTCCTTCCAATTTTGCAGTATTGGTTTCAGCCGGAGCAAAAGCACGGTACAGATTTTCATATAGTCTTCTGAACTCTATTTCATCAAAAACTTCTTTTACTTTTTCAAAATCAGGAGTTTCTAGATCATACTGTTCCTGATGAAATTCAATTGGGGCGTCACAGATAATAGTAGCCAGTTTTTTAGATAAAATTCCACGTTCAGCAGATGCTTCTACTTTCTCTTTCAATTTACCTTTAAGCTGGTGTGTATTAGCTAAAAGATTTTCAATACTTCCAAATTCTTTGAGAAATTTCATAGCGGTTTTTTCGCCAACGCCTTCCAATCCGGGAATATTATCAACAGCATCTCCCATCATGGCTAAGAAATCAATGACCTGTTTCGGATCTTCAATTTCGTATTTAGCTTTCACTTCATCAACGCCTAAAATTTCTATATCACCTCCTTTTAAACCGGGTTTATAAATCTTAATTTTATCCGTAACCAACTGGGCAAAATCTTTGTCAGGCGTTACCATAAAAGTTGTATAACCTTCTTTTTCGGCTTTGCAGGCAATCGTTCCTATAACGTCATCTGCTTCGTAGCCTGTAACTCCCAAATGCGGAATATGCATGGCTTCCAAAATTCTTTTAATATAAGGAAGAGCAATTGTTATGGCTTCCGGTGTTTCACTTCTGTTGGCTTTATATTCAACGTAATCATTCGTACGTACACTTGCTTCACCAACATCAAAAACTACTGCCAAATGCGTAGGTCTTTCTCTTCTTATTAATTCTATCAAAGAATTAGTAAACCCGAAGATTGCTGATGTATCAATTCCTGTACTGGTAATTCTTGGACTTCTAATCAATGCATAATATCCTCTGAAAATCATTGCATACGCATCAATGAGAAAAAGCCTTTTATCTTGTGTTGCCTCCATAAGTTGAATAATGAGCAAATATATGAAATCGACTTGATTTGAAAACACAAAGAGTCATTAAGATGATGTGTACAGCTACAAAAAAAACCTCCAGAAAACTGAAGGTTAATTTTTTATTTTTTGATTGAATCTTTTTTCCAATTGGCTCTGAAATCACAGTTGTCATATCTGCCATCTATGGAAATGAATGTTGCAGGAAGTCTGGAATTGACAAACTTTTCTACCATTTCGTTTTTCCTTTTATTGAGCGCCATTTGTTTGATTCTGTCGTAATCGGTTTCCAGTTTTATCTGATGAGCGGGGATCACATCTTCAATTTTAATGATTTTTACTACTTTTCTGTCTCTGTCTGCAACATCATCAAAAGCATTTGTAATATCTCCTTTATTTAAACCCGCAAGTTCGTAACTGATTATTCCCGAAACATTTTCTCTTTCGATTTTGTTTGAACCATCATTTCCTGTAATAACTCCTGCATTAAATTTGGTTCTTTTATCATCTGAAAACTTGAAAGCAGCATCTTTAAAAGTGATTTTCTCTGCCAAAATCAGACCTTTGATACTGTCTAATTTTTTCCTTGCAGTCATCATTTCTGATTCTGTAGGAATTGCTTTCAGCAGAATATGTCTTGCATCATAATTCTTACCTGATTTTTTCACAAGCTGAATAATGTGATACCCAAATTCTGATTCTACCGGATCTGAAATTTCACCTTCCTGCAAATTGAGAGCTGCTGCTTCAAATGGTTTTACCATCTGACCTTTATTGATATTTTTGTACAAACCTCCGTTTGCCGCAGAACCTTCATCTTCAGAATAAATTCTTGCCTGGCTTTCAAAAGTTTCGCCTCCTTCAATATCTGCTTTTATTTTTTTAAGCTTGTTGATCAATTCATCTTTATGAGCTTCCGTAAGTTTAGGATACATCATAATCTGGGAAAGAGAAATCTCATCTTTGATTTCCGGAAGCTGAGATTTGTATAAATTATAAAAATCTGTCACTTCGTTTGGTGTAACGTCCGCTTTTTCGGTGATTCTTTGAAATTTTGCCTGCCCGTAATACTGATCGGTATCAATTTTTTCGATGGCATTTTTCAATTCATACTGGTTTCTGAATTTGTAAGCTGCAAGCATTGATTTTTCATCCGGAAACTGAGAAAGCAATTGATTGTATTTTGCATTTACCTGCTCTTTGATCATTGCCGAACGGTTTTCGATAAGAGTATCTCTCTTGGCTTCGTATACCAAAAGCTTATTATTGATTAGGTTTTCCAAAAACTCACATCTGTTGGTAACAGCAACCCCTTGCTGCTTTCCGTAATTGATCTGTTCTTCAACATCAGATTCCAGCACGATTTCGTCACCAATTACCGCTGCGATACCATCTACCAACTGTCCTTTTTTAAGCTGAGCATTGATGTTTCCTGAAAAAAACATCACCAATACTCCCAGAAGAAAAGTGATTTTTAGTTTATTTACCATTTTAAATTTTTAAACAAGTTGCAAATTTATAATTCTTAACGAATTGCACTCAATTTTTTATTATAAATATTTCTTAAAAAAAGAATATTACTGAAGTTCTACATTAAAAGTTGTCAATTCCTTAAATTGCTTCAACCTGTTTTGAATATCTGCCTCCTTTACTTCTTCCAATCTTTCGGTACCAAATTTTTCTACAGTAAATGATGCCATTGCAGAACCTACGATCAATGCAGACTTCATGGTATCAAAATCGAATGTTCCTTTTTTGGCAAGATAAGCTGCAAAACCTCCGGCAAAAGTATCTCCTGCTCCTGTCGGGTCAAAAACTTCTTCCAAAGGCAGCGCAGGAATTGCAAAAATTTTGTTATCATGAAATAAAAGCGCGCCATGCTCCCCTTTCTTAATGATTACAAACTGAGGACCCATTTCATGGATTTTTTTAGCAGCTTTTACCAAAGAATATTCTCCTGAAAGCTGTCTCGCTTCTTCATCATTAATGCTGATTACATCAGTTTTGGCAATCATCTGCTCAAGAATATCCATTGCAGAATCCATCCAGAAATTCATTGTATCCAAAATAACCAGCTTGGGACGGTTGTTCATTTTTTCCAATACAGAAAGCTGTACTCCCGGATGAAGATTTCCTAAGAGTAAAATCTCTGCATCCTGCATTGAATCCGGAATTTTAGGATCAAAATTCTCCAATACATTAACTTCGGTTACCAAAGTATCTCTCGTATTAAGATCATTATGATATTTTCCCGCCCAGAAAAAAGTTTTTCCTTCTTTTACAATTTCAATTCCTTCAATATTTACATTTCTGCTGGTAAACATATCAAGATGCTCCTGAGGAAAATCGCCTCCCACTACAGAAACAATTCCTGAGTCTACTCCAAGAATCGAAGATGTAATCCCGATATAAGTAGCGGCTCCGCCCAAAATTTTATCTGTTTTACCAAACGGCGTCTCAATTGCATCAAATGCCACGCTTCCTACGACTAATAGTTTCATATAATTATCTATTGTATTTTTTAAAGTTTATTTTTTCCATTCAAATGTGTCCAGAAGATGCATTACATCTCTTTTGATATAATCTACCGCAGGAGCAAGAGAATCGGGTTTCGGTCTTGAATTGAAGTACAGATAACCGGTAACAAAATGTTTTGTGCTGTCTGTTGCGTAAAACTGCAGGTTTGATGCAGCCTGACCTTTCAGTTCGTAAAAATTGCCAAAGACTTTCTTTTCAGGATATTCAAAAGATTTTGTATCAATTGAGCTGGCTTTTATGGTATGCTTATACACCATTTTTTCAGTTTCCTGAATCTGCTGTGCAAAATCGTTATTGATGGGATAATATGTAAGAAAGATCTTAGCTTTCATTTTAGGATAATTCAGATAATACCAGCAAGGTTTTTTAGCATCATAAATTTTAGCGAAATCTGAAATTTCGAAGGAATACATACAGTTGGGCTCAAACTTCTTATATTTTGGTGCAGGATATTCTAATCTGAGCTCACCGTAAGGCTTTGGTGATGCCTCCTTACCGCAGGAAATTATCATCAGCGAAACAAAAATAAAAATGACCTTTTTTATCATTTGGCAAAAATACAAATTAGATTTGACTTTGCAGAGAATGCACTTTAAATTTCACTTTTTCAACCGGTCTTGTAGATAATTTTCTAATGGTTTCGGAAAAGATCTCATTAATGATGATTCAAAGTTAGTGATAAGATATTCATTTTTTGATGTAAAATCATTCCAAACCTCTTCGGAAGAAATTTCAATATCATGTACTTCTATCGTTAAATTTTTGTGTGTAAGCTTGTGCTGTAAGGTTTTACTTCCTTTGTTAAACGGCTTCAAAGCTTCGGGAATTGAATTAGGAAATTCAAATAATTTTTTCCAGATAAAATCATCTTTTCTCTGCTGAATTAAAAAATTTCCGTTTCTGTGAACAAAAAAATAGCTCAGATCCAAATTCTCTGCTTTTACCTTTTTGGTCTTAACCGGAAATTCATTCGTTTTATTCAAAGAAAAAGCAAGACAGTCTTTGTTAAGAGGACATTCTAAACATACAGGATTTCGTGGTTTGCAGATCTCCGATCCCAAATCCATCATTGCCTGATTAAAATCTCCAACATTATCCGGCATAATAAGGTGGGACAATTCTGAAAAATACGCAAAAGCTCTGGATGATGAAATATCAAAATCATCAGCAAAAACACGGCTCAAAACTCTGTAAAAGTTACCATCTACCGCAGGCATTTTTCCATGAAAGCAAATACTTGAAATTGCAGCTGCAGTATATTTACCCACTCCTTTTAGTTGTAAAATTTCGTCATACTCAGAAGGAAAAATCCCATTGTAATCTGACATGATCTGTTTTGCAGCTTTGTGAATATTAATCGCTCTTGAGTAGTATCCCAAACCTTTCCAGTGCAATAAAACCTCATCTTCAGAAGCTTCTGCCAAAGTTTTCACATCAGGAAATCTTTTCACAAAATTATTATAATGATTCAATCCCTGCGAAATTCTTGTCTGCTGGAAAACAATTTCACAAATCCAGATTTTATAAGGATCTTTTGTTTTTCTGAAAGGCAGATCACGTGCATTTTGAGAATACCACTGGAGGAGCTTGTTTCCTAAATGAAGAAAATCTGAGTTATTATTTTTCAATTTAAAATGAAGAAAGTTATTATTTGCAACAAAGATAAATATTGTTTTCAGTGTTTTGAATCTGAAAATAAAAAAGCACGCTAAAAAACGTGCTTTCTAAACAATTACCAGATTTTTATTCTTTCTGCCGGTGCTTTGTACAATTTATCGCCCGGTTTTATATCAAAAGCTTTCATAAATGAATCCTGATTAACCAATGGACCAAAAGCTCTGAAGTATCCCGGTGAATGCGGATCTGTCTTTACCTGATTCATCATATACTGATCTGTAGATTTTGTTCTCCATACTGTTGCCCAACTCATAAAAAAACGCTGATCCTGTGTATAACCGCTTATCAATCCCGGATTTCCATGATCTTTAAGATACATTTGAAGTGCATCATAAGCAACTGCTACTCCACCCAGATCTCCGATATTTTCTCCGCTTGTAAACTTTCCGTTGACAAAACTTCCTTTTACAGGCTCGTATGCGTCGTACTGTGCAGCCAACTGACCTACTTTTGCATCAAAATTTTTACGATCCTGTTCTGTCCACCAGTTATTTAAGTTACCATCACCATCGAATCTTGAACCGCTGTCATCAAAACCATGTGAAATTTCATGTCCTATAACAGCACCAATTCCTCCAAAATTTACTGCTGCATCAGCTTTAGGGTTGTAAAAAGGAGGCTGAAGAATTGCTGCAGGAAAAACAATCTCGTTGTTTGATCCACTGTAGTATGCATTAACGGTTTGAGGAGACATTCCCCATTCTGTTTTATCAACCGGTTTGCCAACCTTTTCCAGACTTTTCTGGTATTGCCATGCTGAAACATTCTGCAGATTAGAATATAATGTTGCTCCCTGAGAAGGAGATCCCACTTTTAACTTAGAATAGTCTTTCCATTGATCAGGATATGCAATTTTTACTGAAAACTTAGAAAGTTTTTCCTGCGCTTTTACTTTGGTTTCAGGAGACATCCAATCCATCTCATCAATGTGATTTTTGAAAGATTTTAAAATGTAATCTATATACATTTCCATCTGTTTCTTAGATTCTGGGCTAAAATACTCATCCACATACAGCTTTCCAAACGCTTCACCTAAAACTCCGTTTACCAAAGCAAGACCTCTTTTATCCATCGCACGCTGCTCTTTTTGCCCCTGCAAATATTTAGAATAAAAATCGAAACGAATATTGTCGAGATTATCTCCAAGATAGCTTGCATTTCCATTGATGACATGGTATTTAAGGTAATCTTTCAGCAAAGAAAGATTTTTCTGGTTGATGAACTGATCCATATTCTGATAATATTTCAGCTCACCGATAATCACCTTATCTGTATTGACACCAGCTTCGGTAAGATACTTTGAAAGATTGACATTCTTTACCAAACCTGAAAGCTCCGAAACATTTTTAGGATTGTATCTTAAATTGGCATCTCTGTTCTGCTCAAGTGTTAAAAGATTATTAGCCAGCTGCTTTTCAAAATCAACTACATTTTTTGCTGCCTGATCAGAATTTTTATACCCTAAAACGCTGAACAGTTTTGACACATAATTCTGATATTCTGCTAAAGTTTTAGTATTGGCTTCATTAACTTTCTGATAATAATCTCTTCCCAGTCCCAAATCTGGTCCGCCAAGATAAACAGCATTCATTTTAGAGTTTTTCAGATCCGCACCTACCCGCCATCCATAGAAAGAATTATCGCCGAGCTTTGTGGCTTCTAACAGATATTTCTGCAGATCATTTACATTTTTGATAGCATCAATTTTAGCCAAATCAGACTTAATAGGTGCAATCCCTTGCGCATTTCGCTTTTCTACATCCATAAAAGATGCATAAAGATTCTGAATTTTCTGACCTTCTGTACCTTCTGCGTAGTTTTTGTTTAAAATTTTATTCAAAATACCTAAAGAAGCATCATCTACATTCTCCCGTAAAGCATTGAAAGAACCCCAACTTGCTTTATCTGAAGGGATTTGCGTGGTTTTGATCCAGTTTCCGTTTACATAATTGAAGAAATCATCCTGCGGACGAACAGTTTTATCCATGTAAGCAAGATTCAGACCTTCTTCTTTTTGTTCAGCATTTTTTACCGGTTCTGCACGGACTAAATCAATTGTTACTTCAGGTTTTTCAGCAGCTTGTTTAGCCGTTCCGCAAGAATTTAAAAATACAACACCTGAAAATGCAAGCGCTGCGATATTGAGTTTTTTCATATTGAGATTGATTATCTTAAATTATATTATTGATTTTCATTGGTGTTTTATACAAATCTTAAACTTATCGTAAGCTGCGAAGTTTATTCTATGCTAATAGATCAAATATAAGCAAATATGTTAAATCTCGATTAGATATTTATCACCCTAAAATATTACCTTTGAACTTTCAAATAAAGACAATGAACAAGCAGATTTTAGATTTTTGGGTAGGAGACTTCACAAGTGAAGATGATTTTTACCAATTTGTAGAAGAAGATGAAAACTATTACATCAACGAAGAATCTGATGACAGCTATGTTTCAAAATTTGCAGAATCTCAGGATACCGTATGGTTTGATCAGGATTTTCTGGAATACGGTTTTGAAAACAGCATCCAGCATTTTGCAGAATATTCTTTTGCCGAGCAATGGCTTCCTGTTCTTGTCAACCGAATAAATGAAATGAATCTGCAATTTGAAGTAAATTCTCTGATCTTCGTAAGTCACGGGCAAATTCCACAGCCAAAATCAGTAGAAAACGATAATTTTTCTTTGACTTATATAGGTGGAATTGAATTTGAATTTTAAGATTTTGTCTCACTTCTCAGTTCAGAAAGAAAATTACCTTTCAAAACATCATAAAGCGAATGTCTGCTGACCAGAATAGAAAAGATTGAAGAAATCATTCCTGCAAGCATCAGATGAAAAATAAGCGAATGGCGGTCTGTCATTTCCAGAACAATAATTGCTGATGTAAACGGAGCTCTCGTTATTCCTGTAAGAAAAGCGACCATTCCACCTAAAACAACAACGTTAGTTTCGTTTGGTGTTAAGTGAATTATACCCGAAATTACAGAACCAATACTTGCTCCCGCAGTAAGAGCCGGTGCAAAAATACCTCCTGCTCCGCCAGAAGTAAATGATAAAGCCGGCCCAAACATTCTTAAGACAGGAACATACCATGCTTCGTGCTTATCCTGAGTAAAAAGCACACGTTCCATGATTTCTTTTCCAGATCCGAGAATCTCGCGGCTGATAAAAAACGAAATACAGGCAATAATTAAAGCACAGCCAATCAGAAAAAGTATATTTGAACGATCTGTTTTCAGTTTTCTTTTTTTCCAGTGATTTATTCTAAGCATAATAACGGAAAGCTGACTGGCTAAAATCCCGGCAACTCCTGCCACCAAAATTATTGGAAACATCACCATTAAAGATACGTCATTGGTTTTGGGATATCCTAAATAAAGATATGATCCGGCCAAAGTCTGTGCTGTAAGACCAGCAATAATAACTGCGGTAAATAATGCTGTTTTAAAATAATTGATATGTGTTTTTGAAAGTTCTTCCACCGCAAAAACAATTCCTCCTAATGGAGTATTGAAAGCTGCTGCTAATCCGGCTGCAGCTCCGGTCATAATCATGTTTTTCTTTGAAATCTTGGGCCACCAGTCGGGAAGATACTCATTTACTTTCCTGAATATGGAGCCTGCAATCTGAATGGTAGGACCTTCTCTTCCGACTGCACCCCCACCAATCACCAAAACTACTGATGAGAGAATTTTAAAAATAATTATTTTTAAACTTAGAAGACTTCTTATCTTACGGTGTTCTTTCGGATTTGCCAATTCTACCGCTGCCATTACCTGCGGAATACCGCTTCCTTTAGCATTCGGAGCAAATTCTTTTACCAGCCACCACGAAAGAACAAAACCTATCGGTGCAATAATGAAAATCATCCAGTCGTGCCAGTTGAGAATAAAATGCAGAAGGTTTTCTCCCCAAGCAAAGATTTTAGCATACATTACGGCAAAAAAACCGGTAATCACAGATCCTATCCAAAAAGGAACCGCCTGAAGAAGATTGTTTTTCAACTGTTCGTTTCGGATATTGTCAAAAGATTTTTTGAGAGCTCTTCGGAAGTAGACCATTATTCTACGCATACTTCAAAATTAGGCTAAATTTTATTAAATCCGAAAAAAAATATTCAATAATGATGTTAAAATTTAGAAATCTATAATTTTAAAATTCCATCTTAAACATTTAACAAAAAACCTCCGATTTCTCGGAGGTTTATATCTGACTTAGCAATATCCATCATTGCCAAAAATTCATTACTTATATTTCTGTGTTCAGATCCCAGTTTTCAAGATAGTCATGAACATGTTTCAGCATCATTCCGCCTAAAGAACCGTCAACTACTCTGTGATCGTAAGAGTGAGACATAAACATCAGATTTCTGATCGCAATAACGTCACCATCCGGAGTTTCAAGAACTGCAGGCTTTTTAACGATTGCTCCAATGGCTAAAATCGCTACCTGTGGCTGAGGAATAATAGGTGTTCCCATAAGATTTCCGAAACTTCCTACATTTGAAATGGTATATGTCGCACCTTGAGTATCTTCAGGTCTTAATTTTTTATTTCTTGCTCTGTAAGCCAGGTCATTGATCGCTTTTGCCAAGCCTGATAACGACAGCTGATCTGCATTTTTAATGACAGGAACAATAAGGTTTCCGTCTGGCAAAGCTGTCGCCATACCAATATTGATGTTTTTCTTTTTGATGATATTTTCACCGTTAATAGAAACATTAATCATTGGGAAATCCTGAATTGCCTTTACAACTGCTCTTACGAAAATAGGCATGAAAGTCAGTTTTTCACCTTCACGTTTTTCAAAAAGAGATTTGTTTTTGTTTCTCCATTTTACAACATTGGTAACATCAGTTTCTATGAAAGAGGTCACGTGTGGTGCAATTTGCTTTGCTTTTACCATGTTTTCAGCAATGATCTTTCTCATTCTGTCCATCGGAATGATCTCATCACCTGCAGCAGCGGTAATAGTAGATGCCGGAGCAGACGGAGTTACAGGCTGAGAAACAGGAGCTGACTGCTGAACAGGAACAGCTTGAGGAGCAGGCTGGTTTCCTCTGTTTTTAACGTATGCTAAAATATCTTCTTTAGTGATTCTTCCTTCTAAACCGCTTCCTTTAATAGATTTCAGTTCAGTTTCAGAAATATTTTCCTGCTGTGCAATAGATTTTACAAGCGGAGAAAGATAAAGATCTCCCGAAAACTCAGTCGAAGCAGCTGTATTTAATGGTTCTTCAATAGTTTTTAAGGTTTCAGCATCCGGAGCTGAGGCAGTTTCAGCCTTTGCTTCTTCTGCAGAAGTACTTCCACCCTCACCTTCAATTTCTAAAATAGCGATGGCTTCCCCCACTTTTGCAACCTCATCTTTTTGCTTCAGAATTTTTACGATTTTTCCCGAAACCGGTGTCGGAACGTCTGAATCTACTTTATCTGTTGCAATTTCCACTACCGAATCATCTTCTTTTACCTGATCTCCTTCGTTGAACAACCAAGTGATAACTGTAGCTTCCATCACGCCTTCTCCCATCGAAGGAAGCAATAATTTGTATTCTGCCATTTTTAAATTTTAGATTTTGACAAATATATAAAAAAAATCGGTTTTTTTATGAAATAGATAATTTTAGAAAAATTCGATGTAGATATTTTCTCCTACATTGAGTCCGAAAAGTGTTTTAGCACCGTTTTTTTTACTGCCTTTGTAAATCGTGAGCTCCAACTGTCCGCTATCATTGAAGATTGCCGCAGATTGCCCGTGGTATTCGGTTTCTCTTTCCCAGTCTGCAACTACTTCACAATGGCTTGAATAGATTTTTGAAAGGCTCAGGTTTCTGAATTTAATCGTAAAATTTTCATAACCTTTTGCTAAAGTTTCAAAAAAATCTCTGCTGATATTTGATATTATATTTCCGAAATTATCAATGTACATTACTTCTCCTATAATCATACTTTCGTTTTCATTAAAAACCGGTCTGGGAAACAAAAGCTGTTTTGCGGCATCTATCTTCCGCCCGATCACCTCAGGAAGTCCGCCGTTTGCCAAATGCACCGCAACGGGAATAAAAACATCTGTAGATGTGAAGTTTACAATATCGTCGAAACGATTATTCAGCGTAATTTCATAAATAGCTTCCGGTTTTATATCAAAAAAAATCAGACTTAACAAGCCGTTATCTGCTGCAATAAAATAAGATCCGTCAGCTTTATATAAGATATTTTTTCTTGATTTATGAAAAAAACTGTCGACTGAAATGACATGAATGGTTCCTTTTGGAAAATATTTGTACGCATTTCTTACGATATATGAAGTCTGAATTAAATTGTGAGCCTGAATGTCGTGTGTAATATCAACTGTTGTGACTTCACTGTTTAAGGACAGAATTTTCCCTTTCATTGCTGAAACTCTGTAATCTATGCGTCCGAAATCTGAAGTGAGGGTAATAATTGACATGAGATATATGTGATAGAACTGCAAATTTATCTAAAATAAAAGGAAAGGAATAAAATTTGTGGATAAGAATTTTGACGAAGATCACAAAAAAACTATTAAATTTAAAAACTAAAAAAAATTTGCATGTTTGAATTAACGTATGACTTAGAAGGTATTGATGCAAAAAACTTTTACGGAGTTAATAACCAATATTTTAATTTAATCAAATCCAGCTTTCCTACATTAAAAATCACCGGAAGAGATCATTTTATCTTTGCCATGGGCAATCAGGAAGCTTTAGATATATTCAGAAAGAAACTTGATGACATTGTTTCTTACATATCACAAAATAATTCTATTGAGCTGAAAGATGTAGAAAATATATTAAACATCAAAGACGAAAACGAGAAACAGCTTGTTTTTGATCAGGATATCATCGTAAAAGGTGTTAACGGAAAAATTATTAAAGCCAAAACTACCAATCTCAAAAAACTTGTAAAAGAAACCGAGAAAAAAGATATGGTTTTTGCGATCGGACCTGCCGGAACGGGTAAAACATATACCAGCGTAGCTTTGGCAGCAAAAGCATTGCGTGATAAGGAAGTTAAAAGAATTGTTCTTACCAGACCCGCTGTAGAAGCCGGAGAAAGCCTGGGTTTTTTACCGGGAGATTTAAAGGAAAAGCTTGATCCTTATCTTCAGCCTTTATACGATGCGTTGCGTGATATGATTCCGCATGAGAAGCTTGAAGGTTTTATAGAGAAAAAAGTGATTGAGGTTGCACCCTTAGCTTTTATGAGAGGACGAACTCTGGACGATGCATTTGTCATTCTGGATGAAGCGCAAAATACCACTCATGCCCAAATGAAAATGTTTCTTACAAGAATGGGAATGAATGCCAAATTTATCATTACAGGAGATCCTACGCAGATTGATTTGCCGCCAAAACAGCATTCCGGGCTGAAAGAAGCCATGAGAATCCTGAAAGATGTAAAAGAAATAGGTTTTGTTTACTTAACGGAAGAAGATGTGGTAAGACACCCTGTTGTAAAGAAAATTATACTGGCGTACAACGAGGAAGAAAAGAGAAATCGGGAATAAGTTTTTTTAAATACACATAAGTTTTCAAATTTAAAAAAAAATATTTTGCACTTCTATAAAAAGTGATATATTTGGTGCCTAAAAATTATTATAAAAATTTGAAACTATGAAAAAACTATTACTAGTTGCTGCAGTAGCAATCATGGGAGCTACAGTTAGTGCTCAGGAAAACTCTATTAAAGCTAATCCAGCTGCTTTGTTAGGTGGTACAGATTTAATTTCTTACGAACATAAATTCGGAGATCATTTCTCAGGAGTTGTTGGTGCTGGATATGGTGGATTTAAATTAGGTGGTTATAAATATAACAGTATTGGAGGAGGTCTTCAGGGTCGTTATTATTTTACTGAAGCTATGACAGGGTTTTACGGTGCCGTTGTAGGTGATTATCTTAATGGAAATGTTAAGATTGACTCTAATGGATTTGGATTTAACTTTGATGGTATGGATATGGGAACCGGAACCAATACCGAAATTAAGTTTTCAGGATTCGGAGGAGGTCTTAGAGCAGGTTATCAGTGGATTTTTGACTCAGGATTTACATTGGATGTTAACCTGGGAGCTTCATACAGATCTTACACTTATGACTGGAATAATCAAGCTGAAGAATCTATGTATGAAGGTGCTTTAAAAGCTAGTGGTGTTCTACCTACTGGATCAGTAGGAATTGGATATTCTTTCTAAATATGATTTATAGAAATTAAAACTAAATGTTATAATAAAAATTCCGATTCAGAGTGACTGAATCGGAATTTTATTATAAATGAATTAACAATACTTTCTAAACAGTTCATTAACAATTAATTTGATATTTTTAAATGTATTGGGAAAAACTTCACTTTCTATCTGTGCTTTATTTTTCCACGCCACTTCTGTAATACCCTCTTCTATTTGCGGCTTAAATGTGTCTTCACCGTCAAAGAACATTTCAAACCAGTGGGTATACTTCAAAACCTGATCTCCGTTTCTTTCTGTGTAAATATGGTAGGTTGTATTGATAAAATCTTTTAACACTACATTTTTCAATCCTGTTTCTTCCTCAATTTCTCTTACAGCAGATTCTTCCCGGGACTCCCCTCTTTCCATTTTACCCTTCGGAAGATCCCATTTCCCAAGCCTTTTAATAAATAAAATTTCTCCTGAAGGTTTATTTACAATTCCGCCCGCTGCTTCTATAATTCTGAAAAGTTTTTTAAATGACTCCCAAATTTCATCAATATTTTCTCCGTAAACATTCAGTTCTGATGTTGAGGTATTCTGAAGAAGATCCAGCGCAATCTCAAAAGTGGTAAAATTTTCAAATGGAAGGATTTTCTCTAAGTTTTCGGGATTCTTAGATATTAATAATTTTTTTTCGTTCACAAAAACTTTATACATTTGTAAGAATTTAAATACAAAAATAAAAAATGAATTTAGAAGGACGAAAGATTATTGTCAATAAATCATCTAAAGACTTATCTGAACTGCTTAAATCTCCGGAAAATTACAAAGAATTTATGCCGGATGGTCTTCAGAAGTTTGAAACCAGAGAAGACGGCTTTAAATTCGGACTTCAGGGAATGCCGGAAATTGCTTTAAAAATTGACGAAGTCACCGACGAAAAGGCAGTTTTGAAATCAGCCAGCTCAAGTCTTGATTTTGCACTGACTGCAACATTAAAACCGCTGAACGAAAACCAGACAGAAGTTCAGATGCTTTTTGAAGGAAAATTCAACCCTTTTATCAAAATGATGGTCGAAAAGCCTCTTCAGAACTTTATCAATACTTTAACGGATAAGATTGAAGCTTATAAATAGTCTAAAAACCTTCAGAAATGAAGGTTTTTTTACGCAATAACTCCTGAACTGTGGTCGCAGAAACTTCCTGTGGCAGAAGACAGTATATTTATTTCGTTTCTGTATCTCAAAACGCCCATGAAAGCAAAAATCAGAGCTTCTTTGAAGTCAATAATTTCTTTTTGCGGAATCACGACCTGAGAAGAAGTTTTTATTTTAATTTTTTCAATCAAAAAGTTGTTGTACGTTCCACCACCTGTAAAAAGAACTTTTGAAAATTTAAATTTATTGAGAACTTCCGAAATCTGATGTGCAGCATGCTCAGTAAATGTTGCCAAAAGATCAAAATGATCTTTAACATAAAGCAAAGGCAAAATCTCAGCATTACAAAATTCAATTCCTAAAGATTTCGGATAAGTTTGTGAATAAAAATTAATATCGTTAAGTTTTTCCAAAAGATCGCAGTCAACAGTTCCCTTTCTTGCCAAATTACCGTTTTCATCAAATTTATGTCCCGCATTTTGTGCGAATTGATTTAAAACAATATTGACCGGGCAAATATCAAAAGCTATTCTTTTATTATTAAGCTTAAAAGAAATATTCGAAAATCCGCCCAAATTAACACAGGCATCATATTCTGCAAAAAGAAATTCATCACCAACCGGTACTAAAGGCGCGCCGTTTCCCCCCATCAAAACATCCTGAGAACGAAAATCGTAGACAACAGGAAGTCCGGTCTCAAGCTTTATTGCCCGTCCGTCCCCAATCTGTAGTGTAAACTTCTTATAAGGTTGATGAAATACGGTATGACCATGGGAAGCAATAAGGTCAACTTTTTCTATATTATTTTTTGAAACGAATTTTTTCACTTCTTTACCAAGATAAAAACCGTATTCCGAATGCAGAGCCAGCAAATTCTGCGACGATAAATGAATTGCATTTCTCAGCTGATTTTCCAAAACTTCGTGATAAGAAACAGTTTCAGCCTTTAAAATAGTGAATTTCCATCCGGAATCTTCTTTCAGGAATCTGGCAAAGCAGATATCAAGACCGTCAAGACTTGTTCCCGACATTAAGCCGATTGCATTGATCATCACACTATGGTTTTGGCTGAGCCATTTTAGCTTTGCTGATATCCAGATCTCCCGAATTTTTATAAAACGTATATTCGGAAAAATCATCTTTGGCTGTCATTCCGTTGGCGTGGACAAGTGTAGAACCATCTTCCATCGTGGCATAAACCGTATCTCTGGTGTAAATTCTTTTTCTTTTTTGATCCCAGAAAACACTTTGCGTAGCAAACCTCTGTCCGTCGCTGGTCAAAATCTTAACATCACCTCTTGCTTCGTAAAACTGCTTATATTCAAAAATTTTGGCATATTTAGCCGTAATATTTCCAGGATTTTTAGGCTTTTTCTTGTCGAAAAACTCAATGCGCATCCCTTTTTTAGCAACAATATAAGGACTATCAATCAGCTCATATTTTTCAATAATCGGAGCACTTGCCCGAAGTTTTACTAAGCCGGAATCTCTCTGGATGATTTTAGCATTGTAAATAATCTGCGACGGAAAATTTTTGTCATCGTTTCCATTCAGTTTCGTCAGATCTTCTTCACAGGAGGTGAATATAAAAAATATAGCACAACTAAAAAGGTATGCTATATTTTTAAATGTTTTATCTGAAATAAATTTCATTATTAATTGTAAAGAGATTTTCTAAACCATTTGTCTGCAAAGTTGAAACCAACTCTCACGTTTACAAAATTCTGATTGATAAGGTTATCCTTCAGAGTTCCTCTTTTTCCTACTTCAACACCAATTTCCAAACCGCTCATTCTGGTAATACTGCTGTTTTTGAAAGGAAGTAAAACTCCCGCAGAAACCCCGAACTTATTGATGCTGTTTCCGCTTAATTCAATGCTTCCTTTTTCATAGAAAGCTCCGTAACGGTAAACCACTCTCGAAAAATAACTTCTGAAGTTGTTGTAATTCGGCAAGTACCAACCTCCTGCAGAAATCCTGTAAGAATCTTTAAAATCAAAAGTATTTCCGAAATAGCTTACTGTTTCCCCTTTTTTGTAATCAATTTGTCCTGAAACAAACCATTGGTTTTCGCTACCGTACCCAACTCCTAAAGATGCCTGCAAAGGCAACAGGTTATTGGAGGTTGTATTTTTTCTTTCAATAACTGTCTCACCTGCTTTTATATCTACATCAGAATAATAATATGTACTGTTGATGTATTCATTTGTCATATCACTTGTATTTCCGAATGTAGCTGTAGCTCCGACAGTGAATTTTTTGTCTGTTCTTGTGTCTAATTTCTGATAACTTGTACCTAATGTAAAGTTGAAATTCTTAATGCTGTTTTTAGTCTCATAACCGTTGATCAATTCGGCATTTGATGAGGTAAATTCATTCAGATCATAAAGATTTCCAAAGTAATAATTGGCACGTGCACCTACTGAAAATTCAGAATTAATTTTGTAAGAAACAGCAGCCTGAGCCGTATTCAATGTCCCGCTCCCTTTAAATCTGTTACCATATACAGTACCGTCTGATAATGTTTCGGTATGAATTATATCATAGCTTTTTGAGCTGTAGGGCTGATAAAGAAGTCCCATTTTCACTTTGGATGAAATAGGAAAAGCTAAAGCGATATTGGATAAATAAGTAGAATGTTTTGTAGATTTTGTATTGTTGTAATTGGTTTTAAAGTAATTATTTTCATTAGTAGCTTCAAGTCTGATGCTTGTCAGATCAAAATTACTGTTATTTGCCGGGTTTCCGAAGTTAAAATTGCTTGTAAAGTCACTGATATAAGCAGTAGATATACCTCCCATGGAAGCAGTTTCAATCGTATTATCATATTTTACATCTCCAATTCCATAAACTGCGTAAGGAGAGTTGCTTAAACTCTGCGCGTTAAGGAAATATCCCACCGAAATGAATGATACTACAAAAATTTTTTTCATTCTAGATTTTTAAAATAATGCGCAAATATCTTAAATATTAATGAATTGTAAAAATTTACTGAGGTTAAAGTTTGTTAAGGGGAATTTGTTGCGAATTTCTACAATGAATAGTGAATCAGCTTTGCTGTGAATAGTGAATTTCCAAGATCAATTAAATAGCAAATCATTTGATAAATTAACGATTGACTTGCAAAGCAAAATTGACTATTCAAAAAATATGCGTTCTAAAAATTCTTATCTTTGAAACATGAATTGGGAAAAAATTACCGGACAGCAAAATCTTAAAAAATTACTGAAAGACAGCATTACTGAAAACAGAGTGAGCCACGCCCAGCTTTTCATAGGAAAAGAAGGCTACGGAACACTGCCATTGGTTTTAGCATACGCTAAAGAGATTCTGATGAGTGAAAATGAGCATGCCGCATCCAAAGTCGAACATCTTAACCATCTTGATCTGCACTTTAGTTTCCCAGTTTTTACTGAGGGAAAAACTTCAGTAAGCAAAAACAGATTCGACGATTTCCGGGAAATGATTCTTCAATCTCCGTATGCAAGCTATGAGGATTGGTCTGCCTATCTGGAATCTGAAAACAAACAGCTTTTTATCTCTGCTGATGAGATTGATGAGCAAAATCAGAAATTTTCCCTTAAAAGCTTTGAAGGTGGTACAAAAATCCTGATTGTCTGGAGAGCTGATAAGATGAATATCGCAGCATCCAACAAATTTCTCAAATTTTTGGAAGAGCCGCCTGCAAAAACCCTCATTTTTCTTACAGCAGATTCTACAGATGATATTCTGCCTACCATTTTATCCAGAACTCAGATTATTGAAGTTCCGAGGATTTCAGATGAAGATCTTGAAGCTTACCTGAAAAAAAATACTGAAGCAGCAGAAGACAAAATCAAAGAAATCGTGCATCAGGCACAGGGAAATCTCAATGATGCATTACGATATTTAAAATCTGAAACTAAAAACCCTGAGTTTGAAAAATTATTTGTCCAGTGGGTTCGGGATGCTTTTATGGTCAAAAAGAAACCGGAATTTCTAAAAAATATTATTTTGTGGGCGAGGGAAATTGCAGGATGGAACAGAGAAAAACAGAAAAATTTTTTAGATTATGCTTCTGAAATTTTTAGGTTGGCATTGCTGCAGAATTATCAGTCTCAAAATCTGGTGTACAAAAAAATTGATGCCAACGGATTTAACTGGGAAGGATTTTCAAAATTTATCAGTGGAGCTAATATCAGCAGTATTTTAGATGAGATCAGCACAGCAGACCTTCACTTGACCAGAAACGGAAATCCCAAAATAGTATGGACGGATTTAGGAATTAAATTATCCAGATACATCCATAAAAATTCTTAGTCTTTTTATCATTAATTATAATCTTGCGTTTTCTTTCTCAGAAAGCGCTTTTTTATTTAATTATTTCATTTTGATCACGCTTAATATTATTAAAAATAAAAAATCAATCAATCGTTTGATTATATTGAAATATAATGTAACTTTGCACCCGTAAAACATCAATCTTATGATTTCAAAAGAAGAAAATATTTTATTTGCCGCCGAAAAACTCTTTGCTGAGAAGGGATTTCCCGGAACCTCGACAAGAGAAATATCAAAAGCCGCAAACGTTAATATTTCGATGATTTCTTATTATTTCGGATCTAAAGAAAAATTGTATGAGAAACTTGTAGAGTACAGAACCAACGAAGGACAGTTTTTCGCCAAAGATATTTTAGAAAGAACAGATATTGATGAAGGGCAGAAAATGATGATTATCGTAGATAAATTTGCAAGCCGTATCCGTGAGCAAAAATATTTCTACAGAATTATGCAGCGCGAACAGCTTTATAGCGAAAATCCTCAGATCGTAAAATCTTTAAAAGACACCAAAATAAGTTTCCTTAATACCTATTCTAAAATATTAGAAAGCGGAATCCGCAAAGGAGTTTTTACTAAAAACCCACCGATATATCTTCTCCACTCCACGATCAGCGGAACACTTTTCTACGCTTCCAACTCAAAGGAAATGTACAAAGAGTTTCTTAAAAACAGCGAAGAAGAAGATTTGTTTGAAAAAAATTACTACAACGAACTCACACAACATATCAAACATATTTTAAAAGACCTTTTAGGTTATGAAGAGAATAAATAATTCAGTCATTGCACTGCTTTTTTGGGGAGCAATGTCTTTTTTTCAGGCGCAGGAAGTAAAACAGCTAAGTCTTGATGAAGCAGTACAGCTTGGAATAATGAACAGCAAAAGTCTAAAAATTGATGCTGCAAAAATTGAAGAAGCCACAGCAGATCTTCTGGAAGCTAAAAACAGACAGCTTCCGGAGCTGAAAGTTTCGGGAAGTTATATGTATCTGCCTTTGAAGCCAACTATTGATCTGAAAATCCCTGGTGTTTCCACAGAAGGCGGACCGGAAGTTCATCAGGTAGCATTTAGTTCTGCCAATCTGAGCGTTCCGCTTTATAGTGGCGGAAGAATTAAATACGGCATTCAGTCTGCAAAATATCTTGTAGAAGCTTCTAAACTGAATACAGAGAATGATAAAATAGCCATTGCTTATAATATTGCACAGGCATACAACAATTTGTTTAAGGCCAATCAGGCAATTAAAGTACTGGAAGAAAATCTTACTGCATCACAAAAAAGAGATGAGACTTTTCTTAAACTGGAAAACAATGGCGTTATCGCCAGAAATGACCGCCTGAAAGCAAATCTTCAGACCTCCAATATTGAGCTGCAGCTTTTAGAAGCTAAAAACAACTACAATATTGCCAATATCAATATGGATTTGCTTTTGGGACTTCCCGAAACTACAGAATTAAAGGTTGACGAGAATTATATTGATGAAATTTCAGATTTAAAACCCGTCAATTACTATCTTACTGAAGCACAGCAAAACCGTAAAGATCTTCAGGCACTTGACCAGCAAAAAAAAGCAGCCGAATTGGGAACAAAAGTAGCAAAAGCTGAAAATTTACCTTCGATTGCATTAACAGGAGGCTATGTTGCAGCAGATATTCCGAAGTTTTTCACAGTTTATAATGCAGTGAATTTTGGTGTGGGCATTTCGTACAACTTATCAAATATTTGGAAAAAGAACTCCTCTCTACAACAGTCGATGGCAAGAGAAATGCAGCTATCTGCAACCAATGATCTGTTGAACGACAATATTAAATTAGAAGTTAACAAAGAGTATCAAAATTCAGATTATTCAAGAAAAAGAATTGCCGTCTTTGAGAAATCAGCCGAACAGGCTAATGAAAACTACAGAATTACAAAAAATAAATACGACAACGGTCTTGCAACAATGACCGAACTTCTGGATGCTGATGCTGCCCAAATTTCAGCCAATGTAGGCGTAATCAATGCTAAAGCCGATGCAGCTCTGGCTTACAGAAAGCTTTTACAGACCACAGGAACATTAACTATCAAATAATAAACAAAGAATATCATCCAAAATGGAAAATAACAATACAAGCAATATTGAACCTAAAAAGAAAAAAAGTTTAGTTTTTCCCATTATTTTAGCTGCAGTTCTCATTGGAGGCGGTATTTTCGGATACAGATCTTATACATACAGCCAATATCATGAGGAAACCGATGATGCACAGATTGCCTCCAACATGAATCCTGTAATATCTAAAATATCAGGGTATGTGGCAGAAGTAAAAGTAAAAGATAACCAATTTGTAAAAAAAGGAGACACTTTGGTCATTTTAGACAATAAAGATCAAAAAATGGCTTTGGAACAGGCTCTTGCCGCTTTGGGAACAGCAAAAAGCAATATTTCATCTGCACAGTCTGCTACCAATGCCACTTCAAAAAACATCAGCAGTTCTGAAGCAGCCGTAAAAACTGCCAACGCACAGATTGAAGCTGCCAAAGTTAACGTCTGGAAAACCTCTCAGGATCTAAAAAGATATGAAATTTTAGTAAAAGACCATTCTATCACCCAACAGCAGTACGAACAGGCTTTAGCAGCAAAACAATCTGCCGACAAACAACTGCAGGTACTGGTAGATCAGAAAAATCAAATTGCACAGCAAACCAATATTGCATCTTCGCAAACTGCAGCAAGCACTCAGCAGATCTCTGTTGCCAGTTCTATAGCAAAACAAAGAGAAGTAGATGTAGAAAATGCAAGACTGAATCTTTCTTACACAGTAATTTTAGCTCCGGAAGACGGTTTCGTAGGAAAAGTTCCTATTCAGGCGGGACAATTCTTACAGGCTGGTTCACAGCTTTTTTCACTTATAAAAAACGATCAGAAATGGGTAGTTGCCAATTTTAAAGAAACCCAAGTTGCAAAAATGGCAGAAGGTCAGAAAGTTCATATTGAAATTGATGCTTTTCCTGGTAAAGATTTTGAAGGAAGAGTAAGCTCTTTTTCTCCGGCAACAGGTTCTACATTTTCTATTCTTCCTCCGGATAATGCAAGCGGAAACTTTGTGAAAGTCGTACAGCGGCTTCCGGTGAAAATTGATTTTGTAAACTTAGACAAAACAATTGTTCAAAAACTGAGAACAGGAATGAATGTAAAAGCAGAAGTTTCTTTAAAATAATATTGAAATAGCGAATTGTCAGTTTTCCTGAATCATATCAATTATAATCGGAATGAATAATTGATGGTATTCTGGAAATGTAGCAGTAAAATTAGCCATAAAGTTGATTGACCGCTGACAATTTACTTTTTACATTGTAAAAAACTATGCAGGATTCATTAGTAGAATACGGAGCACGGCGGGTAATCATTACGATTACTGCCATTCTATGTGCTTTGCTTGAAATTGTAGACTCAACCATCGTCAATGTTGCGCTGAATGAGATGAAAGGAAATCTTGGTGCTACGCTTTCTGAAGTGGGCTGGGTAATTACAGCATATGCTATTGGTAACGTCATCATTGTTCCTATGACGAGCTGGCTTTCTCAGCAGTTTGGAAGACGGAATTACTTTGCGGCTTCCATTATGATATTTACTTTATTTTCATTTTTGTGCGGTAATGCGACCAATATCTGGGAACTTGTTTTCTTCAGACTGATGCAGGGAATTGGAGGCGGAGCTCTGCTTGTCACTTCACAGACTATTATAACCGAATCTTATCCGGTTGAAAAACGCAGCATGGCTCAGGCGATTTATGGTTTAGGAGTAATTATTGGTCCTACTCTTGGTCCGCCATTGGGAGGATATATCGTAGACAATTACAGCTGGCCATATATTTTCTATATTAATATTCCGATTGGAATTGCAGCAACTTTAATGACACTACAGTTTGTAAAAAGTCCGAAATTTTCTGAAAAAAGAAAAGTTTCTGATGTTGACTGGCTCGGTATTATGTTGTTGGCATTAACGGTAGGATCTCTTCAGTTTATTTTGGAAAGAGGACACGAAGAAGATTGGTTTGAAAGCGGAATGATCGTAACATTTACAGCAACTGCAGTTATAGGATTTATTTTATTTCTGTGGCGTGAGCTTACCTTTAAATATCCGATTGTAGAATTAAGAGTCTTAAAAAACGGAAACCTCAGAATCGGAACCGTAATGTCTTTCGTTTTAGGTTTTGGTTTGTACGGTTCCACTTTTATAGTTCCTTTGTATACTCAAAGTATTTTAGGGTGGACGGCGTTACAGTCAGGAGCTTTAATGATCCCTGCCGCTCTCACAACAGCTTTTATGATGCCGATTATCGGAAGATTATTATCAAAAGGAGCGAAACAGCAGATTTTAGTTTCATTAGGATTACTTATATTTTTCATTTACAGCTTTTGGGGATATAAAATTCTTACTCCCGACACCAGTAAAGATGCATTTTTCTGGATGCTGATTGTACGGGGAATGGGATTAGGGTTACTGTTTATTCCTATAACATCACTTTCCTTAAGTACATTAAAAGGACAGGAAATCGGACAGGGCGCCGCATTTACGGGAATGATGAGACAATTGGGTGGTTCTTTCGGAATTGCTGCAATTACAACCTTTATTGCTAATGCGAGCCAAAAATACAGGGTGAATCTCATCAGTCATTTAGACTCCAATGACTTCGATGTACAACAAAGGTTGCAGGGCTTAAAAGCCAGTTTCATAGCAAAAGGAATGACTCCCGATGCCGCAATGAATGCTGCTTATAAAATCCTTGACCTGAATGTCACCAAACAAGCAACCGTTCTATCTTATATGGATGTTTTCCTCTATCTCGGTGTAGCGTTTTTAATTTGTATTCCGTTTATTTTATTTATAAGAGAAAGGAAAAGCAAAGAAAAAATAGATTTGAGCGAAGCATTACATTAAACATCAGCCTCTGAAAATTTTCGGAGGTTTTTTGTTTATTTATAAGCTTCAAAACTCATTGAAAAGCATAAAAAAACAGCTTACTATTTTAGTAAGCTGTTTAAGTAATCAGTAGACCCACAGGGATTCGAACCCCAGATGACTGAACCAAAATCAGTAGTGTTACCGCTACACCATGGGTCTCTGTTTGTTTTGTGGTGCAAATATACAGCGTTTTTGTTTATTTGCAAATACTTTTAAAACTTTTTTTTAAATTTACTCAGAATTTATAAGGCTTACAACGTGAAAATCGACTTCAATAATCTCAAAATTAATCAATTAAATCCCGAAAATAAATTTCAAAAAAAAATCATTTTTTTTTTAGAAGAATGGTTGTCTCACACGGAAAAAGTCAAAATTCAGACATCCGGCTCTACCGGAACACCCAAGATTTTTGAAATCGAAAAAAGCAGAATGCTTAGTTCCGCAAAAATGACCTGTGATTTTTTAGATTTAAAAAAAGAAAATTCAGCTTTGCTGTGTCTTCCTATTGAATATATCTCAGGAAAAATGATGATCGCAAGAGCTTTTGAAAGAAAACTTACACTGATAACAAACGAACCTTCCACAAATCCGCTGCAGGAAATTAATGATTTCATTGATTTCTGTGCAATGACTCCTTTGCAAGTAGAAAACTCCTTAACCAAAATTCACTGGATTAAAAATTTAATTATCGGCGGAGCTTCTGTTTCAGAATCATTAAAGAAAAAAATCTCTCAAACTCTGATAAACTCCAACTCATTAACCCGAATTTTTGAAACTTACGGAATGTCTGAAACGCTTTCTCATATTGCATTAAAACAACTTTACCCGGTACAGGAAGAGTTTTTCACAATTTTGGATGGCGTTAAAATCTCTACGGATGACAGAAAATGTCTTACAATTTCTGCCCCGAAACTCAACCCGGAAATTCTGCAAACGAACGATATTGTAGAATTAATCAGCGAAAAACAATTCAGATTTTTAGGACGGCATGATAACGTTATCAATTCCGGAGGCGTAAAAATTTTTGCTGAAGAACTCGAAAATTTAGTTAAAAGAAATATTGACGGAGATTTGATATTCATCGGAAAGCCAGATGAAAAATTGGGCGAAAAACTGACTCTGGTTATTGAGGGTATTGCAACTGAAGAAATCAATCATCACCTTTCTCAGATTAATTATGAAAGTAAATTTCATATTCCAAAAGAAATTCTATTTTTAGAAAAATTTCCCAGATCAGAAAACGGAAAAGTTTTAAGACGAGAAGTTTTAAAATTAATTTAAAAGACATTTCCCATTTTAGCATGAAAAAATTCCAACACGAACTTTCTTACAAAACCTCACGAAGCAGCGGAAGCGGCGGGCAAAACGTAAACAAAGTAGAAACTTCTGTAACCGTCATGTGGAAGATAGAAGATTCTGCTGTTTTTACCGAGACTGAAAAAGAAAGAATTTTTTTCAAGCTTAAAAACAGAATAAATTCCGAAGGCATTTTACAATTCACCGTTTCAGAAAGCAGAACCCAGCTGCAGAACAAAAAAATTGCAGCCGAAAAAATTCAGGAAATTGTAAATCTTGCATTGATTATTCCCAAAAAAAGAATTGCCACCAAACCCGGTAAAGGAAAAATTGAAAAACGTCTGGAAAATAAAAAGAAAATTTCCGAGAAAAAAGAAAACAGAAAATTCAGATATTAAATCCCCTTATTTAGAGAAAAACTCTATTTTTGCAAAAAAAATTTAATAATGCTTAAAAAACTAATAATTGCAGGAGTTATTTTCGCTCCTTTTCTTTTTTCAGCACAGGATACAGAAGTGAAAGTTTCGGAATCTAAGGTTGCAATCATTCCTTCGGTAGGATATGCGTGGAGACTTGCTAAAATGCCTTCAGGAATCTCAAAAGACACAAGAGATTATCTGAAAGGACTGAAAAGCGGTGTAGATGTAGGCGTTTCTGCGTATTACCTTATCAAAGGAAATGTTGGTGTCGGATTAAAATATTCAGGATATTTCGCTTCAAGCAATGGGAGAATTACCGTACAGGATAGTAACGGGCAAACGGTCGGAGGATTTGTAAGTACAGAAGATCAGATTCACTTTATAGGAGCTGCTTATATGTTTTCAAACTTCAGCAGCGACACAAAGCACAAACTATTTTATGACGTTGCATTAGGAGTTATTACTTATAATACTACAACCGGCAACATCAAAGGAACAGGATCAAATTTAGGTGCTGAAATCAATTTTGCTTATCAATATGCCATTACCAACAATATATTTATAGGACCAAAAATCGGAATGACCGGAGGTACTTTAAGTAAAATGAAACTGAACGGAACAACAGTAGATTTAGGAGATGAAAAAGAAGGTTTAACAAGACTTTCTTTGAGCGCAGCCGCTACTTTCCGTTTTTAAATTTTATCTTTGCAAAAAATAAAATAATGAGCAAGCCGATTACCGAGTTTATAGAAAAATATTACCTGCACTTCAATGCAGCTGCTTTGGTAGACGCATCAAAAGGATACGTTGCCCACCTTAAAGACGGCGGAAAGATGATGATTACTCTTGCAGGAGCAATGTCTACCGCAGAATTAGGAAAAATTTTAGCAGAAATGATCCGTCAGGGAAAAGTTGATTTTATTTCCTGTACAGGAGCCAATCTTGAAGAAGATCTGATGAATCTTGTCGCTCATTCTCATTATGAAAGAGTTCCTCACTACAGAGATCTGACAGCTCAGGATGAATGGGATCTTTTAGAAAGAGGCTTAAACAGAGTAACTGATACGTGTATCCCGGAAGAAGAAGCTTTCAGAAGACTGCAGAAACACATTGTAGAAATCTGGAAAGATGCCGAAGCTAAAGGTGAAAGATATTTCCCGCACGAGTTTATGTATAAAATGATTCTTTCCGGAGTTTTGGAACAGTATTATGAAATTCCGAGAGAAAACTCGTGGATGATTGCTGCAGCCGAGAAAAATTTACCAATTGTGGTTCCAGGATGGGAAGATTCTACGATGGGAAATATTTTTGCTTCTTACTGCATTAAAGGTGAGCTGAAAGCAACCACTATGAAATCAGGAATTGAATACATGACTTATCTTGCAGACTGGTATACCAAAAATTCCGCAGGAAAAGGTGTAGGATTTTTCCAGATCGGCGGTGGAATTGCAGGAGATTTCCCAATCTGCGTAGTTCCGATGCTGTATCAGGATATGGAGATGCATGACATTCCTTTCTGGTCTTATTTCTGCCAGATTTCAGACTCTACAACATCTTACGGTTCGTATTCGGGTGCTGTTCCTAATGAAAAAATTACCTGGGGAAAATTAGACATCACAACCCCAAAATTCATTGTTGAAAGTGACGCTACCATTTGTGCTCCTTTAATGTTTTCATATATTTTAGAAAATGCATAGACACTATTAAGTAAATTATTTTACTCAATATATTTAAGGAAGTTACCATTGATTTTTTTCAGTGGTAACTTTTTTTATTGCGATAAAAGCTTAAATTAGCCTTAAATTATACACAAATGATTTTAGATTTGTTATTTCCCAACCGCTGTCTGGAATGCAACCGGATTATCGAAAGCGAATCATTGGTTTGCCCAGTCTGTTTCAGCCAGATTCAATTTGCTTATCATGACTTTTTATCTGAAAATTCATTAAAAGAAAGATGTAAATTACTCTTTCCGCTGGAAAATGCTTTTGCACTGATGGAATTTGAAAAAGAAAGCCTTAGCCGAAAAATTATTCATGAATTAAAATATAAAAGCAGAGAAAAAACCGGAAAGATTTTAGCAGAATGGACTACAGAATATCTTGATTTTAAAGATGAGAAACCAGACTTACTGGTTACCGTTCCACTGCATCCCAGGAAAACAAAAGAGAGAGGATATAATCAGCTTCACCTTTTTACCGAACAGCTTTCCGGATCATATCAAATCCCTTTTGACCATACTTTAATCAAACGAAATTATTATTCATCAGCACAGGCTCTCAAAGACAAGAAACGCAGGCTCGAAAACCAAAATACATTTTCGGTCACCAAAACAATCGAAGACACTCATATACTGCTTATTGATGATGTATTTACAACAGGAAACACGCTGGCTTCCGTTGCATGGGAAATTTTAAAGAAAGGAAATAATAAGATAAGCGTCTTGGTTATGGCAATGGATGTGTGACGAAATAAAAAAGCTGTCCTTGTAGACAGCTTTTAATTCTTATCATTTGAAAGGGTTACTCCACTTCTTATTTGTATAAACATCTGTTCCGGATAGTGTTTTCAGAAATGCTACAACGGCATTTACTTCTGTCGCGGTAAGATTTAATTTTTGTCCGTTTCCGTTTGGTCTTAGGCGCGGATCTAAATTTGTATTTCCGGGAGCAATATTGATATTTCCGTAATGTCCGATTACCTGTTGTAATGTAGTGAAAGCTCCGGTATGCATAAACTGTCCGTTTTCTATACCATTAGGGTTGGTTATATTTCTCAAACTTGGCGCTCGGGTATTTGTAATATCAATGCCGATTCCACTGATATTTCCGATGATTCCGTTGTTTCTTGAATTAGGGTCAATATCAAATTCAGGCGCACCATGACAGCCGGCACAGCCCAAACCGCCGCCGGTTCTGCTTCCTGCAGCATCAAAAACAGGAGGTGATAAAAACAAATTTTTACCCTGATTTTCCTGTGCTGTAAAATTTGGAAAAGACTGCTGGTCATTAGCGCTTACTGCTCTGCCTGCATCATATTTAGAATCAAAAGACTGTATACTTCTGATGAACTGCGCCAAAGCACTCTGAACTCTTGCTTGGGTAACTGCAGCATCACCATAAACAAATTTGAACATTTCCTGATAATATTTTAAATTTTGAAGTTTTGCAATCAAATCCTGAAAGTTACCGTCTCCATTAGTTCCGCTAAAACCCATTTCAATATGATCCTGAATTGGAAAAGTCGTTTGTGCTTCCAGAGTCGCTGCTCTCTCGTCCCAGAAAAACTTTGCTTCGTTTCCAAATCTTGCGTTGACTAGTCTCATAGAATGTCTTCCGGTAGTTCCGTTTACACCCACGCTTGCCACAACGTTATCTCCAAAAGCCAATTCCTGCTTATGACAGCTTGAACACGAGATAGTATTATTCTTAGAAAGATTTTTGTCGTAAAACAACATTCTTCCCAAAGTAGCTCCTTTATCGGTAATAGGATTACCTGCGGAATTATCTCTTGTTATATAATTGGGTTTCGTCTGGTTGGCGTAATTTTCAAGACTGCTAAGGTTGATATTAGAACCGAAAGCCGCCAAAATTCCCGGATATTCATCTGAAACAGGCGTTCCTTCATAAACATCGTCTCCGGAACAGGAATACAAAACTGCTGCAACAGCGAGAACAGGAACAATAAGTGTTCTTATCATTTTTTTCATAAAGAGGTTTTTAAGTTTTATTAGGTTAGTATTTTTTCAGATTTTTAAATTGACTTAACGAGGTGGCTTACCTGGTCGATTAAACAAGTTTTCAAACTCATCAATAAGATGATCAAAATCCTGCAACTGATCGGGATAGCAAATTTTTCTGATATCCTGAAAGTGTTCAAAATTGATTTTCTCTGTTTCCATACTTATTTTTCCGATCTGCTGAACCAGAGAATCTTCTTTTTTCTGATTTTTATTTTTTAATAATGAATAATACTGCGTTTTCATATCCATCATTTCGTGTTCTTTTTCTCTAATCTGCATTCTGTGCTGTTCAATCAGTCCGTCATACTGCTGTACCTGTTTTTCATCAAAATGCAGCCGTTGTATAATGAGATCTCGCGGACCAGAATGATGCGGAGGTTTTCGCGTAAGCATGAAGATCACCAACAGAAGATTGGAAATCAGCAAACCGACAATCATAAAAATATAAAACCTGTTCTTAGTCATAAGAAAAAGTATTTTCTGGTTTCATCATAAACAAAGTTTCAAAATCTGATCTTGAAGAGTCTTTTGTATTTTGAATAAGTTTAATATTAAAACTGATCAGAATAACAATAACTGCTGCAGCTGCGAAAATCCATTTTGGAGAAACTACATCTTTCCTATGATTCTCAATTTTACTGAGAATTTTTTCATATAATTCTGAAGGGGCTTCCACTTTCTGAATTTTTTCTAATAGCTGCAACTGATCTTCCATTACATACTTAGACGAGTTATTTTTCATATTCCTTCTGTTGATTTAGTTTTTGGATAAGATTTTTTTTGGCGCGCTGAAAAAGAGATTCCACAGCTTTTTGACTCACATTCATGATTTCAGCGGTTTCCTGCTGAGAATTCCCTTCAATTTTCAGTAAGATAACTGCTGTTTTCTGATCATTCGGAAGCATATTAATAAAGCTGAAAATTTTCATCACTTCCTCCTTCTGTTCCAGAACAACACCTGGATGATTAAAATCTACCGGTTCGTACTGCCTGTTTTCAGAATCATCTTTAAACAAACCAAAAAAAGATTTTTTATTTGAGTTTTTGGATTTTATGTAATCCAAAGAAGTATTAATCGTGATACGATAAATCCATGTTTTTAGAGATGACTCATTTTTGAAGCCATCTATTTTTTGTGATATTTTCACAAAAACATCCTGAGTTATTTCTTCTGCATCTTCTGTATTCTGGGTGTACTGCAAAGCAAGATTATACACCATTTTCTGATACTGATAAAAAATAAACTCGAAATTCATATTTCGGTTTTCATTACAGTCACTTTTTTAATTAGACGAAAAAAAATATTTTTTCCTTCGCTTTTTTAAAAATTAGTTTCCGTAAATTTAGCAGAATTTAGAATGCAAAATTATTTGAGGAAAAATAATTTATCGCTGTAATTTTTCGCCGTAGCTGAGATCTCCGGCATCGCCCAATCCTGGAGTGATATATCCTTTGGAAGTAAGATTTTCATCAATAGCTCCAACCCAAATCTTTGCGTTTGGGTACGCTTTTTCGATGGTTTCAACACCTTGTCTCGAAGCAATAGCAGCAACAATATGAAGTTGTGTTGGTTTTCCATTTGTTAAAAGATCTTTGATGGCTTCAATAAGAGAAGCTCCGGTTGCCAACATAGGATCGGCAACGATTAAAGGTCTGCCTTCGATATTCGGACACGTTAAATAATCCTGTTTAATAGAAAAATAATCGTTGGCATCGTGTTTTCTGTAAGCGGCAACAAATCCGCAATCTGCTTTATCAAGATAATTCAAAATTCCTTCAAACAAAGGAACTCCGGCTCTCAAAATGGTGGTAATCACAGGCTGAACCGCAATTTCCTTCACTTTAATCGTATCCAGAGGTGTCTGAATTTCAATTTCTTTCTGCTCCAGTGTTTTGCTGATCTCGAAAGCAGCAATTTCGCCGATTCTTTCCATATTTCTGCGGAATCTCATACGATCTTGCTGGATTTCTACGTTTCTAAGTTCATTGATCCAGGAATTAACTAAAGAAAATTGTTCTGATAAAACGATGGTGTTCATTATTTTGAAAAGCTTTTAGCTAAAGTATAAAATTTAATTAAGAATAAAATCCCTCTCAGGAAAATCTGAAAGGGATTATAATTTATTTTTGTCTGAAATACACTTCGATAGGAACTCCGGTAAACCCGAACTCTTTTCTCAGCTGGTTTTCAGTAAATCTTTTGTATGGTTCTTTTACATACTGAGGTAAATTGCAGAAGAATACAAACTGTGGTGACGGCGTTGGAAGCTGTACGCAATATTTAATCTTGATATATTTGCCTTTGTTTGCAGGTGGCGGTGTTGCTTCAAAAATCGGAAGCATCACTTCATTCAGTTTTGAAGTTTTGATTTTTTTCTTACGGTCTTCATAAACAATCATTGCCGTTTCTACTACTTTTAAAATTCTCTGCTTTGTAAGTGCAGAAACAAAAAGAATTGGAATATCACTGAACTGACCGATTTTATCTCTGATAGATTTTTCAAAATCCCTTACTGTATTTGTAGTTTTATCTTCAACCAAATCCCATTTATTAACCACAATCACGATACCTTTTCTGTTTTTCTGAGCCAGACCGAAAATATTCATATCCTGTGACTCCCATCCCAAAGTAGCATCTACCATGATAATTACCACATCAGAATATTCAATAGAACGGATCGAACGCATCACGGAATAAAATTCAAGATCTTCCGAAACTTTAGATTTTCTTCTCATTCCGGCGGTATCTACCAACACAAATTCGTGTCCGAATTTATTATATAAAGTCTGAATACTGTCTCTGGTAGTTCCTGCAACATCGGTTACGATATTACGGTCTTTATCGAGCAGGGCATTGGTAAGTGTTGATTTTCCTACGTTAGGACGACCTGCAATTGTAATTTTCGGAAGCCCTTCAAAAGGATCTTTATATTCTGTAGTAGGGAAATCTTTCACCACATCATCCAGCAATTCTCCGGTTCCGCTTCCTGTTGCAGATGATAATGTATAATATTTTTCTATTCCAAGCTGATAAAATTCTGTAGCATCCAGCTCTTCTTTAGAAGAATCTACTTTGTTGACCACAATATACACCGGTTTGTTTGATCTTCTCAGCATCTCATGAATTTCATAATCTGTATCTGTAAGACCTTCTTCCACATTCAGCATGAAAATAATTGAAGTTGCCTCATCTACGGCAAGCTGCACCTGTTTTGAAATTTCGCCCTGAAATACATCATCATTATTTACATCATAACCACCGGTATCAATAACGGTAAACTCTACTCCGATCCAGTCAGATTTTCCGTAATGACGGTCTCTGGTAACACCTGCAGTAGAATCTACAATAGCTTCTCTCCTTTCTAGCAAACGATTAAATAACGTGGATTTTCCTACGTTGGGACGCCCAACAATGGCAACAATATTTGACATAAAATTTGTTTCTTTTAGACAAAAAATAAAAGAAAAACAATCTAAGAGATTTTCTTAAAAATCTTTAAACCGCTAATTTCCAAATCTTTTGCCGTACTTATTAAGAATGGGTTACTTCGTCTTTCGAAGCCCAAAATTTTTTGCAAAGATAAGTCTTTATTGTCTATAATGCATAAAAATGATTTTTGTAATTAAATATAAACTCAAAAAGCCACTATTTTTTTGTACTTTTAATTGATTAAAAATTATTAGGATTAAGATGCAATTGCAATAAATGAAAAATAAAAATTCCCTATGAAAAAAATTCTTGTCGTACTACTGGTTGCTTTCATTATGATTCAGTTTTTCCCGATTGATAAAACAAATAAACCTGTAAATCCCGGAATGGATTTTTTGAAAATAAAAAAAACTTCTCCAGAGATTTCAAAACTAATCAGTAACTCTTGCTACGACTGCCATTCGGATGAAACGAAATACCCGTGGTATTCCAGCATTGCACCCGTATCCTGGTGGCTTAAAAATCATGTGGATGAAGGCAGAAAACATCTTAATTTTTCCATTTTTGCAACCTACGAACCCAAAAGACAGATTCACAAAATGGAGGAATGCGTAGAAATGCTGGAAAAACATGAAATGCCTCTAGAATCTTATTATCTAGGACATCAGGATGCAAAAATAACCGATGCCGAAAGACAAGAACTCATACAATATTTCAAAAGAGAAATAGAAGAAACCAAAATTAAAATGAAATAATCTATGCCGGAAAAATGGGAAGAAAAACATATCGTTTTCTACGATGGAGAGTGCGGATTTTGTAACTTTTGGGTACAGTGGATTTTGGAGCGCGATAAAAATGATGAATTTATGTTTGCTTCATTACAGTCAGATTTCGGACAGCGATTTCTAAAGGAGCGAGGCTTAGATACAAATGAACTTAGCACATTGTATCTTTGGAAACCTCATCAGTATTATCTTGTAAAGTCTAAAGCTGTTCTTAAAATTGCCAATTTGCTGGGCGGAATTTTTAAAATTTCTTCTGTTGCCAATTTATTTCCCAGAATAATCACCGACAGTATTTACGATAAAATCTCAAAAAACAGAATGAAGCTTGCCAGTCAGAAATGTTTTTTGCCGGATCAGCATCAAAAAAAGAAATTTATAAAGATGTAAATTAACTCCAGGTTATTAAAATTAAAATGCCCCAACATCGGGGGCAATTTTTTTAACTTGTATTTTATTACTGATTAAGTGACCAAACCGAATAGCTTTTCGGCGGACACTGAATTTTCACCCATTTGTCTCCCTGAGTAGTCGGATGCCAGTTGGAGTGTCCTGTAAAGTCTTTAATCTGCTGATTGCTCCAGTTGGTTTGAATCCATCTTTCCTGCCAGTTTGATGAATTGTTGATATAAACAACCAGACCCGGATTTCCGTTGTAACCGTTACGTCTAGCAATATATTCGTCATTATCCGTGTAAAGAATAGAAGTATTCCCTGTTGCTTTATTATTATGGATCCAGATCAGGTTATTCAGTCTTTCTTTATTCAGCCACTCTTCATAATCTCTGTAAAAAATGGTAGGATAACCTTCGTGCGTTAAGATATAAGCATACGCCAGCATTTTGTTCCAGATAATATCCGTATCATGATTGGCTACAAATGTTACTGCTTTAAACGGATTCCTTTTCCACATCATATCGTCATTTAATATATTCAGGTTTCCGTTATCAAATGCCTCGTCCATCTTATAATATGCTGCAAAATCAAATACAGAGCTGTTAGCATTATTTGCCCACCATTCCAATGTATTCACATTTGAATCCCACAATTCTCCCACGGAAAATCCTCCGATATTAGAATTCCATGTATTGACCACCCATGGTCCGAAACCTTTCACATAATC
Source organism: Chryseobacterium binzhouense (assembly GCF_007474545.1). Lineage (GTDB taxonomy): Bacteria > Bacteroidota > Bacteroidia > Flavobacteriales > Weeksellaceae > Chryseobacterium > Chryseobacterium binzhouense. The sequence continues at coordinate 446,276 of NZ_VKOG01000003.1, forward strand.
AAATCTCCAACCGTCAAATTTCATCACGTTTTTATAATACTTTCCTACAGAATCTTCCCTTCCCCACAACCAGCTCTGCACATAAGGATTGGCATGACACAAATCCGGAAAACCACCAAAAGCCCCCTCGTCATTATTTCCGTATGAGTTTTTATAAAAATCATTGTAATTTCTAGTAAACTTCCCTGAAGCTACGCCAGAAAAATTTGTCCATGTATTGGTTCCGGTAAAAGGATTGGCTTCAGACTGTCCTCCGCTGTTATGGTTGAGTACAATATCAGCATACACCTGCATATTTTCCTCATGAGCCTTTGAAATCAATGCTTCAAGTTCAGATCGGGATCCAAAACGTGTTTCAACAGTTCCATTTTGGTTGTATTCTCCAAAATCATAATAATCTGTAGGATCATATCCCATTGAGTATGGACCATTTTGCGCTTTTGATACAGGAGGAAGCCATAATGCACTAATTCCGGCATTTGACCAGTCTGTAAGTTTCCCACTTACTGTATTCCACCAGTTTCCGCCTGCTGGAACATCCCAATAAAAGCCCTGCATTAAAACTCCGCCACCCGGTCCTGCTACAAATTTTCCGTTGAGGTTTCCTCCTGTACTAAAAGGTCGCCCATCGTGATTGGTAACATTTACTATCTTGTCATGAACTTCTAATTGATTCGAAGTTTTATCAACCAATTCGTCATTCTGACAAGAAGACACTAAAACTAGCGTCAATACAGACGCTAAAAAATGTAATTTTTTCATTTAAATATTTTTTTTGAATTAGTTTATAAATTGCAATTTTAATAAATTATATTCAATAAATACAAATTTTAAATGAAAATATAAATACTTAAAGTTATTTAAATTAAATAATTTATATTATGTTAAATTTAAATTAAATAAAATTTTATCCCTCGTTAATCTGTCCTGATCAGAACTTATATTATGATAGCAATGTTCATATATAAAAAAAATTTTCGAGTGTTTTTTTATTAATCCATATATTTGCATTACTATGGAATATAATACCCAAAAAACACATCTTAATATGCCGGAATACGGCAGAATTATACAGCAGCTGGTTGAGCGTTGCAAAGAAGTTTCAGACAAAGGACAAAGAAACGAAATGGCAATGGCAATCATTGATTTTATGGGTCAGAGAAACCCACAGCTCCGTGACGAAGAAAATTACAAACATAAACTTTGGGATCACCTTTACATTCTTGCCAATTATGATCTGGATGTAGACTCTCCCTACCCTTTTCCTACAAAGGAAGAACTGGAAGAAAAGCCTAAAAGAATGGAGTATCCAAAACTTCAGGGTGATTTTAAGTTTTACGGAAAGAGTATTCTTCAGCTAATCGAAAAAGCAATTGAACTTGAAGCAGGTGACGAGAAAGAAGCCTTAATAGAGGTAATTGCCAACAATATGAAGAAATCTTATAATGTTTATAACAAAGAGCACGTTACGGATGATGTGATTTTCCGACATTTAAAGGAACTTTCGCAAAACAGATTAGACCTCACCGGAATTGACAGCCTGGAGAAAAGTAAAATCTACTACGCCAACAATGCCAACAGGAATAACAACAATAATAAAAACTCAAACAACAGAAATCAGCCTGCTAAAAGAAGATTTAATAATAACAATCACAAGAACAGAAGATAATAATGAGTGGAACATTTCAAATAAGAGGAGGGAAAAGACTGCAAGGTGAAATCACTCCACAAGGAGCAAAAAATGAAGCGCTTCAAATTTTATGTGCAGTTTTACTGACAGATGAAGAAGTAAGAATAAAAAATATTCCTGATATTCATGATGTCAACAGACTTATTGAAATTTTAGGTGATTTTGGTGTGAAAGTTACCAAAAATGCTCATGGAGATTACACTTTCAAATCAGACAAAGTCAATTTTGAGTATATAAAATCTAAAGAATTTAAAAAAGACGGTGCAAAACTGAGAGGATCTATCATGCTGATGGGTCCAATGCTTGCTCGTTACGGTGAAGCCTATATGCCGACTCCGGGTGGTGACAAAATCGGAAGAAGAAGACTTGATACACATTTTCAGGGATTGGTAGAATTGGGTGCGGAGTTCAATTATGATGAGGAAGAATCTTTCTATTCATTAAAAGCCAAAGAGCTCAACGGTAAATTTATCCTTCTGGAAGAAGCTTCTGTAACAGGAACTGCCAATATCGTTATGGCAGCAGTTTTAGCGAAAGGAAAAACAAGAATTTATAATGCAGCCTGCGAACCATACCTGCAGCAACTGTGTAAAATGCTCAACAGAATGGGAGCAAATATTTCCGGAATCGGATCTAACCTTCTTACTGTTGAAGGTGTTACCCATTTGCGCGGCACAGAACACACAATGCTTCCGGATATGGTAGAAATTGGGTCGTGGATTGGTCTTGCTGCCATGACGAAATCTGAAATTACCATAAAAAATGTCAACTGGAATCAGCTGGGTGTAATTCCAAACACATTCAGAAAACTGGGAATACAGCTTGAGCAGAGCGGTGATGACATTTATATTCCGGCTCAGGAACATTATAAAATACAAAAATTCATCGACGGATCTATCTTAACAGTATCAGATGCACCTTGGCCTGGTTTTACACCAGATTTACTTTCTATTATATTAGTAGTGGCAACTCAGGCAAAAGGCAGTCTTTTGGTACATCAGAAAATGTTCGAATCAAGATTATTCTTTGTTGATAAACTTATTGATATGGGGGCACAGATTATTTTATGTGATCCTCACAGAGCTACAGTTATCGGCTTAAATCAGGAAGCACCTTTAAGAGGAACAACTATGGTTTCTCCCGACATCAGAGCCGGAAATGCTTTATTGATCGCTGCTCTTTCTGCAGAAGGAAAATCTATCATTCACAACATTGAGCAAATTGACCGAGGATATGAGAATATTGACGGAAGACTAAAAGCAATCGGTGCAGATATTGAAAGAATTTAGAAATTTTTGATTCACATATTTTATCGAAATAAAAAACGTTCAGAGTTTATCCTGAACGTTTTTTTATGAAAAAAAAGCGCCCAATATTATTGGAACGCTTATCAAACTATATGGACTTACATTTATGAATATTTTCGGCAGGTATACTCTACCGTGGTATTTAAAAGCTTGTTTTTATTAAGGAAAAACTCAACCTGTTGAGATTCTTCATGAGTTGCATAAATACGTAATTGAAATGAACCGAAATTGTTTCCGTCAATATACTCCACATTTGCATTGAGTAATCTGTAACAAATGCCCATTTTCTGATTTATAATATCCAGAATCTGATCAAATTTCATCTTTCCGTTCAATTCTACCTCAAGAATAAGATCTTTCTTGATACTGTTGGCTATTTCAGATTTTGTCTGCACAATTGGAATAATCATCACTAAAACATTTTTAGGTTACACTTCAATTACATTTTTAATCATTAATTCTTAGCAAAAATATAAAAAATAATTAGTCTACCAAATTAGTAGGGTAAATATTTTACATAAAAAAACAACCACTGAAAATTCAGCGGCTGTTTTTTGCTTTTAGTAATGGGCTAAATATTTAAGATTATTACTTTCAATTATATAAAAAACTTTAATGTAAACCCTGCAAAGAGTCTTAGACTCACAAATGCTTTACTTTCACTTCTCAACTCGTAAAGTCGTTAAAATTTATTGAAGTTTGCAAAGATTTTCGATATAATTAATTACTAATATTCAAAAATTATTTAACAGTTTCCATTTTCTTTTCAGCAGCTTCGCTTTTTGAAGCTTTTTCCCATCCGTCTTCAGGCATTAGTGTAGCAATCACTTTTTCTTTAGTTAAATATTTCTTAGCTACGTTCTGTAAATCTGCAGTTGTGAGATTGGCAAAAGCAGATTCCATGTTTAGGAAACCATACTTATCTCTTCCATCCAATTGTGGCTGAGAGATCTGCCCCAACCAGAAATTATTTTCTTTCAGTCTGGTCTTATAATCATTAAGCTCTCCTTCTTTATATTTGTTGAGATCTTTTTGTTCTGGTCCTTTTTTAATAATTTTATCCAGCTCAGCTAATGCAATCTTTGTCAATTTATCCGCATTTTCAGGACCACAAGGAAACTGCATACTGAAAGAATATGAAGAATAAGGAATTCTGCCCATTCCGCCGTTTGCACTCGTTGTATAAACACCTCCTGCTTCTTCTCTTAACTGTTCAGTTAATTTTATTTTTACCACTCCGCCTAACGCTCTTAGTGCAAGATCTTCTTTTTCATTGTAAGGAGCTTCTCCTGAATAAGTAATCTGAACCATACTTTTAGGATCCTTTCCTTTTTTGTAAGTCTTATTAATTTCTCCTTTCAACTGTCTGTATCCAACATCTTTAAATGTTGTGCTTGTTCCTTTTGTAGGCAGACTTGCAATATATTGTGTCACCAATTGCTTAAGTTCCGCTTCATCAATATTTCCTACAAAATAGAAATGGAAATTACCGGCATTACCAAATTTTTCTTTATAAATATTGTATGCTTTGTTATAATCTGTATTATCCCAATCTTCTTTTAGAGGAATAATATTGGTAAATCTTGGATTTTTCTGGTTCATATACTTCATATGCTCGTTCATGAAATAGAACTGAGGATTTGAAAGCATATTATCTAAGAAAGCAGACTGCTTCGTTCTGAAAGCATTGAAACTTGCCGGATCATTATTAAGCCCCGTGAAATAAGCATACAAAAGCTCCATCATCGCTGCAAAATCTTTTTTGGTGGATCTTCCTGTGAACCCTTCAAATAAACTGCTGATTGTAGGATTTACAGAAACCTGTTTTCCTGCCAAATATCTGGTTACGTCGTTTTGTGTAAATCCGTTAACCCCGGCTTCTGTTAAAGCAGCGAAGGCGTGCTGTGTTTTCAGAACATCAGAATCAGAAAGAAGAGAAGTTCCTCCTAAGCTTCTTGCAGAAAACATAATTTCATCATCTTTAAAATCAGTTTTCTTGTAAGTAACTTTTGCTCCGTTACTTAGGGTAAAAGTTGTAGTTCCTAATTTGCTGTCTGTTTCTGTTTTAGCAATGCTTCCAGTTGACTGGAACGGCTTCACAAGGTTTTTAATGCTTTCTTTTTCCTGATAAGGCTCTATTTTTGCCATTTTCAAATCAGAAAACACTTTCAAAACATCTGCTTCAGCAGGATATTTTATCGTCTCTTTTTTAGGTCCGGTAATAACAATTACTCTACTGTCTTCTTTTACATACTTCTTTAAAACATTATTGGTTTGTTCAAGAGTAATTTTTGGCAGTTCTTTTTTGTACTGTTCGTATTCCCAGGCAATACCAGGAATAGATTCCTTTTCTAAGAAATTTCTTACGTATTCGCCAATCAATCTTCCGCTTTCGGTTTTGTCTCTATTATTGTAAGATTCTTCATATCCTGAAAGTAATTCGGTTTTTGCTCTTTCCAATTCAGATGCAGTAAATCCAAATCTGTTGGCTCTTTCTACCTCTTCCAGCAAAACTTTCAAAGCTTCCAGCTGACCTCCTTCTTTGGTCATAGCATATCCTTGAAACGCCTCCTTGGTTCTTCCCCAAGATCCGCCGTGATAAACATATCCAAAAGTAAACGGAGGATTATTAGATTCCACCATATCATTATAGCGGTTGTTTATCATTGTAGTAACTACATTATCTAAGATACTCTTATTAAAATCTTCCACAGTAAGATCCGGCGTATAATTTTCAGTGTCTTTCATTACAAACTGAACGCTTGAGCCTGTAGCATCGGGATCACTTTCAATAGAAACTAAAGTTTCCTTGTGATTGGGAATTTCAAAAACATTTCGTTTTCTTGGAGACGCAGGATTTTTATATTTACCAAAATTAGCTTTTATCTTCTGCTCGATCTCATCTACATTAATATCTCCTACCACTACCAATGCCATTAGATCCGGACGATACCAATCTTTATGAAATCTTCTCAGTACATCTGGATTAAATTTTTCTAAAATTTCTTTTTTCCCTATTGGAAGCCTTTTTGCATATGCAGAATTATACATCATTTTTGGCAGCCATTTATCCATCATTCTTTTATCTGCACCTAATCCCAAACGAAGTTCTTCCAAAACTACTCCTCTTTCTTTGTTGATCTCTTTGTCGGTAAGAAGCGCATTAAAAGCCCAGTCTTCCATTACTTTAAGACCTGTATCCAGATTACCCGGCTTATCTAAAGGAACGGGGAGCATATAAACTGTTTCATCAAAACTGGTATAGGCATTAAGATGCTGACCAAACTTAATTCCTATGGATTCTAAAGCATCAACCAATTTGTTTCCTGGAAAGTTTTTAGTTCCGTTAAAATTCATGTGCTCCATGAAGTGAGCCAGGCCTTGCTGATCCTCATCTTCCAAAATAGAGCCAGCATCTATAGCAAGGCGCATTTCTACTTTTTTTTCAGGCTTTACATTTTTTTTAATATAAAACTTCATTCCGTTGGGAAGAGTACCCGTTCTCACAGAGGGATCCATCGGTATGTTCTGTGCAAAAGCACTAGCCGACATCACTACAATGGCGACTGCAGACAAAAACATTTTTTTCATAGATGTTTATTATTTATTTTATGGTTTAAATATACTATTCACTTAACGAAGAAATAATAACAATATTATATTCAAATTGAATATGTAATTTTAGTTGTTATATAAAGAGAGAGATAAATTCAGAAACAGAATGTTCTAATGTAGACTGTAAGGTATTTTTTCATCATTTATTAATTTCAGACAAAAATAGAACAATCTTAAACAAACTAACGGTTTGTTTATAGTTAAATATTAGTTAAAGTACCTTAAATAATAAAAAAACCGGAATAAATCCGGTTATATTATGTTAAATTAATAATTTTCATTTAAAGTCTGTTTCACTTACTCCTGAGTTCAGGGTTACTTTGTTGGTTTTAATAACTACTTTCTGACCGCCGCCTTCTGCTTCAATTACTTCGGGAAACTTTATGCCATCAACACTGATATAACTCTTGATTACAGCACTGCTTTGCGCATTAACTGTTTTGTAAAGCAGACCTGTAGAACTATCAAAGTAAAGCTTAGTTCCATTAGAAATCAAAACATTATAGTCTTTACCTTCTGATGATTCTGAAGCTGCAGTATATTTTGAAGCTTCAAAGCCCAGCGCATCAATTGTTCTTCCCTTTTTCAGTTCCAAAATCCTGTCAGAGGTAAAGTCCATTCTTTGTCCTGTCTGATTAGAATATCCTTTTTCCCCATCAAATACACTTACAATTTCTCTCCCCATAATGGTCTGCACAGACTTAAATTTATTGCCCATCTTTTTAGTAACCGAGCTGATTTCTACGCCCTGAGTAGAAATCATATCCTCGCTGATGGAAGATTTTACAGATTCAAGTTTAGATTTACCGCCTACCGCTTCAATATATTTATCTATAATCTGTTGTGGTGCAAGCTGATATTCTGTTTTTACAACTGTTATATCAGTTTCTGTACAATTTGCACTCATAGTTGAAGACATCAATACTGCACAGAAAAATGGAATGATTATCTTTTTCATTTTAAAATTTTAAGAGTAAATATATGAAATAATGATTTATAAGCTCAATCTGAACATCAAAAAAGCCTTAAGAACATCCTAAGGCTTCAGATAATAATATTAGAATATGGAAATAATGTTATTCTTTGATGAATTTTGTTGTCTTTGTGTTCCCGTCTCTGTCTATCATTTGTAAGATATAATTCCCTTTGGAAAAGCTGCTTACATTAAGATGTGTAGTTTCGGAAGTATTTTTTTGTGAATATATTTTTTGACCCACCATATTAAAGACATTAAGCTCTACCACATCACGGGAAGATTTTATGTACACAAAATCTTTTGCCGGGTTAGGATAAATTGATAAAGAATCATCCAATTCTACAGACTTAACACCAAGTGCATCTAAAGCATTAATTTTAACATACGAAAAATTTGCATTAGCCACACTTCCTGTTGACTGTAACCAGCATGCACTGAAAAGTGTTCCGTATCCTGCAGAAGAAGTTCCGGCAGCATGAGTGGAAGCAGAGCTTCCGTCACTTCCTGTATGTCGGATTTCTATTAAAAGATTGGTTCCGGTATACAGATAGGGAGTATCAAAAACGATGTCAAAAGTAAAATTATTAGGATTTCCTCCGGCAGTTAACGATCCCGCCGGAATTACAAGGCTTCCTGAGCGAACCTGGGTTTGGGTTCCAACCACATTGGCTGCAAAATTAAGCTGTCTGTTAGCCGGATCTACACTGTTGCTCAGATAAATCTGATAATCCGAAAACGTAGTATTAGTTGCAGGCCATGGATTTGATACAGTTGTTGGCAGCCGAAACGAAATTGAAGTGATGTATTTACCCGAAAGTGTGGTAAGCTGTGAATCATCAATTAATAACTGATTGCTTCTTGTACTGTTGGCAAGTGGTCCTAAAAATGCGCCAGTAACAAAGTTTTCAGGGACAACTTTAGAATTTTGAGCAAATGCATTTCCTGACGTAAAAAGAAGTATGAAAAAACAAATAAGCAAATTATATTGCTTGACCGCAAAAGTAAAATTGTTTTTTTGTGAATTAAAAATAAGTAAAGGTTTAATCATAATGTGAAGTTTTTTATAATCAGTAAGATACAAAAAAATATTAATATTATGCATTGCATTCAAAATCACACATAGGTGTAAAAGATATATGCTGAAACCTGCTTCATAGAACAAAAAAACCTCCGAAAATTTCGGAGGCTGATATTATATATGTAGAAAAATTATTTCTTTAATTCTTCTAAAAACTCGTCATGAGAGATCTGAGTTTCTTTTTTTGTAGCTTTTTCAAGAATTACATCTTTCAATTTAGTCATCGCAACTTCAGAAGAAATCTGTCTTACCTGCTCCTGATCTTTTAACATTTCAACAGCATATTTTTGAATTTCTTCATCTCCTAAATGATGAATTCCGTAAATTGCCAATTGATTTTTCACCAATTGCTCTGCCTGAGCCAAAACATCAGCATAATCCAGCTGAATTTCGTTCTCACTCATCAGTTTACCTTCAATGATCTGATATTTTAACTGGTTTTTCTCAGCAGCAAGAATTTCTTTCGCCTGATCTTCATTCTGGATGTTCTGATTAGAAAATAATAACCATTTTACCAGAAAATCTTCAGGAAGCTTTACTTCTTCTTTTTCAGAAACCTGCTCAAGAATTTTGTTTACAAAATGTACATCTGCATTTTGCTGAAAATATTCATCCAATTCAGATTTTACTTTTTCTTTAAGCTCTTCTTCAGTTTTGATGTTTCCTTCACCATAAACTTTATCAAACAATTCCTGATTAAGCTCTGCAAGGTTCAAAGAATAAAAATCTTTTACTTTTACCTCAACCTCAGCATGGTGTAAATGTTCAGCTTCTTCTTTAGAAAATCCTAATTCTTTTGCTAAAGTTTCATCACCTGTAAGTGTTTCTTTAGAAACTTTTACAGACTCATCCATTTTCAATGACTTCACCAGCTTGAAAGCTGCTTTGTTTTCAGCAGTAATCGTAGCCATTTTCGGAGCGTGATTATGCTCTCCTTCTGCGCCTTTTTCAACTACCTGAGTAATTTCTAAAGAAACATAAGAGTCTTTTGTAATTTTGTCTTGAGGAACCTGCTCAGCAAAACGTTTCTGCATGTTTTCAATACTCTTGCTGATTTCTTTTTCAGAAGCTTCTACTTTATAGTGTGGCGCTTCATATTTAGAAAGATCGATAGAAAATTCAGGCTCGAAACCTACTTCAAAAGCCACTTCCAGTTTCTCTGCATTATGATTAAAATCATTTACAGGCTGCGGAACCGGCTGACCAACCAATCTCAACTTATTTTCGTTGATATAATTGTTCAAAGCATCAGAAACCTGCTTGTTGATCTCTTCAAATGCAATACCTGCTTCATATTGCTTTCTTACCATACTTAAAGGCACTTTTCCTTTTCTGAAACCAGGAACCTGTGCGTTTTTCGCATAGTTAATCAATTGTTTTTCTACTTTATCTTTGTAGTCAGATTTTTCTAATGTAACTGTAAGCAATGCACTTACATCATCATGATTTTGAGCTGTAACGTTCATTATCGATTAAAATTTTAGGTTGCAAAAATATGAATTTTTTATTAAAATAAGTCATTCATTTTATTATAATAAGTTAAAATACGGCTCTGCACTAAAAAACAGTTGGTAAAACCTTTGTAAACACAATTATTATGATACTTCTACTTTTTAAAATCACATACATTCAGGTGTAAATTCATCCGAGAACTATAACATTGTGTGTTTCTTAAAATGAAGGTATTCCTAAATTTTTTGAATTTTGATTTAATTTAAAATAAAATTGATTATCCTTTATTAATCATAATGCTTTATTAAACATAAAAGGATCACTAAGATTCTTTTATATATAAACAATTCTTTATTTCGCAAAAGCGTTTGACTTCATCGAACCTTAGATCCACTCAGCAAAGAACTCAAAATGTTTCAGTCATGATAAGTTATGGACAATCATTAAAAAAAAACGCTCCCAAATTCATGGAAGCGTATTTAAAATATTATATAACTAACTTTTAATATTTTTAAACATTAAATCTGAAATGCATAATATCACCGTCCTGCACGATGTATTCTTTACCTTCTACGGAAAGTTTTCCGGCTTCTTTTACTTTTGCTTCTGAACCGTAATTCACGTAATCATTATACTTAATAACTTCTGCACGGATAAAACCTTTTTCAAAATCGGTATGAATAACGCCTGCAGCTTGAGGAGCCGTCCAACCCTGCCCGATCGTCCAGGCTCTAACTTCTTTTACACCCGCCGTAAAATACGTCTGAAGCTTTAGCAAATCATAAGCTTTTCTTATCAAACGATTAACTCCGGGTTCTGTAAGACCTAATTCGTCAAGAAAAATTTCTCTTTCTTCATAGGTTTCCAGTTCGTTGATATCGGCTTCAATCTGAGCTGCCAAAACAACAGTTTCAGCACCTTCATTTTTTGCCATTTCTTCAATCTTCCCAACCCACTCGTTTCCGTTCTTTATAGAATTTTCATCCACATTACAAACATACAACACCGGCTTGTTAGTCAAAAGCTGAACATCGCCAATGATAGATTTTGTCAGATCATCAACTGCAAATTCTCTTGCATTTCTACCGTCTTCAAGATGTTTTTGTAACTTTTGAAGTGTTTCATAAGTCAGAATATCTTCTTTTTTTCCGGATTTGATAAACTTCTTTGCTTTTTCAACAGCTTTTCCCACTGTTTCCATGTCTTTCAGCTGAAGTTCAATATCTATAATTTCTTTATCTCTTAACGGATCTACAGAGCCTTCAACATGCACAATATTTCCGTTATCAAAACATCTTAAAACATGGATAATCGCCTCACACTCACGAATATTGGCAAGAAACTGATTTCCCAAACCTTCTCCTTTACTGGCCCCTTTCACAAGACCTGCAATATCTACAATCTCTACAACGGCAGGCAAAACTCTTTCAGGATTTACCAGCTTTTCAAGTTCGAATAATCTATGATCCGGTACAGAAACCGTTCCTAAATTCGGCTCGATGGTACAGAAAGGATAATTCGCCGATTGTGCTTTAGCATTGCTCAAGCAGTTAAAAAGAGTTGATTTACCTACATTCGGTAAGCCTACGATTCCACATTTCATAACGTTAGATTCAAAGTTTGGGTTTAAAGTTTAAGGCTGTTTTTACCTTTCGCTTTCAGCGTGCAAATATAGTTATTTTGCGGCGTATTAAAAAATGATTTACTTATAATTGGATTTTTGGATGAAGTTGTACATTTCATGAGTAATAGAAACAATTTTATCATTGTCTTTAAAATCATCCCAAGTGATTTCTTCTTTTTCTGTCAATTCTAAAACTTTATAACTTACTTCAGACTTATTCATCAAAGTTCCTTCAGCTTTATCCCAAATTTTATTTAATTCAGGAACATTTGCTTTAATATTTTTCAAGAGTTTTCCAATATATGAATCTTTATAAGTTTCTTCCTTTTTCCTTTTTAGAGAATTCGATATTAGATTCTGAATTCTTTCAATTTCTTCTTTTGTTTTTACTTTTCTTTTGTTACAAAAATGAATTAAGATTTTATCCCAGACTTTAAACGGTAATACATTTTCTATTTCTTTATAATCTTTAGTAGTTTGATAAATAAAATTTTCATTTTCATCTGCTATCTGCTGATAAATTTGATGTTTATTATCCTTGTATTCACCGTCATAATCAGAAATCAAGAATATCTTATTATTAATTGAAAAAGCATTAATTTTTTCTTTCAATTCTTCTTCATCAAAATTATAGTGGTCAATATTACTTCCAGCATATTCAATAAAAGCAAATTCAATATCTTCTTTGGGATAAGTAATCTTTTTATCTCTACAGTATGCCTTCAAAAATGCTTTCAGATAATTGCGGTCGGAAATTCCTTCAACCCAAATTGAACAGTTTGCAAGAAACACTGAAGAATTAGTAACTCCTAAATATTGTAGTGCGGAATTATCTCCATGATTAACATTTTTTATTACAAACTTATCCTTATTAACCTTATTAAAAAGGAAAACAGAGACATCGTCCTTTTCAATGGTAAGATCCAAAAAGTGATTGGAATGTGTAGAAATAAAATAAGTTAGATTTTTTTCTTTTAGGAATGGGTTTGTGGTAATTTGCTCTAAAAATAAGCGCTGCATTCCGGGATGAAGATTTATTTCCGGTTCATCAATAAAAATTAGACTGTCGTTCTCACAAGTATAAATTTTATACATCAAAATAAACAATGCCTGAATCCCATCCCCTAATTGATGCAAATCATTACTTTCTCCATCTATATACACATTAATTATTTCTGAATCATCTTTACCATCATGCTTATCATAAATATTAAATTTTGCAACAATTTCTATTTTCTTATTTTGGAAAAAATTTTCTGACAGAAATTCTTCAAATTTTTCGAAAGATTCTCTTTTCTCTTTTATATCGTTTCTGGTGTTGACAATTTGATAATATAAATCTAAACCTGTGAAAATTTCAATCTTTTCATCTGATTTTAATTTATGAGTATGGGAAATTGTTTGTTTAAATATATCTTTTGAAATTTTTGAGTAATTATCATCATCTTTACTTTCAAAAAGAGAATGGGCAGTTCTTAAAGTTGGTAAGAAAATATTTTTAACATTTCCAATTTTATTATTTAATATCTCACTCAGTTTATTATTTAATTGATTTAAATAATAAAAATTATCAGATGATATTTGTTTGCCTATTAAACTAGAATAATTACTTAATACAGCATTGGAAAAATACCTCACATGAAAGTTTAAAACACTATTATTATGGTTCAAAATTTTGTTTACGATTCTTAACGATAACCTTTCTGAAAAATCAAAAAGTATAAACTGTATTTGATTATCTTGTAAAATATTTTTAAACTCTGATGTAAATGGATTGTCATTACGTAAAAAGAATCCTTTGAACGCAATAGAATTAAGAAATTCATTATATTTTATAGCTAATTTTTGAATTTTATCTATGTCAAAAATTTGATATTCAAGGTTAGTGAATAGATTTCTAATAAACCTGCTTTTACCACTATTATTTGCTCCTATGAAAAGATTAATATTAGAGGAATCTCGCAAGAAATTAAGTGCAGAATTGTTTTCATTAAAATAACTTTCAAAACCATTTTTGCTTGGGAAGATAATATCGAACTTCTCACTCATAATTTTTAGTTTTTTCCAAAAATACCAAAAGTAAATCACAAAAAAAATCTGCCAAGAATTTTGACAGATTTTCAGAAATAATTTTAATATTGTTATCTTTAAGGATTGTCTCCTGTTGCATCCTGCGCCAAAGGAACATCATTGGGTGCAGATTCCAGTGCTTTGTCTAATGTAAATAATGATTCGTTAGATGCCTGATCACCTCCTGCAATTTTCAGCTTATCAATAAGATCTTGGGCTAAAGTTTCTTCTTCGATCTGTTCCTGCACAAACCACTGCATAAAGTTCCATGTTGCCCAGTCTTTTTCATCCAGTGCTCTGTCAACCAATTTATAAATAGACGTCGTATTATCAACCTCATGCCTGAAAACATTGTCGAAACATTCCGTTAGAGACTGCGGATCATCGGGAGGAGCCGGAATCATATCAACTTTTGGTTTTCCGCCACGGTTAAGGACATATTCCATAAATTTTATAGAATGGTTTCTTTCCTCCTGCGCATGACGGTACAGAAAATTAGCAATTCCCTGATATCCTTTGTCATCTGCCCATATTCCGTAAGATAAAAATGTGTGGGAAGCATGAATTTCTTTATTCATCTGATCACTCAGTGCTTTTTCCATTGCAGGTGAAAGTCTGTTGGTATTCATAATTGTATATTTTATTGTGATTATGATTAAAAATACAAAAATGATTCCCTGAAGGTAATTTTAACGAAAATTTAAACATCAGTAGAAATAATCATCTATATTACAGATAATTACGAATATAATTTATAGTTAGTCTAAAATAAAAAAGCGAATATCAGTTTAGTCAGTAAAACAATGAAAACAGATTATTTATTTCTTTTTATTAGTTTAGCCAAGTACGAATCATCATCCTGTGCCAGCTTCTCTATTATAAAGCCATTATTTTCAGCAGCATTTTTTAAAGTATTAAAATCAAGATAAAGCCATTTTATAGGATCTTCTGACTGACCTTTGTAATGAACAATGTAATCTAGTTCTCCGTAATAGCCTTCAGCGGGAATATAAACTCCGCCATCTTCATCCTCATCAAACATATAAAGAATATCTGTGCTGTCGATCAATATTTGTCCGCTGTTATTGAGCAGCAAATGAAGCTTCTGAAGGTAAATATCAATTACTTTCAGACTTTGAAAAATTCCGGTTCCGTTCATTAGCAGAAGAATAGTATCGTATGTTTCTCCTGAAAATTCAAGCATATTCTTCGCAACAGCGTGTTTAATTCCTCTCAGTCTGCAAACCTCAACTGATTTTGGCGAAATATCTAATGCAGTAACCTCTAAATTTCTTTCATTCTGAAGATATAATGAATGCGAACCCGCTCCAGCTCCGATGTCCAGTATCTTTCCTGAAGATAATTGCAAAGCTTTTTTTTCGATTGTATTCATCATTTCAAAGTCTCTGAAAAGATATGCTACCGGAAGTTCATCCAGTTCAGAAATTGAGGTTTCAGTCTGCAGATCTTCAGGATTTTCATTGTGAAAATAATCCCATATTGCCTGTCCCATTAAATCTTTCATAAATAAATATATAATCTGCAAAGATAATAATGTATCGTTTCATTGATTTTAATTTCAAACAAAATATTTTAAATATATTTGTAATTATCTAAAATTCTAAAAAATAACAATCACCCAATTTTAAACAAATTACTATGAAACAGAGCATTCTTATATCCGCTTTTTTATTGTCTCAATTTGGGACATCACAGATGCTAAAAACCCAAAATCAGAAAATCATCGATGATAAAGGAAATAATATACAGCTTAGAGGTCTCGGGCTTGGCGGTTGGATGCTGCAGGAAGGTTACATGCTGAAAACAGCTGATTTTGCAGGTCCACAGTACAAAATCAAAGAAAAAATTTCCGAACTTATTGGTGAAGATGGAATGAACAGATTTTACAAAACTTATCTGGATAACGGTATTACCGAAGAAGACATAAAATTCCTCGCTGAAACAGGCTTTAACTCTGTGAGGCTGCCTATGCATTATAATCTTTACACACTGCCAATTGAGAAAGAACCTGTAAAAGGGCAAAATACCTGGATCGACGAAGGATTCCTAATGACAGATCGCTTACTTCAATGGTGTAAAAACAATAAAATATATCTTATTCTGGATCTTCATGCTGCTCCGGGAGGACAGGGAAATGATGTCAATATTTCTGACAACGACAAAAGCAAGCCATCACTTTGGGAAAACGAAGAAAATCAGAAAAAAACAATTGCCCTTTGGAAGAAATTAGCAGAACGCTACAAAGATGAGCCATGGATAGGCGGCTACGACCTGATTAATGAACCCAATATCAACTTTACTGGTAAAAATCCAAACGGAACTGATGAAATGTCGAATGCTCCGCTTTGGAAACTGCAAAAAGAAATTACAGAAGCAATACGATCTGTAGACAAAAAACACATTATTTTTCTGGAAGGAAACGGATGGGGCAACAACTATAACGGTCTTACTGAACTTTGGGACGACAACCTTGTATTCAGCTTTCATAAATACTGGAATAATAATGATGATGCAACTCTGAAATTTATTTTAGATTTAAGAGAAAAATACGATATCCCTGTCTGGCTCGGTGAAACCGGGGAAAACTCAAATGTGTGGTTTACACAGCTTATTGAGCTGCTGAATAAACACAATATAGGCTATGCTTTCTGGCCGATGAAAAAGATTGATAATATTGCCGGGATCACCAACGTGAAAATTACTCCGGAATATCAGAAACTTTTAGACTACTGGAAAAACGGCGGCAAAAAACCTACAAAAGAATTTTCTGAAAAAGCTTTGATGCAAATTGCTCAAAACTATAAATTCAGTAATGTGGAAATCAAAAAAGATGTGATAGATGCGATGTTCAGACAAACCAATGAAAATTCAACAAAGCCATTCAAGCTTCACCGTATTCCGGGAAAAGTATCTGCTGTAGATTACGATCTCGGAAAAATAGGATTTGCCTATGATGATAAAGACTTTATTAATCTTTGGGTGAGTGACCCCGAGAAAAGATCTGAATGGAATTCCGGAAACCAGCTAAGAAATGATGGTGTTGACATTTACAAGACAAACAACAATATCTATTATGTAAGTAAAACTGAAAAAGATGAATGGCTTCAATACACTATTCAGTCGAACACTGACAAAAAATATAATATTTCCTTGCAGTATTCTGCCATAAAAGATTCTGAAATAGTCATTGAAGATGACAACGGAAAACAAATAACAGCAATAAAATTACCATCAACCGGAGGATATGAAAACTGGAAAACAACTTCTGCCAAACAAATCAATATCAGAAAAGGAGAAAATAAAATCAGACTAAGATTTGGAAATGACGGCATCAATTTAAGCTATTTCGAGCTGAACTAAACCCAGATTTTATCATTTGATGAAATTTCAATTACTTTGCCGAAAAATTTACATGGAAACAAAATCACCCTTTGAACAGTTTGAAGAATTAAAAATTGACCGAATCAGCAAGGAGTTTCTTGCGGAAGCAGCAAAATGGACCGCATTTCTGGCAATTTTAGGATTTATCGGAATTGGCTTTTTTGTACTTGTTGCCTTGATTATGATGTTCGCAGGCTCTACATTAAGCATGGGTCCTATGGTCGGCAGCATGGGAATCGGTCTGGTATATTTAATTATAGCGGGCTTTTATTTTATACCTATTAATTACCTGTATAAATTCTCAAGCAATATGAAAAACGCTCTCAGAAATAACAATCAGTCTGCGCTTACCAATGCATTTGAATACTTAAAATCTCATTACAAATTTATCGGCATTCTGACTCTGATTTTAATTTCGTTTTACGTTATGCTGTTTATCTGGTTAATGCTGACTACAGTTGGAAGTCATTTCTAATTTTTTTATATTTGATTATCATACGACTGTCTCAAAAAACGAAATATTTTACTTTTGAGACAGTTTCTTTTTTAAATTAACAAAATGAAGAAAATTAAATTTCTATTCCTGCTTATTTCGACAGTTATTTTTGCTCAGCAATCTGTTTTAGACCAAAAAATAAGCACCATTATTAAGGGTAAAAAAGCTACAGTCGGGGTTGCTGTATTGAGCTTTGAAGATAATTTCCGGTATAATAAAAATGCCAATAAAAAACTGCCCATGCTCAGTGTCTTTAAATTCCATATTGCGGCAGCGGTTTTAGATTGGGTAGATCAGGGAAAACTGTCTTTAGATCAGAAAATTTTCATTACAAAAAAAGATTTGCTGGAGGATACCTGGTCGCCCATCCGCGAAAAATTCCCAAATGGAAATGTCGAAATGAGTCTTGATGAAATGATTTACTACACCGTAGCATGGAGTGATAATAATGGTTGTGATATACTTCTAAGATTGATCGGCGGTACAGAAACTGTACAAAAATTGATGGATTCTAAAGGCGTGAAAAATTTCCGGATCAAAAATAATGAAGAGCAGATGCACAAAGGAATACAATATTTGTACGAAAATTATACAACTCCGAATTCTTTGGCTCAGCTCTACAAAGATTTTTATCAGGGCAAAATTTTATCTGAAAAATCAACAGAATATTTATACAATATTATGCTCAACACCGAGACCGGAACCAATAAACTGAAAGAACAGCTTCCAAAAAAAGTAATTGCTCACAAAACGGGATCCTCAGGAAAAACAGGAAATCTGACAGTAGCTGAAAATGACTCGGGAATTGTGACTCTTCCGAATGGCAATCATTACTCAATTGTCGTTTTTATCAGTGACTCTACTGAATCTGAAGTGGTAAACTGCAAAATGGTTTCAGATATTTCAAAAACAGTCTGGGATTATTTTAATAAGTAAAATTTAAAGCTTAATTTTAAAACCATAAAAATGAAGAAAACTTTTTTGATATTAAGCTTACTCTGTTTTGGGTTTTTCTTTGCCCAAAAAAGCGAAAACTATCTCGAAATCAGCTATAATAGTATATGCTGCGGAACTCCTCCTACAGATCCGGTGATAAATTATATATCAATTTTTCAGAAAAAAAATAAAACCAAACCCTTTGAAATCTTTCGTCAATCAGGTTTAGGGCGAGAAGGCGAATTTAAGCTGTTTGTAGGCACAGATCATCTGTCTCCAAAGATGAAAACAAAATTTACTTCAGGTCTGCAGGATGTTATAAACTCTCAAAACAAAGCCAGCAGCAAGACCAACAAAGGCAAAATTGATTTCAACAGTTCTGAAACTGTGAAAAAAGCAGCTTTATTAAACATTGATAATTTAATTATATATAAAAAAGAACAATCAAAAT
This sequence comes from Chryseobacterium binzhouense, assembly GCF_007474545.1. GTDB lineage: Bacteria > Bacteroidota > Bacteroidia > Flavobacteriales > Weeksellaceae > Chryseobacterium > Chryseobacterium binzhouense. The sequence goes on from NZ_VKOG01000003.1 coordinate 465,373, forward strand.
GATCAAAAACATCGTAGTTATCGGAGCAGGAACCATGGGAAATGGTATTGCACATACTTTTGCACAGAGCGGATTTAGTGTAAATCTTGTAGATGTTTCTCAGGATGCCTTAGACAGAGGATTGAAAACCATTACCACCAATCTCGACAGAATAATTGCAAAGGGAAACCTTACCGAAGAACAAAAAGCAGAAACGCTTGGAAACATCAAGACTTTTACAGAACTGAAGGATGCTGTAACCAATGCCGATCTTATTGTGGAAGCAGCAACAGAAAACCAGGATCTGAAGCTTAAAATCTTCGGTCAGATGGATGAGTTTGCTCCGGAAAACTGTATTCTGGCAACCAACACGTCTTCTATTTCTATTACGAAAATTGCGGCAGCAACCAAAAGAGCTGATAAAGTAATCGGAATGCATTTTATGAATCCTGTTCCGATCATGAAGCTTGTAGAAATCATCAAAGGCTATTCTACATCCAAAGAAACTTTTGATGCTATATATACCATGAGCAAAACTTTGGGGAAAGTGCCTGTAGAAGTAAACGATTATCCGGGATTTGTTGCCAACAGAATTCTGATGCCGATGATTAACGAATCTATTGAAACTTTATACAACGGTGTTGCCGGAGTTGAGGAAATTGATACGGTAATGAAATTGGGAATGGCTCATCCGATGGGACCGCTTCAGTTGGCAGATTTTATTGGTCTGGATGTGTGTCTTGCAATATTAAATGTAATGTATGACGGTTTCAAAAATCCTAAATACGCTCCGAACCCACTTTTGGTGAATATGGTGATGGCAGGAAAATTAGGTGTGAAATCAGGGGACGGTTTTTACGACTATTCTGAAAGCAAAAAAGCAGAAAAAGTGGCAAAAATGTTTGCAAAATAATTTTTAAGTTGTGAATTATAAGTTATAAATTTAGGCTCTAAATCTGCAATCTATAACCTAACAACCGCAACCTTGATAAAATTTAAAGAAAAAAATATTCAGATATTATTGGTCATCATCACTGTTTTGATGACCATTTTTCGTTTTCTGCTCAATGAGAAGGGACGCACAAGTCCCGATTCTATCCGTTTTATGCGGTTTGCAAATGTATTTCCGACCATTGATAATACGACAACGCCTTTAGGCTATCCTTTAAGCATCCGTTTTTTTACAATATTTGGATTTGATGAGTTCTGGAGCAGCAAAATTGTGGGATTGACGGCTTTGGCGGCAATTCTGATTTTTGCTTACAGGAAAAACTTTTTTTTCAGAGAAGCACTTATTGTATGTTCATTATTCAGTTTTGTATCTATTTTTTCCTTTACCATGAGCGAAGCTTTGATTCTGCCTTTCGTTGTGTGGTTTCTGTATATTTCGTCACAAATTATTGCAGGAAATTTAGAAAAAGGCAAAGCAGTTTTTTATCTTTCATTAAGTTTAATTTTACTTTACAACATAAGATACAGCTCACTTTTCATCATTGGCGGAACCGGATTGTTCGGTTTGGTTTTCCTGAAAAGAAAATATGCATCTGCATTTATCATTTCCGGAATTACAGGAGGCATTTTCGTTGTTCTATATAAATTGCTTTTCATTGATTATTTTAATGAAAACTATGTGAAAGATTTTCTGGAAATAGGTCTGCATCCTACTTCAAAACTTCTGAAAGAATTGTTCTTCGGACTTTGTACGACATTCAATCCCTTCATTCATATGTCAGATCCGAATGGCGGTATCATTAATTACGGAATTTATGGATTAGGGGCATTCAGTATTCTTTTCATGATCCTTCTTTTCATTAAAACAAAACTTAGCGAAATAGAAGTTTTTTTCATTTTCATTGGAGTTTTTGGAATTATATGTTCCTTTTTCATACAGTATTTTTATTCTGTAAATGCAATAGATTATCGTTTGCTGGTTCCTTTCAGTACGCCTTTATGGCTGTTATACTGTAGAAAGGTATTTCAGGTTTACGGTTTAAAAACGTATGCTGTAGGATTTTTAAGTTTATGTTCAGGCTTGTTTTTTACACTTCTTTCCAAAGGAAATTACCTTGAAAACAGAAGAGAAATCAAAAACTTTCTGGTAAGTGAAAAACTTGATAACAAACCGATAAAATTTTATATGGAAACCATGGAAGACCTGGAAAAGATACAGGTTGCAGAGCTGATAAGCACCGTGAATGCTAATGTAGAACTTACCTTCAAGCCGCAGGATACGCTTCGTAAAAATACGTTAACAAGGTATAAAGTTTTACAAAAAATTAAGATTGACAAGAATAAATACCAATAATTTTATCTATCTTTGATGAAGTTTAAACATTAAAAAAATGAAGTTACCAAAGTTTTTATTAGCAGATAATTCAGACTTTCCTGAAGATTTGTTTGTAGTACACACAGAATATCCAAGATTTATCTTAAATGTTGAAGAAGAAGAAGTTGAATGGCTTGATGATCTTGAAGGAGACGACGAAGAGACCATGGCAGACGAAGCTACAAAAGTAGTGGAAGCAGCATTCAAATGGTGCGACGAAGAGTTGGCTAAGTACGACGAAGAAGAGGAAGATTAATATTTTCATAAAAAAAGGAACTCAGCTGAGTTCCTTTTTTATTGTTCATTATTCCGATTTGTTGAATTTCAACAGCAAAAGGCTATCCTGATACAATTCTAATGTATTTCCGGAAACAACATACTTATTGGTTTTCTGAAGCATATCCAGGAAATTTTTCTCAACAGACATATTATCGCAAGCCATTTTCGTAGATCCTACTCCCGAAGTTTCAAATTTACCCGAAACGGTATCCATCATTACGCCGCCGAAAAAACGGTTACAGCCGGAATTTCCGTTGATCTTAGCTCCTTCGATATTTAAAGTTGGAGCCTGCCCTCTCACATTATCTGCTAAAGTCCACTTGGTGTTGGCAATAGAAGGTTGCTCTTTACCAACTTTTGCTGAAGATGTATTTTTCATTGTTCCGCAAGATGCCAAAACGGCAAATGTACATACACTTAAAAAAAGATTTTTCATTTTAAACTTTTTATTATTTCTTGTCAGTTGGGCTTTATTGCTTTAAATAAAACCATTTTATCCTTGGATAAAAATCAAATTTACGTAATTTATATTGATTAATTCATGCTGAATATACATTCATTCCATAAAAATCTAGAGTATATCCTAATTTAATTTCAATAATGATCATTCAATTAAGCAGAGTCAATCATTTTTTAACCCTGCCTTCAAATTGAGGACTGATTGTACCTTTCAGATCTTCCCACGAAACCGGAATCACAATATCTCCTGCCGCAAATGCTGCAATTTCGTAAGGACTGTAATGGAAATAAAGATTTTTATCGTCAAAATAAAAATTATCATTTGCAGGAATTACATCTTCCAAAAGCATATCAGAATTTTTCATAGTTTCCTGTCCTGAAGTGATTCCGCTTGGAATTTTATCAATGTTTTTCTTTAAAAGTTCTTCCAATTTTGTCTTTTCTATAGTAGTAATATCCTTCAACTGAACTTTTTTATTGTTTTTAAGATCAAACACTCTTTCAGAAAAACCATAATTTCCGTGTGCACCGCCTTCATATGAGCTGAATAAATATTCAATCTGAAGGAAATCCTCGGAAATAGATTTCAGTTTCATATAAGAACCTGTTTCCCAAGTTTGAGGATTGGGTAAATCTCCCATCCAGTCTGTATTTTTATTTTTAAGCGAAGAAAAATAATCTTGTTTATCTTTTTCAAGAAAAATTTTCAAACCCTGCCGGGAAAAATCGGTAATTCCATTTTTATAATAGTAAATACTGTCTAGAAGTGCTTTGTCTTTTATAGATGGAAAAACCAGTATTTTAGCTTCGTATTTCACCGATAACTTCTCATTCATTTTCACAGAATCTTTTACCAGAACAGAATCAACAACAAACTGATCATTTTTAATTTCTGTCTGAACTTCTTTTCCTGCATTTTCAGAATTATTTTTTTTGCAGGCAGTAAAAAAAATTACTGAAGAGAGAGCTGCAAAGGCAATTGTTTTTTTCATGTTATTTTATTTGGGGGATTAAATGCAAAAATCATTCATCTTTATCACTTTGTAAACTTTATATAGCATCATTACGTTCCAAAGAAAAGCTTTCTTTTATTAAGTTCCAGAAAAACATTTCCCAATTCCTGAATTACGTTGCTTGGCTGCATAGATTCTTTTGAATATTTTTCAGCAGCGAAATCTGCGCTTTTACCATGAAGCCAGACTCCTAAAACAGCCGCTTCTTCGGAAGAATATTTTTGAGCCAAAAGTGAAGTAATAATACCTGTAAGAATATCTCCGCTGCCGCCTTTTGCCAAACCAGAATTTCCGGTAATATTATAATAAACCCTTCCTTCCGGCGTAATAATCTGGGTGTGATGATCTTTCAGAACTATAATAATTTTCAACTCAGAGGCTTTCTTCCGGGCTAAACTTAATCTTTCAAATGAATTTTTCGTATTGCCAAAAAGTCTTTCAAATTCTTTCGGATGCGGCGTGATGATTGATTTTTCAGGAATCAGATCCAAACGATTTTTTTCCTTTGAAATAATATTCAATGCATCTGCATCCAACACCAGAGGAGAATGATAACTTTCAAGAAATATCAAAAGAGATTTTTCCGTAGCATCTTCAGTTCCTAGACCGGGACCAATTCCATAAACCGTATTTTCCTGTATTTCAATCCGGGAAATAACTTTTTCACCACCATTGATAAACATAGCTTCCGGACAGCTCGTCTGTAATATATCATAACCGCAATCCGGAGCTAAAACAAATGTAAGTCCGGAACCTGCATTTAAAGCTGATTTTACGGCTAAAACAACCGCTCCCATTTTACCATAACTTCCTCCTGCAATGACGGATTTACCATAATTTCCTTTATGGGAAAAATGATTTCTCGGTTTAAATATTTTTGTGATCAATTCATCATCTATCACAAAATTATCACTTTGAGTGGTCTCCAGAAACTTCTGATCCAGTTTTATATCCAAAACAACCACTTTTCCTGCATAAGAACCAGTTTCAGGATGCAAAAAAGATTTTTTCCAGCATTGAAATGTCAATGTAACATCAGCTTTAAAAATAATATCATCCGTATCATTCATTTGATCTGCAAACATTCCGGACGGAATATCTACCGATATTTTAGGATTTTTCTTTTTGTTTAAATTTTCGACAAGTTTTTGATTTCTGCCATCCAGCTTTCTTGACAGTCCGATCCCGAAAAGTGCATCAATTATGACTGTATTTTCGTCATACCTTAATCTCTCTATTTCAACAAAATCTCGTAAAGAAATCCCTGAAATTTCTTTCAGTCTTTTAAAGTTGATCAATGTCTCATTTGAAAAGCTTTGATTTTGCCTGTCAAAAAAAACGTCTACATCAAAACCTTTCAAATAAAGCATTCTTGCAATTGCAAATCCATCACCGCCATTATTGCCATTGCCGCAGAAAACATAGAATTTTGCACAATGCTTTGCATTTTGTTCTATCCACTCCACACAGCCTGCAGCGGCTCTTTCCATTAAATTAACTGATGAAACAGGCTCGTTTTCTATGGTAAAATGATCTGCTAATCTGATTTTGTCAGTAGTAAAAATTTTCACGGGATTCGTTTTTAATAAATTTAACTATAAATGTTTAAAAACACTAAATCATTAATGCAAAAAAATACCCAAACAAGATTATATTATTATTTTAATTGATATTTTTGTTTAAACAATTAAAAAAAACAATTATGGGATTTGTAAAAGAATTTAAAGAATTTGCTATCAAAGGAAATGCGTTTGATCTTGCGGTAGGTGTAATTATCGGCGGGGCTTTTGGAAAAATCGTAACCAGTGTTATTGATGATTTAATCATGCCTATAGTAGCAGCAATAGCCGGAAAACCAGATTTTAGCAGTATTTATTTCGCAATGGGTAAAGGCTCCGAAAATATACCTGCAGGATCCACACTAGCCAAAGCAAAAGAGATTGCTCCTGATGCTGCTATCTTTGCGTATGGAAATTTCATTACCGTAGCAATTAATTTTCTACTTCTTGCACTCGTTGTTTTCATACTTGTAAAAACAATCAATAAAATAAGAAAAGCCGAAGCTGAAACACCGGCCGAACCTGCTGCACCTACAGCTACAGAACAATTACTTGCAGAAATTCGTGATGAATTAAAGAAAAAATAGATACTATAATTAAAAAATCCGCCATAATTTTACAATTATGGCGGATTTTATTTTGTATTACATTTGCAAAATACTGGAAATCTGATCGGCTAAAGAAAGTCCGATTCTATCTTGAGCCTCAAGTGTTGAAGCACCTGTATGAGGTGTCACGGAAATTTTCGGATGAGAAATGATTTGTTTAGAAGGTGTAGGTTCGTTAATGAAAACATCCAATCCTGCAAATCTTACTTTACCTGAATCTAAAGCTTCTAATAATGCCTCTTCATCTATCACTCCACCTCTTGAACAATTGATAATCGAAACACCATCTTTCATCATATCAAATTCATTTTTAGAAATCATATAACCGTTTTTCTGAGCAGGTACATGAAGCGTTATAAAGTCCGCATGCTTCAATACATCCTGTAAAGGTTCCGTCTCAATATCTACATTAATATACTGATTATTATAAAAAGTTACTTTTATGCTGGCTTTTCCGATCATGTTATCGGCAGCAATCACTCTCATGCCCAATCCTAATGCTATTTTTGCTACTTCCTGACCGATTCTTCCCATTCCGATAATCCCAATTGTTTTACCCTTCAGTTCGATTCCCGCAGCATAGGATTTTTTCAGTGATGCAAATTCTGTATCTCCTACCAAAGGCATTTTTCTGTTAGAATCCTGTAAAAATCTTGCTCCGGAAAACAGATGTGCAAAAACAAGCTCGGCGACCGATTCTGAAGATGCAGCAGGCGTATTGATGACATGGATTCCTTTTTCTCTTGCATAATCTACATCAATATTATCCATTCCAACTCCGCCACGTCCAATGATTTCTAAAGAAGGGCAATTGTCTATAATATCTTTTCTTACCTGAGTGGCACTTCTTACTAAAAGAGTACGGATCTTATTTTCATTAATATAATTTAAAAGAAACTCTTGTGGAACTTTTTGAGTGATTACTTCAAATCCTTTTTCAGTTAGTGCATCTATTCCTGACTGATCTAAACCGTCATTTGCCAAAACCTTCATAAATAAAATATCTTGTTTAAAAGTTGAAAAATTCAAAAATTAATATAAAGTAAAATTCTTTAAATGAATCTTCAAATCTTTTTAATTTTGTTTAATCTTTAAAAACCTCAATGGTTACTTGCTTCTCAACCAAATCTGTAAATTTTCCTTTGTATCGTGTTGCTCTTACGAGATGATTATCAATCCAGTGATAGTTTCCGCCTCTTGGCTTCCCGCACAAAACACTGTGATATTTAAAGCCGTGCTTATCAAGCCAGTCAATAGTTATTTGTTTTAAGTTTTCTGTCCGTGAGGTAAAAAAGCAAATTTGATGACCTTCGTCATACCACTTATTAATAGTTTCGAGAGCATCGTAATATGGTTCGCAGGTAACCATTCTTTCCGGCTCTTCATTGGGTACATCGTCCGTAATTGTTCCGTCTATGTCAATGAGATAATTTTTAATTCCGTCTTTCAGAATTGGACTGATGTGCTCAATATATTCTAATTCCATCGTTGTAATTTTAAAGCGCAAAGTTACGTTTTAGGATTCAAACAACTTTATTAATTGCTGTTTATGTTAAAAATTTAACGTAAAAAGCAATTAAAAGATAATAATGATGAATATTTTATTGCATTTTTCACAATTAAGCTTATTTTTTTCATCTTTATATAAAATAATATTTTCACAAATCATAAAAAAACTAAACATTTATTTTACAAAATCATGTATTAAGCCTAAATTTGTAGGAATGGAAGAAATGGTAGTATTAGTAAACGCAAACGATGAAGTTTTAGGACTTATGGAAAAGCAGCAGGCACATATTAATGGTTTGCTTCATCGTGCATTTTCGGTATTTTTATTTAACGAAAAGGGCGAAATGCTTTTACAGAAACGTGCTGCCGGAAAATATCATTCACCTTTGAGATGGACAAATGCGGTATGTTCCCATCCAAGAGCCGGAGAAAGCTATCTGGAAGGTGCCAAAAGAAGACTGAAAGAAGAGTTGGGAATTGATGCAGATATTTCGCAAAAATTTCAATTTATTTACAAAGCTGATGTCGGAAACGGATTATGGGAGCATGAACTTGATCATGTTTTTACAGGAATTTACTGTGCTGATTTTAATCTTAACAAAGCTGAAGTAGAAGAAGTGCGCTACATCTCATTAGAAAACTTAGATAAAGAAATTGCAGAAACTCCTGAGCATTTTACAGAATGGTTTAAAATAATTCTTCAGGAATATAAATATCATTTTTAAAAACACATGAAAAAATTATTTTTATTAATCACTTTTTTATACAACATTGCTTCATTTTCACAAAAAATAAAAACTGAACTTTACGATAGTGAAAATTATTCTATAGAAACTCCTGACACATGGAAACTGACTAATGATGAGGGAATTATAAATATTTTTCCTACAAGTCAGATTGGAGCAATTACCATTTCCGAATACCATGATCTGGATTTACCAAAGACAGAGGTGAAAAAATTTATTCTCGCATTGTATCAATCTGAGGATGATGAAAAAAAAGTAAAAAATACCGGCAATAAAAAAGGGTTTACAGAATATCAGTATGAATATTTAGATGAAAAAGAAAAAATCTTCTGGGTTACAAAAGTCTATCAGAAAAATAAGGAACTGTACCTTATAACCATCAATTGCCAACAAAAACACTGGAACGGAAATTACATGAAGCTTTTTAACGAGGCTTTTGAAAGTTTTAAAATAAAAAAATAAATATTTACATATGAAAAAAACAGCTTTATATGATAAGCACGTTTCTTTGGGAGCGAAAATAGTACCTTTTGCAGGTTTTGAGATGCCTGTACAATATTCTGGAGTAACAGAAGAACACTTTGCCGTAAGAGAAAAAGCAGGATTATTTGACGTTTCCCACATGGGACAGTTTTTTATTGAAGGAGCTGGTGCAAAAGATCTTTTGCAGTATGTAACCACCAATAATATAAATGTTCTTGAAAACGGAAAAGCTCAATACTCTTGTCTTCCGAACGAAAACGGAGGTATTGTGGATGATCTTATCGTTTACAAAATGGATGATGAAAAATACTTTGTTGTAGTAAATGCTTCCAACATTGATAAAGATTGGGATCACATTTCAAAATTCAACACTTTTGGTGCTGTAATGACCAATGCTTCAGATGAAATGTCTCTGTTAGCAGTTCAGGGACCGAAAGCCACTGAAATTTTGCAGAAATTAACTGAAACAAATCTTTCTGAAATTCCATACTACAATTTTACTGTTGGTTCTGTTGCCGGCGTAAATGATGTAATTATCTCAAATACAGGATACACAGGAAGTGGCGGTTTTGAAATTTATTTTAAAAACGAATCAGCAGAAAAACTGTGGGATGCTATTATAGAAGCAGGATCTGAAGAGGGAATTATACCATGCGGATTAGCGGCAAGAGATACTTTAAGGCTTGAAAAAGGTTTTTGTCTATATGGAAATGACATTGATGATACAACTTCGCCAATTGAAGCAGGATTAGGATGGATTACTAAATTTGACAAAGATTTTATATCAAAAGAAACTTTTGCTAAACAAAAAGAAGAAGGAATAAACAGAAAACTTGTAGGTTTTGAATTAACTGACAAAGGTGTTCCAAGACATGATTACCCTGTTGTAGATGCAGAAGGGAATATAATCGGAAAAGTAACTTCCGGTACACAATCTCCAATGAAAAAGATTGGTTTAGGGATTGCTTATGTGGATAAACCTCACTTTAAGATAGGATCTGAAATATTTATTCAGGTAAGAAACAAAAACATTCCAGCAAAAGTTGTTAAAATGCCGTTTGTTTAGGAATTTATTTTTTCTATTATATATAAACAACCGCTTTGTCATCAAGGCGGTTTTTTTGGGGATTAATACTGTTTTTGAGTGTTTATACTACTTGACTAAAGAATGTAATTTCAGATAAATCTTAGCTACAGAAAACGTCCAATAATATATTACTTAATCTCATTCTGATTAAAAGGCTCGTATAAATTTTAAATTAGCTTCTTAAACTTCACTAAATCTTGGTTTAAACTTTTGGAAGATTTGTCCGTTTCCGGCAGTATCCTGCTGTTTTAAACAGTTTTGAACAGGATAATAGAACAAAGAAGAAGGAAAAGAGAAGGAAAGAAGGAAGAAAAAGGGCATAAAAAAACCTCATACATTTGTGTATGAGGTTTGAATAAAAACTGGCGGCGACCTACTCTCCCGCTTGTCGCAGTACCA
>NZ_VKOG01000004.1 GCF_007474545.1 Chryseobacterium binzhouense
AAAATTCATATTTAATCCATATTCACCCCTAACTAACTGGTTATTCGAAAGAAAAATTTTACAAAAGGGGAATGGTGAATGGTGAATGGTGAATGGTGAATGGTGAAAAAGCTGCAGACTTATCTTTAAACAAAAAATGTCCCTGACAATTCAGAGACATTATATACAGTATATATGAATTCTTATAAAAATAGTTTTACCAGTTCCTTATATGTAAAATACCCTATTAAACAACCAATGGTGTCCGCTACAATGTCTAAGGCTTCCATAGATCTTCCAAGTTCCATTTTTTCCTGAAGAATCTCCGTAAGAAATGCATAAATGAGAATGATCTGAAAGTAATAGGAAAATCTAATTTTTGGAAATGCTGCTATAAAACAAAAACCTAGTATTGCAAATATTCCAAGATGTAAAACTTTATCAATCCCGGAAAACATAAACCAATATTCGTGGTTTTCTACTCCCGGACGTAAAAGCATATATGTAAGAAATGCCCAGTAAATGGGCAGTATCTTTATAAATATTTTAGAAATTTTATCCAATGATTTCCTGATATTCTTCTGCAGAAAGAAGTTCTGACTGATCCGCACCATCGGCTATTTCCAACTTGATAATCCACCCCTGTCCATAAGGATCTGAGTTTAAAAGTTCCGGCTGATCTTCTAATGCAGAATTAAATTCTATTACTTTTCCTGAAATCGGCAAGAATAAATCTGATACCGTTTTTACTGCCTCAACACTTCCAAAAACATCTCCTCCATTGATCTCATCGTCTACTGTATCTACATCTACGTAAACAATATCTCCCAATTCTCCCTGTGCAAAGTCTGTAATCCCAATAGTGGCAGTATTTCCTTCTATCTTGATCCACTCATGATCTTTCGTGTACTTTAATTCTGATGGTGTATTCATTTTCTATTTTTTAATGTTGACAAATTTATTCAAAATAGAGATATGCTCAAAGAAAATTTTGAACAACTTATGATTATCGTACAGTAAAAAACAATCAATATTTAGTATTTCAAATTTACTTCATCCAATTTTCGCTCCTGCTGAAACTAGAATGATATTACTTTCAAAGCCGACATAATTTTATCAATTGAATTTAAAAACCTATTTTTGGAAAAAATGAATTAAAACATTATGAAAACTAAACACCCAAAAGGTCTTCCCTATCTGTTTTTTACAGAAATGTGGGAACGTTTCGGTTATTATCTGATTCTCGGAATTTTTGTTTTGTATATGATTGACAGCGAAAAAGGCGGCTTAGCCTTTGACGATAAAAGTGCTGATGACATTTTCGGAACTTTTATAGCGCTGACTTATCTCACTCCGTTTCTTGGTGGATTTCTCGCAGACCGGGTTTTGGGCTATGTGAAAGCAATTTATATTGGTGGGGTTTTGATGGGTCTGGGTTACTTGGGAATCGGACTGTTTAAAGAACTGCCACTCTTCTATACTTCGCTGGGATTAATTATCATTGGAAATGGTTTTTTCAAACCCAGCATTTCCACACTTCTGGGTAATTTATATAACGAGGAACCTTATAAAGCCAATAAAGATGCCGGTTACAACATTTTCTATATGGGAATTAACATCGGGGCATTTGTCTGCAACATTATTGCTGCCTTTATGCGAAATAAATACGGATGGGGACCTGCATTTATGACTGCCGGAGTAGGAATGTTTGTAGGTTTACTGGTTTTCACAATCGGCAGACAGCATATCCTTCAGGCTAATATTCTAAAACCTGCGCAGGAAGGTGACACTAAAATCTCTGATATTTTGGTTAAGGTATTTTTACCTGCAGTAATTTTCGGATTGATTGGATGGTTTATACCTGATAACATTTTTGGAAGTGACAGTACAGATGCGTTTATTTTTGCCTGTATTCCCGTCATTTACTTTTACGTAATGCTGTATGTAAAAGCTAATGCAGAAGACAAAAAACCGATCGGGGCTTTACTGGCTATTTTTGTAGTAAGCTTAATGTTTTGGGCAGTTTTTAAACAAAATGGAACAGCTCTGACAAGATGGGCAAACTTCTATACAGACAGAACAGTTCCTGCTTCTGTAGAAAAACCTTTAGAGTCAATTTATCTCGTGGATAAAAAAGATTACCAAGATAAAGAGGTTTCTGTGTATGACGATCAATATCAGGCTAAAAAAGATAACTCAGGAAATGTCATTAAGGAAACAGGTAAAGATATATATTTCAGAAACATTTCTACGGAAGAAAAAGCTAAGCTCGAAGCCAATCCTTCGCAACAAGTAAGCTTGTACAATACAGAGCTGTTTCAATCCATTAATCCTGGATGGGTAATTATCCTCACACCAGTTGTTGTTGCATTTTTTATGATGCTTCGCAGAAAAGGGAAAGAGCCAAGTACGCCGTCAAAAATTGTTTTAGGATTATTCATTTCAGCATTATCATGTCTGGTAATGGTGGGAGCCGTTTATGCCGGACAAAATGGTTTGGTAAAAGTTTCCGCTTTATGGCTTGTAGCGGCATACGGAGTGATCACAGTTGGAGAACTTTGTCTTTCGCCAATGGGTCTATCTTTGGTTTCAAAGCTTTCACCTCCAAGAATTACAGCATTGATGATGGGCGGATTTTTTCTTTCAACATCAATCGGAAATAAGCTTTCCGGAGTTTTAGCAAGCTTCTGGTATGATTATGAAAACAAAGCCAACTTTTTTATTGTTAACTTCGGTTTACTTCTTTTGGCAACATTGCTTGGGCTTTCGATATTGAAAAGACTTAATAAAATCATGAAAGAAAAGGGAGTTAATTAAAACTTCAGCTTCATAATCATAAAACCGCAGTCAATTCTGCGGTTTTTTTATTTTAAAACTTGCCGAAAACCCAAAAAAAACTATATTTGTCAATCTTAACAAAAATTTAACAAGTATATATGGATACAGCAGTTCAGTCGAAGACTAAGCATCCTAAAGGATTATGGGTACTTTTCGGAACAGAGATGTGGGAGCGTTTCAATTTTTACGGAATGAGGGCTTTACTCACTTTGTTTATGGTAAATTCTTTACTTATCAGAGAAGCAGATGCAGCAATCATCTATGGAGGATTTTTAGCATTATGTTATCTTACCCCGCTTTTGGGTGGATTTATTGCAGATAAATATATCGGAAACAGAAATGCGATTCTCATTGGCGGATCATTGATGGCGATAGGACAGTTCTTATTGTTTATCAGTGCATCCACATTCTCCGGAAGTATTGACAGTGCTAAGATGTTTATGTGGCTGGCTTTATTCATCATCATTTTCGGTAACGGCTTTTTTAAGCCGAATATATCTTCAATGGTGGGAAGTCTTTATCCTAAACAGGAGAAGTCTAAACTAGATTCTGCTTTTACTATTTTCTACATGGGAATTAATATCGGAGCTTTTTTAGGACAGTTTATTTGTCCTTATTTAGGCGATGTAAAAGATTCTACAACAGGAGTAAGAGATATTTTTGCTTTTAAATGGGGATTCCTTGCTGCTTCAATTGCTATGGTAATTGGAACCATAACGTTTTTCATACTTAAAAACAAATATGTAGTAACTCCTGAAGGAAGACCAATCGGAGGATTACCAAAAAACAATACAAGTGAAGATTTTGAAGAGGGAGAAACCCAAACCGCTAAGTTTTCTGGCAGTGCATTAGGAATTACAGGTATTCTTTTTATAGCATTATTCTTTGTCTTCAGATATTTACTGGTAGGTGAATTTGGATTTAACTCTGTAGAAATGGGACAACTAATTAAAGGAATTATTTATCCATTTATTTATGCAGCAGGTATTTCTTTGGCATTTTTAATTATGTCTTCAGCAGAAAATAAGATTGAAAGACAGAGAATATGGGTAATTTACATTGTTTCATTTTTTATCATTTTCTTTTGGGCAGCTTTCGAGCAGGCTGGTTCGTCATTAACATTCATTGCAGACAATCAAACAGATAGAGATATTTTCGGATGGAACATGCCTCCTTCAATGGTTCAGATATTTAACGGAATCTTTGTGGTTTTGTTAGCAGTTCCATTCAGTTTATCATGGGATAAATTACGTGCAAAAGGCAAAGAGCCGGTTTCACCTATGAAACAAGCAATGGGACTTGCTTTAATTGCTCTAAGTTATTTTATCATCGCCCATAATGTAAAAGATCTTGGGAATTCAGGATTGTTGGCTATCAAATGGCTGATGCTGTTATATTTTATCCAAACATGCGGTGAGCTTTGCCTTTCTCCTATTGGATTATCCCTTGTTGGAAAATTGGCACCAAAAAGATTCGCTTCATTGCTTTACGGAGTATTCTTTATTTCCAATGCTGCCGGTTATGCATTAGCCGGGTCATTAGGTGCATTAATTCCTGCAACAGGAGATAAATTTAAAAAAGCAGAGGAATTAGGCGTTAATTTGCAGGAGGTTTTGGATAAAAAAGTGACCTTGAACGCAGATCAGGTTGCTGCATTTGAAAAAGCTCAGCTACCATTACAAAATCCAACTTTTGTAGGTTTTGAAATCCACAATCTCTTCGAATTCTTTATGGTATTTGTTGTTCTTTGTGGAATTGCTGCCGTAATTTTAGCATTAATTTCACCAATTTTGAAAAAAATGATGCACGGTGTGAATTAGACCTTGCGAACAAATAATTACTAAACCTCTGATTTTTCAGAGGTTTTTTTATACATTAGTAGATTGTAAATTAAATCAAACTATTAAATAATATATAATTATTATGAACCTCACCCTCAACGAAATACAAAATTTTAAAGGAAAATATCCAAAACAGATCTGGAGTCTCTTTTTCTCTGAAATGTGGGAACGATTCTGCTTCTACGGAATGCGCGGAATGTTGGTGTTTTTTATGATTTCTCAATTGAAATTTGATGATGAGAAAGCTAATTTACAATATGGGGCAACCCAGGCTTTCGTTTATGCTTTTACATTTATAGGAGGGCTATTCGCCGACAAGATTCTGGGGTTCAGAAAATCTCTTTTCTGGGGCGGACTTCTGATGATTATTGGAAGCTTAATTCTGGCAGCAGATCCTCATGAATATTTTTTCTTAGGAATTTCTTTTACGGTAGTGGGTACAGGTTTTTTCAAGCCCAATATCTCTTCAATGGTAGGTCAATTATATAAGCCCAATGACTCAAGAGCCGATGCCGGGTTCTCTTTATTTTATGCGGGAATTAATCTCGGTGCCTTATTGGGCGGATATTTATGTATTGCCATTGGTAAAGGCGAACTTTTCGGAGATATGATTTCTCAAAATATGAGATGGAATGTAGCTTTTGGTTTGGCAGCCATTGTAATGATTATCAGTCTGATTAATTTTATTTTTACTCAAAGAAGTCTTGGAAGTATAGGATTGCAGCCAATGGAAGTCTTAGCAGAAGGAAAATCAGGAAAAATGCCGAAATGGAAAGAATATGGAACATATATTTTATCCTTGATTTTTATTCCATTAATTATGAAAATGGTTTCTGTTCCTCAATATACGGATTATTTTATGTGGATCGTTGGACCTTTAACATTGATCTACCTATTCTATGAAATGTCTAAAGTAACCGAATCCGAACGGAAAAAACTTTGGGCTGCGCTTATCTTCATTTTATTTTCTGTTGTTTTTTGGGGAATTTACGAACAAAGCGGAGGTTCGTTGAGTATTTTTGCGGCTAAAAACCTCAACAAAGATCTGCTGAATCTGGATCCCAATGGAGTCAATAATTCTGCCGGAGCATTTTTCATTATATTTTTAGCTCCTTTAATCGGGTTATTTTGGATCTGGCTCAGTAAAAAGAAAATAGAACCGAATACAATTATTAAGTTTGGATTAGGATTTATATTTTTAGGATTAGGTTATTACATATTATTCGCTACAAGATTATTTGCTGATTTACAGGGAATAACTTCGTTAAACTTCTTCACCTTGGCTTTACTGATCATCACTTTAGGAGAATTATGCCTCTCCCCTATCGGATTATCAATCATGACCAAGCTTTCAACAAAAAATCTTCAGGGAATGATGATGGGATTATGGTTCCTCGCTTCAGCCTACGGTCAGTATGTTGCCGGAATAATCGGAGCAGGATTAGCAAAAGCAGATAAAAACTCTACCAACTATGATGCATTAATAACTTATACCGAAGGTTACAAACAATTGGGATTATATGCCGTTATTGCAGGAGTGGTACTTATTTTGATATCTCCGTTCGTGAAAAAACTGATGCAGGAAGTACGTTAATACTTTATTTAAAATTAATTAATAAATTATTATGATTCATAAAAATCAAAGTAATTCATTAATCTAAAAAAAAACAAAAATCTGATTATGAAAAAATTTATTGCATTTATATTCATTATACAATCTATTTTTGCCTTATCACAGGTAAAGTGGATGACTATTGAAGAAGCTCTCGAAGCACAAAAAACTCAGCCTAAAAAAATTCTTATTGATTTTTATGCAGACTGGTGCGGTCCGTGCAAGATTATGGAGAAAAAAACTTACGGACACCCTGTCATTTATGAATATCTGAATGAAAATTATTATCCTGTAAAGTTTAATGCAGAAGATAAAAAAACAATTGAAATATTCGGAAGAAAGTTTTCCAATGAAAACACTTCACAGAAAAGAGGCCGCAATTCCCTGCACGAGTTTACCCAGTATATGAACGTAAATGCTGTTCCAAGTACTGTTTTTTTAGAAGTAAACGGAAGTCCGATCACCATTTTGCAAGGTGAACTGTCTGCCAAAGAGCTGGAACCTTATCTTTCATTTATTTCGACCGATATGTATAAAAAAATTAAAACAAGGGAAGATTGGGAAGATTATCAGAAAAAATTTAAGTCTAAAATAAAAGAGTAAATTGATATTGGTAATTGGCGGTTAGCTTTAGGCTTTTTAAACCTTTATAAATACACGAATACAATACGATCTAAGCTTTCAAAACCGAAAGCTTTTTTTATTTCTAAATTTTCCCGAAATTCGTGCTTCAAAATAGATTCTGACTTTAGAAACTTCCATAGAATTTGTGAAAGGAATCGGTCCTGAACGAGCCAAACTCATCAAAAACGTGTTGGGAATTTCTATCGTGGAAGATTTCCTTCATTTTTATCCGATCCGGTATATTGATAAAAGTAAAGTTTTTACCGTATCAATGCTGCAGGAAAGCAATATTGAAGTTCAGCTGAAAGGTAAAATTACTTCTGTGCAGGAAATTCAGACCGGAAAAACCAAGAGGCTTTCTGCAAAGTTTAACGATCATACCGGAACGATAGATCTGGTCTGGTTTCAGTATTCCAAGTGGCTGAAAGAGCAGATTCCCATTAATAGAGAAGTCTATATTTTCGGAAAAATAAATGTTTTCAACAATCAGTTTTCAATGCCGCATCCTGAAATTGAAGCTGAAGAAAAGAAAGAAACTGAAAACAGGTTAAGACCTATTTACCCAAGCTCGGAAAAGCTAAGCAAAAGAGGACTGAACCAAAAGTTTTTCCAGAATGTTCTGAAAAATATATGCAGAGAAATTCCGGTATTGATTCAGGAAAACCTCCCGGAATACATGATTCGTCATTATCAATTTTTATCAAGACAGCATACTTTTCTCAATATTCATTTTCCAAAAGATCAGCAGCATTTTGAAAAGTCAGATAAGCGTCTGAAATTTGAGGAATCATTCTTCTTTCAGCTCGGTTATGGTCTTAAAAAACTTCATCATAAAACACAATCTATCGGAAATCCTTTTCCTATTGTAGGTGATTATTTTACAGAATTTTATGAAAATCATCTTCCTTTCGATCTTACGAATGCCCAGAAAAGAGTATTAAAAGAAATCAGAATTGATATGAAAAAGGCAATTCAGATGAATCGACTTTTACAAGGCGATGTTGGTTCGGGAAAAACGATGGTTGCTTTACTGACGATGCTTATTGCAATGGATAACGGCTTTCAGAGCTGTCTGATGGCACCTACAGAAATTCTGGCTCAGCAGCATTATAACGGAATTAAAGATTTGCTTAAGGATACTTCAATTAAAGTAAGTCTTCTCACGGGTTCAGTAAAAGCTTCTGCAAGAAAAATCATTCATGAAGAGCTTGAAAATGGAGAACTTTCAATTTTAATCGGAACTCATGCGGTTTTGGAAGATAAAGTGAAGTTTAAAAACCTCGGATTGGCAGTTATAGATGAACAACACAGATTTGGTGTCGCTCAAAGGGCAAAACTTTGGGCTAAAAATAAAATTCCGCCACATATTTTGGTGATGACTGCCACTCCGATTCCCAGAACTCTGGCAATGAGTTTTTATTCTGATCTGGATGTTTCTGTGATTGATGAATTACCTGTTGGAAGAAAAGCGATCATTACCGCTCACCGGAGAGAAAAAGACCGCGCATATGTTTATCAATTCTGTCACGAAGAAATAAGAAAAGGCAGACAAATATATTTCGTTTATCCGCTGATTGAAGAATCTGAGACTCTGGATTATAAAAATTTGATGGAAGGGCTGCAGCATGTGATGGACAATTTCTCAAACTATAACATAACGATGCTTCACGGGAAAATGAAACCTGATGAAAAGGACGCTGCAATGAATCATTTTGCCTCGGGAAAATCGCAGATTATGGTGGCAACAACTGTAATTGAAGTCGGTGTAAATGTTCCGAATGCTTCGGTGATGGTGATAGAAAGTGCTGAAAGATTTGGTCTTTCACAGCTTCATCAACTTCGTGGCCGTGTCGGAAGAGGTGCTGAACAGAGTTATTGTATTCTGATGACTTCTGATAAACTATCAAAAGAAAGCCGAACAAGAATCAAAACCATGACAGAAACCAATGACGGTTTTAAAATTTCGGAAGTTGATATGCAGTTGCGTGGTCCAGGAGATATTTTGGGAACCCAGCAAAGCGGTGTGGTAGATTTCAAAAGGCTGGATCTGGTAAATGACGCGCCAATCATTAAGACGACAAAAAATATAGTAGAAAAAATTCTGGAAGCCGACCCACATTTATCACGAACTGACCACCAGATTATTAAAAATTATTATCTTCAGAATTATAAAGGAAAAAATAAGTGGAGTAAGATTTCTTAATCCAATGAATCATAAAAATTTATTTTTCTTTCGGTTTCTTCGTCCGTCCCAAACAGATAAAACTTTTATGTGAATATCATCAAATTGATAGAAAAGCAAGTAATTTGAAATGATTTTAACTCTAACATTCCTTAAACTTGTCTCTCGACCAATCATCGGATTTTCAGCGAGCTGCTTGATAGACTTGATCAAAAGCTTATTCAGTTTAATGCTGTATGTTTTAGATTTATTATTATCAATCCAAAACTCAAGAATATCTTTTCTTTCAATATTGGCTTCTTTGGTCCAGACTACTTTTCTTGAAGCCATTTTTCAATTTCATTATTAGCTTCATCTTCACTCAAGACTTCATCATTTTGAGCATTTAAAAGCCTTACGTTTTGCACATCATCTAATTGGTAAACATCAGTATCCTGCTCGAAATCCAGAAGATTTTTAATCTCGTCTATAATTTTCGTGTCTTTCAAGTTAGCAATCCTATTGATTAACTCTAATTTTATTTCAGCAGCATTCATTTCTTGTGAAATTTAATTCAAATTTACAAAATTTAATATACACAATTATATCTTACAACAATATCTCCATTAAAAAATCATCCATCACAAAGCCATTTCCAATATCAAAAACGCCTTCGTCATACACTTTATATCCTTGAGATTCGTAGAATTTTCGTGCTGAGTTATGTTTATTTACATTTAGAATAACTCTGTTATCGCCACTTTCTTTTACTTTTTCATTTAAAAATTCAAGCGCTTTTTTGCCTAAACCTTTTCCTTTACTTTCGGGAATGAGATAAATCCGGTGAAGTTTGGTCGTATTTTCTTCGTAATGATTTTCAAAACCTATAAATCCATCATAATCATTTGTCTTTTCATCAAAAATAAGATAGTAATGATAATTAGAATTTCTAAGATGTGCTGAAATTTCAATTTCAGAATACATATTTTCAAGCATATACTTCATCTGCTCTTGCGAAAGAATTTCTGCATAGGCATTTTCCCAGGATCTTTTTGCTAAATCTTGAATTAATGGTATATTTTTTTCGGTTGCTTTGATTAGTTTCATTACTGATAAGATTGATTCACGATTAATCAGAATATTTATGACTTATGCGTTAGTTATAGATTAAAAAAGTGAAAAGTTTTACACTTCTCACTTTAATTTTATTTATCAATTAAAAATTCACAATTGATGTATTGACAATTCACCTTTTAGATGTTTGCCATTTCTGCTTTTATTTTAGCATGCAATCCTTCTGACGCTTTAACTAAAGGAAGTCTCAAATAATTTTTAACAATTCCTTTTTCTGCTAAAACAGCTTTAATCCCGCATGGATTTCCCTCTGCAAAGATCAGTCTTGTAATTTCAACCAATTTATTATGAATTTCGTATGCTTCATCTACTTTTTTGTCGAAAGCCAACTGAACCATTGTGGAAAATTCTTCAGGATATGCCTGTCCGATTACAGAAATTACTCCTGCTCCACCTGCCAAAGTAACCGGAAGGGTAAACTCATCATCTCCCGAAACCAGATTAAAACCTTCAGGTTTTTTTCTTAAAATATCAAAGTACTGCAGAATATTCGGTGCTGCTTCTTTGATCAGGAATAAATTCGGAAACTCTTTTGCTAAACGCAAAGTAGTTTCTGCCTCAATATTCTGTCCCGTTCTTGACGGAACATTATAAATGATAATATTTTTGCCTGTAGAAGCCAGAGCTTTATAATGCTGATAAAGACCTTCCTGATTAGGTTTATTATAATAAGGAGAAACCGATAAAACTGCTGTAAAATCTGAAAGATCTGTTTCTTCAATTTGTTTTTTAACTTCAAGCGTATTATTCCCGCCAATTCCCAAAACCAACGGTACACGTTTATTATTGACCTTAATAATGTGATCTATTACCTGTTTCTTTTCTTCAGACGAAAGCGTTGCAGCTTCTGCTGTAGTTCCCAAAACAACTAAATAATTGGTTCCGTTTTCGATATTGTAGTCCACAAGTTTTGTTAAACTGTCAAAATCAACGGATAAATCTTCATTAAAGGGCGTTACCAACGCAACACCTACTCCTTTTAAAATGCTCATCTGTTAAAAATTATTATTGCCAAATTTAATCAATTAAGTCAAGAATTTGCAATAATTAATCATGTTTTATTATACATATAATTATATTTGCATATAGTTAAAAATGATTATGCGAAATAAATTCTTATTCATAGGAATTGCTCTGGTATCTCTCACTGCCTGCAAAACTGCTTCTTGGCAGGTTGCAGATGTGAAAACCCGAAAAAACATTTCTATCAATAACGAAATAAACTCAGACGAAAAGTTTGCACGTTTTATTGAGCCTTATACAGATAAGCTCAACAAGGAAATGAACCAGAAAATCTCCCATACCAATGTAGATCTTACCAAAGAAGGTGACAACAGCAATCTTGGAAATCTTCTGGCAGATTATACATTTGACGGAGCTAACGCATGGGCAAACAAAAGTATCGGGAAAAATGTTGATGCAGCATTGATCAACATCGGAGGCATCCGTACAACCATAGGAAAAGGTGACATCTTGCTTAAGAATGTTTTTGAAGTAATGCCTTTTGAAAATGAGGTCATCATCATGAAGATGAAAGGTTCAGATCTGCAGGGACTTTTTGATTATTATGCCAAAAATCAAAAAAACAATCCTGTATCTCATCTTTATATAGAAACCAACAATGGTGTATTCTCAAAAGGGCTTATCAACGGAAAAGATGTAGATCAATCAAAGATTTATTATATAGCCACTTCCGATTATCTGGCTTTGGGAGGAGATAATATGAAGTTTTTCAGTGCAGGGGAAATGATTCCTACGGGGATTAAGCTCAGAGATCTTTTCATAGAATATTTTAAGAAAAATCAGGAAATCAACCCTCAGGAAGATATCCGTTTAAACTTTATCGGTAAAAAATAATGAACAGAAAAAGCTTTTTAAAAACGGTTACCGGCGGAACTATAGCAATGACTCTGGCTCCGAATCTGATGATGGCAGAAAACCTGATACAGCCTTTACAATCTCCCAGAAAGCTGACCATTCTGCATACCAACGATCAGCACAGCAGAATAGAGCCATTCGATTCCAGCTATACAAGAAATCCTAACCAGGGTGGTTTTGCAAGAAGAGCAAGCTTAATTCAGAAAATAAGAAGTGAAGAAAGCAATACTTTACTGCTTGATTCCGGAGATATCTTCCAGGGAACGCCTTATTTCAATTTTTTTGGAGGTGAGCTGGAATTTAAGCTCATGTCAATGATGAAATATGATGCATCTACGATGGGAAATCATGATTTTGATAACGGTCTGGATGGGTTTCTGAAGGTTTTACCTAATGCTAAGTTTCCTTTTATATGTTCTAATTATGATTTTAAAAACACTATTTTAGACGGAAAAACCTCTGCGTATAAAATTTTCAATAAAGACGGGATTAAAGTCGGAATTTTCGGGGTTGGAATCCAGCTGGAAGGATTGGTTGGAAAAAAACAGTATGGCGAAACAGTCTGGAATGATCCTATTGATGTTGCACAGCATTATTCGGGTTTTTTGAAAAATGAAAAAAAGTGCGATCTTGTAATTTGCTTATCCCATATCGGATATGATTATAAAGATGATGCTGAAAAAATCAGCGATAAAATTTTGGCCTCAAAAACAGAAAATATTGATCTTATTTTAGGAGGTCACACCCATACTTTCTTGCCGGAACCTCAGAATTTCATCAACAGAGCAGGCAAAAATGTTCTGGTAAACCAGGTTGGATGGGCAGGACTTCTTCTGGGCAGAATAGATTTCTTTTTTGATTCAAATAAAAACATACAACAGATTTCCTGGAATAATCAGGCAATTGACAGCAGCATAAACGTATAATATGAAAAAAATATCATTACTTTCTCTTGGCATTTGGGCATCTTTACAGTTTGTAAATGCGCAGAATATTACTTCAAAAAAATGGGCAGACCATTTTTCTTACAACAATGTCCTTGCAATGAAAGAAGACAATGGAAAGATTGTTGCAGCCACAGAAAACGGAATTTTTTATTATACCCTATCAACAGGAGAAATTACAAAACTCTCTAAAGCAAACGGTCTTCATGAAGTAAAAATTTCTGCTTTTGATTATAATCCACAGACTAAAATTGCTCTTGTGGGTTATCAAAATGGCTCTCTGGATGTTATTACTCCACAGGGAATCACTTTTGTAGTCGATATTCCTATTGCTACAGGATATAACGGAAGCAAAAGAATCAACCATATTTCTATTACAGGAGATAAAGCAGTAGTTTCTGTTGGCTACGGTGTCTCTATTTTTGATCTGAAAAAGAAAGAATTCGGAGATTCTGCATTTTTTGTAAATGCGGGGACTTTTCTTGCGAGTAATGAAGCCACAATAAAAGACAATAAAGTTTTTTCTGTTACCAATGATGGTTTGAAAAGTCATGAAATGAATACCACATTTCCTGTCTATTCCACATGGGCAACAGAAATGGCGGGATCTTTTAAACATATCGATTCTGAATCTACAATAGTATTTTCATCCGCCAATACGGCTTATCTGTACGAGAATGGTGTTTCAACGCCTATTTCTCAAAGCTTTGGAAATGTTTCTGATGTTGTTGTTAACACGAATAATATTGTAATCACCGATGCTGCGAGAATTTATACTTATAATACATCCGGAACCAGTACAGGAACAGCAACTTTAGGCGAAAACTGTAACACCGCTACCACCGTAGGTTCTAAAATATATGGCGGTACCGTATTTTCAGGTATCAAAACCGATGACAATATTTCCTATAAACCTGATGGTCCTTACTTCAATTATGCGTATAAACTAAGACTGTTTAATGATAATCAGATTTTGGTGTCTACAGGAGTAAGATCTAACAGCTATAACGAGCCTCAAATTAATCCAAAAAATCCCGGATTTTATTATTTTACCGGCACAGAATGGGTTTACCCTTCTTATTTCATAGGAAATTCAACCGTTTTTAATGTTATTGATGCTTTTCCTGATCCGGTGAATACGGCAGACGTTTATTTTACCAATTATAATTTCGCTCCAGGATACGGAGTTTATAAAATGAAGTATAATTCGGGTTCAAAAGATTTTGAGTTTACCAAAAGATATGATCTGGGAGCTGCTAATCCTTTCGTAAGAAGACCCATCGGGTTTACTTCTGATGATCAGAATAATATGTTTCTTACTGTAGGATTTGCGACGAATGGAAGTACTTCAGCATTGGGAGTTTATGAGAGAACTACGGATCAGTTCGTCATCAATGACCTGAATACCAGTTCAGCCATGCAGATCCCTGTTTTCAGCAACAATTTGATTTGGATCCCGCTGCCGAGATCAGAAAATTTCCTTGTTTATGACACCAAAAAGACAGCAACAATTTCTGATGATTCACAATATATTTTAAGTAGTTCAAATGGTATTCCTGCAAGAACTGTTTCTTTTGCGATGGATAAATCCGGAGATGCATGGATTGGAACACAGACAGGACTCAGAATTCTAAATAATGCTGCTACAGAAGTAAAAAATAATCCGCAGCTGGAACCTATCATTATCGAACAGGGAGGAATTGCAGAAGAACTTTTCCGAGATGCTGCCATTCTTCACATTGAAGTAGACGGAGGAAATCAAAAATGGGTTTCGGTAGAAGACGGTGGTGTTTATTATCTGTCTGCCTCCGGAGAACGTGTTATCAGACATTTTACAAAAAACAATTCTCCCCTTCCCACCAATACGGTTACAGACATTAAAATTGACAAGAAAACCGGCAAAATATATTTTGTAACTTTTGACGGAATTGTGACTTATCAGGGTGATGTAGCAGACGTAACCTCAAATTTCGGCAATGTTCTGGTCTATCCTAATCCTGTTGTTTATTCGCAGTTCAAAGGAAATGTAACCATAAAAGGTTTAGCAGAAAAAACCAATATCCGCATTACCGACACCGCAGGAAACTTGGTACATTCTGCTGTTGCGAGAACAGGATATTACGAGTGGAATCTCAACAATCAAAAAGGGAAAAGAGTAGCTTCAGGAATTTATTTTGTACTGATGACTAACGAAGACGGATCTGACAAAGCTACCGCAAAAATTGCAGTAGTAAACTAATGTTTTCTCAAAAAGGATTTTTACTTTCTTTCATCAAATATGGTGAGAATGATGCTATTTTGCACTGTTTTACCGAAGATGAAGGCTTTCAGAGTTATTTCTTAAAAGGAATTTACAGTAAAAAAAATAAGAAAAAAGCTTTTCTGCTACCACTGAACCAATTGAATATTACGGTAAATAATAATAAAAATACCGGCATTAAAACCATTTCTAAATTTGAAATGGCACAATTAAATGATATTTATACGGATATAAAAGCCAATTCCGTCATATTTTTTGTTGCCGATTTTCTGAATCAAGTATTGAAAAATGAAAGTAAAAATGAAATTATTTTCAACTCCATAGAGGAATTGGCGGATCAGCTTGAAAGAAAAAACTACCGTTCTCACCTCATTTTTTTGGTGAAAATTTTAAGAATTCAGGGAGTTTCTCCGCTTTTGAGCGAAGGAAATTATCTTGATCCCGAAACAGGAGTGTTCTCTCCTTCCGAAACACATCATTTGTTTGATGCTGAAGTTTCTTCACTATGGAAAGCGATCCTTGCAGCATCAGATCCTTATGAAATTGTAATTTCCAAAACTCTAAGAAGAAACTTTTTAGATAGCGTACTTGTGTATTATCATTATCATTTTTCAGATTTTCGTACTCCGGATTCTCTGGAAGTGCTTCAGCAGATTTTCGAATGATTATCCGTTGTCTTCAAAACTTTCGAGACTTGTCATTCCGCCATCAATAAAAATACTTGTTCCTGAAATATAGTCGGCAAGATCACTTGCCAGAAATGCTGCTAAATTCCCAACTTCTTCAGGCTGACCAATTCTGTTATAAGGAATAAGCTTCATTAAATTTTTCAATGCTTCAGGAGTTTCCCAAGCCTCTTTGTTGATGGGAGTCTGAATGGCTCCGGGACAAATAGAATTTACCCTGATCTTGTCTGCACCATGCTCCTGAGCCAATGTCTGCATCAGCATCTTGATAGCACCTTTACTCGCTGCGTAATTGGCTCTGCCTGCCCAAGGAATAATTTCGTGTACCGAACTGATATGAATAATTTTCCCACATGCAACAGAACGTGTTTTGTCTATTCCCCGTCGGAGAAATTCTTTGACAGCCTCACGTGAACATAAAAACTGTCCCCGAAGATTCACCGACATTACCTCATCCCACTCTTCTACTGTCATTTCTATAAACTTAGCATCTTTCTGAATGCCCGCATTATTGACCAGAATATCTACCGTTCCGTATTTGGAAATAGTTTCCTGAAACATCGCAATCACTTCATTTTCTTTAGATACATCACATTGCCAAACCATTCCTTTCCCACCTTCTGTTTCAATTTCGTCTAAAACTTTTTGAGCTTCTTCTGCGGAATTTTCGGATGAATGATTGATGATTACCGTTGCTCCTGCTGAAGCTAATGATTTTGCAATTCCGGTTCCTATGCCGCTGGATGCTCCTGTAACGATGGCAACCTGATTGTTAAGTGAAATTTCCATACAAAGATTTTATGATTTTAAAATCAATTGAAACTTTCACGCCAAAGTATTATTGTTGTCAAAAAGAACTTTGTTTTTATCACCCTTTTTAGCAGTTCTTAAATTCCATCCTGATATTTAATGCTTTAATTGAATGTGAGAAAATAGCTCTGTACTATATTTTAAACTGAAAATCAGAAATTTATAATAAACACTTCAACAAGCTCAGTGTGACAATCAGGTTGAACCTGTCGAAGCCTTAGATTAATAAATGGATAATTAATTTCTTTAATTTAAATAAATAGGCACAATCTGGTTTAGGTAAAAATTTTATCTTCTTTGATGTACTCTTTTTTGATGCTTTCCAATAACATCTCTAAACTTACTTTGTAATCCTGTTTTTGTAATGAAATGGCTTTTAAACTTACATCCTGTATCACGTTCATAATATTAGATCCGGTTAATTCGTATCGGTTTGCAATTTGTTCCAAACTGATGCCTTCCAGATGCAACTGTTCAGGCAGATTTTGCTGCCAAATGCGAAGGCGCTCTTCATATTTTGGATTACTAAATTTAATGCAGCTATGAAATCTTCTCGTAAATGCTTTATCCATATTGTTTTTAAAGTTGGATGCCAGAATAATGAGTCCTGAAAATGTCTCGATACGCTGTAACAAATAAGAAACTTCCTGATTGGCATATTTATCGTGCGCATCCCGCACATTGGTTCGTTTCCCAAAAACAGCATCTGCTTCATCAAAAAATAAGATCCAATTTTTATTTTCTGCCTTATCAAACAATTTGGCCAGTTGCTTTTCTGTTTCCCCAATGTACTTTGAAACCAGCATAGAAACATCTACCCTAAAAACCGGGCGTTGAATATATTTCCCTAAAAGACTCGCTGCAAGAGTTTTTCCTGTTCCCGGTTCTCCGTAAAACAACACACGGAATCCGGGCTTAAGTTTTTTCTGCATTCCCCAGTCTTCCATAAGAATCGGGCTGCTGTTGTACCAAGCTTCAATACTCTGAATTTCGTTTAAAGTAGGTTCAGGAAGTATCAGATCTGTCCAGGATCTTTGCGTTTGTAATAATTCCGCAGGAAAATCATTGCTCATTTTCGGCAATAGTTCTGCTCCTAAAATAATTTTATTAAAAGCTTCCTGATGAATATTGATCTGGCTGCTTTCTTGATTTGAACCTGAAAAAACAATAAGTTCATCTTTCATCAAAACCGATTCAGGATTAAAATAATTCAGTGCTTTTAAACGTTCTGAAATATTTTCTCCGCCTAATATATGTTGTACAGCCTGAATTGTAGGATGAAAAAGCCTTCCATTATTATTCAATGAACAAAAATCAAAAAATGATGCATGCGGAAACTCCAGATAGATACGCTTAAGAAGCAATGGTTCCAGCCTTGGTAATAATGCCATTAAAAGAATGATAACTTCCTGATGACAAAGCCTTTTCTCCGAAATATAGTTTCCTAAGTGAAAGCCTTTATAATCACCGTTATCGAATCTGGGTGCATCAGAAGCAAAGCTTTCGGAAGAGTGATTTATGCGCCATGTGATAACCTGTTCTAAATGTGTAAAGAGTTTATGTAATTGTTCTGATTCCATAATATGTTCTGGTTATTTTTTGAAATTGTATTGAAATTTAAAATTGGCTTTTTTTGATTGATTTAAGTATTTTTCGGGATTGTTTATTCTGTAGTTGCAGTATTTTAGTTATTACATGAGATCATCATATTTCTTCAGAATCTTTGCAAGACCTTTTCCGATAATATCTTTTTTCACCATAATATTTTCCACAGCTCCTGCTCCGGTAATAAAATCTACCTCAACCAAAACAGCGATTCCGGAGCCTAAATTTAATATTCCGATGGTAGAATGCTGAGAATTGTTTTCTGGCTTTACCCCACGGTTTTTAATTCCTAACTCTTTGCTCAGGAACAGATTTACTTCATCTGCCATCTTGTAGGAAGCAGAATTTTTGTCGGCAAAATCTTTCCTGTTAACATAGGATTCCACACCTCTTGTTGTATTGTTTCCTGCAGCGTTTAAATGAATATCAAAAACAACAGATCCTGCTCCGGGTTTAATTCTGTTTTGATATTGCCTGTTGTTTTCCCAGTCTTTATCAACAACGATGTCTTTATCACCACTGTTTCTGACGATGGAATCACGAATCAGCTTTGTAACGTCTGCTTCTTTGTATCCGTTGGCAACCGCTCCGGGATCTTTGTCATGATGACCTGCCGACAAAAAGGTTCTTAATGGTGAAAATTGTATCATGGTATGTATCGTTTAATTAGTTTTTTACTTGTTTCCCAAATTAATACTGCCAAAACGGCAACTAAGGCAAACTGCCAAATGGTATTTTTTTTAGTTTCTGTATCCGTCTTTATTGATTTTGACTTTAAATCCTGTCTGAAAATTTCGTACTCGTTCTGTAAGGCTTCATATTTAGTCTGAATACTAAGACTGGTTTCAAAAAGCTGATTATTTTCCAGCTTTAATGATTCAATCTCATTTTTCAAATCTGTTTCATTGATGAAATTGAGTTCTGTATTGTCATTCACCGGAATCGTTGTCCGATTACCAAAAGCATCTGTAAATTCAATATTCCTAATTGTTCCGGGATCAGCGCATTTTCCGTTGTTTTTTAACTGAAAATTCTGTGACGCAAACAGATTATCTCTGACAATATTATAGCTTGCTTTCGTGGAAACAGAATCTTTTTTACTTTCCTTTACATTTTCTGAATCGTTCACAGAAACTTTTTTTTCTTTTGTTAAATTAGTTTCAGAAACTGTTTGCTGTTTTTCTTTTGACTTTTGCCTGCTTGATGTGCATGCTGAAATCAGAAAAATGATTAAAATGGTTATTAGTTTTTTCATGGTTTTAAAATTTCAGATAATAATTATACATTTCTAAAATTGAAATGATTTTCAGGATTGATGATTATTTCTGTTTTCATTTTTTTTAGATTTTAAAATTGATAACCTTCTATTAAAGCTATATTGACTAAAGGATAAGAATTAGAATCGTAGGCTGTCCCATTGTTAAAGTATGCGTAAAAATGCATTGCTAATTGAGGTATAGTTTGCGTACTCACGACCGTACCATTACTCGTACTAACGATAATAATAGCGGTAGTACCGTTTCTCATAATGACAAATTCGGCAATTCCGGTTGAGGCAGTTATTCCTGTGGATGGCACAGTCACAGCATTATTAGATAATCCGGCATAAAAAAACTTTGTGTTTGCGTTATTAATGTCACCATTTCCACGAACAAATACAGCATTTCCATTAGCTAATGCCAATGTATTAGATAGACCAACTCCTATTGTAGCACCTGCTATTGTAAATCTTCCTGTATATAGACTAAATGTACCTTTTATATAGAAATTAGTATAATCACCTATAAATTGAGATGATTTAGCAGCCGAAACTATCTCTGAGGTATTAGAAACAGAAGCGTTGGCTGGTATTCCTCGCATACTTACAGAATTACCAGATGCAATAATGACATCAGCAACTCCGGGCGTTTTTTGCAAAGTTTCCCAAGTTAAACCACCTAATGCTATTGGAAATAAATCACTTACAACAGTAATGTTTGTCACTGATCCTGTCATATAACTAGCCAATCCATTCCATAGCCTGAGACGGTAAACACCCATTGGAATGTCTTTAAAGTTATAGTAAAACATTAAGTCAGTACCTTGCGTATATAACTGAACTTGTGAATTGGGAATTGTCGCTATAATTCTCAAACCGTCCTCAGACATTAATTCGATTTTAAAATTAGCAGGGTTCAAATTCAAATTAGCACCTTTAAGAGAAAACCAGTAATTTTTATCCTGATTATCAGCAACAGGAGGAGTTATCACAGCCACGCTCATCGTATTGGTTGTCCACCCTCCATTCATAGCGGTTTTCCAAGCTGTTTTTTGAGTATCAGTTAAACTATTCGCTAAAGAAAGAAAATCAGCATTATCTGCAAACATCAAAGGTCTTTTCACTCCGGCATCATCAGTTCCAAAAAACTTTTTACTGTTGTACGTTAGCTGTTGCGGTAAGGTTTCAGTGTTATTTTCCAAAACCAGTCCAGACATTCTTGCTCTAGAAGTAAGATGTAATTGTTCGGCAGGCGTTGTAGTTCCTATACCGTATTTTAAGCCACTGCTTTCACGAAAAATATTTGAATTTTTGAATTCAGAGCCATTCCAGAAAAGTAAATGATCAGAGCCCGGATTAATGGACTGATAAGAGGCTGTTCCATTCATCTTAACGAAGTAATTTCCGTTTACCGCAGGCTTATCAAGTTTTGTATTGAGAGCACTCTGCAAACCTTCCACCATGCTCATCGTAATATTGGTCAGTCCGGTTGGAAGATAATTCTTCGTGTCATTTTTCTCTTCACCTTTAAATATGAAAAGTGAAAAATTCCCTTTATCATCAGGAACAGCAATAAAATCATTTTGCTGAAATTCGTATTTGCCGGAATTTGCTGCAAACTCAGCGATATTTCTTTCGTTAGACTCTATAAGATCTGTCAAACCTAACGCTTCGATTTTATCTGCCCTGATTTTACCATCTTTCACGTAATCTGAAAGCATCATTGCCATTGCCATGATCTGCTCTTTATTGAAAACATCCGAAGGCTGACCTTCATCTACCAATGCCATATTGTAGGGAAGATCATCAA
The DNA here is from genome assembly GCF_007474545.1 of Chryseobacterium binzhouense. Lineage (GTDB taxonomy): Bacteria > Bacteroidota > Bacteroidia > Flavobacteriales > Weeksellaceae > Chryseobacterium > Chryseobacterium binzhouense. The sequence continues at coordinate 21,441 of NZ_VKOG01000004.1, forward strand.
CACTAAGTTTGCTGTTTATTGAAGATTCCAATCCATCAACCTCTGTGATCGGGATTTTTGTGTCTTTGTGTCTGAAAGAAGAAAAGGTTTGTTCAAATTCTTCCTGTGTGGGATAATCACCGGTCTGAAACCAGCTTAATATTGTTTCTAAATTTACCATAGTATTAAAAATTTGTGTTTAAAAAGATTGAGTTGAAGTTGAGAGATTTATAAAGAGTAAACTTTTACATTCAGTAATGATTTCGCCAACTTTACAGAATGTAGTTGACTGATTTATCCTGCTGAAATTCTTAGAAAGAACTGTGAATTTATTTTTAAGTAAAATCTTACCAAAGGGTGCTCACAAAAGGAGAATCTCTTGATAAATTGTGAGGTGTATTCACAAGAGTTTCTCTCAAAAGAAAATTCTACACTTATCTTTGAATGATTCAAAAAAAAGTAAGGTTTTTCCGGCTAATAGCTGCCCGCTTGAATTAAGATTAGAATTAAAAAATAAAATCTGTATTTCATATCTATAAAAGTTTGATGGTTAGTTTTTGTTGTTGAAATAAGCCAATAATCTACTGATTAAAATATTTTTAATTTTAATAATAGAAAGTAGAATTAAAAAGAAGAGGTTGTTTATTGACGAGCAGCCTACTCAGCAAAATTTTTCAAAATAAGATGATTAAACCTGATCATTCAGAATAAAAGTTTATTGAATCAAAATTATTTCAATATAAAATCTTTGCTGAAAGGTTTCTCCTGTAAGAAAGGAACCAGAATCACTACCGAAGCAGCTATTAATTATATTTCTGAAACAGAATCCTATATCAAGTTAATTGTCTACTGCAAAAACAAAAGATAATTAAAAGACAAGGTTTCTTCTATAATAACATCCTGATAATTGAGTTATGATATTAGTTAATGGCAAAATTGATCGCATCATATTCACCGGAAGATCCTAAGATGATTTTCATTCCTACCGGACGAGATCGGTACGCAGTTCCGTTGATATTGATCTCTAAAATCGCCTGTATCACTGTAAACGGTTTTCTGTATTTTGAATATTTGAAAGAACCTGGTCTGTTAATACTTCCTGAAGGCAAAAACTCTTTGAAATTGGCAGCCGGTCTGAAGTAATGTATAGGTTCTATATCTATGACAGTTTCATTTGCTTCTATAGCATATTCTGATTTTCTGTTCCAAAGTGCAGCATCAGACATTTTTTCCTGGTAAAATCCTGCGGGTTTCATAAAGCCATTGGGCATTCTTTTTCTCTGCTTGTAGCGTTCTATAATTAATTTAGGCTGATGTTTTTCGATATCTATTTCACCGATCAGTTTTATATCTAAGCTTTTATAGTATACCGTTCTGCTTAAAATATGTGAATATCCATCTATTTTTGCCGGCGTATTTCCTTCTAAGCTTTCAATAATTTTATGACCTGCGCCAGAATCCATGATGTTATCTGCCTTATAAAAATCATAGTATTTAGCCGATGTTTTTCCGGTTGGTCTTATTGATAATCCAAAATTAAATTCATTCAAATGCGCATAACTATTGATCAGTTCAGCAAATTGACTTTCTGTGGGATAATCGCCTGTTTCAAAAAAGGATTTTAATTCTTCTCTGGTGGTTAATTTATTTTTTTCCATGATACATATTAGTTTTGGATTTAAGTTATAAGATTCTGTTGAGATAAAAGTAATTTGATTACAATAAAAACCTCTTTAAAGATTGCTATTGTTTTTAATTACAGACTCTATTGTAGACTATCAAGCTGCACCTTCCGAACCGTTAGGTTTATATGTTGTATAATCACATTCAATTCTTATATTTCTAACTCTATTTGCATAACCAGGCCAAGCATTTTCACTGTTATATTCTACACTCAGATAACTTGTAGATAAAAGCTCATTATTATCTGCATTATAAATTTTACACTCTATAAACTTATTGTCTTCCTGAAAATCTGCGTTATAGTAAAAATTCAAATGATCCCATTCATCATAATGATTGGTAACAGTATCATCAGATTTATAAGTATCTCCCCAATTTCCTGATTGTACCCTATACTGAATTGGTATTTCAGTTTTATTAACGAATTTAATATTTGTGTTTACGATGTTAATCTGCTTTCCGTAATCTTGTTTTTCTATGCGTAAATAAAATTTTTTGCTCTTTAATATTCCAAATTCAAATCCATCAGGGATTGTCGGCAAATTATTCCCGAATAACCTCTCTATTGTATAATTTGGATGTACTTTATATCTTAAGAGATAGTACTGAGTTCCTTCTAACCCTTCAACTGGAAATTCTTTCGCTTTAATATTGTAGGGTGCATTTCCGAAGAAGTATTTTTTTTCTTCCTCGTAGTCATATCTACTATTTACCTGAATAATCTGATCTTCCTGATCAGATGAATTTATAACAATAGGAAATTTCACATCTCCGGTGTTGGTGCTATATTCAATATATCCATTCAAACTATTGGCAAGGATAGCTGCTTCCTTATTGGTAAGCACATCTTCTTTATGTCTTAAAGAATCTATTAATTTCCCAAATTGCCCCTGAGTAGGATAATCTCCTGCTTCAAAATAACTTTTTAATTCCTCTCTTGAGGTTATTTGATTTTCTTCCATGATTTAAATGTTTTCTATTTCTTTTTTAACAGTTTCTTTTTTGTAATTGTGATTACTGATATTAATTTTAAACTTCTATTTTCTTAAAAATTTTTAGGATTCTATATTGTATCTGAAGCAGATATAATTTTCGGAAACAGTTTTTTCTGATCGTTTTTTAGAGTACAAAACTCATCTTTTTTTTAATTATCTGAAAGTTTTCAGGACTGTCTATTCTGTAGTTGCAGTAGTTGTACTTTTTCAGAGAAGAAGGTTGCTGCTTCGTTTTCAGAGCACAAAATTCAATCTTTTTTTGTTTCCCCGAAAGTTTTTAATGCTGTCTGTTCTGTAGCTGCAGTAACTGCTTTTTTAATTGTCTGAAATTAAATTTTTTAAGAATTATTAGGATCCAGCTATTCTATATTTAATAATCAGCCAGACAGATTTTGGAAGTGATTTTCCGAACCATAAGTCATCCTTTACAAAAATTCCGCAAAGCCATAAACTTTGCGGATTTTATCTTTATCATAGAAAATTTACAAGAACTTAATCCTGTTTAAAAAAGAAATATACTACAGCTGCCCATTCTTTTCTAATTCCTCTTACATAACCAATAGTACTGTGGCTGCTGTTTTCTACCGTCCCATCGTCTTTAATATAACCAATCGTACTGTGACTTCTATTTTCTACCGTTCCATCCTTTTTTACATATCCTACAGTTGAATGACTTCTGTTTTCGATAGTTCCGTCACTTTTGATATAGCCAATCGTACTGTGACTTCTGTTTTCAATGGTTCCATCGCTTTTAATATAGCCCACTGTAGAATGGCTGCTGTTTTCAATGGTTCCATCACTCTTAATATAACCTTTCGTATTGTGACTTCCGGATTCTATGGTTTGTGCATTGGCAACAGAAAGACTGAAGAAAATTGAGCAGATAAATAGTGTTTTTTTCATGATTTTAATTTAAATAAATATATGAAATATTACGCATATCGGATAAATTTGAATTATAAAATTTGAATTTTATATCATACACTCATGAATAAATTTTATTTAGAAGTAGAAAATTCAAATAATTTACATAACATTGCAAAAAAAATCCATGAAAATTTTCAAATCTATTTCAATTGTTATTGTATTTGCATTCTTCGGAATTACCGCAAATGCACAAAAAAAGAACCCTGCAACATCTTCCAAATCCGGACCTATAGAAATGCCTGCAAATACCGAAACCCAAGTTATCCCTAATGATGAAAAATTCAATAAGATGATTTCAAAAATTAATGAAATCATTGTTTTTAAGTATGATAAAAGTTACAAAAATGCAGATGTATATATCATAAAAGACGGCAAAGAAACATTGATGTACAAAGCAAAATCAAATGATACAGGGGTTGACACAAAATTAAAAGCAAGAATCTACAATAAGAAAATTTATAGTCCGGACGGTAAGCAGCTTTTATTTACTTATGAAACCGAAACTGCAGCCACCAGCTTAATAAAGTTCATCTTCAATTTCCCGGAAAAAAAATCTCTTATTCTTGATTTTTCAAAAATGTATGAAAGTGATGCATATACGATGAGCAAATCAGAAGCTTTTGAAAAGTATCCTATCTTTTATTATTATTCATTTTATACTAATGCAAAGAATGAGTAAGGTTTAGCAGGTAGTCATTTGAATATTTAATTTTTGATTTAGCAACGGCACCAACTTTTCCGCTGGCAATGGCTGCAACACTGTCAGTAAAGGCTTTTATCAACTCCATGATTTATGCAGCACGCTGAATGAAGAATTTTACAACATCAATAATTGCCATTGCCGCTTTTATAAATGCCCCTACTGGAGTCAGCAAGCCCATGGTCCATTTGATACCCGCATGAATGACCTGTGTTTGGATAGTATTCATCACAGTGGCTTTCAAATCAGCAAACTGGTCTTTCAGATGTTCCCAAAGTCCGGCAGCACTTTCTTTACGGACGATCTGTACCATTTCAAAACTTAGATCTTGAACATAAAAAAAAGCGAAACTTTATTTAGAAGTCTCGCTTTTTTTATACCTTTTATAATTTGCTTTTAAAAGCTATAACCGTCAGCATTATAAAATGCCAATCCAGTGCATCCTCTATCTACTATCTGTTGTGCTAAATCCTCTCTAAAGACTAATAAATGTTCACATCCTTTAAGTCTAAAAAGTAATTCATCATTAATGATAGAATATTTAAGCTTCAAATTTAAAATATCTCTTATATATCTATCCTCTTCCATTTCTCCTTCATAAAGTTCACTCCATTTTAATTCAGAATTTTGAATATCTATAGCGTCAATTACATTTAATATATTTAAACATTTATAATTGTTGGAAATAATTTTGTCGTTAGCATCTTGAACATCTATATCAAAATATTGAACATAATCAATCGACATATTTTTAAGTATAGAAATAATATTCTGATTAAAAACTACATATCCGTTTCCATTGGGAATACAATCAGGTATTTTATTTGTTTTAAATTTAAGATGAATTTTAGGTAAATCTAACTTTACTCCTAAATTAATAGGTTTTCCTGCATATGGATTGAATGGATCTTCATTTTCTAAAAAGTCAAATTTCCAATCTTCTTTAAAAATATAATATTTCATTTTTTGTTTTTTAAGGTACTAATATATTAAAAAGTTTTTCTATCTGGATATGGATCAGTAGGTTTTAACCTATCGTTATACTGTAGTTTCATAGGATCTTTCATATCCATTAATCTCCCGCGCAGGTCATTTTCAACTATACCTATTCTATTTATAAGCTTTTCCTCAGTCCATGGCTTATTCTTAGATTTTGCAACTATGACTTCATTTTGTAAATTTCTCAAGAATTAAATACCGTATTAAAATATTTATCCATATGTTTACCAGTATGTGCAGGTCTACCAACTCTCTCGGCCAAATCAAGTGTTTTCGGTAGATAAACTCCATTTTGCGTACGATTAATGTCATATCCAGTTTCTGCAGCAGCCTCCATTATATCTAATTTATTTGCTGTTGAAGTTGCGATAATATGATGTGCTTGATAATCACTTCTAATTCCTATAGGAAAATCATCTGCCAAATTTTTAGCTAACTTTGTTCCAGTACCCTTTAAAGTTCCATTCCTATTTGTTATGCTATCACTAAATAATAAACCAAATTTTTTCTGCTTTGTTCCTTCTGCTAATTTCTTTTCTGGATCTTCAATTTCAATTTTTATTTTTTCACCATCTTTTTCAGGATTTACTTTACCATGTACATGAACTAAATCTTCTCCAGTTTCTTCATGCCTATCAACTACAAGTTTTAACTCTAGCAATTGATGTTTAGTACTTATAACTTTTAATTTATCGTCAACATCTCTTTTCTTAAGATGCTTATTTTGTTTTAAATAGGAAGTTCCTTCTTTAACACCTTCATCTAAATCCTTACGTTTTTCAGCCGTAGTACGTTCGTCTTTCACCTTTTTATCATTCTTCCCTTTTTTATCATTCTTCCCAATACCAATTTTACTCAACAATCCTTTAGCCTTCCCTTTCACAAAAGTCCAGAACTTCACAATCGCATTCTCAATACGCTGTCTGATTTTGCGAATCACTCCCAAAACCTTATCCGCCAGTCCGCCAATTCCTAATAAGGAAGCTAAGAATCCAATTAAAACAGGAACAGCTTTACCTAATGCATTTTCTATTGATTTGGCGACGGCACTTACATTTCCGCTGGTTTACTTTAAATAAACAAGCGAAATTTCCGGTTGGAAATTTCGCTTGTTAACTTATCAAATTAATAATGTTTATCCTTTGTTATAATCCGCTATCCAAGTAGGATGCTTTGGTTCAAAAACTCGTAATGTTTCTACTAATGTACCATCTTTTTTTATCGTGATGTCTTCTGTATATACATTAGATCTTTTGTTATAAATCCATTCGATTTCATCCAAGCCCTTATCATGATTTAGGGTTCTCTCTGAAATAACCTTTAGCTCACCGTTAACAATACCAACACTTGTGTTTGTATAATAAATTTCTAGTACCTTTTGAGTATTTGAACCTAAAAAACAAGAAAAAACTACATCAGAATCCGTATCATACATTCCTTTTCCAAATTTAGGATTTTTGTATTTTCTAATTAAGAACAATCTTCTTTTTTTTAAATCATTTTTGTTATTATCATAAATCTCCTGAGTCATCAAGGATTCATCTCTGTACACAGTAATAGCCTCATAATAACCAAACTCACTACTATAGCAATTTTCAAGTTTTGCTACCAAATTTTCCCATTCTTCATCTGTTATTGAACTATCAAATTGACCTAATCCAAATTGATATTCCAATTCCGTAAATTCTAAAATAAAATTTTTAACGTCTTCTAAAGTGTAATTCATGATTTTTAATTTATTTAGTTCCTAAAAAATAATCCGGTCCTGTAAAGAATTTTTTCTGATCAGGTATTTCTGAATTATTTCCTAATATAATTTTAGTTATTGTATATACAACATTTTTCACTCTACGTACTCCTTTTTTCTTTGCACCAGCTCCAATTGCTTCTAATAATTGTGCATCATTTAATTTTAATAAAGCATCTAAAGTATTGTATTCCTTATATTTTTCTGATGTTGCTTTTTTCTCATCAGGTATATCATCTATTTTCCTTTCTAATTGATTTTTTCGTCTTAAAAGCTCTCTTCTTACAAGTGATACGGAAGAGTTTTCGTCATTTTCAAAACGTGTAACATCAACAGTCATATTGAAAGATTTTAAACCACCACTATCTTTGTTTGCATTACCTATACGTACTACATATTCCCCAATAGCAATTTCCTGTTTCCTCATCGTTACCTGATTAAAGGTATCACTGGTGAGCATTAAATTGTGTCCTTCAACATATCCTGTTCCTCTTACTTCATTACTTACAATGTGCGCTCTGTTCAAGCCTTCAACCGTTTCACCTTGTGTTTTACCCCTTCCAAAGTTATGAAAAGATACATTGTCTGCAATAACTTTTTCGGTCTCGTTAGTTTTATTATCATAGGTAACGGTGAAGGTTTCAGAACCTCCTTCATAACCATATACTATAGTGGTTTTATCTCCATTTATTATAGTTTCTCTAATAATAGGTTTAAACTTATCATGCTCATCACCTCCTGCACTTATCTTTTTCCTTCTTGCTTCAGGTGTTAAAGGTAATAATTCTTTATACTTTTTATCAAAATCATTTTTCTCTTTTCGTTTTTTAACATAAGCATTCTCTGTATCTCCAACAATAATTCCATCAGCATTATTATTCTTGCTATTTGGTAATATAGCTTTGTAACCAATACGTTGTTTACCTTGTCTTTCCTCAGTTATCGTTAAATCATTTTTTTTATCGGCACTATTGCTATTTAACAAATGTCCATCGACTTTTTCTGTGTTTTCTAATTCAGTTCCCGTTTCATGTGTATTCTCCGGACTCGCCGTATATCTATAGATAATTTTATCATCTTTACTTTCAGCTCTTAAAGAACTGAAAACAGGATACTTTAACTTGGTTTTTTTAGCCGCTCTATTCGCTTGTTCAAGAGTTAATTTATTATTACGATTTTCATCTGCTTTTTTCTCTTCTTCTTTTAAATAGATAAATCCTGCATCAATTTTCTTCTGCTTTTCAGGTTCGTGGGTATTATCTTTTTTACTTTTACCGACAACTTTCCCAAGCAATCCTTTTGCCTTCCCTTTCACAAAAGTCCAAAACTTCACAATCGCATTTTCAATACGCTGTCTGATTTTTCGGATAACACCCAAAACCTTATCCGCCAATCCACCAATTCCTAGTAAAGACGCTAAGAATCCAATTAAAACAGGAACAGCTTTGCCCAATGCATTTTCTATGGATTTAGCTACGGCGCCAACTTTTCCGCTGGCAATAGCTGCAACACTGTCAGTAAAGGCTTTTATCAATTCCATGATTTGCGCCGCACGCTGAATGAAGAATTTCACCACATCGATAATTGCCATTGCCGCTTTTACAAATGCCCCAACCGGAGTCAGCAAGCCCATGATCCATTTGATACCAGCCTGAATCACCTGGGTTTGAATGATCTCCATAATGGTATCCATCACCGTAGCTTTCAAATCAGCAAACTGATCTTTCAGATGTTCCCAAAGTCCGGCAACGCCTTCCTTACGAACGATTTGTACCATTTCAAATCCTGTTTCCAGAACTTTCATTACCGGTTCTCCAACCACTCTTGAACCAATAGCTCTGATTCCGTTCCAGGTTAAACCAAGCACTTGTGTGGTAATAGAAAAAATTCCTTTAAGAGAAAATGCGTCTTCTGGCATAGTAAGATCAATGCCTTTTGCTGCTCCTGTCAACCAGCCAAAGAAACCTGTTTTAAGATGCGTCCAGATATTGGCTCCAAAGTTGGCAAATCCTTGCCCGACACCAGCAATAAGGTTTTTAAAGAATCCTATCGGGTCTGCTATTATTGCCATGACTACATCTACAATACCGGATAACAAATTGGTCAATGTATTTTTAATTTCGATAATAAACGCAAATACTCCGCTTAATGCATTAAGTGCTTTATTGATAAAACCGCTGTTCTGCGTTTTCAGTTCTTCAATTCGGGCATCTATACTTGCTACGTTTTCAGCATATTTTTTAGCCAGAACATCAATGAGCGCATCTTTTTTGCTGTTTACGCTTTCTTCAAGTGCATTAAACTTAGTCTGAATCTCGGCAATCGCATCCTTCCCTATTTTTCGCAAACTTGGTGATAAGCTGTTGACATACGTCTGTACATCTTTCTTGCCTTTGGCAATTCTGTTTTTGGCAGCATTAAGCTGATTGGTAACATAGGTTGCAATGTCGTCTATATAACGATCCATTGTTTTAATATACAACGATTTACCACTCACAAAATATTTATTCACCTCTTCCGGAAGTCCGGTTGCTTTGTCCCAAAGCCATAATCCCGCAGTCGCTAAAGCACCATACTTTGCATACGCATCGCCATAGCGTTTCTTTTTGTAAGCGCTCATTCCCTTTTTTACATGATCTTCAAATGCTTTTTTGGCAATTTTACTACCGTAATCAAACATCTCGGCAACTTTTTTATCAAGCTTGTTTAAAATTGTATCTACCTCAGTTTTGGAACTGTTGTAAATACTGTTGATATGATCTGCTATTTCTTTTCGTTTCTGGGTATCTTTGGTTGCGGTGTTCTTTTGCTCTCCATGTGCATGATTCAGTCCGCCTTTGCGGGCATTGTGCATTCCACCAATCTGATGAGCAGCCTGCGACTGCGCTTCGTTACGGGTTTTAGACAACTCACCTTCTTCATTCTTTCTGAATTTCTTTGTTTCAGCAACACTTTGATTTTTAGCTTTATTTTTTTCGTCCAAAGCTTCAGTAAATGTAGGTTCGTTGGAGTTTGCGAGCATTTTATCGGTTACTACATGAGCTTTCATCTCACTATCAATGATATTGGTTTGTTCCTTCACAGGCTGCTCAACGCTTGCCGAGTCTCTTTTGTAAGGCATTGCTTTTGACACATTCGGAACACCAGGAACCTGCCCCACAATTGGCGTAGGCATTTTAGCAACCGCTCGAACAGGCTGTGCAGCCGTGTTTGGTTTGGAAGCTGTAGCTGAAGCAATATCATTGGATGCTGCATTTTTCTCGTTCTTAACATCGCTAACAGCGTTTTGATTTACCTGCTGTATATTGTTGTTTTTCTCAAAATCATCAGCTTCTGCTTCATCTTTAGGAAGTCTTATTCCTTCAATTTTCTGCTTCAGCAAAGCTTTAAATTCTGCTTTACTGAACGTTCCCGGTTTTTGAGCATCCATATGATCGACTTTGCTTGCCTGAGCCATACTTTCCCGTTCATTAACGGGTGACGGTGCGGCAGCTTGTGCATCATTGCTTGCTTTTTGTGCAGGTTCGTGACGTTTTTGAGACTGCGCAGTATTTGTAATTTTTCCTGTTAATTCTGTAAATGCAGAATTATTTTTAGCATCAGGAAGAGATGTAACTTCTGCAGCTTGCTCTTGAGTTGTATCTACAATTTCTGATGCAGACTTTTCTTCTGCAGCATTCTCAGATTTTACTGATTTCCCTTCCTGAGCTTTTTTATTTCCCTGATGAACCGCTGCCTGTTCCTGTATCGTTTTTGGCAGATAAATGCCGGATTTTTGATCGTTGTAATCTCGTGCCTTACCAATACTTAAGGTCGTCACATATTCTTTCTCCATCTCTTTGGTTTCAGGATGATTAACATCCCCGGTTTGCGCTAAACTTTCCTGATGCTTTCCAAACGTAACTGCTGATCCCTGATCGTAAATCGTCTGCGAACCATGAACCGGTAAAATACTTCCGTTCCGGCTTATTTGACTGATTGCAGGATTCCCGTCATTGCGACTGGAAACTGCATGATTTTGTACTGATGCATCTGCTACTTCTCTTTCCGGTAATGAAATAACCGCAGATTCCCGAGGATTTTGTTTTTTACCCTGATTATGATGGGCTTTATTGTCTGTTTCTAAAGGTTTTGTTGCTTTCATGGACTAATGTTTTTTATATACATAGTTTTAAAAGATATGTACAAATGATATTGATGAATTCAGGATTTTGTCCCGAATCTGAAAAAATACACCGTGTAGATTTTTTAGAATTAAAAACCGGAAGCGGCATTAGCAATGTGATGAGAAACACGCGCGCTTATCCGCTTCCGGTATTGAGTCCTCACGTTTATTAGTTTTCCTGGTTCAAAATTCAATCTTTTTTGTGAGAATCCCCTTCATTTCAGGGGATAGATTCTGTAGCTGCAGTAAACTCTTTCCATACTGTTTTACTGTATGACATTAGGTGTTCTGATAAAAAAGTTTTACTTTCATATCAATAATCAGTAAAGAATCTTCTCGTCATTTTACGATTGAAAATTCCACGTAATAGTTTCATGGTTTTTCGATTTTATAAAATCTCCATAATTTCATCTTACAATCTGCCACTATGGAGATTTTACCAAATCAGTCTTCTTTTTCTTCCTCTCCGGAATTTTTATCAGTTTTAAATCCGGCATGATTTCCGATATGAAGATTCACTACTCTGTCAATCCACTCAGGAAGATTATTGGTGATCATCTTGAGATATTTATCATAGCCGTATCCTAAGACAAATAATACTCCTGTTGAATACCATTTGTTATCCAATTCGGCTCTATTCATCAGATAACTCATCGTAAAGCCAACTATCATAACGATCAGCAACGTGACGAAATGTTCCCACAATTGCTTTTTTTCTTTGTTCTGTATTGAGATCAATACCCTTAATAATCCTCCTGAAAATGCAATTGCAGTTCCGATTAATAAGGCTTTTATACTATCCAGATTCATTTTTACAGGTTTTGCTGTTACTTAATTTAAAATTTTGATTTTCAAAACTTTTAGATGTTTATTTATTCCTGAATGAGTATATACATATCATCTAAAAACTTCTTGCTTTTCCGAATATTTTCTTTCTCATTTACATAAGCCAGTTCGTCGATAAGGTCGTCAATTTTCTTATGCGGTTTGTGTTGCTTTTCTTTGCTTTTCTTATTTTTTTTCTTTTTCATGATTAATAAAATTGTTAAATGGCAAATATTTTTTTTAAATCTTCTGAAAATTGATTTTAAATAATTTAAGATGAGACTGAAAGACTCTTAAAAGCAGTTTTGAAATTAGTCATGGGGCTCTTAATTCTTTTAATCTTTTCCTAATGTCTGTTACTGAAAATCAACCCTGTAGAATAATGTTATAGATGGTTCTTTCGGACAAAAACAACATTTCAGTTAATTCAGTTACAATTACTTTCATCTGTTTATTTTGGTTACGCTTTACATACTCAATAACAAAATCTTTCCTTTTCTCTATTAATTCTTTACTTCGTTTCATGTCTTATGTTTTTGTGAATTAGTTAGTTTTTTAGTTTTTTACTGTTTTAATTTAATTTTATAAGAACCCCTGCAAAGGCAGATTTTGCCCTCGAATGGATGACTAATTATGTTTTAATTTTTGTGTTAAGCCTGAAAGGTATTTCCACCCGGAATGACATACCCGCTTAGTTTGATTTTACTTTTTTGTTTTATTCTATTATAACGCTAAGTAACCGATGACCCATACAGTCCGTACATTAATTATAATTCCCACAATTTATGAGTAAATAAGATTACTATTCAAATGTTGCATATTGCCAAAGAAGTGTAGCAAAAATTTGTTCTTCAAAATGCATTATCGTTTCTGATGGCTGTAATTAATCGATATTTTACATATCAAACAGGACTGTATATTTACATTTCGGATTATTTTTTTAAGAAATAAAAGAGCGAGATTTCTGCTTTATATAAGAAATTGTTTTTTTAAAAACGCAATTTTATCATTTATGTAAAATAATATATGAACAAAATTCATTTAAATACGTTTAAAATAAACGAATATTTTACATTTTTAAACTTTAAAAACTCCTTTTATTTTGTTTACAGCTGAATAAAACAAAAAAAGTAAAATCTAAACGCAAATGAAAATTATAGATCAACACTAATATAACTTTCTGATTATAAGAATTTATTAAGCTTACATAAAATTCCAAGAATCAAAATAAAATTAAGCAATCAATATATTTTTGTATATTTGCATTGTTGTTTCTTAATAGCGAGACAAATATACGAACAATGTTCGTTTTTCAAAATAAAAAATGAATATTTTGCGTATTTTTTTTAACAACCAACTATAAACGTATCAAAATGAACTATTTAGAATTTAAAGAAATCAGAAAGAAACTCAAAATGAAGCAGTCTGATATAGCAAAATCTATAGGAGTTGGTACCAGAGCTGTACAATATTGGGAAAAAGGCGAACGCAAGATACCGGAAACAACTGCCTATTTCGTCAATAACTTACTTCAGGAACAACAGAAAAAACAAAATGAAGCTGCGTCTCCCGTCGTTTTTTCAGACTTAAAAATCATGTATGTCCCTCTTGCCAATCAATATGCACAAGCTGGCTACCTGAGCCGGTTTGCAGATGAAGAATACATAGAAAGCCTGCCTACAATTCCTTTTAGTGACGATGTAGAACACCGTGGTGAATATATGTGTTTCGAAGTTAGAGGCGACAGTATGGATAACGGATCATACGAAAGCTACCTGGAAGGCGATATTATTTTATGCAGAAACATAAGACAGGATTACTGGATGAGCAAGCTGCATTATGATAAATGGGATTTTGTGATCGTTCATAAAGAAAAAGGAATTTTGGTAAAACGCATCATCAACCATGATGTTGAAAAAGGCATTATTACAGTTCATTCCCTGAATGAATATTATGATGATTTTGAAATCCATCTGAAGGACGTTGCAAAACTTTTCAATATTATCAGTACGAGACGTAAAAACAACCGAAGATAATTTGCTTCATCTTTAATAAAAATCCTCAAAAATTTGAGGATTTTTATTTTTAAAATCTATCTTTCTTAATTTAGAAACAATTTTAAATGTAAATAGTTTTAGCGTTATTTAAAAGGATGCTCATGGATGCACTTTTAATTTCTGCCGATGCATTCTGAATAAAAGGGGTCTTTCCTGTATCGCAGGCTCCGAGAGACAAATCTCCATTCACCCGTACATATTGACTTGCTTCCAGGATTATTTCAACAGTAATTTTTCCTTTTACCGTCACAAAAACCGGGATTGTCGTCAGTTGTGGATCTCCATCAGCATTTTGTTTTACCGTGTTCAAAACTGAACCATCAGATTGATAAGTAATACGTCCGTCCCCCTGTACATCAACTCTCACACTCGCTCCTGAAGGATTTCCATTAAGATTAAAGGTCATTGGAACATCAGATTGATCGCCTTCTAAAGTAAAAGATAATTTGCTTTGTTCACACTTACCAATAGGTTCATCTCTCGCAATTTCCGTATATACAAATTCCGCTTCTGTACAGTCTGTACCACGATAAATTGAGAAATTATGCTCTGCTGAAATCCTGTTACATTCAATTTCTTTGTCTAAAAATAAAAGCTGCGAATCTATATGCAAATGTGCAGGCGTTTTTTCGGATGTAGCAAAAGATGAATATTCACTTATTCTAAGGGTAATTTTCCCAGCTTGTGTCGGCGTATAAACAAATGGTAAAGATTGATGCCCTGTTACTCCACTTGCTAAATTATTGGGGACTTTGAAACTTTGCAGCACCTTATTATCTGTTCCTAAAATCTCTACAGTATTATTAAAAATATCATTACATCTTCTGTAGTGTATTTCATGAGACAAATTCATCGGTATTCCGACAGCTGATTGAGCAACATCTACTGTTGCAGAAACCCAACCAGGAGAAGTAGATAACTCAGTTATATCTAATCTTGCATCATTTACATTCGATAAATGGTCGCAAACCGGAACTTCTGCTTTTTCTTTTTGATAAGAAAGTATATTTGAGGTAGCTGAATGATTTTTTGCATCAATGACCACTGCTCTGTAATAATTTCTGCCAACTGAACTGATAGAATCTGTAAAATTTCCTGTAGTAAGATTTGCATTAAACGTGTTCCATGTAGTACCATTTGTACTTTTCTGGATTTCAATATTTGCAATATCATTATCAGGATCAGTTGCATCGACATCAATAGTGTAAGTGCATGTCGACTGTGTACATGATATGTCCGGATTTACCACACCATCATTCCATTTTAAAAAAACTGTTGGCGGATTTCTTCCCGGACAATTTCCTATTTTAAATGAACTTTCCTTTATAGCAACAGTTCCGTCCTGTGTAGTTAATGTCACCTTTAAATTATAATCACCCTGAATTTGCATATCCGGAAGACTTACTGAAAGACTGCTCCCAATATACGGTAGTGAAGGTAACGGAATTGGAAAATCTGTATATGAACCTGCCGAATTTAATTTATAGGATGCAATTGCTTTTGTTACTGGCGAAGAAGATGTATAATTTACATCAAATGTTATATTGCACTTTTCTATTGCCATTTTTAAATTATTTATTGTTGTTATTAATTAATATATAAAGGGTGATTATGAATTCGCAAGATTGATAAAACACCCTTTATCACTCTAAATGAAATGAAATTTGTAATTATGGTTATTTCTCAGAACAGCAATAATTACCCGGCAACACCTTCACAGCAATTTCCTCCTTCAGGAAAGTTAATGCTATTGATCACAATAGGAATTTCTTCGTACCAATCACTGATCGCTATATTTTGACTACATCCGCTGCCGGTGACATTCACTTTTATCGTAGGGATTCTTTTCGGATAAAGATTATAGAAAGTATAGCTTACATTTCCATTGGCATCTGGATTCAGGGTAATGAAAGATCCGTTGCCCAGAAAATCCCAACTGTATTGATAATCTGCAACATTGTCTCCTGAAATATGGAATTTTACCGTTGTGTCGACAGAAGCATCTTCAGGATATGCAATAGAAGTTACATTAATCGTTACTTCCGGTTGTGGAATAACTTTGATACTGCAATCAACAGGACTTCCATTGACTGAAAAAGTAATTTCTTGACCATATAATTCCGGGCTTACCAATTTAGGATTGAAGAAATAGAGTCCATTGACCAGTTCTACTCCTCCATTGAATTTTGAATCCACATCTGCAGTTACCACTCCATTGAATGGAAGCACCGTAAAAGGAATACGCTCTGCTTCTGCACAAATAGTAGCGTCAGGTAAACTCAGATTAATTTTTACTTTCGGTGTACAGCAAATGTACGGAAGTGAAAAATCTGCTACAATTGTGGTCACCCTACCACTAGGTTCATAAACCATTACAAAGGTTCCGCCTTTTTCAACTCCACGCAAATGCTCCAGCCCAGAGTTTTTTTCTACATAATCATTAAAATAAGCTTTTGAAAGATCTTTATTTCTTACTAATTCTGTGAAAGAAAGAAGCATGATATCAAATCCTAACTGTTGCTCATCCCTAATCTTTTTTATTTGCCCAAAAGCCTCCTGATAATCCATTCCCTGATGACCTTCAATATTGTAAAAAGAATTTCTGTCAATATTAAAACTCACAGGATTCTGAATATGAGCATCAGGCGAAAGCAAATCTGTATCATATCCCAAATTTTCTTTGGACGAACGATTGCTTGTCTTATCAAAATTCCATGTTTTTAAAAATTCCTCTGAAACTTCATAATAAAAAGGAATCGCTTTATCGCTGAGAGAATTGAGTTTTTGTGAGGGCGTAATTTTTATTTCTGACTTATCCTCAAAATCACGAGAATATCTGAAACTTTTTGCCTGCTGCGCAAAACGACTGATTAATAATCTGAGTTTTTTTGATGCTTTATCATCATCTAAAACCGGAGAATTATAAAACTGATGCCGATATGGATCCAGATGGATATTCGAGGTTAATTTTCCCAGCATAACGTGCTTTGGAAAAGAAACCAGATCTGGAAAACACTTGGTAAATGCTTTAGGAAGCAACGCCGTAATTTCAGAATAAGTATTGGTCAAATCTTTTACAATATCGTAAACATATTGAAATCCTGCTGATTGAGTAAGAAATTCTTTTAGTTTCGCTTCAAAAGTTTTATGATCAACTTCCGGCATTCCAATAATTTTGGAGATTGCATTGATTTTTGCAAAAATACCCGCACCATACTTGTTTTTTTCTAAAACGGAGACATACATATTTTTTAAATCAAGCGAAGAAAAACCTGCATCAATTCCTCTTTCTAAAATGAGATGATCTACAATTACACGCTCCAGTTTTTCATCCTTCAAAATATCTTTTAAAAATAAAGGATGAGGCTGAATCTTATCTTTTTCCAGAATATACTTGATTCCATCTGCTGTGGTAACCAATACTTTGAGATTTCTGATCTGCTGAATTCCGTGATTATCACAATCTACTCCTCTACAAGGCTTTACCTCTTTTTCATAGTTTTCTAAATAAAGCAGCAAATATTTATCTTCTAAATTAGAAAGCTTCTCAATCGGTTGTAAATCTGAATTCTTCTCTAAATCTGTTGCTAATTCCCAAAGTTCAATCTGCTTTTCTTCATCATAAAACGCCGGATATTTTGCTTTAAAATTGTCATATACTTTGAAATGGGTATATTCTTTCTGGTCTATGTTAATGGTTTTTAAATCACTTACATATAATTCTTCACTTACTTTATTGGTTTTATTTAAAGTGAGTAAATCTCCGTCTGTAGTAAGTGCTGCTCCCTGAGAAAGCTGTATGCTTTTCAACAAACTGTCTTTGTAAACAGGCTTTGGCTTTAGTCCGCACACAATACCTACTCCCTGAAGCAGCACTCCGGACAAACGATCCTGATCTTCGAAAAAATCTAAAAACTCATTGAACTGCGTATGCTCTATATATTGTCCTTTACTGAATTTTCGGTATTGGGTTGATATGTTACTTAATTGATTATTCATTGTTATTCATTTTTTTAATAACTTATTAAAATGCTCTGATAAACTTCATAGACAAACTTAATTGTCTATGAAGTAGTTTCACTGATTCATCCTGTCTAGAATTATCTTGTCGCTCCTGTACAAGGATTTATTTGTAAAAAATTACCAACTGGATAACCAGAATAGATTGGAGCTGGATCGTTTGCCAGGAATAATTGAGTAAACGCAACTCCTGTATGACAAGAACCTAATGCACATTCAAGAGAAAAGCTTACATAACCATCAGAAGCCCCTGCAGCTAATTGTTCTGCTTCTTCTTGAGTAATAATAATTTCACTATATCTGCTATAACCACTGCTAACATTTGGAGGATAATTATGTCTATCTTGGTTTCCACCAGTATTACTTAAATGAATATTTCCTTTTACAACACCACTTTGATTGAATGGAGTCTGACCTTCAATTATTTGTCCGTTTCCTAATAAATTAAAACTAGCTCTGTTACAAGTATGACCCGGATCTATACCATGTCTGTATTGAATAACTACTCTCATACCGCTGAGACATGCAATAGTAGATTGTCCAGTTAACTTTAAGTGTGCTAATCGGTAAATATTACTACATCCGTTACTATTAGTTACTGTAAGTGTAGGATTATAAATATCTTCCTGACCAGCAATAAGATTGTACACATGAGTTTTTTTGTTAGTTGGCGCTTCATTGTTTACTATTGGAGAACCATCACCAAAATTCCATGTAAATGTAAGACCTGTAAAATCTCCCACAACGTTAAATTCAACAGTTGCATCCGGGTTGTTTGCGTTTTCATCTGTAGTAGGAGTATCATAGATTATAGAACCTGCAGATACAGATACAATTTCCGGTTTTTTATATACGATCATTTGTGATTCTACAGGATCATCATTAACAGTAAATGTAATGGTTTGTCCAAAATAAGCAGCATTTACCAGACTTGGATCAAAGAAACTCTGACCTGCTGATTGATTAATGGCAGTTATCGGAGTAGAACCATTTACAAATGCTTTTACTTCACCATCCAACGGAACAATAGTCATAGCAATCGGAGCATCATTCTGACAAAGCTGACTTTCCGGTAAAACCAAAAATACAGGATCTTTTTTCGAACAGCACAAATAAGGCAATGAGAAATCTGCAAGAACCTGATTGTTTGCTTCCGATTCTGCGATTAGCAAAAATAATCCGCCACGTTCTACGCCTGCCAAATGCTCAAGACCTGATTTACGCTCTAAGAAATCACATAAAAGTTCTGTTGAAATTTCCTCTTTCTTCGGATCTTCTTTCACAACAACAACTTCCTTATCTGATCCGGGAGCTGTGAATGCAGCTTTATTCAATAATTTCAGATCACTGTCTAATTTAGATAAATTAAACAAAGTGCTTTTATAATCTCCTCTTTCCTTGCTGATGTCATCGGAAATCGAAACCAATTGCTTTCTGAGATCTTCTATTGACAATTTTCTCGGTTCGGAAGGTAAATTATCATCTCTTTTTTCACCTTTATTCAAAAGCAATACAGCGACATCAAAAGGCAATCCGTATTTTACTTTAAGATCATTGATGTTTTGTACCGCAGTTTCATAAGGCAATCCTAAGTGTCCTTCAATCCTGTAGAAATCGTAATTATCAATATTATAATTCAGCGGATTCTGAACATAGTCGTCTCCTGCTAAATTGGCTGTATGATAACTCAGGTTATAAGTTTCTCGGTCGGTTTTTGTTTTTTCAAAATTCCATTGAGCCAATAAAGGCTGATCTACATTGTAATAATAAGGTACCGCTTTGTTACCCAATCTTACATACAAATTGGAAGGTGTGATTTTAACCGGTCCGTTGTGAGATTTAAACTTATTGACTTTCTCAATAAAACGCTTAATAAGCATAATGACTCTTTCATAATTTTCATCATCACCTGTAGTTACCGATGAATGATAAAAACTGTGACGGAAATCAGCTTTTTCTCCCAATTCCAATGTATCTCCTAAAGCTCCCAACATCAAATGTTTAGGGAACGAATTGATACTCGGACAACATTCTGCATCCAGATGCAATAGCAATCCTTTAATCTCATTATAGGTATCAATTAAATCTTTAAACAAATCATATCGGTACTGATAATCACTCAGACTGAAAGCAGAACTTAATAATAATGAGTTTATTTTTGTACTTACTGAAGAATCCTTGGAATAAAAAGTTTTAAAAATACTATCAAAACCAGCTGTTAAGGCAGGAACAGTATTGATCGAATCATAAAATCTTGTCTTCAATTGTGACGGTGTTGTGATAGAAGAATCCAAAATCACTCTTTTTGCTTCTATTTGTGGAAGACTGTCATAAAGTTTTTCATACTTATTGCGAAGTTGGTAAAGAGAATCTTTTGTATCTATTGTACTTAAAAGACCTTCAACATCTTTCGAATCTGCCAACAGCACTCTAAGATTAGACACCTGCTCCGCTCCTGCATTATCGCAATTTGCATCTTCACAAGCCGATTCTTTATTAGAATAAGATTCCAAGTAAAGAATGACGATTTTATTGCTTAATTTTTCAATACCTTTTACCTCTTTAAAATTATCCTTTGCCTTTTGAGATTCCAACAGGTCATAATCCTGCTTTGTAATAATCTCTAAAAGAGGAATTTGTGTTGTGTCATTATCAAAATGCGGGTATTGTACATCACTTTCATAAGTTCTGTAATATCTGTAAGCATTAGCATCAAAATCGATGAGCGTTTCAATTACTTTTTTATCTGGATTGGCTACAGTTTTTTCAATTTTTCTGCGTAACGTTATTAAATCTCCGTCTGTGGTTACACCTGCTCCCTGTGTGATTACAATGGTATCAAGATAATCTTCAAGTTCTGTTTTTTTTCCTTTGAATATTTCTCTGATAACATCATCATTCTTGCTCATGGCTTCATCGAAGAATACAGATTTAAAGCCGCATACAATTCCTACTCCGCTTAAGCGGGTTCTGGAGAGCCTGTCCTGATCTTCAAAATAGTCGATGAATTCGTTTAACTGCCCTTCCGTTAACACCTGGTTTTCGTTAAACTTTCTATATTGGGTTGTTATATTGTCTAATTTAGCATTCATTGTTTTTCAATTTTATATGTTTGATTGTCCTAAAATTATTTTTCCGTCCAAGCTGTCGTTATCTTCGATATCACAGTCTAAAAGCCTTCCCGGTCGGTAAATATTATTTAAATGGGAAAGTTCTTCAAGTAATTTAAAAGTGCTGTTGCCTAAGTTTTCCAGATTATTTTTAGCTTTATCTGAAAGATATTTTTTAAAGGCAGATTCAAATCCCGCCAAATCGTTCTGAGCAGTCTGTTTATCGCTCATTCTGTCTCCTACCCAGCAAATTTTTGCTAAAATATGAGCCGGAATTTCCTGTCTGATTACTGTTTCAGCATAACGTCTGAAATCAGGATCCTGAAAACGATACGCAAAGCCAGGAAGAACAACACTTACACGGTAAGAATAAGGATCAAAAACATCATCTTCGCAGTCTTCTTCGCACGAAGACATCAGCGCATCAGCATATTTAACAGGTGTAGCAGGAATCTCTTCATCATCTTCAGGAGAAAATACTTCAAACGTGTTTCCTACCGTCATATAACCGATACCTTCCATATTCTGAAAGATTTTAAATGTTTCATTTATAGACATACAACCAATACCTCCAATAAGTTTATAATCTTTAAATGTAGGTTTCAGCAGTAAATGTTCTACAAGGAAAATTCCTTCCTCTGTAAAATCATATTTAAAATAATTTACTGTTTTAATGATTCCATCTTTCAGCTCGTCAAGCGAAGAATAAGGAGTGGTTTTTTTATGGGTAGCAATTACTTTTTTAGTTTCGGAATCATCTAAAATCTCCACATAATAATTACCTCCCGACGAAAAGCGAATTTGAATATTCCCTATCAAATCATACGTTGGCTGAGCTTCTTCCAGCTTCTCTAATGCATTATCCAGATCTTCCTGATCAATTTGTATGGTCTGATAAATCGCTTCATGCAGATTTTTGGTGGCGGCATATTCTATTTTATATGTATTGACAGATGATAAAGTAATATTCCCTGCTGCGTCTTTTATTTTCCAACTGTAGATTGGTTTACCGTCAGTTCCCTGTGTTTCGATAATCACAATAGGAGTTTGAGATAAGTTTCGCTGCGTATAATTTTTAAGTCCAAGTAAACGCGCTATTCTTTTTTGTACTCCCGAAATATTTTTGGTATTCCAGAGATTTCCTACATCATCTAATGTATAATTGTAGCCAATTCCTCTGTCTTTACTTAATGATTTGTATTCGCTTAAAAAGTTTTCTTTATTGCTTAAAACGATTTCATCTGCAGATTTGCCGTACAAAGATTTCATCAGGAACGTATAATCACTGAAAGTTTCTGCAAAACGTGAAATTAGGTGATCTAAGACTTCATTTCGTCGTTCTACACTGTTATCGAGCTCCTCGTACAATGAATCTGTAAGCTTATCGTCATCTGCATCATAATCTTTAACCAATTCATCGAAACCTTTGATATTTTTAAGAGTCTGCGTGAAATACGTTCTTTTTAAATCTCCATGAATGCTTAATACTTCTTTTACTTTTTCCAGATGTTTAAAATAACCAGCAAGAATCTGATCAAAAAACAACAAATATCCTTTCATTTGTTTCGCCAGTGCTTCTCTTTCAGGGGTTGGATTTCCTATGATTCCGGACATTCCTACTCCGTAAGTATCCGGAAATTCATTTAAAATAGTAGCATAGTTTCCGATGTCGTAAGATGTTCCCTGTGGCAGAATCAATTCTTTATTCTGTCTCGCATCTTCTCTCAACACCTGCTCTTCTTTTCTAAGTGTTTCTAAATAATCCTGAACCTTTTTTTCATTGATATTTAACGGAAGCGCACCTTTACTGTAGCTGAAAGAACTTAATTCGCAAAGCTCCGGCTTTTTACCTTTTTCTATGCAGATCAGCCAGTCGTTGTTTTGTTTTACCACGCTGTCGCAGCCTGCAATAGAAATTTCATGAATTTCTTTCACACCATCAACTTTCATGATTTCGCTGATCAGGTCTGAAAGACGAACTTCTCTTCTCAACTGACTGTTTCTAAGTTCTTCATCATCAATAAAACCGTTATCCAGAAGCGGACCTTCAAAAATCTGATCTGTAGAAAGATCTTTATCCAGCATTTGTTTCAGCGAATAAAAATGAACTTCCGGAGCCAGATAATGATTAATTGTTCTGATTACTTTGGCGTGTACCAGTTCTTCATCTGCTTTATTTACCAATCCGATACGGGCACAAACGGCAACTTTCTGGGTTTCAATTTCTTTAATATCTACCAAGTCTTCACAAAGACTTCTGTTGGCATGATAACGTTCCAGGATTTTTACTCTGGTTGAAGATTTATCGCATTCGCTGTGTTCAGCATCAATATCTTCTGCATAATCTACATACAGATCGTACAATCCTTTTACAGTAAAATCTCTTGTTTTTTCTCCGATTGGTTTAAAATCAAGTGTTCCTGTTTTGCAGTCAACATACAGTTTTTCGGTCTTAGGAACCAGCCAGCAATTACGGATCGGTCTTTTCTGACCGGAATTGAAACTGATGTCTATGAACAGTTTTCTGTAATCCAGCTCGGTTAATGGTCTTGAAGGTAAAATCTCTGTTGCCTTCAGAAACTGTGTATGAATATCTTTTTTATCATCTTTCGATGCCAAAATATCTTCCATATTCAGATTCATTCTCATTCCGAGATCTGTAATGGCGTAGCTCAGAACTTCCAGAGTGGTGATACCGGGATCATGAGAATTATAATCGGTCCATAATTTTCCGCCTAACTTTTCTATGTATTCAACACCTGTTCTGCGTAGAAAATGAAAATCGGTCTGATCTTCCGTTTCTACCTTTTTGGGTATGCTAATGTGCTTATTTTCTGACATAATTATATTTTCTTCTTTTTATTATTAAATACATACATGATCTGCAATGGTAACACTATGCTGTTTGGCAGACACCAGAATAGATTTTGGGTCTACTTCAATGAGCGACTGTCTCTGTAAAACATCATTCACCAGGATCTTGATGCCATCAATATAATCTACGTAATACAGCTGCTCCAGATAGTTAATCAACTGATTTACATTTAATTTGATATTAAAATCAATATCTTTAGTATCTGTAAAAGCCCACGGTGAAATGTATTTTTTAATATCTTCGTCCAGCTGTCTGATATAAAATGTCTCATCATACTGCTCAAAGAATTTCACCTTTGTTTCTACTTTTGCTTCTTTGTAATTCGGGTTGATAACCTGAGCTTTTACGTGCATTGTATTCAGTTGGTTCACGTAGTTTTCAATTTTATTCAGGGTGGCTCTGCTTACTCTTGGCTGATAAATATCAAAAGCATTTTTATTTTTAAGATTCGGAACCACCATCAAGGTGACGTGTCCCGGAGCCATGTATGATTTTTCAGAAGTGTGGTTTAAACATTTTACCTTAAAGACTTCCGGAAATTCCTGCAAAACCAGATGTTCGTAATCCCACTGTGTGATGGCTCTGTTTTTATGTCTCAATCTTTCGCTTACTCTCCTGTAAAACTCAGCATCCGTTTCTTTGTATTTTCCATCGAATGAATTGTAAGGCTGACTGACAGATTTTACCTGCGGAACTCTCATAATCAGTTTAGAAATCGTATTGTCTTCCAGACCGTTATTCAAATGAGAAAGATCATTATCCTGATTCTGGAATGTTGCCAAAACAGCCTGAGTATAAATTCCCTGAATTTTGCAGACCGCATCATAACTTCTTCCTGATTTTGCTCTTATCCACACCAATTGATCCGTAAATCTTGTATGATTAATGTTTATATCTTTAGGAATTTTAAACTTGACAATACCGGATTCCAGAAATTTTCTTGTGTCGTTTTGCAGCATAGATTTAGACAGATCAATCCAGGTATTGCCGGAAAGAATACTCCATTCTATATATTCTTTTTCCGAAAATGTTTTTGCCAAAGGATTTTCACTTCCTTCCAACATCTGAACCAAAAGCGAAACCGTCATTTGTGGCATTGCATCCAGACCGATGTACAATTCGCCTCCGTCCTGATGTACAGGTACAATACTTTTTGTATCTACTTCTTTTTCGTATTGTCCGAAAACATCTTCATGGTATATTTGTACTCCGTCATTTTTTGAAGCTAAACCGTCTGTATCTTTTCTTAAATAAGAATAGGCAGTTTCCTGTGCGCTGTAATTCAACTCTATATCTTCAGCGAAAGGAATATAAGGTTCATTAGGAATTAGTTTATTTTTTTCTGAACCACTTGATAAAGCCAGTGTATACAATTTTGGATAAACATCCTGTAATGAAGACTGATTCAATGTCAAACGGATCGCTTCGCTCGTTCCCGACTCATTGCTGCTGATAGAAAACTGGGTTTTGTAACCATCTTTTCCTTTACTGAATAAATTAATATCCTGCGCTTTAGGATACCAGATTTCCTCTTCCAATAATGCAGTATTTGCTTTAAAATATGCATCTGAAGTTACAATGGATGGGGTTTCTAAAGCTCCAAAAGCACTTAAACTGATGTTTTGATTAGGCTGAATGATATATCCATTGTACAAATCTTTTATAGAATCCGGCGTGTTTTTCCAATTGATGGTAATGTCTGCTTTTTTCCATTTTTTAGAAAACATTTCAGGACATTTGATATAAAAATTAGATCCTTTAATTGGCTGTGCAGTAAACGGATAATAAGGTTTTTCTGCATTTAATTCGCCATTATCATTTTCAATCTGAACAGATTTTATTCCTTTTACATCAACCGATATTGCTATGTTTTTAATGTCATTTTCCGCAAGAGCCTGATAGACATCATAGTCATTTTTACCATCAATTATAAATCGTATAATCGGTAAATTAGTTTGAAAGTTTTCTAATAATACCTTTTTATTATAATTGACAACAGCAGGGAAATTTCTAGGCAATACAAATGACAATGACAACGAAACCGGTTGTTGTACTGGTGTTGATACTGCTCTGCCATTTTCATCAAGCCTTACGCATTTAAATTCTTCTACACCAGATAACCATTCTTTTTCACCGCTGCAAAGTACTTTAATTGTGTCCTTAATATCCTCATCTTTAAGGTCTTTCAGTTTTTGGGTAAACTTATTTTGGAAATTAATGGTAATGCTTATCTTTCTGTCACCTTCTTTCAAATCGAATAATGATGACGCTATTGAGAAACCTAATTTTGCTTTCGGAAGTTCTTTAAAAATAGATTTATTGGGAAGTGTTTCATCAGAATTATATCCGAAAGGCCACCAATAATTGCTTTCCTCCGGCAGTTTTTCGCCCAGCCCGTCAGCAGAATTGGCTACAGGAGCTATTTTCAGCTCTTTTTTCTCGGCATCGTTTAAAAAACTTTTAATCTCAACTACTTTTGCCTGATTGGCGATGAGTTCTTTTCCGGTTTTGTAAATACGCTTTTTTCCGTTGGCATCTTTATCACCGTCTAAAAGTGTTCCTTCCTGAATTCTTTCCTGAATTGCTTTTTTGGCTAATTCAAAAATCACATAGACTTTGTCTTCTTTGGCATCGTTTTTTTCGATCTGAAGGATTTCGTTGTAGTAAAAATCCAGATGTCTTTTCGTTAAATTATTGAAAGCATTTTTTGAGAAATCCAATAATTTCAGGAAACAGACAAATAAGGTAAGGTGGGGCGTAAGGTTGCTGTCTTGCTCAAACTGGGAAATAAGATCTGTAACCTGTTTCTTCATGCTTTTGTATTCTACGCTTTCTCTGCGCGGAATTGCATTAGCATCATCACCAAAGAAGAAATTTCCCCAATTTCCCTGTGGCGTTGCTGCATCATCTTTGTCAAAAAAATTTATATGTTTTGCAAAGTTGTTTGCGAATAACAGCCAATCAAACAAATCAAAATCGTGCAATTCGAGATTGCCGGGGTCTAATTCTGCTAAAAAGCGCTGCATTTGTGATTTTCCTTCACGATAATGTGAAAATGTATCTGTTTTTTTCATTTGTTTATATTTAATTTTCTATGGTCAGATGCAATACTTAATGTAATGTTTTGGTGTATTCAAAATGGTTACAGACATCCCGTAATTATTTATATTTCAGTAGCTTCACCTTTATAGAAAGGGAAAACAATATTGCTTCTTGTATTGGTATTCCTTACTTCGTAATCTATTTTTATCAACACTTCTCCCTCCAGTTCTTCCTGAGAATCTATATCAATGCTTAAAATATTTATTCTGGGTTCGTGGTATAAAATGGCACGCTCGATAATTCCTTTCATCTGGGTGATGAGCGTTAAATTCAATGGTTTAAAAAGCATTTCCTGCAGATCGCATCCGTAGTCGGGAAACATCACACGTTCTCCGGGACGTGTTGAAAGTAAAATGATCAAACTGTTGTTGATGTCTTCCACATCTGTGGTCATGATCAGCTTTCCTTCGGTCTCATTAAACTCAGGCGGAAAACTCCAGCCTGTTCCTAAAAAATCTGTATTTATTTTCATATAGGTATCAATTGTTTTTAGTGATATGCAATCGCTGATTTTCTGGAGAATTTTGTCTGAACATCAATCGTGGCGATTTCATACATTGTTGTATATATTTATTGGAAGCATCCTGCATCGGTAACGCACCCTTTGCGTAGCCGTTTTTTTGCTGATATTAATTTTCTTTAAAAAATTATCCGCCTATTAAAACAGTAGCTTCACCTGCGGTAATCACGCCTCCGTGAGCTGTAGAATCTCCCATTCTTGCGGCTGGTTTTCCGCCAATCATCACACTTGAAGATCCTGCTGCAATAGTATCCGGAGGACCAGTGCATATTGCTTTATCTCCTACTCTCGCTGCGGGTTTCCCTCCGATTAATACGGTGGGTTCTCCTGCCGGAATGATGGGTCCGCCAACGTGCGGCGTGGTTCCCGTTACCATCGGACAGGTATGCATATCTGTAATTCTTGCTGCCGGTTTCATGATTAATTGATTTTTACCTGAGAGCCTTTTACGACGGTTACTGCTCCTGATTTCAGTTCTGAACCCGAACTTCCTTCTGCTTTGAACTGTGCCGATGCTTTTACATTAATATTCTTTCCTTCCATCGTAATATCTCCTTTCGCTTTAATTTTAATGTCTTTTCCGCTTTCCATACTGATTCCGTCTTTATTAAGCGTAAGAATATTAGAATGTTCATCTTCTATTTTGATAACGTCTTCATCTTCATTTACAATCAGTTTTTTACCTTTTGGAGTTTCAAGGGTGTAAGAAATTTTATCATCATTAAAGATCATTTTCATTTCGCTTCGGGTAACAAATCCTTTTTCATGGTTGTCATCTGAAGCTACAATGGGAGCCGGTTTTGCACTGCTGTTCAGCATTCCCAGAACTACTGCGTCATTGGGATCATCATTAATAAATCCGATAATTACCTCATCTCCAATTTCAGGTCTGAAGAATGATCCTCTGTTTTCTCCTGCATCAAGTGTGGCTACTCTCGCCCAGATTCCTTCCTCTTCGTTATTGATAATCGGGATCTGCACCAAAATTCTGTCCTCTCCATCCGGATCAGATTCCAATTGAGAAACTTTTCCGATATGCAAACCGCTGATCGACGGAATAATTCCTGAACCCGGCATTTCGCTTACATCATACGTTTCTGAAAACCAGGTTGGAGAAAGCCCGAATTGTGCATCAACCAGCCAATTTCCATCTGCAATTTCATGACGAACTCCTGTTACGTATATTTTTCCGTTAAAACGGTTTCCTACTCCCTGAAGTGTTAATGTAACTCCAGGTTTTACCGCCGGAATTCCCTGGAATTTTACTCTTCCTCTCGTTTTTGCCAACTGTTGGAAAGTTGCTTTGGCATCACTCCAATCTTGAAGTTCGCTTTGGGTAAGATTTCCTCCGTGTTTCAATTGCAAATCTTCAATTCCAAATACTTTTGCTAAATCATCTGATGAAAGATTTCCGTTGAGTTTTACCGCCGGATCCTGAGCTTCCACTTCAGTAAGTTCCTGATCGGTATAGCTCCAGCTTTTGGCTGTAATTTTTTTAAACTGATCTCTTGCATCTATTTCTCCGTCAAACTCATGTATTGATGATCCGTAAACAACTGTTTCTACTTCTTTTTTGCTAAAATCCGGCTTCGCAATTTTAATTGCTCCATCTTCTGTAAAGCAAAGTTTCCCATTTGCCTGAGCTCTTGTAAGCATAAAATCCCAATCAGAAGATTGGTACTGAACCAATTCTTTGTGTGAATTTGAAGTTGCTTCAACATCGGCAGTCAAACCGCTGTTACCAATCAGTTCCTCAATAATATCGCTGTCTTTACTGTCGTAGAAATACTTACTTTTTCTGCCTAAAGTCATTTTCACCGCTTTATCTCTGCATTCTATGATGAGGTAAGAAGAGCCGTTTCTCACTTTTATATTGTGCTTTACAACCACTCCTTTAAAAATAGTCTCCTCTTTAGAATGATAACCGGCTGTGATTTCAATTTCTTTTCCGGGAACCAGCAGTTCTTCATTACTTAGTTTAAAATCCTGTTCCGGTACACTTCCATCCAAAATAACAATGCGGGCGTAAGGAATTCTGTTGACTTCTTTTTCCACTACAATGCTTTTCACACCGTACTTTCCGGGCAGTTCTGTTCCTTCTGACATTACTTTAAAAGTGATCAGGTCAGAATTTTTTGCCGTCTGTATGTATCCGCTATTGTTCATGTTATGCTATTTTTTCTATGGGTGGAAAGTAGAGTTCGGTTCCTGGTTTTAACTGTCTGAAATTGATTAAGCCATTCACTTTAGCGACTTCCAGATAATATTTAGAATCTCCGTAAATTCTTTCGGTCATTAAAGGAAGCGTGTCTCCGTCTTGTACAATTCTTTTGTGGGTAAGATCGGGGGAACTTCTTTTTAGTCTTGCTGCACTAAGTTCCTGACTAACAGCTCCTACAAAAGTTGCCTTACCGATTGCTCTTAAAGGAATTCCGTCTTTATTAAATAATTTATAGTCTACTGAAAACTCTGAAAGAATGCCTTCATATTCAAATTCTCCCCAATTAATAATGACATGATAAGGTTTATGAATCTTACCGTCATAATTTCCTGTAGCTATATAAAAATCAGCTAATTGGTCTAGGACAGCCTTTTTTGCAAAGGAGCTTTTATTTTTAATTTTATTTATTAAAGTATTACCAGAATTCTTTTGAGTTACTCCTGTTCCATCAAACAAAAACTCAAATTGTAAACTCGGAGGAAGTGATTTACTATGCTTCGGATCGCCTGTAGCTCCTCCTTCAGGAATCTCATTATTGTATTCTATCTTATGATTTATAGAAAAACTGGTAGGATTAATCAGAACATAGAAAGGATTCTCGGCTCCATTAGGAAATTTTTGTATTTTTTTTCCTGATTTATATTTAGAATCTTCGTAAGCCGTTATTTTTAATTTATCGATTTGCCCTCTCATTACCTTTCTTTTTTACGTTTATCAATATTTACTACCTGCTCTACGCTTTCAGTTATAGCCTGCATGATTTTTCCTTCATTTACCGATGTGGCAGTTGTCGTTGCTGTTGCTTTTTCGTCCACATTTATCTTAATGTGAAGTTCTTTTATTTCTATTGGCATTTCGTTTATTTTTAATTATTTTTTATACGTAAAAAACTTAAAACCAATTATTTAACGTATTTATTTATAAAAATCTAAGCACATAAAGAGTGCGTTCAGCCTTGTGATAGACCAATCTTTTATTCTTTTTATGAAAATTTATTTTTGCTGAATGTTATCAGAAAACTAATACACAAATATGTGCTTAGATATGATTTAGAAATTACAAGCCTAAGCTTGCTAACGATGAAGGTATTGTGAAATATCTGTATTTCAGCTCTATTGTTTCAATAGCAAGTTTGCTTTCTTCGGCGTTGAATTCTGATACTTCCCATCTTACAGGATATGCCCCGACTACATTCCAGACCATTAAAGGTGCAGTAGACTGAAGACCTCCTGAAAGAGAAACGATCAAATCTCTCGGTTCAAACTCGAAGTTTTCCATGGCGTTTCTACACCAGCTTATCAATCCTGAACTTACGATCAATCCTCGTTTAAGAACTAAATTGGGATATCTTGGTCTTAAAGGAAGCTGATGAGTAAATCTGTTTTCGCCTCCTTCGGCATATTCTTCAGTTCCGATTTCTGTAGATAAACCAGATATAGACTGAAATCTGGAGTCAATACCCTCTGTTGTCGAGATCCCGTTAACAATGAAAGAGAAACTGGTGGGAGGATATAAAACTGCCATGATTAGTTATTTTCAATAGTTAATCCTTCGTGTGCAATTTCTAAGGTTTCGATAGCCACCTCGTTTCCTTCAGCTTTTAAATCGGTTGAATTCAATTTAAGCGGGAAAGCATTTTTCACTTTCCATGTTACTGCAGGTTCTCCGTTTTCGTCTAAAAGAGAAATCGTAATCGATCTTCTTTCTACCGTATTCATCTGAATCGTCTGGAACCACTCGAAATATTCGTTATCACTTTTGAAAGTTCCTCTTTTTAAAGTAATATTGCTGAATGTTTTAAGTCCTGGCATTTTGATTTTGCTGAAATCAGGGCTTGCTCCGTGTCTGTATTCAATTAAAGCTGCTTCAGCATTTAGTCCGCTTACTTCCTGGAATCCTACTTTTGTCCCGCCCCAATCTACTTCAAAGGCAAACTTTACTAATGGATATGTACTCATAATTTTTATATTTTATTGTTATTAATTAATTTTTATGCTTCCTGTAATTTGTGTGAAAAACGAAGCACAATAAATTCTGCCGGACGTACTGCAGCCATACCTATTTCAATCACCATATTTCCTTCTAAAATATCCTGTGCAGACATTGTTTTATTCAAACCAACACTTACATAATAAGCTTCTTCCGGCTTGCTTCCTGCCAACGCGCCATCCTGCCATTGCTGATTCAGGAAATTTTCGATCATTGTCTGAACACGAATCCAAGTATTCGCAGTATTCGGTTCAAAAACGAAACGCTCTGTCGCTTTTTTCACAGATTCTTCTACCATGTTGAAGAAACGACGTACCGAGATGTATCTCCATTCATTGCTGTTACCATCAAGCGTTCTTGCGCCCCAAACCAAAGTTCCTTTTCCTGTGAAAGATCTGATTGCATTAATCGATTTTCCTGTGTCAGGATTTACGTTAAGACTCATTTGCTCTTCATGAGAAACTTTTACGGTTGGTGCAACTACATAATTAAGTCCAACATTAGCCGGTGCTTTCCATACTCCGGAAGTGCTGTCTACTTTTGCATAAACTCCCGCCATTGCAGATGATGGAGCCATTACTACTTTTTTAGATTCGATTGCATTTTTAATTCTATTGTATTTAGCAGAATCTGAGATCTTTAATGATTTTAAATCCAAAGTAGTATTGAGACCTGTTTTAACAACAACATCATAATTATAGCTTAGAACGGTTTCCAGTTTTGGATAATAAGCAGCTCCATATTTTAGTCTTTTACCGCTCGGTCCTACACCCGGACCTGCAGCTCCTTTAAATTCAGCAACTTCTCCAACAACATCCATAATGACAAATCTGTCTTTCATCATTTCTGCCTGATCCAAAGCTTTCTCGTACAATTTATATGCTTGGCTCGCTAATGCTTCAGCATCCGGGAAAACAATAAGCGTTGGCTCGTCTTCTTTTTCTAATAATTTCAGACCCGCTTCCAGTTCTGCTTGTTCCACTAAATTGTCCTCATCATCTTCGTCCTGAAATGTATTTACTGAGACAATATAGCAAGCTCCTCCACCATTCGCAAAGTACATTTGCATCGCATAATACATTTTGAATTGACTTGGAGTTACTACCGCAGTAGTAGTAAATACTCCATTGCTGTCTGCTGTGTCAGTAATTTCAAAAGTTTCTTCTTTTGCCATTCCGAAGATTGCTTCGTATTCCAACATTGAAGAAATTCTTGTCGGTTCATTTTTTGGTCCCTTTTCTGTATATCCGATAAAAGCAGGGATAGCCGTTTCTACTTGTGCTACTGATGGCGGGAATTTTGCAATTTCCTCTACGTAGACTCCTGGTGTTTTGTAATTCATTTTGTTAAAAATTTAAAGTTAATATTTAGTTATTTTCAATAGTTAGTCCTTCGTGTGCAATTTCTAAGGTTTCGATAGCCACCTCGTTTCCTTCAGCTTTCAAGTCTGTTGAATTCAATTTAAGCGGGAAAGCATTTTTCACTTTCCAAGTTACCGCAGGTTCTCCGTTTTCGTCTAAAAGAGAAATCGTGATCGATCTTCTTTCTACCGTATTCATCTGAATCGTTTGGAACCATTCAAGATATTCGTTATCATTTTTGAAAGTTCCTCTTTTTAAAGTAATATTGCTGAAAGTTTTCAGTCCCGGCATTTTGATTTTGCTGAAATCAGGGCTTGCTCCGTGTCTGTATTCAATTAAAGCTGCTTCAGCATTAAGTCCGCTTACTTCCTGAAATCCTACTTTTGTTCCGCCCCAATCTACTTCAAAGGCAAACTTTACTAATGGATATGTACTCATAATTTTTTATATTTTTTGTTATTAATTAATTTTTATGCTTCCTGTAATTTGTGTGAGAATTTCAACACAATAAATTCTGCCGGACGTACTGTAGCCATACCGATTTCAATATTCATTATCCCTTCTAAAACTTGTTGAGCAGACATTGTTTTATCTAGATCAACAATCACATAATAAGCATCTTCAGGTTTGCTTCCTGCCAATGCACCATCCTGCCATTGCTGATTCAGGAAATTTTCGATCATCGTCTGAACACGTACCCACGTATTCTTCGTATTCGGTTCAAACATGAAACGCTCTGTTGCTTTTTTCACAGATTCTTCCACCATGCTGAAGAAACGACGTACCGAGATGTATCTCCATTCGTTGCTGTTTCCGTCCAGAGTTCTTGCGCCCCAAACTAAGTTTCCTTTTCCTGTGAAATTTCTAATGGCATTGATGGATTTTCCTGTACCCGGATTTACGTTAAGAAGTTCCTGTTCTTTATCAGATATTTTCACGGTAGGTGCAACTACATAGTTGAGCCCAACATTAGCCGGTGATTTCCATACACCGGAAGTGCTGTCTACTCTTGCATAAATTCCTGCCATTGCAGACGACGGAGCCAATACCACTCTTTTAGATTCAATTGCTTTTTTAATTCTATTATACTGAGCTGAATCTGACGTTTTTAAATCATTTAAGTTTACAGGACTATCATTCAATTCAACTGTACTTTTAAAATTGTAATTTAAAACAGTTTCTAATTTTGGGTAATAAGCAGCTCCATACTTCAATTTTTCACCACTGTCTAAATTGGTTCTGAAGTTAGCTGCAGCAGATACTGAATCATCTCCAAAAACATCCATGATGACGAATCTGTCTTTCATTAGTTCTGCATGACTTAAAGCTAAACCATACAATTCATAAGCTTCATCTTCTAAAGCTTCAGCATCAGGGAAAACAATAAGCGTTGGTTCATCTTCATTTTTTAGCAGATCTAAACCATACGATAAGGTTCCCAAAGTCGTAGAGTTTCCTATAGCTACCGTATCATTATAACTTCCGACGGAAACGATATAACAAGGTCCGCCGCCATTTGCAAAAAACATTTGCATCGCATAATACATTTTGAACTGACTTGGAATCATTACTGCAGTGGTTGTAAATACTCCATTAGCGTCTGCTGTGTCAGTAATTTCAAAAGTTTCTTCTTTTGCTTTTCCAAAAATTGCTTCATATTCCAACATAGACGAGATTCTTGTTGGCTTATTTCTTGGCCCATCTGCTGTATATCCTATAAAAGCAGGAATAGCCGTTTCTACTTGTGCTACGGATGGAGGAAATTTTGTAATTTCCTCAATGTAGACTCCAGGAGTTTTGTAATTCATTTTTTAAAATTTAGGTTAATGTTCATTATTGCCCGAAGTAAAACTCCGAGTATTAATTGATGATTGATTGTGTTTGAGAATTATTGAAGAATTGAATCCTTTAGTTTGTATAGAGCGTATTTCCCGTAATTCTTTTTTGATTCTGAGAAGTAATAATTGCTGTTTTTAGTGACTCAAATTCTTCACTGAAAGCCGGAATATTTTTATCTGAATCAGGCATTTTAAAGTCGTCTATTGTTCCGTCATAGATTGCTTCTAATACAGCTTTCGATTCATAGATTGCTTCTGAAAGAACGACATTCAGATTATTTTCATTAATTTCTTCTGCTATCGCAATTGCCTGTTCAAGAAGATCAGCAAGAACAAGAGGATTTGTAGATCTATTAGAAATTTCGTCGCTTGCGAGATTTTTGAGTTCTTCTAAGGCAGCAATCTCACCGGCATACAAAATGTAAGCATTTTGAATGGTATCAAGACCTTTGGCAGCTTGTATAAAATTTCCGTTATAACTATCTGCTATACATCTGTTTTTAAGCTTTTCATTGGTATTTTCTGAGTAGTTATAAACAGGATAAAAATCGTCTGAGATGTGTGATGGTGCTTGATTTGGCATGGTTAAAGTTTAAGTTAAAAATGTTATAAGTTTTTTGTTTTTTTATTTAATTACACTATTCTTTTGGTTTAATTACTTTACTCTCAGTATTAATTTCATCAATTAATGTGATGTCAGTTTTTTCTTGTTTAGCTACAATTTTAACAACACTTATCTTATACAAAACAGAAGGCATAATTTTCCCACCTAATAATCCCCAGATATAACTTAACTGATCGAAAGGAACAGAGTGTAATTCGATTCTGAAAATGAAATCGCTCTCTTCATCACTAACAGCATTATATTTTAATACATTGTTGACCTGAAAGATTTCAATGACTTTTGAAATGTTCACCAAAGCACCATCATACATATTTTTGTTGGCAGCAATCATCACGTATAAGTTTAAATACGCCGGTTGGCTTTCCCTTTCCATGATATGTTCAGATTCATTGAATTTTAAATATCTCGGAGTATTTTTCATGGTAGATTCTTCCTCTACACTAAGCAGGGTGATCACCACTTTGTTGTCAAGATTTGAGGTATCGTCTTCATGTTTCGCGATGTTACCAATGACAGCAATTTCACCTGCCTGATCCTGTAAACCATTTGGAAGATTCAGTCGATCTTTTAAAACTGTTAATACTTTATTAATCATAATTTCTGTTCTTAAATTATTATGGTGCAAACATACAATTACACGATGTCAAAAGACAAATATTTTGAGGGCTCAAACCTGTCTTTGCAGTAAATACAATTTTTAAGATATTTATAAATCCGGAAAAAACAAAATCATATTTAATTGAAATTCAAAACATTAAAATTTAAAATAAAATAATATTTCACATTAAAAATTTCCTTAATCTAAGTATAGTGAAATCTAAGTTCTCAAAAAGTAAAAATTTATTATTAAAAATTAGTCTTATTCCAACATGGATTAACGATACCTTTTTAATTACTTTTTGAAATTGAAAACCGACTTCATCACAAAACATTTTCCAAGATTTTTTTCTTATAAAACAATCAATTATTTATAAACCCCATCATCAGGATATAATTTTTCTCTTTTACTGCAAAGACAGAATGAAGAGACCTCATCATTCGTAAAAATGTCTTTTGTTCGTCTAATTTTGACCCCATAATTTTAAAACTTAATCGCATGAACATTAAAAAACTTTTTGGCAAGCGCAATGAAATCATTGGCGGTCATTTCAACGAATTACGCTCAAAAATGGGCGTGGCAAATCATAATGAAGAATATATTTTCGCTGTGAGAACAGAAATTTGTAATGCCTGTCCGCTGAAAAACGGAAACAATTGTAACGCTCTCAAATGGATGAATCCTCATACACTTGAAGTAGCAGATTCTCCAAAAGACGGATTTGTGAGAGGCTGCGGCTGCAGACTGAGTGCCAAACAAAGATCAAAACTAAGTCTTTGTCCTGCCGGTTTCTGGGGCGGAGAATTTGACAGGAAATAATCTACAGTCAACTAAAACTATTTAATTGTGAAGAAAGATCATATCATTCAGAAAGTTTTTATCGAAATTTCAGTCAATAACAAGGAAAAAGCATTGAGTATAAAAGATGATATTACCAGCTTTCTGTCTATTGATGTTTTTCCGGAAATAGAAAAATCTATCAGTGCTTTAGAACATCGATTTGCTGATTCCACCCTACAGATTCCTAAGTTAGAATTGAATCTGGATATCAAAAATAGTACTCTGAATACCGAGCTAAAAGATAAAATCACTCAGATTTTTAAAGAGGAATTGTCCGAAATCACAGATTCAATTTTAAACTCAGATCAGCAAAAAGAAAATAATTCTGAAGCTTATTTAGTTGGAAACAAAGAAAAAATTGTTCAGGCTTTCATTTATTTTCTTACCACAGGATCAATGCCTTGGTGGAATTCAGGAAAAAGAAACTTTTCTTTTTTAGAACCAAAAGTATTTGAAAGTCTTATTTCGGCTGAAAATTTTCAGAGAAACATTATCCCTGTTTTTTCAAAAGAAAATATGAGAAACAGAATGATCAATCAGCTTTCAAACGAGCAGATTGCACAGCTGTGTTTGATTATTTTAAAAGATAAAGATTTAAAAATCAATCTCGAAAGCGATATCGTTCAGCTAATATCAAAGCTGGATAATAACAAGAGAAATCTGGTTTGGGAATTGGTTTTAAAGGTATTATCTAAATCTTTAAGCCCAAATAATGATCTAAAAAAATATCTTTTACAACAAATAGCAGAAAGAAATTCAGCAGTTTCACCTTCAAAAGAAACTCAGCAAATCTGGAAAAATATAGTTAAAATCTTTCCTTTTATTAAAGAAGATGAGGTTTTTGAAAGTATTGAAAATAGCAGAAAAGAGATTTCTGAAAACATGTCAGTCTCAACAGAAAAAGCAAAGCAGAAAAATACAGCTATTCAGAATAACTCAAATAAAAACGAAGAATATCTGAATCAAGATAATTTAATATCAAATGCAGATCAATATATTCAGAACGCAGGACTTATTCTGATACATCCGTTTCTTAAAACTTTATTTGAACGTTGTGATCTTTTTGACTCAAAAAACAATCAGTTTTTGAATCCTGAACTTTGCGCACACTTGCTACATTACATTGCAACCGGAAAAACCAATGCTCCGGAATATGATATGGCTCTTGAAAAGTTTTTATGCAATATTCCGCTTCATCAAACCATCAACAGGCACATTAAGCTCACCAGAAAACATAAAGCAGAGGCTAAAAATGTGATTGAAAGCGTGCAGCACAACTGGAGTGCAATGAAAAAATCATCTGTTGAATTATTACAGAATGAATTTTTTCAACGTCCCGGAAAACTGGTCATTGATCATGATTATACTCTTACCGTAGAACGAAAAACGCAGGATATTCTCCTTGAAAAACTGGGATGGGGAATTGGCTTTGTCAAACTTCCGTGGCAGGATCAGTTTATTTTTATCAATTGGTAATTACTTGATTATAAAATAGTTATTTAATTACAAAAGATACATTGTGAAAAATGTAATATTTAAGAGCCTGTTTAAATTTTATTCAATAAAAGTTTTATAGCGGACAGCTTGACCATATTTTCAGAATTTTCCATCAGGAGTTCAAAATTCCTGCAAAGCCTTCTGTCGTTGTCAAACCAAGAAAATGTACGTTCAACAATCCATCTTTTTGAAATTGGCTTAAAATCTGATTTTTTATCGTCCTTTCTCATTATTACCTGAATTAAATATCCAAATTGATTCTTAACATGATCTATTGTTTCACCCCTGTAGCCTCCGTCTGCAAGGATAATTTTTACAGGAGATAAAAAAATATGACATCGTTCTCATTAAAAAATCAACCGCCTTACTGTCATGAATATTCGCCACAGTGACCATGATCGCTAAAAGAAAGCCATTTTTATCTACAACCACATGCCTCTTAATGCCTTTCACTTTTTTATTTCCGTCAAAACCTTTCAGCGAGCGGCTGTTTCCCCATCTTATGCTCTGGCTGTCCATTATTCCTAAGCTTGGTTCTCTGTTTTGATTTCTATTCAGGCGTACTTTTTCTCGCAATCTCGCAAGAAGCAGATCAAAATCTTCTGCATTTGCCCATTTCGAATAGTAAAAGTAAGCTAATTGCCATTTTGGAAAATCATTGGGAAGCATTCGCCATTGGCAGCCTGTTTTCACCAGATACATAATCGCATTCCAAATGATTCTAAGGTCATATTTCCGTTTACGATTATCTAATTCTAAAGTATTTTTAATAAATTGCCATTGATTGTCAGTAACGTTTGTGGAATAGTTTCTCATGCAGCTTAATTGATTCGACACCAACAAGTTACGAAAAACAAATAACATAAACAACTGACAATCAATTTATTGTATTGTTTTTTTCTAATAAAATGTATTCATAAACATTTTTCTAATTTAATTTTAAACAGGCTCTAAGTACTGCTCACTAAAACAAGAAAAATCCGTATTAGGCATATAAAAATGATACTTCAAAGAAACGAGGCAAGCAGTTTTGAACCTGTACTGATCCTAATAACATCATCAAAGGTCTTAAGAATATTATTATCTCATTCTACGCCAAAGGGATGAGCGTAAGTGATATCGAAGAGCAGATTAAAGAACTGTACGATTTTGGAATATCTTTGCCATTTTCAGAATTACAAATGTGGTTACTTCTGAAATGATTAGCTGGCAAAAGCTATCCCTTTGAAGATTCGCATTTAATTGTCTGGATGAACGAAGTCTTACTCAAGACTCGTGAAAAGCTCCAAGGTCATTAATAAGACAATCTATTTGGCAGTATGTCTAAATCGTCAAGGCAAAAAAAAGTGCTGAGAATGTAGTTCGGAACAATGAAAGTTAGCTTTTGAGTGTGTATTCTCACGAACTTAAAGCCCGTGGCGTAGAAGTCGAATTTGAGAAATAAGATAGAATTTTTATCCTCTCCAAATGGCTTTGGACAAGCTATCTTATTTGTGTCTGGTATTTGTATTCTCGAGATGTCTACATTTTATCTTAAAAACAACATATAACTTCTGCAAAATACAAAAGCCATGATTTACTAAAAATCATGGCTTTTTTTTATTGGCTCAAATTTATCCAAAGATAAATCTGTCTTAAGTATTTTTTATTTTACCATCTTTATATTAACAGCAACAAAACCTTTCGGAGATTTTTCTTTTTCAAAAGAAACTTTGTTACCTTTTTTGATAAGTTCTAAGCAGTTATTGCTATGAAAAAACACATTTTCTTTTGAATTATCTTCTGTGATAAAACCATAACCTTTTTCACTGAAAAATGTTACAATTCCGGTTTTAATGGTTTCTTCAGCTTCAATAGGAGCTGCTCCCAGCTGAATATTGTTGATGTCAAAATCCTCATCATTATTTCTATCTGGTGGAGTGCTGGTCAGCTGACCGTTTGCATCCACATACATAATCATGTCATCAAGGCTTTTGCCTTTGTTGTTGCTTGTTTTACGCTCTTCTCTTTTCTGAGCTTTTTCTTTTGCTTTTTGTACTTTTTTCTTAAAATTTTCTTTTTTAGAGAAAGAATCCGCCATATATATGTAAAAATTTATTAGTTACGTGTTGATGTAAAAGATAAAACTCCACGCTGAAGTTTACCTCATTATACCCAAATACATTTCCCGATTAAATCAGAAAGGTAGTCTATTGTTTTTCAGTAATGAATAAAAGATTGCCGGCACAGGTATTTTTATGAAATAAACAGCGACATCTGAAATGTGAAAACTGAGAGAAAATAATTGTTTTGAACTTAACCTTAAGTAAAAGCTGAAAACCTTTCTATTAATTGCTTCTGCAAATATACGACAAATATTTTTGGAAATCGTATTATGTAATAAGTTTTTAAATTTCAGCAACTTATCCTGCGAACATTTAGTACAATTATTTTACAAAAAATAAATTATTCCCAATCGTAAAAATTTTTTACTTCATTTTTAATATTTCTAAATTTAACTTTTGCCTGTCGTATGTGAGACACTGGGTGCAATAAATTATTGTAATGCTCTTGAAGATATTTTAAATTAGCTTGCTACTTAAGATATACATGAGCAAGATGTTTGCGCCTGCGACGATATATTATCATATAACTATTTGCAATTTCATCAAACAACAAAAAACCACCAAAATATGGTGGTTCTATATAATTGACTGAACTAATCTTAAGCTTCGTTCAAAGGTTTGTGCTCTCCTGGATTATCCTTTCCTTCAGGGTTTACTTTTCCCTCCGGTTTCGGACCTCTCTGCTCACCTTCTTTCTTTTCAGGTCTTGGTGGTCTTGGCAATAAAACTTTTCTTGAAAGTTTCATTTTCTTACGATCATCGTAACCCATAAACTTCACTTCAACCTCGTCACCTTCAGCATAAGGAACTTTATCCAGACGCTTCCACTCTATTTCCGAAATGTGAAGCAATCCTTCCGTTCCTTTAGCAATGGCTACAAAAGCACCAAAATCCATCACTTTTACTACTTTCCCTTTGTAAACTTCGCCTACAACCGGTACAAAAGTAATTTCGTTGATTTTTGCAATTGCTTCGTTGATTTTTTCTCTGCTTACCCCTGAAATTTCAATTCTTCCAATTTCACCGACTTCCTCAATAGCAATTACCGTATCGGTATCTTTCTGCATCTGCTGGATGATTTTACCTCCAGGTCCTATCACTGCGCCAATGAAATCTTTAGGGATTTCCATCATCACCATTTTCGGAGCGTGCGGTTTCACATCTTCTCTTGGTTCAGCAATTGTTTCAGTGATTTTATTTAAAATATGAATTCTTCCTTCTCTTGCCTGCAGAAGAGCCTTTTCCATGATATCCATAGAAAGCCCCTGAATTTTGATATCCATCTGACAAGCCGTAATTCCGTCTGCTGTTCCGGTTACTTTGAAGTCCATATCTCCAAGGTGATCTTCATCTCCAAGAATATCAGAAAGAACAGTATACTTTCCTGTTTTCACATCTGTTACCAATCCCATCGCAATTCCGGAAACAGGCTTTGCAATTTGAATTCCGGCATCCATTAACGCCAGAGTTCCTGCACAAACTGTTGCCATAGAAGACGAACCGTTTGACTCTAAAATATCAGAAACAATACGGATAGTATAAGGATTTTCTTCAGGGATCATATTTGCCAAAGCTCTTTGAGCTAGGTTTCCGTGACCTACTTCTCTTCTGGAAGTTCCTCTTAAAGGTCTTGCCTCACCTGTTGAGAATGGCGGGAAATTATAATGCAGGAAAAATCTCTCATCATGCTGAGTCATTACGCTGTCTACCATATTGGCATCCTTAATAGAACCAAGCGTTACAGCAGTTAATGACTGTGTTTCTCCTCTTGTAAAGATAGCAGATCCGTGAGCTCCCGGAAGATAATCAATCTCGCTCCAGATCGGACGGATTGTTTCCGGATCACGACCGTCAAGACGGATTTTGTCATTCAAAATCATCTGACGCATCGCTTCTTTTTCCACATCGTGATAATATACTTTTGCGAAAGGCGTTACCCTTTCCAGCTCTTCAGGATTATCTACATACTGAGAAAGAAACTCGTCTAAAACAGCTTTGAATTTCTCATGTCGTTCTTCTTTTCCTGAAGGTGT
This sequence comes from Chryseobacterium binzhouense, assembly GCF_007474545.1. Taxonomy (GTDB): domain Bacteria; phylum Bacteroidota; class Bacteroidia; order Flavobacteriales; family Weeksellaceae; genus Chryseobacterium; species Chryseobacterium binzhouense. The sequence continues at coordinate 64,252 of NZ_VKOG01000004.1, forward strand.
TTTTGCTACTTCATAAACTTTATCATACGTTTCTTTCCACACCTTTTCACGGATGTCCTCATCATGAACTTCGTGGCTGTATTCTCTTTTTGGGAAAGCTTTTCCTACTTTTTCCGCTAATCTTTCCTGAGCTTCAACCTGTTTTTTGATTTCAGCATGAGCAAAATTAATCGCTTCAAGCATTTCTGCTTCAGTAATTTCTTTCATCTCACCTTCTACCATCACGATAGAATCTTTGGTTGCTCCCACCATAATATCCAGGTCAGAGTTTTTAAGATCTTCAAAATTAGGATTGATAGAAAGTTTTCCGTCAATTCTTACGACTCTTACTTCAGACATGGGTCCGTTGAAAGGAATATCGGTAATGGCAATTGCCGAAGATGCAGCAAGACCTGCCAAATCATCAGGAATAGACTGTCCGTCATAAGAGATTAATGAAATCATAACCTGAACTTCTGCGTGAAAATCTTCAGGAAACAAAGGTCTTAGAACTCTGTCTACCAAACGCATGGTCAGGATTTCCTGATCAGATGGTCTCGCTTCTCTTCTGAAAAAATTTCCAGGAATTTTACCGCCTGCGTAGAACTTTTCTCTGTAATCTACCGTTAATGGCAGAAAATCTACACCCGGATTGGCTTCTTTATTGGCTACAACCGTTGCTAAAAGCATAGTTCCGCCCATTTTTACGACTACAGATCCATCGGCTTGTTTCGCCAGTTTCCCTGTTTCAATTGTGATTTCTCTGCCGTCTGCAAGAGTAATCATCTCTGTAATTGCTTGAGGTACACTCATAAATTTTTGTGACGCACTCCGTATTGAGTGCTTTTAAATTAATATATTTCGTCTAAATTTCGTTGCAAATTTAGTGTTTTTGTTTTAAATGATATTTTATAAATAATAATATCACTATGAATTAAAAATTATTCATCTTTTTATTGAAAATACGATATCCTAACCGCCATTCTATATAATCTGCTTTATGAAATTTAAATGATCTTAAACCGATTCCTATTAGGAAATTTTTTCCAATAGTATATTGAAAACCAACTCTTTGGTAAAAAAATGTTTTATCGTAACGTCTGTCAATTGTTTTTCTAAATATATAGAATCCCGGCTGAATCTGAATGGCAAATTTCGAAATGGAAAGTCGGTACGAAGGAAAAACATTCAGTAAAAGCTGTTCTCGCTTAAATCTTTTTGTACTTTGAATCACTCCATTTTCGTCCTGATAAAACTTATTGTTGTAATCTTCGTCATACATCAAGCCGATTCCTAATCCGAGAGAAGATTTATAAGTAACCTGTCTGTGATAAACTGTCTCCAGACCCCAGTTCTGATGATATTTTCCTTCAAATTTCCTGATCATATCTACATCAAAATCTTCAAACCCCGGATCTTTACCATAAAAAATTGAATGCCTTACACCTCCAAAAACATTCACATCCAAGGTTGAATATTTATCAAATGCAGACAGAGTATCTTTCGGGGCAAACGCTCTTTCATCAAAATGATATGTTAACGACAGTTTAGGAGAAAAAGTGTTCATTCCTTTATTGGGAAGTTTAAGAGCACCATTTGAGAAATGATTAAAGTTCAGTCCTAATCCTAAATCAAAATGCTTCCCCAGATAATATTTATAATTGGCTCCGAGATTAATGTAAATACTTACCGATGATCCAAAAGTCTGATTGTTGTATCCTTTTTTCAAATCATAAGGAGTCCAGTTGAAAGCAAAACCACCACTCGTTTCATAATTCCAGGAATGAGTCGGGGTTTCTTTAATTGTACCACCAAAAGTTCCATAAACAGCAAACGGACTTCCCATATTGTTGTTTTTAAGATAATTAAAAGCAACAATTCCTCCTCCGTAATAAGGTCTTCCGAATCTTCTGTGCCATTCTTTGCTTCCATCGGTCTGAACAGTAATTTCTGCAGAAGCTCCGACAAAATCTCTATGCTTAAGGTTTTTCAGATAATCATTAGTTCCTAAAAATTTTCCATACTGTAAACTGAATGATGCCTGAAGATTAGACTTCTGAATACTGTCCTGCGCCTTCAGACAAGCAAAAGAAGAGATAAAAACTGTAATATATAAGTAAATGGATTTCAAATAGGTAGAATATTTTTTAAGGAAAACAAAAATAAAAATTTATAATGAATAGCACTGCACCCATTTTGCTTTAATGCAAATAAAAAAAGCAACCTCTCTCGAAGTTGCTTGATTTTGTAATCTTTTCAGATTATTTTCTTAGACCAAGTTCAGCAATAATTGCTCTGTATCTTGTAATATCTTTCTTTTTAAGATAATCTAATAAGCTTTTTCTTTTACCTACCAGTTTAACCAAAGATCTTTCAGTATTGAAATCGTGACGATTTGCTTTTAAATGCTGAGATAAATGATTGATTCTGTAAGTGAATAGAGCTACCTGTCCTTCAGCGCTCCCTGTGTCTTGTGCAGATTTTCCGTGCTTTGCGAAAATTTCTGCCTTTTTTTCTGATGTTAAGTACATTCCAATATTGTTTAATGATTATTATGTAACAGCTGCAAAAGTACAACTATTTTTTGTTTTGGACAATAATTTGATAATATAGTTTGTGTTGTATTAAAAAAGTATTCTTTAAATTATGTTACTTCATTAAAAGACAGTAATTTTACACCTTCAATAGAGATGAAGAAAATTTTATTATTTGCGGCAGCTTCTGCTGTTCTTATGATCGGTATCAATTCTGTAAAAGCACAGAAACCTTCTGGTCATGACAAAACCAAAAATATCTTATACTTTGACCCTGAAGTAGATCCGGATATTGAAGAAATCAAAGAGCCTACTAATCTTGCTTTTTTTACGGCTGTTTCAGACAAAATCAGCACTTTTCGCAAAAACAAAATGCTGAGATCTGAAACCCGCATTTCATACGACAGTATAGACAGCAAAACCATTTCAGAATACTGCAAAAACAATGATGCAGATTTCGCAATTGTGCCGAAAGTAAAATATTTTAAGGTTGGTCTCGGGAAATATGTCTTTTCTAATCAGGTTGTGGTAAGCATGAAGCTGTTTGATGCTGAAGGAAATCTTATCTCTTCATCCGATTATGACACCTATCGTAAAAACATGCGACTTCTAGGCTCCGCAGAAAATTCCATTAAAATAGGAACCAATGGCGCAATGAAAAGCATACTGAAAGAACTAAGAAAAATAAAACCTTCTTCTGAAGCAGGATTTTAAATAAACCTTAAATTTAGTCCTTCATTCTCCTATTCTAAAAATTTGAATTATTTTTGCATAGCAAAAAATTCCGGTTTTGAATTCTACAGACGAACTTATCTTTAATCCCGCCGATATTGCCGAAAGACTCAGTGAACTTCCTGCTGATGAAAGGCTTTTGGCATTTTTGAAAGTTCCGAAGCAGTATAAAGCCGAAGTTTTTTCACATCTTGATCCTGACTTTCAGGAAGAAACCATCCGAAGCATAGGAAGTGACGAGGTTTCTGAAATTCTAAATGAGATGACTCCGGACGACAGAACGGCTCTTTTTGAGGATTTTCCGGACGAACTTATCAAATACTCCATCAATCATCTTAATCCTCAGGAAAGAAGAATCGCTTTAAAGCTTTTAGGCTATGATTCTGATTCTATTGCCCGTCTGATGACACCTTATTACATCCAGATCAGAAAAGAATGGACTGTAAAAAGATGTCTACAGCAGATAAAAAAAGTGGGTAAGCGGGTAGAAACCATCAATCATTTATATGTTGTAGATGAAAGAAACCGTTTAATAGATGATTTACAACTGGGAAGTCTGCTCTTGGTGGAAGAAGACACACTGGTTTCTGAACTTACTGACAATCATTTTGTAGCCATCACCACAACGACAACAAAAGAGGATGCCGTACAATATTTTGAAAAGTATGACAGAACAGCTCTTCCTATCATCACAGAAGCCGGAGTTTTGGTGGGAATTGTGACCATAGATGATATTCTTGACCAAATTGAGCAGCAGAATACCGAAGATATTCAGAAATTCGGGGGTGTTGAAGCACTTGATGATCCATATATTCAGACACATTGGTTTGAAATGATCAAAAAACGCGGACTTTGGCTGATTGTTCTTTTCTTTTTACAGCTGATTACTGCGTCCGTAATGGGATTTTATGAAAATGAAATTGAAAAAGCAGTTGTTTTAGCATTATTTATCCCCTTAATCATTTCCAGCGGCGGAAATTCGGGTTCACAGGCAGCAACGTTGATTATCCGTGCAATGGCATTACAAGAAATCACCCTGAAAGACTGGTGGACAGTAATGAAAAAAGAAATTGTCACAGGATTGGTTTTGGGAACTTTCCTTGGGGTTATCGGATTTTTACGAATCATGATATGGCACAAACTCGGTTGGTTTGATTACGGAACTTACTGGCTATTTATAGGAATCAGTGCAGGAATTTCTTTGGCAATGATTGTACTTTGGGGAACTATTTCGGGTTCTATGGTTCCGTTTATTCTTAAAAAATTCAATCTTGATCCCGCAACTTCTTCTGCTCCTTTTGTGGCTACTTTGGTAGATGTTACAGGGCTAATTATTTATTTTACGATTGCAGCAATGTTTTTAACCGGAAAACTTTTGTAATTTTAGACCAAGTCTTATAAATTATGAAAGTGATTTCTCTGGTTCCTTCTATTACAGAAGCTTTATTTGATTTGGGTTTAACTGAAAACGAAGTCATTGGACGGACAAAATTTTGCGTTCATCCTGCAGAAAAGGTTAAAAATATTGAGATTATAGGCGGTACAAAAAATCTTAATACTGATAAGATTAAAAGTCTTAAGCCTGATTTGATAATCGCCAATAAGGAAGAAAACGTTAAAGAACAGGTAGAAGAACTGATGAAAGATTTCAAAATAATTGTTAACAATACGGAAACCATTGAAGACAATTACTACCTTTTGAAAAATCTGGGACTGATTTTTAATAAAGAAGAAAAAGCGCAGATTTTCAATCTTAAAATTTATGAAATTTTCAATCAGGTTCAATTAAAATCCAAAGTAAAAGCAGCTTATCTGATTTGGAAAAACCCTTATATGACAGTCGGTTCCGACACCTTTATTCATCATGTCTTATCAGAAATTGGCTTTGAAAATGTTTTTAAAAACAAAACACGATATCCCGAAATAGAAATTGCTGATCTTAGCGAAGCCGATGTTATTATGCTTTCTTCCGAGCCATTTCCTTTTAAAGAAAAACATATTCTGGAACTAAAAGAAATTTATCCTGATAAAAAAATAATCATTGTGGACGGTGAGGCATTTTCATGGTACGGAACGCATATTGCAAAATGTGAAAATTATTTTAAAAAGCTCATTACTGAATTTAATCAAATATTTCACTAAAAAATCTGCTCATAGAATCTTAATGCCTTCACTTTCTTAAAGGTTTGCTATCTTTGCACATTAATTTTTAAACTGAAAAATAATGAACTCTTTTATTGAAGAACTGAAATGGCGTGGTCTTTTTGCCGACATGATGCCCGGAACGGACGAACAACTGGATAAGGAAATGACAACTGCCTATATCGGGTTTGATCCTACTGCAGATTCTTTGCATATCGGAAGTCTCATTCAGATAAAAATTCTTGCTCATTTTCAGCAGCACGGTCACAAACCAATTGCGTTGGTAGGTGGTGCTACAGGAATGATCGGTGATCCATCAGGGAAATCTTCGGAAAGAAATCTTCTGGATGAGGAGACACTCCTATATTACGTTGATTGCCTTAAAAATCAGCTTTCAAGGTTTTTAAATTTTGAAGGAAATGAAACGAATAAAGCCGAACTGGTCAATAATTATGACTGGATGAAAAATATATCTTTTCTTGATTTTGCTAAAAATGTGGGTAAAAACATTACGGTAAACTACATGATGGCCAAAGATTCTGTAAAGAAAAGATTTTCCGGAGAAGCAGGAGCAGACGGAATGAGCTTTACCGAGTTTACTTACCAGCTGATTCAGGGATACGATTTTTTACATTTATACCAAAATAATAATGTAAAACTTCAGATGGGAGGTTCAGATCAATGGGGAAACATTACCACAGGAACTGAACTGATCAGAAGAAAAGCGCAGGGAGAAGCATTTGCATTGACTGTTCCTTTGATCACAAAAGCAGACGGCTCAAAATTCGGAAAGTCTGAGAGCGGAGAAAATTACTGGCTTGATAAAAAGAAAACTTCTCCATACAAGTTTTACCAGTTTTGGAGAAATGCAACCGATACAGATGCTGAAAGATTTATAAAGTTTTACACCTTTTTACCAAAAGAAGAGATCGAAGCTTTAACTGAAGATCACAAAACGGCTCCTCACGAAAGAAAACTTCAGAAAAGACTGGCTGAAGAAGTTACTGTTTGGGTTCACGGCAGAGAAGAATATGAAAAAGCATTGAAGGCTTCTGAAATCCTTTTTGGGAAATCTACTGCTGAAGATTTAATGGAATTAGATGAGCAAACCTTTCTTGATGTGTTTGATGGAGTTCCTCAAAAAGAAGTAATAAAAAGTGAAGTTTTAGGAGTAAATATTGTTGATTTACTATCCGAAAAAACCGGCTTTTTGAAATCTAAAAGCGAGGCAACAAGAGAGTTGAAAGGTAATTCTATTTCTGTAAACAAAGAAAAAGTGAACGAAGTATATACTGCTAATGAAAGCGATCTTATCGACGGTAAATTTTTGCTCCTTCAAAAAGGAAAGAAAAACTATTTTATCGTAAAAGCAATCTAATTTAAGAAACATAACACACTAAAAAAACCGCCTTTTTGGCGGTTTTTTTATATAGTTGTATGTTAATATTTTTACAATTCTAAGAAACTGTGAGCCACAGCTGCACTTTTTTCTCCGGTACCGGTAACTGTAGCTGTTTTTGCTACTTCTCCGTCAACATAAATAGTAACCGTAAGTGTTGCATCAGGATGAAGAAGTGTTGCATTGGCAGAAAAATTCAATTGAGACTGGCTTGAATTTACGAAAAAGTCTCCACTCGTCCATGTAAGACCTTTAGGAGCAAATATAGTTTCCTGCTTCGTTCCTACCTGAGTAACAACTGTTTTAAAAAGCTCAATAGGAGGTGTGGGAGGAGTGGTTCCGCCCGGAACTATTTTGGCTTCAAACTGCACAAGGTGATCCTGAAACTGATCTTCGTCATCATCTTTACAAGAATTAAATACAGTAACTACAGAAAGTAATAATACTGCTAAAAATGAAAGTCTAAGTAAATTTTTTGATTTGTAAAATTTCTTCATTTCTCCAAATAGATTTTTAATGTTTCAAATATAGGTTTTTTATCAATATAAAAATAGCTTTTATGAAAAATTTCCAATAATGATTTGTAATTAATATCAAATTAATAAAAGGTTTTTGCATTAATTATTGCTGATTTATATAAAGTCGGTTTTAAAATCTTTCCTCAAATATAATTATATTTATCTTTGTTCTATGAATTTGAATTACATCGTAAGAGAACCGCAAAATATCACTTCCAATACACCAATTTTATTTATGCTTCATGGCTACGGCAGCAATGAGCAGGATCTTTTCAGTTTCAGAGAAAGTCTTCCTGAAGACTGGATCATTGTAAGTTTCAGAGCTCCGCTCTCCACAGAGTTTGAAGGATTTTCATGGTACGATATAGACTTTAACAATCCTGATAAATTCATAGATGTACAACAGGCAAATGAAGCTCTTGAGGCAGTTACGGAGCATATCATGACGATTATCAACAATTATGGGCTTACCGACAGCAAAACTCATCTTTGCGGTTTTAGTCAGGGTGGAATTTTATGTTATGCATTAGCTCTCAGATACCCTGAATTATTTAACCTTGTGGCTTGTCTCAGCTGTTATCCTGAGGAGAAGTTATTGACTGATATTGTAAGGGATAAAAAGAAACTGGAAAACTTAAGGTTTTTTATTTCTCATGGTACTGATGATGCAATTATTCCTTTGGACTGGGGCAGAAAGGCAGCCGAACTCCTTTATGATTTAAGCTGTTATTTTTCTTTCAGAGAATATATGAGTGGGCATGGAGTGAATCAGAAAAACTATATGGATCTGATGGCCTTTTTTTCTAAATAATTTTAAAACATTCTGAGAAGAATGTTTTTTTTTATTTGTAATGAATAATTCATTAATTTCATTATATGAAATTGAGGTTTATTATATCGTTATTAGTTATGGGTATTTTTATCAATGCCCAAAACAACTTCGAAATAAAAGACGCAAAAAAAGTTGTCATACCTTTTAAACTGATCAACAATCTTATTTTCATTCCTATTAATATAAATGGAGTTGAACTTACATTCTTGCTGGATACCGGTGTTGCAGAAACTACAATCTTTAGCTTAGACAATAAAGAAATGCAGCTTTCATCTATGGAAAAAGCGAGATTTTCCGGATTAGGCGGAACAAAAGTTATTGATGGGTTCAAATCTGATCATAACATTGGGAAAATAGGAAAAAACTACATTAATGACTCTCTTTTGCTTTATGTTATTCTGGATGAGGAATTCAATATTTCACCTCACGTAGGAATTCCGGTAAATGGCATAATCGGATATCATTTTTTTAAAAATCATCCTGTTTTGATTGATTATATATCAAAAAAAATTACGGTTTATAATGATGAAAATCTATTTAAGAAAAAAATAAAAAATTGTAATGAACTGGAAATTTCTATTGAAAAATATAAACCATATATTATTGCTGGTGTAGAAATGACCAATGAAAAAAAAGATTCAAAGCTTCTGATTGATCTGGGAAATAGTGACCCGATTTGGCTTTTCCCAACACTTATCAAAGATTTTGTATATAACCGTCCGAATATTGAAGACTATTTAGGACGAGGATTTAACGGAGATATTTATGGCAAACGAAGCAGAATTCATAATTTCTATCTTGGGAATTACAAATTTTCAAAACCATTAACGGCAATGCCGGATGAATTTTCAATTCAGCACATCAATCTGGTAAAAGACCGGAAAGGCTCTGTTGGTGGTGATATCATGAGCAGATTTACAGTAGCATTTGATTATAGAAAAGAAAAAATTTATCTCCGTAAAAACAGAAATTTTGATGATCCTTTTCATTTTAACATGAGTGGATTAGATTTTAAACAAGACGGAATGCAGTGGGAAAAAGATTATATTACATTGGAAACCAATAATAAAAATAAATTTGGAGAAATACAGACCTTTAATAGTAATCTTCAATACAAATTTATATTAAAACCTCTTTTTTCAATCGCCGGAGTGAGAAAAGATTCTCCCGCTTACAAAGCAGGCCTGATGAAAGATGATCAGCTTATTTCCATCAACGGAAAAAAGACCGTCGATATGACCTTACACAAAATCATCGAAATGATGAAATCCGAGGAAGGAAAAACGATCAAAATGATTATTACACGGAAAGGATTGCAGCGGGAATTCTCTTTCGTTCTAGAAGACCCAATCCCTTATCAAGAATAACATGGAAACACAAGAATCAACCTTAGACAAAATCCGGAATCGTCCCAGATTTAAAATGTTTACTCATCTCAGTAAAGAAGAATATGCTGATAATCTGAAAAAATATTTAACGGAACATAGAGATGAATTCCGAGGCAATGTCAATAAAGAAATGGCAACAATTACTGTTTCTGCAAAAGAAGACAATTATTGGAAACCCTGTCTTTCTCTGAGAACCGAAATGGATGAAGGAGTTACGGTTATAAGAGGCGTCTTCGGTCCCAGTTCTGCTGTCTGGACTTTCTTTATGTTTCTTTATTTCCTGTTTTCTATTATGTGGATGACTTTTTTTACGATGTACTATGTAGAATCTCAGATCAACAGCCATGAATTTCCTTGGGCATTGAATGCCTCATTTATGATGCTTTTACTAATTGCAGCTACCTATGCAGCAGCCAGATTTGGTCAGCATAAAGCAAAAGATGAAATGCAAAAGCTCAGAAATTTCGCAGAGGAATCTACTCTTAAGTTTGAGAAAAATAATTAATTTTCAGCAGGTTCGGATTCTTTCAGAATAGCTTCAGATGCTTTTGCAGCCTTGATCGAATCTGCTACTTTTTCCCTGTTGCTTTGTTCATTGATCATTTTTTCTACATGCGGCTGAACAATTTTTGTCATTTCTTCCACAGAAATATTATTAGCGTTCGGATCATCCAGAAGTTTTCTCCATGGCTTTCTTTTCCCCCAAGGATAGTCTCCAAAAACCAACACCGGTGTTCCTTTCGCTTTTGTAGTTGCGCCACCCGGATTCAAAATCCATGTATCAGCGTAGCTGTAAAGCCAGATCGCATCATTCATCAACAATCTTAGACAAGAGTGGGAAGCAGGATATCCCGGAAGATCATACTGATGCCATCCAATTCCGTGCGTATTGTGGATATTAAAGTTATAAGGAAGTTTCCATTCACTTTTCACAGTAGAAATTGCCAGCTTTTTTTTCCAGTTTGCAAACATGAGACCTCTATCGGTCTGTGCCGTTTTCTTGCCCATACTTGTAGGTCCCCATTTTACTAAAGTTCCGTTAGAATAAACTGCATACGCTTGAATTGGATAGGAAAAAACAACAAACTTTTTCACCTCGTTTAATACATCAAGCTGAAGAGGAAATGGCGAATATGCCATTAATGTAGTATCAATTTTTGCAGGAACGACTAATGTATCAGAATTCCACTTGCTTTTAGAATCAAGCCTGTTCAAAGCTAAAATAGCGTATCGTTCTTTTTCATTATATTTTTTACTGAAAGCTGCATATACAGAATCACGCTTTTTCTTGTCTTTGGGAATTGCCAGTGCATTATAAAAGCCATTTTCCTGAATTACCGGCGGAGAAGACTCCTGTGCCTGCTCTGTTTTTATAGAATCCGGATCAGATTCACTTTGGGCAATTGCTTCTGGTGCCGTAGTTATTTGATTGTCAGTATTATTAACTTCTTCTTTTTTACATGAAATTATAAATAATGCAAAAAGCAAAGTATAGAAGAAAGATTTAGTCAAGGTATATTTTGTCATATAAATAAAAATTCATTTTGAATCTGCGATGTAATTTGCAAATATTAGACCTAAATTACTAAGAAATACAATACCTTCAATTTTAAGCTTAAATTTATAATAATTTTTAAAACTCATGTAAAAATAAAAAAACCTCACAAATAATTGTAAGGTTCTGTGAGCGCGAAAGGATTCGAACCTTTGACCGTCTGCTTAGAAGGCAGATGCTCTATCCAGCTGAGCTACGCACCCATTTGTAATTTTGAGAAAATTATCGAAAACTGTCGGGGCGGCAGGATTCGAACCTGCGACCTCCTGGTCCCAAACCAGGCGCGATGACCGGACTACGCTACGCCCCGAATTGAGGTCATCTTGTAAACAATCAACTTGTTTTTTGTGGGTGCAAAATAACGCATTTTTTGCGACACAAACAAATAAAAACACTGATAATTTTAAAACTTTTAGAGATATAAAATTTAATCTTATTTAAAGCAATAATTATCAGCTCATTATGACGAAAAAATCCATTGGCTATTTCCTAAAAAAAGCCCCATCATATAGAATGATGCGGCTTCTTATGCATAAATGTATTTATCTTATGGATACGGGGCAATTTCTACTTCTAAACCTTCCATCTCTGAACATATATGAAGCTGACAGCCCAATCTGCTGTTGTCCTGCACATGAAAAGCTTCACCCAACATAGCATCTTCTTCTGCACCCATTTCTTGAAGACCGGGGTTATTAATGACATATACCTGACAAGAAGCACACATTGCCATTCCTCCGCATACTCCTATAGTTCCTTCTTCTGCCAATTCGTAAGAACGGATGATCTCCATTAAATTCATTGACATATCCGTAGGTGCTACAATATCATGCGTAACACCTTCCCTATCCGTAATTTTGATGTTTATATCTGACATAATTCCACAAAATTAGTCAATTTTTTTGACAACCGCTTTTTCAGCTTCTTTTCTGCTGCCGTCAAATCCGTCAACTCCGCTTACCGTTGTATATTTTAAAACGAATTTTTTTCCGGGATTCAATCTGTTGTAAACACTTTGGCACATCAATGTCGCTTCATGGAATCCGCACAGAATCAACTTCAATTTTCCAGGATAAGTATTGATGTCACCAATTGCATAGATCCCGTCAATATTGGTCTGATAATCTAAAGCATTATTCACAACGATAGCATTTTTCTCAATATTGAGTCCCCAGTTTCCAATTTCACCTAATTTTGGAGTTAGCCCGAACAGAGGGATAAAATAATCTGTTTCAATATCTTCTGCTTCCTTCCCGTCAATCTGTACCGTGATTGCTTCTACTTTTCCGTCTCCTTTGATTCCCGTTACTTCAGCCGGTGTAATAAGTTTTATTTTACCCTGATTTTTAAGATCCTGTACTTTTTCAACAGAATCCAAAGCCCCACGAAATTCATTTCTTCTGTGGATCAATGTTACCTCACTTGCTACATTGGAAAGGAAAATACTCCAGTCAAGTGCAGAATCTCCTCCACCTGCAATCACTACTTTTTTATTTCTGAATTGCTCAGGTTCTTTTACAAAATATTCTAAACCCTTCTCCTCATAGTCTGCAACATTTTCAATGGTTGGCTTTCTAGGCTCGAAAGTCCCAAGTCCTCCTGCAATAGCAATAGCTTTTGCTCTGTGAACTGTGCCTTTATTCGTTACTACTTCAAACCATTCATCATCAACTTTTGTATAAGAAACAGCTGTTTCTCCCAAAGTAAAACCTGGCTGAAACTGCTTGATCTGTTCCATTAAATTATCAATCAATTCTCCTGCATTTACAGAAGGATAACCAGGAATATCAAAAATCGGTTTTTTAGGATACAACTCTGCCAACTGACCTCCCGGCTGTGGAAGCGCATCAATAATATGGCATTTCATTTTAAGCAATCCTGCTTCAAATACAGCAAAAAGTCCCGTTGGTCCTGCTCCGATAATTAATATATCCGTAGTAATCATAATTTGACGATTATTTAATAATTTGTATTCGCAAATTTACTAATTTTAATGCGAAGCATATTTAGGATTGCCTAAATAAAAAACTGAGATTTATCAAAGACACAAAAACATGTCCGGAAAATTGGCAATGTTTTTGTAAAATGTAGATTATGAAGAAAATACTCATTATTGTAACCACTATTATATCATTTTTAGGCTACTCCCAACTTACCAATATTTCAGACGGCGAATCTTTAAGTTTAAGAATTCATTATGGTTTTCTCAACGCAGGCTACGCTAATCTTACCACTAAAAAAGTTAATTATAACGGCTCACCTCATCTTTATGTAAAAGGTACCGGACAAACAACCGGAGCCGTGAGAGCTTTTTTCAAAGTAGAAGATTTATATGAAAGTTACATTAATATTGCCACAGAACTCCCAAGTTTCTATGTGAGAAATGTACGGGAAGGCAGTTACACACAACATTTGCAGACGGTGTTTAACCATAATAACAACACACTGATATTAACGGATAAGAAAACTCCTGCTAATGGTTCAAAAACCATAAAATCCGTAAAGGGAGTTCAGGATATGCTATCGTGTTTCTATTATCTGAGAAGCAAAACACCTGCTGAACTTAAGATTGGAACTGTCATCAACATGAATGTATGGATTGACGACGAAATGTTTCCATTTCAGCTGAAAGTTACCGGAACTGAAAACCTGAAAACAAAATTCGGAACTATTAATTGTCTGAAAATAATCCCGTCAGTAAAAAGCGGCAGAGTTTTCAAAGAAAAAGAAGGTGTTACTATGTGGGTGAGTAACGATTATAATCACATCCCGATTCTTTTGAAGGCAGAACTTGCTGTTGGATCTTTAAAGGCGAGTATTGATGAGTTTAAGAATGTAAAATATCCTTTGAAATTTACAAAATAACATGGCATAAGATTAATACTTCTGAATAAAGACTAAATTATCTAAGTATAATATAAAACAAAATGCTGTTTCATAGTTTAAGAAACAGCATTTTAAATTATCTAAAATTTGCTTATAGCCGAAGAGTTAGTATCACCTGTATTGATTACAGAGCTTAAAGCTCTGTAATTATACTAAGGCATTTTTCAGTCATTTGTGAATACTTGAAAACTATTTAGTTTTAATACCTATTACAGAGTGGGATGTTCTGCAATAGAAAAGTGGTAATTAATTTGTGTTTATAGAACCGTATCTGATTTCGAAAATATCTCTACAGAGTTTTTGGCTCTGTAGAGAAGATTTAATTTTTTTTCGCATTTGTGTTTTAAACTACCACCAAAAAATTTTTCTTTCTTTTTTAATTTGATTAAATAACCAGATTAAAAATTTGTGTTTTTATTAAACCCATCATTGATTTCGTATGATCAATTTTGATGTTGTAAAATTACCAACATCAGCAAGTCTGGGCAAAAAAAAACAATAGATAGAATTCGATACGGTTGTAGATATTTATCTACAAAGAATAAAACACAAAATTGAAATTCATTAAACTACTGAAAATCAGTACTATTAAATAAAACTAATGAGTTGATTTGAGCAGCTCTATGAGTTCAACAATATTATCAATTTCCAGTTTTTCAAAAATTCTTTTTTTGATAGTACTTATTGTGTTTTGTTTTACATCAAGAATATTGGCTATTTCCAGATTTCCTAATCCTTTTGCATACATTTCAGCGATTTGAAACTCTCTTTGTGTAAGTCTTTGCAAAGGATTTACAGCACCTGGATTGTTTATTGACTCCAACAATACCGTTTGTGTAACTGATGACAAATACTTTCCTTCTTTATATATTTTTAAAACAGCATTTTTAGTTTCTTCCTCTTCACTCATTTTACTCAGGAAGCCGTTGGCTCCTGCATTAATATATCTTAGGGAATGTGACTGTTCATCAAGTCCTGAAAAAACCAGAATTTTGGTTTTTGGGCTTAGCTTTTTTATTTCAGGAATAATACTTAAACTGTTTCCGTCCGGAAAAACAGCATCTATAATAACAATATCAATCTCTTCATTTTCGATTGTGTTCAAAACCTGCTTGAGATTTGATGCATGAAAAATATTTCCCTCCCATCCTATATCTTCAATGACAAATTCCATCCCCTGTCTTATAAGGCTATGATCGTCTGCTAATAAAAAATTGATATGATTATTTTCTGAATACATGATTTTCAAGTTAATGTTTGACCTCTAAATTAATACTGAAAGAAACTGTAGTGCCTTGGTTTTGCTCACTTTCAACTGAAATACTTCCATTGTAGAGTTCTACGAGTTCCTTGCAAAGACTCAATCCTAAACCTGCTCCCAGATTTTCAACTTCCGTAGATAAAACGCCCTGATAATAAGGTTCAAAAATATTTTTCAAATCAGTCTGAGAAATCCCTACTCCAGTATCACTTATCTTTGCGGTAAGAACTACTGTGTGATCATCCAAAAATTCTGATTTTGTATTAACTGTGATTTTTCCGTTTTCAGTAAACTTATTGGCATTCCCCAATATATTCATAAAAATCTGATTAATCTTGGTATTATCTGAAAACACCTCAATATTTTTATCAATTTCCTGATTAACAACAAATTGATTATTTCTCGTTTCAATGTACGGCTCCATCGAATTCATAATAGACGAAATCTCCTGATTGAGATTAAAAACTACAGGAATGATTTTATTTTCAACCTGCTGGTTTTTGGTATATTCCAAAATCTGATTTGCCTGCATAAGCAGTGTATTGTTTGTAAAACTAATAGATTTCAGATATTCTTTAATGCTTTCATCATTTGTTTTCTTATTGATTCTGTTGATAAAAAGCCCGATAATTTTCAATGGTGATCTCAGTTCATGGCTCAGCATACCCAAAATTCTGTTTTTAAAATTAAGGTTCTCTTTGATCTGAAGATTTGCGGCACTTAATCTTTGCTCGTAAACAAATGCAATTCTTGTAAGAAGCATGATAAGAACAGATACAATAAACATGAGTATCATTGCTCCGAAAATGAGATTGGTCCTGATTTTATTGTTTTTTGAATTTTGTTTCTCGTATTCTTTTTCAAGATCAGTTTTTGAACTTTTTATTGCCTGCTCATACATACTCATCAATCCTGTACTGTAGACAAATAGATTATTAAATACCTTATAAAATTTATCGTTATTATTTCTGGAATTATTTACTCTTACTTTTATCTTTTTATCTTCTACTAAATAATGATTGTTAACGACTTTCAAAATACTGTCAAAATCCGCCTTAATGCTTCTTGAAGTAGGCATTACTCCTTGTTTTACAGTGACGACAACACTGTCTTTTTCTCTTTCACCTTTACCTGAAATTGCATCTCCCAAACGTCCGAAAAGCCCTTTCTTCCGGATTGTATCTTTAAAAACCTTTGTATCTAGTACAAAATCAAACTTGTCAAAATCATAATTTAAAGAATATTTTCTAAAAGGAGGAAGGTCAGAATTGTTTATTCTAAAATCAGGCTGAGCAGAATATTGATAAGTTGAATCTATAAGCTGCTTCAGTTCACTTACATTTGAAGATGAGTTTGGGGCAGGTTTTGAAATTTCTTTTATTTTCGGAAATTTATTTTCGTAATTATTGATGACATCTAAATTTTTATCTAAAGTATTAAGAGATTTGAAATAGGAATCAAGATAAGCTTCATCTTTAGTCTCCATATATTTCTGAAGATATTCCTGTGCTGTGAGCAATTCGTTTTTTGAATTATCTGTGAGATTTTCAAGAGAATGAATCTCCTCCAACTGCTTTTTTATAAAAGATAAGTTTTTACTTTTGATAAATTCATTGTAAAAAAATGCGGCAATAATAAGCTGGATCAGCAAGATACATACAATAAGGGAATAATGAACGATTTTTCTGTACCGGAATCCAAATGATTGCGATGAATTATCTTTTTTATTCATATTGACAGGTAGTTGAAAGTTTCTGTATGGTACTTATAGGTGTAAAATTAAACATAATATTAAAAAAATCATCCTGTTTTGATATAAAAGTTATATAAAAATAATTAATCCCTATCTAACCAAATGGTTATATTTCATAATATTTCACACAAAAATTACTAGAAAGCGATAATGCAATAACTTTTACTATCATATACCTAAAAAACCGTAATCTGTTTTTAAAGTATTAAAAACACTAAGAACCAACAATTTAAAACTGACCATAGCTTAAAAAACTATATTTTAAGTTGTGAAGCATAATTATCAAGTGACGTTTAACATCAAATCCTTAAATTTGCAACATCTAATAAAAAATAATGGAAAGTAAAAAAGAATTCTTTTTGGAGTGCTACAAACTCGGCATTATCAAATTCGGAAGATTTACGCTGAAAAGCGGCATCGAAAGTCCTTTTTATGTAGATCTAAGACCACTTGCTTCAGATCCTAAAATTTTAAAAAATCTTGCCAATTATCTTTTGGATATGCTTCCATTAGATAATTTTGATCTGATCTGCGGTGTTCCTTATGCAGCACTTCCGATGGCAACTGCAATGTCTCTGGAAAGCTATATTCCATTAATTATTAAAAGAAAAGAAGCAAAGGAATACGGTACCAAAAAAATGATAGAGGGTATTTATCAAAAAGGACAAAACTGTCTTTTGGTAGAAGACGTTATCACTTCCGGAAAATCTTTGATAGAAACCATCGCTGAAATTGAGCAGGAAGATATAAAAGTAGCCGATATTGTTGTCGTTCTTGACAGAGAACAGGGCGGTAAGCAATTGCTGGAAAGCAGAGGTTACAGAGTTCACACTTTATTCAACATTTCTGAAGTTTGTAGTATTTTACAGGAAAACGGTGATCTTTGTGATGATGAGGTACAGAGAATTAACGATTTTCTTAAGGGAAATCATATTCAGTTCGAAGAAAAAACCAGACTCTCTTATCAGCAGAAATTTGAACTTGCACAACATTCCGTTTCAAAAAAATTATTAGAAACTGCTTTGGCAAAAGAATCAAATCTTATTGCTTCTGCCGATGTAACGACAACTCAGGAACTTCTTGAGCTCGCAGACAAAGTAGGACCTCATATTATTGCTCTAAAAACGCATATTGATATCATCTCCGATTTTGATTATCAGAATACGATTCTTCCTTTAAAAGAAATTGCTTCAAGGCATAAATTCCTATTGATGGAAGACCGAAAATTTGCTGACATTGGAAATACACAGGAACTGCAGTTTACCAGCGGAGTTTTCAGGATCACCGACTGGGCAGATTTTGTTACATCTCAGGTAATTGGCGGTTTTGAATCTTTAGACTGCTTCAAAAATGTTGGTGTAGTTGCTATTATCGGAATGTCTTCCAAAGGAACTTTAACTTCAAATAACTACCGCGAAGAGGCACTGAAAGTTGCACTTTCTCATCCTAATGTGATTGGCGGAGTTTCACAAAATCCAGTTCCTGAAGATATTTTGCTGTTTACTCCCGGAGTAAACCTTGCAGATTCGGGTGACGGAAAAGGACAACAGTACAATACTCCTGAACACGTTTTTAAAACACTGCACACCGATTTCATTATCGTAGGAAGAGGAATCTACAAATCTGACAATCCTGAAACAGCCGCAGCGACATACAAAAATGCAGGCTGGAATGCTTATCTGAACTCTTTGTAATAAGAAAACAGTCTATATTATATCCTGAAAGTGGTCTTTATTCTCAAAGTCATTTTCAGGATTTTTTGTATCTGAATATTTAAAATTTTAACAATAATCCTGAATAAAAAGGTATTTGATTTGATATAAAATACGCTATATTTGAAGCTTTATCAAAACATTGAAAAAATTTTTCCTAAGTAGTATTTTATTTTTGTGGGTTGTGCAGGTGGATGCTCAAAAAGACAGCATTTCTATTGATGCGCAACTATCGTCAGACAAAAAAACCTTCGAAATAAGCCAGCAGATCGTTTATCATAATCATTCTGATAAAGATCTCAACAGTATAAAACTGCTCAACTGGACGGCAGCTTACAACAAACGCGGAACATCTCTGGTATACAGAAAACTTGAAGACAGGAACTACAGTCTTCATTTCGCAAAAAAACAGGAGCTGGGAAAAGTCTTAAATCTAGAAATCAACAGTACAGACAACAACCCTGTTCTTATGAATAAGACATCAGAAGAAAATCTTTTTCTGGCACTGAACCAGCCTCTGCATCCCGGAGAAAAAATCAAGCTAAACCTACATTACATAATACAGCTTCCCGACAAAAAATTTACCGGATACGGAACTTCTGCACAGGACATTGCTTTAAAATATTTCTTCATAGTACCGGATCATTTTGATGCTGAGAATAATACCCGAAGAAATTACCACGATATAGAAGAATCGGTAAATTTTAATACTTATTGGAAGGTAAAATTTAGAAATAATGGCAACTTTTTTATCGAAAGTAATCTCTCTGAGAACGAACCCAATTCATTTCAGGGATACCTTGATTCTGATCCGGAGTTTCTTCTGACTAAGAATGAATTTCCGTCCATTAAAATTAGCACAAATGATATAAAAACCGAAATACAGTTTGGCTATCCTCTTAGTCCTCAGGAAATTGAAAATCTTGAATTTTATCTTCCGCTACAACTAAAATTTATTAAAGAAAGAGTGGGGATTATTCCGGAAAAACTGTTCATTTCAGATAAATTCAGAGCAAAAGAAGATTTCTTCGGAAATAACGATATCAAATTTTGGAAATTCAGGTTTAAACTTTTTTCAGATGCAGAAAATGCAGATCTGGATTATTTTGGGATCATCAGCAAAAAAATTCTTGACGAAAACATCATCACATCCAAACAGGAAAATCACTGGTTCAAGAATGGTTTAAAGTCTTATCTTGAAATTCAGTATCTTAAAAAATTTTACAGCGAGGCAAAACTTCTGGGGAAACTTCCGGAAACAAAAATTTTGGGAGTAAAACCGCTAAAATTATTTCATGCCTCGAGAGTAAAACTTTTAGACAGATACGGGTTGGCTTACCAATACATTCTTTCGCAAAACCTTGATCAGAAAATTGACGAACCTTTTACTGTATTGAGTAACTTTAATGATATGGCGATCAGCAGCTTTGAAACAGGAACCCTTTTCAGCTATACTGCCGATAAAATGGGAGAAGAAAAATTCAATACGCTTGTCAAAAATTATATTGCAGAAAACACCGACAGACAGATAAATCCTGACGACTTCCTGGATCAGCTGGCAAAAGAAGAAACTTCTTCCGAATACCTCAAAAGTTTCATAGACAGAAAGCATCGGGTAAATTTCAGACTGAAAAATTTCAGAATTGAAAATGATTCCCTGAATATTAAAATTGTTAAAAACACAGACGAAAATATTCCTGTAAAGCTGGAAACCCAGACCAAAGAAGGCATCAGAACTCCCTATTGGATTGAAACAGAAAAAAATGAACGCCTGAAAACAGTACAGCTTCCCGCCGAAGATGTTTATAAAATCACTTTAAACAATGATTACATTTTCCCGGAAGCCAATTACCGTGATAATTTCCTTTACACAAAAGGACTTTTTTCCAATGCAAAAAAAATTAAATTTAAGCTGATTAAGGATATTCCGAATCCTGAATTTAATGAAATTTATCTCAACCCGAGAATCCGTTTTACCAACACTTATGATAAGTTTCTCATCGGGATGAATTTTAAAAACCAATCACTTTTTGATCAGAAATTTTTATATTCCATTACGCCGTCATACAGTACCGGGACAGGAAAACTTACAGGTTCGGGCGCGGTCTCCTACTCTTTTCTTCCTGCTGAAAGCGTGATACAGAGACTGACTTTTGGGGTTTCAGGATCATATTTCCACTATGATTTTGATTTAGCTTATCAGAAGAATTCTTTGTATTCCAATATCAGCTTCAGAAAAAATCCGAGAAGCACTGTAAGTCGCGGATTAGGAATCTCTTATACCTATTTTCAACGTGATCTAAGTCCGAAAATGATTGCAGAAAATGACTACGGCAAATATAACTTATGGACGATTGGTTACGGATACACTGATAATCAGATGATTCATGAGAAAAGTTTCAGCATCAGTACGCAGGGAATGGAAGACTACAACAAAATTACCGCAGAAGGCTTTTACCGATGGGAATTTGCTCCCAGACAAAAGCTCAGCCTGAGACTTTTTGCAGGTTATTTTGCAAGAAACGAAACCAGAAACAATACTTTTAATTATGGAATTTCGAGAGTCTCAGATTACTCATTCTCCTATAATCTATTAGGACAAAGCGCAACAGAAGGAATTTTATCACAACAGTTTATATTGGCGGAAGGCGGTTTCAAATCTTTTATCCCGGGAAGTGTAAACCAGTGGATTACGACATTCAATGTAGACTCCAGTGTATGGAAAATTTTTCACGTTTATGCCGATGCGGGTTTATACAAAAATAAAAATCAGCCGACCCAATTTATTTGGGACAGTGGGTTAAAAGTACGTGTTATTCCTGATTTTCTTGAAGTATTTTTACCGGTACAGTCTTCTTTGGGATTTGAACCTGCATTTAAGGATTACGGAAGAAGAATACGCTACACATTAATCCTGAATCTGAGTACAATTATTAATGCTGCAAGAAGAGGTTGGTATTAAAAAAAAAACAGCTACAAAATTATAACTGTTTTTTTTTATGATCTTTATTTTTTTATAAACTTTTGTGTAGAAATACCATCTTTGGTTTCAATATTAATTAAATATGTTCCAGCCGGAAGACTTCTTACATCCACCTGAGTATCATTTAATTTTACGTCAACTTTTCTTCCTGTCATATCAACTACAGATACTGCATTGATTTTTGAATCTGTTTTGATGTTTAGGATGTCTGAAGTTGGGTTTGGAGAGATTGATACCTTATTTTCAGAAACAGTTTTCGTCCGCAAATCCAAAGATAATCTCATAGGCTTGTCAAATGACGAATTCTTTGAAAAACTTTCCTTAGAAGAACCCGCTCTACACCATTCAATTTTAGCTAAAAAATTACCCTTGATATCTGTATCCGGAGTAAGTAATATATAAGAACCTGCTTTCATTTCAATATTCTGATTTACACTTACTGAATAATTTGTAGTTGTAATTGAATTGGATGCCCTGTAAATAAAAGTATTATTAATTTCCGGTGACGTAAGTAATATATCTTGAATGCAATCACCCACTATACTTTTGAACTGAACTAATTGGGGAAGATTTTTTCCAGCAACTCTTCCGTTCAGATGCAGATTATAAATATCAATATTTGCATTATTGAAATTATTTGGATTAATAATTCTAGCCAAATACTGATTACTATAATAAAATGGCATATATATATTACCGTATTTATTTCGCTGCATATCCATAGGACCATCAGAAGACGAGGAATAATTTATTGGTAAAGCATAATAATTGACAGAACTTGGAGAAATATTTACCATATCAATACCATGCACAATTGAGCTACCATTCGATCCCACATAAAGAATTGAACCATTATTATTAAATTCTGCACAGGATCCAGAACCTGGATTTGTAGTTATGTCTAAAACAAAATCAGTTGTTATTTTTCCTGTGCTATTATTAAATGATAATACTTTACCACTTGCCCAATCATTAGCATTTACACCTCCCCAATATACAACATATAGATAATTTGAAAAATTACTACTCACATTTACCTGAGGAGAAATTTTAAGATATGAAGAGTGATTAACAGGGGAGTAATTTGGAATGTTAGCAGGTATATCACTTACAACTGGAGAGTTTATCAGACCCTGGTTATTTACGAGATAGCTATAAAGCTTCGCTTTATTTGGAATAACTACCCAAAATGATTTATTATCAGAATGCTTAACTACATTTACATTAGCTGCTGCAAAAGGCAATTCATTTGCTCCGGCAAGAGGTACTGAATTATTATTTGGCAATACATCCCCTAAAGGTAAATTATTATTTCCAACACTACCTAAAGACATATCCACAATTGTGTAGGTACTTATTCCATTTGAAGTATTGCCATTATTGTAATAAACAGGAACAGGAGTAAAAATATAGTATAAATTGGGGTTTCCCGGATGTTTTAAAATTGCTAATTGATTGGCTTGAGACCAAGTACCAAATGCATTTAAATTCCCATTTGGCATAATCTGATGTTGTCTGTTCCAAATATTTTTGCCATCAGTGTAAAAAAGCAGATTACCATAACTGTCACTTATAGATCCAACTGGCTGATGATGTGTAGACATTTGGCTGTCCGTTAACGGAGTTCCTAATCCTGAAAAACTAACTGCGGCTTTATCTCCAAAATACCAATGATCATTCTCCCCTTGTGAATATCCCAAAAAAGATAAACATATACTTATTATTAAAAAAAACTTTTTCATAATAGATTATTAGAATATTAATAATTATTTACTTAGTTTTTTCTCCAAAGCTTCAATTCTCTTCTGTTGTTCAATAGTATATAGCGTAAGCTCTTCTATTTTCTTGAGAAGTAAAATATTCATTTCTTTTAACTCCACACCGTTTTTAATGGCTTCGTCAGTCGTAGGAACTTCTGGAAGATGACCATTTGTACTGATGAATTTATCTAGCTCTTTTAACGGCATTAGTTTATACTCTTTTTTAAATACATAATCTGCCCAACCATTATTGGCTGCGATATCTACTTTTACTTTTTCTGTACGGATGCCATCTTTTACGAAAAGTTTATATTGATTACAATCTGAACAGCTTGGAATAATATTTGACCCAATTATAGTAAAACCATCATTGTTTTCTTGTATAAAAACGTTATCAAAATCACTATCTACTCTAAAGCGGCTTTGGAAATCATCATATATTGTAAAACCATGAGTTTGATCAACTGAATTAAATTCTATTATCCCCATAAAAGAGAATTGTGAACTTGAATTAACAACCCCACTATTATCACCAAAAATAATTTTCCCATCATTTTTCATTCTCAATCTTTCTTGATTATTAGTTCTAAAAATCAAATCTTGATTACCTATAGTTCCTAAGAAATTAATATTAGGATTAGTTCCTGAATTCCCGGTTAAAGACCATTGAGCATTTAAAAATAAACCGCTTAAAGCAGTTAACATAATTAATGTTTTTTTCATAATAGTTTAATTTTTATATGTGGATATTATTATACTGTGTTAAAATATAAATAATTCTTAAATTCAGCAAAAAACAGCTATCAATTGATAGCTGTTTATATTAATTTTAATTAATTCGATTAGTCTTTCAAAATCTTTTGAGAAACAGGTTGATTATTAACCGTTCCGGTAACGATATAATTACCTTTTGCCAATTCAGCAACATTTAAAGTTTCATTAGCTTTTACAGAAGAAGTTTTTACTAACTGACCTGATAGAGTATAGACTTTAATATCTTTTACTTCTGTGCCAAATACAATTTCATCATTTTTAACAAAAGTATTCTGTACAAATTTATACTTGTGCATTGCATTCTGTAAGTCATTTACCGCCAAAGTCCCCGATGCTTGAGGCGTCGGCAATGTTATGGTAAAATCAACATTATTATTGTTGGTATCGCCATTGGTTCTGGTAATTGAATTTAAAATTGTTGGTGATGGTGCTGCTCCTGCTCCTTCATACTGATTGGCAAGACCATAGCCTACAAAATCTAAAACATTCGCAGCCGTAGGACCGGTAACCTGCGTTGCATTGCTGGCCAAAGCAACTTTTCCTGAAGTAAGTGCAAGACCGACACCCACTCCCACAGCCGGTGAGCCATCAAAGTTTAAAAGAACACTTACGACAAGATTGGGATTAATTAAATTTATCAATCCTCCTAGTCCGTCAGATCCCTGCTGAATAAGGTAAGTTTGCCCGGGAGCAAGAGTAATATTCGGTAAATTATTATACTGGGTAAAAGCTCCTGTTGAAGATGCATACTGTATCGTTGCACCATTTAGAGAAGCTGTGGAATTACCTATATTCTTCAGTTCTATGAAATCATTGGTAATTGCAGCTCCTAAAAGACCGCCTCCGGTATAGATTTCATTAATGACAATCTGAGCATTAGAAAATGCTGATATCGAAACAAGCCCGATAAAAGTAAATACTTTTTTCATAATATTTCATTTTGGTAATTGTCATAAAAAGTCCAAAAACAATACCAAATACACAACATATATCATTTTTTTTTGAATAATAAATACCACATCTCTTTAGATAGAAATAAAAAAACCACTTCATAAGAAGTGGTTGATTTTTGATATTTTAGCAAAAATTAGTCCTTCAGGATTTTCTGAGAAACAGGTTGATTATTAACCGTTCCGGTAACGATATAATTACCTTTTGCCAATTCAGCAACATTTAAAGTCTCATTAGCTTTTACCGAAGAAGTTTTTACTAATTGTCCGGATAAAGTATAAACTTTTACATCTTTTACTTCAGAACCGAAAGAGATTTCATCGTTTTTAATAAAAGTATTTTTTACAAAGCTAGATTTAGTTTTATTAAAATCTGAAACAGCTAAACTTCCTGAAGCAGGAGCTACTTGTCCGAAATTAGTTCCAACTCTCATTTCATCAATTTGAAAATTACCAGTTGAACTACCTTGTCTTATGCAGATATAATCCACTTGAGTTGGAGATGCAGTTGTTCCAGTACTATTAACTGCAGAAGCAGTTGATGGCTCATTAGAACCAGGCGTAGGATTTAAAAATAAAGATGCCGTATTTGTTGCAATATCATATTTAACAACTAAAAAAACAGGAGTATTAATTGGATAATCTGTAGCAGAATATGTTGGGGCAGCAGTACCACCGCTATTGTTTAAAATTCCGAAATTTACTGTATCAGCTGCTACACCTTTTTTAACATATACCCTTGCCTGAAATAATGATAATTGAGGATTAGTACCAGTAGAATATGTTCCAAAATGTAAGAAGTAATCTCCAGTTGCTGTATTAGCAGTAGTCCCTGTGGTATTTTGTGCTGACACAATAGCTGAATAATAAACTATTCCACTAGTCTGTGCTGTAAAACCTTTATTTACATCTTCTGTATTAGAAGAAGAGATAGCAATACTGTTTCCTGTCGACGCAGCTAAACCTGTAAAATTCAAACTTCCCGTAACTGATGCAATTTGACCGGGTGTTGTACCACTATGTGTAGCCCATCCATTTTGACCAGCCAAACTTCCTGTATTATTGAATGGCTCATACATTAATTGGGCATTCATCATCAACATAGATGAAACTCCCAAAATTGTAAAGATTTTTTTCATAACTTAAATTTTAATATTAATAATTTATGGGGCAAAATTACTGTTATTTTTTCATTTAATATAATAATCAGGTTAAATTTCTGTTAATACTGTTAAAACCTTTAGTGTTCGTAATTTTTAGCTATTTTTACCAATTATTTTTAAAGACTTGCGGAATTTTATTCTGATATTCTTACTGCTGTTTATGGGCTTATCATGCTATAATGCCCAAATATTCTCATGGAAAAATCCAAACATACCTCAAGACAGCATAAAAAAAGACAGCATTATTGCTCTAAGGCTTGAAAGAGATCTTTTTGCCAAAGACACAATGGATTTTGTCAGAACCAGCAATAAAATCATTGTAGATGAAGCCGTACTTGCAAGAAATAATAATAAAAGATTCTTAGGAGAACTTAACTCGAAAGGTTCTATCATCAGAGGAATTACCTTTGGCAACAATCAGGGGCAGTCGGTACAAAGCTCAATGGATTTACAGATTTCCGGCAGACTTTCTAAGGATGTAACGGTTTTGGCAAGTATTTCAGATCACAACTTACCTATACAAGCAGATGGATACACGCAGACACTGGAAGAATTTGACAGAATTTATATGCAGCTCAACATCAAAGAAAAATCCATTCTCAGAGCAGGGCATTTAGATCTGGTAGATGCCAAGAATTATTTTTCAAAATATCAGCGAAGAAGCATGGGGCTTCAGTTTCAGACCCAGCTCGGAAATGACAATAAAACATTTGTAGACATTTCTGCTGGTGTTGCACGGAGTGAGTTTCACAGAATCCGTTTTCAGGGAATTGAAGGAAACCAGGGACCATACCGGCTTACAGGAAGAAATGGTGAACAGTTTATTACTTTGATTTCAGGGTCAGAGCAGGTTTTTATTGATGGAATTTTAATGAAACGTGGCGAAAATCAGGACTATGTTATCAATTACAATACCGGAGAAGTCACTTTCACCAGTTTCAGACCCATTTTTCAGCAAAATTTTATTACCATTTCTTTTAATTATGCCAACAGGAATTATTCAAGATATTTATTTACCGGAAAACTGGAACATCAGAGAGAAAAATTCAGAGTCGGGCTCAACTGGTTCATGGAAAACGACAACAAAAACGCTCCTTTAGCTTTAAATTTATCCAAGGAAGATGAACAGATTTTAGCTGATGCAGGTAACGATCAAAACCTGATGTATGCGCCTTCCGGAGTGGTAGCAGAATATGATGTAAATAAAATCCTATACAGCCTTGTTCAAAATCCCAGCGGAAATTATTATGAGTTCTCTACCGATTCCTCACAAACTTTATATCAGGTATCATTTACCTATTTCGGAGCCAATCTCGGAGATTACAGACTGAAACAAACCACCAACAACGGGCGGGTCTTCGAATATGTAGGACCCAATTCTGGAGATTACCGTGCCGTAAGGAAGCTGCCTTCACCTCAAAAAGCTCAGGTATATACTTTAAATTCAGAATACTTGCTTAAAGATGGTAAAATAGGCGCAGATGTTTCACTCAGCAATTACGATATCAATTTATTTTCAT
Source organism: Chryseobacterium binzhouense (assembly GCF_007474545.1). GTDB lineage: Bacteria > Bacteroidota > Bacteroidia > Flavobacteriales > Weeksellaceae > Chryseobacterium > Chryseobacterium binzhouense. The sequence continues at coordinate 92,093 of NZ_VKOG01000004.1, forward strand.
CGAAAGATTCTGATCAGAACATTGGCTACGCCGCAAGAATATTCGGAAATAAAACGTTCACCAAAAACAACTGGAAAGGAACTCCAAGCTTTGAATATCAATACATTGACAGACAGTTTCATATTTTAGACCGTATCAACGATGTAGAATTTTCGCGCGACTTCAACCTTGCGCAGGAATTTAACAATCTCACACAAAACCGTTTTATTTTCAGCTTTTTAAATAAATGGAATAACAAATCTGTTTTGAATTACAGAGTAAATTATCTTGATGAGCAGGACTCTTATAAAGGGCTTAAAAATGATCTTGATTTTGGCTGGATCAGGAGCAAATTTACAACCAAAGGAAATTTTTCTTATTTGGACACAAAAGCAACACTTCAAAACACCAAATTTATCCGTGGAGCAGCAGGAACAGAATATACCGGAACAAAAGGAAGCTGGGCACTTGGCGGAAGCATGGAACACAACGAAAAGAAATTCAACGAAACAGGATTGATGGATGTCACCAGCTTTAGCTGGAAAGAGCTTTTTGTTCAGAAAAAAATCGGCGACAGCGCAAGAACAAAGCTTTTATCAAGAATGTATGTGAGAGATAATGATTCTGTGCGTGATAACCGACTTCAAAACATGAACAGAATTTTAGGTTTAATGACAGAAAGCCAAATCATCAAAACCGAAAAAACTACACTGAATGCGTTACTTCACTACAGGAAATTTTTCTATAAAAACGATGATGTCGACATCAATCAGAATAAGGATTTTGTAGTCGGAAATATTTTATACAACCAACAGCTTTTCAAAAACGGAATGCGCCTTCAGGCTTTCTACGAATTAGGAAACGGACAGGAAGCTCAGCGTGAATTTCAGTATATAAAAGTAACTGATGGACAGGGAGTTTACAAATGGACAGATTACAACGGTGACGGTATTCAGCAGCTGGATGAGTTTGAAATCGCAGAATATTCTGATCTTGCGCAATACATCAGGGTTTACACCAATTCTGTAAGATATATCCCTTCCAACAAAAACAAACTACAGCTTGCTTTGTTTGTAAATCCGTCTGTTGTTTTCAGCTCCGAAAACAAATTTTTAAAACGCTGGAATTTCAACATTTCATTAAATTCTCAAAATTCTTTTTATAAAAGAGATAAAGTTTTGGTTTTAAACCCATTTGAAACCGGAGAAAACTTAATTTTAAAGAATCAGAATATTCTGATGTCTGCTCAGTTTAATCCAACTGAAAAATCCGGCTGGAACGGAAATTACCGGTTTATTTCCAACGACAATCTCCTGAATGCCAATTTCAGCAACGAAGAAAGAAATCAGACTTCCCATTTTGTGAATTTAGGATATTGGTTTAATAAAGAATTCAGGATTGACTGGGAAAACTCGGTTCACAATATTGAAAATTCTTCTCAGCTTTTTGCCACGAGAGATTACCGTCTCAATAATTTTGAAACAAAACCTAAAGCAACCTATCGGTTTACAGATTCTATTCAGGCAGAATTTTCCTCTGCTTACCGTGAAAAAAAGAGAGTGGATGGCGAAGAGATGCTGAAGGCTTTTGACCTTACAGGAACCATACAGTGGGAGCGCAAAAAAACTTCCATCAGAGGAAACTTTTCTTTTATCAATAATGACTTTACAGGAAACAATTTCAGTATTGTCGGAAATCAGATGCTTGACGGTTTAAAACCAGGAAAAAATCAGGTCTGGAGTGTTTTTATTCAGCAGGCAATTAACTCCTTTCTTCAGCTCAACCTGAATTATGAGGGAAGAAATTCCGGTGAAAGAACCATACATATCGGAAGCATGCAGGTAAAAGCCAGCTTTTAATACGTTTTCTATACATTCAGTTTTTAAAATCATATTTATCATCAATTAATATTACTTCCACAACTAAACAAATAATCATTTTAAAACTACATCAACATACTTTTATTATGCTAAAAAGCTTTGTCATTATTATCTTCACTTTTATTTCGGGTTTGCATTTCTCACAAACGTACGAAATTCAATATGAAAGTTCATACAACGGAAAAGTTCAGCCCAATCAGAATCCTTTGATTGTCTGGGTAAACGCTCAGGAAAATTTTATTTTAAACTCAAAAATAAAAGAATTCAAAAGCGATTATCCGTTTGAAATTACCAAAATTGAAAAGCCTTCCAACAGTATTATTTCTTATGCTTTTTTAGCGCCGGATGAAGTTATTTCAACTTCTGATGCAGAATCTGTAGCAAAACAAGAGTTTGAATTTACCTCAGAAACAAAAAAAATTCTTGGCTACAACTGTAAAAAGGCAGTCACAAAAATCAATTCAAACACGATTGAAATCTGGCACACTAATGATCTGAAAATAAGCGGCGGACCATCAAGTCTCGGTCAGAAATTAGGTTTGGTATTACAGATTGAGAGAAACGGAAATTCATCAACGACAGCAATATCCTTGAGAAAAGTTAAAAGTACCGCAATAGAAAAAATTCTTAACAAAAAAGTATCTGCGACAGATCTTTTAAGCTATCGGGATTTGCTGTGGAAAAGCAGGTTTACTACTTTACCAGTTTTTGAAAATGAAACCATCAATTTCTCCGACGAATCTAAATCTGATGAGAAAATTAAAAGATTTGCCAATGGAACCATTATTCTTAAAAAAATAAAATTTCCCCAAATAACTAAAGGCGATAATATTTTTGTGGAACTAAAGCAACAATCTAATGGTGATGCGTATGACAGAACCGGAACTGTATTCTTCATTCCCGAAGAAAAAGCACAATCGTTTTTTAACGGTTTAGAAAATGGAGTCAAAACACTTCCTTCCTACGAAAATGGTAATGGGAAACAATATTTCGGAGTTGTTTCAACTGAAAATTATCAGCCTACTGTAGAACTGATGAGGTTCTTTACCGCTTTTGGAATCAATAAATTTAATCACATCCTGCTTAAAGACAAAGTTTGGCAGACTGTAAGTCCTTTCAGGCAGGATATTACAGAATTAAAGCCATCCCTTTCAGGGAAAGAACTTTGGGTTGGTACTTTCATCGGAAACTACGACAAAGGCGGTCACAAAGTAAGCCTGGAACTGACCATTCATCACAGTGACCAGATTGTTCATGATAATAATAAGGTAATCCCGTTATTCAACACAACCAATATTATGGAAATGGCAGGACAGGACTATGCAACGATGTTTGATCATGAAAAAGGCTTATTTGTAGAGTTTAACCTGGAAAAAGATTTAAAAAACGCCCAGCTCAGATACATAACAACAGGTCATGGCGGATGGGAAAATGGTGATGAATTTATTCCTAAACAGAATTCAATTTATTTAGACGGAAAATTATCCTATTCTTTCATTCCATGGCGTACAGAATGCGGTTCCTACCGTCTCTATAATCCTGCATCCGGAAATTTTGCTGACGGACTTTCTTCTTCAGACCTCAGCAGATCAAACTGGTGTCCCGGAACAGTTACCAATCCCGCATTTATTTCTTTAGGTGATTTAAAAGCCGGAAAACACACTCTTCAGATCAAAATTCCTCAAGGAAAACAGGAAGGAACAAGCTTCAGTTCCTGGAATGTTTCGGGGGTATTATTAGGCAGCGAATAAAAACAAAACCTCCTTGCAATATTATTACAAGGAGGTAAAAACACAAATGATGAAAAAAAATTATTTCGAGCCACAAAGTAAATAAAAAAAAATTTACAAGTCAATACCACGCCTTTATTTTTTTGAGAAATTAGCTTTTTTATTACAATTTTAACGGCAAATAATCCGGATTTTCAAATCACGTAATTATTTAATCTGTGTAAGTGAAAAAATTTAACCAACACTCCATTTAAAATCTGTTTAAATTAAAAAATTAAACTTAATAATTTAATTTGATTAAAATTTTAAACTTAAATGTAATTTTTATTTTAAATTATAAATTGTATATATAGTTTTGCTTTCAAATAAATAAATTATGTGCGGAATCGTTTGCTTATTTGACGCAAAACAGTCAACCGAAATATTAAGACCACAAGTTCTTGAAATGTCCAAAAAAATTCGTCATCGAGGTCCCGACTGGAGCGGCGTTTTCCAAAATGACAAAGTAGTTTTTTCTCACGAAAGACTGGCAATTGTAGATCCTACTTCAGGCAAACAGCCTTTATTTTCAAAAGACGGAAAAAAAGTTCTTGCCGTGAATGGGGAAATATACAATCATCGTGAACTGAAAAAAGAATTTCCTGATTATGAATTTCAGACCCAGTCAGACTGCGAGGTTATTCTGGCTTTATATGAAAGAGACGGTAAAAATTTTATTGAAAAGCTCAACGGAATTTTTGCGTTTTCTCTGTATGATATAGAAAAAAATGAATACCTGATTGCAAGAGATCACATGGGAATCTGTCCGCTTTATCAGGGTTGGGACAGAGAAGGCAATTATTATATAGCTTCCGAACTCAAAGCACTGGAAGGAATCTGTAAAAAAATAGAAACTTTTTTGCCGGGACATTTTGTTTACAGCCCGGAAAGCAGCGAACTTCAGCAATGGTACAAAAGAGACTGGGAAAATTTTGATGCCGTAAAAAACAATGTAACGGATATTGCATTAATCAGAAAGGGGCTGGAAGAAGCAGTTCACAGACAGTTGATGAGCGATGTTCCTTACGGAGTTTTGCTTTCAGGAGGTCTGGATTCTTCCATCATTTCTGCGGTAACGGCAAAATTTGCAAGGCAAAGAATCGAAAGTGGCGATACTCAGGAAGCCTGGTATCCAAGATTGCATAGTTTTGCTGTTGGCTTAGCAGGATCTCCGGATTTGGCAGCAGCAAAAAAAGCAGCAGAACACATCGGCTCGGTTCATCATGAGGTTAATTTTACCGTACAGGAAGGTTTAGATGCAATCCGTGATGTGATCTATCATCTGGAGACCTACGATGTTACCACCATTCGTGCTTCTACCCCAATGTACCTCCTTGCAAGAGTCATCAAATCTATGGGGATAAAAATGGTGCTTTCCGGAGAAGGTTCTGACGAATTATTCGGTGGATATCTTTATTTCCATAAAGCTCCGAATGCAAGAGAATTTCATGATGAAACAGTCAGAAAACTTGGAAAACTTCATTTATATGATTGTTTAAGAGCCAACAAAGCTTTGATGAGCTGGGGAATTGAAGGAAGAGTTCCGTTTTTGGATAAGGAGTTTATGGATATTGCCATGAATGTAAATCCTGCAGATAAAATGATAAAAAAAGAAGAAGGTAAAATTGAAAAATGGGTTCTGAGAAAAGCCTTTGAAGATCTTCTTCCTGAATCTATTGCATGGAGACAGAAAGAGCAGTTTTCTGACGGTGTAGGCTATTCCTGGATTGATACTCTGAAAGATGTTGCGGAAAAATATGTAACTGATGAAATGATGACTAATGCAAAATTCAGATTTCCTGTAAATACTCCACAAAATAAAGAAGAGTACAGATACCGTACTATTTTTGAAGAACATTTCCCGAGTGAAACCGCAGCAGCTACTGTTCCTTCTGTTCCATCCGTAGCGTGTTCTACCCCTATTGCTCTGGAATGGGATGAGGCTTTTAAAAAGATGAATGACCCAAGCGGAAGAGCCGTAAAAGTACATGAAACTTCTTATTAAAACCAAATATTTATTAATCCTGTAGCTTTACAGGATTTTTTATTGAATAAAAGCAATAATATTTTGATAATTTAACTAACAATTAAACTTATTATCTAATAAATAATTATATTTGAAAAATAAAAAATCTTTACTCCTAAAAATGAAAAGAAACATTACTATTTTATTTGCTCTATTATCGGTAAGCTTCGCTTTCGGACAAGGTAAATACGGAAAATATCTCAGCTCTAAAAAACTTGCTTTAACTTATAAAAACGTAAAACCAGCTGAAAAAGACGATTATTATCAGCAGTATTACTGGCTTGTAAAAGCTGAGAAGCTGAAGACCTACCCGCATTTGGCAGATGTAAAACCAGTTGTTCTTTATAATTTCGTAAAAAAAGTAAACCCTCAAAACCCAACAAAAAAACTGGATGAAAGAGGAAAAGAGCTTCGCAAAACCGCAGAATTATCTCTGGATCAGTATTTCAAAAACAAAAATTTCCAAAACAACGAAATTCTTCTTTACAATCTTGAAACCTATGTTGACCCTTCACAAGGAGAATATTTCACTAAAGTTGATGCTGAAAGAATAAAAGAGCTGGTTCCTAAGGAATTTTTCGGATTTGCTTCCTTAAACAGAAAAACAGGAGAAGAGACCAATTATTACCTTTGGGTAGATAAGAAAAATGACAAGTATAAGATTGTTGATATCATCCCTAACGAGAAGGACAACAAAAAATTTTATGCGTCTTTGAAACAGTATCTTCCAAAGTATACATTCAAGAAAAAATTCATGCCTACCGTAAAGAAGGGTACAAAAGCTGATAAAACAGATAAAAACTTCTTCTATATCATGCCGTTTGAAGAAAACAAAGATAATATTGAGTATAAAACCGATGACTTTGAAACATTTACTTTGAGCCAGATAAAAAGAGAAGGAGAAACGTGGATTGGTGTTGAAAAACCCAAAAATAAGTAATCAAATATTACATACATAAAAAACCGAAAAGTTGTACTTTTCGGTTTTTATTATTTTACTGGCAAATAGTTTATACTGTTACCTTAGCTCTGGCCTTAGCCAGCATCGGAATAGAGATCAGTCCCATTATCAGCATAACAACAATTTGAAGCGGAAGAGAAATAAACGAATAGATCAAACCCATTTCACCGCCCAGTTCTGCACTTTTTCCCATAGAAAGAAACAATGCCATAAAACCATATTTCATAGCAAGATTAAAAGCTCCGATTCCTCCGCTTGCAGGGATAATCATTCCTAATGTACCCACTACAATAATGAAAAATCCGTCAGCAAAAGTAAAATCTGAAGTTTCAGGCAGAGAAAAACAAACGAGATATGCGGCAAAGTAATAAGAAATCCAGATTCCTACTGTATATAGTATAAATTTACCTTTTTGCTTTAACTTGAATATTGACAGTAAACCTTGAAGAATACCGTCAATAAACCCAATAACTTTACCCAAGACAGGAACATCAACAAATCTTTTTTTAAAGATAAAAAACAAAATTCCGGCAACAGCTAAACCAGCTACAACGAATAAGATCTTATTTGGATTGACATCAATTCCAGAATTTTCGTAAAAAGACAATATGGCTTCATATTTAAAAATTAAAGTCAAGCCTAAAAACGCAAGCATACAGATCAAGTCAACCACCCTTTCAAGAATAATCGTTCCGAAAGACTTATCTACCGGAACTTTTTCCACACCATAAAGCGCTGTGGCTCTCGCCAACTCACCACTTCGGGGAATGGTAAGATTCATCAGATAACCGAAGGACAAAGACCATAATGAATTAGAATTTGAGATTTGATGTCCCATCGGCTCCAATAAAAGATTCCAGCGAATTGCTCTGAACCAATAGGCTGCAAAAGCAAATACTGCCGAGAAAGCAACCCACATATAATTGGCTTTTGCCAAAGACTGTTTTATAACTTTAAAATCAAGACCTTTAAGAGCAAGCCACAAAAAAAAGCCTGCGAAAGCAAGCGAAATAATGACCGTCAGAACAGATTTTATAGTTTTGTTTGATTTATTCTCCATTATTTAGGTAAGAAGGTTAGTTTTTTCGTCCGGAAATATTATTTTAGGCTGAAAATCTTTTGCTTCTTCAGGACTCATTTGTGCATAAGCAATAATAATAATGATGTCGTCACGCTGAACTTTCCTTGCAGCAGGACCATTAAGACATACTTCACCGGATTTTCTTTTTCCTTTGATAACATAGGTGTCAAAACGTTCACCATTATTTACATTTACGATATAAACCCTCTCTCCTACAACCAGACCGGCGGCATCTATAAGGTCTTCATCTATGGTAATACTTCCTATATAATTAAGGTCTGAAGCCGTAACTCTGACCCTGTGAATTTTAGATTTAAAAACTTCTATTAACATGGTGCAAATTTATTAATAATATTTAATAAACAAGGTTTAAAAAAGAAAATACGCCCAATTCAGGCAAACAGCAATAATTTATTTAAAATCAACGTATTCAAAATTATTTTAGTGAATTTATAAAGTATATCTACAAATGAATAAAGACTTAATACATAATTAAGGATTTAATAATTTAATAATTAAGAGCTTTAAAACCAACAACATCAATATACATAAGCACTTGGCATGATTTTAGTTCGTGGAAACATTGATTTTTCGCCATCATCCGAATTATCAATTTTTAATCAATTTTATGTAAACGTAAAATAAAAAATAATTTTTTTATAATTTATTTGCACAATTTGAAAATTGTTTTAAATTTGCTTTTATAACTAACTTTTAATATTAAAAATTATGAACAAGTCTGAACTAATCGACGCAATGGCTAAAGATGCCGGTATTACAAAAGTTGCTGCAAAGGCTGCTTTAGAATCATTTATTTCTAATGTAACCAATACATTGAAAACTAAAGAAGGTAAAGTATCTTTAGTAGGTTTTGGTACTTTTTCGGTATCTGAAAGAGCTGCAAGACAGGGAATCAACCCGGCAACAAAAAAACCGATCAACATCGAAGCTAAAACTGTTGCCAAATTCAAAGCTGGTGCAGATTTATCTAACGCTGTTGCTGCTGCCAACATGCCGGCTTCAGGAAAAAAGAAAAAATAATCTCACGATTATAAAAAAACAAAAACCTCATCAAAAGATGGGGTTTTTCGTTTTTATGGAGCTAGGCGTGCCGTCTTCCAGTCGATGCCTTCCAGTGTATAAATAATTCGGTCGTGAAGCCTGTTGGGTCTGCCCTGCCAAAATTCTATTTCGTATGGTTTGGCAATATATCCACCCCAGTTTTCAGGTCTTGGAACTTCAGAACTTTCAAATTCCTTTTCCAATGCTTTCAGCTTTTCTTCTAAAAAACTTCTGTCCGGAATTTTCTGGCTTTGAGGCGAAACTATCGCTCCGAGCTGACTGCCTTTAGGTCTGGAATGAAAATATCCGTCACTCAAATTTTCAGCAATTCTTTCCAAATCAGCTTTTATGATAATCTGTCTTTCTAAAGCCGGCCAGAAAAAATGAAGACATGCTTTATGTGTTTTTTCTATCGCTGTCCCTTTTCTGCTTTGGTAGTTGGTGTAAAATATAAAACCTTCATAAGTATATTCTTTCAGGAGTACCATTCTTGTGCGGGGACAACCGTCTTCTTCTATTGTAGAAACTGCCATTGCATTAGCTTCTGAAATGGAAGTGTTATCAGAAGCCTCCAAAAACCAGTCTCTGAATTGCTCAATAGGATTCTCTTTAATCTCACTTTCAACAAGTTGAGATTTTTCATAGATTTTTCTTTTATCGTGAAGGTTTTCCATAAATTATTTTTATTAAATTTGAGTATGAATTACTCATACAAAGGTAAAATATTAATTTCCACACCTGATATTTCGGGAGATATTTTTTCCCGTTCGGTAGTACTGATTATTGATCATTCCGAAAACGGGGCGTTTGGCTTGATTCTTAACAAGAAAAACAGTACGATGAGTAGCCGTTTCAGAAGTTTTTTTGATTTTCCTATTGAAGTGTATGATGGTGGCCCTGTTGAAAACGATAAAGTCTTTTTTATTATTAAAGGAAAAAAAATCACCGAAGAATTTACCGAAATAAACAAAGAGTTTTATCTAACTGAAGATATTGAAAATGTCATCAATGCTGTTTTGCAAAGTGAAATCAGCATTCAGGATGTTAAAATATTTTCCGGATATTCCGGTTGGTCATCTTCGCAGCTCGAACAGGAAATACAGAAAAAACTATGGACAGTAGTTGAAGTGTATAATCTGGATTATACTTTACCCAACGATCAGACATTATGGAAATCTATCATGCAGAATCTTGGCGGAGAATTTCTTCTATGGGCAAATGCACCTGAAGATATTTCTCTCAACTGATAGGCAACCTCACAATCAAGCGATATAAATTTAACAAATTTTAAATTTTTGTTATTAAATTTTTAAGAAATTTTTCACGTTCTTTGATAAAGCTAAATAGCAGTATTACTACTAAAGAGCATTCTTGATTTATTTCTCTGGAAAGCAAAAACATTTTGATTGATGCAGAAATAATGATGAAGATATTTGATTACTTTTCAAGGGGCAAATAGATCTAGTTGGTTGAATATTGCTCAACAAATGAAAACTATTCTGACAAGAGACACGTTGACACAAATTCTGGATTGGTGCATTATTGATTTCACCAAAAAGAATTAAAATACATTTTTCTGAGTCTATCAGAATAAAACCCGGTAAAGGACTAAAAGTTGTTTACCGGGTTTGTCAATTTTATTGGAAACTATTTTTCCAGTTGCCAACAAGCTCTGAAAAACGGTCACTTCCGAATGTTTTATTCCTGATTTTCTTTACAGAAAAAAGACCTTTTTCATCAGAAATTAAGAGAATTTCTTCAGCTTTTTGAGATTCAAAGGCAATAATCTCATGTTCCTGAACATCCGCCAGATTATTTTTATGAAGATAGGTTACAAAATTTTCCATCAGCGGAGAGATATAAGCTCCTTCAGACTGCTTTGGTATTTTGATTACATCTCCTTCCATAAAAAGAAGATTTCCTTTTGTGGAACGCGCAATTCGTTTGTTAGGATTTAAAAGTATTACATCATCCAAATCATTTTCCTGTGCATAGATTTCAGCATAAATATTCTCCGGGCAATGTACTCTTATATTGCTCAAAAGATTGTTATTGACGTTGATTTCTTTAATTAAATCGAGCTCCAAAGGTCTTTTCTGAATATCTAAAACATCATCGGTTTCAATTACCTGAAAGTAATAAGAAACAGAAGATTTTGAAAGAGTAACTCCATCAGAATTTCTGTACACCATAAAATTGATGATACCATTCTTAATTTCACTTTCATCAATTACTTTTGAAGTAAAAAGATTCTGAAAAAACTCCAGCGTATAGCTTAAAGGAATATTCAGTCTCATCTTTCTCATAGATGCCATCAGAAAGAAGTAACATTCTTCTTCCATAACCAGTTTAGAATTTCTTACAAAAAAAGAAACTTCAACAGCGTCCCCGGAAAGAAAAGCACGGTTGATCTGTTCCGGCTTTTCTGATGTGAAATATAAATTTTCCAAAATAACAATTTTTATAAAAAAATAATGAACGATAAATCGTCCATCAGTTTTATCAGTTCAATATAACGCAGCTATTTCTTAAGCCGCACCCAATTTTATTCTAAGATTTTCAATAAGGTTTTCCCAGTAAAGCGCATTTTCTTCTTCATCGCCTTCTTCACAAAAGTCTGTAATATTTAAAGCCAAATCTTCAGTAATATCATCAATTGTAATGGTCATTTCAAAAAAATGCTTCGTTCCTTCATCTTCTTCCCATCTGAATCTCACGAAACTTTCAGGCTTATATCTGATTAAAGTTGCTTTCTCAGCAGGTCCTCCGTTCCAGCTGAAAAAGAAATCATCGCCTTTTTCTACTACCTCATCTGCAAACCATTCTGACAGACCTTCTGCGCTTGCAAGATATTCGTACAAAATCTCTGACAAACAATGCATTGGAAACTCATAATGGACTTTGTGTTTCGCCATATATCTATATTTTTAACGTCACGCAATATATAAATTAATTTTTTTATTACGCAAAATTCTTATTACTTTTTTATATAATCTTCATGATATTTATCAGAAATATTTTAAATTGTATTTCTATCAAATTATGATTGAAACAGGAAGTAAAATAACCTTAAAATTTCATTAATTTTCGCTGAGTACTTCCAGAATTATTTTACATCCTTCTGTAATTTCTTCCTTTGAAATAGTGAGCGGAGGAGAAATTCTGAGGTATTCATTTCTGTAGAGCTGCCAGAAAACGACAAGTCCTTTTTGCATGCATTTTTTTGCCACTTCCAATGTATATTCCGGAGTACCCAGATTCACAGCAAGCATCAATCCTTTTCCGTTGATATTTTTAATTTTCGGATGTACCAGAAGTTCTCTGTACAATTTCTCTTTTTCATCAATTTCATTCATCAACCCGCTTTCAAGAATCTCTTTGAGAGTAGCATGTGAAGCAGCAGCAATAAGAGGATTTCCACCGAAAGTTGTAATATGTCCCAATTTAGGAGAATGCGAAAGAGTTTCCATGATTTTTTTTGAGCTCATAAAGGCGCCGACCGGAACTCCGCCTCCCATTCCTTTTCCCATAACGAGAATATCAGGAACAATTCCAAAATGTTCAAATGCGAATAGTTTACCTGTTCTTCCAAATCCGGGCTGAATTTCATCTAAGATCAGCAAAGCACCTACTTCCTCACATCTCTTTTTAAGTTTAATTAAATAATTTTGATCCGGAACTAAAAAACCTGCTGCTCCCTGAATAGTTTCAAGAATGACACCTGCTGTTTTTTCAGTGATTTTATCCAAATCATGTTCATTATTAAATTCAATAAAGGAAACCATCGGCAGTAAAGGGCGGAATTCCCTCTTATGAAACTCATTTCCTGAAACACTTAATGCTCCGTGTGTATTTCCGTGATAGGAATTTTTAAATGAAACAATCTCCTCTCTTCCTGTATATCTTTTGGCTAGTTTCAGACTTCCGTCAATCGCTTCTGCTCCGCTGTTGACGAGATACGTCACTTCCAGCGGATCTGGTGTAGATTCAGCCAATAATCTGCACAATTCAACAGGTTTTTCCTGAGCATATTCCCCGTAAACCATCACATGAAGATATTGGTCTGCCTGATCTTTAATAGCATTAACCACTTTTGGATGTGAATGACCTAATGTATTGGCAGAAACTCCCGCTACAAAATCAAGATATTTTTTACCATCCTTACCGTAAATATAGCTTCCTTGTGCTTTTTCTATCTCAAAACCAGCAGCAAACGGCGTTGTCTGCGCCTGATATTTAAAAAAATCTTTTTGAATTTCCATTGTCTGAAAAATTTAGGCAAAGCTAAAGAAGATTTGAGGAATAAGGAAATTATAGGCATTAAAAAAGATCAGCCTAAACTGATCTTCTATTATTTTCTTACCCTTTTCGGTTTTTTGGCTTCTTCCTTCGCTTTTTCACGGTCTATTGCTTCTTTCGCTTTATTATATAGTCCGTCATTTGGAATATATTGTATTTCCTCATAATTTGGAGTATCTACAAGAATATCCTGCCATTTCCTGATGCGGTCTTTGGTATTCCAGTTGAAGTCGGGAAACTTTCTTTTCTCAGGCTCTATTTTGCTCATTGGGTAGATTGTAGATGTAGCACCAATACTGCATGAGATAATCTGAAGCTTTTGTTCATCAAATAAAGAACCAATAATTCCGCAGGCTGTTAAAGCAACTCCTATTCTTTCCTGCCTCTTTGTCGTTTTGTTTTCTTCGTCTGCGAAGGTAATTGCCTGTGCATTTCCGATAACCTTTACTTCTTTAATGTCACGCCCTTCATAATAAACCGTCATCAATTTACCTTTCACCTGGTTAAATTCATCAACCAGATTTAGAGAATCCACTTTACTTATCGCCAAAGCATTTCCAATGACCTTTAGAGAATCTATGTTTTCGGTTTCAGTATTGAAATATGCTTCAATTTTATCTCCTGTTACCTGTTTTTCACCGCTCCAGAGAATGGGCTCGGTGTACATATGCATGATACCATCAGTTTCATTAAAAGCAATAGAATCTGCTCTTCCCTGTGCATTCGACTTGTAAATTCTTGCTTTTCGGAATGCTCTTAAAAAGCTTTTCTTTTTGGTAATATCTGCAGAATCTGGCTTTTGGTAAGAAAGAATTTTTTCTGAAGCAAAATAAATAGAATCTTTTTCTAAGATTTTCACCGCATACGGACTTTTGGTCATCATTGCAGAATCCTTCTTTTCGAAGATCTCACCATACCCTCCTTTCAGATACCTTTTTTCCAGAGGATCATCTAAGGTTACATTTCCGGTCGCTTTACCAAAGCCTGTCAGCTGATTGTAGTACATTTCGTCTCCTGTAAGAATTTTATCATTATAAAAAATCTTGGAGTTTTTTGTAAGAAATGACTCTTTGGTATTCAGGTTATGTGTTCCTTTTTCAGTAACAATTCTGTTTTTAGGATTTTTATTATTCGTTATTACAGTATACCCATTGATATCTACGATATTGGTATTCTGATTCTGAACAACATTTCTTCCTTCCAGCGTATAATCATTATCCACAATTTTTACATCTCCGGAAAGATCTACCACTCTTGTCGTCAAATAATAAGTTGCAGATTTTGTATAGGTTGTGCTTTTTCCGTCAAAGATGGTACCTCCTGTATTAAAATATGCCTGATTTGCCATCCTGTCGTAGTACATTGTCTGAGTTTTGATGACAGTTCCTTTCGGATCTGTAAGAACAACGTTTTTTTTAGCAACTCCTTTCTGGGAATTGCCGTCATACTCCATTTCGGCAGCAGTAATTACCGAGCCGTCAGAATTCTGAAGTTTTGTGTTCCCTATTGCTCTTACAAAATTTTCGGCATCATAAACTACGACTTCGTCTGCATACAATATTGAACCCTGATGCTCAATCTGTACATTTCCAACAAAGTATCTGTTTCCGTCGTACTTTGTATCTTTTTTGATTTCATCTGCATTGATGATATGAATCCTGTTTTCAGGACTGCTTTTCGGAGGCTGATTTTTTACAGGATTCTGCAAATAAGGATCCCGCTTTGCGGGTTTTGTGTTCTGCGCAAAAATTGCTGAACTTATCAGCAAAAAAGTGAAAAGGAAAATTTTCATTGATCAGTCATTCTTTGTACCATAAAAATACAGCGAATGGGAATCAATTTTCACACCAAAAGCGGCTTCTATTGATTCTTTAATCCCCTGAATTCTCGGATCACAGAATTCTATAATTTCCTCAATCTCTTTGTCTGAATCTTTCTTGTAAATCACAAGATGATCATGCTGTTTGTCAAAGTAAGATTTCTCGTACGAAGAAGAAGTAAGCGTTTTTTCACCAAACTGATGCTTACGAATCAAACCCGCATCAAGGAAAATTTCTATCGTGTTGTAAATTGTAGCTTTCGACACATGATATTTCTTCTGCATCATCAGTAGATACAGATCATCCACGTTGAAGTGATGATCCATATTATAGATTTCCTCTAAAATTGTATACCTTTCCGGCGTGTTCCGAAACCCCTTTTCCAAGAGGTAATTACGTAAAACATCCTTAATCAGTGTTATATTTTTTTCTTTTTGTATAGTATCCATTAAAAAATTTATACTACAAATTTATTGATTTTTATTTAAATGTAAGCTACCTCTCTTTTAACCTAAAAACTATGACTTACATCTGAAAAATTCAGATTGCTGTATCTTATTTGAGGAAATAGTCTCTTCCGTGAGCGGTGCAGATTCAACAACGACATTATGCGAGGTTACACCCCAGGATTTAAAATCATCACTTCCGATATATTTCACAAAATTGTAAATATTAAGTGTAATTTTTTGCTTAACCGTCAAAAGAATATCATTGATGTAAGTATTGTCAATAATTACATACTTAAGATCTGGCGGAATATTGTGAGCTCTTAATGACGGGTGGCTGCTTCTCGACGGAATGGTTCCTTCCGCCATCATGTCTTTCAGCACCATATTAAAATAATCATTAATTCTTCTGTCTACTTTAAATCCTAAAAGAAAATTGATTTTATAGATCGTTCCCGGCAGAATTTCATCAATACTGTATTTGAATGTATAAGGATCTTCCTGATTTACAATACTTAAAATAAAATAATGATCTGCTCTTTTCGGCTGCTTTTTAATGATAGAATAAATAATTTTAGATTCAATCTCATCATGACGTTTTGCTCTGCTTAAGTAGGCTAGATTGGTACAATATTTCGGAATTGTCTCATCTAGTTTCATATCTTTTATGATAGAGACATATTTATCAATTTTAACATAGTTGGTAAAGTTTGCTTTCAGTAGCCTTCCGTTGTACCATGCATACATACATACTGCTATGAATCCTCCCAGAACGATTGTAAGCCATCCGCCGTCAAAAAACTTCAGAACATTAGCATAGAAAAAACCTGATTCTATTGTAAGGTATACCGCAACAAATCCAAAAATAAAAATTTTATTAAGTCTGGTTCGGCTTAGCCAGTACGTCAGCAAAATTGTCGTCATCAGCATTGTAATAGTAATCGTTAAACCATAAGCCGCTTCCATGTGTTCTGACTTCTGGAAGTAAAGAACAACTATAAAACATAGAAACATCAATCCCCAGTTAATTCTTGGGATATACATCTGACCTTTTATTCCCGAAGGATATTCAATATGCTGATTGGGCCAGAATGAAATAGACATTGCCTCGGAAAACATGGTAAATGAACCGGTAATAACGGCCTGACTTGCAATAATTGCCGCTGCTGTAGCTAAAACAACCCCAGGCAAAACCGCCCACTCAGGCATAATTCCAAAAAACGGATTCACTCCTGTAAAAACTTTCTGATAATTATCCAGAAGCCATGCTCCCTGACCTAAATAATTAAGAATCAACATTACTTTCACGAAAATCCAGCTTACCCGAATATTTTTTGCTCCGCAATGCCCTAAATCAGAATATAAAGCTTCCGCTCCAGTCGTACAAAGGAAAACTGCGCCCATGATTACAATTGCACTTGGAGAATGAGTAATCAGATTGTACGCATACATCGGGTTGAATGCTTTTAATATTTCTAAATGATCAAAAATATGCATGGCCCCAAATCCGCCTAATACCACAAACCAGGTAACCATGATAGGACCAAAAAATTTCCCGATAGATGCGGTTCCAAATTGCTGAACCAGGAAAACAACAAATAGAATGACTAATGTAATGTAAACTACCGGCGTATTGGGATTGTAGATCTTTAAGCCTTCAATAGCAGACATTACTGTTAACGAAGGAGTAATGACACTATCTGCAACCAATGTAGAGGCTCCTATAATTGCGATGACATACAGCCATTTTTTCTTAAGTCTTTTTACCAGAGAGTATAAAGATAAGATTCCGCCTTCTCCTTTGTTATCAGCTCTTAAAGCAATAATAACATACTTTACGGTTGTCTGCAATGTTAATGTCCAGATGATACAGGATAAAGCTCCTTCAATATATTCATCAAAAGGCATGAGTGCACCTTCTTTTCTTGCATTTACTATAGCTTTCATTACGTAAAGCGGTGAAGTACCAATATCTCCAAATACAATTCCCAGAGAAACTATAACTCCAACAAATGAAAGCTTTTTAAGATCAAAATGGTGACCTCCTTCTGTAACTTCTGACATTTCAGCTAATTATTTAAAGGCGCAAATTTATATCAAAATTATGACCCTTCCTCATATTAGTTATGAATAGTATAAATGAAAAAACTTCCTTTCGGAAGTTTTTCTCTATAATCTTGCGGTAATTATTTAACGTACATTGCTTTTTTGATTTCTTCTTTAACTTTTTCAAGTTTCGGAAACCACTCTGCGAATAATGCTGCAGAATAAGGTGCCGGAGCGTCCGGAGTCGTAATTCTTTTGATCGGAGCATCCAAATAATCAAATGCTTTCTGCTGTACCATATAAGTAATCTCAGAAGATACAGAACCAAAAGGCCAGGCTTCTTCCAAAATCACAAGTCTGTTTGTTTTCTTAACAGAAGCCAAAACAGTATCAAAATCTAACGGACGAACCGTTCTTAAATCAATTACTTCAACAGAAATACCCTCTTTAGCCATATCTTCAGCTGCCTGAATTGCCAGTTTCATGATTTTACCAAAAGAAACCAATGTTACATCTGTACCTTCTCTTTTGATGTCTGCTTTTCCGATAGGTAAGTAATATTCTTCTTCAGGAATTTCCATTTTATCTCCGTACATCTGCTCAGATTCCATAAAAATTACCGGATCATTATCCTGAATAGCTGTTTTAAGTAAACCTTTTGCATCATAAGGATTAGAAGGAACCACCACTTTCAGACCGGGACAGTTGGCAAACCAGTTTTCAAAAGCCTGAGAGTGCGTTGCTCCAAGCTGACCCGCTGAAGCTGTAGGCCCGCGGAAAACGATAGGACAATTCCACTGACCGCCACTCATCTGACGGATTTTCGCAGCATTATTAATAATTTGATCTATACCTACCAAAGAGAAATTGAAAGTCATAAATTCTACGATCGGTCTGTTGCCGTTCATCGCTGCTCCTACTGCAATACCTGTGAAACCAAGCTCAGCAATGGGTGTATCTATCACTCTTTTAGCACCAAACTCATCCAGCATTCCTTTTGAAGCTTTGTAAGCACCGTTGTATTCTGCTACTTCCTCTCCCATTAGAAAAATGGATTCGTCTTTACGCATTTCCTCGCTCATTGCCTGTGCAATTACCTCACGAAAAGTATATTCTGCCATAGTTATTTGAAAAATTTAGAGTACAAAAATAGTATTTTTATTATTTATATTACAAAAAAAGACAACTCATTACTGAATTGCCTTGTATTTTAATAAGGATTTTAAAGTTTTTAGTTCACTTTCTGCCAAACCTGAGTTCTACCTAAAAGAGAAAAGCCCATATATCCTCTTACATTAAGTTTATCACCATCTTTTGTAATGGTACATTTATATGTTTTTCCGGTTTTAGGATCAGTAATGGTACCTCCTGTAAATTCACTCCCGTCTTTTGCTAAACCTCTGATGATTTCCATTCCCAAGATCGGTTTTCCTTTTCTGTCATCTTTACATCCTGAGCAGTTGGGATCTGCAGGCTTTATCAGTAACTGGGAAACCTTACCGTAATATTTCCCGTCGGACTTTTTATAGATTTCTACTATAGATTTGGCTTGTTTAGTTTCGTCATCTATGGTTTTCCACTTTCCTTCAATCTGTGCGAAAGACATTACGCCGAATAAAGAAAATACTAAGGTTGTTAATAATTTTTTCATATAAGTTCTGTTTAATTTTAATTATAGATTAATAAATGATTGATTAGTTAAAAATAGAAATAATTTTTAAAGAGACAAACAATTTTGCTATTCTTTACATAAATAACAATAGATATACCGCTTTTTTCATTAAAAAAAATCTATTGTTGCTCTATTTTGTAATCAATTTAATTTTCTGTTAATCACACGGCTCATATAATCCTGATACCACGCTTTAGCCACTTGTTTACCTTTTTCAGTTTCAGGAGTTTTTATCTGATCTGCTAAATTCTTCTCAAAGCCTAAATCAGTTTTATGATAAATCCCGGTGATTTCTTTTCCATCAAAACGATAGATATAATTACCATAAATAAACTGTTCAGAACTCCCATCTGAATTTACAATAATAGGAACATAATTATTTTCGCTTACAACGCTTCTTCCCCAGCTTCTGATTTTCTTATTATATCCAATCAGATCTGCCAAAGTAGGATAAATATCAATCTGCTGTGCTAATTCTTCATTAATACCTTTAAGCTGATATTCAGGATCAGGAGAATAAAACATCAGCGGAACAGCAAAACGGTTCATCGCTTTTTCATATTCCGGATAAAAAACCTGATTGGTATGATCTCCTGTAAAAACAAAAATGGTGTTTTTGAACCACGGCTGTTTCTTAGCTGTTTCAAAATACTGTCTGATGGCATGATCCGTATATTGCATTGGCTCATGCATTTGAATGTTTCCTTTTTTAAATTTACCGTTGTATTTTTCAGGAATTTTAAACGGATGATGTGATGAAGCGGTAAAAACGGTAGCCATAAAAGGCTGCTTTTTCCCTACGTGTTTGGCAAAATACTGCAGAAATGGTTCGTCCCAGATTGCCCACATCCCGTCAAAATCCTGATCACCATGATATTCGTCTTTTCCGAAATAATGCTTGAAGCCCAGAATATTTCCAAAACCCATAAAGCCCATTGAACCATTGGGTGCGCCATGGTAAAAAGAAGTATCATATCCCAGATCGTTACATACCGAAACAATCGACTGAATTTTCTGATTGGAATAAGGTGAACTTGTAAAAGCATCCGTTAAACTCGGAATTCCTGCTAAAATACTGCTCATTCCGTGGATCGACTGCCTTCCATTGGCAAAAGTATTGGGAAAAATAAGGCTTTCATTCGCTAAGCTGTCAATAAAAGGAGTGTAAGAAACATAATCTTTTATGTTTTTATTCCTGTTGAATGCTCCCGAATATTCTCTGCCAAAAGACTCAACAATGAAAATAACAATATTAGGTTTGTCCTGAACTTCTCTGTTATAAGTTTTGTAGGGATTGATATTTTCATCAATAAATTGCTGATCAACAAAATGTACTTCTTTAAAATTGTTACTTCCCAATGTTCTGAAAAACGAAAAAGTAGAATTAAGAACAATATTTCCCTGCAAAGGATTTTTCACAAACTTATTGGCATCCACAAGGTTGATTGGTCTTGTGCTGTGCTTGAAATCTCCTCTGATTCCGCCAACAATCAGAACCGCAGAAATACACAAAGTCACCACAGACCAAACAAAGTAAGGAACAAGCTTTACAGGCTTCTGCTCGCTTATTTTGAACTTTTTGTAAAGGAAAATCCATAAAAACATCAAAATAACAAACCAAATGATCACGAAAGGATGCTCTGCGACTGAAACAGTAAAAACATTAAGGATATTAGTCTCGTTTTTTGCCACCTGAAAAGCCGCCGATGTCAATCTTGCCTGAGAAAATTTATAATACACAAAATCGCCGAAATTCATGGCATAAGTGATTCCGTTGGTAATAAAATACAGCCAGATAAGCAATTTCTGATACCCTCTTTTAGTATTAATAATTACAGGAATTAGACTTAGAAAAATAAATAATGAATTGACGTACAAAATTGCAGTCAGATCAAATGCAATCCCGTGAAAAGCCAAACTTAGATAGTCTGAAACACTTTCTACTTTGATTAAATTTTTATTGAAAAACCAAAACAAAAGTCTTGCTGCCTGATAAAAGACAAATGCCAGAAAAATCCTGTAACATAGGATCAGGATTTCCTCTTTTCTGAATTCTTTAAAAAATTTCATTAAATATATCGTTATTTTTAAAGACGAAAACATCAAAAACTTAATTTTAGCTGATGAATGATTTTCGCTGTGCAAATTTAAGTTAAATTCATCGCAAGTTAATTTTTACTTCACATTAATTAAGGTTAAAGTTTTTAAAAACTGTAATTTTGTTCCCATGAATTTTATTAAAAATAATCTGGCTAATGCACTCACGCTGGGAAATCTTTTTTCAGGCTGTGTTGGTGCCGTACATTTGATGACAGGTGATTATCAGACAACCGCTGTCTGCATTGTTTTATCTCTGGTTTTGGATTTTTTTGACGGATTTGTAGCCCGGGCTTTAAAAGCCAACTCCAATTTGGGAACCCAGCTCGATTCTTTGGCAGATATGGTAAGTTTCGGATTGATTCCCGGATTAACAATTTTTGTTTCTCTTCTCGAAGTTGACAATAGCAATTCTTTAAATTTTATAGATTACGGATATTTACTTCTCAACGAACAGCGTTGGATTTCTTATTTTGGGTTTATTATTACGCTTTTTTCTTGTTTAAGACTGGCAATTTTCAATCTGGATGAGGATCAGAAATATTATTTTAAGGGTTTAAATACGCCTTCGAACACAATTTTGATTTTTGGTTTGTATTTGGCTCATAAAGAATTATCAGCATTTGGTTTTTTATTCGAAAATGAAATTTACTTATTGATTTTAACAGCAATTTCCTCATGGCTTCTCATTTCTCCTATAAAAATGATTGCCATGAAATTCAAATCGATGAAATTACAGGATAATTATCCCAAACTGGCTTTACTGATTGGTGCTATTCTTATTCTGGCAATTTTTAAAATGGCAGGAATCCCTTTAGTAATTGTCTATTATATCGTAATTTCTTTAATATTCCAGAAACAACTTAAATAATTATCAATTTTGAGTCTGATAAATTAATCACTTCTAAAACTCATCATTCATATTCAATCATTTATAACTTACAAACAAATGAACTTAAAACTACATAAACCTCTTTGCATTTTTGATCTTGAAACCACAGGAACCAACATCGGAAAAGACCGAATTGTTGAAATATGCATCTTAAAAGTGAATCCTGATTCTTCCAGAGAAAGCAAAACGTGGAAGGTAAATCCGGGAGTTCCCATCCCAAAAGAATGCAGCGAAATTCACGGAATTTATGATGAAGATGTAAAAGATGCACCAACTTTCAAGGAAATTGCTCCCAAAATAGTTGAAATGATTTCAGGCGCAGATTTGGCAGGGTTCAATTCTAACCGTTTTGATGTTCCTTTATTGGCTGAAGAATTGCTTCGCGCAGATTTTGATTTTGACCTAAACAAATTCAAACTGGTTGATGCACAAACGATTTTCCATAAAAAAGAACCAAGAAATCTGAGTGCGGCATACCAGTTTTATTGCGGAAAAACATTAGAAAATGCACACTCTGCCGAAGCGGATGTATTGGCAACTTTTGAAGTATTAGACGCACAGGTCGGAAAATATGACGACCTTTCTAATGAAGTTGCTGAACTGAGCGAATTTTCGACTCAGAATAAATTTGCCGATTTAGCGGGAATGATACATTATAACGCAAAAAATCAGGAAATTTTTGCTTTCGGAAAATACAAAGGACAGGTGGTGAAAGAAGTTTTCCAAAAAGATCTCGGATATTTCGGATGGCTGCAAAATGCTGACTTCCCTTTATACACCAAAAAAGTTTTCACTAAAATACAACTTTCCAATAAATTTTAGATGATTCTTCTGCAAATCGAAGATCTGCAATAAAGTAAAAATTTCAACATGAATAATTTAGTTAAGTTTAAATTCTACGAAACTGCGCTGCAAGCCAACCGTGATAAGCAGATTCTGGCTGAAAACGGCATCAACAGTTTTATTGCCAACGAACAGCTTATTCAGTCGGATTGGCTGCTTTCTCAGGCTGTTGGCGGAATTCAGCTGCAGGTTTTTGAAAATGATTTTGACGAAGCTGAAAAGATTCTGAGTGAATATAAAGAAAACGAAAACTTTGCTCTTGAAGTAGAACATACCATTGAGAATCCCGATTTTGATTTTGTCTGTCCGGAATGCGGCTCCAATCACCTTTACAAAGACGACAGCTCAACCAGTTTTTTCGGAATTTCTATTTTATCAAGCGAAAATTACGTGTGCTATTATTGCGGAAATAAGTTTAAGATTGGATGATAAAATTCCCCTCCTTTGGAGGGGTGGCAAAATTTCTCTGAAATTTTTGACGGGGTGGTTAGAAAGTGAATTGCTATATTTTTTTTTTCCCATTTAAATTGAAAGGTACAATTAAAATTATGCACTCCTCTCTTCATAGCCCCGATTGCAGCGGCATCCTTTTGTGGAGCAAAGCGGAACAAAAGATATAGCGGAAAGCGGGAAACAGCTCCCGAAAGAAAACACTTGATTTGGATTAATAACTCTCATAAGATAATATAATTTTACATACTGTTTTTAAAACAAAATAAAATCTGCATATGAAAATAATCTGTATAGGAAGAAATTACAGCGAACACGCAAAAGAACTGGGAAATGCCATTCCTGACAAACCGGTAATTTTTATGAAGCCTGATACAGCGGTTTTAAAAGGAAATGATTTTTATATCCCGGAATTTTCAAACGATGTACATTACGAACTGGAAGTAGTCGTAAAAATATCAAAAGGAGGAAAATACATCCAAAAAGAAACTGCTCACAAGCATTATGAAGAAATTGGTCTGGGTATAGATTTTACAGCGAGAGATTTGCAGAGCGACTTAAAATCTAAAGGGCTTCCGTGGGAACTGGCGAAAGGCTTTGATGGTTCTGCAGTGGTAGGAAATTTCTTTAAAAAAGATAATTATGATCTACAGAATCTCAATTTTTCTCTTTTGAAAAATAAAGAGAAAGTGCAGAACGGTAATACCAAAAACATGATGTTTGCGATTGATGACATTATTGCCTTCGTTTCGCAGTATTTTACTCTCAGGGTAGGTGATCTTATTTTCACGGGAACTCCTGAAGGTGTAGGAAAAGTCTCTGAAAACGATATTCTTGAAGCCTATCTGGAAGATGAAAAAACTTTGGATATAAGAATTTTATAACCTGTAAAATTTCTTTTTTGGCCGTTTTTTTGTTATCTTTAAAGGAACAAAATTACAAATCAAAGATTATGATAAATATTGTATTACCTGTAGATTTTGGTGACAAAACCGATCAGCTTATTGACGGAGCTGTAAAATTTGCTAAAGAAGTAAATGGTAAAATCTGCCTTATTCATGTAGCTCCTACCGATATCGGCTTTGCAATTGGCGACATGGGATATCAGTATTTTCCGGAAATTGAGGAAAATGAAATCCGTGAAGAACTGGTGCTTCTTAATAAATTAAACCAAAGAATTCTGGCTCAGAATGTTGATTGTGAGCATATTCTGAAACAAGGTATTGCAAAAGATATTATTCTGGAATATGCTGAAATGAAAAACGCACATTATATTGTGATGGGATCTCACGGCAGAAGCGGAATTTACGATGTTTTTGTAGGAAGTCTTACCAAAGGTTTGACCAAGAGTTCAAAAATACCGGTGTTGGTGCTTCCTATCCACGACTGAAACTGAAGAGAATAATAAAAGCCGCATAAAAAAGACCGATCAAAGAAATATTGACCGGTCTTTTTCTATATAACCAATTAATTAACCTTCGTTTTTAAAGATCTTAGGATCGTAATAAGGATGCTTTCCTTCTGTTGGAGAATAATATTCTTTGTCTTTGTCGCCTCCAAGCGTTACCACAAGCACATAACACCAGTATGTAAAAAGCACACAGCATACGATGAATAAAATCCAGTTTAGTACATTTCCAAAAGTATCGAAAAAACCGAAAGACCATTTGAAAACTCTGCTTAAGAATAGAAAGAAAGACGTCATTTTTTCCTTTTTTAATTTAACTTTGCACAAATTTATAAAAAATGTTTAGATTACTTTCAAAAGAAAGCAATATTTTTTCAATTCCTGTTTATATTGGGTTTCTTCTTTTAATCGTAATACTATTTAACATATTGAATTTCAATACTTCCGAAGCTGTTATTGCCGGAATTACTTTTATTGGAATTGCTTTGGGATATTTCTGTTTCAATGCTATAAAACTGAATTACCAGACACATCTTCCTCTTTTCCTGTACACATTTTTCGTTTTCGGACTTTATGATGGCAGTCTGGATCTGGGAATTGCCGTTGCGCTGCTTACCAATTCTTTTATTTTGCTTCTTCTAACCAGTACAGACGAAGATATAAGAAAAAAATCATACGTTTTGGTAGGATCTATTGTTGCGCTCAATTTTGTTTTTCTTCCTACAACCTGGCCAATGATGTTTTTTGTACTCATTCACCTCATCGTAACCTCTGAAAGAGTGGGATTAAATATTTTCAGATTTTTACTCGGAATCATCCTGATTGCGCTGAGCTATTTTTCGGTGATGTTTTTTCTTCATTTTAATGAATGGAATAACGCTTATATACCATTTGGAAAAATGAAAATGGTAACAGATTATACAGAATTATTTCCTCTAATTCCTATTCTGCTGATGCTGATTTTCTCCGTATATGACCACTTTAAACATTATAACAGCAAAAGCCCCGTAAGCAGATACAAATATACATTTCTTCTGGTGTTTTCGCTTGCACAGCTTATCAGCATTATTTTATATATGAACAAGAGCTATGAGTACCTGTTGCTTCTTGCTTTTCCAGCAACGATTATCCTGAGCAGAATGATGAGATTTCTGCCAAAATACTGGATGCAGGAAGGCTGTCTGTGGCTTACCATTGTTTGCTTAATTGCCTTTAAGGCTGTAAATCATTTTAACAACTTATTTTAAATTTAAAATTATGATTCAAATAGACGATAAATTAATTTCTGAAGATATTTTTGCTGAAGAATTTGTGTGTAATCTTACCAAATGCAAAGGAGCCTGCTGTGTAGAAGGTGATGTTGGAGCCCCTTTGGATAAAGATGAGCTGATAATTCTTGATAACATTTATGACAAAATAAAACCATATCTGACAGAAGCCGGAATTCAGGCTTTGGACGAACAGGGAACATGGACAACAGATCCTTCGGACGGAATGTACGTAACCCCGATGATTGAGGGAGCTGAATGTGCTTATGTAACCTTTGATAAGAACGGAATTACCAAATGCGGAATTGAAAAAGCTTACGAAGACGGCGCTGTTGACTGGCAAAAGCCGATTTCCTGTCATCTTTATCCGATAAGAGTTACCGAATACTCTACCTTCACCGCTTTGAATTATCATGAATGGCCGATTTGCAGCGATGCCTGCACTTTAGGAAAAGAGCTTCAGGTTCCGGTATACAAGTTTCTTAAAAATCCGATTACCCGAAAGTACGGAGAAGATTTTTACAATACGCTGAGCGATGTTGCTGAAGAATGGAAAAAGGAATATGGAGGATGATCAGAAACATTTTGAAGATGTAGAGAAATCCTCAAAATCAAAATAGAAAATTTTAAAAAGGCTGTTTTCAATTGTGATACAGCCTTTTTAAATTAAAGTTCTTTTATTCTTTCAATTTTATCTGAAGCTGCCAATCCGTTGGGATTGCATCCCGGCTCTCCTTCAGGTACCTTCAGGTTTTTCTCGGTATAAAATTTTTCCCAAAACAAATTGGTTTCACCTGTTTTAGGATCAATAAAAGTCATAGGTTCGAGCTTGAAAACATGATCTTTCCTGAATGATCTTTCCACAAAGTCTGAGCAGTAAAAGGAATTTTCATCTAAAATATAATTGAAGTTATAAGGTTTCCCAAGCATAGAATTGGCAGCCTCAATAGCATCAGGAATACTTCTTTGAAATTGCGGCTTTAATCGGTAAAGGATCACTTTCTGTCCGTCATTTTTCTGATCAGCTAAAAACGCTGTCAGTTTTTGCTTTTGCGAACCTCCTTGCGGTGCCGCATGAAGAACAAAAATATCACCTTTGTCTTTTTGTACAATTCCGATGTGATCGAAAGAAGCATTTTCGGATTTTTGCGTCACATTGTTGATTGCACCCGAAAGTCCGCTGTCTTTTGCTGTTACGAAAAGAAGGTCGCCATTCTTTAATCCTGATTTTACCGAATTTTTGCATCCGGCAAAAAGAATCAATAAACAGAAAAGAAAAAAAATGCTAAATATTTTATTTTTTATAATTGGCTTCATACAAACTGATCCATTCATCAACAGTCATTTTTTTACTTAATTCGGCGATTAGTTCAAAAGGAATTTCATCCATTTTTTTGAACCGTATGCAGGATTTGCCCATATCTAATTTTCTTTTAGAGTGTTTCGGAAACTCTTCCGTAAACCAGTTTAAAAGTTCTGGTTTTGCATACATTCCCATGTGATAAACCGCAATAAAATTCTTCTGTGAAGCTACCGAAATAAAAGGAAGCGGGGACCCGGGAGTGCAATGATAACCTGCAGGATATTTTTCTAAAGGAACGCCCCATCCGATCATGCCGTAACTGATATTTTCTTCAAAACCTTCCGGTAAATGATTTTTGATTGTATCAAAAAGCTTTTTAAAAACTTCCTGTCTTTCTTCAGGCAGCTTCGATACATAATCTTCTATAGATGTAGATGAAATTTGCATTGCTGTTTTTTTTTCAAAATAACGAAAATTCGTTTAGATATTATTCTTTGTCAAGTTTAAATATAAAAAATTCCTTTCTTATAAGGAAAGGAATTTTGAAGTTGTTAGAAGCCTCCTGAATCACCGAACGTAAATGTTGCGGAAATTCCGGCGCGTATCGTGGAAAGCGGAAACGCTGTTGATATTTTGTATCTTGAGGTCATCTGTTCATAGAAAAGTCTTAAATTCAGGTTTTCAGAAACATTATAATCTGCTGAAAGCTTAATATTCATCAACCTCTGTCCTCCTGTAACCTGAGAATCATTCAACAGAATATTCATAATACTTGTTCGGCTGTCTCTTAACGAAATATCACCACGGATGTTGAGGTCAGACCCTTTCGCTCTTGCACCTCGCTGATTATTGGTGCCCAATCTGAAATTTCTCACAATATATCCAAGTCTTACAACATATTCTGTGTTGGAATCTTCAGTAAGTGTCTGATTGACCAAACCAAGGATCAATGATCTTATTTTGTTATACTGCACCCCAAACTGCATATTGTTTCTCATGGTAACATCTACGCCGATAAGCGGTGAAAATGCTTCAGTATAACCTACCTGTGCAAAGGTATAAGGGTTGATGAAATTATTGTTTACATCTCGCTGAGAACTATTGACATCATTAATGCTGTTGAAATAATCAATATTTGACTGAATACCAGTTGCAGTATACGTTGCACTGTAGCTGTGAAGAATATCAAACTTACTAAACTGTCCGTTGATGATTGGAATATTTCTTAATCCCGAATAAATAATTCTCCAGTTCGGAATCGGAAGCCCTGCTTTTTTAGGATTTCCTATTCTTTCGGGACTCTTGCCTTCTACTGCAGCACGGAAAGCCGGAATCAAGACATAAGCATTGGAAATGTCGTGTCCGTCTGTAAATCCGTTCTGATTAAGATTTCCTCCCAGCTGTTGCGAAATAATCTGAGCGTTGTCTCTTAATGCCTGATAAAGATAAGTACTTTCTTTAAAGGATGAATTTAAAAGAACTACCGTATTGGAATATGCCACCATATCACTTGCGAAAGTGAGATTAGGATTAGGATTGCCAAAATCATCTCTGTAGTTGAATCCTGTATGCGAGAAATTCCTATTGTAGGTACTCAGTACATTAAAGTCTATTCTAAAATCATTGATTGGGGACACCTGTAAATCTGCCCGAAGTTCACGGGTGGATAATTTTACGTAAGGATCAATCATAAAAGGAGAATCGCTTACCCAGCCTCTTTCCATTACCAGTCTTCTGATGTCTGCCTGCGAACCAAAAAGAAAACCAATAGACGGACCTCCTAAAGTCTGACCATACCCGTATCCGTTTGGCGCAGAAAGCAATCCCGGAATTACACTTCCGTTATTTTCGTTATAATTCACATTCAGCTGCTTCATGGAAGTTAGAAGATAAGCAGCGCTTTGAAAGAGGGAAAGTTTATTTTTGAACTTATATTTTTTATAAGCATATCTGTTTTTCTCCCACGCCTGCGTATAAGCATTATTCAACGAATCCTGTTCCTGCTTTCTTTTTTGCAGTGTTGTTGATATTTTTTTGAAATAACTAAACTGACCAAAAAACTTCGGAATATCTGCAGAAGCATTTGCCGAAATAATATTGGTATTCTGACCTATTGACCCCAAACTGCCTTCCGGGCTCGTAAGAAGTGCAGTAGATCTGGCGTTCCAGTTATACGTAAATCCGTATCCTATCTCAGCATCAATAAAATCTAAATAAGGAAGATGTTGGAATGGTAATCTGTAATTAAGCTGAACATTATGTTTGTATAAAACTGGTCTCCCTGCTCTGAAAATATTGCCAAATATGGATGAATTATCCATTGTATTAACGTCTATATGATCATTAAGCGTTCTTGTAGCAGAGTTGATTTCCATTTTTAAGGATTTAGTAAAATTAAATCCTAATCCATACTGCCATCCGAAGAAGAAATTTCTGTTTTTTAATGCTGCAAAATCATCATTAAGGTTTCCACTGAGAATAGCATCAATATTTCTGAACTCAAGTTCATTATAATTTCTGTCTAATTCTGTACGGAAAGATAATCTTGTAGGAATTGGATTGAAATTGAACTCCTTAATCCATCTCAGATATTTGGTAGATTTTGCCGTATCACTGATCATTTTGTTGAATGGCTTCACTACCCACGGTTTGAAGGTGTAGTTATAATCCAGATAACCTCTCAGATACTGTCGGTAGTTTTTCTTCGTATAAATATCACGATAATGGTCATCGTTATAAACAGTTGTTAAAGAAAGGTTTTCAACGTCATAAAATTTCGGCTTACTGTCTGGCTTTACCCTTTCTTTATGCATATTAACGACCCCGATGCTTCTTTGCTGAGTATATGTTCTTGCAACTTTTTTCAGCTCTTCCCTGTTAGCAGCTTTGCTGAATTCCACATCGGTATCCAAAGGATTATACTTAGGATCTTCAATAGTTTGTGAATAAGAATAGTTAACCGGAATTTTCATTCCTGTTTTTTCGGGTAAGAATTTATCTACATTGACTGCTGTATTGATGCTAAACGCAGACTGTGTAGTCTGATTTCGTTCGGCAGGCTTAGAATCAATATTACCAAATCCAACAGAGGTATAGGAAGCACTGGTGTTGACTGTTGCAAAATCTCCAAGATTAAAGTTTAAACTTGCATTTCCTGCATAACCGCCATCGTTTTCAATCTCAGAAAGACGGATTTCGTTGACCCAAAGTACAACATTATTAGCTCTACCATCAGTACCACCACCTTTATTTCTAACTCCAATCATTATTGTAGTAATATTTCCTAAAGACGGTCTACCTTTTATGAAAATACGTTTATTGTTGTCTCCAAAACTCATATCCTCTCTTCTTTGAATAATTCCTGTAGGAAAATCACGATCCCTTCTTATTTTGGCATCAACAAAATCTTGAATATCAAAATCAACGTCATTTTCTATAGGCCAAATCTCTAAAGGAGTCGTTGCAGTATTAGCAGTAAACTTTAGCGAAGATTCATATTCGTAATAATTATCTGTTGCATCGCTACCAAATCTTATGAAAAACTTTGTATTAGGATCGTAATTTGATCTTTCGGGATTATCAATATTTTGTGCATGTACAAACAATTTAAGCTTTTTATATCTTCTCATATCCAAAGTGGTATTTTTGAACACTCCCTTTGCCTGATTTAATATATTTGTTGCTTTTAAATATAATGATGACTCATTTTGTCTTTGCACCCCTGCATTGCCGCTCAAAACCTGTCTGTCAATTCCCGGAGGAAGTACATAAGGTGGTTGGTTGAAGGCATTTTCTTCAATATTTACACTTCCCACTTCAAGTTCGGCAGTAGATGCACCGGCAATACCTTCTTGCTCGGATGTTACAGAGGGACTCGCAATTTGGTTAGTATACCTTCTCCAGTCAGATCTTATCAAATCCATTGTACCAAACCTCAATGTTGAAGTCTGATCAAAACCAGTAAGTAACATTCTTGCAAAACGAACATTGTTAAGAATAGATGGACTTTTTTCTCCTTCTGCATCAGCTTCAGCATATTTAGATACAGGAATCCTGAATAAATACCATTTTACATCATCCGTAGCACCGTTTTGAAATGTTGCCTGAACAGTCTTAACATCAACAATATTATTTTGTCCCAGTACCAAATTCGCAGGATCCAATTTTACAACATACTCGTTGTAGCTTTCACTCTGGTCGAGATTATAATCTTTATTAATATCTTCTGCATCCGGGGTCTGTGTTGCCACTTCCAAAGAATTGCTTCTTGAGTTTCCTTCCGGTCCTCTGAAATATTTGTATCGCTGAATTACCGAAGATGATTGATTACCTGTAAACTGATCTGACATGTAAAATACAAAATCATCCAATGCCGGATCAGAAAGATTGGTTACCGGATTTATAAATGTGTTTCCGAATCTTGCTGCTTCCTGTTCTGAGCTTAACCCGTCATAACCTAAATCCTGAGCGGTTCTGTCTGCTCCTTCTGTAGAAAATGCATACAAAATAGGCGGCTGCTTTGGCTGTACTCCCCAATTTGAAGAACTCGTGCTGGAAGGATTTCCTGCCGTTGGCAAACCATTTTCGTACTGCATTAATCCATCTTTCAAAACATCTTCCGAAACATTTCCTAAATGAAGCAGTAATCTTGGATTCGCACCCAATGTATTACCGTCAGCATAAGGATCCATCATCCAGAATTCTACGTATTCAATATTGGAATTAATGAAATTGGAAACACTTATAGGCCTCATAATTCCCGCCCATCGCTGAGCTGTACTTTCTGTATTTGGATTGGCATTATAAGGTCCTTTTTCCTGCGGATAATAAGAAATATCAAACGTATTGGTAAAAGTCTGTTCACCAGCAACAAAATCTCTGTTGTTGAAAATCTCAGAAAACTGCACACGTCTTGAAGCGTGATTAGAAACCGACTGCGGGGTAATTCCCTGCGGTGGTCTTCCTCCTACTCCCCAAAATCTCGGATCTATATTATACCATGACAGCAAACCTCTTCCGTATCCGTTGGTAAGATTGTCATTGGCTCCTGCTCCAGCAAAAATAGGATTTGCCTGATTCTTTTCAGGTTTTGAAGCTAAACTCCATGCTGTAGGTTCTTTTAAAGAAATTTTTGATGTTGTTTGTTCAAAATCATCAATATAAGACTGATTGTTCGTTCCTTTATTCAATCCAGGAATAAGATAGGCACCTTCCATCTTGAAATTCAGGTTGGATGGAGCTTCAGTATTGATTCCGGGAATTTTATCGGTAAGCCTCGTCAGGAATGGCAGCTGATTGTTATACATCATATTGATTCCTGCCATTGTATTGTTTACAGCTTCCTGACCATAATTTACTTTTTGAGTAAGCGGAGATTCTGAGTAATTGACCACCGTTCCGCCAAAGATAAAGTTTTCACTTACCCTTCTTTCTAAATTTAATCCTAAAAATCTTTTTCTCTGTGTATTAAACGTCAGCTGATTTTCCAGTGAAATATTGATTGCCTGACCTGACTGTTTTACTGTTTCATTGATAATATTTACCGTTCCCAGCATATAATCTACGGTATAATCTATTCCTTCTGTAAGCTGCACGCCGTTTGCAGAAACTTTCACAGAACCTTGAGGTACATTTACTGCACCAAGCGAAATACCCTGTCCCTGTGCTCCTTTATAACGACCTTCAATAGTATATCGCTGCGCAAGATTACTTTGGCTTGCCACCTGCTTCTGCTGATTATATAAATCTGCAAATACATATTGCGGATTATTGCCAACTAAACCTGCCATGTACGAACCGAAAGGCTGAACTTTGGTAAACATCACTCTTCCCTGTGACTGGCGAATCGTAATACCTTCTACAAAATCAAAAACCCCATCTCCTAAAACTCCATTATTGCTTTGCAAATCGCCATTGACGTTGAGACGATCCCAGTTTAGAAGCTTTAGTAAATTGGTTTCCTGAACCGGAGTATTTGGTAAATAATTAACCTTACCTCCTGTTTGAGGATCACGGTAAAAAACATTTAAAATAAATCCGTCACGGTCAACCTGTACAGCATCTAAAGAATAAAAGTTTTTCATCATCAAATCCCACATCGGAGATTCAACGTTGATTTTATTGTTAGGTCTCAATAATTTGGTAACCAAGACCGGACTTTCTTCTGAAAACTCACCTACTTTGTACACCTGATTGGTTCCGTTTACTGTAAATGAATAAGAAACTGCTAAAAGCTGGTTCTCATTAAGTCTTTGGTTAAGAGAAATATATCCTAACTGCGGATGAAACGTAAACTCATTAGCATCAAGCCTTCTTGCTTTAGTATTGAAGACAAAATGCTCTCCGTTATCATAAGGCTGTGCACTTCCCGGAAAGGTCTGTCCCTGAAAATTCGGTAGATAATTTTTGCCCTGTTCTCTTGGAGTTCCAATAGCAGAGTTCACCTGTTGGTATAATCCATTCTGGGAATTATCCGGTAAGCCGGAGGCACCTTCTCCCAAATCTCTGATTCCTATGATACTTTTCTGATAGGCAAGATTAGAATTTCCCTGATCCAAAACCCAAACTTCCATTCTGGAAATATTAATTCTTGAATTGATCTGCGGATAATTGAGTAAAGCATTATCATAATTATTCAGAAAATACTGTCCGATGAAAAAGTGCTGGTTTTCTTCATAATCCAAAGCATTGATCTTGAAAGTACTCATTGTACCTCCTCCCTGTACTACAATATTTCTTGCTTCACCCTGTTGCTGGGAAAGTACTACTGTTCCGAAAGTTTTACCAAGCTGAAATTCGGATTTAATCCCGAACAAAGATTCCGAACCCCGGATTAAGCTGGTTGCAAGAGGCATATTGACGTTACCGAACTCAATTCTTTTAATAATTTTATCTTCTCCGCCCGCATTGGGTTTATTGACATCTCCCAAACCTTTTGTCTGAAGATCTTTCCATGTTCCTTTAGACTGCCAAACAAGATTCATCCGGTTTTCAAATGCAAAACCGCTCTGCGTATCATAATTGGCTTTTAACTGTAAGTTTTCTCCCACCTTCCCGAGTAAACCCAGCTGAATTCTCTGGTCAATGTCAAACGTAAAGCTTGTCCTGTTTTGGGGCAGAATCATTGGGTTATCAATCTTCTGATACAATCCTCCAAAATCAAATGAAGCGTATCCCGAAGGAATAATTTCAATCTTATTGCTTCCGAAAATAGATTCAAAAAGTTTATTATTGATCGTAAGTGACGGGATTAAACCTTTTTTTGCCGCATCAGATTTGTCTTTTCTGAACATCAGATTATAGCGGTCAGATTTATCTTTATAAAATGCTCTGGATTGCTCTGCAAGCATAAATTCTTTGTATTCTTCCGGTGACATAGCAGTAGGCGGACCCGTTACCGTATTCCCAACCTTTGGATATACGTAATACATCCCGGTTTTGATGTCATAGTAAGCTTCGTAATAAGTAGGGTCTGTCACTTCGTAGTTTTTCCGGATAGAAAAACCCTGTTGGTTTGGTTCCTGTCCCAATAGATCTACAGAATAAAATAAAAGAGACAAGAATATATATATGCTGAGAAATTTATTATTTTTCACCAAGAATTTAAATATTTTTTAAAATTTGTTTCACCAATTCTTCCACAGAAATTTCCGGATCTTGCTTTAAAATACGATCTGCAATTTTCTCACTGGCTCTTTTAGGAATACCTAAAACTTCTAAAGCAGATAACGACTCATCCTTGATTTTATTATTTGCCACCGAAGAAATATTGTCCTCTGCATTGCTGAATTTCTGCACTTTATCTTTCAGATCAACAATGATTCTCTCTGCTGTTTTTGCACCTATTCCTTTGGCTTTCTGAATAACTGCGCTGTTTCCGGAAAGGATTGCCGTCGCAATTTCGTGAAGACTTAAAGTTGAAAGCAATATTAAAGCTGACACCGCTCCTACTCCGTTTACGCTGATCAAAAGATTGAACATTTCTTTTTCAGCTTGTGAATGAAAACCGAAAAGCAAGTGTGCATCTTCACGGATGATTTGCTGGATAAAAAGGAAAGTTTCTTTATGTAAAGTCAGTTTTTGTGAAGTCATCAGGCTGATTCCTGCATAGTAGCCAACCCCATTTACGTTGATTACTGCATAGGTAGGAGTAAGCTCCTGTACGATGCCCTGTAAAGAAAATATCATTATCTATTTTTATAACTCCCAAATATAGTAATTTAAACTAAGTTATAGATTCATTTAAAACAAGAATAGTATTTAACTTTTTTTTAAACAACTCCTTCAACAAAAGAGCACAAAAACATTAAACTCCGAAAACTGTTTTAAAATAAATTTAACAAGTGTAAAATCAGGAAAAAACCGGAAAATAAAAATGCGTATGATTTATTAAAACATACGCATTTTATTTATAATTAAAAGAAACTATTTTTTCGCTTCTCTTCTCTGAGCATCTAACACAGCAACCGTAGCAAGATTCACAATCTCATCTACGCTTGAGCGCATCTGAAGAACGTGAACCGGCTGTTTTAGTCCCATCAGGATAGGTCCGATCACCTGAGCAACTTTCATTCCTCTGATGATTTTATAGGAAAGATTGGCAGATTCCAGATTCGGGAAAATAAAGGTATTTGCCGGAGTGGTTCCAAGCTTTGAAAACGGATAATCGCTGAGGTGATCTGCATTCATCGCAAAGTCAGGCTGAATTTCACCATCAACAACCATTTTCGGATATTTTTCATGAAGGATATTTACCGCTTTTGCCACTTTTTTGGAAGTTTCGGAAATCGCTGCAAAGTTTTCAAATCCCAACATCGCAATTCTTGGTTCAATAGCAAAAGATTTCACCGTAAACTCAGCCATTTTAGCAATATTCACCAGATCTTCCGCAGTAGGATTCTGATTGATAGAAGTATCTGCAAAGAAAATCGGCTTCTTTTCAGATAAGATCATCATCATGGCAGCCACCTTATCAACTCCTTTGTCTTTTTCGATGACCTCAAGTACAGGGCGCAAAACGGAAGTATAGTTTTTGGAAAATCCGATAATCAATCCGTCGGTATCACCATGTTTCAGCATCAAAGGTCCAAAATAATCTCTCTGACGAACATATCTTTTCGCTTTATATTCGTTCATTCCTTTTCTCTGACGAAGTTTCCAAAGGG
The DNA here is from genome assembly GCF_007474545.1 of Chryseobacterium binzhouense. Lineage (GTDB taxonomy): Bacteria > Bacteroidota > Bacteroidia > Flavobacteriales > Weeksellaceae > Chryseobacterium > Chryseobacterium binzhouense. Next base: position 128,559 of record NZ_VKOG01000004.1, read on the forward strand.
TTTCTCTGTACTTTTTGCGGTTTTCTTTCTGATCATCATCACTCGGATCTACAATCGGCAAATCAAGCTGAATCCCGAAACGCTCCATCTGTTCTTTAATATATTTTTTGTCTCCTAACAGAATAGGATGCGCAATTCCTTCTTCATACAAAATCTGGGCTGCTTTCAGCACATTATATTCTTCCGCATTTCCTAAAGTGATTCTTTTCGGATTGGCTTTAGCGCGGTTTTGCATCATTCTTACCAGTTTTTCGTCTCTTCCCATTCTGTCGAGAAGCTGGTTTTCATATTCATTAAAATCCGCAATCGTCTTTCTTGCAATACCGCTTTCGATAGCTGCTTTTGCCACTGCACAAGAAACTTTGGTAATCAAACGGTTATCAAATGGTTTCGGAATAAAATATTCTCTTCCAAACTGAAGACTTTTTAAATTATAAGCTAAAATAACAGCTTCAGGAACAGGTTCTTTTGCCAAATCTGCAATCGCATGAACGGCTGCCAGTTTCATTTCTTCATTGATGCCCTTTGCCTGAACATCCAAAGCTCCGCGGAAAATATAAGGGAAACCCAAAACATTGTTGACCTGATTAGGAAAGTCGCTTCGTCCTGTTGCCATAATCACGTCTTTTCTGGTAGCAATAGCCAAATCATAAGCAATTTCCGGATCCGGATTTGCCAATGCAAAAACGATAGGATTTTCATTCATGCTGCTCAGCATTTCTGCCGTCATAACATTTCCTTTAGAAAGTCCGACAAAAACATCAGAACCCTTTAAAGCATCTTCCAGCGTATCAATATCGGTATTGGCAACGAAGTCTATTTTCTCCGGAGTAAGGTTTTCTCTTTTGTGATTGATCACTCCTTTGCTGTCACACATCAGGATGTTTTCTCTCTTTAGACCTAAAGAAATATATAGATTGGTACAAGCTATTGCCGCAGCTCCTGCTCCGTTAACTACCATTTTTACGTCTTCAATTTTTTTGTTGGCAATCTGAAGAGAATTGATCAGGGCGGCTGCAGAAATAATTGCCGTTCCGTGCTGATCATCATGCATTAAAGGGATATCAAGCTCTTCTTTAAGTTTCTGCTCAATATAAAAAGCCTCCGGAGCTTTGATATCTTCCAGATTGATTCCGCCGAAAGTAGGAGCAATTCCTTTAACAATCTGAATAAATTTCTCAGGATCTTTCTCATTAATCTCAATATCAAAAACATTGATGTCGGCAAAAATTTTAAACAAAAGTCCCTTTCCTTCCATTACCGGTTTTGAAGCTTCGGCTCCAATGTCTCCCAAACCAAGAACTGCTGTTCCGTTTGAAATTACGGCTACCAAATTTCCTTTTCCTGTATAATCATACACCGTTTCAGGCTTATCATGAATTTCCATACATGGTACCGCAACACCCGGAGAATAAGCCAGTGATAAATCTCTTTGGGAAGAGTGTGGCTTTGAAGGGATAACTTCTATTTTTCCTTTGGGCTCCGCTTTATGATAATCTAACGCTGCCTGATTGAATTTTGCTTCGTCACGATTGGTTTTGCTTGACATAAATTTTTTCTTTTTTTTAAAGTATATATTTAATGTGGTAATTCACGAGACTTTCGATGGGTTTCTGAACGATATGCCCCACATTGAGATTGAGTTCTGATGCAGCAGAACGTAAAATATTTTCATAATAATAAGCGATGGAGCCGATAAAGTTGATTTCGGCATTTTGTGATTCTTCGTAAGGAAGTACCTGATAATCAAAGAAATTTTTCATCTCTTCCGAAACCATCCGGCTGAAATACGGATGCTCTTTTCTTTCAACCACAAATTTATTAAAATCAGCCAAATATGCATTGGGTCTGGAACTGTGATACATATTTTTGAGTGCTTCTTCAATTGTTAAACGATAAGTATTTTCAAACTCCGCATGAAGATCCTGCGGTAGTTTCTGCATGAAAAATCTTCTGACGAGCTGCTTTCCTATTGCACTTCCGCTGCCTTCATCGCCCATAAGAAAACCGAGCGAAGGAAGCTTTATCTTTACTTTTTCACCGTCAAAAAAACAAGAATTGGAACCCGTTCCCAAAATACAGACAATTGCAGGCTTACCATTGTACGCTGCATACGCCGCAGCAGTAAGATCTTCTTTTACAACAATATCTTCTGCTTTGTAAAAGAATTTTTTGAGCTCTCTTTCTATAGTTGCGCAATTTTCTGCTACACCACAACCCGATCCGTAGAAAAAAACTTTGGTAATAGAATTTTTTACAGAACTCAGATTGATGTTTTTTTCAATCTCGGGTACAATAAGTTCTGCTGCAATATTATTAGGATTGAAGCCTATGGTTTCTGTTTTAAGAAAAATTTTATTGAAATCATCTAAAATTACCCAATCGCATTTGGTAGAGCCTCCATCAACAATAGCAACCATATTTCTGTTTTTTTAAGAGGGCTAAATTATGAATTTATCTTTAATTAAACCCTACAAACAGACTCTGCAAATATATTTATGATTAACTTCAGCTTTTTACTTCATGATCATGATGACCAAATTGAATGAGCCAGTCTTCTATCTCTTCTTCCAGATAAGAAGTCTGCAAATGAATGGCTTCTAAAAAATCATCAGGAACAGAACTGCTGTCTGAGTTTTCTAAATTCCAGAGATCATCAGACATATTTTCATATTCGGAATATACCCTTTTAAAACGTGAATTTTCCTTTCCAAGAGCTTCAATATTTTTTTGGTGAAGCTGAAATTTTCTGTATTTGTTTTGAGATTTCATACAAAGATTGATTATTGTGTTGTGTGAAAAATTATGAAAATATTTCTCAATCATTCATTACAAGATAGAAAGACCATCAACAGAAAAAGTTGAAAATGAATTTTTTATCAGGTTTAGTTTCCTCAGTTCTGAAAATTAAAATTAGAAATTATTTTCATTCTAAAAAAAAAATTAACAAGTTTTTTCACTGTTTAACATATAGTTATAAATTTGCGTATTATAAAAAACAATGAGAGCATTACTTCTGCGCCAAAAACAGGTGTTTTTATTTATTGTTGCCGGCGGACTGAGTGCGGTAGTAGAAATTGGAAGCTTCAAACTTTTCAGTATTTACCTTCCACAAATGCTTGCTCAGGAGCAGAATTTTCATGGCATACACTATCCTTTAAGCAATATCCTGTCTACAACATGCGGAATTTTATTCAACTATTTTCTGAGTATATGGTTTGTTTTTGAGAGGGGAAAACACTCTAAAAAAAGAGAGTTTTTATATTTTATGGTAGTATCTTTTATTTCCACAATTTTAAGCTTAAGCTTTTTCCAGGTATTTTACAGCTATATTTTCAAAGATAATATCAATTTAATTTTTTATACCTTGAGTCCGGAAATGATCAGTAAAATTGCAGCAATTTTGCTGGTTTCTATTCTTAATTATTCGGTGAAGAAAAAAATAATATTTAACGGCTGATTTGTGACTAAAATTTTAAATTACCTCTGGAGAGGATGGCTTTTCATTCTTGCATTTGTACTGACGATTATTCTGGGAATACCGGTTTATCTGCTGTCGTTTAATAAAAAGAATTACAAATATGCTTATCAGCTCATCAGATTATGGTGTTTCGGTATGTTTTTCGGAATGGGACTCCGATATGAGCTCATTAACCTTACCGATAAAAAAATTGATAAGAACAAACAGTACGTTGTGATCTCCAACCATACCTCTATTATGGACATTATGTTGCCATGCATTCTGTTTCCCAATCATCCGCTTTGCTACGTTGGCAAAAAAGAGCTGGTAAAAATTCCGATTTTCGGAACTATCTACAAAAGAATCTGTGTAATGGTAGACAGAAGCAGTGCAAGAAGCCGCGCCGACGTCTACAGAAGGTGCGCCGAAAAAATGGAAGAAGGAAACAGCATTGTTATTTTTCCTGAAGGCGGTGTTCCTGACGACACATCAATTGTTTTGGACGATTTTAAAGACGGAGCTTTTACATTATCATATAAACATCATTCTCCGATTGCCGTTTTTACTTTTATTGGCTTGAAAGAAATGTTCCCTTTTGATAATTCAAAAGGCTACCCAGGGAAGGTAAAAGTATACTTTAATGACATTCTTGAACCAGCAGATTCACCGAAAGACTTAAAATTGTCAGCTTTTGAGACAATAAAAAAAACATTGGCAGAACACAGTTAATCAAAGAAAAAAATTATATTTGTTATGAAATTTATAATAGTATATGTCTAAAACAACTCAACCAACTAATTACCCAGCTCTTTACACATTAATTTTGGTGTTTTTCTTCTGGGGTTTTATTGCTGCAGGAAACAGTATTTTTATTCCGTTTTGTAAAAATTATTTTTCTCTCGACCAATTTCAGTCGCAGCTCATTGACTTTGCTTTTTACACAGCATATTTTCTTGGTGCGTTATTACTTTTTATTTTTAGTACAATAAAAGGAATAGACATAATCGGAAAATGGGGATACAAGAAAAGTATCGTTTATGGTCTCTTACTTTCCGCCATAGGAGCAGCAATTATGATTATTGCTGTTAAAAGCAATGTATATTACGGAATGCTGATCGGTTTGTTTGTAGTAGCACTTGGCTTCTCTATCCAGCAGACTGCCGCAAACCCTTTTGCCGTTTTGTTGGGAGATCCAAAAACAGGAACCAGTCGTCAAAACCTTGCCGGAGGTGTGAACTCTTTCGGAACCTCTATAGGACCAATTATTGTTGGTTTGGCTCTTTTCGGAACCACAGCTACCGTAGATGATGATCAGATTAAACATTTAGCATTAGATAAAGTTATTTTGCTGTATACTGCTGTCGGAGCCTTATTTCTAATTGCTGCTGGAATTTTTCATTTTTCTAAAAAACTGCCTGCAGGAATTTCTACCGAACCAATGGAAAAAGCAGGAAAAGCAAGAGTAAACCTCATTGTGATGACTATTCTTGTTATTATTTGCTTCATCCCTGTTTTTGCAAGCTATAATTCTGATGCCGCTAAAAAAATTGTAACTTTTAATGATGAAATAACCGTTTTAGACAACAGCAAAAAAACTGAGACTAATGCCGTTGTAATAGAAAATATTCAGAAAGATATTGATGCTAAAAAGGCAGAGCTGCAGGAAATAAAACATCCTTTAGAAAAAACAAGAATGTATTATTTGGGAGCTGCTTTACTATCAGTAGTTCTTTGTCTGGTATACGCCAATACAAGCTCGAAGAAAAACCCTGAAGGATGGGGAGCAATGAAATATCCTCAACTAGTTTTGGGTATGCTTGCCATTCTTGCTTACGTAGGTGTAGAAGTTGCTATTGGAAGTAATCTGGGGGAATTATTAAGTCTACCGGAATTTGGCGGACATCAGTCCTCAGATCTCGCTCCGTATATTTCGATGTATTGGGGGAGTTTAATGATCGGAAGATGGACGGGTGCTATTACCGTTTTCAACCTAAACAAGCAGCAGCAAATGCTTGCGACAATCATTGTACCTTTTATTGCATTTTTAGTAATTATCGGAATCAATGTAATTGCACAAAAGGATATGTCTAATCTTTATTTCTATGCGATCTGTATTGTCATTCAGGTAATTTTATTCCTTGTCAGCAAAAACAAACCTGCGCTTACACTGATTATTTTCGGTCTTTTTGGAGTAATTGCCATGATTGTAGGTTTAATGACAACAGGAAATTTTGCCATTTATGCTTTCTTATCCGGAGGATTAGCCTGTAGTATTATGTGGCCGTCAATTTTCACGCTAGCCATTACCGGTTTAGGAAAATATACTGCTCAAGGATCTGCATTTTTAGTTATGATGATTTTAGGTGGTGGAATCATTCCTCCGCTTCAGGGAAAACTTTCCGATATTATAGGAATTCACAGCTCATATATCATTCCTGTAATCTGTTTTGCTTATATTACTCTATTTGCTTATCTTGCAAAGCAAACCCTTAGCAGACAGGGAATTGATGTTGACGTTTTAGAATCTGAAGGTGCACACTAAGAATACAAAAACATATCATAAAAAAAGATTTTGGGCAGCTATATTGGTTGTCCAAATTCTTTTATTTTATGTTTTATCTAAAATACAGACAGCAATTTCTTTTTTCGAAAACTTTTTTGAGTTTCAAAAAAAGATTCATCTTCTATTATTTGCCTGGCAGCCGTTTTCTATAGGAGATGCAATGTATGTTTCAGCCGGAATATTTATCCTTTTTTTATTCATTAAAATTTTAAAAAAAAGAACCCGAAGTAGCGCATTGCTGAAAATGCTGATTTTCATTAACTCATTTTATTTCATATATCAGATTTTCTGGGGAATGTTGTATTTTCAGACACCTTTAATCACGAGACTTCCTGAAACAGAAATTACCATTGATAAAAGAAAAAGACTTGCACTGGAATATCTTAAAAAGGCAAAAGCAACCCGGGAGCTTGTTCGGGAAGACCAAAACGGAGTTTTTATTTTAAATGATATTGCTGCGGTTCAAAATGAAATTTTAAGTAATCAAAATAAGCTTCCAGTGCTTATTACAGACAAAAAAAGTTACAATGTCAATTCTCTTAAGAGCAGTTTGTTCTCAGAATTCATGAGTTTTACGGGAATTTTGGGTTATTATAATCCATTCACGGCTGAAGCACAATATAACAACAATTTACCATCTTCTTACCTGCCCTTCACCATTTCACACGAAAGTTCACATCAAATGGGTTTTGCGCGTGAACAGGAAGCTAATTTTGTGGGATATTTAATTGGTGTATCTTCTCAGAATACAGATTTACGGTACAGCACAGAGTATTTCACTTTAAAAAGCCTTTTGAACTCAATCATTCAGGAAGACGAAGAATTTGTAAAATTTGTCTTGGATAATTATTCTGAAGGAATGAAGAGAGACAGAATGTATGAAAAGCAATTCGTCATGCAGCACCAGGGTCTGATGAATGATTTTTTTGGTTTTACCAACAATCTCTTTTTAAAAAGCAATCAGCAGGAAGGCTCGGTTACCTATTCTTATTTTGTTGATCTTTTAGTTCGTTATAAGAGCTTCAAATAAAAAAAGAATCGTATCAGGCGATACGATTCTAAAAACACAAATGATGAAAAAAAATTTATTACCTTGACTTGTTCCCTCATTCAAGGCGATGTAAAATTACAATTATTTTTCTAATTTCAAAACTCTTTGTGTAAAAATATGAACATTTTAAGAAAATTTTATGAGTTAAAATTTCATATTTTTCCCTCTTTTCTCTATACAATGATTTATAAAATTCATCATATCTAATATTGAAAGTAGTCTATAGAATTATCTTGACTAAACATATTAAAATAAATTCAAACTTAATAATTCCTGTAGATTTAAATTTTAACTTTTTTTATATTACAGCATTTGAATCTCTGCAATGAGCGATAAAAATTGATTATTAAGGAATAATAAAAATCTCCTACTTAAAAATATATCAATGTGAAACTGTTTTAAAATAATTATTCAAGTAAAATCTTAAATTCCAAAATCAATTGCAAATTGTAAGATAGTTCTGATTTCTCAAGTGAATTTTAACCAGAGCCTTAGACTTTAGCTCATAGTACATACTCTGATCGAATGCCTCAACCTCTTTAAGCTTGTAGTCAATAAAATCTGCAATTTTTGTTACTGAATGATAAAATGTTGTGTACAAAGATATATCTACAGTGTTTCCTGATTTTGGCAAAAAAGCTTTTAGAAAAGGTAGCTTTTTTTGATGGTTGGTATAATCTATACAAAATCCGGTTTTTTCCGGCATTTCCAGGATTGTATGATGATTAATGTAATTAAGGATGTTTTCATTTTCTTTCACAATTTTATTTTTGCAGAAATAAAGATTAATTCGGTCTAAAATAATCTGCGCATACTCCATCATTGATATTATCTCTATTTCAGAAACAGGTTTAAATTTCATATCATAATGGCTAAAGGACAATCCAAAATTTTCATACTTTGGAAACGACAAACTACGTATTTCCAGTGCAGCATCCGTAACAAGCTTATCATCCAGAAAACTATAACAAACATATTCTTTATACATGTTCTTCATATAAAGAAGAAAGTCAGTTTCAGAGCTATTGATATTATTCTCAAACCATTTTTCAAGGTTATCGTAATAACTATTTTCAAAATCTTTAAAATTCAAATAAAAAGGCACTTTCATTGGTCAATATTTATTGTTAATGGTCATTTATTACCGTATTGTACTATTGCAACCAGAATTAATGATTCAATAGCTATATATTATTGAAGCAAATGTAAATGCGTAATGCGACAAAACTTGTCGTGTTTAAATTGAATATTGATTATTTTTTAAAGAATTTAAATTATTAGTTGGTAAGTATTTTGATTACTAAAATAACATCACATTGGGTTATGAGTTCTTTCTTTAAATATAAAACACAATATTATAATTATTAATTTCATTATCAAAACTCATAAAATTACCATTTACATATTATTTTAATAAAATTTAACAGTTATACAAAAATAATTATGTAAATTTGCATCACACTAAATATTAATATGAAACCTATTAAAATTCACAACTGCAATGAAAACAAAACTATTTACTTTAGGAATTTTATATTCTCTGATTGCCTGCACACATTCCGCAAAAGATGCAGATGCTAAAACAACTGTACAAACAGAAGTTAATACTAATGATGATGAAATTATAAGAGAAACCATTACTGATCGTCATGGTGAGCAAATGGAGATTATTAGAAATCAAACCAAGAACACCATAGTTATAAGACTGAACGGAACATCGTACGAGCTGTATAAAAATCAGGAAAACCCCGGTTATTCTACATCTGACAATAAATATCAATTTACAGAAAATAAAAAAGACGTTACATTTCTGAAAAAAGACGCAGATATGGTTTTGTTTCACGGAGAGAAATCTCCCAACAATGAAAAAATAGCTTCACAATAAAAAAAACGGTGCTTCCATAGCACCGTTTTTTTTAAAATCTATTTAAAGAAATTTCTTCATGTAAAGGAATGTCTTTTTCTATAAAATCGAATAACGCTTTTGAAAAATAGCAGCCGTTTAAAATACCTCTCGCTCCCAATCCGTTAAAAACATACAGATCATCAAGTTCAGGATGCTTTCCTATAATAGGACGGCGGTCTTTTACAGTAGGTCTAAAACCAAAATGTACCTCTTTAACATCAAATTCGTTATGATAAAATTCGGATAATCCATTTTTCAGCTGCTCAACGGCAGAGTCATCTATACTTTCGTGGAGCTGATCGCGATCATAAGTTCCTCCGTAAAAATAAAGTTCACTATTTAATTGAAACAGAAAATGCTTTTTCTTAATGGTTATATTGTGTTTAAGCGAGTGTGAAAGTTTCACCCTAATATGATGACCTTTATTAGGATTTACTGGAATATCAGAAAAATAAGGGTTTAATCTTACTCCCATTCCTTCACAAAATACAATATGCTTAAATTTAAATTCTTTATAAGTGTTTTCTAAGATATCTAAAATGTTATAATCAAAACATTCAGTAATAAAGTTATTATTGTGAGATAAGAAGTTTATCATTCCATGAAAAAAGCCTTCTACATTAAGTCTTGCAGATTGATTTACTTTCCCCGTGCTAAAATCATTTTTAACGGTATTTAAAGGAATGAATTTTTTATCAAGAAAGTTATTAAGATCGGTATGGTCAGACTTTTTCAGCCATAATTTTTGTTCGTTTTCATCATGGAAAATACGATGAATAGGTGCATCAATCAAATAGTTTTCTCCGGTATATTCAGCGATTTCACTTAGTGTTTTCCGTAGGAAATCAATCTGTTCCTGAGCTTTCCAAAAGGTAGTAAATTTTTTAAGCACAACAGGATTGATGATCCCTGCCGAAATTTGAGATGCACTTTTTTTATCTTCCGAATAAATAATAAATGATTTGTCATTCAAAATAAGCTGATGCGCAAAAAAGAGTGCCGCATAACCGTCACCAACAATAATATAATCTACATTTTGCATAATAAAAAAACCTGAGTAAAAGTACTCAGGTTTTTTATAAATATCAAGCGAAATTTTAGTAATTCCACATATCATTTTCCATTTGAAGAATCTGTTCTTTGATTCTTTCACTTTCAGCCAACTGCTCTTCAGAGTTTCTTGGAATATAATCTTTGATTTTACCATCACCAAGACCCGTTGAAGATTTATAAATAATTGAAGAGAATCTTCTCGCATTAATGATGTCATCAAAAGATAAATCTGCAGATGAATTAGCTCTGTTGAACACATAATTATTAGCTAAAATCTCTCTCGCTTTTGGATAGTATACCCAAAAAAGATCAATTAAATCATTTGCTCCCTCTAAAGGCATACCGTCCGGAGTAGTTCTACCAATCATTTGCGGATCTGGTCCCATAGCAGCAATACCCAACGGTCTGTACTTCATTTGACCATCTCTTTTATCAATGAACCACATGCCCATTATTTTTAAAACTTTAACTTTATCGGTAGTAGTCTCAAAAATATCCGTTAATTCTTTTTTCTCTTGTTCTGTAAGTTGTCTGCCACTATTAAGAATATTTACCGCTTCATCGTCAACCCTAACACTTGTTAACCTATCTTTAATTTGTTGCGGAGTAAGCCTTTGAACAAAATTTTCATCATCATAAACTTCTTCAATTTGTCCATTTAAAGCTGCATCCAACAAAGTTTTGTATAAAGATCTGGTATTCTTTGATAGCAATCCATTTGGATTATCATAATAGAAAGGTTGATTGATTTTGTCATTCATGTCAATAATCTCCCAAACCATTATACTTTTAAGAATATCTTTTTCGTCAACAAAACCATATTCTAATGGAGTTACTTTATTGCTTATCATTGTGTCGCCAACTTTCCTCATATTCTCATCCCTCATCTGTCTGAACTCTTCTGGAGAGGAAGCATTTAGAATAGTCTGAGAAAATGCAAACCCAGAAGCTAATATTAAAAAACTGCTAATATACTTTTTCATAACACTTTATATTTCTCTTAAACTATTGAATATTGATTAATACAGGTGAGATATTTGGAACAATCATATTACCTAATCCCGTTGCTTGAGCTTTAATTTCAAAAATGTAAACTCCATCACCTGGTCTAAGATTCTTGAATAATCCTGCTGCATTTTGAAGCGAATTACCTTGAACTAAAATTGATGCTCTGCCTGGAACCCTTACCATAAATGATGTTACATTAAATGAAACTGGGAAATCAAAATCAGGTATTACGGCTTGCAATTGTTGATTTTCAACAGATGTTGCAGGCATTGTCAAAGAATTCTTTCCTCTAATTTGACCTTGAGGCGGGGGAACATTCTTTATTCTATATTCAAAAACCTGAGAAATGCTTTTACCACTTGGGTCAGTTCCCGACAAAGTTAATTTTAAAACATTACCTGCTCCTGGTTTCACATCCCATTTACCATTACCTTTGCTTTTCACTACAGCTCCAGGAGCTGACAATGACAATTTAGAATTATCAGCACCCAAAATAGAACCAGATACTGGGTTATCAAGGTTTCTATACATCACATTCATTTTATCTGCAGATAGTAATAAACCTTGTTGCAGTTTTACTTCCTGTGGACCAGCAATTACATTATAAGTGTGCGTAAAAGGAAACTGCTGAGCTTTTCCAGAAGCATCTAACAAAGTAATTACTCCACCAATTTTCTTTTCACCAAGACCACCAGTGTTCAAAGGTAAATACCCTTTACCATTTTCCTGTCTGCTTACGCCACTCATACTGATTTTGTTGCTGTTGGAGTAATTACCCAACATTACAACAGCTTCTGCTTTTTTACCAACTATTACATCCGTAGGTGCAGAAACAATAGCTTCGTAGCTAGAAAATTTAATGCTTGCATCAACTTTTTCCTGAAGCATCATGGCTAAAGCATCAGACTGTACGTTTCTTGCATCATTCTGAATAATCTCCAAATTAGAGATTGCAGCTATTAATGGCTGATTGTAGAATTTATTTTGAAACCAAGTTTTTCCATTTGGAGATTTTCCGTTCGGATATTCTGCGATTAAAGATGTATTGGCTCTGTCAACCAACTTTTTCAACTGCTGATTTCCACCGAATTTAGTATTAATGTAATTTCTTACTTCATCCAGTTTTTTCTTCAATTCTAAAGCATTTGAAGAAGGAGTATTCTCATCACCTTCCTTAAAAAAATACTCAGTTGTTGCCTCATTGTTATTCAATGCTGCAAAGTTTTCCTGAACATCAATTTCTTTTCCTGTTACAGGATTTTTATCTACAAATTCAGATTGCTTTTTTAATTTTCTTTTAACATCTTCAGCATAACCTACCAAATCATCAATCTTTACTTTTAAAATCTTATAATCCTCCCAAGGCTGTGCATAAGTATCTGGAACCTGCTGAGCTTTTGCTTCTAAGGTTTTTTCAAAGATATCCTTATTCTTTTGCTCTGTAAGAGATCTTGTTTCATTTAATGCTTTTGTAGAATCATAATATGACCTAATGATTTCAACGTCAATATTTAGGGCCATCATTGCGATGAACACCAAATACATTAGGTTGATCATCTTCTGACGTGGAGTCTGTTTTCCTTTTGCCATTCTCTTTTCTTTAGTTTTGTTTAATTAATGGTTCAGGATTATGACTTCATAGCAGTTAACATACCACCGTAAACTCTGTTTAAATTGTTTAAGTTAGCTGTTAAACCTTGTAATTCTTGATTAAACTTCTCAGACTGTTCTGCAGATTTCTGCATATCTGCTACGTATTGTTTAGCAAATTCTGCTTGTCTCTGACCGTTTTCCAACTGCATTGCATAAAGAGCATTCATACTTTCCATATGCTGAGCAGCTTTATTTAACTGATCATTATATTTATGAGTAGAAGCAGATACATCAACAGTCTGGTTGATCTGATCTACAGAGTTTGAAAACTTATCAATACCTGTTCTTAATCTGTCGAACAACTGCACATCAAGTTTTGCATCCTGAAGCATTTTATCCAACTTGTTTGAAAGAGAGTTTTCTAATTCTGCAAACTGAGCATTAGCACTTTTTGCACTGATATTTGAGTGTAAAGGATTTGGATTTGCATGCTTATCCAACAATTCAGGATAAACGTTTTCCCAAGCATAAGACTCTTCGTTTTTTGGAGGGTCAAAAGCAAAGATGATGAAAATAATTGCCTCAGTGATCAATCCTACTGTAAGAGCAATGTTTCCATTGATAGGTCCCAAGGTAATGTGAGTAATTTTAAGCCAAGCTCCAAGAATTACAATTGCAGCACCGAATGAATAAAAGAAGTTCATCCAAGCATCTTTAGTCTTAAACATATAAGTTAGTTTTTTTTAGTTTTAAAATAAATTGATATAAATAATTTAAGCAAAATATTATCTGTTAACTCTTTTTGCTTTAACAGATGCTTCAGGAATATCCTGCACTGTTCTGAATCCGATATAACTTCTTGCAGAATCTTTGTGCTCCCAGTCTCTTGCACCAGTCATCAACATATATCCTACATCTTTCCAAGAACCACCTCTTACAGACTTTTTATTGTCTGATTTGTCTTTAATAGAAGGGTTAAGAGTTGAAGAAAATCCGTAAGCAGAATTATTGTATCCGGAAACAGTCCATTCAGAAACATTCCCTGCCATATCAAATAATCCGAAAGCATTTTTTCTGAATTTTTTTACAGGAGCCGTGTAAGTATACGTTCCTTTTTTCTCATCTTCCATGTAGCTACCTCTTTTTGGTTTAAAGTTTGCTAAATAACAACCTCTATCATCCATTAAATAAGGTCCTCCCCATGGATAAGTAGCATTCTGCTTTCCACCTCTTGCAGCATATTCCCATTCCATTTCATTAGGAAGACGGAACTGCAATGGTCTTTGCTTTCTTCTTTTAAGGCTTTCATTATAATCAGACTTTAATTTAGATCTGAAATTACAGTAAGCTCTTGCCTGATCCCAGGTAACTCCTACTACAGGATAATCTTTGTAAGCCTTGTGCCAGAAATACTGCTCAAATAAAGGCTCGTTATAAGTAAAATGGAAATCGTTTACCCAAACAGTTGTATCAGGATAAATTGCAATACTTTCACTTCTAAGGAAATTGATTCCTCTTTCGTTATCAGCGATTGCAGCATCCATATCACCCCACTTATATGTATATTTTAATTTGCTAACATCAATGATTCTTTCATTACCTACTCTTGATGAAGCCGGCAAATACATAGACTCAAGTACTTCTGCATATTCTACATCAGGATATTTTGAAGTATTCCAATGCAATGGGATTTTCCAGTCTAATCTTTTGCTATCATCAAATCCATCTCTTCCTCCTGCTCCTTCAAGATACTCCTGATAAGGTGTTAAATCATCTTCTTTTTTAGCAAGATATGCATAGTCACCAATGCTGGTACCTCTGCCTCTTCCACTACCGTCACCACCTTCTCCTGCAGCTTCTGCAAGCATGGTTCTGGCAATAGAATCTCTTACATAATTAATAAAAACCCTGTATTCCGCATTTGTAGTTTCTGCCTCATCCATAAAGAAAGGAGCAACAGTTACAGTTTTCAAGGGTGCAGTTTCACCATTGTTGGTAAATGATTCATCAGCCATACCCGCAATAAAAGAACCGCCAGGAATTGCCACCATACCATAAGGTCTTTCCGCAACAAATGATTTTGTTTTTTCTCTAGGTATCAATTCTCCTTTTGTTCCTGGTTTTCCTACCGAAGAAGTTCCACCACCTGAACAAGATACCGATGCTACCGACGCAGACAATAATAAAAGAAATATCCTTTTCATGTTAATTTTTATAATTAAGCCGTAAATATATAATTTTTTTAAGAAACTTTTAAGATTTTTTTTAGAATAACGAAAAAAATCTGAACTTATTTTATTTGCAAGTACTTTTTATTCTACTGTAACCGATTTTGCAAGATTTCTTGGCTGGTCAACATTTGCTCCTCTGTACACTGCTATATAATAAGCCAATAACTGTAACGGAACTGATGCAACGATTGGTGAGAAACACTCTGAGGTTTCCGGAATTTCAATTACATAGTCTGCCATTGCACTTACCTGCTGATCTCCTTTATTTACTACAGCGATTACTTTTCCTTTTCTGGCTTTAATTTCCTGAACATTGCTTACAATCTTATCATAATGTCCTTTTTTAGGAGCAATAATTACAATTGGCATATTCTCATCTATTAAAGCAATAGGACCATGTTTCATTTCCGCAGCCGGATACCCTTCTGCATGAATGTAAGAAATTTCTTTAAGCTTCAAAGCTCCTTCTAATGCTGCAGGATAATTATATCCTCTTCCCAAATAAAGGAAATTGGATGCATTAATAAAATCTTTAGCGATATTTTGTGTAAGCTCGTGTGTTGCATCCAGAACTTCTTCAATTTTTTTAGGAATAGCATCAAGTTCAGAGATAAGACTCATAAATTCTGCATTGCCTAAGTTTCCGTTGTGTTTTCCTAGCTTCAGTGCTATTAAAGACAAAATAGTAAGCTGAGCAGTAAACGCTTTAGTAGAAGCAACTCCGATTTCCGGACCTGCGTGAGTATAAGAACCTGCATCTGTAATTCTTGCAATAGAAGAATCAACAACATTACAGATACCGTAGATGAAAGCTCCTTTTTCTTTAGCTAATTTAAGAGCAGCCATTGTATCTGCCGTTTCTCCGGACTGAGAAATAGCTATTACCACATCTTTATCTGTGATAATTGGATTTCTGTACCTAAATTCTGAAGCATATTCTACTTCAACAGGAATTCTTGCAAATTCTTCAATCAGATACTCACCAATAAGACCTGCATGCCAAGAAGTACCACATGCAATGATAATAATTCTGTTTGCATTTTTGAATTTCTCCAAATGATCCCAGATTCCTGCCATTTTAATGATTCCTTCATTCACAAGAAGCCTTCCTCTCATGGTGTCATGGATTGATTTAGCCTGTTCGAAAATTTCTTTCAGCATAAAATGTTCGTAACCACCTTTTTCTATCTGCTCCAAATTAAGTTTAAGTTCCTGAATTTCCGGAGTAATTTTTGAATTCTCAACAATCGTGCGGATATCAACTCCTCCTTCAAGAGAAATTGTTGCCATGTGTCCTTCTTCAAGATAAATGGCTTCTTTTGTAAATTCAACAAAAGGAGATGCATCAGAAGCAATAAAGAATTCGTTTTCACCGATCCCTATTGCTAATGGAGAACCTAATCTTGCTACAACCAATAACCCAGGATAATCATCATGCATTACTGTAATAGCATACGCACCGTACACTTCATTTAATGCATACCGTACTGCCGTTGGAAAATCGGTTTCGGAATTGACATCCATAAAATACTGAATCAGGTTGACCAACACTTCGGTATCTGTTTCAGATTTAAAATTAAAACCTTTATCAATAAGCATTGTTTTAATAGTATCATAATTTTCAATAATACCATTATGTACAATCGCTAATTTTCCGTTATTTGAAATATGAGGATGTGAATTACGGTCACTCGGCACACCATGTGTCGCCCATCTTGTATGCCCCATTCCTACTTTAGCAGTTCCTTTAAGTTGATTTGAAATCGTAACCAAATCATCAACTTTACCTTTAGTTTTCTCGACACTAAACTTACTGTCTTTATTTTCTAAAACAATTCCTGCACTGTCATATCCTCTGTATTCTAATCTTCTAAGACCATTGATAACAATATCATAAGCATCCTGAAAACCTGTATAACCAACTATTCCACACATAATTTTATCAAGCGTATTTTTTATTATTTTGTACCGTAAGTAACTCTTAACTGAATTTTATTTGTATTTGAAGGATCAGAACCTACAAATACAGCTCTTGCCATAGAAAATGGTCTTGAAGTATATTTATATCCTGCAAGACTTCCTGCACTGGTACTTAAAAACTGAGCCAAATCTATTTTAAAATATTTATCACTATAATCTTTTCCGGATTCTACAATATCTTTTACAGACTGTGTAACTGTAAAATCATAATAAGCAGGGTTTTTATCCAAATCGTAAACTCTTATAGGAAGGAAAGTGGATGCACTTCCTAAAACAGAGTAATCTGTAGTAAATGCAGTCGTTTCCTTTCCAGCGGAATCTTTATCTCTTTGAAGAATTGTAAATACAGTAGGTTTAGGGTATTTATTAGACCAGACAGAAGCATCTGTATAAAGCCTTATTTTTGCAGTAATAATTGCCGCTTTGTTGGTTTTATATAATTCCTTAAGCTGATTAATTGTAGAAGCAGGAAATTTCACTCCGATAGAATTTCCTCCCATGCCTTGAGCATACAGTTTCAGATCTCCGTTCACTGAATTTCCGAGTGCATAAGTCTGAATTGCAGCTCCCGCTCTACTATATTCATAATAACCTGTATGAACATTAGCACTGCCTAAAGCAAAATTATATTTAGACTGAGGTCTGGTTGTTATACCATTTTCGACTTTTTCGTTCTTATAGTACATAATGAGTTCTATATCATTTGGTGTAAACTGAAACAAATACCCGTCGCTTTCTGCTACCGAAACTCTTAAACCTCTAAAATGTCTGATAAAATTAGCTGCATCTTTCAGCTCCATCTGACCTTTTTTATCAATAATCTTCTGCTTGAAAAAATCTGCACTAAGAGGTATTCTTATACCAACCGGCGTTCTTAGAATTTCAGTATTATCAGCATCTTTGGTAATTACTACAGAATTTACATCTCCGAAAATTTCTTTTGATCCCAAAATATTGGCTTCATCAACTGCAAATTTTTTGTTGGAATAAACAGCATCATTCACTCCATTCATAAACTCTGTTACTTCGTGAACCTTAAGCGTAAGTTTACCACCGTTTAATTTTGCTTTTCCGAATTTAGTAATAGGAAAATTATTCACCACCTTTTTTGCTGCAACATTTCCGTCGGGATAGACGTAGTCTTCATTAGTTGTTGTTTTAATAGAATCTATAGCATAGGTAGGTTTAATCACCATCACAACAGAATCTACTGTTGGGTTGGTTCCAAAATCCGGATCATAAGATGGGAGTCTTAACTGGGTAAAGTAGGTTGCCTTCTGCATCCCAAACTGATTTTCTGTAAAAGCTCCCAAAACCGCTGTAGAAGAGGTTGCCGCATTACTCCCAAAAAGATTGACAAATGTATTGGCATCCGCTCTTATGGTATCACTATTACTAATATTGTATGCTATAACATCAAACGAAGACTCAGTTCCGTTGGCTGCACCATCCAAAAAAAGCTGTTCGCCCAAAGAATCCGGATCGGGCTCACAATTATAAAGTATAACACTTCCTAAAACCATCATCGAAAGAATGGTGAAAGTTTTTTTTAAATTATAAATCATCAAAATGTATATTAATATAGTTTACTGATAGAATCTACGTCCAGATATTCTGACTTAGACGCAGAAGTTTCATTAAATGCTTTATCAAGTTCTCCATTTAAAAACTCATCCCCTTTTACTACTTCATCAACATAGTTCATGCTTTCAATGACAAAACTTTCAAAGCTTGGATTATCTAACGCTTTTAAACCTGAAATATTATCAAACTGAAGCTTTTCACCAACGTTAGAAGCCAAAGGAGCATCTTTCTCATTGTATAAAGAAAGAACTATTTTGGCATCTTTAAAGTAAGAATCAGATTGGTAATAAGTCTTAAGATAAATTGGAACAAAAGAAGACATCCATCCGTTCAGATGGATCACATCAGGAACCCAGTTGAGTTTTTTAATCGTTTCAATTACTCCTCTTGCAAAGAAGATAGCGCGCTCATCATTATCCTCAAAAGCTCTTCCTTCGTCATCAAAATAATATTGCTTTCTTTTAAAATATTCTTCATTATCAATAAAATAAACCTGAAGCCGTTCTCCAGGCAGAGAAGCTACTTTTATAATAAGAGGCTGATCAAGATCATTGATAATAATATTCATTCCGGAGAGGCGGATCACCTCATGAAGCTGAAATTTCCTTTCACTTATCTGTCCAAATCTTGGCATAAAAACTCTTACATCATTGCCTTCTTGGTGCATTTTAAGTGCCATTTTGTTTACCACCGCTGCTAAATTTGTATCTTCCTGATAAGGGTACATCTCTGTGGTAATGTACAGTATTTTCTGATTGGGCATATAATCTTTATATAATTTAAATAACGCTTTAATTCGCAAAATTACGAAAAAACATTCAACATTATGGTAATTAACATTTTTTTACGATAGTTGTGAACAATATTATAATAAAGTAAAAATGAATCTCCCAATATTTAGTATTTTTGAAATATATAATGATAAACATGGAAATTCTAAAAAATAAGAAGGTACTGCAGGATTTTATAGAAAGACAGAAAGAAATGGGCAAGAGAATTGGCTTCGCACCCACAATGGGAGCTTTGCACGAAGGGCATCTTTCACTATACAAAGCCGCCAGACAGGAAAACGATCTGGTAATCTCCTCTATATTTGTAAATCCCACACAATTCAACAATTCTGAAGATCTGGAAAAATACCCTCGTGACACCCAAAAAGATCTGGATATTCTCGAAAAATCCGGATTGGTAGATGCTGTTTATCTTCCACAGGTAGAGGATATCTATCCTAAAAAAACCGAAAGCAGAAAATATAACTATGACGGTCTTGAAGATGAAATGGAAGGCAAATCACGACCGGGACATTTTGACGGTGTAGGCACAGTAGTAGAAGAGCTGTTTAATCAGGTAAAACCAAATAACGCTTATTTTGGTGAAAAAGATTTTCAGCAGTTGGCTATTATTAAGAAAATGACAGAAAAAAAACAATTGCCGATAAGAATTATAGGAGTACCTATCTACAGAGCAGAAAACGGACTTGCTTTAAGCTCCAGAAACCAGCGACTGACAGAAGAAAGACGAAACGACTCCAAGATCATCTATGAAAGTCTCTTAAAAGCGAAAGACTGGTTTAAAACTTTAGCCATTTCGGATATAAAAGAAAAAGTAGGCACAATTTTTGAGAATAAGCACAACATGGAGTTAGAATATTTCCTTATCGCAGACGAACAAACACTGAAAGAAGCTGACCAAAAAGAAAACGGAAGTTCTTACCGTGCGTTTATTGTAGTAAATGTAGACGGAGTAAGACTTATTGATAATATGCATTTGGAGTAAAAAATCAAAGGCTTCCTATGGGAAGCCTTTGAACACCAAATCACAAAATATTAATATGAAAAAAATTTACTTTTCAGTAAACTTGTGACCCGGCTGGGATTCGAACCCAGGACCCATACATTAAAAGTGTATTGCTCTACCAGCTGAGCTACCGAGTCGGTCATCAAATTAATTGCGATAAATATAAAAATTTATTTCAGAATTACCAGCAATTTTTTCAATATTTTTTTTGCAGTGCCTGCGACTGGACTCGAACCAGCACATCCTTAGGAAACCACCCCCTCAAGATGGCGTGTCTACCAATTTCACCACGCAGGCTAAAAAACACATTATCTATGCGAATTTTCCCTTAGTGACCCGGCTGGGATTCGAACCCAGGACCCATACATTAAAAGTGTATTGCTCTACCAGCTGAGCTACCGAGTCGGCCACTTATTATCAAGTTTTCACTATAAATAATGTCCCTTGTTTTTAGTGGTGCAAAGATAGGACTTTTTTCATTATCTCAAAACTTTTTCGCAAATTTGTTTAAAATAAATTCATGATAATTTCACTACTCGGATACATGGGGAGCGGCAAATCTCACATTTCCAAAATATTAAGCGACGAAATAAATTACAAATTAATTGATCTTGATAAAGAGATTTCCAAACGTCAAAAGCTTACCATTCCGGAAATTTTCGAAAAAAAAGGCGAAATCTACTTTAGGAAGCTGGAAAGAGAAGTTTTGGAAGAAATCCTTGCAACAAGGGAAAACACTGTTTTGAGTCTTGGTGGAGGAACTCCTGCTTATTACAATAATATGGAGATCATCAACCATAATTCTAAAAGCATCTTTCTTATGACATCTGTGCCTATTCTATCTGAAAGACTTTCAAAACAAAAAGAAAAAAGACCGCTTATTGCTAAAATACCTGACGAAGACTTACCAGAATTTATTGCCAAACACCTGTTCGAAAGAAATGCTTTTTATTCTAAAGCACAATTCAGCATTAAAACCGATCAAAAAACTCCTGAAAATATTATCCGGGAAATTATAGAAAAGCTCTATCTCTAGAGCTTTAATCTTCGTCTTTATCATTATTATCGGTTTCACCAAAGAAATCGTCCCAATCGGTAAAATCTGAAGACAAATCACCTTCAACGTAATCATCCATATCACGTCTGTCTTTTTTGGTAGGTCTTCCTTCTCCGCGGTTACGGTAGTAATCCTGACTTAGCTTACGCATTTTAAGCAGTTCAAGCTGTTCTTTATCAGTCACGTCTTTTATGTGCAGGGAAACCAGCTTGGCTCCAATCCTGCTTTTGGGAATCTGAATTACTTTTATTTTATAATCAATTTGGTTTTTACGAATTTTAATAACATCCCCTTCCTTCACTTCTTTTGAAGATTTTACTGCAGAGGTTCCGATCGAAACTCTGTTCTTTTTAATTTCTTCTGCAGCAATTGATCTGGTCTTATAAAAACGAATGCTCCACAAAAATTTATCTATTCTCATAATTTTTTATACTTTTGCCGTTATATTATTTGTAAAGTAATTAAAGTTTTTTGAAATGAAAAAAATATTTTTATATATCCTTGCAGGATCTCTTTGCTTCACTGCTTGTAAAAAGGATGATGAAGTGGAGAGATTTGTAGAGCCTGAAGACATCAATGTGAGAAATGCCTATGATGAGCAAGCAATTATGAAGTTTATGGAGAATAATTATCTCGACAGTCAGGGAAATATAAAAGCATTCAGTGCAACAGATGCTGCAGATGATAATGAAAAAAAACTTTCTGAACTGAATCCTGTAAAACTTCCTTCCGGCGTAATCTACATTAAAAGACAAGGAGCACAGCCTGACCCGGGAGCTGCAATCAATACTGATTCCAGTTCAAATACGGCAAGTCTTATTAAAACCATGATGAGAGCCAACTATTACGTAGCTACTGATACAGATGGAAATGTTTCTTTAAGCTATTACGGTGCACTTGTAAATACTATTGACGGTAATGCCTCACCTGTAACCGATCCTAGATTTTACTATGTGAAAAAATCTGTTTTAGACGGTGCTTCGACAGATGCAGCAAAACAAAGAAGTTACTACGAAATAGAAGGATTACAGGAAGGTCTTTCGTATTTTAATGGTTTTCAGGGAATGGGAAATGAAGCCAATTACAATCTTCAGGGTGTTATTATTGTACCTTCTAAAGCAGCTTTTGCAAGAGACAATAATTTTTATGGTCTTCAGAATGCCACTTTTATATTTAATTTTCAGATTTACGATACAAAAGTAAGACCTGCGGATCAGCAATAAATAATTTTGTAATAAAAAAACAAAGCGCATCATTACTTTTGATGCGCTTTTATTTTTATGTTTAAATAATCTATTTTACATTCCCTAAAATATCCGGAAAGTAATGATCTGAAAGATGTTCAAACTCATCCCCTCTCATAAACATTGAGGCATCTACCTCGTCATAGCTTTCTCTTCCTGCTGCTGCAAT
This sequence comes from Chryseobacterium binzhouense, assembly GCF_007474545.1. Taxonomy (GTDB): domain Bacteria; phylum Bacteroidota; class Bacteroidia; order Flavobacteriales; family Weeksellaceae; genus Chryseobacterium; species Chryseobacterium binzhouense. Next base: position 151,255 of record NZ_VKOG01000004.1, read on the forward strand.
AAGTTCGTTACACGTATGAAGCGTATTTTTGTGAAAATGGTATACTCTTTCTGCTTTATCCGTAACATCCAGTCCTTTTATCAGCATTTTATCCTGTGTTGCTACACCTGTAGGACAGTTATTATTGTTACATCTCAGTGCCTGAATGCAGCCCAAAGCAAACATAAAACCTCTTGCATTGTTGCAAACATCAGCTCCCATTGCCACAGCCCTCAAAATATCCAGACTGGTAAGCACTTTTCCGCTTGCAATAATTTTCAGTTTATCTCTTAGATTGTAATTTTTCAACGTCCGGTTTACAAAAATTAAGGCTGGTTCCAAAGGCATTCCTACTCCATCAGAAAATTCTGGCGGAGCAGCTCCGGTTCCACCCTCAGCTCCATCTACTGTTATAAAATCCGGATAAATTTTTAAAGCATTCATCTGAACACAGATATCTTCAAACTCTTTGGTATCACCTATACACAGTTTAAAGCCGACCGGCTTTCCATCTGAAAGTTCTCTAAGCTGCTTTACAAAATGAAGCAAACCTGCTGCATCAGAAAAAGCGGAATGAGAAGGAGGTGAAATAATGGTCATTCCCGGCATGACATGGCGGATCTTTGCAATTTCCGGTGTATTTTTCACTGCGGGTAAAACACCTCCATGACCGGGTTTTGCACCTTGAGATAATTTTATTTCTATCATTTTAACGCTCGGAAGTGAGGCGTATTTAGCAAATAACTCAGGATTGAATTTTCCTTCCTCATCTCTGCATCCAAAATATCCCGTACCTATTTGCCAGCAAAGATCGCCACCTTCCAAATGGTAAGGTGAGATACCGCCCTCTCCTGTATTATGGTAGAATTTCCCTTTCTTGGCTCCTCGGTTTAAAGAAATATGTGCTCTGTCGCTTAATGCTCCGAAACTCATTGCCGATATATTAAACAAAGAGGCATGATAACGCTGGGTGCAATCTTCACCACCAATCCATACTCTTGGCAAGTCTTCTTTGGGACTCTTTGCATAAATAGAGTGTTTTATTCCTTCATATTTTCTGTGATTAATTTCAAGCTGAGTTCCAAACGGAACGGTATCACTCAGATTTTTAGAACGTCTGTAAGCAGCGGCTCTCTGATTTCGTGGAAAAGGTTTCCCGTCTGTTTCTCTTTCAATAAAATATTGCTGCATTTCCGGCGAAATACTTTCAAAAAAATATCTAAAGTAGCCTAATACCGGAAAATTTCTTAAAATAGCATGTTTGCTTTGATTGGCGTTGTAAATACCTAATACATAAATTGCGGTAAGAAGAATCGGAATCCAGTAATGCGCCCTGATCAGCAGCGCAACAATCCACGTAAATATAACAAGAATACTTCCCCACAGTAAAAATTTATCTCTCATTCTATCATTATTTACATCAAAGATAAAGATTGAAAAACAATTAAGCAGTCTTATTTTCCTAAAAATTCCACAGACTTTGATTTGAATTAAGAAAAAAATATCTCTTTTGCAAACACAATAATTCTACATCAACTGAAAGCTTTTGTATATTTGAGCTTTAACATTATAACAAAATATGAGCGTAAGCAGAAAGATTTTAGAAGGCAAATCAAATCAAGAGCTAGAGAAATATATTGCACCTGACAGTAAATTTGTTCCTGAAGCAAATTTGCTTGCTTATGAGATTTTAAAAGCTCGTGGCAGAGAATTTACTACAAAAGAAAAAGAGCGGATCATTTCAATAAATAATAAACAAGAACAAAAGAACACAGAGATTATTATTCATCCAAATTATAAAAAATCTGCTGATTTAATTTACATTTCTGCAACGCTGGGAATTGGAAATTTAATCTGGACTTATGACATTTTAAATAGTGGAATAAAAATCTTCATTGCAGTTATTTCTCTAGCCTTTATTTTTGGAATCGGTTATTTGGTAAGTAAAGGAACTGAATGGATAAAGTATGTGCTTTTGATACTTTTGATTCTGGGATTGATTGGACTTCCTTATATCATTATCAATCTTAAAAACGAACCTATTGTCGGAGTAATCAATATTGTACAGACAGTTTTACAAATATGGGCATTAGTTTTACTATTTGTAATTCCGAAAGATGGAAAAATTGAGGTATAAATTAAACCTTTTAGACAACATTCATAAAAATCTTATCAATAATCCGTAGTTGGCGGTTCACAAAATGAAAAAACAAATAGCTTTCGTAATATTTTTCCTGTCATTTACAGCTTTTTCGCAGGTTGACAAAAATGATGATTTGTACAAAACCATTCTTTCAAATGACAGCTTACTTTTTGATGTGGGCTTTAATCATTGTAACATCAAACAATTTGAAATTCTGTTGAGTGAAAATTTAAAATTCTACCATGATAAAGACGGGATTTCCGACAAGGCAAAATTTCTCTATGATTTAAAGAATGGTCTTTGCAAAAATCCGGAAACAAGACAGGTGAAGAGGTTTTTGGTAAAAGAAAGTACCGAAATTTTCCCGCTTTACAAAAATGCAGTTCTTTATGGTGCGGTGCATAATGGAGAACATCTATTTTCTGAAAAACGTGAAACGCAAAGCGGAATTGCTAAATTTACCAATGTCTGGCAATTAGAAAACGGAGATTGGAAATTAGTAACTTCATTTAGTTTTGACCATCATCCTTTTGAAGATAATAAATCAGCCAACCCAATTTTTGACAATGATTCTGAAATCGAAAAGTGGTTAAACGAAAAGAAAATTCCGACATTGGGTATTGGCGTCATCAAAAATGGAAAACTAAACCAAGTAAAAGTTTTTGGAGAAATTACAGAAGGAATTGCTGCACCTTACAATACTATTTTTAATGTAGCATCGTTAACCAAACCTGTAACTGCAATAGTTGCGTTAAAATTAGTAAGTGCCGGAAAATGGAATTTAGACGAACCTCTTTACAAATTCTGGAATGATCCGGATATATCCGATGATCCCCGAAGCAAAAAGATCACTACAAGATTAATTCTAAGCCATCAAACAGGTTTTCCCAATTGGCGATGGATGAATCAAGATAAGAAACTCAGCTTTCAATTTGAGCCAGGAACGCAGTATCATTATTCCGGGGAAGGAATGGAATTTTTACGGAAAGCACTGGAAAAAAAATTTAAAAAATCTTTACAGCAGCTAGCAGACGAGTTGATTTTTCAGCCTTTAAAAATGACCGATACAAGATATATCTGGGACAAAAACATAGATATGTCACGATTGGCAACAGGCTATGACAAAAACGGGAAAGCGTATGAAACCGTTAAAAATAAAATACCAAATGCTGCTGATGATTTATTGACCACAATAGAAGATTACGGAAACTTTCTGACAAGCATTATCAATGGTGATGGGCTCACAAAAGAAGTCTTTAAAGAAATGACATTTAATCAGGTTGCAACTACTAAAGGAAAGCACTTCGGACTAGGTTTTGAAATATATGATCTTGGAAACGGAGAATTGGCATTATCACACAGTGGTTCAGACAACGGTGTCCAGACAATCTTTTTTATTTTTCCTAAATATAAAAATGGAATTGTAATCTTTACTAATTCTGACACCGGCGGAAGTGTTTTTGGAAATCTCCTGAATTATTATCTAGGTAAAAACGGACAGAAAATATATGATATTGAGACAAACTAACAACTCCCAACAATTTTAGAAATATAATTTTCAATAAAATACTGATTGCAATTACAGTTAATTAATACTTAGCAGAGATTATTCAATGCTTCAATTACACCTTTTCCAGAAAAGTTTCAAAAGAATTTAAAACAGAAACAGTGCCGTCGGCTTCTATTGTATCAAGCTTTAAAAATTCGATTGTGTTAACAAATTTCTCATCAAAATCTTTTTGCACTCTCACATAATTTTCTGTGAAACCAAACATTTTACCATCTTTATTTTCGTGTTCCCAAAGCACCGGGAGAATCTTCCCTAGCTGGGTTTGATAGAATGCCATCTTTTTCTTTTCAGATAAAATTCTGAGCATTTTATTACGTTTTTTCCGTTCAGAAATTGGAACAATACCTTCCATTTCTGCTGCTTCTGTATTTTCTCTTTCAGAATATGTAAAAACATGGAGGTAGGTAATCGGAAGTTCGTTCAGAAACTGATATGTTTCCATAAATTTTTCTTCCGTCTCTCCTGGAAATCCTACAATCACATCTACTCCTATCGCCGCATGAGGCATCACTTCACGAATTTTTGAAACTCTGTCGCTGTATAATTTGGTCAGGTAACGACGTTTCATTTTTTTCAGCAGATCATCACTTCCAGACTGCAGCGGAATATGAAAATGCGGAACAAAACTCTTACTTTTAGAAACCAGATCTATACTTTCATCTTTCAGAAGATTAGGCTCAATAGAAGAAATACGGATTCTCTCGATACCTTCAACCTGATCCAGCTCAGAAATGAGATCCAGAAAAGTATGCTCATGTTTTTTATTTCCGAATTCTCCTTTTCCGTAATCTCCGATATTTACCCCGGTTAACACAATTTCTTTAATTCCCTTTTCAGCAATTTCTCTGGCATTTTTCAGAACATTTCCGATAGTATCAGAACGGGAAATCCCTCTGGCTAAAGGAATTGTGCAATAAGTACATTTATAATCGCATCCATCCTGAACTTTCAGAAAAGCTCTCGTTCTGTCACCAATAGAATAACTTCCAATGAAAAAATCTGTCTCTTCAATTTCACATGAATGCACGATGCCTTCGTTCTGAGATTTTTGCAGATCATCAAGATAACTCAGAATATTGAATTTCTCCTTTGCTCCTAAAACCAAATCCACTCCCTCAATCTGTGAAATTTCTTCCGGTTTCAGTTGTGCATAACATCCAACAATCACCACCAAACCTTCGGCATTGGCTTTCATTGCCCTTTTTACGTGAAGTTTGCATTCTCGGTCTGCATTTTCGGTCACCGAACAGGTATTGATGACATAAATATCAGCTTTTTCGTCAAAACTCACCTTTTCATACCCGGCATCCGTCAATTGACGGGCGATCGTAGAAGTTTCTGCAAAATTGAGTTTGCAGCCAAGAGTATGAAATGCGGCAGTTTTCTGAATTGTTGACATTTTTTTGACACTGAATTTTCTGGGTGCAAAGATAATCAATTTAATATGAATATAATCAGAGTGAATATCTACTACCTTTACAATTGTCTTTATAGTAAAAAACAATTAAGCTGCTTCAATTCTATGAGGCAGCTTAATATTAATGTTTTCTTTAAAGATCCTGTTTAAAGATTTTCTAAAATAAAATCTGTCATTTTCTGGTAAAGCTGAGGTCTGGTCTGTCCGCCATAAATGCCGTGATTTTTATCAGGATATGCCATAAAATCAAACTGTTTTTTATTTTGAATCAAAGCTTCAGAAAACTCCATTGAATTTTGAAAATGTACGTTATCATCTGCAGTTCCGTGGATCAATAAAAATTTTCCTTTCAACAATTTTGCATGCGTTGTCGGAGAATTGTCATCATATCCTTCCGGATTTTCCTGAGGAGTCAGCAAAAATCTTTCAGTATATACCGAATCATAATATCTCCAGTTGGTTACAGGAGCTACTGCAATTCCCATCTTGAAAACATCTGCCCCTTTCGTCATCGCAAGACTTGCCATATATCCGCCAAAACTCCATCCGAAAATTCCGATTCTCGTTTTGTCGATATAACTTTGATTTCCGAACCATTTTGCTGCGGTAATCTGATCTTCTATTTCGTATTTTCCAAGATTTTTATAGGTTACTTTTTTAAATCTTGCTCCTTTATAGCCGGTTCCTCTTCCGTCTACACAGGCAACAATATAGCCTTTCTGCGCCAGCATTTCAAACCAAAGCGCATTCCCGTTGTCCCAGGAATTGGCAACCTGCTGCGATCCCGGTCCCGAATACTGAAACATGAAAAGCGGATATTTTTTCTTAGGATCAAAATTTTTCGGTTTAATAATCCACGCATTCATCTGATCTCCCGCTGAGTTGGGAATTGTGATAAACTCTTTTACCGAAAAATTATCAGACTGTAGTTTTTTAAGCTGTTCATCATTATTCTGAAGCTCTTTTACTACTTTTCCGTTTCCGTCTTTCAAAACAAAAGTATAAGGCTTTGAAGCTGTAGAAGAAGTCTCAATGAAATAATTGTAATTTTTACTGAAATTGGCAGAATTATTTCCTTCAGCATTGGAAATCAGCTGAGCTTTCCCGTTTTCAATACTGATTTTTGAAACTACTTTATTAATACTTCCTTTTTCTGTAGTCTGAACGTAGATTTCTTTAGATTTAGGATTAAAACCATAATAATCTGTCACCTCCCAATTTCCTTTGGTAACCTGTTTTTTAAGTTTACCATCTTTGTCATACCAGTATAAATGTCGGAAACCATCTCTTTCAGATCCCCACAAGAACGAATTGTCATCCAAAAATTCTAAGGTAATATTATCTGTATCAATCCACTTATCATCTGTTTCCGTAAAAAGTTTTTTTACTTCTCCGGTTTTGGTATTTACTTTCAAAACATCTGATGCATTTTGCGTTCTTTGAGAAGTCACAAGAACTATCTCGTCGGCAGCAGAAGTCTGTATTACATTAGGGATATAATAATTTTTGAAACTGTTAAGGTTTATTTTGCTCAGTTTTCCGCTGCTAAGACTAAAAATATGGGCAGAAACTACTGAATTTTTTTCTCCGGCTTTAGGATATTTATACCTCATCTCTGCAGGATAAAGCATTTTTCCATAGATCGGAATGTAAATTTCCGGAACCTCTTTTTCGTCAGACTTTACAAAAACGACAGCATCAGAATTTTTGGTCCATTCATATAATCTTGCATGACCAAATTCCTCTTCGTAAACCCAGTCTGCTAATCCGTTGAGAATTTCATTTTTCTTGCAATCCTGAGTAATCTGTGTAATTTTGCCTGAAGAAAGATCCTGATAATACAAATTATTTTCAGCTACAAACGCTACTTTAGAAGCATCAGGAGAAAATCTGGGTTCCTGAACAGGTTTTCCCTCATTCAGAGTGATTGTTTTTCCTGTTTTCAAATCTTTTACATCATACATTCCTAAAAATGAATGCCTGTAAATCGGCTGGCTTTCTTTCAACAAAAGAATTTTAGATTCATCATCAGAAAATTCATAGCTTTCAAAATTACCATCAACAAGATTTCCTTCTTTTTGAGAATTTTTGTAGGAATATTTAGCAATTCCTCCCTTTTCAATGACGAGATAATTTTCGCCATTTTTCATGGAGGTAATTCCGGCAATTCCTTTTCCGCGGTAATATCCAGAATATATTTTATCTAATGTAATTTCCTGAGCTGCAAAATTGTGAAATACAACTGCAAGACTAAGTGTGAGGATGAGTTTTTTCATTGTAAAATTGTACTGAATTCCAAAGATAAACATTTTATTAAATCCATGATAAATCTCAAGCATCAGGTTTTGGCAAAAAAATTGAATAACTGTAAGTATTAAAGTCAATAATTATGGAAACTAAAGACAACGAAAGAAAACTAAATCGTTATGATCTGGAAGATCAGATTTTATACACCGGTTTTTCAAATTTCGATGATGCCGAAAACTATGCTCAGACCGAAAACGGTGAATTGGTTGAGGTAGCCTTCAAAGACGGAAATGACAATCCGGAGGTCAGCAATGAAGCTGACTTATTGGAAAAGAAACTTCATTATTCTGTAAAAGCCGGTCCCGAATATAAATTTATTCATTCATCAGATGAAGCTTTCAGACAATATGCTGACGAACTGCAAAAAATAAAAGCAAAATTGGAAGAATCACCGCCCGATGAAAGATATTTGGCCAACTTTGAGCTGGAAAATGCAGAAGATCCGATTATAGTTTTAAAAAATGATCAGTTTGAGTCGGTGACATCACGGGAACGATCAAAATATCTGAAACATGCGAGCGTATATGAAATAGGTGTTTCTACTAAAAAATCTTAATGAACTTGTCTAAAATAGATAGCGTTCCTACGGAACGCAGAATGTTTTTAAACATTATTTCTACACAGATAAAACTCCAAAAGAGTTTGCAACAAAGTGAATTTTAATTTACTTTAAACAACTTCAATAAAAAAATCGGTTTGAAAGTATTCAGACCGATTTTTTTAGTTTAAATATTAGATCACTACGATTTATGGTTATATAAACTACTGTAGTATTCGTCTGCCATTCTATCGCTGTTGAAATAATCCTTTACATCTTTCATTGAATTATGCTGAATCTTTCTCCATTGATCTGGCTTATCATAATATATAGGAAGTACTTCGTTCTCCAAAATATCATATAATGTGTTGAGATCATAATTATCCTGTTCATAAATGCTCATATTCATGTAATCTGCCTTTGGAACAACAAAAGAATTTACGCCATGTTTAGCAAACTCTGGAATCCAGCCGTCATCGGTAGAAAGATTCACAGAACCGTTCATTGCAGCCGTCATTCCTGAAGTTCCCGAAGCTTCCCTCGGAACTCTGGGATTGTTGAGCCACAGATCCGAACCTTGTTTCAAAGATTTGCTTAAAGCCAGCTCATAACCCGTAAGTACAGCCATATTCTTATGATTACTGCTTTCTTCCACCAACGTATTAAAGGTGGAAATAGAGGTATAATCCATCGGATATGGTTTACCTGCCCAAATGATCTGTACAGGATATTTCGGGTTATTCAGCAGCTTTCTGAATCTTTCTTTATCATGAAGAAGCAAATCTGCTCTTTTGTAACCTGCAAATCTTCTTGCCCATACAATGGTAAAAATATTCGGATCAAATAAATCTCCCGTCTGATCTGCTACAATTTTAAATAACCTTTTTTTCAGCAATTTTTTGCGGTAATCAAAGATCGTGTGATTGTTTTCGTCTTTAGCAATATACAATTCCTTATCGCCCCAGTATTTGAATTCCTGTGCATTGGTAATTGAGGTAATTTCGCAGATTCCTCTGTATTTGCTCCACATTGCTCTGGAAACTTCACCATGAAGTTTAGAAACACCGTTGGCAATTCTTGCCATTTTCAAAGCACAAAGTGAATGATTGAACATTTCCCCTTCACTACCTTCAAGCTCCTTCACTTCATCAATGCTTAATCCTGAAAAATAAGACATATCATAGCATAATTTCAGATTATGCTTTTCGTTTCCGGCTTCTTCGGGAGTATGAGTGGTAAAAACTAATTTCTGTTTTACCTTTTTTAAATTTCCATTATATTTTTTGAGGAGATGAAAAGCAGCAGGTAATCCGTGTGCCTCGTTGAGATGATAAACATCCCGTTCAATATTCATTTCATCCAGAAGTTTAGCACCACCTTTACCCAACAAGATGTACTGAGCCAGTTTTGTAGATTCGTTGGCATCATATAATCTGTGACAAATGGTTTTTGAGATATGATCATTTTCCGGAACGTCTGTAGAAAGGAAGAACATCGGTGCAGTATTGAAAATTTCAGGATCCAGATACCAGACTTTTACCCAAACCGGAGCACTGTGAATTTCAATCTGAAATTTTATCCCGGTATCTTCCAGAAAACTATACATTTTTTTTGTCCAGACCGGCTGTAAAGTCTGATCGTGATTTCTTGCCTGATCATAATAGCCAAACTTCCACAAAATTCCTATTCCCACGAGATCCTGATTAAGATTATAAGCGCTTCTCATGTGAGAACCTGCCAAAAATCCCAATCCGCCGGAGTAGATTTTCAAGACCTGTTCAATGCCAAATTCCATGGAGAAATAAGCAACTTTCGTAGAATATTTAGGGTTGATGCTGTAAGGTACTGTATAATTTTTAAAATCCATAAATCATTTGTTTGTGTTAAAAAGAAACAAAGGTATTGAATAAGAAAATAAACTCTGTATTAATTATTTAATAAATTATTTTAAAAAGCTGTACAGAATAATAATTTTCTTTACCTTTAAATGTAATTTTTTGATAATCAAAACCTTCAAAACTAATTTCCAGATTTTGTGTAAGTATTCATTTTAAATACAGCACCATGAAAAGAGCGTTTTCTGAAGAAGATTTGGTAAAAAATCTCAGTTTGTATTATCTCAATAAGCATTTGAAAAAAAAGCCTATTGAAAAATATCATCGTACCATAGATGAGTCGCAGCTTCACGAACGTGAAAAATATAAGAAAAAGACAGAAATTCTTTTGCTGAATTCATTTATGCATCATTTTCCCGAAATCACTTTTGAAAACCTGACTTGCGAAAGCCCTGATTTCATTGCTAAATTGAATGATAAAAAAATCGGAATTGAACTTACAGAAGTGATCAATCATCTCGAAATGAAAAAAATTGAAAGCAATCTGAATAAAATTTTCCGTCAGGCTGAAATATTACTGGAACAGGAAAACGCTGCGAAATATCGTGGCGTTTATTTTTTGGAATTTCATCCGCATCTCCGGCTTGAGAGTCTCGAAAAACAACAGGAAATGATTGTAAACATTTATAAAAGCATCAAAAAAGAAAAACCTTTCGGGAACGTAAAAAGTCTTCGCAAATCATCCCACCGAAGAAACGTGTTTATTACCCATGAATACAATATGAATTTGTTTGATGAGCTGTGTTCTGAAAAAATTGTAGAACTGATTGAAAAGAAAAATGAGAAATTCCCCTACTACGACAATACTGTTGATGAATGCTGGCTTGTGATTGTATCGGATATGAATTCTATTGCCTCAAGATATACTTTTATTCAGGATCGGGAACATTTAGACTCAGTAAAAAGTCCGTTTCACAAGATACTGCATCTTGAAAACTTATATGGAAATATTACAAGCATCAAATAATACCACATATTACTAAAAGATTAATAACAGAAAGTATTTTTTCTTATTTAAATGATATTATTTATCCTAAAAAAGTGATTTTTAATTAAAATTCATTATATTTGAAATACCTTTTAACCTTAAAATCAATTAAATATGAAAAAAATTCTACTATTTATTCTTTTTTGTGTTTCATCATCTTTTTTCGCTCAGGCAGATTGCTCTACTGCATTATCAGTCTGCGGAAATTCTACCATAACCTACAGTCCTTCCGGAATTGGAAACGTTAATGAATCGTTGGGAGGCTGTCTCACCAGTGGTGAACACAATTCGATCTGGTATAAACTTACCATTGCTACAAGCGGAACACTGACGTTTGATCTCGTACCAACAGATCCAAATGCGGATTACGACTGGGCTATTTACGGACCCAATGCTTCCTGCGGAGCACTCGGATCTCCCATTCGCTGTAACGCAGCAACAGTTATTGGAGTCGGCGCATCTACAGGACTGAATATGACCAGTACAATAACCAATGCAGCTGGAGGTTCGCTCACACCTTACTGCCAATATCTTGATGTGACTGCTGGACAAACCTATTACTTGTATATTGATAACTGGGTAGGTGCGGGAAGCTCAACTACAGCACCTTTTTCATTAACCTGGGGCGGAACCGCAACCTTAGCTTCACCGTTTACAAATCCTGCGCTTCAGCCCAATCCTTTTGTACCTCCAGGAGTTGCTGCAACAAATCCTAATGATCCGAGAGAAATTCTTATCTGTGTAAGCCCTGCAGTTTTTAATTTCAATACACTTTCTACGGGAATTTTAAATTCAAATCCAAATTTTACGATTTCGTATCATACTTCTCAAAATGATGCGCTGACAGGGGCAAACCCAATTACCACTCCGCAAACGGTAAATACAACTACAGTTTATTATTACAGTATTCATTATCAGGATCCTGCTAATCCCAATAATCCTCTTAATTCTTGCAGACAAATTGGTACATTTAAATTTAAACAAGGCAATATTGTTGCTAATGATGTAACTATTTATGCCTGCAACAATAATCAAAGCGGACAGGCTACTTTTAATCTTACTACTGCCAATGTATTTTCCGGTACAAATGTGACGATTAAATATTATCCGTCTATGTCAGATCTTAATGCGGGAACTTCTCAGATCTCAAATCCGGCACAATATCTTTCTGCTCAAGGAACAATTTATGCCTTGGTAACTACCACAGAGGGATGTTCTGACTCCGCAGCGATTACCTTAAGTTTTTACCCCTCATTTGCAGTAAACGATACTACTTTAAGAGTTTGTACTTTAGATACCGAATCAAAAACGGCATCTTTTAATCTTACCATCGCCAATGTAACATCACAATCGGGAACAACCAAAAAGTTTTATCCTTCTGTGACTGATGCTGTTAATCAAACCAATGAAATTTTAAATCCTCTAAATTTTATTGCGCCCAACTCATTCGTATACGTAAGAGTAACAGATAATAACGGATGTTATAATATTGCAAAAATTACTCTGGAAGTTATTCCACCGGTTTATTCTACCGTATTGAAAGATAAAACAATATGCATGGAAGACAGAACCACACTGGATGCAGGAGCAGGATTCAGCGGATACGAATGGAGCACGGGAGCTACTACACAAACTATTTCGAATGTAGGAGTGGGAACTTATTGGGTAAAACTAAAAACAGGAGACTGTATTTCTATGCAGACGGTGAGAATTTATCCGGCTGAAAATCCTGTAATTACCAGTGTAAGTATTTCAAATACCACTGTTACCATCAATGTAAACGGAGGGACATCACCTTACCAATATTCAATAGACAACATTAATTGGCAGGATTCTAATGTCTTTAGTAATCTGAAAAGAGGTGATCATAAAATTTATGTAAAAGACCTGTATGATTGTACTCCGATTGAAATTTCTATTGTTGTTCCTAATATCATCAATGTTATTACTCCAAACGGTGACGGATATAACGACTCAATAGATTATTCTGCATTAGCCAATAAGAAAAATCTGGTTTTTGATGTATATGACAGATACGGAAATATGATTTTCCATGCTGATCAATCTAAAAATTATAAATGGGACGGAACTTCCGGAAACAAAAAAGTGCCTACCGGAAACTATTGGTTTTCTGTAACATGGAATGAAAATGATAAAAACAGTACCCTAATGAAATACTCCGGTTGGGTATTAGTAAAAAACAGAGAATAATCTAAACTCTGATAACCATGAAAAACCGCCAACCGGCGGTTTTTTTTATTGCATAAAAGGCAATCCCTTTAATTTCTAAAAATTTTATTCTTTCCTGTTTTATACCTTGAAATATCTTTCAGAATAATCTCATCAGACGGATTAAAATATTTCAGCTCATTAACAATAGAAGAATTTTTATCTGCATTTTCAGCAATAATCTCGTAAGCAATATCCCTCGTTACAGACTGAAGCTTATGATCTTTTTTAAACTCATGTTTCATCGCTTCCAGATAAGTCAGTTTCTTTTCTGCGGGAGTAACTTTATATAATTCCTGAATTTTATCATTCAACATATCCACATCATTAATATTCACAAAATAATTATTCAGGCAATTGAAGGCATCTTTACTTTCATTCCAGCCTTTCAAAAGAATTTCCTGTGCCTTTTCAGGCATTTCCATTTTTTTTCTATAAATAAGAGAGCCTTTCAACATTTGGTTATTATTCACATAATCATCTACCACCATCTGATAATATGTATTGGCATTTTCCATATCATTCAGCTGCTTATACAAATCTCCTACTTTTTCTTTCTGCCCTAAATCTTTGTATAAATCTATAGATTTATGAAACTGTTTTGCTTTTTCGTAGCAATAGGCAGCTTCAGATTTATTTTTTAGCTTTTTAAGATAAATAACTGCTGCCTCATTATATAAACCGCCTTCTTCCAGCGTTTTTGCGCCCCGATAATTATCCTGAAGCAAATTCATATATACTTTTGCCGCACGGGTATATTCTTTTTCATCAATATATTTCTGCGCCAGTTCTTCATACTTATTTCTCAGTTTATCAAATAATGCTGATTCCAGATAAAAACTGCCATTGCCTGATCTTTTTCTTCCTGAAGAGTTTTTTTCTTTATCTTTTAAAGATGTTAAAACTAAAAAAACAATGAATGCAATTACGAGAAACAGCACTAAAGTTCCCACTACACTCCAGAAACTTTTGTGAAAAAGCTGCGCAAATATTCCGATCAGTTTGAAGATTGCCAGAATAAAAAATGCAGCCATAAATTTGTCTATATACTTCTGCTTATTCATCTTTATCGGTATTTAAAATGGTTTTGTCTTCACTGAAAAGACGATAAAGCACCAGTATAACTGCAATCACGAGTATCCAGAACAGCCAGTTGTAGCCGAACATTTCTACCAAAGGATAAAAAATATAAACCAGCATTGCCACAAGCAGAACCATAAGAAATACTTTCATTCCCTGAGAAAGATTATCACCTCCCAAATGAATCTGTTTCTTTTTAAAGAGCCTGAAATACAGCGCAATTCCTCCTGCTATCAAAACAATCAGTCCTAAAATTTCAGAAAGCGAAACGCTTTCAGGTTGATCATCTGACGACACATTATTTCCTTCCAGATAAGACTGAGGATTTTCCGGAATCTCAGATACTGGCTCAATGGTTCCGTAAAATCTCCCCAGAGAATCTTCCATCATTTTTTGTTTTTTCGTAAGAACAGATTTAAATACGCCTTCATCTGCCTGATTTCCGGTGCCGGACTTTTTAAGTGAATCTAAAACTTCATCCTGAACTTTCTGCATTTTTCTGACAACAACTTCCTCTATTTTCAGGCTGTAAATTCCTTTCAGCGAATCTTTTGATTTTTTTTCGTCTTCCCGGTATTTTTGAATGTCTTTTTCTACTTCTTTCATTGATTTCCCACGGAAAGATTCAGATTGAGCCATTGTAAAATCATTCATCAGCTTTCCTCTCCTTTTTCTGTATAGAGAATCTATTTTTTGGTTGATCTCTGTAACTCCCGATTTGAATGCTAAAATATTTTCGGCTTCTTTTTGACTTTCAACATTGCCAACAAATTTCTTCTCTCCGGCTTGATTTTCATCTTTATTAAGATAAAACCCGATTCTTGCTAAAGCCAGTACAATCAAAAACATCCAAAAAACCCAGCGGTATTTTTCTGAACCTGAACTTTTTGATGAATTGCTTTCTCCAAAAATTTTATTCCACCACGAATTTCCAAATCTGAATTTGCTGAAACCATCTCCTCTTGAAGTTCCCATAATATCAAGCGGAACGCCAAGTTCAACTGCTCTGTCGGGATATTTTTCAATATATTTTAAATATTTTTCGATTTCTTTTTTGTTACCTGCCATCACTTTTTTCATGTCAAAAGGCAGGTTTTTCATCCATTCTTCTTCAGTTTGCGGCTTTTCCAGTGACTCCAGAACTTTTTCGTCATCCATTTCAACCATAAAACTCCTGATTTCGGAAGGAATTCCCACTCCGTTCAAAGGTTTACGAATTGTCTCGGCTGATAATTCCGGATACTGAATGAGAGAAAGCCAGTCGATTTCTTCATTTAACTTCACCAAACCAAATTCGGGATGCATGATGAGGTATTGCGCTTCAATATTCTGCCATTCTTCAGGATTTACTTTAGGATAAAAAATGGTGTTTTCCGGAATGAAAAATTTGTTTTCAACGCATTGAACGTAAGAATTTTTTCCGATTTCATTCGGAGCCAGATTTTTGAAAACCAGGAAACATCCGTACAAAACATTCGGCTCATCTGAAGGAACCGGGAATGAACGGACTTCATCCAGATCAATATTTAAAAGATCCATTTCCCGAAGCCATAAATACGGTGCAGAACCTTTGATTAAAAGTCCTCTTTTCGGATAAGAATTTTTCGGAAAAGGTTTAATTCTAAATTCCATAATCCAAAATTTGATCTATAAAAGGCGTTAGATATTCCTCATACATTTGCTCTGTTGTCTTCATTTTCAGCAGATTTTCCTGCGGAAGAAAATATTCTGAGCCTGAAAATTCAGTTTTGGTTCCGATTGCCAAATATCGTTGAATGGAAGTCGGGATGTAAAAAGCAGGAATGTTTTTGTTACTGCTATTGAAAGTCATCATTCCACGAGAGTCTGTGATAATTTCACTGCCTTCAGAAAAAGTAAATTTGTTCTTATTTTTTGTTGCGAATATTTCAACCTTTGATTTGTTTTTTGTTAAAATTAATGCTTCGTTGTAATCAGGTTCCAATGCATATTTAGATATAACCAAATCTTTTGTACCATTGATTCCTATGAAATTAAAATTACTCAGAAGTTTATTAGAACCATATTGCAATCTTTCCAATTCCGTTTTTACTTTTGTGTTGCTTTTGGTTATTTCAGGATCATTCTTTACCGATTCTAAAGATATCTGTCCGTCAATATTTATTTCAAAAATCCATGGTGAATCATCATTTCTCAGATAAAATTTTCTGTTGAAATAATTTACTTCAAAATTCAACGGAATTTTATGCTCAGATAAATTTAGTTCAGAATATTCTTTTGTATTCAGATTGAGTTTAGAAATCAGTTTTTTATCTGACTGATACTGACATAAAATAAAATGCTGCTGTTTATTTTTTGCCAATGCAAACTGACCTCTCGGTTTTACCGAAATATTTTCGATCAAAACCTCACATCCACGATGAATTCTATATTGGTCATAATATTCCCGATTGTAATAATTATCTGAAAGATAAGTTTTCAAAAGCTGTTTTTTAGCACTTAAAATGAAAAATTCACCTTCATATAAAAATGCAGCAATCTTGTTTATTGGTATCGGAAACAAAATCGGGTAATTTATCGGAACATCAGTTGCTTTTAATCTTCTTCTATGCAAATTATCACTTTTATGGGTCTTTTTCGGCGGATTTGCCCACAATTCCTGCAATGGCAGCATGATTTTCTGAATGTGTTTTCTCGTCCCTTTATGGTGCTTGTAAAAGTTCAATTCACCATTTGCGGAAGTCGTCACCAAAAATTTCAGACGGTCTCTGTTTTCATGAATAACTTTCTGAATTTTTTGATGATTTAAGTTCTCCTGATTAGTGATGAAAAATACTTCCAGATCGTTCTCTGTATGCTCTTCGCTAAAAAACTTTTCGAGTGTTTCTGAAACTTCCAGAACCGGACTTACATGATTTTGGTTTTCTATTACCTCTTCTACCCTGTTAAGAGAAATCGGGAAAATATCATTTCCTAATGCAAAAACTTTACATTCTGAATACGCTTTTGGATGCTTGATAACTGCAATTGCCGATGCAAACGCCAAAACTTTTGGGGTTCCCCAGTTTTTCAGGGAAGTATCAATTAAAATAATTCTTTCAAAAATATTTTCTTCAGGTGGAATTTCCCTTTGAATAAACAACGCTTCATTGTTCGCAATACGGTTCATAAAAACCTCATCCTCATTGGCAAATTCTGACAAAAGCATTTTGTTGAAATCACCCTTGTTGGTTATATCCGAGATTCCTCCAATCGGCTGTTCTCCCGGCGAAAGATGACGCATCGGAATTTTCAGACCGCTCCAGATTCTTTTAATTAAGCTTCCGATCTGAAATGTTTTCGGCTCTTCAATGAGTTCCTGAATAAAATCTTTATCAGTTTCAACGGTGGTTTCTTCTTCCACGACTTCATCTTCCAGTTCCGGAATATCAATAATGCCTTTCATTGCATTAATAATAGATTCTGTTGTTGGAAATTTACTATTTAAACTGTTCAAAACCCTTAAGTCTCTGGAAAATTTAGCAATCGTTATTTCGATTTTATTTGCCGAAGCACCTATTAAAAAAGGAGATTTTTTAAGTTCTGACAGAATTTCTTTAGAGGTACGAACGCTAATTGAATTGAAATCATC
This sequence comes from Chryseobacterium binzhouense, assembly GCF_007474545.1. GTDB lineage: Bacteria > Bacteroidota > Bacteroidia > Flavobacteriales > Weeksellaceae > Chryseobacterium > Chryseobacterium binzhouense. The sequence goes on from NZ_VKOG01000004.1 coordinate 169,011, forward strand.
AGTAAACAAAGTCTGAATTAATAAAATCCGGTTTTGTCCTTTTTTATAATTTGAAGGCAGATGATTGAGATTATTTAAAAATCTTACCGAAGGATCAATAAAATCTCCAATATACTTTACTGAGCTCTTGGGATTTTTCCTAAGCAAATTCTCAAGACTTATTAAATCAATATATCCCTCGTTTGTAGCATAAAGAACCAACAAAAAAGGACTAAACAAAGGCAGCCCGTTCTCCAAAGTATTGAGAACTTCTATAATATAAGAACGATAGGCAATAACGCCAATATCAGGAATAGAGATGAGATTATTTTCGTTATATTCGCTATCATCCTGAATATCCTCATCGGTTGTCCATTCCCAAATAAAATCCTCGTACGACTGAAAATACTCTTTTACATCCATTCCAAAGATTTTTCTGTTAAACGAAATGAACTTACAGATAACTTCCGGAAATCATCTTTATTAAGATGCAAAACATTTCCGCTTTCGTTCCATAAAAGCCATTTTTCATCACATTCATTGTACTTTTTCTGCAATAAAACACTCAGATTTTTAAATTCAAAATCAAAACCGGTTGGCAAAAAATGTCCGTCCTTCTCCCAAAATGTTTTTCCAGGGAAACTAAGTAATGGTATTCCGGTAAACAGTGCCTTATTTCCAACCACAATCCAGTTGATTTTTTCTAATTTAAATTTAGGCAAGGTTATCATTACATCCTTAATTTCAGCAATCGAACATAATAAAACCGTTGCAGGATGCTCTTCTTCGCTGGGTTTCAGTTTGACTTCAATTTTTCCATCAATTCCAAAAAAATTATTGTTGGAAATAGGAAATTTTAGCCTTAAAGCTTTATCAATAGGAGTCCAGAGCAAAGCCGTTCTCATTTTTTTGCTTGGAACCAGAGCCTCTTTCCTGAATAAAAGTCCGTCTCTTAATTCATAAAGCAGAAAATTAGGCAACTGCTGAATTTCAGATGAAACAGCCTGTTCGTCGGTAAAACCTTTCAGCCAAACTACGTCTTCCTCCAAGGCAATCTGAACATTTTTCCAGTCACGGATGGAACCCAGAAAATCTTCATCTGCACGCGGAATTTCTGCCCAGAACTCTTTTAGACTGTTTGAAGGATCTTTTGCCATAGACTTTCAATTTCCTGTTGAATGTACTGTTTCTGTTCAGGATTTCTGATCCACTCGCATCGCGTCTGAAGATATCTTAGTTTATCTTTGATCACGTTCTGCTCTTCAAAACTTAAAGAACCCTGATTCCATCTTTCAATCAGGATTTTTACATCTTTCATCACTTCTTCCGGATTCGGCGTTTTGTTTTGCATTGCCTGAGGATGAGATTTGGGGTTGTCATCTATTTCAATCGTTCTGTTGATGATGCCTTCTAAAATCTCAATCTGTTCTTCGGTATCCCAAATATGTTTCAGCACCCACAAATCTGACAAAATGGCTTCGTTTCTGCCACAAATTAAAGCACTTGCTGCGATGAGGTTCTGTAATTTTACGGCTCTACGATCAGAAATAGCAATTCCTGTATTTCGGAGATTGATGATTGTATTTAAATATACTTCGTAAATCGGTCTCAGATCGACTGTTTTACACAAATTCTGAAGTTCTTTTATTTCGTGGGAGAGAATTTCCGGAGTTTCTGTTTCGGTATTGTTTTCCAGTTTTCTTCCGGCTAAAAGTACCTGCTGAAGAAGATCGGGATGAACATAATCTACATTAATTCTGATCAGAAAGCGGTCGAACAACGCGTTCAAGGCTTCATCTTCAGGAAGAACGTTGCTTGCTCCCACGAACATGAGCGCGGGAAGATGCTTGGTTTCTTTTCCTCTTTTAAAAATCTTTTCATTTAAAGCCATCAACAGGGAATTCAGAATGGCTGAATTAGCATTGAAGATTTCGTCCAGAAAAACCATGGATGCTTCGGGCATCATTCCTTCTGTGTTGGTTAATAATTCTCCTTCTTTTAATTTTCTGATATCAAAAGGACCGAAAATTTCGTTCGGCTCGGTAAAACGGGTTAATAAATATTCGAAATTTTTTCCGTCTTTTACTGTTTTTGCCAACGTTCTTACAATGGCAGATTTTGCGGTTCCGGGAGGTCCGTACAAAAATGCGTTTTCTCTTGCCAAAAGGCAGATTCCCAATAAATCGACGACGTCATTTTTTCCGACAAATGTATCTTTTACGAAGGCTAAAACCTTGTTTAATTTTTCTATATTTTGAGTCATTTGTTTTTTTATTGTAATTATTGACTTCTTTTTTAATTGCAACTGTTTTTTAAACGCAAAGTCCGCAAAGTTTTTTTTGACTACTAACTGTTTTTAAGTTCGCTAAGGCGTTTCACTTAACTAAGTGAGCAAAGGTTAGTTTTCTGTTGTTTTCAGTTCTTTCCAATAAATATCTTTATAAATGCCAAATTCCGCAATCAGTAATTGATTGATGTATGGAATTTCAGCAAGTTTATAATCTTTTTTCTCAACAATTCTTTCGAGATATAGTTTTCGGTAAGTTTTGTCTTTTAACTCTTCTTCCCAGTTGATTTCTTCAAGATCCAGATCACATCCAACCGCTGAATAGTGAAACTGTTTTAAAATATTTTCCAGCATTTTAATCAATGGATCTTCGGAATCTGCAACCTGTAATGCATCATAAATTTGCGGTAAAAATCTTAAAGTTAAATCTGCCGAAATAATTGCCGAAATATCTTTTTCACTCTGAAAATCTACAATTAATTTCTGCAAATCTTTTGTCGTATCTTTTCTTATAAGGTACAACTGTGCACTATGATAAACAACTTTTGCCGCCCAAATTGCTGCATTTTTGCTAAATGATATTGTATCTGCAAGAAAATTGAGTCTTTCTCTTTCAAATTCTGATTGAAGATAATCTGCTGCATCCTGTTCTTCTTTTGCAGAAGTTTGGTGAAGATCTGAATAGACGATCAGTGAGCCGTCTTTTCTGAGTTGTAAAATTGTATCTAAAAATGGAGATTTATTTTGCATTGCTGAACAAATTTAAAATTTTTTCCGAATTATCTGAATTTTAACATGTTGATTTTATCATCTTTTAAAGATGTCTTTTGATGAAAAACCTGAATTCTAGCCCCGATTGCAGCGGCATCCTTTTTTGTGGCGGCGAAGTGAAACGGAGCCGCCGCAAAAAAGATACAGCGGAAAGCGGGAAAAAGCTCCTAAAAAAATATTCGACCTTATCAAAAAATTTTTACTAGATATGATGAAAATACATTAAAAATACCTGAGTCTGATAATTCAGTTAATTATTATCTTTGTGAAAATTTTTAAATTAAAAAAATGAGCATTCACATCAGTGCCAAAAAAGGAGAAATCGCAAAAGTAGTTTTACAACCGGGAGATCCTTTAAGAGCAAAATATATCGCAGAAAATTTCCTTGAAAATGCAAAATTGGTCAGTCAGACAAGAGGCATTTTTTATTATACAGGAACTTATAAAGGCAAAGAAATTACCGTTGGTGCAAGCGGAATGGGTTTTCCAAGCATCGGAATTTATTCTTTTGAACTTTTTACGGAATACGAGGTAGATACAATCATCAGAATCGGAACCTGCGGCGGATATTCTAATGATGTGAAATTATTTGATCTCCTGAACGTGGAAAATGCAGCAAGCGAGAGTACGTATGCAAAATTTGCATGGGGATTTGAGGAAGATATCCTTTCACACCAGGGAAACATTTATGACATCATCAATGAGACTTCAAAAGAACTGGAATTAGCATCAAGACCTGTCAATATTCACAGCAGTGATATTTTTTACAGAAAAGATCCTGCCGTTCCTGAAATTGCTACAAAATACAACTGTCCTGCTGTAGAAATGGAAGCTTTCGGTTTGTTTGCCAATGCTAAACAATTAGGGAAAAATGCAGCGACTATTCTCACCGTTTCGGATATTATTCCTACTCATGAACAAATTTCTGCTGACGAAAGAGAAAGAGCTTTAAAACCCATGATAGAATTAGCTCTGGAATCTGCATTAAAGGTAATTTAATCTGAAAAACATATAAAATATAAGCTCACCTCGTTTTTGAAGTGAGCTTTTGTATTTAATCATTTTTTTTGAGATGAAAAGACTTCGGATCAGGATACTTAAAGCTATATCCAAGCTCTAAAATGATTTTTTCTGAAGAAATAATTCTGTTTTCAGGATTGAATTCATCGGGCAAAGGAAGATTTTTTTGGCTGGAAATTACTTCAGCTTTAGTCGGATGAATGGGAGCTACAACATTGTATAATTTTGAATGCAGCCTCTGATTGATCATCAATTCTATCACCAAAGCAATATCTTCGTAATGGATGTGATTGACTCGTGCATTTGTATCTGATACATTATAATTGCTCAACAATCTGTTGTCTCCCATTAAACCAGCCAATCTCAAAATATTGATCTGCGGATATTTTGCTTTAATTATTCTTTCTTCCGTAACTTGTTGGGAAGGCAAATCTTCTTCTGAAAATTCTTTTAGCTGATCTGGATAGACTCCCGTGGAATTCATGAAAAACATTTGTTTGTCATAATCTCCAATGAATGAAAATAAATTCTGAAACCGATTTTGTAAAGTTTCTTCTGAATATCTTTTATGAGAAAACGGAACAGTAATAATTACAGCATCCAGATCTGAAATATTTTCCCATTGATTGATATTGTCAATGATTTTATCATCCGGAAAACTTACGATCGTGGGATTGAGATTTCTTACCTTTAAGACTTCTGCTTTTTCGCTATTTGTTGTCGTAGTAAATATTTCAAAAACCGAATTCCATTTTTCGGCTAATCTTAAACCCAGCCAGCCACAACCGATTATTCCTATTTTTTTCATTTTAGAATTATAATTTACCTTAAATATGTTTCGTACAAATCTTTCCTGCGATCATTCAAAATCTGAACTGAACCATTATAGTGAAGATCTTTCAGCAAATTCAAATCAACATCAACAATTAAGGTCATTTCTGTATTGGGTGTTGCTTCTCCCTTTATGGCATTTGACGGAAAGGCAAAATCTGAAGGCGTGAAAACCGCCGCCTGACCAAACTGAATATCCATATTATTTACTCCCGGTAAATTTCCTACACATCCTGCAATAGCAACATAACATTCGTTTTCTATGGCTCTTGCTGCAGCACAATGACGAACTCTGGTATATGCATTCTGCGTATCAGTTAGATAAGGAACAAAAAGAATTTTCATTCCCTGATCGGCGAGAATTCTCGGCAGTTCCGGAAACTCCACATCGTAACAGATTACCAAACCTATTTTCCCGCAGTCGGTATCGAAAACTCTGATTTCACTTCCGCCTTTCATCCCATAATATTTCCTTTCGTTGGGTGTGATGTGCACTTTTCTGTATTCATCTATTCTTCCGTCACGATGCAGCAGGTAACTGACGTTATACAATTCGTTATTTTCATAAATCGGCATGCTTCCTGAAATAATATTGACATTATAACTGATCGCTAATTCTGAGATTTTATTTTTAATCTGTTCTGTCAGCTTTGCCAGCTCAATCATACTGTCTCTCTCCGAAAGCTTATTGAAAGGGGCAAGCAAAGGTGTATTGAATAGCTCCGGAAAAAGTACAAAATCTGATTTATAATCTCCCATTACATTAACAAAAAACTCTACCTGCTCATAAAATTCATTAATATCTTTGAAATGCCTCATTTGCCATTGCACCAGCCCAAGTCTCACAACACTATCCTGCATCGTGTTGGGTTTTTTGCTGTAATAGATATTATTCCACTGCATTAAAACCGCATTTTCACGGGAAGCTTCATCTTCCGGAAGATATTTTTTAAGAACTTTTATCGGCAAAAAATTATTGGAAAGCTGGAATGAAAGCACAGGGTCATACATTTCTTTATCCCTCACTTTTCTAATGTATTCTCTGGGTGATAGCTCGTGACTGTATTTATGATAATGAGGAATTCTACCGCCCAGAATGATGGATTTGAGGTTGAGCTGTTCACAAAGTTCTTTTCTGGCATCATACAATCTTCTTCCCAATCTCAGTTCCCGATACTGAGGATCTACAAATATTTCGATTCCATATAAAACATTTCCTGTTGAAATATGTGTATTGAATGTGTAATTACCGGTAATATCGCTATAGGTATGATCATCACCAAATTCATCATAATTTACAATGATAGATAGAGCAACTGCAGCAATTTTATCATCTACAGTAATACAGATCTGTCCTGCTTCGAAGATTTTATTGAGTTTTGCAATACTTTTTTTTGACCAGACGTACTCTGACATTTGAGGATAGGCTCTTCTCATGGTGTCTACCAGCTCATCATAGTCTTCCACTTTCAGCGTTCGTGTTTCTATCTGCATATTTTTTATTTTTTTTAAAGTTACTTAAAAACTTAGAAAATATCAAGTTCAACAAACTTTTGCTTTCTTGGAGAAAATAAATTGAGCTTACTATAAATATTAGAGAGATCCAAAAAAATAAAAGAACCTTTATTTGAAAGGCTCTCTTTTAATTATAATATCTTTCCAGGCTTTATTGTCTCTGAATTTTGTACAGTCTCCCTCCATCGGTAATTGCATATAAAGCATTGTCTGTCCCCTGAACAATATCTCTAAAACGCTGTCCTTCGTTTTCAAGCAGACGCTCCTCTCCCATTACTTTATTATCTTTAATTACTAATCTTACAATATGCTGACCGCTCAAAGCTCCTACGAAAAGATTATTCTGCCATTCGAGAATGTTGTTTCCACGATAAAAAGTCATTCCGCTTGGCGAAATAACCGGATCCCAGTAATACACTGGCTGCTCCATTCCGCTCTGCTGCTGAATTCCGCTTCCAATAACCGCTCCGCTATATTCAATACCGTACGTAATTGTAGGCCACCCGTAATTTTTTCCCGGTAAGACCCTGTTGATCTCATCGCCGCCTCTGGGCCCATGCTCTCCCTGCCACAACTCTCCAGTTACAGGATGCAATGCAATACCTTGTGGATTCCTGTGTCCTATACTGTATAATTCTGGTAATGCTCCCGATTGAGAAAATGCAGGATTTCCCGGCGCAGGATTTCCGTCTTTAGTAATTCTTATAATCTTTCCAATTGCTGCTGTAACAGACTGCGCCAAAGGTCTTGTAGATAAATCTGATCTTTCACCAACACTTATCATAAGATTTCCGGTAGGATCAAATAAAATTCTTCCGCCATAATGCAGATTCCCAGCTGAGGAAGAAGGGTTTGCTCTGTAAATAACAGTAGGATTCTGTATGGCTGCTTCAGAACTTGAAAGCGTTCCTTTAGCAACCGAAGTTACAGTTCCTCCTGCAACATTTTCAGAAAAAACCCAATAGATCATTCTGTTAGAAGAAAATTGGGGATCAATACAGACTCCAAGCAAGCCACCCTGTCCGTTTGAATTTACAGAAGGAATTCCTGTGATAGGATTTCCTACAGATCCTGTATTGGTAACAATTCTCATGGTTCCGCCTTTTTGAGTAACTAGAAGCCGCCCATCCGGCAGAGCTGTGATTCCCCAAGGCGAGTTTAATGAGGATGTAATGATTGCACTCGTAAAAGGAGTTGTAGTTTTGACGCCGTTTGCTCTTGTTTGTCCGGCAAAAGCGGGAGGATAATTCGTATTTGCCGGATTGCTCTCCACCGGCGGATAAATTGCTTCATTAATAGGTTCCTCAATAACCTGCTCAAGACTGTCTGAACAGCTTACAAAAAAAAATGCCGAAGCAAGCAGAAGATAATTAGCTTTAAATTTCATAACTAAATGATTTGGTGATTTCAATCAGTACAAAATCAAATTTCGCACCAACATATTGCTTGTCAATGAAATAGTTAAATCCTAATAATCCAGAAACCAAACTTTTTTTCAGTCATTTAAGGTTGATAAATTTCACCTTTAAGATAATGAATAATTATTCTTGAAAATTACAATCTTATCAGCCTTTTTACTAATTTTGAATTATGGAAACAACACATAAACTGGGATTAATCGGCAGGAATATCTCCTATTCTTTTTCAAAAAAATATTTTGAGGATAAATTCAAAAAGAAAAAACTGACAGATTTTTCTTATGACATTTTTGATGTTCAGAACATTGATGAGATAGAAAAAATTTTCTCAGATCCAACTATTTCCGGACTGAATGTTACCATTCCATATAAAGAGGCAATCATATCATATTTGGATGATCTAAGCGACGAAGCCCAAAAAATTGGGGCAGTAAACTGTATTTTGTTTGAAAACGGTAAAACAACGGGATATAACACAGATGCATATGGTTTTGAGAAGACATTAATTGCCCATAAGAAACACCATCATCAGTCTGCACTTGTTTTGGGAAATGGCGGTGCAGCAAAAGCGGTACAATACGTGTTAAACAAACATCAGATTCCGTTTCAAACAGTATCCAGAAAATCTGAAATCAATTTTGAAAATTTAGATACTGATATTGTTTCTCAGAATAAAATGATCATTCAGTGTACACCTGTAGGAACTTTTCCCAACACACAAGACTGCCTGAAATTTCCTTTTGAAGCACTTACAGAGCAACATTTAGTAATTGATCTTATCTACAATCCTGAATGTTCAAGATTTATTCTCAATGCAGCAGAAAAAGGCGCAAAAACAGTCAACGGATTTTATATGCTGGAACAACAGGCAGAAAAAGCATGGGAAATTTGGTCATTTCAAAAAAAATAACATAAATTAGTAACTTAATTGGCTGTATCAACTCATTTTTAAGAAATTTAATGCCATTATCATAAAAGATTTGCTATGACAACAGAAAATAATCTTTCTGAAAACGAAGAAAACAAACCTTCTGTAGAAGTTCAGGAAAACGAACAAAACATCGATAACCAGGAAAATCATCATGATGATCATGGCGATAATGAACATGATCCTGTTGCCGAACTGTCTCTTTCCGACACCTTAAAGGAAATGGAAAAAATCATCAATTCCAGCAATGCCGGGGAAAGATTCCGCGAGTTTAATGCACTAAAAGAAAAAGCAAATCACTCTATCCATGATGAGATAGAAGACAAAAAACACGAATATACTGATGCTGGGAATACGCCAGAAGATTTCAGCTATGAACATCCGCTACAGTCAAAACTCTCTGCGCTGATTAATATTTTCAGAGAGAAACACGACAACTTTCAGAAAAGTCAGGAGGAAGAGCATAAAAAGAATCTTGAACACCGTCAGGGAATTATTGAGAGACTTAAAAATCTTTACACTAATTCTGAGCCCGGTATCAATTTATTCAAATCAATCCGAGAGATTAAAGAAGAGTGGACCAACGCAGGTCAGGTTGCCAAATCTGAATTCAAAATCCTGAACAACAATTATTTCCATCATCTGAATCAGTTTTATCAGATGCTGGATATGAATAAAGAGTTTCTGGAGCAGGAATACAGCCACAATTTAGAAAAAAGACAGCATATTATTGCCCGTGCTAAAGAACTGGAGAACGAACCGGTGGTACAAAAAGCATTAAATGAGCTTCAATACCTTCACAAGCTCTGGAAAGAAGAAGCAGAACCTGTGGCAGAAGAGTTCCGTGAAAAAACATGGGAAGAATTTAAGGAAATTTCAAACAAAATTCACGAAAGAAAAACTGAACTTTCAGCCGCAATTGAGACTGAGCAAAATGCTAATCTTGAGAAGAAAAACGAAATTATAGCCGAAATAAAAAAGCTTTCTGAACCGCAGGAAAATCCTAATCATAACTATTGGCAGAATGCTATTAAAAAGGTTGAAGAACTCCGCACAGAATTTCTGAAAACCGGCAGCGTTCCGAGAAAGCTCTCAAATACTAACTGGACCGATTTTAAAACTACTTTAAGAAGTTTTAATACTACAAAAAACAATTATTATAAATCCCTGAAAGGGTCACAGCAGCAAAATCTGGAAGAAAAAATGAAGCTCATTCAGACTGCTAAGGATAATATGCATTCTGAGGACTGGGATATTGCCGTTGCTTTGTTTAAAAAACTTCAGGAAGACTGGAAGAAAATAGGACACGTCCCAAAAAGCATGACCAACAAAATCTGGGATGAATTTCGTGATGCGTGTAATATATTCTTTAATAATTATCGCGAAAAAAGCAGTGCTTCTACCGATAATTGGAAAGAAAACTACAAGCTCAAAAAAGATCTTCTTGAAGAGTTAAAAGCAATCTCCAATGATGAAGGCAGTATTGAAAAAATTGAGGCAATCAAAACTTCCTGGAACAATATCGGTAAAGTACCAAGAGACAAGATGGCTATCAATTCAGAATTCAACCGTACATTAAGAGAAAAGCTTAAGCTTAATAAAACGAATGAACTGGAGCTTAAAGAAGAAGGATTATCTGAAAATCAGTTAACTGATAAAGCCAGAAAAATTAAAAGCCAGATTGCCGATCTGGAATCAGAAATTGCAAAGCTTGAAAATAACTTAGCCTTCTTCAACAAACCAACAAGAGAAAACCCGCTCCTTAGAGATACTTATAATACTATAGATGACAAGAAAGCTCACCTCGAGACCTTAAAACAGAATCTTCACAGTATTATTTCCGGTGAATAATTAAAATAAAATATTGATCTTATAAGGCGAAGCAAAATTTTTGTATTCGCTTTTTTTGTCTTATGCAGCACGAAATTTTTATCAGAAGATGTATTGAGCTGGCTCAGAAAGCCACAGGAAATACTTACCCAAATCCTTTAGTAGGAAGTGTGATTGTCCACAACGGAAAAATTATTGGTGAAGGTTATCATCAGAAAGCCGGAGATAACCATGCAGAAATCAATGCCATTCATTCTGTTGAAGATAAAAGCCTTATTCCTGAATCTACCATTTATGTTTCACTTGAGCCTTGTGCACACTACGGGAAAACACCACCCTGCGCTTTAAAAATTGTAGAAATGGGATTTAAAAAGGTAGTGATAGGTGCAATGGATTCTCATGACAAGGTAAACGGAAAAGGAAAAAAAATAATTCAGGATGCAGGTATTGAAGTAATCTCCGGAATACTTGAAGATGAATGCATTGCGCTGAATAAGAGATTTTTTACTTACCATAATAAAAAGCGTCCGTACATTATACTGAAATGGGCAGAATCTAAAGATCATTTTATGGATAAAGATTTTAGGCCTACACAAATCAGTAATTCTCTTACCAAACAGTTTGTACACCAGCTGAGAAATAACGAGCATTCGATTTTAATAGGAACAATGACGGCTTTGCGAGACAACCCAAGCCTTACGACAAGAGAAATTATCGGAAGAAACCCCGTAAGAATTCTGATAGATATTGATCTGAAAGTTCCCACTGATTATCACATATTCAATCATGAAGCTGAAACTCTTATATTTAATTCTATTAAAGACTCAGAGGAAGGAAATGTTAAATTCATCAAAACATCAAGAGAAAACTTTATCCTTAATCTTTTAAAAAAACTTCACGAAATGCAGATACAATCTGTTATTATTGAAGGAGGCGGACATGTTTTGCAACAATTTATAGATGCAGGTTTGTGGGATGAGACTTTGATTATTAGAAATAACAATCTTATACTGGAGAACGGAACAAAAGCTCCGAAATTCCATGAAATTCCGGTTGAGACAGGGGATTTCAGAGACAACTGTATTGAATTTTATAAAAATTCAAACTAATACAAATGCTGTACGAATACAAAACAATCAACACGCCTGTTGAAAACATTCTGTTAAAAGAAAAAGGCAGCAAGTTTATCGGATTCGCGTTTCCCGTAATTAATGACACAGAACTCAAAACAGCCTTAGACAAAATAAAATCTGAGCATCCGAAAGCAACTCATCACTGTTACGCTTTCAGAATGGGCTTAAACGGAGAAAACTACCGCGCTAATGATGACGGCGAACCATCCGGAAGTGCGGGATTACCAATTTATAATCAGCTTTTAGGGAATGAACTTACCAATATCCTTGTGATCGTTGTACGATATTACGGCGGAACAAAATTAGGTGTTTCAGGTCTTGTCAAAGCATACAAAGAAACTGCGAAAATTACTCTGGAAGAAGCTGATGTTATTACAAAAGAACTGGAAACAGAGATAGAAATTCAATTTAATTTTAGTCAGCAAAACATCATTTTTACTTTGCTTTCTAAATTTGATGCGAAAATTCTGAGTTTTGAAGCTGAAGAACACTGTACTCTTACCGCATCTGTCAAAACTTTATTACAAGAAAACATCTCAGACAAATTGTCTGAGATGCAGCATATTTCTTTTAAATTTAAAAACTAATCTCTTCTTCCTCCCATCAGCAATGATGCAAAATAAAGAAGCTGAACTAAAGACCCGATAGCCGCAACTACATAAGTTCTTGCTGCCCATTTTAAACTGTCTTTTACTCCAACAAACTCTTCCGAAGTAACCGTTCCGGTATCTCTCAGCCATTTCATCGCTCTGTTGCTTGCATCATATTCTACAGGTAATGTTATAAAAGCAAACAATGTAGTTACTGCAAACATAATAACTCCGATTGCTAATAATAATTTACTTCCGCTTGCAATCATTACCGCAATTCCTGCAAAAATTACAAACTGCATGAGATTGGAACTGATGCTTACAACCGGCACAAGCTTAGATCTTAATTGAAGCATAGAATAACCAACTGCATGCTGTACCGCATGACCACATTCGTGTGCGGCAACCGCAGCCGCCGCAGCGTTTCTCTGCATATAAACAGCTTCGGACAAGTTAACAGTTTTATCTGCGGGGTTATAATGATCTGTTAACTGACCGGGAACCGAAATCACTTGTACATCATGTATATTGTTGTCTCTAAGCATTTTTTCGGCAACTTCTTTTCCGGACATTCCGTTTCTTAGATGAACGTTGGAGTAATACTCAAATTTAGATTTTAATCTTGAGGAAACCAGCCAGCTTACCAGCATGATAATTCCTATAATAAGATAATAACCTCCCATTTTCTTATAAATTTTAAATAATAATAATCTTTTAATCCAAGTAAAAATTGTGCCAAAACATTAGGTATTATTAATTATATTTGTCATTCAAATTACCTGAATATCATGTCAGAAATTTCAATTTTTGAAGTAAAAACGCAAGATGAACTCAATCAGTTTGTGAAATTCCCTATGGATTTGTACAAAAATAACCCTTTTTTTGTACCATCCTTTATCAATGATGAAAAAAACATCTGGAATCCTGACGAAAACCCTGCACTTAAGTATTCTGAAGCCAAAAAATTTTTAGCTCAGAGAAACGGAAAAACAGTCGGAAGAATTGCAGTTATCATCAATCATAAAGAAGAAAAAGAACTGGGAATAAAAAAAGTGCGTTTTGGCTGGATTGATTTTATTGATGATATAGAAGTTTCAAAAGCGCTAATTGATACTGCCATTAATTTTGCAAAGGAAAAGCAAATCAGCATGATTGAAGGTCCTATGGGATTTACCAATCTCGACAAAGCCGGCATGCTTACGTTGGGTTTTGACAAACTTGCAACAATGATCGGTATTTATAATCATGAATATTATCCAAAACATCTAGAAAAGCTAGGTCTTACAAAAGAAAAGGAATGGGTGGAATTTGAATTGATATTTCCTGAAATTCTGCCGGAAAAAATTCATAAATTCAATGAATTAATTTCTCAGAAATACAAACTGAAAGTCCTGAATTTTAAAAATAAAGAAGGAATATTACAGTATGTAGATCCTATGTTTGATCTATTAGACGAGACCTACAAACATCTTTCTACTTACACTCCTATTTCAGATGAGCAAAGAAAAACATATAAAGAGAAGTACTTCAAACTGATTGATAAAGATTTTATTGTATGCATTGCAGATGAAAACAACAATCTTATCTCTTTTGCCATTACAATGCCTTCTTACTCCAAAGCTTTACAAAAATCAAAAGGAAAACTGCTACCTTTCGGATGGTGGCATTTTTTGCAGGCAGGAATAAAAAATGACAGGGCAAATTTTTATTTAATAGGAATTCATCCAGATTATCAAAGACGTGGTGTAACCTCAATTATTTTTAAAGAAATCTGGAAAATTTTCAGAAAAAAAGGAGTAAAATACCTTGAGACCAATCCTGAATTAGAAGAAAACAAAAGCATCCAACTGCTTTGGCAGGATTACAATCCGGTAAATCATAAAAGAAGAAGAACATATTCCTTAAAATTTTAGTATGAAAATACATCTTTTCATTTTTGCTTTGCTTATTGCTGGTTTTGTAATTTACAATTTATTTTTTGCAGTAAATGATGACAGACTCAATACTCTAATTAACATCATTTATGCAAGTATTCTCTTCGGCTATATTTCTTTTATGGCTTTTATGCTGCTGAAAAAAATGAAGAAATAAAGTTATTTTTATTGATTCTAAATTATCGCTTTTTCCTAATTTAATCAGACTTTTAAGTTGATTAATTTTATGCTTTATGGTTTATTCCCTAAATTTGCAACTTGAGATAATAATGTAAAAATGAATTTACCTGAAAGTTATATTCCGATACTCATACAAGCTGGTGTGGCAGTGGGCTTTGTAGCCATTTCTTTACTTGGCGCTCACTTTTTGGGACCAAAGCAGAAAAAAGGAAATTCTGTAAAAAACCAGAGCTGGGAATGTGGTGTCGCAGTTGAAGGAAATGCAAGAACTCCTTTTTCCATCAAATATTTCCTCACAGCAGTATTATTTGTACTTTTTGATATCGAAATCGTATTTTTTTATCCATATGCAGTAAACTTCAGAGAATTTGGTCTTGAAGGGTTTTTTGCTGTACTCACATTTGTTGCAATCTTTTTTCTGGCATTTTTTTATGTTTGGAAACGTGGTGCACTAGACTGGGATAAATAATATCAATTATAATTTTAAATAAGACATTTAGATCAACTCAATTGGATCTCAGGTTAACATTAACAGTGATTTCTGATCTAAATTAAAATCTTAAAACAATCAAAATGTCAGATCAAAAACCAATAATAAGAACAGATGCACCAGCTCCGGAAGGTTATGAAGGAGAAGGATTTTTCGCAACTAAATTAAGCAGCGTAATCGGAATGGCGAGAAAATTTTCGCTTTGGCCTTTGCCTTTTGCTACCTCGTGCTGCGGAATTGAGTTTATGGCAACATTAAACCCAACTTACGATGCATCAAGATTCGGAATGGAAAGAAACTCTTTCTCGCCGAGACAGGCAGATATGCTGATGGTCTGTGGAACCATTTCTAAAAAGCTGGGACCTGTATTGAAAGAAGTATACACACAGATGGCAGAGCCGAAATGGGTGGTTGCTGTTGGTGCTTGTGCTTCCAGCGGCGGTATCTTTGATACATACTCCGTTTTACAGGGAATAGATAAGATTATTCCGGTTGATGTATATGTTCCGGGATGTCCTCCAAGACCAGAGCAGATAATAGAAGGTGTAATGCAGGTACAGGCTTTGGCAGAAAGTGAAAGTATCAGAAGAAGAGACACCCCTGAATATCAGAAACTTTTAGATTCTTACAACATAAGCAACTAAGAAATGACTAACGAATTTGTATTAGAAGCCATCACAAGAGAATTTCCTGAATCTGTAATTTCCAGTTCGGAACCTTACGGAATGCTAACTCTTGAAATTAAAAAAGATGACATCAAAAAAGTAATTCATTATCTTAGAGATTCTTCTTTAGAAATCAATTTCCTTACAGATATCTGTGGAATTCATTATCCTGAATTTCCGGAAAAAGAAATAGGTGTAGTTTACCATCTTCATAATATGATGACCAATTTCAGAATACGTCTGAAAATATTCATGTCCAGAGAAAACATTGAAGTTGACTCTATGACTGAACTATATGCAGGAGCCAACTGGATGGAAAGGGAAACTTATGATTTCTTTGGAATTAAATTTAAAGGTCATCCGGATCTGAGACCTATTCTGAATATGGAAGATCTTGGTTATCATCCAATGTTGAAAGAATACCGTTTGGAAGACGGAACAAGAACAGATAAGGACGATGCCATGTTCGGAAGATAAAAATAATGCAATAAGCAGTAAGCAATAAGCTTAAAGCCTAAAGCCTAAAGCATTTAAAATATGAAAGACAACTCATTATCTAATATACTTAATCATTACGACAGTAAGGAGCAGATTGACGGGCAGTTATATACCCTGAATCTGGGACCTACCCACCCTGCAACACACGGAATTTTCCAGAACGTACTTACGATGGACGGAGAGAGAATTCTGCATTCTGAGCAAACTGTTGGGTATATCCACAGAGCATTTGAGAAAATTTCTGAAAGAAGAAACTATTCTCAGATCACTACCCTTACAGATCGTATGAATTATTGTTCTGCCCCAATCAATAATCTCGGATGGCACATGACGGTAGAGAAACTTATCGGAGTTGAAGTTCCTAAACGTGTAGATTACATGCGTGTCATCCTAATGGAATTGGCAAGAATCGGAGATCACCTGATTTGTAACGGTGTAACCGGAATGGATTCCGGAGCAATTACCGGTCTTACCTATATGTTTATCGAAAGAGAGCGTATCTATGACATGTACGAGCAGATATGCGGAGCAAGAATGACAACTAATATGGGAAGAATCGGAGGTTTTGAAAGAGATTTCACTCCAAAATTCCATGAGCTGATCAAAGATTTTCTTAAAACCTTCCCACCAAGATTTCAGGAATTCTGTAACCTTTTAGAAAGAAACAGAATTTTTATGGACAGAACCATTGGTACTGGAGCAATTTCAGCAGAAAGAGCTTTAAGCTATGGTTTCACGGGACCAAATTTACGTGCAGCGGGAGTTGATTACGATGTAAGAGTTGCGCAGCCATATTCATCTTATCAGGATTTTGACTTTATTATTCCTGTAGGAACAGCGGGTGATACATATGATCGCTTTATGGTTCGCCAACAGGAAGTCTGGGAATCCATCAAGATTATTAAACAAGCTTACGAAAATCTTCCTGAAGGAGATTTCCACGCTGAAGTTCCTGATTTTTACCTTCCTGAAAAAGCGGATGTTTATCAAAAAATGGAAGCATTAATCTATCATTTCAAAATTGTAATGGGAGAAACAGATGTACCAAAAGGTGAAGTGTACCATGCTGTAGAAGGTGGAAACGGAGAATTAGGTTTTTATCTTGTTAGTGATGGAGGAAGAAGCCCTTACAGGTTACATTTCAGAAGACCTTGTTTTATATATTATCAGGCATATCCTGAAATGATTACGGGTTCTGTAATATCTGATGCTATCGTTACGATGTGCAGCATGAATATTATTGCCGGAGAATTAGACGCATAAAAAGAAGACGTCAGACATCAGATTTTAGATGTTAGACTCTTTACCTTATATATAAAATTTAAAATCTGATGTCTGAAATCTGGCATCTGAAATCTTAGATAAAAAATGAGCGAAACAATAGCTTTTAAACCGGAAAGTTTAGCACAGGTTCACAAAATTATTGCAAGATATCCGGAAGGGAAACAAAAATCTGCTCTTCTTCCTGTACTGCATTTAGCACAGAAGGAGTTCGGAGGCTGGCTGGATGTTCCTGTCATGGATTATGTTGCAGAATTATTAAGCATTAAGCCAATTGAAGTATACGAAGTAGCTACTTTTTATACTATGTTTAACATGAAACCAGTCGGCAAATATGTTTTGGAAGTCTGCAGAACAGGACCTTGTATGGTTTCAGGAAGTGAAAAAATTCTTAACCATATCAGAACCAAGCTCAACATCAAAGACGGACAGACTACTGAAGACGGAATGTTTACTCTGAAGCCAGCTGAATGTTTAGGTGCATGTGGATATGCTCCAATGCTGCAGTTAGGAAAATTCTATCATGAAAATTTAACGATAGAGAAAGTAGATGAAATTCTTGATCTATGCAGAGAAGGACAAATCGCTTTAGACTAAAAATAAATTTTAAATTAATTAAAAAGGCGTACAGCTATCACACTAAGTTCATCGAAGTGTAAAGCCATTCGCTAAAAGCATATAACAATGAGTAAAAAACTTTTACTTAAAGACGCACACATAGAAGGTATCCGCTACTTTGAAACTTACCGCAAACAGGGAGGTTACGGAGCGGCAGAAAAAGCTTTGAAGATGACTCCGGACGAAATTCTGGAAGAAGTAAAAGCTTCCGGACTTCGTGGACGTGGTGGTGCAGGTTTCCCTACCGGTATGAAATGGAGCTTTTTGGCTAAACCGGAAGGCGTTCCAAGACACTTGGTAGTAAATGCTGATGAATCTGAACCGGGAACTTTCAAAGACAGATACCTAATGGAATTTCTTCCTCATTTGTTGATCGAAGGAATGCTTATTTCATCTTACTGTTTAGGCTCAAATGTTTCTTATATCTATATCCGTGGAGAATACTCATGGATTCCTGATATTTTAGAAGAAGCCATTGAAGAGGCTAAAGCAGCAGGATTTTTAGGTAAAAATATTTTGGGAAGCGGTTTTGATTGTGAAATTTACGTTCAAAGAGGAGGTGGAGCATATATATGCGGTGAAGAAACTGCATTGCTTGAATCTCTTGAAGGTAAAAGAGGCAACCCAAGACTAAAACCACCATTCCCGGCTGTAAAAGGGCTTTGGGAAAGACCAACGGTTGTGAATAATGTAGAATCTATTGCAGCAGTTGTTCCTATCATAGATATTACAGGGGCTGAATATGCTAAAATAGGAGTGGGAAAATCTACAGGTACTAAATTAATTTCTGCTTGTGGAAATATCAACAAACCTGGAGTTTATGAAATTGATATGACGATTACGGTTGAAGAATTCATTTACTCTGACGAATATTGCGGTGGAATTAAGGACGGAAAAAAATTAAAAGCCTGTATTCCCGGAGGAAGCTCAGTTCCGATCGTTCCGGCTAACTTGTTATTAAAAACCGTAAACGGTGAACCAAGATACATGAACTATGAATCTCTTGCTGATGGTGGTTTTGCTACCGGAACTATGATGGGTTCGGGAGGTTTCATTGTTTTAGATGAAGATCAGTGTATTGTAGAACATACAATGACTTTGGCGAGATTTTATAATCACGAAAGTTGCGGACAATGTACTCCTTGCCGTGAAGGAACTGGATGGATGTACAAAATTTTAAAGAAAATAGAAAACGGCCAGGGTAAAATGGAAGATATTGATCTTCTTTGGGACATCCAGAGAAAAATCGAAGGAAACACCATTTGTCCGTTGGGTGATGCAGCAGCATGGCCTGTTGCAGCGGCGATCCGTCATTTCAGAGATGAATTTGAATGGCATATCAAAAATCCGGAATTGTGTTTAACACAAAACTACGGATTGGCAAATTATGCAGATCCAATTCCATCACCTGCCGTTTAGTTATAATTTAGTTTAAGCACAATTGAAAAAGAAGTTTTTATTACTGCTGTTATTAGCAGTAGCTTCATTTGCAAGCGCACAAACAGAGCCCTTCAAAAAAGGATCTGTAATGATTTTCTGGGGTTGGAACAATGCAAAATATTCAAACTCTGATATTCATTTTAAAGGAAAAGGGTATGATTTCCAGCTTGACAATGTGGTTGCTAATGACAGACAGACAAAGTTTGAATGGAATGTATATTTTAATCCGGCAAACCTTACCATTCCTCAGGTAAATTACAGGATTACCTTTTTCCCGAAAGATAATTTCGGAATTAGCCTAGGGATGGATCACATGAAATATGTGATGGATCAAAACCAGACCGTAAACTTTAAAGGACATATTGATGATCCTAAATACGCGGAAATGGTAAATAATGGTAAAGTAGACCTTAGTGATGCAGAATTTTTAACATTCGAACATACAGACGGTCTTAATTATATCAATATTGGAGCACAGAAATATCACAATGTTTTAAACAAAAAAAATGTTGATATATTTTTGAGTTACGGAGCAGGATTAGGAGCTTTACTGCCTAAATCTAATGTGAGGCTGATGGGAAATGAAAGAAGCGACAGATTTCATCTCGCAGGCTTCGGACTGGATGCAAGAGCTGCGGTGAGTGTGGTTGCCTTAAGACATATTGTTGTACAGGCAGAAGGCAAATTAGGATACATTAATATGCCGGATATAAAAACCACGCTGAACAACAAGCCAGATAAAGCCATGCAGGATTTTGTCTTTGCACAGTTTAATTTCGGAATAGGATATACATTTAATACGAAAAAGTATAATTAAATAGAGCTTAAAAGCTTTTAACAGCATAAGCGAAAAGCATAGAATATGAGCGAAGAGGTTAAAAAATTTAAAATAACTATAGACGGACAGACTACCGAGGTCTTACCTGGAACTTCTATTTTGGAAGCTGCAAGACAAATCGGCGGAAAATCTGTTCCTCCTGCAATGTGCTACTACAGTAAGCTGGAAACCAGTGGAGGCAGATGCAGAACTTGTCTTGTGGAAGTTTCTAAAGGATCTGAAGCAGACCCGCGTCCTATGCCCAAATTGGTAGCAAGCTGCAGAACCAATGTGATGGATGGCATGGAAGTGAAAAACCTTTCTTCTGAAAAAGCACAGGAAGGCAGAAAGGCAGTTACCGAATTTCTATTGGTAAACCATCCTTTAGATTGTCCTGTTTGTGATCAGGCAGGAGAATGTCATCTTCAGGATTTGGGTTACGAGCATGGAAATCTGGAAACCAGAACCGAATTTGAAAGAAACACTTATGATGCAGACGACTTAGGTCCGAACATCAAATTAAATATGAACCGTTGCATCTTGTGTGCGAGATGTGTATTAGCAGCAAACCAATTAACAGGAGAACGCGAACACGGAATCCTTTTCAGAGGAGATCATGCTGAAATTTCTACTTATCTGAATAAAGCTTTGGATAATGATTTCATCGGTAACGTGATTGATGTTTGTCCGGTTGGTGCGTTAACCGATAGAACGGCTCGTTTTGCAAGCAGAGTTTGGTTTACAAAGCCTATGAATGCTTCTTGTAAATGCGATAAATGTTCAGGGAAAACCACGGTTTGGATGAAAGGTGACGAGATCGTAAGAGTAACTGCAAGAAAAGATCAGTGGGGAGAAGTTGAAGAGTTTATCTGTGATACCTGCCGTTTTGAAAGAAAAAATCTGAGCGACTGGAATATTGAAGGACCAAGACATATCGACAGACACTCGGTAATTTCTTTAAACCATTATGAAAAGCCAAAAGATGAATTACGAGTTTTAGACAATCCGATGGCTAAAGAAATCAGCGAAAAAGACGAAAAATAATTAATAAGATTTCAGATTTCAGACATTAGATAACAGACTTTTGTAATTCTAATTTCTAATTTCTAACTTCTAATATTTATAAAAATAAAAATGGATTTAATTACATTTAAATTAATACTTGTATTTGCGCTTTTTCTGTTATCATTAACGATAGCCGCCTACTCTACATGGGCAGAAAGAAAAGTGGCAGCAATCATGCAGGACAGAATAGGACCCAACAGATCAGGACCATTCGGTTTGCTGCAGCCTCTTGCAGATGGTGGTAAATTTTTCTTTAAAGAAGATTTTACACCTGCTAATGCTGAAAAGTTTCTTTTCGTATTGGGACCTGCATTGGTGATGTTCATTTCATTAATTACCGGAGCTGTTATTCCTTGGGGGAAAACACTTAATATTGGAGGCACTTCTTTCGATCTGCAAATTGCAGATATTGATATAGGTGTACTATTTATTATCGGAATGGCTTCTATAAGTGTTTATGGAATGATGATCGGAGGATGGGCTTCAAACAACAAATATTCTTTATTAGGAGCTATCCGCGCATCTTCGCAAATGATTTCCTATGAACTAGCAATGGGTTTATCTCTTTTAGCAATCATTATGATGAGTGGAAGCTTAGATTTAAAAGTTATAACCGAAAATCAAGCAGAGGGAAAACTTTGGGGAATTATACCAATTGGTTCCGGTCTTAACTGGAATATTTTCTACCAACCTTTAGCATTTCTGATTTTCTTCGTGGCTGCTTTGGCAGAAACCAACCGTCACCCTTTCGATTTACCTGAATGTGAATCTGAATTGGTAACAGGTTACTCAACAGAATATTCATCTATGAAATTAGGTTTATATATGTTTGGTGAATATGTGAATATGTTTATTGCCAACGCATTTTTAGTTGTACTTTTCTTCGGGGGCTACAATTATCCTGGAATTGAATGGGTAACTCAAAACTGGGGAGAAAATACAGCAGGAATATTAAGCATTGTAGCATTTTTAACGAAAACGGTTGTCGGAATTTTGATCTTCATGTGGATCAGATGGACGTTACCAAGATTCAGATACGATCAGTTGATGCATTTAGGATGGAAAACTTTAATTCCGCTTGCATTGTTGAATCTGATGATTACAGGAGCTGTAATTTTAGCGTTCGGTAATTAAGAAAGTATTTGAAAATCTGATGATGAGATAATTTAAAAATTAACATTATCATCATTTTAAAATATAATAGTAAATAATTAAGATAACAGACAAGATTAGTCTAAATCTAATGTCTAACATCTAATATCTATAATTAAATGAAACTTACAAACAGATCTAAAGTTGTTTCAAATAAGGAGATGACCTTTTCTGAGAAAATCTACCTTCCGGCGATTTTCAAAGGAATGGGGATTACCTTCAAGCATGCTGTAAGAACAGTGATGAAAGGTGCTCCTGCAGTTTACTCATATCCTGAAGTACAAAAACCAAGAACTGAAATCTGGAGAGGTCAGCACGTTCTGAAAAGAGATGAAGAGGGAAGAGAAAGATGTACAGCCTGCGGATTGTGTGCTGTAGCCTGTCCTGCTGAAGCAATTACCATGACTGCAGCAGAAAGAACGAAGGAAGAAAAACATCTTTACAGAGAAGAAAAATATGCATCAGTATATGAAATCAATATGCTGAGATGTATTTTCTGCGGTATGTGCGAAGAGGCTTGTCCTAAATCTGCAATTTATCTAACAGACAGACTGGTAGACGTAGAAACCAACAGAGGTTCTTTCATCTACGGAAAAGATAAATTGGTTGAAAAAATAAATGAAAGGATTGATATCACTGAAAGACAATCCGAGAAACAAAAAAATGCGGTAAAATAATGGATCAGTTTTTATTTTTCTTGGTGGCGTTTTTAGCAGTGGCAAGTGCCGTTTATTTTGTATTTGCAAAAAATGCTTTATATGCTATTTTGTCATTAATTGTTACAATGTTTTCAATTGCCGGAATGTATATTCTTTTGAATGCACAATTTCTTGCTATTATCCAGATCATCGTTTATGCAGGAGCCATCATGGTTTTATTCCTCTATATCTTAATGATGCTTAATCTCAATAAGGAAGACGAAAGTAAGAAGAACAATACTTTAAAATTTATTGGAGTTTTTACTGCCGGTATTTTATTAGTAGGTGTTCTGGGAGTCTTCAGAGGGGTTCAGGAAAAACACATTTTGGTTGAAAATGTTGATCAGGGTGTAGGTCTTACGAAAAATCTCGGGAGACTTTTATTCAATGAATATGTTTTACCGTTTGAGCTTGCTTCCATCCTGATTTTGGCAGGTATTGTAGGTGCGGTACTAATCGGTAAAAAAGATTTATAAAATTATGGGAGAAGTTAATACATTTATGCAAAGCATCCCTTTGGAATATTTCATCACTCTTTGCTCAGTTTTATTCTGTCTGGGAGTTTTGGGAGTATTGCTCAGAAAAAATGCGATTGTAATTTTGGGTTGTGTAGAGCTTATGCTTAATTCTGTAAACCTTTTATTGGCTGCATTTGCGGCATACAAAGGGAACAGCGACGGACAGCTGCTGGTTTTCTTCATCATGGTCGTTGCTGCAGCCGAAGTTGCGGTTGGTCTTGCAATTATTGCGATGTTGTATAGAAATACCCGTTCTGTAGATGTAGGAATTTTTAATAAATTAAAAGGATAAGAAAGAATGGAGAATTTAATTTATGCAATAGTACTTTTACCACTTATAGGTTTTCTTATCAACGGACTTTTTGGCAAAAATCTTCCAAAGATCGTAGTCGGAAGTTTGGCAACAGCAGCAGTTTTTGCTTCTTTTTGTATTGCGGTAAGCTTATTTTTAAATTTTGACTCAGAAAGTCCGGCAGTTGTCGTTAAAGCTTTTGAATGGTTCAGAGTAAACGGAGTTCAGATTAATTTTGGTTTTCAGATTGATCAGCTGTCATTAATGATGGTCATGATTATCACAGGAATCGGGTCGTTAATTCACCTCTACTCTATCGGATATATGAGCCATGACAAAGGTTTTTATAAGTTTTTTACTTATCTGAATCTTTTTATCTTCTCAATGTTGCTTTTAGTAATGGGAAGCAATTACATGATCTTATTCATCGGTTGGGAAGGTGTAGGTCTTTGTTCTTATTTATTAATCGGATTCTGGTATACTAATCAGGAATATGGTAAGGCAGCAAGAAAGGCTTTTATCATGAACAGAATCGGCGACCTTGGTCTATTGATTGGAATCTTTATGATTGCCTCTCAGACCAACTCTGTAGATTATATTTCAGTAGCACAAAATGCTGCTAAATTTGAATTGGACGGCAATATCATTATTTTTATTACTGCAAGTTTATTTATCGGAGCAATCGGTAAATCAGCTCAGGTTCCATTATATACATGGTTACCAGATGCGATGGCGGGTCCTACTCCTGTTTCTGCGTTGATTCACGCAGCGACGATGGTTACCGCTGGTATTTATTTGGTTGTAAGATCGAACTTCTTATTTACTTTAGCACCGACTGTTCAGGACGGAATTTTACTCATAGGATTTTTAACCGCAGCTTTGGCGGGATTCTACGCTCTTCGTCAGAACGACATCAAAAAAGTTTTGGCATATTCTACCGTTTCGCAGCTTGGTTTTATGTTTATCGCCCTAGGTCTTGGTGCTTACACAACAGCAATGTTTCACGTAATGACGCATGCTTTCTTTAAGGCACTATTATTCTTGGGAGCGGGTTCTGTAATCCATGCGATGAGTAACGAACAGGATATGCGTTTCATGGGAGGTTTAAAAAAATATATTCCTCTTACACACATTACTTTTCTTATCGGAACATTGGCAATTTCAGGTTTCCCATTATTATCAGGGATGATTTCTAAAGATGAAATTTTAGTAGCGGCTTTTGCTAAAAATCCAATTTACTGGGTTATGTTATTTATTTTAGCTGCTGTTACGGCAACCTATATGTTCAGACTGTATTATTTAACTTTTCACGGAGAATTCAGAGGAACAGAAAAGCAAAAACATCATTTGCATGAAAGTCCGTTGAACATGACTTTACCTTTGATTATTCTGGCAGTACTTTCCGTAGTAGGAGGTTTTATTAATCTTCCTCACTTTATAGGTCACGGTCATTATGCTAAATTGATGGAATGGCTGAAACCTGTTTTAACAGAAGAAAGCTTCAAACAAATGGAAGCAACTCTTTCGGGTGTTGATTTTAATACCGAAATGATTCTTTTAGGAGCTACAGTTTTAATGTTCTTTACCGTTTGGTTTATTGTTAAAAACATTTATGTCAACAAAAAGAAAGTAGCAAAAGCAGAAGAAGATTACACCGGCTGGGAAAAACTTTCTGCCAAAAAATTATATGTGGATGAGCTTTACAATGCTTTGATTGTAAAAACTTTTGAAGGACTTGGGCGTGGTGGAAAAATGTTTGATAAAGGCGTTCTAGACCGTTTTGTAGATTACATAGGAGAAGGTGCTGAAGACAGCGGTAGATCTATGAAGCGTATTCAGAACGGAAATGTTGAGAACTATGTTCTTATCATGACTTTAGCTGTGGGAATTATACTGATTGTTAACTTTATACTACAATAATGTCTTATTTACTATTAACATTATTACTATTACCTCTTGTAGGTTCGGGATTAGTTTTTGCTTGGAAAAATGCTTCTAGCAAATATTTGGCGTTGGGAATTGCTTTAATACAGATGCTGCTTACATTTTATGTGCTTTCGGATTTCAGTTTTGAACCGACAGTTGATAGTACTTTGCAGCACGAAATCAATTATCCCTGGTCACAATTTATAAAAAGCAGCCTTCGTTTCGGAATAGACGGAATGAGTATGCTTCTTTTGCTGCTGACCAACATTCTTTCGCCTCTAATTATTTTATCATCATTTAACGAAAACACTGGCTACAAAAACTCATTTTACGGGCTGATTCTGATGATGCAATTTGGTCTTATCGGAGTATTTACAGCTTTAGATGGTTTGTTATTTTATATTTTCTGGGAAGTAACACTAATTCCGATCTGGTTCATTGCAGCACTTTGGGGACAAGAGAACAAAAGATTTGAATTTACTACAAAATTCTTTGTGTATACATTTGTAGGATCTTTGTTTATGCTAGCTGGAATTATATATGTAGGAATATATTCAGCTTCTTATGCATTAACAGATATGTATAATGCTGATTTAGGCGAAACAAAACAGATTGTTATATTCTGGTGTATTTTCTTTGCATTCGCAGTAAAACTTCCGGTTTTCCCTTTCCATACATGGCAGCCGGATACCTATACTTACTCTCCTACTCAGGGATCTATGCTTTTATCAGGAATTATGCTGAAAATGGCGATCTATGGAGTAATAAGATATTTACTGCCTATCACTCCAACAGCGATATTAGGAATTTCCGGACAAATTGTAATTATTCTGGCTATTATCGGAATCGTACATGGAGCTTTAATTGCCATCATTCAGAATGATATGAAAAGAATCATTGCGTATTCTTCTTTTTCACACGTTGGATTGATGGTTGCTGGTATTTTTGCTTCAGCTGTTCTTACATTAAGAGGAACATTTACCATTGAAGGTGCTGAAGGAGCATTGGTACAGACGTTTGCTCACGGTGTAAACGTAGCAGGATTGTTTTTCTGTGCTGATATTTTATACAAAAGATTTAAAACGAGAGATATCAGACAAATGGGAGGTCTTGCAAAAGTAGCTCCTAAATTTGCTGTACTTTTCCTTTTGATTATTTTGGGATCAATGGGAGTTCCGTTGACTAATGGATTCATTGGTGAATTTATCCTCATTAAGTCTGTTTTTGATTTTAATGTTTTAGCTTCAGTAATTGCTGGTTTAACGATCATTCTTTGTGCAGTTTATCTTTTGAGATTTTACGGTAAAGCAATGTTTGGTGAAGGTGATGCAGCAGTTTTAAGCACGGCTAAAGATTTGTCAGCTGTAGAATTTTCTGTACTGGCGAGTATTGCAGTATTTGTAATTCTTCTGGGAATATTTCCTCAGCCGATTATTGATATGGTAGGAAGTTCGTTGAAGTTTGTATATTCATCAATGATTAATTAATTTTAAAGAGTAAAGAATTAAGAGAGAGGAATTAAAGAATCAAGATAAAAGTAAAAGGTATCAAACCTTAAATTCTGAACCTTGAACTTCAAATTTCGCATCTCAAATCTCAAATATAAATTATGAGTGTTTTAATTATTGTTTTCCTTACAGCGGTTGCTGCACTATTCTCGGGAGTTTTTGAAAAAGGAAAATTCGCAAGATACATCGGGATTTTTGGATTAATCATCGCCTTGTATGTAAGTTTTTTACCGGAAGCTTCTTTCTTCGAAAAATACAGATTAATGTATGAATACGGAGCCAATACAGCTTTATTTACAAAAATTTCTATTGTAACAACTTTGCTGTTATTCTTCCTTGGAGGATTTGCATTCAGCAACCACAGAAATCACCAGTCAGAATTGTATGCGCTGATGCTTTTTGCACTTTGCGGAGGTTTCGTATTATTCGGGTTTCAGAATTTAGTAACTTTGTTCATCGGAGTTGAGATCTTGTCTATACCTTTATACGTAATGGCGGGAGCTAACAAAACAGATCTAAGATCAAACGAAGCTTCTTTAAAATATTTCCTGATGGGAGCGTTTGCCACAGGTTTTTTATTGCTGGGAATTGCATTTATCTACGGAAGCACAGGAACATTTGATTTATATAGAATACAGGATTTCAGTACAGTAAATCCTAAAAACGGAATGCTGATTCTTGGTGCAGTATTAATGCTATGCGCAATGGCTTTCAAAGTAGCTTTAGCACCTTTCCACATGTGGAGTCCGGATGTTTATCAGGGTTCACCTTCACTGATTACGGCTTTCATGGCAAGTGTGGTAAAAATTTCTGGTTTTTTCGCATTATTCAGATTAATGACCATCGGTTTCTCCGGAATTACCCACGAATGGATCCATATTTTAGGCGTTTTTCTAATCATCACTTTATTGTTGGCAAACGTAATGGGTCTTGCACAGACTAATGCTAAAAGAATGCTGGCATATTCTTCTGTTTCTCATGCCGGTTACATTGGTTTGGTATTTTTTGGAATGAATGCATTATCAACATATACTTTAGCTTTTTATCTATTCGCTTATTCATTAGCTACCGTTGGAGTTTTCATGTGTTTAATCTGGGTTGAAAAACTTAAAAGAGAAACATCTTACGGAGCCTTTAAAGGCTTGGCTAAATCTGAACCGCTTTTAGCTGTGGTTGCTACTATTTCTTTATTGTCAATGGCAGGAATACCATTAACTGCAGGGTTCATGGGTAAGTTTTCATTATTTGCACAGGCTCTAGCAAAAGACGATAATACTTTTTTGGTTATTGTAGCTGTTCTAGGCTCGGCGATTTCTATTGCTTATTATTTAAGACTGATTATTGCCATGTTTTTCTACAAAGAATCCAGTTTTAAAACGACAGAAAGAGTCACCATTACGTACAATATTGTAGCCGTTGTAATTATTGCTTCACTGGTTATCCTGGGTATCTTCCCTGATCTGTTTGCCAAGCAGTTTGGATTATAGAAATCCTTTAAAATAAACAAAAGCACAGCCATCGGGTTGTGCTTTTTTTATAACTTTGTGCCACAAAAACAATCAGGTTTGGCAGAACTGTACACAGAAGATACTCCGTTTCAGATTTTCATTTCATTCAAAAAATATTTGGATGTTCTGGAACATATCAGGTACAATGACCGTTTGGAATACAGAGCCAACTATGCCGAATCTTTAATCGAAAAAACTAAAAAATTTCCGGAACTGAGAGAAGGCTTTCAGGATCTTTCTCTTCTTGAAAAACATTCTGAACTGATAAGGCTTCTTCTTGCAGATCTCTTTCCTACCGGTCTTACTCATAACGAAATTAAAGCTGCAAGTATTCCTTTGGCTGATATAACCTTCAATTATACGGAGAGATTTAAAAATATACTTGCCGATGCAGGAACAGATTTTGAGATAAAGCTAAGAGATATTAACCAAAACGAATTTTATATTTTCTGCTGCTGTATTATTCTTCAGGTTCATTACAATACAGATTTCAAAGCCAGTCTTCCGCTTTATTATGATATTCCCAATAAGTACGGGATCATGAAGCATTATAAAATAACAGTCAATTCAGATTTTACGGATATTTATCCTCAAGAAGATACACAGATTCCTGATTTGGATACTGTAGAAATGCTTCTGGAAAACATGGATGATATTTCTCTCTGGAAAAAACATTTTCCTCCGAAGTCTTGGGTTATGTGTGGTTTTGCGATTATTTCACTTGTAGACTGCACATCAGAAGTAGCCTTATCAGATCTGAAATCAACCATGATTGAGATTGATATTGAAAATCCTCAACCTAACGAAAATCTGCTGGAAATCTTCAAATCCTACTTTGATGTACCCGATCTTAATTTCGGATTGATGATTTACAATAAAAAAGACCGGAAACTCGAAAATGTTCCTATTTACGAAAATGTATTTACAAGTTACATTCTCGATTTCTGGCTGAAAACATTCAATGAAGAAATAAGACAAACTACCCTTGAAAACATAAGCTATAACTCGAAGCCTATCGTGGTTGCCAACGTTGACAAGATAGATGAAGAAATCAAAAAACTGCCGTCTTTTCAGCTATTGAAGCAGGCGAATATAAACAGTTTTATCATCATTCCGATTATGAAAAACGGCGAACTGATGGCAATTATGGAGTTTACCTCATCACAGCCAAATAGCCTGAATGGTTTAAAACTTAAAAAAATTGAATTTTTTACCGAAATGATTCTGTTTTCGGTTTCCCGTTTCAACTCTGAAAGAAATAACCAGATTGAAGCTATTATTCAGCGAGAATACACGACCATTCATGACAGTGTCGTTTGGAAGTTCAGAAATGAAGCAGAGAAATACTTCAATGCTGTTTTGTCTAGAAAAATCTATACACTCAAAGAAATTTCGTTCAAAAATCTGTCGCCTCTTTTTGGATTCTCAGACATTCGTTCTTCTTCTGAAAAACGTTTTAACCTGATGAAAGAAGATCTCAATGCACAGCTTGATGTACTGTATGCATTGTTTACAACGATCAATTCAGATTCTGAAAAGTACCTTTTGGCAATAGAAATTTTTGAAAACGAACTGAATAATGAAATTAAAGCCGATACTGAACAAAGATTTCAACGTCTTCTTCAGGATGAAATCCACCCCTATCTACAGGCAAAAGTAGAAACTGATCCAAGAGCAGAAATTAAAGAAAATATCAAAACTTATTTTAAGCAGATCAACAATCCGAATCAGCTTTTTTATCACCGACGAAAAAATCTTGATGAATCAATAACACTAGTCAACCGGAAGCTTGCGGACATTTTAGACAATAGGCAAACTACAGCTCAGGAGATTTTCCCGCATTATTACGAGCGTTTTAAGTCTGACGGAATTGAGCATAATCTGTACATCGGTCAAAATATTGCACCCAATCTGGACTATTCACAAAAATATCTGAATCAGCTCCGTTTCTGGCAGCTGGAAACCATTTGCAAAATGGAAGCCGAGTTCAGAAAATTCAAATCATCTCTTCCGATTTCGCTGGATATTGCATCATTGGTTTTTGTTTATAACGAAAAAATAGACATCCGTTTCCGAATGGATGAAAAACGCTTTGATGTAGACGGTGCATACAATTCCTATTACGAAATCATCAAAAAAAGACTTGACAAAGCCCACATTAAAGGCAGTGAAGAAAGAATCACTGCACCAGGGAAAATCGTCATCGTATATTTCGGAATGGAAAACCAAAAAGAATACCTTCAATACATTAACACTCTTCAAAAACAAAACATTCTGAAAAATGATGTCGAATTTCTAAAAGTAGAAGATCTGCAGGGAATTTCAGGACTGCTTGCTTTGAGGGTTTCGCTATATTAGGCATTTAATCACCGTAGGAATACCCTCGCACCCTCCTTCGGCAATACTGCCACTAGGATCTACAGGCTGGGTAGAGACATCATTGCCGTTGCAGGGCTCAGGAGTCGGGTTTTCTGCAGGACAAGAGGAGCAGTCACCACCTCCGGGACTGCCCACCATTCATTGCCGATGGGTGCTTCTGCAATTCTCTTGCATTGTAAACTAATAACTACTTCCCAAGGCTTTATTTAAAAAGTAAAAAAACCTCTTTTTAGAGGTTCTCATTTTACTGCTTCGTAAAAACCATATTCAATGGAAATGTTGTTCCCGATTGATAATAAATCGTTCCTGTTCTTGGGCGATCATAAGTATTTTCGCCTATTTTTCCTGTAAATTTTAGCTGAGTCGGAGATAACTTCTCCAATGTGACTTCATAGCTAGTACCCCTGTATACGTCTTTAAAAAGAAAGCTACTAATTGTACTATCACACAAAATACTAAAGTTTACATTTAAATAATCCTGCAAAAGATTTTCCCCAGAAGTATCAATTAAGATAACTCCATTTTCTTTATAGGTATAATATCCAACTAGCCTATCCTCATAATAATTATTATTAGCATAAGTATTGACATGATATTTTGTTTGCTTTAATAAAGTTAATACCATTTCTCTGTTCCCTTCTGCCCATTTCCATGTGCCTATATAGGGAGTATATATATTACTTATATCTTTTAGGTATACACTTCCATTTTTAGTGTTATAGTGAGGATTAGCACATCTATTGACAATATCTATAATATTTGTTTGAGATTTACAACTGATTGTTATCAGTAAAATCATTACTAAAAATATTCTGTTCATTTTATTGCTTCGTAAAAACCATATCTAAAGGGAATGTTGTTCCCAATTGATAATAAACAGTTCCTGTTCTTGGGCGATCATAAGTATTTTCACCTATTTTTCCTGTAAACTTTAGCTGAGTTGGAGATAGCTTCTCCAAAATGACTTCATAGCTGATGTCTCTAAATTTGTCTTGAAAAAATGCTGTGCTAACATTATTATAGCAATCCGTATCGAAATTCACACTTATTCCAAAATCTTGTAAAAGATTTTCTCCTGAAGTATCAATTAAACTAACACCATTTTCTTTGTATATGTAATACCCTAATAACCGATCTTCAAAATAATTATTTGTATATGTATTTAGATGATACTTAGTTTGCTTCATTAAAATAAGAGTCATTTCTCTGTTCCCTTCTATCCATTTCCACGTCCCAATATAAGGTGCATAAACATTACTTATATCTTTTAAATATAAATTTCCA
Organism: Chryseobacterium binzhouense; assembly: GCF_007474545.1. Classification (GTDB taxonomy): domain Bacteria; phylum Bacteroidota; class Bacteroidia; order Flavobacteriales; family Weeksellaceae; genus Chryseobacterium; species Chryseobacterium binzhouense. Next base: position 201,566 of record NZ_VKOG01000004.1, read on the forward strand.
TTGCTCCTGTTCAATGGTGCATGATTACATCTGTTAACAATATCAATAATATTCGTTTGAGCTTTACAACTTAAGGTTGTAACTACAATTATCAATAAAAATATTTTGTTCATTTTGTTTTCTAATTTTTGTTATAAAGGACAATTTTCTTTTGTTATATTTCCATTGGAATCTATATTCAGCTTCCCCCATCCATCAGAGTCTTTTCTATAAATATGCAGTCCGTTACCTGATCCAATTTTTGAATCATGAATGACTTTCATAAATAGTTTTTCGGCATCTGCCTGATTATATGCTTTTTTATCTTCCTGTCCATTTTCTTTAAAAATTTTTAGAACTTCGGCTTTTGCGAAATCCTTCTGAGCTTTAGTCGTTGTAGCTGTACCGATATTCATACCTGCAAAAAACGTATCCAAGGCAGAAGGATCATTCATCTTTATTGCATAAGTTGTTCCGTTAAAGTTAACCAAATAAGAAATAAAAACTTTTTTTCTGTATTTATAAAGATATGTATAAGAATCGTAGATGTTTACAATGTCTCCAAAAGCATATATCGGGATATGACCCGGAGGATGGTTATGTATATCGGCAATGTCATTATTGGTTCCCACACCCGAAACACCTGTGTATCCTGCACCCGAAGATGGTTTTACATATGTATTATAGATGATTGTTCCGTTAGGTTCTTTAGTTACTACAACCATGGTCTCGTGCTTATCAGGGTTTGCTTTAGTAACCAATGTTTTTAGGCTGTCTCTTTTTGCTACCAGAGTTTGGTTTTGGTCGTTTTCTTTTAAAATATCGCAGGGCGTTTTATCATCTGGATTCGGAAACTCTATCACCGTAGGAATTCCCTCGCATCCTCCTTCGGCAATACTGCCACTAGGATCTACAGGCTGGGTAGACACACCATTGCCGTTGCAGGGTTCCGGCTCAGAATCTGTAGGACAGTCAACACACGGCTCTCCGCCACCGCCACTTCCTCCACCGCTTCCGGGACCTGCCCACCATTCATTACCAATAGGCGCTTCTGCGATGCTTTTACATTGCAGATAATAGTCTTTTATAGGTTTAGATTTTACTTTTGCACCACAAGCATTGCTGCCCTCTCCGTTAAAGTGCTCATTAGCACTACAAGCGGTGTATCCCACGATATACGACTGCCACACACAGCTTTGGTTAGATTTAGCTCCTAGCGGATTATATACCGTACCATCCAAGAGCGTTACCGTTGTTTTATCCTGGGTATCTACATATTCACCCGACATCATCATCTGCTTTTCCTGAGGCGTCAGATTATAGCTGATGAGCATTTCTCTATAACTCCCGTCTGTAGCCGGGATCAGTACCAGATTTTCTATAGGATCTGTCGGTAAAGCATTTTGACGGGTAAGATGAAACGTGTAGGTGTGAAAGTTGGGACCGTTCTCAATGTACATTACATGATCGGTATCAATAGATACTCCATCTACGTAATTAATTTTCCCTTTAGCATTTTTCTGCCCATAGGCTTTAATCCCAACCTCTGCTTTTTGAAGCTCGGGTAAAAGCTTTGTTCTGTGCTTAGATTCGTTAAGGGAAATTCTTTGGGAAGTCAGCCGCAAGCCGGTGTTGCCTTGAGTTTCTTCCTCATTGTGAAATTCTTCGGTGCGGCAGGAGAATGCCGAGACACCGATAAGGAACATCAGGCAGAGCCTGAGAAATAAATGTTTTTTCATAAGCATTTATGTTTTAGTGGTTTAAAGATATAAATTTTTTACAAATATATAAAACAATTTTAAATGAGCAAATTTGCCTATTTAAAATTTGTTACAAAATCGAACCTTTACATTGTGAAAGATTTAGATTTAGATTTAAAAAAATTAAAAAAAATTGGTAACAGACTGAAAAAAATACGTCTGCAAAAAAATCTCACACAAAAAGATCTGGCCTTTTTAATAGATGTAGAGATCTCTCAAATTACAAGAATTGAGAGGGGCATTATTAATACTTCTATACTTAACATCATAAAAATTTCAGAAGCATTAGAAATACCTCTAAGCGATTTTTTTAAAGATTTTGAATTATAAACTCAGAAACGCGTACCCGAAAGCCAGCACCGAGATAATAATTCCTGCCATGAAAATAGCATACGTCGTAGAAAGCAGCTTATATTTCCTGTCTAAAACCTTTCCCAGAAAATACAGATCCTTGATCATCGAATCGTAGATATAATCGCGGTCTTTCAGCATATCTCTCATCGAATGATGATAATCATCAAAAAGCATCTGATGAAAATTCCCGAAAAACAGAAGATTTACTTTTCGCTTGACAACATCGTCCTGTGTAAATTGGGTTTTGGTGACATTCGGTTTTGTGGAAAGTATGGCAAAAACAATGGTAAGCACACTCGAAAAAAGCAACAAAAATGTGGGGATAATCAGGTGCACATTTTTAGGAGTATCCAGCTTCGGAACCAATACAGAAAGACAGACCGAAATAATGATGGCATTTACCGAAAGTAATATATTGGCTTTGCTGTCGGCAATATCGCTCAGGCGGGTGTGGTTGTTGAGAGTAACTCTGAATAAGGTATCAATACTTCTGTCAGATTTAGGATCTTTCTTATCTGCTTCTTTATCTTTATTCTGTTTCTCTTCTTTGTTCAGCTTTTTTTCAAGTTTTTTTACATTCTTCATCTTCAGCGGTTCCCAGTGTTCTTTAGCGTAATCGGTAAAATACTGGTGCTTATTTTTCAAGAAATCAATATTCAGCTCATTCCATTCATCATTAGAAAAGCAGGTTCCGCCCGTAAGTTCCCACTCTTTTCGTAAGGCTTCGGAAGTATCATGGTAAGACGGACTGGCAAAGTGGCTGAAATCTGCATCTTTCATTATTTTTTCAGATACATTCTGAGGCTGATAATATTTTTCGGTGGAAAGAATAAGCTGATAAACGTCTTCAATATAATCCTGCGGATAATGTTCTTTCAGCAAAAAATCTTTCATGAGTTCGGCGCTTCTTTTTTCGTGCCCTTCCGCATTGCAGTCTGTAAATCCCACATCATGAAACCAAAGCGCAAGAATCACTTTTTCTCTTTCCGCATCAGAAATTCCGGTATGTTTTATAATTTCTTCCGCTTTGCCGACCGCAAAAGAGGTATGGATAAAATTGTGATAAAAGTATACTGAAGATAACTTATCTTTGAATAAATTTTCAACATAATTTTTAGCCTTGTCTAATATGTTCATCACCAAATTTTTCTAATTGTAAATGTATGAATTTATCTTCTAAATATATTCTCAAAAATCTTTCTGCACTTGTAAAACTCACCGTGTTCTCCGCACTTGTTATATCCTGCGCTACCTATAACGTAAAAAAAGGAAAAAACTTGCCGGAGATACAAAATAACAGCGCAGAAATTGCCAATGATTTTCAGATTTTTCTCATTGGTGATGCCGGAAATGCAGAAGAAATTCAGGCTCAGCAGACATTGCAGCTTCTCAAAAACAAATTAGATTCAGCAGATCAGAATGCTATGGTCATTTTTTTAGGGGATAATATCTATCCTTTGGGAATGCCAAAAGAATCAGATAAAGGATATGCTCTGGCAAAGCAGAAAATGGAAAACCAGCTTGCCATCACTAAAGATTTTAAGGGAAAAACACTGGTAATTCCCGGAAATCACGATTGGTATCACGGTCTGGAAGGTCTGAAGGCACAGGAAGATTTTGTAAAGTCTTATCTGAAAGACAAGAAATCTTTTCTCCCTAAAAACTCCTGCCCTATTGATGATATCAGCTTAACAAAAGACATCAAGCTTATCGTCATAGATTCTGAATGGTCGTTAGTTGACTGGGACAAATATCCGGGAATCAATAAAAACTGCGACATCAAAACGCAGGAAGATTTTTACACAGAGTTTAAAGACTTAATCATAAAAAATCAGGATAAAAGAATTATTGTTGCGCTTCATCATCCGGTAATCAGCTCGGGAGTTCATGCAGGTTTCAATTCGGCAAAATCTCAACTTTTTCCGCTCAGAGGGAAGATTCCGGTTCCGGGGATTGCTACATTAATCAATATTCTGAGAAGTTCTTCCGGAGTTAGCATGGAAGATCTCAGCAACAGACATTATACTGATTTTGCCAACAGGATCAAAAGCATTATTCAGGATAAAGATAATGTCATTCTGGTTTCCGGGCACGATCACAATCTGCAGTATCATCAGGACAGGAACATCCGCCAGATTATCAGCGGCGCCGGCTCGAAAACAGATCCTTCCACGATTGTAAAAAACACTGATTTTTCTTATGGAGGAAGTGGTTTTGCGGTGTTGAATCTAAAAAAAGATTGCAGCTCCGAAGTCGAATTTTTCTCTACAAGAAATAATAAACTTGAAAAACTTACCCAAATTTCGGTGATCGAAAAACCTAAAGATTTTGAAAACAATTTTCCTGACAAACTTACCGACAATAAGATCTCAACCCTTTATCCTGAAAAGCTTACCCAAAGAGGAGGAATTTACCGATGGCTTTGGGGAAATCATTACAGAAAATACTACGCAATGCCCATTGAAGCTGAGGTTGGAGATCTTTCTGCTTTAAATGGCGGTTTTACGCCTTTCAGAGAAGGCGGAGGAAACCAATCAAACAGTCTTCGTCTTAAAGCTCATGACGGACAGGAATTTGTGATGCGCGGAATTAAAAAAAGTGCTGTCCGTTTTCTCAACGCACAGGCTTTCAAGAAAAACACTTTCGGAAACGAACTTACCAATACTTTCCCTGAGAGATTTCTTCTTGACTTTTATACGACCAATCATCCGTTCACCGGTTTTGCAGTCAATAATATGGCTGATAAAATCGGGCTTTTTCACAGCAATCCGAAACTGTATTTTATTCCAAAACAAAAAACTCTCGGAAGGTATAACGAGCATTACGGTGATGAGCTTTATATGATTGAAGAGCGGTTCTCTTCCGACCAAAAGACGCTGCAGTATTTAGACAATGCTTCAGATATACTTTCTACGGCAGATGTACTGAAAAACATGCGTAAAGACAGCAAATATTCTGTAGATAAAGAAACTTACATCCGTGCAAGAATTTTTGATATGCTGATCGGTGACTGGGACCGTCACGAAGATCAATGGAAATGGGCAGAATATAAAAAAGGTGACCAAATCATCTACAAACCAATTCCTAAAGACCGGGATCAGGCGTTCAGCAATTACGATGGAGCCGCTTTCAAAATCATCATGAATATCCCGATGATCCGCCACATGAAGTCTTTTAAAGATGACATCAAAAATGTACGGTGGATGAATATGGAGCCTTATCCTTTAGATTTAATCTTCCTGAAAGACTCTTATGAAAAAGACTGGGAAAATCAGTCAAAATACATTCAGCAAAACCTTTCTGATAAAGATATTGATGAAGCGTTCAATAACCTTCCCAAAGAAGTGCAGGATGAAACTCTTGCCGATATTAAAAGAAAACTAAAGCTCAGAAAGGAAAAAGTACACGTGTATGCCAATGACTACTATCACATTCTTCAGGAAAAAGTTCCTTTAGCAGGAACTGTGAACCGTGACAAATTTGTCATTATAAAGCATAAAGATTCTGTAGAAGTAAAGCAATTCAAATTCAATAAAGATCAATCTGAAGAGCTGGTTTTTGAAAAAGTTTATCACTCAAAGCATACAAAAGAACTCTGGATTTATGGGCTTGAAGAAGATGATATCTATGAAGTTTCCGGAAACGGAAAGTCTAAAACCACCATTCGTCTCATCGGCGGCTATAATCATGATACTTACCAGGTTGCCAACGGAAGCAAAGTGAAAATCTATGATTTTAAATCACAAAAGAATACATACAACACCAAAAACACTTCTAAAAGAATAACAGACGATTATAACATCAATACTTATAACTGGAAACATCCGAAATACAATTTTGTGGCAGGATATCCTAATGCTAATTTTAATCCGGATGACGGAGTGATTCTGGGATTTGTAGCCAATTATACCGTCAATAATTTTATCAGAGATCCTTTTACTCAGAAACATAGTCTCAGTGCCAATTTTTATACTGCAACAGGAGGGTTTAATCTCAAATACAAAGGGATTTTCAAAAAAGCTGTTTTTGGATGGGATGCGGGGATTGATGCTTCATACACCACTCCATATTTTGCCAGAACATTTTTTGGCTTAGGAAATGAGAGCATTAATAACGCTGACGAAGATGACAGAAATTACAACAGAGTGAGAATTTCGCAGTTCAGATTTGCGCCTTCTGTTTCTACAACCAGCTGGCTGAGTTTCAGACATCAGTTTCAGCTCAGTTTTGAAAACTCCAAAGTGCAGAGAAATGATGACCGGTTTATTGCTGTCTCCGACGAGGTAAGACCCGAAGTTTTTAACGACCAGCAATTTGGAGGAGCCAATTATACCTTTAGTTTCAAAAATTTTGATAACAATGCTTTTCCAACATTGGGAATGGAATTTTTTATCAATGCAGGATGGAAAGCCAATCTTCAGGAACTTGACAGAAATTTTGCTGCACTCTCCGGGAAAATGAGCATCTTTCACAGAATTGACAAGAAAGGAAAATTTGTTTTTGCCAATTCTACTCATGCCATGATGATCAACAATAATCAATTTGAGTTTTTTCAGGCAGCTGCAATCGGTGGTAACAATGCGATGAGAGCCTATAGAAACGAAAGATTTGCAGGTAAATCTTACCTTGCCAATAATTCGGAAATACGGTGGGATTTTGGAAGGGTAAAAAACAATATCGTTCCGGTAAATATGGGAATTTTAGTAGGATATGATATTGGAAGAGTCTGGATCGACAATGAATATTCCCGAAAGTGGCATCAGGGTGCAGGTGCAGGCTTCTGGCTAAATATTCTGGAATCTTTTTCCGCCAAAATTCAGTACTTTGTAGGAGAAGATGGCGGAAGAATTTCTGGTGGTCTTGGAATGAATTTCTAAGAGAAATCACATTTTTTTTAACTTAAAATTTGTCATTTTGAATGAAGCGAAACGGAATGAAGAATCTCATCTTAAAACATTCCAAATACCACACGGATTTAAAAATATTTTGTTGAGATTCTTCCTTCGTCAGAATGACAAACCGGAAACTATTTAATTAAAAATTTATAAACATTTCCGCCTTCCTTTTTATCCTTTTCATCGGCAATCATCAGTGTTTTATCATCAATAAATACAACAGCTTCTTTTTGGGAATTATGATCTAAAGATATTTTCTGAATAGTAGCCGCATTGAAATCATCTTTGGTAAAACCTGTTACCACATGAATGTTTTTGTGGGTTAAAAGAACAATCTGATTTTTTGAATTGATCGCTGCCGAAGTAATCGCAGCATCATTATATCCTCCTTCAAGTTTTAATCTGCCAACAAGTTTTGCCTCAAAATCACCCTGCTGATTCGGGATTTTAAACACCAGAAAAGTTCCGTCAAAGCCCTTGCTTCTGTTTTTTGTAAACAAATAGAAGTAGCCGTCTTTTTCTATAAAAGCTTCACAATCATACAGCCAGTTGGATTTTTTTGGTGGAAATTCAGTTTGACCTTCGTAATGAAATGTTGTAGTTTGGATAACTTTTGTGGATGTCTGATTTTCGTTATTCAGATCAATTTTAATGATCGAAAGATTTTGTCGGTCATTATCATTATTCCCAAAATCACCAATATATATATTTCCTGCTGAATCTGTCGTAATATCTTCCCAGTCATTGTTTTCAGCATTTTCTACCAAAACATCTGCAATTTGGTTTCCTTCCGGATCCAAACCGTAGACTACATTTTTATTACCTGCATCTTCAATTGCCCAAATCGTTTTTTTATCTTTAGACAAAGCAATTCCGGAAACTTCCTTCAGTTTTTTAGGAAGAGAAAATTCAACCTTCAACTCATCTGCTTTTGAAGAATCCTGAGCTTTGGGATTACAGCTCAACAGTAAGAATGATGATAAAACTACAACGCGCAACATATCTATTTTTTTAATTTTTTAAACTGAAAATAAGAGAATCTGATATTTTTCTCTAAGTTATTAATAATCTGCTGATGATGCAGGAAAAATCCTGCCGCTAAGCCAATAAGACTTCCAATAACGGTATCAATGAGTCTTGCCGTCATTAACGTTTCCACATTATGATAAGTTTCACTTGCAGTTTCTGCCAAAAGAATGGTTAAAGGGGTGATAAAAATTACTGCAAAGCCATAATTTCTTACAATCAGCAATTCAATAATGAACTGTAAAACCGTAATCATAAAAATTATTTCAAGCATTTCGGGATTAAACAAAAGAATCAGCCATACAAAACCAATTCCTATGAATGTTCCCAGAATCCTGTGCATATTTCTCTGTCGGACATGCTCAAAATTCCTTCCCTGAATGATGGCAACCGTTGCAATGGAAATCCAGTAAGTGTTTTTAAATTCCAGAAGATGACCGATAACCAAAGTAAGAGCCATAAAAAATCCGATGATCGTACTTTCAACAAATTTTGTATACCTTCGTTTGTTAAAGCTTCTTCTCGGAACATTTACCACTTTGCTTTTCTCTATGAAAACCGAGTACAGAAAGGCAAAAGAACACGATAATATCGCTCCCATTGCAACCAGTCCGACTCTTGTGGGAATCATTTCAAGATCAAATTTATATGTACTCGCCATTGCGGCAACCATGATGAAGAAAAAGTTTCCCGGCGGCGGAATTTTAAAATAAGAGGAAATGAAATGTGCCAGAAAAGAAATAATTCCGACCGATAAAGCTGCAAAATAAATATTAAACCCGAAAAAAGAACTTACCGTAAAAGAGAAAACAATTCCGAAAGCACAGATGGCGAGATGAATCATTCTCTGCGTAATGGAAGCCGAAGTAAAATATAAAATCGTTAAAGCTCCTAAACTTGAAAGCGCACCGTAATTGGGTTTTCCTGAAAAATGTCCTATGAAAAGACAGCTCCCGATGCAAAGTGCAGCAAGAAAAGGAAAATGCCATTTCCTTTCCGTTTGCTTAAACTCCAATAAATACTGAAATCTGTTCTGTGTGGGGTTCTGTACTTTCATTTATTGTAGACGCTTAGCTTTTTCCCATAAAACATCCATTTCTTCCAAAGAAAGATCGGCAAGTTTCAGATCCTGTTCCAAAGCTAAGGTTTCCATCTTCTGAAACCTTGAAATGAATTTAAGATTGGTTCTTTCGAGTGCAGAATCGGGATTGATTCCCGAAATTCGTGCGTAATTGATTAATGAGAAAAATACATCACCCAATTCCTGTTCTTTTTTATCCAAATCTGTTTCTGCATGAAACTCCTGAATTTCTTCATCTACTTTTTTCCACGCATCTTCCGCATCATGAAATTCAAAACCTATTCCTTTCACTTTATCCTGAATTCTATAGGCTTTTACCAGACTCGGCAGACTTTTCGGTACGCCGCCCAAAATGGACTTATTTCCTTCTTTCAGTTTTAGTTTTTCCCAGTTCTGTTTTACCTCTTCTTCGTCTTTCACTTCTGTGTCCCCGTAAATATGAGGATGGCGGAAAATTAATTTCTCGTTTAAAGAATTAATGACATCCGCAATATCGAAACTGCCTTTCTCAGAGCCTATTTTGGCATAAAAAACCAGATGAAGCAGCACATCTCCCAACTCTTTTTTTATTTCCTGCAGATCATTCTGCAAAATGGCATCCGAAAGCTCGTAGGTTTCCTCCAGCGTTAAATGACGAAGCGATTCCAGCGTCTGTTTCTGATCCCACGGACATTTTTCACGCAGACCGTCCATAATGTCCAATAATCTTCCGAAAGCTTCCAGTTTTTCCTGTTTGGTATTCATATTCTGAGAATTCAAAGTGATGCAAATTTACGGGAAATCTTTGTGAAAGTGCTTTTGTCTTGAAATAAAAGAATGTTTGTGCTGGCTAAGTACAGCCGACGGTGATGTGGTTTATTATTTATTATTATTGTAGAAGCGGATTGAGTAAACATACTTAGATTTTTAATCCTAAAAATATAACTCCTGAACATTAGCAAGAGTTATGTACATCAATAAATTCAGTATTTTTACTGAATTTATTAAAATTATTCTTCTTTACATTTGCTATGAGGAAAACCGTAATGAAACACAAGTCTTACAATATATTTTTGTAGTCAACAATTATAATTTATAAAGAATAATTTAAGTCTTTCAAATAAGAATTTAAAATTACAGATTTTTATAACTCTTTTTCATTAAAATTTAACCAATTCTATAATAATGATATGTTACAAAAAACAAATTTATATAGCTTATATCGAGCTAACTTTGACTTTGACGAAAAAACATTTTTAGCTTATCTAAAATTTCATTCCATAAAAATTAAAACAAACGAACTTTTAGATTTAATAAAATGTATTAAGGCATTATTGGCTCCAGGAATGGCTAAATACAGAGCATTTGAATACTTTTCATTTGGCTTTGTGATTCCTCAAATAGGAAAGGAATTTGATTTACTACGTTTTGGAATTAGATCAATTATAAACATAGAATTAAAATCTGAAAGTACTGCTGATAAAATTAAAGATCAGTTATTAAAAAATAAATATTATTTAAGATTCCTAAATTTAAAATTATATCTATTCACTTATGTTTCAAGCGAAAATAAGTTTTATAATTTAAATGATGATGATGAATTACAATTAACTGAGATTTCACGAATAATCGCTTTGTTAAATCAAGAAACAGTAAATACAGATATTGACTTATCAACAATTTTTAATCCTTCTGATTTTTTAGTTTCTCCATTTAATTCCACCGAAAAATTTATTAATAAAGAATATTTTTTAACCACTGAACAAGACCAATTTAAAAAGAAAATACTTAAAGATATTGAAACAGATCACAAACAATTTATTGTTGTTAAAGGTCAACCAGGCTCAGGCAAGACATTACTTATATATAATTTAGCTGAATATTTTTCCACGAAAAAAAATACAATAATAATACATTGTGCTAATCTAAATGATGGTCAGATTGAACTTATTCATAATTATAGTTGGAATATTATTCCTGTTAAAGAATACTCAAAAATAGTTAATCAAAAAATTGAGTTTATCATTGTAGATGAAAGTCAAAGAATAAGAAAAGCTCAATTAGAACAAATTATTGATCATGCTAAAAAAAACAACATTGTTATAATTTTTTCATATGATGAAAAACAAGTTCTTCATTCTTCAGAAAAAAGAAATAAAATACCTGATTTTATTCAAGACAAAACTTCACCAGAAATATATAGTTTAACTTCTAAAATAAGAACTAATAAGGAGATTACTGCGTTTATAAAATCATTATTTGACAAGAAAAGAATAATAGAACAATATCGGTACGAATCTGTTGAGTTAGTGTATTTAAATAATATGGAGGAAACTAAAGCATTCATGGCAAGTGATATTGTGGGAGATTGGACGGTAATAAATTACACCCCTTCATTATACGACAAACACCAATATGAGAATTATCATAATCCTCAAGTTTCAAAAAAAACACATAGTGTAATAGGTCAAGAATTTGATAAAGTGATAGTTGTTGTAGATCAAGATTTCAATTATATAAATGATTCATTAGTATATACAAAAAGATGTTTTTATGACCCTGGCTTTATGTTGTATCAAAACATAACTAGAGCAAGAAACAAAATAAAAGTAGTAATAGTAAATAATATTGAAGTTATGAATAGATGTCTACATATTTTAAATATTCAAAAAAAATAGTCACAAAACAATTTACGACTAAGCAATTTTTTACGAATATAATATAAATGGCTGCAGATACATAATTTTAAAAAAGAATGCTCTTTTGTTAACACTTAGACAGTTAAAGTAAAAACCTCATCATTTCTGACGAGGCTTATATTTTAAATTAAGATCAATGAATTATCCCATTTTTCTATGTGTGCTTTTTGCAGCTGCTTTTGCTCCTGTATTTGCTTTTACTTTAGGAGTAGCCGGCTTTTCAGCTTTTGGAGCAGCCTTCTTTGGTGCTTCCTGATCAAGACTTACTTCTTCCGCTTTTTCTCCGTCAGTAGTTTCAGGTTCTGCTTTTACAAAGCTTTCAGGCGTAATGTATCCTGCTTTGTGAAGAATATTATACCATTGAGCCAGTTTTTTAATATCTGATGTATATACTCTTTCCGTATCATAATTAGGAAGAGAGGCCGACATAAAATCAGTAAGCTCTGCTTCTGATGATTTATGAGAAATAGTTTCTTTGTAATCGGTATTTTTAGCAATATTTTCGAAAACTTCAAACAAAGGCACTTCTTTGTCGAATGTAAACATGGCAATATTATCCAAAAGACTTACCTGACTGGAGTTGCCGATGCTTACTTTCTTTTTTGAAGTAACATCTTCAATGATAAATCCGTTTCTCAATTGCGAAACCAACTTGTAAAGTCCTGGTTTTCCGGAAATTGAAATTATTTTTTCTAACAGCATAATTTTTTTATTTTTAATTTCAACAAAAGCTTTCGGCTTTCTATTTTTATAATTTACTCAGTTATATTTCTATTTTGGGAATCTCATTTTATAATTGATAGAGACATCTCCTTGCGTAATTTTTGTAAGCTTACCTTTTACAAGCTTCTTTTTGAGGGCACTCAGATGATCTGTAAAAAGCGTGCCTTCTATGTGATCATATTCATGCTGAATTACGCGGGCTCTAATATCGGAAAAAGTTTCTGTATGCTTCACAAAATTTTCATCAAAATATTCGATCAGAATTGTACTTTTTCTTTTGACATCTTCCCGCACATCCGGAATGGAAAGGCAGCCTTCATTAAACTTCCATTCTTCCCCGGATTCTTCAAGAATTTTTGCATTGATGAAAACTTTTCTGAATTCCTTCAGCTCATCTGCAATATCTTCATAATCTTCATCTTCTGCCAAAGGAGTAACATCTACGATGAATAATCTGATATCCAAACCAATCTGCGGCGCAGCCAGACCAATTCCGTTGGCACTGTACATGGTTTCAAACATATTATCAATCAGCTCCTGAAGGTCAGGGTAATTTTTATCTATTTCTTTTCCTGTTTTCCTTAAAACCGGATCTCCAAAAGCTCTTATTGGTAAAATCATCTTGTTTTCTGTTCTAAAAAATTCTGCAATATAATTGTTGCGCTTACTTTATCTATCAAACCTTTCTGTTGTCGCTGCTTTTTACTTTTTCCGCTTTGGGATATAAAAAATGATGCCATTTTTGAAGTGAAGCGCTCATCGAATCTTTCTACTTCAATATGAGGATATTCTGTTTTAAATTTTTCAATGAAACTTAAAATATCCTTTTCTACTTCAGAAAGCTGACCTTTCAAATCTACAGGAAGTCCTACTACGATAGTTTCTACTTTATTTTTATTGAAATATTCCGTAAAAAATTCCATTAAGAATTTGGTTTCTACGGTATCAAGTCCGCTTGCAATAATCTGCAAATCATCTGTTGCTGCAATGCCGCAACGGGCTTTTCCGTAATCAATCGCAAGGATTTGTCCCATAAGTCTGCAAATTTAATAAAATTTACTGATTTTATTTATTACACAGTTTTTTTTGTGAAATCATATTTTTTTTAATTAATTTTTCTTTAATTTTATGTTCCTCAAAATCAATGCTATGAAACTGTCATAATCCTATTTGAGTCATTAGCACCATAGAATACAGCAAAATACATGGCAAATAAACGATAAAAAAAACTATATATGAAAAAACTTATACTCGTAAGACATGCAAAAAGTGACTGGCCGGAAGAAACTGATGATTTTGACAGACCTTTGGCTGATAAAGGTTTGCAGGATGCTTTGAAAATGTCTAAATTTCTAAAGACCAACAATATTGATATAGATTATTTAATTTCCAGTCCTGCTGTAAGAGCTTTAAATACGTGTAAAATTTTTAATCAAACTTATCATCTTGAATTAACCACCAATGACAAGCTTTATCATCCATCTGAAAGTAATTTTTTGTCTGTAATTTATGATCTTGATGACAGCCTGAATTCTGTTGCTTTATTCTCTCACAATAACGGAATTTCTAATTTTGCCAATTCTATTTCTGAAGATATTTTTCATTTTCCTACCTGCGGAGTTGCCGGTTTTGAGATTGAATGTGACTCCTGGTCACAGTTTGACGGAGCAAAAAAGAAACTTCTTTTCTTCTACGAACCCGGGAAGATAAAAGTTTAAAGCAAAAAATTCCCCTCCTTTGGAGGGGTGGCGAAAATTCGACAGAATTTTTGACGGGGTGGTTAAATATTTTCTAATCTAAGATTAAATTTAAGCCAATTTATACAAAGAAACTATTTTCTCTTCAAATCCAGATCATCAAAATCAAAACTGAAATCTGTAACATCAGAAATCGCTTTCATTTTTGCTGATTCGGCTTTACCATTTTCATTATAGTTAAAAATCAGATAAGCATCGGCATCATAACTTCTGTCATCCCATTTGATGATGAACGTGTTGTTTGAATAAGGCAGCATTTCACCTTTTAATCTTGGTGAGTTTTTACAAAAAATCCTGTAAGTATTTCCCGTTTGAGAAATTTCAACATCTCCGAACCATTGGTCGTTATAAGTTCCTGTAAACTGTTCAGGTTTTGGATGAAGATGCTTCTCTTTTCTGAATGCTTCAGATTTGGCAAATGTTTCTTTCTTCTGCTTATTAAATTCTTCCTCCAATTTTTTCATTCTTTCGCTGTAAGTTTTCAGCCAGTTTCTGTCGGCAATGCTCAGATAAGAATCTTTCACTGTATTTGTAATCGTGTTGAATGCTGCACCCGACTGTTGATTGGTTAAAACAACAATTCCCAATTTCATATCCGGAATCAGGGTAAACTGCGTTACGGTTCCGATCAGTCCGCCTGTATGCTGAATTTGCTTATGACCTTTTACATCACTTAGAAACCAGCCCAAACCGTATCCGTAGAAACTTGTGTCATAAGGATTTTTCATTGCAACTCCACTCGGAATCTGCAGGCTCCACAGCTGCTGAATATTTTTATCGGAAACCAGTTTCTTTCCGTCTTTTGTTGTAAAATTATTCAGAAGACATTCTGCCCATGTCGTCATGTCTTTGATGTTGCTCATAATCCCTCCTGCTGCATTGGCTGTTTCGTTCCAGTCGTGCGGAACAGCAATCGCTTTACCGTCTACCGGAGCGTGCGCATCAATTTTGTTGGTAACTGATTTTGCTCTGTTGTAACTTCCGAAACTTGATGTCATTCCGACAGGTTTCATAATTTTTTGCTCAATAAAATCAGCCCAGCTTAATCCGGAAATTCTGGTAATTACTTCTCCGGCAACGATAAACATGATATTGTTGTAATCTAAAGTCGTTCTGAAAGGATTCTCAGGCTTCAAATATCTCACATTATGTACAATATCATTTACCGTTAAACTTCCGCCTTCCGGAAAAAACATGAGATCTCCCTGTCCCAAACCCAATCCTGCTCTATGAGTAACCAAATCTTTGATGGTAACATTTTGTGAAACATACGGATCATACATCTGAAATTCAGGAATATATTTTGAAACTTTATCATCCCAATTCAGCTTCCCTTCATCAGCCAGAATTGCCAGAGCAACACAGGTAAAAGCTTTTGAATTAGAAGCAATTCCCACCAGAGTATTATCATCCATCGGCTGTCTGGTTGTTAAAGAACGAACTCCGAAACCTTTGGAATATATAATTTTGCCATCTTTGATGACACCTACCGACATTCCCGGAACATCAAATGTTTTTATCGTATTTTGAATGAGTTCGTCCAGTTTTTTTTCTTCGATCTGCCCAAAACAGATAAGAGATAAGAGAAGAAAGAAGAAAGAGAAATTTTGCTTCATTGTTTTTTTAATTTTTCCAAAGTTAATCAATTCGGGATTATTGAGTAAATTTGTGACTTGTTTAAACCGCAAAAGAAACAAAAAAGATTTTATTTGTTAAAGGTTCCAAAGTTCCCAAAAACCTATGTGAACGATCTTGTAATCTTTTGAAAATACTATCCATTATCTTATGTAACTTTTGCTGTATAAAAAATTGAAAATGACCAAAATTCTTCTCCTTTCCGATTCTCATTCTTATATTGATGACAGAATTTTAGAATACGCCCAGCAAGCTGATGAAATATGGCATTGCGGCGATTTTGGCAGTTTTGAAATCATTGAGCAGCTTGAGAAAATAAAACCTTTAAGAGGTGTTTACGGAAATATTGACGGCGCAAAAATCCGCTCGGAATTTCCTGAAGTGAACCGATTTATGTGTGAAAATACGGAAGTAATGATGATTCACATCGGCGGTTACCCAGGAAAATATTCTCCTTTAGCCCAAAAAGAA
Organism: Chryseobacterium binzhouense; assembly: GCF_007474545.1. Lineage (GTDB taxonomy): Bacteria > Bacteroidota > Bacteroidia > Flavobacteriales > Weeksellaceae > Chryseobacterium > Chryseobacterium binzhouense. The sequence goes on from NZ_VKOG01000004.1 coordinate 217,925, forward strand.
CTATCGGAAAGTGCCCCAAGATTATTTATTTCCGGACATTCTCATATTTTAAAGGCAATGTATGATGATAAAAACAAATTACTGCATCTCAATCCCGGAGCCTGTGGAAAACAGGGATGGCATAAAATGAGAACTATGATGCAGTTTGTGATTGACGGCGAAGAAATAAAAGATCTGGCTATCATTGAATTAGGAATGAAGGTTGAATAATTATTGTAAGGCTGGATGTATTCGTCAGGATAAAATTAGCCCCATTGCAGCGGTTACCCCGCAACAAGCGAAGGAAAAAGCTTTGGAGTGAGGAGTATGAGCGGAAAGCAGGTTCCCGGCTTCTAAAAAAAATATTGTGTGAGAATTGGTGATCAAATATCTGTATTAGATGAAAATTTGAGCGGAATCATAACTTCCGTGAATGGAAATATCGTGGTTTTTAAAGACGAGTATGGTTTTACCTATCAATATCCGAAAGAAAAACTGGTACCGAAAAATGCTTCTATCTACGAAAACATAGAAATCATAAGAAAAGCGGAACCAAGAAAAGTGATTTCTAAAAAGCATGATAAAAACCCTTTGATTCTTGACCTGCACTTTCATAATCTGGTTAAAAATCCTACTGACTACGACAGTTTTGAGAGACTTTTTATTCAAAAAGAAAAATTAATTGATACCATCAGCTTTTGCCGGAAAAACCACCTGAAGAGACTTGAAATTGTTCACGGGATCGGTGACGGCGTTTTGCAGAAAATGGTTTGGGACATTCTTGAAAGCCAGACGAATCTGGATTTTTACAATAAAGAGATTCTGCATCATCAATCGGGGGCAATAATGGTAGAATTTCACTAAATTTGCATGAATTGCAATATGAACTTACTACATTTACTTTTTACAAAAGACGGACTGATTTACCAGATTGCTAAAAATAAAAGCATTCTGGAGGAAAAATCTTTTTTCGTCAACGAAGAATCACCGGTGAATTTTATCTCTGAAAAGCTGGAAGAAGTTTTACTGAAGCAAAGATATGATGAGATTTCCGTCATTTCTGCCCTGAATCATTTTACGTTGATGCCTGAAGGTTTTAATGACCACGAATCCGGCTACGAACTGATTGCATATAACGCTCCAGTGGATAAGGAAAATGAAGAACTGATGCTTTCGGTGAATAAAAAGTTTAAAGTTCAGTTTTACTATACATTTCCGAAAAATTTTTACAAAAAGATAAAGGATCTTTCAATCCCTGTGAAGTTTAATTTTTCGGGAGAAAAGTTTTTAAATTCTATTTATCATAAAAACAGCAAAGAAATTCATATCAATCTTTATCATAACCAATGTGAGTTTTTTGCAATATCCAATAAAAAGATCATTTTATACAATAATCTTGATGTAAATTCGGAAGTAGATTTTCTTTATTTTGTGATGTTCACTTTAAGCAAAATCGGTTTCGGAATTAATGAGACTCAATTTTATGTTTATGGTGAAACTACGGAAAATGAAACATTTATCTCAGAACTTCAGAAGTTTGTGAAGAATATAAAGATTGTTTTTGATAATATTCCGAATAAGAATTTCATCCTTAATTAGTTTGTAGGACGCTGTTTTAGGATTAGTTCTACTGCATCCCACACCCAACATCTAACACCCAACATTTATGTACAGAATAATCTCCGGCAGATGGAAAGCCAAAAAAATAGCCGCACCAAAACATTTTGACGTAAGACCTACGACGGATTTTGCGAAAGAAGCTCTATTCAGTATTTTGGAAAATACATACGATATGCAGTCGATTGCTGTGCTTGATTTATTTGCAGGAATTGGTTCTATAACCTTGGAGTTTGCTTCAAGAGGCTGTCAGGATGTGACTTCTGTGGAAATGAATCCCAAACACACGGCTTTTATAAACTCAACTGCTTCAGAGTTGGACATGAGTTTGCAAATCAATACGCAGCGTGGCGATGTTTACGACTGGCTCAAAAAATTCCGTAATAAGAAATCCTATGAGATCGTTTTTGCGGATGCTCCTTTTGAAACAGACGAAAAAAAATATCAGGAATTAATTTCCTTAGTCTTGAATAATAAATACCTGAAACCGAACGGAATTCTGATTGTAGAACACCAAAGCAGGTTAAAACTGGATCATCCGAATTTTAAGTCTACAAGAAAATACGGTAATGTGAGCTTCAGCTTCTATGAACCCAACCAGGAAGAAAGCACAGACATTCAACCTGAATAAAGCAAAAAGACTCTGAAATGAGTCTTTTATTATTTATAGCACCCGAAGTTCCAAATCTATTGTTTTCCCAAAGAACTTCTTAGAAATTTTTTCAAAATTTTTGGTGATATCTGAAAGATAAAACTGATAAGTTGGTCTGGAATTGTTTTCGTTCAGCAAATGATATTTATCTAAAATAATCTTCAGCTGATTGGCAACAATATTAGGAGAGTCTATAACGCGTACACGATTGCCGTAATACTGCTTGATTTCATCTATCAATAAAGGATAATGTGTACATCCTAAAATTAAAGTTTCAATATTTTTCAGCTTGCTATTGCTGAGATAATTATAAATAATTGCATGAGTGATGGGATGATTTTTAAACCCTTCCTCAATAGCAGGAACCAAAAGCGGCGTTGCCAGTTCATCAACTTTGATAAATTTGTTGTGTTTCCGTATTGATTTTTTGTAAAGTCCGGAATTTACAGTTGCTTTGGTAGCAATTACCCCTACGTTATTGTGAATTTCGTACGAAACTTTTTCAGCAACCGGATTGATTACGTCGATCACGGGAACTTTTCCCTGTACAGAATCCATTACTTCATTTAAAGCATTTGCTGTAGCTGTATTACAGGCAATAACAATCGCTTTGCAATTTTGTTCTAAAAGAAAGTTTGAAATTTTTGTAGAGTACCCAATAATCGCTTCTTTTGACTTCTCACCATAAGGAAGGTGTTTGGTATCGCCAAAGTAGATAAGATTCTCATTGGGCAGCAATCTTTTGATCTCTTTGGCTACAGTAAGCCCTCCCACACCGCTGTCGAAAATTCCGATAGGCTGATCAGGGGAGAGATGCGAATAATCCGGCTTTTTATTTTTCAAAACTGAACTGAAATTTTATACAAAAATAAACAATTTGTTGGATGCAGGAAGATGGATATCACAAGTTTTTCAAATACCGTTTTCCAGATTGAAGTTTCAGGACTTCAGACTAAACAATAAACAAATCAGAAGCAATTCCGTCTGCCATAAACCAATGCTTTTCAGGAATTTTAAGATGATCATCTTCAATTTTCAGAATTTCTTCTGCTAATTTATCTTGAATTTCTTTATGAAAATGATATAATATATCATCAGAAAATTTCTGTTTCAAATGATTGATATTTACTCCCCAAATTGTTCTGAGACCAATCATGATCATTTCGTTAAACTGATCTTTCTGAGAAAGAATTTCCGTTTCTGCAGCCAGTAACCCGGAATTCAGCTTCTTAATATATTGCTGATTATTAGCAACATTCCAGCTTCGAACGTCATTTCCGTTATATGAATGCGCTGAAGGACCAATGCCGAGGTATTCCTGATACTTCCAATACGCAGAATTATGTTTTGAATGAAAACCAGGTTTGGCAAAGTTGGAAATTTCATAATGCTCAAAACCATTTTCTCTCAAAAAGTCTTTCATATAATAAAATTCATGGTTCTGTTCTTCTTCTTTTGGAGTAGCAACTTTCCCTTTTGCTACCCAGTTTTCCAAAGCTGTTTTGGGTTCTACAGTTAGGGCATAAGAAGAAATATGAGGAATTTCCAAGGCAATGGTTTTGCTTAAATTTTGCTTCCAAATCTCTAAGTTGGAAGTTGGCGAACCGTAGATCAAATCAATACTTAAATTTTCAAATCCGAAATCTTGAGCTCTTTTGATTGAACTTTCTGCTTGTGAAGCGTCATGTGCGCGGTTCATAAGCTTGAGATCTTCTTCAAAAAAACTTTGTGTTCCTATAGACAGACGGTTTACAGGTGATCCTGATAGTGCTTTTAAGAAGTTTTTGTCTAAATCATCCGGATTTGCTTCCAATGTTACCTCTATGTCTTTATCAAAGCTGAAATATTTTAAAATTTCATCAATTAAAGAATTAATTTCATTAGCTGAAAGAATTGAAGGTGTTCCACCTCCAAAATACAGTGACTTCAGGCTTTTATTTTGGAGTTCATCTTTACGAAGCCTGATTTCATTATTTATCGCAGCAATCATCTCATCTTTAAACTGTAAAGATGTTGAAAAATGAAAATTGCAGTAGCTGCATTTGTGTTTGCAAAAGGGAATGTGAATGTAAATCATAAAAAAAGCTCCGAAAAAAATTCAGAGCTCAAATTTATTCAAATTAAATTGATATTAGTATCTAAATCCTCTATGATTGATGAAGTTATCAAAGTTGTAACCAAGTCCGATCATAAAGCTGTTTCCTCCGTAAGTCTGGATGTCAGACATTCCAAGGTTATAAGTAGCTCCCACCATAAATTTGTTGAATCTAACTTTTACAATTGGTGAAATACTCAACTGCTGATTATCAAATCTGTTTTGAACAGCTCTGTAACTTGCTCCGATAGAGAATGCATTGATATCATTTGAAAAAGTTGCCATCAGGTTGAAATCTGTCATTCTTGTAGAGTTGGTATTCAAATTAACCAAAACAGAAGGCGTAAGTGCAATATTGTCTGCAAGCTTCCAGTCGTATCCTAAATTTAAAAAGAATTTGATTGGAGAAGGCTCATAATTATTTACAATAGATTCGTCGTTACTCAAAGCAATATCATTTACTGATACACCTCCGAAGATTCCTCTGTACGTAGCAGCTAAACCGAAGTTGGCATATACCATAAAGATGTTGCTCTCGTTACCTTGTAACAAAGGGTCAAAACCGTCTTCTGTATTAATTTTAGAATAATCAAAATTCATATTGTAAAAATTAACACTCGTACCAAAAGAAAACTGATCTTTTCTCTCTCCTTCACTGCTTAGCGGAATAAAGTAAGATGCTCCTGCTGTGATACCACCCGCAGAAATAGGACCATTGCTGTCTCTAAAAACGGAAATACCCGCTCCAACTCTGTCAAAAATATTAGCGTTGATCCCCACAGACTGTACGTTTGGAGATTCGCTGAATTTTGAAAATTGCTGTTGATAGTTTAGATTAAGCTGTACATAGTCCGTTTTACCGTATTGTGCAGGGTTGAACAGGAACTCACCATCCAAAAGATATTGCTGATAGTATGGTAATGATTCTTGTGCTTTGTATGCATTCGACAAAAGAGCTAAACATACGATAGCATATAGTTTTCTCATAACAAATCTTGATTTCAATTCAACAAATATAAAAAAATTCTCAATATATTTTTAGTTTTCTAAATAATTTCTCCATTTTTTTACGGCATCCGCCATATCTTTCGGCATCGGACTCTCAAAATACAATTCCTTTTTAGTTGTGGGGTGTACAAAACCGAGAGTATGAGCGTGCAAAGCATGTCTTGGTAAAATTTCAAAAACATTCTTTATAAATTGTTTGTATTTTGGAAGATTAACTCCTCTCAAAGCGATATTTCCTTCATATCTCTCATCATTGAACAAAGTATGACCAATGTGTTTAAAATGCGCCCTGATCTGATGTGTTCTCCCCGTTTCAAGTTTGCACTCCACCCATGTCATATACCTGAAACGTTCTAAGACTTTGTAATGGGTAACGGCGTGTTTACCCTGGCTTCCGTCAACGTAAGTGTGCATCTGCATCCGGTTCTTCGGATGCCTGCCGATATGTCCTGTAATTGTACCTTCATCATCCTGTACATTTCCCCAGACAAAAGCCCAGTATAATCTTCGGGTTTTTCTTTCAAAAAACTGTTTGGCGAGAAAGCTTAAAGCGTATTCATTCTTCGCAATCACCAAAAGCCCGGAAGTATCTTTATCAATTCTGTGAACCAATCCTACTCTGTCAAGGTCAGATTTTTCACCTTTTTTCTGAAAATGAAAAGCCAATGCATTTACCAGTGTTCCGTCCCAATTTCCAAATCCGGGATGCACCACCATTCCTGCATCTTTGTCTACAACAATTAAATCATCATCTTCATATACAATATTAATGGGAATATCCTGTGGAATAATGACATTCTGACGTGGAGGATGAGCTAGCAAAACAGAAATTTTGTCGCCAGGCTTTACTCTGTAGTTTTGCTTTACAGGAACACCGTTGACTACTACATTTCCGGCACGACAAGTTTGGGAAATCTTATTCCGTGAAGAATTCTGCCTGAAAATAAGAAGATATTTATCAATTCTCAGAGGCTCCTGTTTATTATCGGCTGTGATGTTAAAGTGCTCGTAGAGACCTTTGTTTTCATCATCAATATCCGTTGCATGAGAATCTAAAAATTCTTCGTCCAAAAAATCTTCGTTATCGTCTGTCATTACTTTCCTTATATAAAAAGCTTCAACATTATTACAGTTGAAGCCATTATTATATTTTAAATTATATTAATTAATTACTTTTTTAGCTTTTGGCTTATCCTGTGGTTGTGAAGCTGGCGTAGCTGCAGCTTTAGGTTTATCTGTGGAAGCTTTTGCAGCAGGTGTTCCAGACTTTGCCGGATCCTGTTTAGGAACTTCTTTCCTTTGAGGAACTACGGGAGCAGGAGCAGGCTCTGTAATCACCGGTTCGTCAACATACGGTACTTCCTCGTACCTGATAGGCGGCAAAGTGGTATCTATTTTCATTCGATACATAGAATTTAGCTCATTAATCTTATTGCGCAATTCAGCAGGAGTTTTTTTACTCGCCCAAAGATCAATCTGCATTCCCTGATCACGAATATCTCCTGAAGCAGGATCCTGATAATATACAATATCCGAATCATCATTACCTCCATCTTCATGATTAACTGATCCCAATTCAAAAAGATTTCTTGCAATAACCATTTTTGCCTCTTTTACAGTTAAACCTACAACATTCGGTACAGAAATATTTCGCAAAGGACCAGAACCTACTACAACATCCACCAAAGAGAATCTCGGAATTTTGGTTCCCGGTTTTATCGGATTTCCTTTAAATAAAATTCTAAGAACAGCATCTTTCTGAATGCTCGGCTCATAGATAGTATCAGAAACTTTCAGCCCTACCTGTTCCAGCCTTTGAAAAGCTAAACCTGAATATTTATTAATTACATCCGGAATTGCGACAGGAGCCCAGCTTTTAGGATTTACCATGAGCTGAATTGCTCTTCCGTCTTTTACACGTGAGCCGGGCGAAGGATAAACTTTCAAAACCTGAAGCGGTCTGTATTTGGGATTATAAGCTGCACTGTCAACTTCATAATCAAGTCCTGCATCCTCTAATATCTTTACAGCATCATGTACTGATTTATTAATCACATTAGGCACAGGAACTTCCTGCCCATGATTGGTATGGTGCTCCAGCCAACGGAAAGTAAGATAAACCAATCCTACAAAAACGCCTACAGCAAGAACTAAATTAAGTAAAACTTTCCAGTTGAAAAGTGATTTAAGCATACTTTAAAATACTTTAATATTAAGGCAAAGATAAATAATAATTTTATATTGAAGTTTTTATTGAACCGAATTACTGCAACAAAAATTCTGCTGATGATGAATTGTTCCTGTTTTATGAAATAAAAAACTACTTCATACAGGATAAAGTAGTTTGCATTTTTGATATTTTATTGAAACAATTAAGACATTCTCTCTATTAAAGCCATATAAAAACCATCATAACCTTCACTTGGCATTACTTTTTCGTCTTTTATGAGTTTAAAATTAGGATTATTTTTGATGAATTCTGTTACCTGTTCGTTATTTTCAGAAGGAAGAACGGAACATGTTGCATACACCATTTTTCCGCCTACTTTCAGCATTTTAGAATAATCCTGAATAATCTGCTGCTGTTCTTTTTTTATTCTGTCGATAAAATCCTGATCTATTTTCCACTTGCTGTCGGGATTTCTTTTTAAAACGCCCAATCCTGAACAGGGTGCATCAATCAAAAGACGGTCTGCTTTCTCATGAAGACGTTTAATTACTTTATTGTCTGTAATAACTCTTGTCTCAATATTGTGGGCTCCTGCTCTTTTTGCCCGGCGTTTAAGCTCGGCAAGCTTCCATTCGAAAATATCTAAAGCGATAATCTGTCCTTTATTGCCCATCAAAGCTGCTAAATGAAGTGTTTTTCCGCCCGCTCCTGCACATGCATCCACGACACGCTGCCCTTCTTTCACATCCAAAAAGTAAGCGATTTTTTGTGAAGACGCATCCTGCACTTCAAACAAACCTTCTTTGAAAGCGGTAGTAAGAAAAACATTTTTTTTCTCTTCCAGCTGTACCGCATCGGGATAGTTTCTCACCGGATAAGACACTACATTTTCATCAGCAAGATCAGAAATCAGCTCTTTTATAGTCGTTTTCAGAGAATTTGCTCTTAAAACAGTAGGAGCCTGCTCATTAAGAGCCTGCATTTCTCTTTCCCATCTTGAGCCCAGCTCTTTTTCCAGAGTTTCAGCAAGCCATTCCGGGATAGAATGTTCAATAGCTTTGGTAGGAACTGTTCCTTTCTTCAGTTTTGTAAGAATATCTGCGATTTTTATTCCGTCAAATTCTTCAAACTTTTTATAATTGGTTTTGCTCCAAAGAAGATATGCGAGCATCAGTTTATAAACATTGTTCGGCTTTACGCCTTCTCCCATATAATATTCCAGACGCTTTTTCCAGCGGATAATATTGTAGAAAATCTCAGATACAACGGCTCTGTCTTGGCTGCCCCATTTTTTGTGGGCTTTTAAAAGTCTTTCAATAACTTTATCTGCGTATTTGTTTTTTTCGAAAAAAGTTTCCTGTAAAGCATCGTGAATACCGATTGCAAGGTTTCTGTGTATCAATTCCATAGGGAAGTTTTAAAAAATTTAATTCCGGATACTACTCCGAAATTTTCGCAAAAATAAGCATTTTTAATGAGTGTGGACGGTAATAACAATTTTACTTCAGAAAACGGCTTTCATTACTTCATTGATTTATTACAAAAAACCGCTTCAAAAATGAAACGGTTTTGTTTTATCTGAAAAAATCTTAGTTTTAAGCTAAAACTTCTTTTACTTTATTTGCAGCTTCTTCCAAAGTAATTGCAGAGTGAACCGGAAGACCAGATTCATCAATTAATTTTTTAGCTTCAACAGCATTCGTTCCCTGCAATCTCACGATCAAAGGAACAGGAAGACTTCCCATTGCTTTGTAAGCATCTACAACACCTTGCGCAACTCTGTCGCATCTTACAATACCTCCGAAGATATTAATCAAGATTGCTTTTACGTTTGGATCTCTCAAGATAATCCCGAAAGCAGTCTGAACTCTCTGAGCATCTGCTGTACCACCTACATCAAGGAAATTTGCAGGATTACCACCTGATAATTTGATGATATCCATAGTAGCCATTGCAAGACCTGCTCCGTTTACCATACAAGCAACATTACCGTCTAGTTTCACGAAGTTAAGACCTGCTTCACCAGCTTCCACATCCATAGGATCTTCTTCTCTTGTATCTCTTAATTCAGCTAAATCTTTGTGACGGAACAATGAGTTGTCATCCAAAGTTACTTTAGCATCTACAGCAATAATTTTATTATCAGAAGTCTTCAAAACAGGGTTGATCTCAAAAAGAGAAGCATCAATTCCTGTATAAGCAGCATAAAGATTAGAAATAAACTTCGTAAATTCTTTGAAAGCATTTCCTTCAAGACCTAAATTGAAAGCAATTTTTCTAGCCTGGAAACCTTGAAGACCGATTGCAGGATCAATTAATTCATTATGGATCAAATGAGGAGTTACTTCAGCAACATGCTCAATATCCATCCCACCTTCAGTAGAATAAACGATTACGTTTTTACCTTCAGCTCTATCTAAAAGAATAGAAACATAAAATTCTTTAGTTTCAGTTTCCCCCGGATAATATACATCTTCTGCAACCAAAACAGAATTTACTTTTTTACCTTCAGCAGAAGTTTGTGGAGTTACCAACTGCATTCCGATGATGTTCTGAGCGTTTTCTTTAAGTTTATCCATGTTTGGAGAAAACTTTACACCGCCTCCTTTTCCACGTCCACCTGCATGGATCTGAGCCTTTACTACCCATCCCTGAGCTCCGGTTTCGGCAGTTAGTTTTTCAGCAGCTGCTACAGCTTCATCTACGTTGTTTGCAACGAAACCACGTTGGATAGCTACTCCATACTTTGATAAAATCTCTTTTGATTGATACTCGTGAAGATTCATATTATTTTTAGTATTTAATTTTTTAAAATTTAAAGGTTGACAAATTTACTAAAAATGAACAAAGCAGGAAAGAAATTTATTGATGTTTTAATTTAATCGTCAAAACTGATTTCATTCTTGAAAAAGAATTCCGGACAGAGACCTGATTCTTCTGCAAAACAAACAATAATAGAAAATGAGCAATCTTATATAAAATCATCATTTTTTGAGTAAGCCATTTAATTTTTTAACCGGTCAGTTTACATTTTAAAATTGAAAACTTGTGTATTTGCACACATAAATTGTTTAATTTTGCCTTTATTGACAATTATATATGAGCAAAAAGCAAGTCGCCGTGGTTATGGGCGGTTATTCTGATGAATATAAAGTTTCTCTAAAAAGCGGACAATTGATATACGAGTCGCTTGATCGTGATCTTTACGATGTTTATAAAGTAATTATCCTGAAAGACGAATGGTATTATTTAAATGAAAACAACGAGAAAAAAACCATCAACAAAGGAGATTTTTCTGTAAATACAGATAACGGAAATCTAAAATTTGATGTCTGCTTCAATATCATCCACGGAACTCCGGGAGAAAACGGTGTCCTTCAGGCGTATTGGGACGCTATCGGACAAAAATATACCGGTTGTGACTTTTATCAGAGCGCTTTAACATTTAATAAAAAAGATACATTAGCCGTACTTTCAAAATACGGAATTCCTTCTGCGAAAAGTGTTTACCTGAGAAAAGGTGAAGAAATTAAAACGGATGAGATTATAGAAAATCTGGGGCTTCCTGTTTTCGTTAAACCCAACCAATCCGGTTCTTCTCTGGGAATTTCTAAAGTGAAAGAAAAATCTGAATTAATTGCTGCTACAGAGCTTGCTTTTAAAGAAGATGATGAGATTTTAATTGAAAGTTTCCTCAACGGAATGGAAGTTTCGGTGGGAGTTATAGACTTTAAAGGGGAAACTATCGTACTCGGAATTACTGAGATTGTTCCTAAAAACGAGTTTTTTGATTACGAGGCTAAATATGAAGGGGCTTCAGAAGAAATTACCCCAGCAAGAATAGACGACGCAACCAGAATCCGTGTGGAAGAAATTGCAAAAAGAGCTTACAACTCTCTCGGAATGAGCGGATTTTCCCGAAGCGAATTTATTCTGATGGACGGAATTCCATATATGCTGGAAATGAATACCAATCCTGGATTTTCTCCGGCAAGCATTCTTCCGCAACAGGCAAAACATTACGGAATTTCTATTAAAGATCTTTGTGGGAATGAAGTTGAAAAGGCTTTAGATAAAGTTAGAAGTTAGAAGTTAGAAGTTATGCAAAACTAACTTTTCTTAAAAAACCTAATGATGAATTCAAAAATAAAAAAACAAAATTCTTACGCATGAAAATTGCCGTTTTCCCGGGATCTTTTGACCCGATTACATTAGGACATTACGACATCATTGAAAGAGCAGCACCTCTTTTTGATAAATTAATCATTGCTATCGGGCAGAACTCTCAGAAGAAATATATGTTTCCTCTTGAAAAAAGAATGGAATTTATCCGGAATTCTGTAGCGGAATTTCCAAATGTGGAAGTCGATTTTTTTGAAGCACTCACTGTTGATTATTGTTTTGAAAAAAATGCACAGTACATCATCCGCGGACTCAGAAACCCTGCCGATTTTGAATTTGAGAAAGCTATTGCTCATACCAACAGGACTCTGGCTCACAAAAAGCTGGAAACCGTTTTTCTTTTAACTTCATCAGGAAAATCTTTTATCAGCAGCAGCATCGTAAGAGAAATCATCAATCATAAAGGAGAATATGAACTTTTGGTTCCTGAAGCGGTGAGAATTGAAAATAAATAATAGGTAAGATCAAAATATACAAAATTTAACTTGAGTCTTTATCAGCACCAATCATAAATGCACGAAAACTTCAGCCTTATTATAGAAATTCTTGGAACGATCTCTTTTTCGATGTCGGGAAGTTTTGCTGCGATGCAGAAAAGATTAGATCCTTTCGGAGTTCTGATTATTGCTTTTGTGACTTCAGTGGGTGGAGGAACGGTAAGAGATTTACTGCTTGGCATTCCTGTCTTTTGGATGCATGATTTATTGATGTGTGGATTGATTCTGGCAACAAGCATTTTCGCAATGGTTTTCAAATCCATCGAAAAGAATTTTAAAGTAACCTTATTTATTTTCGACAGTTTCGGATTAGGTTTATTTACCATTATTGGCGTTCAGAAAGGGCTCAATGCAGAAATTCATCCATTAATTTGTATTGCTTTAGGAACAATTACAGGCTGTTTTGGCGGAATCATCCGGGATATTCTGCTCAATCGAATTCCTTTAATTTTCAGGAAAGAAATCTATGCAAGTGCATGTATTATTGGCGGATCAGTTTTTTTGCTCCTTACCAGTTTCACCAATCTTTCTTATACATTCATCCAGATTTTCACTATTCTTCTTATTGTTTCAGTAAGAACTCTGGCTGTAAAATACCATTGGCAAATGCCTAAATTTTACGGATACGAACAAAACTCAGAAATGTAAATATTATGAACCACAATTGACAACGAGAGAGAACCAAGCTATTTCATAGGCTATATTGTAAATTTAAAAATCAAATAAATTAGATTTTTACAGAATACATGCACAAGCCCCCAGTATTACTGAATTTTATCAAAACTACCACCAATTTGTTTAAACAAAATACCCTAATTGAATATCGTAATAAAATCATCACCATTTAAACAAAAAAGCACCTGATTTCTCAAGTGCTTAATCTTTATTCCTAAAATATTAAAAGAATTTTCCTCTGTTTCTCATATTGGGATTATGCATATGCTTTTGCATGGTCGGCATTTTCAGCTGATCTTTCAGCATTTTGATCTGATCAGCCATCATTCCTGCAGAATCCAATCTTTTAGCTTCTTCCAAAAGCTTTTGACCTTCCTGTCTCCTGCCTTTAGAAATTGCACCCGCTGCGAGGTTTAAGGTAGCCATTGCACGGTCGTGTTTCATATTCAGACCATAATCTAAAGCTTTTTTCATCAAAGGTTCTACTTTGGTTGGATGATCCTGTGCCAAAATCAAACCTTGCAGATAATGATAATATCCATATTGGTTTTTGTGAAGCTCTGTTCTGTAATTTTTGATATTACCTAAAAATTTGGAAGCCTTTACCATATTCTGTTTTCTCAATTGCCAGAAAGCAAGCAAGATATTTTCATTTTTGAAAAATAAGAAAATTGGCAAAGCAGAAAGAAGAAAAACAACAATTCCCCATCCCAAACTTCTGGTATAAAACATCATGTAAAGACCGCCTAAAATAAGAAGCGCAGCCACTATGATTTTTATGTTTTTATTCATGATTAAATTTTAGAAGTGCAAAGATAAAACATTTAAAGGTTAGATGCTAAAAGTTAAGCCTTAGAATTACGGCAACTATTCTTTCAAATTTTTTCATAAGTCTGAAAGCAAAAATCATATTGATTTTTCTCGTCTTTTTCGTGGCATACTTCGTTTGTTTTTTTCCATATTTTAGAATCAATTTTAGGAAAATAGGTATCAGCTTCAAGGTTTGCCTCTACCAGAGTTACTTCCAGCTTATCAACAATTTCCATTGTCTGGTCATAAATAGTACCACCACCAATGATAAAAATGTCTTCATCTATCTTTTTTGCAAACTTTATAGCCTCTTTGATGCTTCCTACAATTAAGATCCCTTCTTCAAACCAGTCTTTTTTTCTGGAAATAACAATGTTGGTACGGTTGGGAAGAGGTTTTCCGATACTTTCGTATGTTTTTCTTCCCATAATCACGGGATGTCCGGAAGTAATTTCTTTAAAATGTTTTAAATCTTTGGGAAGATGCCATAACAATTGATTATCAGAACCAATTTCATTATTTTTCCCCATTGCAACCACAATTGTTGTCATTTATTAAATTTTATGCAAAATTAGCACTTAATTTGTATATTTGAGTAGCACAAAAAGCATTAAAAAAATTAAACAAAATTCAAACATGAAAAACAAAGGCTGTTTCAGTGCCGGAACCATCGGCATTGCATTACTTATTATTTTAGTATTAGTATTTTTCTGGGGTAAAAGCGGTTACAACAATTTTGTAGCTCAGGAACAAACGGTAGATGCAAAGTGGTCTAATGTACAAACCGTATATCAAAAAAGAGCCAACCTCATTCCGAATCTGGAAAGAACCGTAAAATCTTATGCCAAATTTGAGCAGGAAACTTTAACAAAAGTAATTGAAGCCCGCTCTAAAGCAACTTCAATCAATATCAATCCTACCAACCTTACGGAAGAAGACATGGCGAGATTCCAGGCTGCGCAAGGTGAATTGACCGGAGCTCTCAGCAGATTGATGGCAGTAGTAGAATCTTATCCTAATCTGAAAGCAGACCAGCAGTACATTAATTTCCAGAGAGAATATATTGCGATTGAAAACAGCATCAGAATGGAAACGGTAAATTACAATGATGCTGCAAGAGACTATAATATTTTGATCAAACAGTTCCCGAACAATATTCTGGCAAATTTTACCAATTTTAAAGAAAAGCCATTATTTAAAGCACAGGCAGGAGCTGAAAATGCACCTAGCGTATTTACTGAATAATGAATCGCTTTTTAACAGATCATCAAATAGCTTCCCTTGTGGAAGCTATTCAATCGGCAGAAAGTCTTTCTACCGGAGAAATCCGCGTACATATAGATTCTACAACTGATGACAAGGTTGCCGAAGCGGCTTTTGAAGTTTTTAAAGAACTCTGTAAAGACAAAACAGCAGAAAAAAACGCAGTACTTTTTCATGTTAACTTTGAGCAGAAATATCTCACAATTATTGGTGATACAGGAATTCACGAAAAAGTACATCAGTCTTTCTGGGATCACCTTCACGACTATATTACTTCAGAATTTGCAAAAGGACACTTTTATCAGGCTTTAAAAAGTGCTATTCTGGAAACCGGAAAAGAACTGAAAAAACATTTTCCAGCCAACGGAAAAAATCATAACGAACTACCCGATGAGATTACATTCTCTTAAAATATTTTTTACTTTTTTTATTTCCTGCTGTTTTAATATTATTTCAGCACAATATACAATTCCCGAAAAACCTGCCGTTTTGTATCCTGTGTATGATGAAGCTAATCTTCTTACCCAACAGGAAAAAGATGCATTAAACAACAAACTCATTCGTTTTGCAGATTCTACTTCTACAGAAATTGAGGTCATCATTATCCCTTCAACAAAAGGTGAAGATATTAATTTTCTGGCTGCAACTTTCGGTGAAAAATGGGGAATCGGACAAAAAGAAGTAGATAACGGAGTGGTTTTTCTAATTGCAAAAGAAGACCGAACTATGTCTATCCAGCAAGGAAGAGCCGTTGAACAATATCTTACCGCTTCTGTTGCCGGACAGATTTTAGACTATATTGTAACGCCACAATTTAAAAAAGGAAAATGGTACGAAGGCATTGATGACGGAACGTCTGCCATTATGGAGGCAGTTCAGGGGAAATTTAAACCCTTGCAGAAAAATCATAAAGGCAGCTCAGGAGGGGCTAAACTGATCATTATCGCATTTATTATCTTCATTATTATTGTCATCATTACGAGCAAAGGCGGAGGAAATAATGACGACGGAGACATTATTCTCAGCCGAAGAGGACGCAGAAATTATCCGGGAGGATTCTTTCCTTTCCCTGGAAGCTTTGGCGGTGGCGGCTTTGGCGGTGGAAGTTCCCGTGGTGGCGGTGGCGGATTCGGAGGCTTCGGCGGTGGCGGAAGTTTTGGAGGCGGTGGTGCTTCGGGAGGATGGTAATTACTTGTTACATGAAATTTTCAATTATATCAATTTCTGAATATTTTAAATTATTTAAAGATTTACTCTAAGAATAATATTTAATTTATCACCTATAGTTGTAAAAAATCAAGCTTTATTTATCATAACAACCATTCAATAAAGACAGAACATTAAAAACTTATTGACGGTAAATAAATTGAAATCATCTCTCAACTTCAATTAAAATTTCATTAAACTTACCATCACCATTCCTATTTTACTCATTTTTCATTATATTTACGAAAAACGGGTTGTATGAAGAAAACGCTGGTTATTTTTGCTCATCCTTATCTTGAACATTCTAATTCAAACGTAGAACTCATCAATTTCTACGTGCGTCATCAGCATTTTACACTTCGCGATTTATACGAAGAATATCCCGACTTTCATATTGCCGCTTTCAGAGAAAGAAAAAGACTTCAAAATTATGACCGTTTTATTTTTCAGTTTCCTATCATTTGGTTCGGAGTTCCGCCTTTGCTAAAATTGTGGATTGATGAGGTTTTTGACCGCAACTGGCTGAACGAAGGGGAAATCAATCCATTAGAAAATAAAGAAGTTTATATTGTCGTTACAACAGGTGGCAAAGAAAGATCCTTCTCTAAAGAAGGAACCTATAAATATACAATCGACGAAATAATCAGCGGACTTATTGTATCGCTGAATGTTTTTAAAGCTAACATAAAAGATATTACCATCGTTTACGAAGCCAACAAATTATCTAAAAAAGAAATTATTTTACAGAAAAAGAAATTTGTAGAAATCCTGAATCAATAATATGGAAAACACTCTAGCGATGAACACCCTTTTATTCTTAGGTGTAGCCATCATTATGGTTCCACTCGCAAGGAAATTGGGTTTAAGCTCGGTTATCGGATATATTTTAGGAGGTATTATCATTGGTCCCTATGTTTTAAAACTGACCGGAAATGATGTAAACGACATCATGCACGCCAGTGAATTCGGGGTAATCATGCTGCTTTTTTTAGTCGGACTTGAATTAGAACCCAGAAAATTCTGGGAGATGAGGAAAAAAATTATTGGTTTGGGACTTACTCAGATGGCGTTAACCATTTCCATACTTTTTCTGATTTTCATCTGGGCTGGCTGGAAAGTTGATAAATCTATTGCGATTGCCATGTGTTTTGCACTTTCCTCTACTGCCATTGTGCTTCAGACCTTACAGGAAAAAAACAATCTGAAAACTACAGCAGGTGAAGCATCTTTTTCCACTCTGCTGTTTCAGGATATTGCCGTGATTCCCATTCTGGCAATTTTGCCGATAATTGCCAATTATAAAGCCAGACATCAGGATAATGAAGTGCAGATTCTCATTCAGAAACTCCCGGAATGGCTTCAGGCAGGTACCGTAATTTTTGGGGTTATCATTTTAATTTTATTAGGCAGGTATGTTTTTGTTCCTTTCTTAAGGTATGTTTCCAAAGCAGGAATGCCCGAGCTTCTTACCGCTTCATCGCTTTTTCTGGTTATCGGCGTTTCAGAATTAATGATTGCGATTGGTATTTCTCCGGCTTTAGGAGCCTTTTTAGCAGGTGTGATGCTGGCAAACAGTGAATTTCGTCATGAGCTTGAAGCACAGATCAACCCGTTCAAAGGATTGTTGCTTGCCGTCTTTTTCGTAAGTGTAGGCTCTACGATGAATTTTAATGTTATTCAGAATGGCGCAGTCTTTATTTTCAGTACTGTTTTTGTAGTTCTGGCTGTAAAATTTCTCGTGCTGTTTGCGATTGGAAAATTTTTTAAGCTTGATAATCCACAGACTTTGTTTTATGCCTTTGCACTTTCACAGGTAGGAGAATTTGCTTTTGTACTGATCAACTATGCTTCAGATCTGTATTTATTCGGAGCAGAACTCAATGCACAGTTAATGGCTGTGTCGGCAATTACCATGTGTATTACTCCAATTCTTTTAATTATTAATGACAAAATTATCACACCAAGATTCATCAAAGAAGTTCCGGATTCTGATTCTGACTTTAATATTCTTGAGAAAAATATTGATCAGAAGAAAATTATCATCGTAGGTTTCGGACATTTCGGAAGCACTGTAGGACGGCTTTTAAAAGCAAATAAAGTAACAGCTACTGTTCTGGACAGAGATTCGGATCGTGTAAAAATGCTGAGAAGCTACGGTTTTAAAGTTTATTATGGTGATGCAACCCGTCTTCCTGTTTTGAGAGCTGCCGGAATTGAAGATGCAAAAATTCTCGTCCTCTGTCTGGATGACCCCGAAATGAATAAATTTGTCGCCGATTTGGTAAGAGAACAATATCCTAATGTAAAAATATTTGTTCGTGCTAAAAACAGAATTGACGCCTATGATTATCTGGATAACGGAATAGAGAATATTTACCGTGAAACACTGGGAACTGCGGTAGATATGGCAGTAGATGTACTCCACGAAACAGGAATGAGAAAATACGCTGCCAGAAGATTGGGACAAAGATTTATGGCTATTGACAAAGCATCGGTACGAAGACTGGCAAAAACAGATAAAGACGAAGAAATGCATCTTTTTACCACAAAAGAAATCCTCCAGATAGAGGAGGATTTATTAGCTTTTGATAATCTGAATTTTGACCGAAAAGATTGGGAAACATTAGCTTCAGAAGATGAAGAAACTGATATTCAGCTTTAAATTACTGCAGACTGACGCTACCGCCACTGCTTTCTTCTTTGGAAACTGTCGTCACATTTCCTTTTTTAATGCCGTTCACACTTCCGCCAGACGAAGCATGGGCTTCAAACCTTGATGCTACTCCTACTTCTATTCCTGCTCCGCTGGAAGATTCTGCCTTCACAAAATCTGCAATCATTTCTTTTGCCGCAATATCACTTCCGGAAGATGCTTTCAAATCAGCAGTCTTAGCTTTTCCTGAAACTTCAACAGTTGCGCCTGAAGAAGCTTCCACAGAAAGATTTACTGCCCAGATCTTTCCTGTAAAGTTACCACTGCTTCCTGCATTAATGGTAAATTCATTGGCTTCAAGCTTTCCTGATATTTCTCCCGAACTTGACATCTCCAGATCTGTTTTATCCTGAGTAAACTGATCTTTAACCGCAATAACAGCTGCTGAATTAGCTGTAAGTTTTGTAAAATCCTTTGCATAAATTTTAGCCTTTACTTTAGAGCTGTTTATTACGCGAAATCCTCTTTTATAATGAATATGGAGTTCTCCCCCATTATTTTCTACCAAAACCTCATCAATGATATTTTCAGGAGCAGAAATCACTACTTTTTCCACGTCTGATTTTATGATTTCAGCTTCAATAGCCTGCGAAACTTCAACCTTATCAAAATCTCCTGCAAATTCTTTTTGCTTTACAGGTCCATGATCAGAATTGGTGGCATTAGGAAGCCATTCGTTTTTTTGCTCTCTCTTGTCATTCTTATTACAGGAAGCCAGCAAAACAAGTCCTGAAAAAATTAAAATTGTACTAGATTTCATGATATGATGTTTAAAAGTTTAGTTTTTAATATCTTTATACTTTAATAACAACTAAAATATGAAATCTGTTACAATTGACAGCGAAATGTAAATTAAAAAATACCTGATTTCATATATTATTCTAAAAAATAAAGTAGATGTATATAAAAAACATTTCCTCGGCACTGCTAATTTCTGCTTTAGCATTTAACTATTCATGCACCACAATGAAAACACCCGACACTCAAAAAGAAATTCCCGTTCCTGATGCTTCGCTTTCCTCAAACCCTTTGATGAAAAAAAGCAAACTTCAATACGAAGCTCCGGAATTTGACAAAATTAAAGATGAACATTTTAAACCTGCTTTTGAATTTGGACTAAAACAGCATGATGCAGAGATTTTGAAAATTGCCAATAATCCTGAAAAGCCAACTTTCGAGAATACCCTTGTTGCACTTGAAAAAAGCGGCGAGGTTTTAAAGAGAGCTGTGATTGTCTTCTCAAATCTTACAAGTGCGAATACCAATCCTACATTGCAGGCTTTAGACGAAGAATATGCACCTGTTTTTGCAGCCCATTCTGACAAGATGTATTTGAATGAAAATCTTTATCAAAGAATAAAATCAATTTCAGAAAATGGATTAGATTCAGAAAGTAAAAGACTGCTTCAGTATTACAAACAAAATTTTGAAATTGCAGGAGCTAATCTTTCTGCTGCTGATAAAGAGAAACTAAAACAAATCAACCAGGAACTGGCTTCTCTTTCCACACAATATTCCAACAAACTACTGGAAGCAAGAAAACAGGGCGGAGTTTTCTTTACTGATGTAAAGGAACTTGACGGACTTTCTTCTGACGAAATTGCAGCTGCTGCAAATGATGCGAAAAATGCAGGTAAACCTGGACAATATCTTCTTACTTTACTTAACACCACTCAGCAGCCTCTTCTGCAAAATCTCAACAACAGAGCAACCAGAGAAAAACTTTTCAAAGCATCATGGGAAAGAGCAGAGAGAAACGATGGAAATGACACAAGAGAGACCATTGAAAAACTGGCTGCTTTAAGACTCAAAAAAGCGCAGATTTTAGGAAATAAAAGCTTCGCAGAATGGAAGCTGCAGGATCAGATGGCAAAAAACCCTGAAGCTGCAGTTAAACTTATGAATCAGCTGGCTATCCCGGCTGTGGAAACCGCAAAGCGTGAAGCTAAAGATATTCAGGATCTCATTGATAAGCAAAAAGGCGGCTTTAAAGTGCAGCCATGGGACTGGAATTATTACGCAGAGCAGGTAAGAAAAGCAAAATTTGATCTTGACGAAAGCGAAATTAAACCTTATTTCGAAATCACAACGGTACTAGAAAAAGGCGTTTTCTTTGCTGCTGAAAAATTCTACGGGCTTACCTTCAAAAAAAGAACCGATCTTCCTGTCTATCATCCTGATGTGGTTACTTATGAAGTTTTTGATCATGACGGAAAATCTCTGGCGATCTATTACCTTGATTTTTATACCAGAGATTCTAAAAATGGCGGTGCGTGGATGAGTAACTTTGTTGAGCAATCCTACCTTTTAGGAACAAAACCAGTGATTGTCAACTGCTACAATTATCAGAAACCAGCAGAAGGAAAACCGTCACTAATCAGTTTTGACGATGTAGAAACCATCTTCCATGAATTTGGACACTCTATTCACGGGATGTTTGCGAGCCAGAAATATCCATCTCTTTCAGGAACAAATGTCCCGAGAGATTTTGTTGAATTCCCTTCACAAATCAACGAACATTGGGCTTTAGATCCTGTCGTACTGAAAAATTATGCTATTCATTACGAAACAAAACAGCCCATTCCTCAAAGTCTAGTTGATAAAATTAAAAAAGCTTCGACTTTTAATCAGGGATATATGACCACAGAACTTGTTTCTGCAGCTTCTGTGGATATGGATTGGCATTCCGTAACCAGCGAAACACAGCTTCTTCCTGTGTTGGATTTTGAAAAACAATCTTTAGCAAAACACGGTTTCACATTAGCAACTGTTCCGCCAAGATACCACACTCCATACTTTGCCCACATTTGGGGCGGCGGTTATTCAGCAGGATATTATGCTTATCTGTGGTCTGAAACTTTAGACAGCGATGCCTGGGAATGGATTGAAAAAAATGGCGGGCTTACCCGGGAAAATGGCGACCGATTTAGAAAATATATTCTTTCTGTAGGAAATTCTGTCGATCTTAATCAGGCATTCAGAGATTTCGCGGGTCATGACCCTGACATTAAACCTTTACTAAGGAACAGAGGTTTTATTAAATAAATTTTAAAAGCATTCAATTATTTGGATGCTTTTTCTATTAAATGAAGATTTGAAAATTTCAGGAGTTATGATCAATTTTAAAAAATTCCATTTAAATTTTTTCATTTATTTCATCCAATCTAAAAAATATGTAACTTAGTCATACTAAAATGATTAATTATAAAATATATAAACTATGAAAAAACATTTATTTCCTATTCTTTTGGTTTTACTTGGAAATACCGTAAATGCACAGCAGGATTTTTTTGCACTTACCGGTAAAAATTCCCCAAGAATTGAATTTAATGATTTCCGCACAATGAATGCAGACGGAACATCCGGCGAAACCGTTTTCGGAGTTTCTTCTTCTGCCAGTGTCATATCGCAGGCACGAAAATCTGCCGTTTCGGAAGATAAAAATTCTTTTCATAACTCTCAGGCGATGAATCTTGCTGCTTTAGCATACGATTCTTCAGGAAACAATCTGGTTTATATGCCGATGTTCTCTTCAAACATTTATGTATTAAACCAAAAAACCAAAGAAATAACGTTAGTTGAAAATAATGTAGCAAGAGTAACACCGTGTGATATCAATTCACACATTACAAGAATGGCGACAGGATACAACGGAAATATTTATGCGATCAACAATTCAGGAACGCAGTTTATTGAGATCAGCAAAAAGAATGATCAGTTTACCGTAAAAGATCTTGGCATCATCAAAGACGACGAGTCTAATGGTAAAAACTCTTTTACTGCAATGGAAACAGGTTTTGGCGGAGATATGATTGCTGATGCCGACAATAATTTCTACGTTTTTTCTGTGACAGGAAATGTTTTTAAAATTTCAACAAAAGAATTAACTGCAAAATTTGCAGGAAAAATCACGGGGCTGCCGGAAAACTACTCCGTAAACGGTGCTGCGGTAAACTCTAAAGGAAATATAGTTGTAGCAAGCGCAAAAGGTGCTCCCATGTACGAGTTTAGCCTGAAAAATCTTGAGGCAAAACAACTTTCCGGTGAACAAAACCTCCACATTTATGATTTGGCGAGCCGATATTTTGCCAATGACAAAGTTACGCAGGCAAATACAATGGCAAACATTGATGTTTATCCTACAAAAGTGGAAGATCAGACAATTACCGTAAATGTAAACGACAAAAACATTAAAGGAAATATCAAAGTAACTTTATTTGATATTTCAGGAAAATCTGTTTTCAATATCAGTCTTTCAGTAAAAGACGGCAACCTCAATCAGCAGATTCAGCTGAGAAATTTCTCAATAGGTGCTTATATTGTGAATATCACCGAAGAATCCGGAAAAACTTTACTTACAAAAAAGATTTTAGTTACAAAATAAAATCTGAACTATATTCAGTATATCGAAGCCTTTTCCACTCTCAGGAAAAGGCTTCTTATCTTAAATTTGATTCATCAAGTATTTATTTTTAAAATTTAAACCGTATTTTTAGACAAAAATATATGAGATGAAATTGTATTTTAACCTTAATTATTACACAAAACCGGGCGAAAATTTAGAGCTTGTCACCCATGAAAGCGACCATGCAGAAAGAGTTCATAAAATGTTTCATACCGGAAATGGTGAATGGAAATGCGAAATAGATTTTTTTTCTAAAAACATAGAATACCATTATCAGCTATGCGATGACCATAGAAAAGTTCTTAGAAAAGAGCCCGTAAAGCATCATCATACTTTCCCTCACAACTATAAAGAATTTCTGATTTTTGACGAATGGAATTCTAAAAATCTTCCGGAAAATTATCTCAACAACAAAATTTTAAAGAATAAACTTCAACAAAAAGGTTCACAGAAAATTTCTATTTTAAAAAAACATACTCATCTTTTCAAAATAGAAGCTCCACTTTATAATCCCGACTGGGAAATTGCACTTATTGGAAGCACGCCTTCTCTAGGAAACTGGAATTATGAAGATGCAATTCGCTTAACACAAACCGATCCCGGTATTTGGAAAGCAGCTGTTGAAGTACCCGAAAACTATGTTATTGAATACAAATATTCTATTTTTGACAAAAAACTTCAGAAAATAATTGATGTAGAAACAGGTGATAACAGATCTGCTTTTCCAAATAGTCAGAAAGAGGTACTGCAGATTATATCTGATCATTATTTCAGATTTAAGTCTTATCAGATGTATCATGCAGCCGGAGTCGCTGTACCAGTTTTTTCATTGCGGACAGACGACGGTTTTGGAGTCGGGGAATTTTTAGATTTAAAAAAGCTTGCAGACTGGGCTAAAAATACTTCGCTTGAAATTATACAGATTCTGCCGATCAACGATACAACCGCAAATTATACATGGACTGATTCTTATCCCTATGCTGCCGTTTCTGTATATGCACTGCATCCGCAATATATTTCGCTGGAAAATCTTGATTTTAAAATACCAAAAAATTTAGAAGAGAGTTTTGCTCAGGAAAAGGAACATCTAAATTCATTAGAACTCATTGACTACGAAAAAATGATTGCTTCTAAGTGGAAATATCTGAAAGCTATTTTTACTACCGAAAAAGAGAAAATCTATAAAGACAGAAATTTTAAAAAATTTCTTAAAGATAACGAAGCCTGGCTTCTTCCCTACTCTGCTTTTTGTGTATTGAGAGATAAATACAAATCACCGAATTACAATCTCTGGAAAACTCACAAAAAATATATTGCAGGAAAAATTGCACCTTTCTTTAATGCAAAAAACAAAGATTATGACGCTGCAATGCTGCACTCGTGGGTACAGTATCAACTTGATAAACAGCTGAAAAATTCTGTTGAATATATTCACAGTCTCGGAATTTCTCTAAAAGGAGACTTGCCGATAGGAATCTACCGGTATTCTGTAGAAGCATGGACTGAACCTGAACTTTTCGGAATGGATTTTCAGGCTGGAGCACCACCAGATCAGTTCACAGAAATTGGTCAAAACTGGGAATTTCCTACTTATAATTGGGAAGCCATGAAAGCCGATGGCTACCAATGGTGGAAAAACCGTTTCAAAGCCCTTGAGCAGTATTTTGATGCTATGAGAATAGATCATATTCTCGGTTTTTTCAGAATATGGAGAATGCCTGTTTCAGCAACACAAGGCATTTTAGGCTATTTTTATCCTGCAATTCCTGTTACTTGGGATGAGTTCAAAGCCCGTCACATTCCTTTTAATTTCGAAAGATACTGCAAGCCTTACATCAATGACGAAATTTTATGGAAATATTTTGGAGACCAAACCGGCAAAGCACTTGATTTTTTAGAAAGAAAATCAGATGGTACTTATCAGTTTAAAGAAAATTTTAATACCCAAAGAAAAATATCAGAACACTTTCAGGGGAAAATGGATGATTTTTCCGATCAACTGATTACACTGTGTGCTAATGTATTGTTTCTTACTGAAGAGAGAAATGGAGAAAAGGTTTATCATCCTAGATTTAACGCATTCAAAACAGAATCTTATCATTTTCTGTCTGACTGGGAAAAGACTTCGGTATACGAACTATATCAGGACTACTTCTTCAAACGTCAGGATTATTTATGGAAACAAAGTGCAATGGAAAAACTCCCTGTTATTCTGAATGCAACCGATATGCTGATTTGCGGTGAAGATTTGGGATTGGTTCCGGACTGTGTTCCTGAAGTAATGGATGAACTTGCTATAGTTGCACTTAAAGTACAGAGAATGCCTTCGGAAAACATTCCGTTTTACAATCCTAAAATAGCTGATTATATGAATGTTGTGACGGCTTCTTCTCACGATAGCTCAACACTCAGACAATGGTGGAAAGAAAACCCGTCATTAACTCAAAAATATTTTAATCAGCAGCTTGGTCAGTTTGGAAAAGCACCAGAAAATCTGGAACCGTATCTGGCAGAAATCATCATGAAACAGCATCTTTACAATGATGCAATGCTGGCTATTTTTCCTATTCAGGAGTTTTTTGCAACAGATGAGAATCTCATTAACAGAAAAACAGATAATGAACGAATTAATAATCCCGCAGTATTTCCACACTATTGGCGTTACAGAATGCACATAAAACTGGAAAACATTATTAATTATTCAGAATTTAATCATAAAATATCAGATTGGGTGAAAGACAGCGGAAGAAACTAGAAAAATATTCATACTGATTATCAATAACTTAAAAATTTATTATATTGAAGTTTTATCTTAGGATTTAACTTCTTTTTTTTATCTGCATCAAAAAGACAAGAACGAAAGTTTTTATTTAACCAATTAATTACTGAAAAAATGAAAAGAATATTTATAGGATTTGCACTCAGCTTAGCAACTTTAACCTTTGCTCAGCAATATCCGAACAACGGATGGGGCAACGATGGATATTACGGAAATAACGACGGATATTATAGTGATGAGGATGACCGAAATTTTTTCCCGGACGATTATTATTACAATTATCCGCAAGATTATTATCCGCAAGATTATTACCAAAGTTATTATAATGACTACAGACAAAGCATTATAAATATCAACTGGAATCGTTTTTTTGTACAGCACAGACTCAACCGCTGGCAAATAGACCAGATTCTGTATCTGAATAATTTATACTCCAGTTTTGCAGCATGGAATAATTTTTACAGATTTAATCCGGACAGATGGTATTATGACAGATACTATGCAATGGAAAGGATTTTGGGACCTAGAGTCTTTGTAATTTTCCAAAACAATTATTATCAGGGTGCTCATCCGATTGTCTATTTTCAGAATTACAGAAGAACATATTATGTACCGAGATTCAGAGTAATGCCGCGTTACAGAAATGTAAACATCAATGTTTACCGTGTTGACAGAAACAGTTTCAGACGTGCAGATAATCCTACGCTGAATGTGGTAAGAAATTCAGGGTTCCGAAATGGAAACGGTAATTCTTCAGGATTCAGAAATGACAATGGAAACACAAGACCTAATAACGGATTCAGAAATTCTGATAATGGCGGATCAAGAAATAAAGCTGACAACGGCGTAAGAAACAACGGAGGGTTTAGAAATAACGAACCTAGAAACAATGGCGGTATGAGATCTGAAAGCAATACTACTCCTCCAAGGAATAATGAAGGTTTCAGAAATCAGCCGAAAAGAGAAAATTCGAGTCCGAGAATTCAGAATAATACTCCGAGACAGGAAAATAACAGAGGTGAAGGAAGAGGTTCAGGTTTTAGAGGCAGTTTAGTAAGAAATTAGTTTTTTTAGTTTTTCATATATTATATTTGAGTGGTGTTGAGAGTGAATATTTTATTCACTCTCTTTTAATTAAAACAATATATTAAAAATATGATAATAAAATTTAACTTATTTTATGAATTTAACTTTTAACTTTTTCTAAAAAACTTTATCAAAAAGATATAACAAACAAATAAATCATAACACATGAAAAAATTAGTATTAGCGTTATTTATTGCTACAGGAACTTTAGCCATAGCGCAGACAAAGCAGGATGGAAGAAAATTTAATAAAGAAGAAATGCAGCAAAAGATGCAGATGAAGGAACAGGAAAGAATGGCTGAAATGCAGAAAGAACTGAACCTGAATCAGGCACAGGTAGATAAAATAAAAAACCTTCACGAAAAGCGGAGAGCTGAAATGAAAGCTGAGTTTGAAAAAAACAAAGGTGAAAGACAGGCAAAAATGGAACGCATGAAAGCAAGACAGCAGCAGATGGACAGTGAGATGAAAAACATTCTTTCTACTGAACAATACGAAAAGTGGCAGGCTTCCAGAGAAGCAAAAATGAAGGAAAGAAAAGCAATGATGAAAGAAAAAAGAGCCAATAGTGAAAGAAGAATGATGCAGAAACGCCAGTCTGGAACAGCGATGTAATTGAAGAAAAGAGTTTATAATTTTTGATTTTTAATGTTGGAGGGCAGAATTTTTTCCTGTCCTTTTTTGTATTCATTCTAAACCTAAATTTAGGTCAAAACTTTTGATTTTGCCTTTTAATCAGTAATTTTGAATATAAATTTATATTATGGTAAGTGAAAAAATTGCACAGCTCATCAACGAGCAGATTGCTCACGAGCAAT
Organism: Chryseobacterium binzhouense; assembly: GCF_007474545.1. Classification (GTDB taxonomy): domain Bacteria; phylum Bacteroidota; class Bacteroidia; order Flavobacteriales; family Weeksellaceae; genus Chryseobacterium; species Chryseobacterium binzhouense. The sequence continues at coordinate 245,880 of NZ_VKOG01000004.1, forward strand.
ACGCAGCACAATATTATCTTTCAATGTCTGCATGGTTTTCAGCAAAAGATCTGGATGGCATTGCCAATTATTTCCGCGTGCAAAGCAAAGAAGAACTCATGCATGCGGACAAAATGTTTGATTATCTGAATGATGTAGGCGGTGAAATTATTTTAGGCGAGATTCCGAAACCTCCGCATAGCTTTGAAAATGCGACCGATATTTTCGAAAAAGCGCTGGAACATGAGAAAAAAGTGACGAGAAGTATTTTCAACATCGTTAAAAACGCCAACGAAGAAGGAGATTTTGCTACAACGTCATTTTTGCAGTGGTTTATCAATGAGCAGGTAGAAGAAGAAGCGAGCGCATCACAATTGGTGACTAAAATCAAAATGGTTTCTGACAACCCTTCTGCTCTGTATCTTTTTGATCAGGAATTGGCAAAAAGAGTTTTTTCTCCTGATGCAACAGCGTAAAAAAATTTAAAAATCTATTTCGGCGGAGCCTTTGGCTCCGCCGAAAATTTAGAATATCATAACTACAAATATATCAGCTTCGTTTTCAAAACTTTCCTGCCAAGTTTTTCAAGAACATTTTTATAAGTCTGAATCTGCCTTTCGTCTTTCTCCGTTGGCTGACCCGTTTTAAAATCTAAAATAACGTAGCCTTCATCATTTTGCAGGATACGGTCGGGACGGTAAATCTGGCTGATTCCGTTTTCAGTAATCATGATGTCTTTTTCATTGATGACTTTCCATTTTTCATCAAAAAATTCAGAATGCTCTGTAATGATTTTCATTAAATCCGAATTAATTTCAGTTTTTTCGTCAAGTGTAATCTGACCTTCCAAAACATAAGCTTCCAAAACTTTATCTATATCTTTTTCAGTATTTATTTTTGACAGCAACTCATGCACAAAAAGTCCGATTCTCACTTTTTCATTTCTTACCTGATAATTTTTTGACGGCGTTGCTATTTTTACGGAATCTGTTTCTTCGTGCTTGTTACGTAGTTTCTGAATATTCTGGGTTTTGAATTCGGAATAAGGATGAGCAATTTGCTTTTTCAGCATTTCAGGAGAAGTTTCGTACAGATCAAACTCATCAAGATCCTGAGGATTTTTAGATTGAACAAATTCCAGAATTTCCAGATTATTGGATGTTTTGTTTTGTTTCTGAAGATAAAAAAACAACTGTTCTACAGGTCTTGTAGTTGCTACGTATTGCAGACACAGCCTGTCAACCAGATTTTTATATGAGTTTTCCAGATTAAATTTTTCGATCCCCTCATCATACGCTTCCAGATTTTTGCTGAACTGATTAATATTAACCGATTTCAAAGCACTTTCTGTGTCAGTCTCAAACCAATTGCTAAATTCAGAGTCCCTGTTTTTGTTCATCATAGGAATAAAAACGACAGGAAATTCAAGTCCTTTTGCTTTATGAATTGTCATGATCTGAATAGCATCAATATTTTCTGATGCCTGAATGGTATGCTTAGAAGCTTCTTCGTCCCAGTATTTCAAAAATTCTTTGGTACTTGCTCCTGCATTTTGGGTAAAATTAAAAAGCATTTCCAAAAAATTCAGGAGAAAATCAGTTTCCTTATTTTCAAAAGAAAATTCGTTGATGTAATATTCTATAAAATTATACAGGTTAAATTTGGGAAATTTATCCTGTCTGAGATGCAGACTGTATTTCTTTTCTATAAAATCAAGAATTTCCTCGTGTGCATCTAAAGAAAGAATTTCTTTCATCCCAAAAGTAAAATCAAGGATCGTAATTCTTCCCAACCTGTTGAGATAAAACATCATCATCATCAGATGCGGTTTGTTTTTGGGATTGGCTTCCCATTTAAGATATTGAACCACCGCTTGTATAGTATCTGATAATTCGAGAGTAAGACCTTTGTCTGAAATGGTTTTAATATTAGTTTCTGTTCCGTTGTAAGTAACTTTAAGGTTTCCAAGCTTCTGTGAATATGAAAATATATCAAAATTTCCGCGGCACAGAATAGTGATATCAGAAAATCGAAATCCATTATCCAGACATTCCTGTATATCTTTCTGCATTTTCACTGAAACATCATCATAAAATTCTTCATTGGTTAAATTCTCAACCAAATTCACCTTTACCCTTCCATCAATAGACGATTTGGGGTTTTGTTCTCCATCAGATCCAAAAATCTGCCGATGCTCATCATGAAGATTCTGAGAATGAAAATGATACAATTCATTATTAAATTTCACAATATTTTTTGCGCTGCGCCAGTTATCTTTCAGTACAAGTAAATCTGCCTGCTTTGGAGAAATCTCGGTGTTATTAATAATATCAAGCATCAGTTTACTTTCGCCGCCCCGAAAGCGGTAAATACTCTGTTTGGGATCGCCCACTAAAGTAAAAGAAGTGTTTTCTGTTGAAATACTGTGATCTCTCAACGGAACAAAATTCTGCCATTGCAATTCTGAAGTATCCTGAAACTCATCAAAAAAATAATGCTGAAACTGAGATCCCACCTTTTCATAAATAAATGCAGACGGCTCGTTTTTCAGATTTTCATTGATTAAAATATTAAACTTAGACAATAGAACCAGATCATTTTCACTCTCAATTTGTCTGAGTTGATCCTGAATATCTTTATTCACCTTCAAAGGAAGCAGTGCCGAAAGAATTTTTTCTTTTTTTTGAGTTTCAATGTAGAGTAAAATGAGCTTCATCCGGTTTTCCAGAAGCTGTTCCAGAATTTCTGAAATATCGGCTTCTTTATGTTTTGATTTTGCAGAACAGCCTTTCCTGTATTTTTCTACGACAGATTCTTCGGTTGAGCTTGGAAAGGGAAATCCTATTCTCTTTTTCTCATAAAATTCTACAGCTTTTACAAAAAAACCGCCCAATCCGTTTTTACCCTGTGCAAAATCTTCTATTTCAATATTCCTGTTCTTATAGAGCTGTATGGATTCCAGAGCGAGTGCTAAAGATCTTTTTTTATTATCAGAAATCTCAGTCCGTAAACTGTTTTTGATATTTTCATAATTATGGTCATCAAACTCATTATTATTTTTAAGATGTTCATAATGAATATCTTTCACAAATTCCTTTGCAGAATCGTACAGGCTTTTATTGAGATTGATTCTTTCATTATTATCAAGACTGTAATCTACATAATCCATAAACGAATCTGAAATTTTATCATTTTCACCAATCTGATCCAGCATTTTATCTACCGCTTCAATCAAAAAAGGTTCTGCATCAATTTCCAGATTAAAATTTTTCGCCAAACCGAGTTCGTAAGAAAAACTTCGTACTAATCTGGAGTTAAAACGGTCTATTGTTCCAATGTTTAATGTGGAATAATTATGAAGAATATAATCCAGAAGTTTTTTTGAGCGATGGTGAAGCTCATCCAGTGTTATCTTTAAACCTTCGTTTTCAAATGCTTTCTGAATGTTTTTAAGATCATTATTATCCGTATAGCTTTCTGCTGTAAATTTTCCGAGCCACGAAAGAATTCTTTCTTTCATTTCGTTGGCAGCCTTATTTGTAAAGGTAAGAGCCAGAATATTTCTGATGATCTGCTGCTGATTGGGATACCTGAGACAAATCATCAACAATCTCTGTACAAGAGCATAGGTTTTCCCTGATCCGGCAGAAGCATTAATGACTGTATAAGAATTTGACATTTCGAACTAAAGGATTTTGTGCAATTTAAATAAAATTTAGCTGATAATTTTAACATTTAAGGCTCAATATTTTAACAGTTATATGCCAACAATCAAAAAAAGTCCTAAATGCCGTTAAGTCTGGTTAAACTTCAATTTAAAATGAAAAATAATTTTAGCTTTGTCTATCAAAACAATAATCTGTGAAAATTAAACTATTTTTTATTCTTCTTTGTTTTTTCGCTTTGAACGCCCAAGCTCAGGAATATATTTTCGGTAAAATTGTGGGTGAACAAAATCTGCAAATCTCTGATGTTACCGTGATCAATATCCGGACTGACGAGAGGGTTTTCAGCAATAAAGACGGGCATTTCATGATTTCCGGAAAAGCAGGAGACATTCTTAGATTTATAAAAATAGGCTTCGACAGACTGGATCATAAAGTCATTCCGGAAAATGCAAAGTCTTCTTTAAATATTAATATGATACGATCTGCAATTTTAATTGAAGAAGTTGAAATCAAAAAAGGCATTACCGGAGATCTAAAGAGTGACGCCAACTCGCTCAATGAATCTAAAAAAGTAGCAAAACTGAAAAAAGATATAGCTCAGTACATCTCTCAAAAGTCAGATCCAAGAATTTTAGCTGCAAGACCCGGGGAATTTGTACAGCCAAAAGGACAGGGTTTCTCTATTGGAAAAGTAAAAAATAAATGGGATGATCTGGATATGACAATCTATATTGTTGCTGCATTGGGAACTCAGTACTTTACTGATTTACAGATTGAGCAGCCGTTTATCCATCATTTCGTGACCTACGTTCTCCAGGGAGGATTTGAAAGAAAAAACATTTTGAAGTACGGTTATATGACTGATGGTGATCTGATGAGATTCCAGAGAGCGGTATTAACCAGAATTATGTCTTATAAAACTCCGCAGGCTCAGAAATAACAATCAACATTGTAATTTTGCAGACGGAAGTATTTTAATGATAAACTACATCATAAATTTCGTCTTTTATCTGCTGAATATTTTCTGGTTTATAATTGGCTAAAAGCCATAGCTGAATATTTTTTTTACCCTCTCCGTAACTGGGCTGAATATACATTTCATCAATAAGATTAAAACCGTTCCGCTGATAAAAGGAAAACCTTCGTCTGGCATTTTCATTCAGGCTTTCCGGCTCTATTTCCAGAATGATTCTCGGGTAGCTTTTTAGTAAAAATGCTGTAATCTGAGACCCCATGTTACGACTTCTGAACTCATCAAAAACTTCAAAATGCTCAACAAAAGTAAATTGGGAAAGTTCCCAGATAATAAGGTAGCCTATATTTTGAGCTTCATCCAAAACAGAGAGTACCTTTACTTTGGGATGTACAAATAGCCTCACAAACTGAAACCACTCTCTCCTCTCATCCTCCGGAAAAGTGGAAGAATAAGAATCAAATATTTTTTTGATTCTGTAATCATCAGCCGAAGTAACTTGTAAAAACTCCATCTTTTTTAAAGGTCAAAAACACTTGGTCTTCTTGTTATAAAAATATCTTTTACCCAAAGCGTGAAAGCCAGACCCAGATAGATTAAAAAGAAAAATCCTGCCGTTGCAAATGTGGAATAAATAAAAAATACCCTGAGTTTGGATACAGGAATTCCCAATTTGGCTCCCATTCTGGTAAGAACCCCGAACCATTCGCGCTCCATTTTATGACGAAGATTATCAAACATGATAAGAATCTTTTAAAATTTTAAATCCGATCCCGCAATTTAAGCAATTTTTCACTTCACAAAAATGTTTGTGGTGATAAATCAGGCTTTGGCTTATTAAAGAATGATCAATTTTTAAGCCTAAATTTTTCCATTGCTGCACTATGGAATTTTTTTCTGCCGGAATCCCCGTATAAAAACTAAGAATATGATCTGTAATGCTTTCATTTAGATGTTTTTCATACGTGAATTTTACCGGTAAAACAGCATTAAGAATAACAATCTCAATAAACTCAGACGTCAGAATTTTTGGATGATTTATGGTAGATAATTTTCCGAAACTGAAGTGATTATTCCAATATTCAGAAGCCTGTACATCGCCGAAAATAAGAAGTATCTCATCTATACTTTCAGCCGAAATAATTTTTGAAAATAAATTCTGATGCCTGAAATATAAATCTGCCAACTGTGACAAACGAATCGTAGGAAAATTTGGAGGACGAAGCCTGAGAAATTTCGGAGCAACTGTAATTTCTGGAAGATTATATTTAGCTTTTAAAAAATCAAACTCTCTTTTCCATATTCTCATCGGCTCATCTCCAGGATTCTGAAGCCAGCCTGCAATTCCAAAAAACAAAGCCTCCAACTGCGTTTTATTTTGCCTGATTTTATTAACAACCATAAAATCTATGGTTTCCGCCAATTGCTTAAAAACAGCTGCATTTATTTTCAGACCAAAGGCATAAGCCAAGTGCTGAAACAACACTGCTTCATAATTGTTTTTATGAATTTTAAGATCCTGTTCTATCGTTAGAGATTTCTCTTCCAGCCTTCTAAGTAAATTTTCCTCATGGAAGTTTACGGGGATTTTATCAGGACTGAAAATCTTTTCACATGGAATAAATTGATTTTCATCCATCAAATGCTCATATTTTCTGAAGACATTTTCATCCACATAATGTCTGAGTTCAAGTGTGGGAATATTTCTACTTTTATGTTCCTGAATATCTGCATCATTCTGAAAAACAACATGAAGGATAATATTTTTATAATCGGGATTTTGGGAATGCTGATGAAAAATCCAGTCAGAAGACTTGATATGAAGCTCTATATTTCCCACCAGGATTAAGTCATTGATTTTAATTTTTGCCATCAAAAAATCCGGCCCGGAATCTGAGTTCCACTTCCCGTAGTCTATAATTTCAATAGAATTACCATCTATGTCTTTAAAATTATAGTCCGTAAAAATCTTGTAATTCCAGAGGTACTGTAAAAGTTTTTCGTTCATCGGGTGTTTTTGTAATCAACACTAAATTATTAAAACTATTTTATAAGTTCCATTTATTTTTAAAATTATTGCGATTTAATAATTATTGTATTGCTTAAGTAATATCAAAAAGATTAATAGAAATTAAAAACGATATTGATTCCAAATACTTTAAGTTTTGTCGCATTAGCGATTTAGCTTTGCAGAAATAACAAAAAAACTATTACATAAAAATTTGCGCATATTTAAACACAAAGTCTTATTAAAATAATCTTATACATAAGGAGCAAAGATGAATCAACAGGTTGATTTGATGAAGCGATATTTTCATGCTTTGCAAAGCAATTAATTGCCTTTGCATCTTAAAATAAATCTTTGCGTGAAAATTAACAAAAAACTTATTACAGGAATATTTGACACATATTTAAACGCAAAGTCTTATTAAAATAATTTTATATCTAAGGAGCAAAGTTAAATCAACAGGTTGATTTGATGAAGCGATATTTTCACGCTTTGCGAAGCAATTAATTGCTTTTGCATCTTAAAATAAAACATTTTGAAAGTAAATCTTTGCGTGAAAAAATCTTAAACCAATAAAGAACATGGGTGAATTATACATTAAAAAAATCATTTATATTTGAAAAATTCAAAAATAAACTATTAAAAAAACACGGTTGTGAAACCCACAGCAAAAGCAGTGGATTATTTGTTCTAAAAATTTCAATTCTGGATAAATTTACATCCAATACAAATATTGCTACAAAGCAAGCGCTCCTCTGAACTTTTCGATTGTTGCTTTATACATTTGCTCGTAAATCGGGAGAATATTTTTAAGGTCAAATTTTATTGCCTGTTCTTTAGCATTCAGTTTCATTTGGGCTAAAAGCTCGTCATTGCTCAGCAATTTAATGCAGTAATTACTCATGGCTTCAACATTTCCTATTTCAGCCAGATAACCTGTTTCACCCTGAATATTAACTTCAGGAATCCCTCCTGCATTCGAACTGATTACCGGGGTATTTGCCGCCATAGCTTCCAAAGCCGCCAAACCAAAGCTTTCCTGCTCAGACGGAAGCAGAAACACATCTGAAAGCTGCAAAATCCTATACAGATCATTGACTTTTCCTAAGAGTCTTATTTTTGAAATCAAGTGCGGATTTTCTTCCAGAAATTGGTTTACTTTTTCCATTTCTGGACCTTCACCGATGATAATCAGTTTAGACTTAACTTTCTTTTCAACATTTTTAAAAATATTCAGAACTTCTTCTACCCTTTTTACCGGACGGAGATTGGAAACATGGATCAGGATTTTTTCATCCGGACCAGCGAATTGTGTTCGCTGACATTCATTAATTACATTAAATTCAGAATTATCAATAAAATTGGTAATCACCTGAATGTCTTTTTTAATATTAAAAAACTGCAGTGTATCTTTTTTAAGACTTTCAGAAACCGATGTAATGGCATCCGATTGATTGATTGAAAATTCCACTGCATGTTTATAGCTTGGATGCTGACCTACCAAAGTTATATCTGTTCCGTGAAGAGTCGTGACGAGAGGAATATCATTTCCGTCTTCTTTCAGCATCTGCTTTGCCGTAAAAGCAGCATACGCATAAGGAATTGCGTAATGGGCATGAAGCAAATCCAGCTTATAAAGATTCACAACGCGGTAAATCATGGAGCTCAGCGCAATATCATAAGGCTGATATTGAAAAAGCGGATATGTCTGTACATTTACTTTATGAAAAAAAATATTAGGATTGGTAATATCTAATCTTGCCGGAAGTGCCGAACTGATAAAGTGTACCTCATACCCTTTATTAGCTAGAGACATCCCGAGTTCTGTAGCTACAATTCCGCTTCCACCGTAAGTCGGGTAGCAAAGTATTCCTATTTTCATTTTTCTTTTTTATTATTTATTTTGAACAGGATTTTAAGTCCATTCCCATTCCGGCTTTTAAACTTTCATTAACCAAAACAGGTAGCCTTCCTGATATTTTTGTTTTACCATTAAGTGCATCGGCAGTTGCATTCATAGAATCTTCATTATTTTCGTATGAAACGAGAACCGTAGACGTTTTAGAAAGATTAATGTCTTTCAAAGCATACGCACTTCCAAACACATTTAAAATAACATTTTGATTTTTCTCTAACTGTGTAAGCAGTTTTTTAGATTCTGCTGAGATTTTATACGGTTTATATGCCGTAGAATTATCTTTGTGAAAACCAACAATTACCGTAGAATTTGCAGGAATGGAAGATATTTCTGAAGCTTTCTTAATAATAATATTTGAATTTACATTTAGTCTATCAGCAAAAGTTTGATAAGGAGCTTCTTCTAGTGGAATGTAATAGTAAGTATTTTCAGGCTTTAGAGGAAGCAGCTTCTTTTCGTCTTTTAATAAAGTTAAAGCATTTGAATAAAGATTCTGAACCAGCTTTTTGTGGGAATCGTTATTGAGATCATGGTTAATATTTTCAGGATTTCTTGGTATGTATTCATTTAACCCTAAAAAATATTTGGTAAGCAATATCTTTTTCACACTTTCCTCTACTCTGTTCTGAGAGATTTCTCCAATATCTATCGCTTTCTGAATGAGTTTTTTGCCTTCTTCGACACCTTGAGAAAACAACATAATATCGTTGCCCGCTTTAAAAGCCAAAGCATCTAATTCTCCGGGCTTGTATTTATTAGCCACCGCGCCCATATTGAGAGCATCAGTAATAATCAAACCTTTATAATCCAATTTTTCTTTCAATAGCCCTGTGATAATTTTTTTAGAAACAGATGCAGGAATACCTTTTTCGGATTCCAGACTCGGAACATACAAGTGAGCCACCATGACGCCCCCGATTCCTTTATTCATCAATGATTTAAATGGAGCCAGCTCTACTTTGTTTAATCTGTCGAGATCATGAGAAACTACAGGCAGATCCAGATGAGAATCTGTGCTGGTATCGCCATGCCCTGGGAAATGTTTAATAGCGGCAAGAATATGATGATCCTGTAGACCATTGGCATAAGACAGTGCAGATTTGGTAACATTGGAAACCTCAGATCCGAAACTTCGGTTTCCGATAATAGGATTATTCGGATTAGTATTTACATCTACAACAGGAGCAAAATCCCAGTTGATGCCCATTCTTTTACAGTCTTCTGCTATTTTGGCTGCCATTTCGTAGATCAGCTCTTTATCCTGAATGGCTCCTAAAGTCATTGCCCATGGGAATTTATGTGCTTTTGCAATTCTTTGATAAAGCCCCCATTCGGCATCCATTCCGATCATCAGCGGAACTTTTGATTTTTGCTGAAATTCATTCACCAAAGTAATTTCCTTTGCTGCATCATCCTGCATTAAAATTAAACCTCCTATCTTATCATTCAGAACAATATTTCTTACCTGATTGATATGATCATCACCTTTATTGGTATACAAAGCAACAATAAAAAGCTGCCCTAGTTTTTCTTCCTGCGAAAGGCTGTTATAGGTTTGGTTTACCCAATCCTGAGCTTTTCTCAAATCTGCTTTAGACAGGTTTTTAGGCTGATATTGAGCCGAAACCGTTGAAGTGAAAATGATCATCACCGAAAGGCAGCTAAAAACAAATTTCCTCATGAGATTTTGAATATGAACAAAAATACAATTAAAAAAAAGATCAGTACTAAAGTTTTTATAATTTTTGGTATATGTTTTGATCTCATTTAATTAATTTAAAACTTTTTTTAATGAAAAAACTATTTCCAATAGCCGCACTTGCATTTTCAAGTCTTTTCATCTTCAGTTGTGATAATGGGAACGATGAGGTTGCAGTTGTTGACAATACAGTATACGCACAAGTAAAGGATGTTACCGGAACATTTAGTTCATCTAATGGTTATAAACTAACTCAAGGACTAAGTATATCCAATACAACAGTAGTCTTAGTTTACAGAAATGTAGGCGCATCTAATAACCCTATTTGGCAATTAATTCCTAAGACTTTTTATTTGGATGATAATCTTGCCTTTCCAGCAAACAGAGAATTAGATTATAATTTTGATTTTACTACGGGAGATGTAGAAATTAGAACAGAAGCAAATTTTGATCAGGCAACTCAAATGACTAATGTTGAAACGTCAAGCTTTCTTGTAAATCAGACATTCAGAATTGTTTTAATTCCAGGTATTGCTGGTAAAACTTCAAATCCTGTAAATCATGATGATTACAATGCCGTGATAAAATATTATAACATTAATGATTCCAATGTTACTAAAACAAAACTAAATTAAGAATCTTTTCAAATTTTTATAATGAAAAAGCTCCGGATGAATAATTATCCGGAGCTTTTAATATTTTGAATAGCTTTTTATTCTAAAACAATTTTATTCGGATAAAAAGAAAACTTACCTGTAAAATATTTATATCCGGAACAGTTATAGGTTTTAATATTATTCAGCGTTGGTTTTTTCTTATAAGGTATATTTAGCTCATCAAAGCCAGCATCGCTGAAAACCAGAGTTTCACCTTTTCTATATCGGTCTATTTTAAGGTAATATTGTTTTTCACTATTTTTTTTAATGAACTTAGGAATGATAATGGAATTTGAATCCATTACTTTCGATACTGTTTTGCAGTGATTATTTTTATAAATCATCAAATCGTTTTCGTCATCTAAACCTTCAACAGATTGTTGAAAATACAATACCTCCGGCGTACTCTCCTCAAATTCGTCCTTATAATTAAAATTATCTAGAGCAGGAAATTCAATCATTACATTAGAATCTGTATCATTCTTAATGGTTAAGATAAGCAGAGAGTCCTTCTTATTGATTACAGGATAGATCTTAATTTCATTATGCGAAAGTTTTTCACATGAAACTAAAGTTAAAATTAAAAATATGACAATTGTTTTCATTAAAATTTAAACGATTTTATTAGAGGCTGAAGCAATTTATCTAAAGTAAGGTAAACTATAAAAAAAATAATCATGGAATTACTCTACTAATTTTTAAAGTTAAAAGACCTGTAATAATAAAAAAGCTCCAAATTACTATGTAATTTGGAGCTCTAATTCGTTTCAGTCATCTAAAAAGTGACCGAAAAAGGTTTTCTTCGTCTGCAGATAACTCCGGCTAATATCGTTTGCCGGAATCTGAAGAGGAATTCTTGAGTTGAGATGAATGTTACTCTCTTCTACAAACTTCACTTTTTCAGGATTATTGGTTAAAAGATTAACATCCTTAATATTAAGCTGATTGAGAATTTCAATAGCAATCCCAAAGTTTCGGTCATCGGCAGGAAGTCCCAATTCGAGATTTGCCTGTACTGTATCTAATCCTTTTTCCTGTAGCGAATACGCCTTGAGTTTGTTGATAATCCCTATATTTCGTCCTTCCTGACGAAGATAAATGATTACCCCGCCATTTTCATGCATAAATTTCATTGCTGAATCAAGCTGCTGACCGCATTCGCATTTTTTAGAATGAAAAACTTCTCCTGTTATACATTCCGAATGAAAACGAACATTAACGGGCTTTGAAAAATCTGTAGTTTCGGAAACTATCGCCAAGTGAGGCATCCAGTCATTTTCATCTTCCGAAAAGGCTATCATCCGGAAATTACCGTGCTCCGTAGGAACATTAGCTTCCGCCTGAATTTTGATCATTGAATATAATTGTGTTTATTTTTTTCCGTTTACAGAATCTTCGATAACAGAGATATTGGTTTTAAGTCTTACCAGATATCGGTTTAATACCTCGTCATCATCTTTTTTAAGGAATCTTCTAAGCTTTTGAATGCTTTTGTAAGATTTTTCTAAGTTTTTTATTGCCTTGCTCTTTCCTGAAACATTTCCAGATTCCACAGCATACAGATAGTTCTGCAATGTATATTTCAACACCGTAACCTCTTCGTTTAAGGCTGAATTGGAAAATCTGGGAAATGAAGAAATAAGATTGGTAATTTCAGAAGCATTTATATTTTCAGTAATATTAATCCCTACTCCTTTAGAGCCTTCCGAATTACTTCCTGATGCACTATCCGAAAGAGGTGACAGATTAAGCTTTTCGGTGGCACATGAGGTAATAAATACTGAAATTATTCCGACAATAAAAAGTCTTTTCATTTTTGCTCCTTTTGATAAAGGATTGGGTTAAGACTTTCATCATTGTACATTTTCATCTGTTTGTACACCTTCATCTTAACATCACCGTTTTCTATATCTTTCAGCAGCTGATCTATTGAAGCTGACAGGTCTTCTTTTTGAGAAAGCAGAACATCCAGTTTTTCCTGACATTTTATTCTATGCTCTTCACTTGCAGTTTCTCGGTTTGCTTCCAAAGCCATATGAAAAACTTTAAGCGATAAAATAGACAACCTGTCTACAGCCCATGCAGGCGTTTCAGTATTGATTTTAGCATCTTTTTTAGGATGTACATCTTTATAATGATCCAAAAACCAACCATCTATAAACTCTACCAAATCTGTTCTTTTCTGATTGGAAGCATCAATCATTCTTTTCAGCTGAAGCGCCTCCACAGGATTGATATTCTCATCTCTGATAATATCTTCTAAATGCCACTGAACGGTATCAATCCAGTTTTTAGCATACAAAATTCGTTCCAAACTTCCTTCCGGAAAAGGATTGGTTATTGATGTTTCTATATTGTCTAAAATATGATAGTCTTCAACTGATTGATTGAAGACTTTCCAGGCAGTATCCGAAAAATTCATTTAATAAAAGAATTTTAATTACTGTTTGTTGTTGTACTCGAAGAGGTATTTTCCGTTTTTGATTCCGGTTTTTCGTCCTCTTTTATTGCATCTTTAAATTCTTTGATCCCGGATCCCATTCCTCTCATCATTTCCGGAATTTTTTTACCTCCGAAAAGAATCAGTAAAAGTACCGCAACGATAAGAATATGCTGCCAAGATAAAGCTAATATTGTTAATGTATGCATCGCTATATTTTTTACAAAGTTAATCTTTTTTTAATATGTAACCCAACCTAATGGATCTACTGCATTATTTCCGTTCCAAATCTGGAAATCTAAAGTATATGTACCGTCAAAATCTTCAGCGACAGTTCCTACTATGGTTCCTGCAGACACCTGCTGATTTTTAGAAACAGTATTGTCTTTTAAGTTTGAGTAAATCGTAAAATAATCACCATGTTTTACCATTACCGTCTTTGTGCCATCAGCAGAAGGAATTACCTGTGCTACGGTTCCGGGAAAAACAGCCCTTGCAGAAGTTCCTTTTGACACTGCTATTTTAATCCCATTATTTTCTTCCCAGATAGATTTGAAAACAGGGTGTTGCTGTCTTCCGAATCTGTGGGTAATTGTTCCTGATACCGGCATTGCTATTCTCCCTTTATTGGCAGCAAAATTGTTTCCGGCAGCAGTTGACACCCCAAAATTGGTCATTGCTTTTGTCTCTGCTGCTTTTTTCTCAGCATCTTTTTTCTTCGCCAGATCAGATTCCGCAGCTTTAGCCGCAATCAGCTTATCATTTGCTTCTTTTGACTTCAATGCGGCTTCATCTGACGCTTTTTTGGCAGCCAGCTTTCTGGCCTCATCTTTAGCTGTAGCTTCATTTCTTGCCGCATCTTCATTTCTTTTTCTTTCTTCTTCTGCTCTTTTAGCGGCCAAATCAGCTGCTTTTTTTGCTTCTGCCTCAGCAAGCTTTCTTTCTCTTTCTAATGCTTCTGCTTTTGCTTTATTCTCTGCATCAATTCTTGCTTTCTCCCGCTCTGCAGCAAGCCTTGCCAAACGTATCTTTTCTGCTTCAGCCTTCTTTCGGCTTTCTTCTTCAGCTTTTGCAATTCTGATTTCTTCAGCAATAATAGATCTTATTTTTCCTTCCAGAGCTTTAGACTGAGCCTGCTTCTGCTTCAGTTCGGCAGTTAGCTTATTTTCATTTTTCTTAAACTCATTCACCAATTGCTCTTTCTGCTGTCTCTCAACATTGATCGTTGTAAGATCTTTTTGTTGATTAACCAGCAAAACCTCCTTCTCTACTGCTGATTTTTTCTTTTGCTCAACAGATTTTTTGAGTTCTTGTGCTGCGGTAGTAATTTCTGCCGCTTTTTTATCCTGATACTCAGAATATTCCTTTAAATACTGTACTCTTCTGAGCGCTTCTCCCAGACTTTTTGATGAAAGAATAAAGGTAACTTTATTCTGCACTCCTTTGTTTTTGTAAGCATTTACCAAAACCTGAGCATAATTTTTTCTCAGAACAGCCAGCTCCCGGTTTTGCCTGTTTATTTCTAACTGACGAAGATAAATTTCATCTTCAATGAATCTTTTTTCTTTCTGTGTATTATTGTAAACTTTTTCTCTTAGTGCTAATTTCTGATTAACATTATTAAGATATGATAGTGATAATTTTGATTCATTTCTGGTTTTCGCCAGTTCTGAATTTATCTGGGCGATCTGTTTTTTCAGATCTGCATTCTGCTTTTGCAATTGCTCCTTATTTTGCTGACCAAACTGCAATCCGAACGTCAAAATGCCTATTAAAATGCTAATTCTTTTAATCATTTAATATCAATTTTCTTATAGCTGCCCGGAACGGAATAAGGTGTCTCCATTCTGGAAAATTCAAATTTCGTATTTTCCAGTAAAATCTGACTTGATTTTGATCCTTTTATAATTATTTTAACATTTTTCGGAAGCTTTACTTCATTCGGAAAGGTCTCCCAGTTTTCATATACGATTTCAATTGCATCATTGGATTTCACATCATTCAATTTGACCCAATATAAATTAAAATCATCTGTGTACTGCATTTCCATTTTATATTCTCTTACAACATCATTCGTTACTATTTTCTGATTGGCAATAGAAGTAAGCTGATAACCCAGAGAGTTTTTTACAATATTGGAATTACTGTTGGTAATATGCATAAAAGTGCGTCCCATCAGTATTTTTTCCAAAATTTTGTAATCAATAAAATTTACATTCAGAAGGTTGTTGAGATAATCAAAATCAGAATCAATATAATTTTTGTTGTATCTGTCAATTGCCTTAATTCCTTCAGGTGTTATCAAAGCTCTTGCAGCAGGAAATACAAGAAAACTAATGTTTGACCATATTTTTTTATCATTCTCTATATAAATGGTTGCGTCAAGCGGACTCACCCTTAACTGATCTGCCGTGATTTTACTATTGATCTTTACCGATTCAAATTTTGGATGAATAAAAATTTTCTCGTAAAAAGTAAGTCTGTCCTGAATATTCTTTGCGTCTTTAGGCAGGTTTTGATCGGTTGATATTTGAGTACTGTCGGTTTCTGACGAGTTCTGAGTCAATCCCTTTTTAGACTTGCACGAAAGTACAGTTAATATTATAATGAGTAAAAGAGTCCATTTTTTCATAAGAAACATTTTTTAATCTGATTCAAAACTTGCATTGTAATCAGATTCAATGATTTTTTTGCAATATTAACGCCAAACCACACAAAATAGTATTGTGTGGTTTTTAGACATCATTTATTTTAGTTTATTTAGATAAAAAATCCAAAACTGAGAAGTCTCCCAAAGAAATTTCTCTGGCTACTCCAAAGTACTGTGCTGAACTTCCGATCATTGAGTTGGAAAGATTCCCGTGATCAATCACTGTTTTCTCTTGAATTAAAGAATTGTCAATATTCGAATTAATTACTTTTGTTCCTTTACCCAAAGAAACATAAGGACCAATTTTCGAGTTTGAAATTTCAACACCTTCTCCTATATAACAAGGCTGAATGATCAAAGAATTCTGAATATTTGCCGACTCAGGATATTGTGTAAAAAGATTTTTCTCATATTCCAGAATCTTACCATTGGTTTCTACAGTTGCGTTTTTATTTCCGCAATCCATCCAATCATCTACTTTTCCTAAAGAAAACTTGGCATCTTTTTGACGAAGGTTTTCCAAAGCTGTTGTCAACTGATATTCTCCGCTTACTTTGATATCGTTATCCATGATATAATTAATTTCAGCCATCAGTTTTTCCGCAGAATTGAAATAATAAATCCCGATAATGGCAAGATCAGAAACAAAAGTCTGCGGTTTTTCGATAAAATCTGTAATAAAACCATAATCATCCAACTTCACTACACCGAAAGCAGAAGGATCATCTACTTTCTTTACCCAGATTACACCGTCTGCATTGGTATCCAAAGTAAAATCTGCTCTGAAAAGCGTATCTGCATAAGCGATTACGACATTTCCCTGCATAGACTGTTCTGCACATTTGATAGAATGTGCCGTTCCAAGAGGCTCAAGCTGATGATAAATAGTTCCTTTTGCGCCTAAACTTTCTGCAATTTTAATCAGAGAACCTTCAACTTCAGCTCCAAAATCTCCGATTATAAAAGCAACTTCATCAATTTTCTCTCCCGCAACCTTAGCAATATCTTCTACCAGTCTCTGCACAATAGGTTTTCCTGCAATTGGAATCAGCGGCTTAGGAACAGTTAAAGTATGTGGTCTTAGTCGGGAGCCTTTCCCCGCCATAGGAACGATTATTTTCATATGCTTATTTTTTTATAGTTAATTTAATAGTTTAATTTTTCCTGAGTATTTTATTAATCATCAATCTTTCATTGTAAGCTAAAAAGGCTATGAACAAAAGAAACAATCCGTTTCCTACAAAATAGTTTTCTCTGAAATAGTAGAACGAAATCATTGAAATGACAACAGATAATGATAAATAAATAAGTATTTTCTTGATATTATAATGAATAGGATATTGTATTTTTCCCCAAATATATGAAATAATCATCATGCTTGAATAAGTAATTAAAGCTGCAAATGCACTTGCCCAATAACCGTATTTCGGAATGAAAATAAAGTTGATGAGAATTGTAATTGCCGCACCAATTAAGGAAATATACAGTCCTACTCTGGTCTGGTCAGAAAGTTTGTACCAAATTGAAAGATTCAGATAAATTCCTAAAAACAATGCACCCAACATTACAAAAGGAATAATTTCAATACCTTCATAATACAATGGGTTTTTTAAGTACTTTTCTGATATCCATTGCAGATTTACCATCAATCCGATGTAGATCAAGCAGTTGCAGATTACAAAAACATCCATCAGAACAGCGTACGTTTTATGATTGTTTTTATCTTTAAAACTTGAGAAAAAATAAGGCTCAATTCCCAGTTGATAAGCCTGTCTGAAAACCGTGATAAAGGTTGCGATTTTATACACCGCTCCGTATACTCCTATTTGATGCTTAGCCTCTTCTTTCGGTAGTAAAAACTTAAGGAACTGCCGATCTAAGGTTTGATTAACGATTCCTGCCAAACCAGCAATCATTACCGGCCATGAATAATTCATAATTCTTTTCCAGAGCTTAAAATCAAATTTTCTGAAACTGAAATTCACAAATTCTTTTCCTACAATTGCTAATGTAATAATACTCTGCACCAAATTGGCAATGAATACATATCCTACCCCTATTTCGGGATCGTATTTTATTCCTAAAATTCCATTAGGATAATTTGGAAGCCATTTGATGAAGAAAACGACAAGAAAATAGTAAACCAAAGAACCGATGACTTTTGATAACATATACAAAATCGGCTTTCCTTCAAGCCTTAAAACAGCAGAAGGAATCGTTGAAAATGCGTCAAAGGAAAGAATAAAAAGGAAAATTACCAGATAATTGACCTGATCGGGCGTTTCAAAAGCATTTGCCAGATCCTGCCTGAAAACATACCCTAAAATAAGGTATATGAAACCTGCTGTAAGAATACTCATTGCGCAGGTAGATACAAGCGTTTTTTTATCAATCCTGTCTTCTTGAGCAAAACGGAAAAAGGAAGTTTCCATTCCGTGAGTAAGAAAAACCGTAATCACCCCTGCAATAGAATACCAGTCTACAAACGGAGATGATGCAGCCGGACCGTATGCATTGGTAACAATCGGAGCAATTAAAAACGGGAAAACCCTTATCAAAACTGAGCTTAAACCATATACAGCGGTCTGTCCGAATAATTTCTTATACAAAACTTGTTTTTTAAAATGCAAATGTAAATATTAGAATTCACAATTTTCTGATTGATGTCTTAAAAATAACTTCTGAAAAGATTAAATTTGTGAAATATCAATTTAACTGAAAGTAAAATGAAAACGCTCATCAAAAATGCAAAGATCGTAAATGAAGGAATTGTTTCTCAAAATGACATCCTTATCGAAAACGACTTGATTTCCAGAATTTCCAACAATATTTCTGAAGACAATGTGGATCAGATTATCGACGCTTCCGGAAAATATCTTTTACCCGGAGTGATTGACGACCAGGTACATTTTCGCGAGCCGGGTTTAACCCACAAAGGCGATATTGAATCTGAATCCCGTGCTGCCATTGCGGGCGGAACCACGAGTTTTATTGAACAGCCAAATACGGTTCCAAATGCCGTTACTCAGGAATTATTGGCGGATAAATATGAGATTGCTGCGCAAAAATCTTTCGCCAATTACGGCTTTATGATGGGCGGAACCAATGATAATCTGGAAGAAATTCTGAAAACCAATCCCAGAAATGTTCCGGGAATAAAATTATTTTTAGGCTCATCTACAGGAAATATGCTCGTTGATAATCCTGAAACACTGGAAAAAATATTCAGCAATACCAAAATGCTGATTGCCGTTCATTGTGAAGATGAAGCGACCATCAGAGCCAATACCGAAAAGTATATTGAAGAGTACGGTGAAGATATTCCAGTTAAATTTCATCATCTAATAAGAAGCGAAGAAGCCTGCTACATATCATCTTCAAAAGCGATTGAACTTGCCAAAAAAACCGGGGCGAGACTGCACGTATTTCATCTTTCAACCGCAAAAGAAATGGAACTTTTCAGAAATGGCATTCCATTAAAGGATAAAAAAATTACGGCGGAAGTTTGTGTCCATCATTTGACTTTCACCAATGAAGATTACGAAACACGAGGCGGACTTATTAAATGGAATCCTGCTGTAAAGACTCAAAAAGATAAAGACGGACTTTGGGAGGCGTTGCTGGACGACAGAATTGATGTAATTGCTACTGATCACGCACCACATACCTGGGAAGAAAAACAGAATGTCTATACAAAATGTCCTTCCGGTGCACCTTTAGTACAGCATTCTTTAGCCGCAATGCTAGAAAATTTCCATACAGGAAAAATTTCTTTGGAAAGAATTGTTGAAAAAATGTGTCACAATCCTGCAGTTTTATTCAGAATTGAAAAAAGAGGCTTTATCAGAGAAGGCTACAAGGCTGATCTGGCTTTGGTAGATTTGGATACCAACTGGACTGTTGAAAAAGAAAACATACTTTATAAATGCGGTTGGAGCCCAATGGAAGGGATGAGTTTTCGTTCAAAAGTCACGCATACTTTCGTTAATGGAAATTTAGTTTACGAAAACGGAATAATTAATGAGCAGAGATTCGGGGAGCGATTGCTTTTTGAAGTAGAAGAATAATTTTAAAATGCAAATTTGCACAACTGCAGATTTGCATTTTTTATTCTGATCTCCCGAAGATTAAGCTGAAAAACCTGTTCATTATGCAAGAAAAAATATCAATTAAATGACTGCCGAAATTCCAGTGGTGACATACTTGTTTTCTTTTTGAAAAGTGTAGAAAAAGACTGTGAATGCTCGAATCCCAGTTCATAAGCAATCTCACTTATTGATAATTCAGTCGTAGAAAGTTTCTCTTTTGCCTTACCGATAAGCTTTTCGTGAATATGTTGCTGCGTGTTTTGTCCGGTGTGAACCCGCAAAAAGTCACTCAGATAATTAGGAGAAATATTCATTGCTTCGGCAATCTGATGAACAGTCAGCAAACCTTTTTGAGCCGACTCTTGAGCAAAATAATTATTCAGAAACGTCTCAAACTTCGCCAAAATCTGATGATTTCCGCTTTTTCGGGTAATAAATTGTCTCTCATAAAACCGCTTTGAGTAATTTAGCAGCAACTCTATCTGTGACAGAATAATTTCCTGCGTATGCTGGTCGATACGTTCACATTCCTTATCAATTTTATTCAGAATTTCCAACAAATTATTTTCTTCATCTTCAGACAGATGCAACGCTTCATTCACAGCATAAGAGAAAAACCCGTAAGATAAAACCGTTTTTGCCAAAGAATGTTTCAACAGAAAATCCTCGTGAAAAATCAAAAGATAACCTGTATTTTCACAATCCATCGTCTTTAAATCCAGATATTGTACCTGATTCGGCGCCGTAAAACTCAAAACTCCTTTGTCATAATCGTAATGTTGCTGTCCGTATTTTATTTTTCCGGTCGCATTCCGTTTTAAGGCAACACAATAATAATGGCTTACAAATCCTTTCCACACATCATCTTCAATGAAAACACTTTCCGAAAGATTGATGACACTTACCATCGGATGTTTCGGTTCGGGAAGTGATAATAACCGATGAAACTGTGAAATAGATTTTATGGTGTTCATATTTTGAAATTCTATATAATAAAGGTAATAATTATTTGACTCCGTCGAACCACTTTGTTAGGTTTGGGCAACTTAATCCGTCTTCCACTCCCGCTTTTTCACTCCACTTTGTTTCGCAAAAAGAGCTACGTTCAAACCTAACGAAGTGGTTCATCATTCCAAATAAAAAAATAAAAAAGATGAGATAAGCCAGGGCGCAATCGTATTGCGTTTTAATTTAACCACAAAATGCACAAAAGATATTGCAAAATATTGTTTAGATAATCAAAGCTCTCAAAAAAATCAAAGATTTAAAAACTTATGTGTTCTTTTATCGGTCTAACAAGAAACTTTAAAAACATCCAAAAACTTTTGTACCTTTTGTGGTTAAATAAAATTCGTGCATTCGTGGCAAAAAATCAATAATCCAAAAGTCCCATCCCAAACTCATCGTAAGTCGCTCCTGTGTCCGTTCCTAAAGGTACAATACTTTCCAAGTTTTGTAAATCAGATTCATTCAATTGGATATTTGTCGCTTCAATATTCTGTTCAAGATATTTTCTGCGTTTCGTTCCCGGAATCGGAATAATTCCTTTGCTGATAATCCACGCCAAAGCCAATTGTGAAGATGTAATATCTTTTTCTTTCGCCATAATTTCAATCGCTTTTACTAGTTCAATATTTTTATAAAAATGTGCCTCCTGAAAACGAGGAATTCCTCGTCGGAAATCATTTTCCGGCAAATCGTCAATGGTTTTAATGTTTCCGGATAAAAATCCTCTTCCTAAAGGAGAATACGCCACAAAGCCAATTCCCAAATCATTCAGAGTTTTAATTACCCCTTTTTCTTCAACTGTTCTTTCAAATAAAGAATATTCACTTTGTACTGCGGAAATCGGATGAACAGCGTTTGCTCTTCTCACGGTTTCCGAACCAACTTCCGACAAACCAATATAACCGATTTTCCCTTCCTTTACCAAATCGCTCATCGCTCCAACGGTCTCTTCAATCGGAACATTTTTATCGAGACGATGCATATAATAAAGGTCGATGTAATCGGTTTTCAGATTTTTCAAAGAACGTTCAACCGATTTTTTTACATAATCTTTTTGACCGTTGATTTTCCAGGTGACTTGTTCATTGTCATCAATTTCCCATCCGAATTTCGTCGCAATAATGTATTGGTCACGATTTCCTTCGATGGCCTTTGCAATCAGCTGTTCATTTTTAAAAGGACCGTACAAATCAGCCGTGTCGAGAAAATTTCCGCCCAATTCCAAAGAACGGTGAATGGTTGCAATTGATTCTTTCTCATCAGATTTTCCATACATATCAGCATCGCCAAAACCTGTCATTCCCATACATCCCAAACCGATATTCGGGATAATTAATCCTTGGTTTCCTAATTTTACTTTTTTCATTTATCTTGATTTTTAATAAGACAAAGTTGATGAGAAATCTAAAATCGGATGTATGCAAAATGACGAATGTTGTATGAGAATTACTGATGTCAGTTAAACGACTTCCGAAACTCCAAAGGTGAAATATCTGTTTTAGCTTTAAATAATTTGCTGAAAGACTGCGAATGCTCAAATCCCAATTCATAAGCAATCTCGCTCACTGAAAGTTCAGTCGTGGAAAGCTTTACTTTTGCTTTTTCAATCAGTTTTTCGTGAATGTGTTGCTGCGTCGTTTGCCCCGTCAAAGACTTCAAAAGACTTCCTAAATAATTAGTGGAAATATTTAGTGATTCAGCAATATAATTGGCGGTTGGCAAACCTTTGTTGATGACTTTATTATTGAAATAATCTTCCAGAATATTTTCCAATTTATCCAAAATCTGGTGATTGCTCTTTTTTCTGGTGATGAATTGTCTTTGATAAAACCGTTCGCAGTAATTCAAAATCACTTCAATTTGGGAAATGATGATATTCTGAGTGAATTCATCAATTCCAGATTGGTATTCTCTTTCAATGCCTTTAAAAAGACCGATTAAAGTTTCCTCTTCTTTTTCGGAAAGAAACAAAGCTTCATTCACATCGTAACCGAAGAATTTATAATTGTGAATGGTCTTTGCCAAAGGGGTATTCCAAATGAAATCTGGATGAAAAGCCAAAAGAAATCCCGAAGGTTTTGTGTCGTACTTGTCAATAATCATCCTAACCAATTGTCTGGGCGCAATGAAGCACATTAGACCGCCATCGAAATCATACTGGCTCTGTCCGTAATGCAACTTACCTTGCAGATTCCGCTTGAATCCCATAAAATACAACTCCTGAACCCAGCTGATTTCAGGCTCATCAATTTGATATTCTACCTGGCTGTAATCCACCAGACTAACCAGCGGATGCTGAGGCTGAGACAATCCGCAAATCCTGTGAAATTCAGCAACGGTATCTATAGTGTATAATTTTCTGTTAGTCATAACCTGAAGAATTAAAGGCAACAGTCCGTCAACTGCTGCCTTACAAAATTAATAATCTGTTGAAATACTTAATGTTTTGAAATCAGAAATTTCATTCTGAAGTGTGCTTAATTTATTGTTTGCCATTTGAAAAGCATCGGAACCTAAAACTAAATGAACCGGCGGATTTTCCATTGCTGCTAATTCTACAAGCGCCACCGCTGCTTTTTCCGGGTCGCCGGGCTGATTGCCATTGATGTCCTGCTCGTGTGCTTTTTGGATTTGTCTTGTCATCGTATACGCATCAATTTCATTTTCAGGAGTGCGAAGTGAACCTCCGGTAAGAAATTCAGTTCTGAAATATCCGGGATAAACCACCGTAGCATTCACGCCAAATTCTTTCGCCTCAGCAGCCAAACCTTCCGTGAAGCCTACGACTGCAAACTTGGTTGCGCAATAGATTCCCCAACCAGGAAAATCTCCGGTCAATCCGCCAATGGATGCAATGTTGATAACAAGACCGCTTTTCTGTGCTCTAAGATATGGCATTGATTTTCTGATAACATTAAGAGAACCAAAGACATTGGTATCGAAATTCTGGCGGCTTTCTTTGTCGGTCAGCTCCTCCAAAGTTCCCAATTGTCCGTAACCGGCATTATTCACAATTACATCTAACTTCCCGAATTTCTCAACTGTTTTAGAAATCGCTTCTGAAACAGAATTTTCATTCACCAGATCCACTTCCAGTGGAAGAAATTCAGAATTTTCTGCGCTGATGACTTTCTGTAATTCTGAAATATTTCTTGAAGTTGCCGCAACGAAATAACCTTCAGCTATTAATTTTTTTACTAATGTTAGTCCTAAACCTTTTGAAGCGCCTGTTACAAACCATACTTTTTTTGTACTCATTTTGATTGTTTTTAATGGGGTTAATTATTTACAGTACAAAGTTGATGATTGATAAACAGAACAATGTGACCAAATCAAAGATTATTGTAGCCAAAACCAATAATCTAATAATTTGAAATCTGAAAATATTAAAAGATTGTTGAATTATTTTTTTTAAATTTCTGGTTTTAGCCTAAGTTTCAATTAGAAACAATCATATAAAGCCAGAAAAAGATTATTTCTCTGAAAACCGGAAGCCGATTCCATGAATGTTTTCTATTCTTATATTTTCTTCAAAAGAAAAAATCTTTCGCAGTCTGGAAATAAAAACATCTAAACTCCGTCCCATGAAATAATCGTCATCTCCCCAGATTGCTTTCAGTATTTCCTGTCTTTTCAGAACCGTATTTTTATTTTTAATAAAAAAAAGTAATAATTCTGATTCTCTCTGAGTAAGAGAAACCATTTTGCCTGATTGATCTTTTAAAGTATAATTTTGAGGATCAAAAGAAAAATTGCCTACTCCGTAATTTAGAGAGACGGGTTGTGTCTTTTTTGATCTTTTCAGAAAAATTTCAATTTTGAGAATGAGTTCTTCAATACTGAAAGGTTTTACCAGATAATCATCGGCTCCAAGCCTTAGACCTTTAATCCGATCTTCCTTTAAAGATTTGGCAGAAATAAAAATAATAGGAATTTCAGAATCTGCATTTCTGATGTGTTCTGCAAGTTCAAAACCGTCCATTCCGGGCATCGTGATATCCAGAAGACAAATATCAAAATCGTAATTGCGAAAGGCTTCCAATGCAGTTTTTCCGTCCGCACAATAGTGAATGTCATAATGATTTTCCAGACTGTCCTGAATCAGAAATGCAATCGTCTGATCATCTTCGGCATATAAAATTTTAGATTTCTCCATATCTGTTAATTTTGAAAGGGAATAAAGATCATAATAGTAATACCCTGATCTGGATTATTCTCAACCGAGATTTTCCACCGGTGCTGCTGTACAATTTTTTTCACGTAAAATAATCCAAGCCCAAACCCACTGACTTCATCAGATTTTCTGGTATTTATTCTGTAAAACTGATCAAAAACAGATGAAATATTTTTATCCGGAATTCCTATTCCGTTGTCTTTGAATTTTAAATAAAATCCTTTTGAATCTTTGGTTTCAGAAATTTCAATATGAGGTTTTCTGTCACAGTATTTTATTGAATTATCTATGATATTATGCACCACATTGCTGAAATGGAATTCGTCTGCCAGTATAGTTGTTTCATTTTCAATTTTTATATCAATCCTTACGTTTTCATTTTTTTGACTGATCTGTTGTTTAATATCATTCAGAAAAGATGAAATATTTATTTCCTGAAGATTTAATTTTAGTCCGGAAGCATCATTTTTAGCAATATTCAAAATTTTTTCGATATGATGATTCAGCTTATTTCCCTGATTGGCAATGATGGCTGTATAAGTCTTTAATTTTTGGCTGCTTTGAATTGTTTCCTGCTTACCCAAAGCTTCTGCTGCCAAAAGAATAGATGACAATGGCGTCTTGAACTCATGAGTCATATTGTTGATAAAATCACGTTGAAGTTCGGAGAATTTTTTCTGCTGAATAATGGTGTAAATAGAATACACATAAACAAAAAGTATCACAATGAGAGCAATCGTCAATACATACCAGAATTTCAGTGAGCTTACAAGATAAGTTGTTTTATCAGGAAACCGTATTGAAAAATAATATACCAGATTTTCATGTTTCGGAAAGCTGATCATCTTTCTTTCCGGCTCCTGATCTTTAGTTGAGATATATCTTCCGTACACCATGCGATCACTGTGGCAGTTGTAAACCGCATAAACATAATCTGTGTTGATCTGAAATCTGGTAAATTCCGTTTTTAAATAATGCTCCAGAATTGTAGGGTCAAATTCGTTGTTAATATCTACTACATAATAGTCATTTGCTATATTCTGTACCGGGTTTTCCGTAAACGACGCTTTGGAGCCGTAGAGTTTTTTTACAACTTCCAACAATGCAATATTAACTTTCTGATTAAACTTTTTATCCTCCAGATGATAGGCTTGTCTCGTCCACAAAAGCTGGGCAATCAAAATTCCGATAATCGCCACAAAACCTAAACTGATAATGATATTAAGTTTTTTTATTTCCATATTATGAAACAATATTATTTAAAAAAACAATGAGAAATACAGCATTAACAACTTATTAACAAACATTAGAGAGCAATTAACAAAATTAATCCTTTATGAGATATACATTTGTCATATCAAAATAAAATATTTAGAATAATTATTAATTTAAAAATCGAAATACTATGAAAAAATTTACCATTTCTGCGCTTTTGGCGGCTTTAGCATTTTCACCTATTTATGCTAATGTATTTCCTGTTGAGAGCTCTTCTGTTATTAAAGTTATAGCTGATGCCATTAAATGGAAAGCAGAGACTATTGATGTGGGAAATATTCCGCAGGGAAAACCAAAACTGATCAGATTTGAATTTACCAATACTTCCGGAAAGCCAATTATGATAGAAAATGTTGCGCCATCTTGCGGCTGCACAACTGCCGATTATACCAAAACAGAAATTAAACCCGGCAAAAAAGGCTTTGTAGAAGCAAGTTATAATGCTGCAAATCCGGGAGCTTTTACCAAAACCGTCAATGTAACTACAAGTGACAGCAAAACACCTAAAACACTTACATTCAAAGGAGTTGTAATTGCTGATAAATAACATCAATTTAGTTTTATAGTTGTAAAAAGTCTGATAACTATTTATCAGGCTTTTATGTTTTTCAGGGTTAATATCTTGAGCATAGCTTTTCCGAACCGCTAAAAGAAATTTTTATACTAAATTTACAAAACACACATTATCTGATTATCGTTAAAATATTCAAAATATGAATTTGTACACACAACCTATGCTGCGTGAAGGCGCATTACAAGATAAAGTTGCCATTGTTACAGGAGGCGGAAGCGGACTTGGCAAAGCAATGACCAAATACTTTCTTGAACTGGGCGCAAAAGTAGTTATCACATCCAGAAATCTGGAAAAATTACAAATTACCGCCAAAGAGCTTGAAGAACAAACCGGAGGAAGAGTACTTTGCGTAGCATGCGATGTACGAAACTGGGATGAAGTAGAAGCCATGAAAGAGGCTGCTTTAAAGGAATTCGGAAAAATTGACATTCTTCTGAATAATGCTGCCGGAAATTTTATTTCACCAACAGAAAGATTAACGCATTCTGCCTTTGATTCTATTTTGGATATTGTATTGAAAGGAACCAAAAACTGTACGCTTTCCATTGGAAAACATTGGATTGATTCTAAAACTCCAGGAACAGTATTGAATATTGTCACAACTTACGCTTGGACGGGTTCAGCATACGTTGTTCCGTCTGCTTGTGCAAAAGCCGGAGTTTTGGCAATGACAAGATCTTTAGCTGTTGAATGGGCAAAATACGGAATCCGTTTCAATGCTATTGCGCCCGGTCCTTTTCCTACAAAAGGAGCATGGGACCGACTGCTTCCGGGAGATTTGCAGGAGAAATTTGATATGAGAAAAAAAGTGCCGCTGAGAAGAGTCGGTGAACATCAGGAACTGGCAAATCTTGCCGCTTATCTGGTTTCTGACTATTCTGCTTATATGAATGGCGAAGTAGTAACC
The DNA here is from genome assembly GCF_007474545.1 of Chryseobacterium binzhouense. Lineage (GTDB taxonomy): Bacteria > Bacteroidota > Bacteroidia > Flavobacteriales > Weeksellaceae > Chryseobacterium > Chryseobacterium binzhouense. Next base: position 273,897 of record NZ_VKOG01000004.1, read on the forward strand.
ATTGACGGTGGAGAATGGCTTCAGGGTGCAGGAGAATTTAACATGCTGGAAGATATTCCGCAGGAAATGTGGGATGCGCTGGAAGCAATGATTAAAGCAAAAAAATCGAATTAACTATAATTTCTAACTTTATTAATACCATTAAACTCTTTTAAAAATTTTTAAAAGAGTTTTTTATTAGTTACCACTAACATTTACTTAACAATACATTTTCCGTTAGGGAAAAACACCCTTTCAATTTCGGTGATTTACCTGCAATGTTTTCTTTTTTAGCGAGATACATTTGTACTACAAATTAGTATTAACCAAAACAAAATCAAAATGGAAACATTGAAATCGGTGCTGGAAGCCAATCACACCAAAAAATCAAAAAACGAATTAATTGAACTTTTATCCGGAGTACAGCAAATAATTTCTCCGAATGTGTATGATAAAATTTCAGGAGTGGAAATCTCTGAACTGAAAGATCTTTCAACAAAAGAAATTCTTTCGATCATTGATCAGTTCAAATCTGCTTATGACGAAAAATGGGAAAAATCTTTAGCCAGCGCATCATCACAAGTCTTAAAAATGATTTCTATGAGAATGGCTGCAGATGATGAAATTTTCAGAACTTCTGATGCCTCCAATGCAGATTTTGCTGCCGAACTGGGGAGTATAGACTTTGCTACCGTAATCGGAGGTCCGCTTGATGCTTGTGTGAAAGCACAATCCAATGCTTCAGTTTCTACAGTAAGTTTTATTAATGAGGTTGGTTTTGAAGCTACTGATCCCAACAATCCCAATAGTCCTAAGAAACTGAGAATGGCAGATTTTAAATACAAAAAAAATGTGCCTAACCCTGATTTTGATGACACAAAACCTGAAAGCAATTCTAATCCAAAAACAATTCAGCAGGATGTTGAACTTTCGGTTCCGTTTATTGCGTTACTGAATGTTCCGTGCTTCAGAATAGAATCCTGTGAAGTAGATTTTAATGTGAAGCTCAATTCTACATACACCAAAGATGTAAGCAGCAATTTTGGGATTGATGCAGGTGCTTCGGGAGGATGGGGTCCGGTAAAATTCAGTGTAAATGTTTCTTACAAACGTTCTTCAAGCACAGGAATTAAAGTGGAAAAAGAATATTCTTTAGGAGTAAAAGTACGGGCAACCAACGATGAAATGCCTGCAGGACTGGAAAAAGTTTTAGGTTTGCTCGCTCAGTAAATTTTAAATTTTACGACTATGATAAAATTATCAGATTACCTGGATTATCTCAACAATGAGATAATTCAGGCTCGTAAAAGAGCAGACGAAAACGCTATTGCCATCGCAAAAGAATACGCCAAACATGAATATCTGAAATATTTTACAGCTCCGAGATATGCTTTACCCAGCGTAAAAATGGAAATCCCTCTAAAAATTACTGATATTGATGCAGATGAAAAGTATAATTTTAAAATAAATGAAGATCAGCTGATTGGTGAAGTAAATGAAAGAATCCGTCTCGTCAACAGAGAAAAAAGGCTTAATATCACAGAAATTTCTAAAAAGCAGATTCAGACTGAAGACTTTAAATCAATATTTAAAAAACTGGAGTCTACCGATCAGAAGTTTGGAAAGCTTCCCACAACAGAGGTGGTGAAATTAGATTTAAAATCACAGATAAAAACTTTAAATACTGGAATTTTCCGGCCACAGGACGGAAGTTCAGATACAGAAGTCAACGAGCTAAAGGAAATCTTCTCTAGTGTGTTACTGAATAAATATAAGCTTGTGAACTCCAAACTGAATAATATCTATATTGATCCCAACACAACATCCGCAGAAGATAAAGACAAATTATTTATAAATCTTCAGGTTTCGATGGAAGCGGAAGGAATCCGCATCGTGTCTTACAAAGATAAAGACGGTAAAGAAGTAGAACAAATAACATTTGAGTAATGCAGGAACTGATTCATCATACAACGCAGACTTTGGAGTTTCATCTGGATCAACTTAATAAAATTCAGGAAGTATATCTTGCGAAATCCTTTGATTTTGACAGCCAGTTTGATACTTTTCTTCATCAATTGCTTGATTATTTTAAAGCCAAAGGAAATACGACTCGCGAATCTGAAGTTCTGAAAATAATGAGCATGATTGAAACAGTAAAACGTGGCTTTAATCCAGTGAAACTTGAAAATATCAGCTCCGGAAAACGAAATTTGTTGTACGGTTTTTCTTTTAACGGAATTGAAATGATTCACGGGTTTCTTACTGAGCTGCTCGCAAAAGAACAGAAAAAACTTGATGAATCGGAAGAATTACTTTCAGGCTTGATGATTTCTCTTTATCAAAACAATATTCTGGATGATGCTACAATTAAAGAGCTGAATTCTGTTATAAAAATAGGTCAGTTTTGGGAACAGCTGCTTTTACAGAATACATCTATTGCAGGAATCAACAAAAAACTGAGACTGAGCCTTTTATCAGAAGACATTTATCTCATTATTGAAAAAATACTAACCAAGATCACATAAACATACATCAGCCATGGAAAACGAAAGATACATCGTCCTTTTGAAGGATCAGGCGAAAAGTTCCATCAAAAAAGTGGAAAAAGAACTGGAAGTAAGCATTACCTCATCAGAGTTTCTGTCGAAAGACAACCGCTCTTATGAAGTGATTGATGAGGACAACGGAGTTTTATACAAAAATCTCGGAGTAATGGTAGTAGAAAATATGGATGAAGACCAGCTGAAAAAAGCCGTGAAAAACGAATCTAATCCTATCATGTACTTTGAGAAAGAAAGAGATTTTTTTCAGGCAGATGAAATGAAAATTATTGCCGAACTCAAGAAAAAATCGGCTGAGCTTTCCGATAAAATCAGTGAACTGGAAAACTTCATCAACAACAAACCGATTCCTCCAAAAAACTTAATTGAACTGGAATGGGGACTTAAAGCAATTGGAATTGACAGAACATCATTTACCGGAAAAGGAATTGATATCTGCATTCTGGATACCGGACTTGAAATGACCCATCCTGACTTTTCAGCAAGAACCGTTGAAGGAAAATCTTTCATTGAAGGCGAAGACTGGAATTCTGATCCGAATGGTCACGGAACTCACTGCGCAGGAATTGCTGCCGGAAATTTACGCTCTGATACCGGAAAACGCTACGGGATCGCAAAAGACTGTAATCTGAAAGTTGCCAAAGTACTTTCAAATCAGGGAAAAGGAACAACAAGCAGCGTGATTGATGCCATCGACTGGGCTATTACAAAAAAATTCAGAATACTTTCACTTTCACTTGCTGCTCCGGTCGGCATCAACGAAAAACCGTCCGTACTTTTTGAAACAGTAGGAAACAGAGCTTTGGAAAACAACTGTCTCATCATTGCGGCAGCGGGAAATGACAGCAGCAGACCTTCTCTTCCAAAACCGGTTTCTGCACCGGCAAATTCGCCTTCTATTATGGCAGTTGCAGCGATTGACGGACAAATGAAAATTGCAAGGTTTTCAAATGCGGGCATCAATCCTTTGGAAGGCGGAAACATTGATGTCTGCGCTCCAGGAGTGGATATTTTCAGCAGTTACTCCAAAAATATTAAAAATAAAAACTATTATGCGCCGTTAAGCGGAACCAGCATGGCAACACCTCATGTTTCAGGTCTTGCAGCCCTACTGATGGAACAGTTTCCGGAAAAAACAGCGAAAGAGATATGGAAACTGATTGAAACTCAGGCAAAACCTATTGAAGGATTGAAATACAGGGATATAGGAAGCGGTTTAATCCAAATCATCTAAGCATGAAAACTTATCTCGCCGTTTTGAAAAGCGATGTTGACTCCGAAGAATTCAGGGAATTTTTAAATCTTAAAAAAATAAAAATTCTTGATTACTATAAAGTCCTGCAAGTGTTTAAAATACAAAGTGATAAAAAACTAAATCCAAAAGATTTCAAAAAATTCTGTATAAGTATTGAAGAAGATCGGAATGATTTAACCATTTAATTACATCAAAAAAGTTTCTCTCTCGTTGAGAAACTTTATTTTTGTTTAAATTTAATACAACACCAAAAATGAATTTCAGGTTAACTACTCTACTTCTGCTATTTTTTTCATTTATGTTTTCGCAAAATTTAAAAGTCATGTCATTTAATATCCGGCTGAATCTTGATTCTGATAAAGAAAATTCCTGGACTAACAGAAAACAGGATGCCATTGATCTGCTGAATTATTATCAGCCAGATTATTTTGGCGTACAGGAAGCTCTTCCGGAACAAATGAAAGACATTAAAAACGGAATGCAAAACTACGAATACGTAGGCGTAGGAAGAGATGACGGAAAAGAAAAAGGTGAGTTTTCTGCCTTGTTTTATGATAAGGAGAAACTTCAGGTTTTAAAATCCGGAACTTTCTGGCTTTCTGAAACACCGGAGAAACCGTCTAAAGGATGGGATGCTGCTTACAACAGAATTTGCACCTATGCTTTTTTTAAAGATAAAAAATCGAAAAAAGAATTTTTAGCAATGAATATTCATTTTGACCATGTAGGAAATGTGGCGAGAGTGAAGTCTGCGGATCTGATTCTGAAAAAAGCAAAAGAAATGAATCCTAAAAATCTTCCAGTCATTCTGAGCGGGGATTTTAATTTAACTGAAGAAACTGAGCCTGTACAAATACTTTCAAGAAATTTAGACGATACTTTTTATAAATCAGAAACTAAACATTATGGTCCTGTAGGAACTTTTACCGGATTCAATATCAATGAAATTCCCCAAAACAGAATTGATTATATTTTTGTAAAAGGCTTTACAATAAAATCTCACAGGCACATTAATGACCGAAGAGAAAATCTTCTGTATCCTTCTGATCATTTTCCTGTTTTGGTTGATCTGCAGTTTTAATCATAAATTAATCAAATCAACTATCAGATGATCAATTGAAAATTGTGGTAAAAAAATTATTTTGCAATAAGAATTTCTATAATTAATGATAGATTTGCAGCGATTAAAATAATTTACTGATCAATAATAAATTTAAATGAAAAAACAGATTACTGCATTATTCTGCATAGCAGCATTAAGTGTTTCGTGTGATAAGAAAGATGGCACACAAGGAGACAGCAAGTATACGGATGACCAAAAAGCTTCTTACTATATCGGTCTTAATATTGCACAAAATATGAAGCAGGAGGGCTTCAAAGTAGATGCAGATCTTTTGGCACAGGCTATCAAAGAAGAAATGGAAGGCAAAGAAAAACTGATGCCTGCCGAAGAGATGAATACCTTTATGCAGGAATTTATGCAGAAGCAAAGTGAAAAGAAACATTCTGAAGCATTAGCACAGGCAGGGGAAAACAAGAAAAAGGGTCAGGAGTTTCTTGCCAAAAATAAAAGCAATCCTAAAGTGAAGACTACCGCATCCGGTTTACAATACGAAATATTACAGGAAGGAGATGGTACAACCAAACCTAAAGCATCAGATATTGTACAGGTAAAATATACCGGAAAACTGCTTGATGGAACTGTTTTCGATTCTACCGATAAAAATGGTGGCGCCCCAATGGATATCAATCTTGGTGCAGTCATAAAAGGATGGACGGAAGGTATCCAACTCATGAGTAAAGGATCTAAATACAGATTTTACATCCCTTCAGATTTAGCTTACGGAGACAACGGAGCCGGAGCAGCAATTCCGGCAGGTTCTACCATCATCTTTGATGTGGAATTGGTCAATATAAAATAAGCTGAAAAATTTTTCAGAATAATAAACAAAAAAAAGGAGTACAAAAACTCCTTTTTTTATTAAAAATACTAATCTTAGTGACAGAATAAGTTGATTGATTAAGATTCAGCAAAGCCATTTTTTAAAGCAAAAACTGCCAGTCCGACTCTTGTTTTCAACCCTAGTTTTTCACAAAGCTGATCGCGGTAACTTTCCACAGTTCGCGGACTGCAGAACATTTTTTCAGCAATCTCTTTATAACTGAGTTCGGTTGCCGTATAAGAAAGAAACTCTTTTTCTCTGTCGGAAATTTTCAGTTCTTTATCATTTTTATTACCATTAAGGGTGGAAAAAATGATTTTCTCTGCCCATTCAGGATAAAAAGTACCTTCAGATGAAAGCTTTGATAATGCATGTTCCAGATCTTTGGGATGCGTGTTTTTCAGCATATAGCCTTTTGCTCCGTATTTAATCATCTTGATAACACTTTGGTCATCGCCCTGCATACTGAGAGCCATAACCTTGATGTCCGGAAGATTTTTGCGAAGCCACTGAGCAGTTTCAAATCCATCCATAATCGGCATACTGATGTCTAAGAGTATAATATCCGGCTTTTCCTCAGTAGCCTGAAGTTTTTCGATAAGTGCTTTTCCGTTTTCTGCAACGCCTTTCACTGTAAAACCGGGAAAATTATTAATAATACTTTCAAGAGCTTTGGCTATCAGTAAATGGTCATCAACAATTATAATGGTTTTCTTCATGGCTTTATCTGTTTTATTTCAACAAAAGTTCCTTCATTTTCCCGACTGTGAAGTGTAAATTCTGCATCAATAATAGATGCCCGGTTTCTCATATTGGTAAGACCAATTCCGTTGGAAAGTGTGTTCTGAGTATCAAATCCTACTCCATCATCCCGAATCGCCAGCTTCCATCCCTCTTCGTCTGTTGTCTCTAATTTAATGAAAATATTGCTGCATTGAGCATGTTTTATGCTGTTTTGTATAAATTCCTGAGTAATTCTTAGCAAAACATTTTTATGAACAAAGTCTAAATCTAAAAGATCAATATTACTTTCAAAATGAATAGTACATTTCTGCAGTGAGTTGGCATTGCTTACCTCTTCCTGAATTAAGGTTTTAATGTCTTTTTTTGTAATATTATCATCTGTAAGCGTTTTAGAAAGACTTCTTAAATCCTGAAGCGACTGATTGAGGATCTGTGAAACCTGATCTATCCGTTCGCTTTCTTCGGGCGCTCTGTTTTCATAAAGAAGCTGTTGCGTATAAAGACTTGCTAAAACAAGCTTCTGACCAATATTATCGTGCAGCTCCCTCCCGATCTGTTGCATGGTTGCCTTTTGTATTTCAACCTGCGTAGCAAGAAGCTCTCTTTGATGAATTTCATTTTTTATCTGAATTTCAGTAAGATATTCTGCCTTTCTTTGTTTGTATTTTTTTATATAAACCATTACGGCGACAATAAAAAATACAAAGAAAATGTTGAATAAAATAATCGTTAAGAATAATTCTGTTTCCCCCATATAAAAGAACTTGCAAACATAAGATACATAATAACCGCCGAAGCCTGAAAATACAAAGTATATATGCCCCAGATTTGTTTGTGCTCGTGAATCTGAAGATAAAACGTCCAGTAAGGCAGTGTCCCGATATAAAATAAAGTTACTCCGAGATTGGTATAAAACATAGGATTTTTAGCAAATTCCAGAATACGATCCGAATTGACTTGTTTATAATATTCCAGGACTACCAAAAACATCAACAAAACGCTTCCAAATGTATAATTGAAAGAGAAAATATATTTGTTTTTTAAAAAATAAAGCTCATTGGGTATATAGGCTAATAAAAAAACAGCTGTAAAAATCCAGAACAATACTTTTTTCTTTAAAGAGACATAAGCATACAGCCAAAAGAAAAATATAAATTCTAATGGTATTACAAAATAGTTGAAAAATAGATGCATAGGAAACGGACTGTATTTTACGCCATATTTCCCAAAGGCTTCACAACAAAAAATAAACACCAGATATCCCGCAAAATAGCTGTACAGACTTTTACTTTTTCTAATGAAAGTCATGACAACAGCAATGAATGCTGCCAAACCTTCTGAAACAATCATCACATTCTGCAGCAACAAATGTATCTCAGACATTAATACGACTCTACAATTGAATTTCCCGGCGGAATAAGCGCTCCGTGATTCTGAGCAACCGCTCTGCCTGAAACTTCAAGAGTTACAGCCAACGCATGAGAACTGTCTTCATAAGGATTAAAATCATAATTAAGATCATCCTTCTTTTTTGTAGGAACCATGATAAGGGTATGCCTTTTTGCATAATCAGCAGGAATAGGCTCTTGCGGGTCTTCAGGATAAGCTGCATAGTAAAAACGAATTCCCAAATCTTCGGTTCTTACTTCAGGATCTACTTCATAAGCTTCTTTCTCAATATCTGCAATAAACTTTTTTAATGTTACCATATCAAACCAAATAGCATTAGCATCCTCCATTCCCATACATTCATTAATCGCCATAAGCTGATTATTACGGTAATTATCTACCTGGCTTTGTATTACTTCCGTAGGGATAACATTAGGTTCTCCAAGTCCTTTCTTTACTTTTGTTTCAGCGTTGTTTTCCATATTATTTTGTTTTAAAAATGTCAACGCAAATTAATGAAAAAATAGGATATATTGCTTTTTAACTCGTTAAAATTCCCTGATTTTATCGTACTTCGACAAAAAAATAAGTGCCGCAGATTACTCTACAGCACTTATCATAAAAATAATATATATGAAAAAAAAACTACTTATAAATCTGTCGGTCTGAAAACCAAACCTGTTTCATCAAAATAATCCAGAGTGATTCTGTCGCCATCGTTCACTTTTCCGGCTAGAATTTCTCTTGATAATCTGTTTAAAACTTCCTGCTGAATTACTCTTTTCAACGGTCTTGCCCCGAACGCAGGATCATATCCTCTATTCATCAGGTAATCTACTGCATCCTGTGTTGCCGTCATAATGATATTTCTTTTCGAAAGCATATCATTAAATCCTCTCAGCTGATAGGTAACGATTTTTCCGATTTCCTTTTTTCTCAATGGCTGGAACAGTACAACCTCATCAATTCTGTTTAAGAATTCCGGACGTAAAGTTTGTTTCAGTAAATCAAAAACTTCAATTTTAGTTTTGTCAACAATCTCATCCTGATTTTCTTCGGTGATATTCTCAAAATTCTCCTGAATGATATGAGAACCCAAATTCGAAGTCATAATGATAATCGAATTTTTGAAATTTACAACTCTACCTTTGTTATCCGTCAATCTTCCGTCATCCAAAACCTGCAACAACGTGTTGAAAACATCAGGATGCGCTTTCTCAATTTCATCTAACAGTACGACGGAATAAGGTCTTCTTCTTACAGCTTCCGTCAATTGCCCGCCTTCATCATAACCCACATATCCCGGAGGAGCACCAACTAATCTGGAAACGGAATGACGTTCCTGATATTCGCTCATATCAATTCGCGTCATATTATTTTCATCATCAAATAAAAACTCCGCTAAAGCTTTTGCCAGCTCAGTTTTTCCAACTCCCGTTGTTCCTAAGAATAAGAATGACCCGATTGGTTTCTTATCATCACTCAATCCCGCTCTGTTTCTTCGGATCGCATCAGCAACGGCTGTAATTGCTTCGTCCTGTCCAACTACTCTGTGATGAAGTTCGGTCTCCAGATTCAATAACTTTTCTCTTTCAGACTGAAGAAGTTTCGTTACAGGAATTCCGGTCCATTTAGCAATCACTTCAGAGATATTTTCAGAAGTTACTTCTTCTTTAATCAATTCATTCTGATGGTTTTGCATTTCGATTTCAAGCTTTTTCAACTCTTCCTCTTTCTCACGCAGTTTTCCGTATTGTATTTCCGCTACTTTGGCGTAATCTCCTGCTCTTGAAGCTCTTTCTGCCTCCAGTTTCAGAGATTCTATATCTTTTTTAATCTGCGTTAAATCTTCAGATTTTTGCTTTTCTTTCAGCCATTTGGCGTTGATTTCATTTCTCTGTTCAGAAATTTTCGCAATATCTTCTTTTAAATGATCGATTTTTGTCTGGTTCCCTTCTCTTGAAATTGCAGCCAGTTCAATTTCCATCTGCATTAATTTTCTGTCTAAAACGTCCAGTTCTTCAGGTTTTGAATTGATTTCCATTCTCAATTTTGCTGAAGCTTCATCAATTAAATCAATCGCTTTATCCGGTAAAAATCGGTCTGAAATATATCGTTGAGACATTTCCACCGCCGCAATAATCGCCTCATCTTTGATTCTTACTTTGTGGTGCGCTTCATATTTATCTTTAATTCCACGAAGAATAGAAATTGCCGATTCTGTATCCGGTTCTTCCACCATTACCTTCTGGAAACGTCTTTCTAAAGCTTTATCTTTTTCAAAATATTTCTGATATTCATTCAAAGTCGTTGCGCCGATGGCTCTTAATTCTCCTCTCGCTAAAGCTGGTTTCAAAATGTTTGCGGCATCCATTGCTCCTTCACCGCCTCCGGCTCCTACCAAAGTGTGGATTTCGTCAATGAAAAGAATAATCTGTCCTTCCGATTTAATAACTTCATTGACAACAGATTTCAGACGCTCTTCAAACTCACCTTTGTATTTTGCACCGGCAATCAAAGCACCCATATCCAGAGAATATAATGTTTTATCCATCAGATTTTCAGGAACGTCACCGCTGATAATTCTGTGGGCGATTCCTTCTGCAATGGCGGTTTTACCAACACCGGGTTCACCAATCAGAATCGGGTTGTTTTTCGTTCTTCTGGAAAGAATCTGCAACACTCTTCGGATTTCTTCATCACGCCCGATTACAGGATCCAGTTTTCCTTCCGCCGCTAATTCGTTGAAGTTTTTAGCGTATTTATTTAAAGACTGATACGTTTCTTCTGAACTTGCAGAAGTTGCTTTCGAGCCTTTTCTTAATTCTTTAATTCCCCCTTCCAAAAGACTTTTGGTCACGCCCATATCTTTCAGCATTTTCGAAACTTCGGAATTTGTTTCCAACAACGAAAGCCATAAATGCTCAATCGTTACATATTCATCGCCCATTTTTTTAGCGATATTGGGTGCATCAAGCAAAACTTTATTCGCTGATTGTGAAATGTAAATATTACCACCCTGTACTTTCGGAAGTTTTTCTAAATTCTCACGGTTGCGTTCTCTAACTAAAGCCGCATCTGCTTCGGATTTTTTCAACAAAAAAGGCGAAATATTTTCATCTACCTGGAAAATTCCTTCCAGTAAATGTTGAGGTTCGATCTGTTGGTTGCCAAATTCCATTGCTACTTGTTGTGCAGCCTGGATGGCTTCCTGTGATTTTACGGTATATTGATTTAAATTCATATTGTTTATAATTGATGTTTAACTAATGACAAATGATTTTAAAATATGCATCAAATTCTGTTCAATTCTCACTGTTAAAAAGATGATATTTGTTTCAAAAAAAGCATTAAGAAAATAAATCAGTCTCAGTTTGTACGTTGTCATCTTCATCTTCTTAATGCTTATCAATCATTTATTCTGAAACGATTATCACAAAAAGCATTCTATTATTAATTTTCCAAAAATAAAAGACAAAATTTCCGAATATTACAATTAAGGAACTGTGTTTTAAGACAAAATTTCCGAAATCAGTTTTTAAATTATATTTTTTACGGGAAACTCTCAACTTTTAATGTTCTTATTCATATCAGTTGGGATAACTAAAAATTACAACGAACAAAATCAATATTAAAAAGGAGACTTTTAGCTAAAGAATATATATTTTTGCATTGAAATCATGGAGTTAAAAGAAAAACAGATCAAAATACTCGAAGTTGCTGTAGAACTTTTTAAAGAAAAAGGCTATGTTGGAAGTTCAATGAGAGATTTGGCAACCAAACTGAATATTAAGGCTGCTTCACTATATGCGCATATCCGCTCAAAGGAAGAAATTCTGGAATGGATATGTTTTGGTGTTGCTCATGATTTTTTCAAGAAGCTAAAAGAGGTAAAAAACACTGAAGTTTCCGCACACGAAAAGCTTAATCTTTTTATTGACAACCATCTTTCTATCGTTTTAAAAAACCGGGATGTAACCCACATTTACTCCAACGAATGGAAACATCTTGAAGAAAGACTTCCCGAGTTTGTCTCTCTAAGGAAAAATTACCAGCAGGAAGTAGAACAACTGATTTCGGATATTTATAAAGCCGAAAACTGGGAACTGAAATCTCCTGCCTTCACTACGAGATTCATTCTTCACACTTTAAACAATTCATATTTCTGGTTTAAAAGAAATACAGAAAGCACTTCGGAAATCACCGATGAAATCCGGGATAAAATCCTTTTTGGGCTTTTAGGAAATCAAAAATAGCTGTTTAGGGAGAGTCACCGTTCTTACCATTCATCAATGTTTTTGAATTTTCATTGATCTAAATTTGCTGTATCTAAAATTAACAATATGGAATTAGGAATAGGAATGTTTGGCGACTTAGCTTTTGACCAAACTACCGGAAAATATAAAGATGCAGGCATCAAAATCCGTGAAATCATTGAGCAGGTGAAACTAATGGATGAAGTGGGAATTGATGTTTTTGCAATGGGAGAACATCACCGCCCGGACTACGCCGTTTCTTCACCGGAAATGGTTTTGGCAGCTGCAGCAAGTGTTACCAAAAACATTAAATTGGCAAGCGGAGTCACTGTTTTAAGCTCTTCCGAACCCGTAAAAGTATATGAAGATTTTGCAACATTAGATTTAATTTCTGATGGCAGGGCAGAAATCTATGTAGGTCGTGGGAGTTTTATAGAATCATTTCCTTTGTATGGTTACTCACTGAATGATTACGAGCAGCTTTTTGATGAAAAGCTGGAACTTTTATTAAAAATAAATTCAGAAGAAAATGTTTCATGGTCGGGAGAACTTCGGGCTCCGATGCAAAATCAAACGGTATATCCGAGAGCAAAAAACAATGGAAAACTTCCGATCTGGAGAGCCGTTGGCGGAACACCACAATCTGTTTTGAGTGCTGCCAAACTGGGAATGCCTTTAGTCGTTGCAATTATTGGGGGAATGCCGATTCAGTTTAAAAATTTAATTGAATTTTATAAACAGGAATACCTTAAAGCTGGTCATGCTGAGTCTGAAATGCAGATTGCCATTCACTCGCATACTTTTGTAAGTGATGATAAAAAAGTTATTGAAGGTTATTTTTACAATTATAAATCTCAGATGGACAGAATCGGAAAGTCCAGAGGCTGGGCTCCTTATAACAAAATGCAGTATGAAAGCGGCAGAAGCGAAGACGGAGCATTATTTATCGGAGATCCGGATGAAGTTGCAGATAAAATAAATTACATAAAAGAAATTTTCGGAATCACAAGATTTATCGGTCATATGGACGTAGGTGCACCGGAAGATAATGTGATGAGAAAATCTATTGAATTGTTTGCAACAGAAGTAAAAAATCAGTTGAAATAAACTGTAGATTTTTGTCTACGCAGTATTATTTATTTCCATAACAAAGGAAAAATTGATAAATTCGCAGCGTTAAAAATTCAAATATGAAAAAAATATTAATGATGTCTTTAGGCGTTTTTGCGCTTATGTCATGCTCTAATGACGATGAAAACGAAAATGCTGTATCAATCGTAGGAACATGGAAAGAAAGTAAAATTGTGATTTACAACGGAACTAATAATGCTGTATTAGACACAGAATTACCAGATGACTGCGACAAAAAAAACACTTACGAATTTACATCCAACGGAATTTTAAATTCAAAGATATTCTATACAAAATCTGATGGCATATGTGAAGAAGACGGATTTTTTTCTGAAAGCTATACTTATGACCCTGCAACAAAAAAGATAACAGTTGCCGGAACCACCACCGATGTCATACAGCTTACTCAAAACGAGCTTCAAATTGTTTATGATGTGAATGACGAAAATGGAGATGGTGTGGATGATCAAGTTGTCATGTTTATGTATAGATAATAGTTCAACAAAGAGAATAAATTAATTCCGCATCTTTACTGATGCGGAATTTTTATATCCTTTTCAGCATCAAGTTCTGATTTATATTCGTTCAGCAGATCAGCAAGTTTTTTTGCAGACATTCCGTAAGTATCGGGAAAGGCTCCTGTTTTCGATTTCATATTAACAGATTCCAGAAGCTTTTGGTCAAGATCAAAAACCACCATTTTATTAATGAAAATACTTTTGGTTCTAAAACCGCTTACAGCCTGCCACGGTATAAAGGTCACCCTGAATAAATTTTTCATCTCTATTCCTCTTTCATCAATTTTCAAGTAGGCAGAATCAGGAATCAGGTTAATGATGAAAATTAACAAGCAGATTCCGAAGAAAACAATGTTCAGAATTCCGATCAGCATGTTTTTTTCCAGCAATGAAATTCCTAGACCAACAAAGCCTGCACTTATCACTGTAAGAATAATAGTTTTAATTTTTGACGGTTTTAGAATAATAGGTAAGTTTTGCATAATATTTTTTAATGTTCAAAAATAGGAAACTATATCAACAATTTACAAAATAAACCTGTAAGGTTTTTAATTAAGAAACCTCAATCAAACTTCCCTTTTCCTCATCTTTTGTAATATTCAGTGAAACCGGAATTTTCTCTTTCAGCTCTTCCACGTGCGAAATAATTCCTACAATACGGTTCTCTTTCTGCAGATTCATCAGCGTTTCAAACACGATATTCACCGATTCCAGATCCTGAGTTCCGAAACCTTCATCAATAAAAAAGAAGTTTTTCTCCGATTGAGCATTCGTTTGCACACTTTCTGCCAAAGCCAGCGCAAGACTCAAAGAAACCTGAAAAGCCTGTCCTCCCGAAAGCGTTTTTACACTTCGGCTTCGTCCTTCATTCAGATAATCAATGATTTCAAAATCGTTATTTTCATTCAATTGTAAGCTCAGCTGATTTCTGGTCATCCTATGAAAACGCACATTGGCGTGGTCACATAACTGGCGAAGATAAATTGAAGAAACATACTGCACAAAACCGGCTCCTTTAAAAAGACTGGTCATGATTTTCAGATTTTCTGCACGTTTCTGAAGCTGCGCCAAATCCTTCAAAAGATTTTCCTTTTTCCTGAATTCCTTTTCTAATCTTTCAATTTCAGTTGCGATCTTTACCACAGAATCATTGGTTGTTTTTAAATCTTTTTCAAAAGTTCTAAACTGATTTTCAATGGCTAAAAATTCTTCCTCGTTAAATGAAAAGTCTTTAAGCTTATTTTCCAGTTCAAGAATACTGTTTCTCAGCGTTTCAAACTGAATCCTGAACTGCTGAATTTGATTTCTTATTTCCTGAACATTGATTTCCTGAGCAAGAATTTGCTGGATTTCCTCCAAAGTGCTGAATTGCTGTTCAGATAAAGCTTTTCCAATCTGATTTTTATTCTCTGAAATTTCTTTTTCCAGTTCGGAAATCCGTTTTTCCAATTGATGAACAACCGTTTTTTTCTCGGCTAATTTGGGTGAAATTTCTTTCTCGCCTTTAATTAATTGATTGTAATCCTGTTCAGTTTCAAGGTTTGATTTTGCGAGTTTATGATAAATTTCTTCCACATCAACAATCGTTTTATCTTTGTAATCAACCCATTGCAATGCTTTTAAATTGGTTTCATTCGTCTTGATTTGCTCTTCTTTTTTTGCTTCATCAAGCCTGAATTTTTCCAAAGCTTTATTGTAACTGTCAAGATTTTGCCTTTCTTTATCCAGATTTTTTTGCTCTGAAGAAATTTGCTGATTCAGTTCATCCATTTGTTTTTCAATGGTGAAAGATTGTTGTCTTTTTTGCTCAAAATCATTTTGATTTTCCGGATTAAATTCTACCCAGTTGAAATTTTTTAAATGTATATCTAAGTTATTTTGAATCTGTTTTAAACTTCCTTCTTCTGATTTCGACTGTTCTTCAAAAATCTTTTTACGGTCAAGAATTTTTTCGATTTCCAATGACTGTTTCCGAATGTTTTCTTCTTTAATTTCCAGCTGCCCAATCTGCTTCTGAATATCATTTAATTCTGAATTTACATCATCAAAATGTACAATATTCGGATGTTCCAAAGCACCACAAAGCGGACAAGATTCTCCCTCGTGCAATTCGTTGGCAAAGTGAGCCAGTTTCTGTTGAACATCAAGATGATTCTTTTTTTCAGAAAGGTTTTTTTTCTGATTTTCTAAAACTTCAATCTGATTCTTAAAATCATTTTTAAATGTTTCAGGATTAATTTCAAAAGGCTTTAATTCATCGGAGATCTTTTCTATTTCAAGTTTTTTTAAACGAATTTTCTCTGATTGAATATTCAAAAATTCCTTTAATCTCTTGTTTTCTGAAAACCAATTCCCTACGTTCAGAAGTAAAGTAGAATCTAATTTTTTCGTTTTTAAAAGCTCTGCATTTTTTGAAAGTTCTTCAATCTTGTTTTGAATTAATTTTTGGTTGGCTTCAACTTCTTTTACTTTTTCCGAGCCTTTTGTTGTTCGTTCTTTTAAAGTTGTAATTTCCTCAGAAAATTTCAGCATCTGAAGAATCAGACTCAAATCATTTTCCTGAATCTTAGATTGATGTAAAGCTTCATATTTCGGTTGAATTGCAGAAAGTTTATTCCTGATATTTTCAGACTGAATTTCTGTTTCCTGCATAATTTTGAACTGTTGTTCTTTGCTGCTCTGCTGTTCAGAAATTTCCTTGAGAAGTTTGTTGTTCTCAGAAATTAAGGGTGTGAAAATACTGAAAACTTTATCGTAAATTTCGGTCTTTGTTTCTAAAATATCAATCTCAGATTTCTTTTGAGTCAGTTTTTCAAAATCTGATCTTTTCCGATGCAAAAGTTCAAAATCTTCTTTCAAAGTTTTCAGTTTCACATATTTCTGTTCCGTTTCTCTGAAAATTTTCTGTACTTCTTCAAATTTTTGCTGCTCGGTTTTTAGATGTTCTTTCTGAGCTGAAATTTGTTCTTCATTGATCTCTTCAAAACCTTTTAACTGACCTTCTAACTGATCGAGTTCTGATCTGTTTTTTACATTTAAAACTGAAACATTATTCTGCAAATCAAAACGCTGAAGACCAAAAATTTCTTTCATCATATTGGTTCGGTCTGTTGCGCCAAGTTCCAAAAACTCTTTAAACTGCCCTTGAGGAATAATTATGGTTCGCTTAAAATTAGCATAACTCAAACCAATCACTTTTTCAGCATTTGAATGCTCCAATGGAATCCAGTTTTCATTTTTCCATTCGTAAAAAGTAACGGTGGGCGTTTTTACATCTTCAAAATTCTTAGAATTTCGTCTGAATTCTCTTGTTGCACGGAATTTTTTGTTTTCATAATTCAAAAAATCAAACTCAATATAGGATTTGTTCGATTTCAGATTCATCATGTTGTAAGCACGTTTATCTCTTGCATTCAGGCGTTCTGTTTCGCCATAAAGAGCAAAAGAAACAGCTTCCAAAATAGAAGATTTTCCTGAACCTACCGAACCGAAAATGCCGAACAAGCCGGCTTCCGTAAGATTTTCAAAATCAATTTTCTGCCGTTCCTGATAAGAATATAGACCTTCTAAAGTCAATTGAATTGGAATCATAAGAGAATATTTAAAATTTAAACCAATAAGTTGATTTAGGAAGTGAAGAAATAATTAAGATTTTGAGAGCAAAATTAAGAAATGAATCTTAAGAAATTTATTTCTCTTAACTCATCTGAACAACTTAATATTTCTTAATGTTTAAAAATATTTTAATTAAATTATTTTTCGGAAACGATTTCATTAAATAAATTAATGAGTTCTTCATTTGCATCCTGACCACCGTTTTTTGATTTAAAATAATCTTTGAATAAAGTTTGTATATCCTGACTGAGATTAATCTCACTCAGCTTATTTTCATCAAATTGCTGATGTTTAAATTTAGGAATCAAATATATAATTCCGTTGTGTGCCTGATAAATCTTTTTTCGCTCTTCTGCTTTTAAAAAAGTCTGACTTTCTAAAGTAATTTCCACCAGAGAATCAGGGTTCTCCTGAAGCCATTCTACTGTTTTTTCCACACAGTCAAAGGTCTTTCTTTCCAGACATCTTCCGTTTTTTACAGCAATTTTTTCAAATGAAATCTGCTTATCGGGTTCTGCTTCAATGATTGATACATATTTGGTCTGCCCCGCTTCGCTAAAGCTATAGCAAAGAGGTGACGAAGAATAAACAACCGGTTTTTCATCGGTTCCGATATTTTGAAAACGATGCAGATGCCCCAAAGCGGTATAATGAATCTGTGGAGGAATGATATCTGAAAAAATCAGGTCAGCATTTCCTATTTTAATAGGCTTCTCCCCTTCCGGTTCATCCAACATAGGTTCGCCTTTTTTATTCATATATAAATGCGTCATCAGAAGATTGACTCCGTTATCATCACAAAATTCATCAGCCGTTTTTTTCCAGTGTTCTGCTAAAACAGCATTCAGTTCACTTGCTTTATTTTCTCCGAAATATTCTTTCAGACGGATTTCATTGGCATAAGGCGTGTGAAGAATTCTGACAGGAAAATTCTGATTTTGAAGTTGCAGCTCGATAAATCCTTCTGCAGATTTTGAAATTCTAAAATGCTCCAGTTCAAAAGGATGAACGGTCGCTTTTGGATGACCTATTAAAATGATTCCGCATTCTCTTGCAAGAGGATCCGGTGCATCAATCAAGCTTGGAGAATCATGATTTCCTGAAATGGCAATGACGGGCCGTCTTCCGTTTAAAGATAAACGCTTTAAAGTTTTATAAAAAAGTTCTACTGCTTCAACGCCCGGATTGAAATTATCAAACAAATCTCCGGCAATTAAAACCAAATCAACATTCTGTTCATCAGCAATCTGAACGATTTCGTCCATAACCAAAACCTGCTCTTCCAATCTGGAAAAACGGTCGAGACGTTTACCTAAATGCCAATCGGCAGTATGTAGAATTTTCATAAAATTTTCGTTTCCTCTTCCTGTTGAGCTGCTAATTTAGCCTTTGTATTCTCGCGCATTTCCTTTAATCGGTTTTTTCTTTTCAATTCAGCTTCCTGAATTTTACGTTTTTTATTGTCGATTTTCTTTTTATGCAGTTTTCTGTTGGCATCGGTATTTCTGCTCATTTCAACTTAAAATTGGTATTGCTAAATTAATCTATTCTGAAGAGAAAACTTTATTAATTGATAAGAGCTTAGTTAAAATCTATTGTTTTATATTCGAAATTGCTATGACATTATCATCAAACCTGATGTTAATCTTAAATTTAAACGCAAAGTTTTTAACGCAAATAGTAAGAATGCAAGGCAAATAAAATTTGCTTCGCAGAGCTTGAAAATACAGGAACTCTCAATTTAAAGCAAAACTGTTTATTTCTTCTTACGTTTTGCTTTTTGAACAACTCAATTAAAGTGAAAGAAATTTTAAATTTCACAAAAAATGAATTCTTATCTTTACATCATTATGGAACAGCAGTCTAAAGATCCGCTTCACGGAAAAAGGCTTGATGCAATTCTGGAAGACTTGGTAGAATATTATCAAGGTTTTGAGAAATTGGGCGAACAAATCAACATTAAATGTTTTACCGACAATCCGAGCATAAGTTCTTCGTTGAAATTTTTGAGAAAAACACCATGGGCAAGAACTAAGGTTGAAAGTCTGTACCTGTATGTTTTAAGACAAAAGAAAAAAGAAGAAAAAAATAAAGAAAAGTGAAGCCTGAAAATACTGATTCATTTTTGCCCGTTAAGTTTGTATTGAATGCTTTTCGAAAAGTAGAGTTACAATATTTCTTTCAAAAAAAACACTGAATTAATATTTTAAATAAAGTTAAATAAACTCGCTCATTCCGATCAATCATTTCAAAAAGATTATATTTGTACGGTTAATCGTGATGAATTTTCACGGAAAAAAGAAAAATATGACAATTGAAAACAATCATGTGGTAGCTGTAAAGTATATTCTTCACACTATCGAAGAAGACGGAAGCAAGGTTTTGGTAGAAGAAACTACAGCAGAAAATCCACTTACATTTTTATATGGTGTAGGAATGATGATTCCTAAATTTGAGCAGAACATTCTAGGTCTGAAAGCAGGTGATAAAGCAGATTTTACCATTCAGCCGGAAGAAGCTTACGGTCAAAAACAGGAAGATGCAATTGCACAGCTTCCGATTGACATGTTCCAGGAAAGCGGAATTCCGCCTGTGGGAGCTATTTTACCTTTATCTGACAACCAGGGAAATAATTTTCAGGCATTCGTAGTAGAGGTTACTCCTGAAGTTGTTGTGGCAGATTTGAATCATCCAATGGCGGGTAAAGTTTTGGACTTCCAGGTAGAAGTATTAAATACAAGACCTGCAACTGAAGAAGAATTATCACATGGTCACGCTCACGGAATTGACGGAAACGAAGGTCATTAAAAAAATCTTCTAAATAATATAAAATGTCCGGCAGAAATGCTGGACATTTTTATTAATATTGATCTGTTGAAAGAAAATATCAAAAAAAATTCTTTAGTAAGACAAAATAATGTACCTCAGTTTTTATTTACTCTAAAAATTCACCGTTCACATAAAACCATCGGTTCTGAATCATTTTAAATGTAGATAATTCGTGATGAATTTGTTTCCGTCCGTTTTCATCTGTATAATAAGCTTTGAATTCCACTTTGTTCAAAGATGGTTTATTTACGATTTCCAGTTTTGTCCATTGATTACTTTCACCCCATTCCTGCAAATCATTAGTGTTATGAAACTGTCTTTTACTCGGCGCAGTAGTTTCCATTAAGTACGTTCCATTCGGAATAGCAAATGCAGAATACCTCGACCGCATCAAAGCTTCTGCTGTTGGAGCATTTTTTTCTTTTGTATGGTATGGTTTACAGCATTCTTCATAGGTTTTACCGGAGCAGCACGGACAGTTCATTACAGATATTTTAAAGGCAAAAATCGTTAAAAATATACATTGTTGAAATAATTATAACTATAAATTTAAATCCCGGCACTTTTGTACCGGGATTATTAAATTTTTACGGGTTTTAATTTACAACATACGTCGTACCATCTCTTCCGTCTTTCAGCTCAATGCCTTCTGCAAGAAGTTTATCACGAATCTGATCGGATAGTTCAAAGTTTTTTGATTTTCTTGCCTGATTTCTCAATTCAATCAGAACTTTTAAGGTCTGATCCAGTTTTTCATTATTGTTTTCTTCAATGGTCTGAAGTCCTAAAACATCGAAAACCAAAGCATTTAAAGTAGATTTCAGTTCCTCTAAATCTTTCGTTGAAATAGTTTCTTTGCTATCATTCAAAACAAAAATATATTTTACCGCTTCAAATAAATGCGCAATCAGAACCGGAGAATTAAAATCATCCGTTAATGCTTCATACGCTTTGTTTTTCCATTCTTCAATACTGAAACCAGATTGCATTTCGTCATTAGGAGTGATGCTGTTCAGAAGTTTGATCGCTTCCATCAATCTTATGAAACCTTTTTCACTCGCCATCATTGCATCATTTGAAATGTCTAAAACACTTCTGTAATGTGCCTGCAAAAAGCAGAAACGAACAATTGAAGGATGGAAAGGCTTTTTAAAGAAATCATTTTCCCCTGTTACCAACTGCATCGGCAGAATATAATTTCCGGTAGACTTGCTCATTCTTTGTCCGTTCATAGTCAGCATATTTGCGTGCATCCAGTAATTTACAGGAGAAGTATCATTGCAGGCTTTTCCCTGTGCGATTTCACATTCGTGGTGCGGAAATTTAAGATCCATTCCGCCTCCGTGAATATCAAAAGTTTCTCCCAAATATTTTGTACTCATTGCAGTACATTCCAGATGCCATCCCGGAAAACCTTCGCCCCAAGGCGAGTTCCATCTCATGATATGTGCCGGAGAAGCCTTTTTCCACAATGCGAAATCCTGCGGATTTTTCTTTTCACCTTGTCCGTCCAAATCACGGGTATTGGCAAAAAGTTCTTCGATATTTCTTTTTGAAAGTTCACCATAATTCAGACCTCTTCTGTTGTATTCCAACACATCGAAATACACAGAACCGTTGCTTTCGTAAGCAAATCCTCTTTCAATTAACTTTTGAGTCAGCTCAATCTGCTCTACGATATGACCGGTTGCAGTTGGTTCAATATTCGGAGGAAGCAAATTGAACATATCCAGAACTTTATGAAAATCTACCGTGTATTTCTGTACGATTTCCATTGGTTCTAATTTTTCGAGACGGGTCTGTTTCACGAATCTGTCGTTGTTCACATCTCCATCGTCCGTAAGGTGACCTGCATCGGTAATGTTTCTGACGTAACGAACTTTATAGCCCAAATGCATCAGACTTCTGTAGATAAAGTCGAAAGAAAGGAAAGTTCTTACATTTCCCAAGTGCACATTGCTGTAAACCGTCGGTCCACAGACGTACATTCCGACATTTCCTTCTAAAATCGGCTTGAATATTTCTTTTTCTCCCGCAAGCGAGTTGTATATTTTTAGTTGCATTTATTTAATTTGATTTAATGATTTTAAATTTAGTCTAAAGTTTATCAATTAAAAGATTTTCACCTTTTAACAGCAGGTATAGCAGCAACAAATAATAGTTGTTACAAATATCTTGTCTGAAACTTTTTTAAATTTTATCATTTATTTTATTTTTTAAATAAGATGAAATTTTTCTATAAAAATTAACTTCTCCATCCTTTAAATCTACATTGTTTGTTGGGAAAATTGTAATTCCAATCATAGGTGTTTGATGTAAAGTAATTAAAATTTAATCAACACTAAAATCGTAATACATTGTTTCCAAACCATCATCAATTTTCTGAATCAGAACTCCTTTAAATTGATTTGTAATTTCTTTTACAAAAAAATCAAATATAGGGTTATTGACTTATTGTAAAGATAAATTTCAAAATTTGGCATAGCAATTAATCCAATTTCGCATGACTTCCCACATAATGCAGAAACTCCTGTCTTGTGATAGGATTAGTCCTGAAAATACCGCTTAATTCTGCTGTGATCGTAGAACTTGCGGTATCTTTTATTCCCCTGCAATTAACACAAAGGTGTTTTGCATCAATGATACAGGCAACGTCTTTCGTTCCTAAAGCTTCTTTTAAAGCATTCACAATCTGCATCGTCAGTCTTTCCTGAACCTGTGGTCTTTTTGCGTAGTAATCCACAATCCTATTGATTTTCGAAAGACCGATTACTTCACCGTTCGAAATGTAAGCAACATGCGCCCTTCCGATGATCGGCAAGAAATGATGCTCACAAAATGAATATACAGTGATATCTTTTTCCACCAACATCTGGCGGTATTTATATTTATTTGAAAACGTGGAAATTCCCGGTTTGTTTTCAGGAAGAAGTCCCCCGAAAATTTCATTTACATACATCTTGGCAACACGTCTCGGAGAATCTTTTAAGGAGTCATCGGTCATGTCTAAGCCAAGGGTTTCCATAATCTCTCCAAAAAGTTCGGTAATTTTTTCTATTTTTTCTTCCGGCGATTTCTCAAAAGCATTTTCACGAATCGGCGTATGCTCTTTTCCTGTGAAAATATCATCATCGTTGTCGGTAAAATCAACCATTTTTATTTAATTTGCACAAAAATACGGATTATATCTTTTTAAATAATTTCAATTTAGACGAAAATATCATCTTTTAACCTATCACAAAACAAAATATGATCACTGTTGAAAAAGTACATACTGAAAGTCAAAAGAAAGAATTTCTGGAATTTCCCGTTAGGCTTTATCAGCATAATGATCATTATATAAGACCTTTGGATCAAGATCTTGAATCTATTTTCAGTCCCGAAAAAAATAAATTTTACAAAGATGGTGAATGCGAAAGATTTCTTTTTAAAAATGCTAAGAATGAAACTGTAGGAAAAGTTGCCGTTTTCATCAACAAAACTTATCAGCAACAACAGCCCACCGGAGGAATCGGTTTTTTCGATTGTATCAATGATCAGGAAACAGCAAATTTCATTTTTGATCATTGCAAAAACTGGCTTCAGGAAAGAGGCATGGAAGCGATGGACGGACCAATAAATTTCGGGGAACGCGATAAATTCTGGGGATTGGTTATTGAAGGTTTTCTTGAGCCTTTGTACGGAATGAATTACAATTTCCCTTATTACAAGGATCTTTTTGAAAATTATGGTTTTAAAATTTATTTTGAACAGCTATGTTTTTCAAGACCTATTTTCTCTGAAGTTTCGAGGCTTTTTACATTAATGCACGCCAAACACAGTAAAAATCCTGATCTTTCTGCAAAACCCATGACGAAAAACAATCTGGAGAAATTTGCCAAAGATTTTACCGAAATTTATAACAAAGCATGGGCTGCTCACGGAGAAGGAAAATGTATGCAGGAATCTAAAGTGCTGAAAATGTTCAAAACGATGAAACCCATCATTAATGAACATATTTCATGGTTTGTCTATGAAAACGAAAAACCGATTGCCATGTGGATGAATCTACCCGACACCAATCAATGGTTTAAATATCTGAATGGAAAATTCGGACTTTTGGAAAAACTAAAATTTCTTTGGATAAAAAAATTCAAAAAGAACGAAAAAATGGTCGGTCTGGTGTTCGGTGTCGTTCCGGAATGGCAAAGAAAAGGTATTGAAGGCTACATGATCTGGGAGGGAACACAACATTTGAGAAAACATACTGATTTTAAAGTGACAGAAATGCAGTGGATCGGGGATTTTAATCCCAAAATGATTAAAATTGCGGAAAATCTTGATACCACAGTCACGCGAAAACTAGCAACGTACCGTTATCTTTTTGACAGGAATAAGGAGTTTGAAAGACATCCCATTTTATGATTTATATGGTTTCGGCGGCTTCGCCGCCGAAACCATATAAAAAAGTTCTGCATTTCTGCAGAACTTTAAAATATTCATTTTTCACTTTATTAGAATAGCGCTCCGGCTACCTTTTTTATATTGTCGCTCTTCCCCATCGAATAGAAATGCAGAACCGGAACTCCGAATTCCAGCAATTCTCTGCATTGCGTAATTGCCCATTCGATTCCGATTTGTTTTACGGCTTCATTATTTTTGGCATTTTCCACTTCATTAATCAGTTCTTCCGGAAGATCAATTTTAAAAATCTGCGGTAAAACCTTTAAATGCTTTTTCGTAGCAATCGGTTTAATTCCCGGAATAATAGGAACGGTAATTCCCATTTCACGGGCTTTTTTCACAAATTCGATAAATTTTTTATTATCAAAAAACATTTGGGTCACGATATAGTCTGCTCCTGCATCAACTTTTTGCTTCAGCCATTTCAGATCATAATTCATTGAAGGTGCTTCCATGTGCTTTTCGGGATAACCGGCAACGCCGATGCAGAATTTGTTATGTTCATCACAAATTTCATCCTGATTATGGAGATATTTTCCTCTTCCCAGATCATTAATCTGGTGAACCAATTCCATTGCACTTCCGTGACCTCCCTGAGTCGGCTCAAAATACTGATGTCCTTTCATCGCATCGCCTCTGAGAGCCATCACATTATCAATTCCAAGATACATACAGTCTACCAGAAGATATTCTGTTTCCTCTTTGGTAAAACCTCCGCAAAGCAAATGTGGAACGGTATCTACATTATATTTATGCTGAATTGCCGCACAAATTCCCAACGTTCCGGGACGCATTCTTGTAATTCTGCGTTCCATTAATCCGTTTCCTTTGTCGATATAAATATATTCTTCTCTGGAAGTGGTAACGTCGATGAACGGCGGTTTAAATTCCATTAAAGGATCAATATTTTTATAAAGATCTTCAATCCCAATTCCTTTTTGGGGCGGAACAACTTCAAGAGAAAATAACGTTTTTCCGTTTGCGTTTTTTATATGGTCTGTGATTTTCATTATTTATCGTTAGCGTAATTTGTATAGTTTTTAATTTTTATAAATCCAGTCTGTAATTAAAATATTGGATTCTCCACAGTTAGAATATGAATCTAAAGCAAATGAAACTTTAAAACGGTATTTTCTGTTGTTAAAAGCTTCAAAGAAATTGCCGTTTTGAAGGACAGCAAAATCAGACTTCATATTTACTTCGTAAACATATTTTTTATTGGGTTTAAGCTTAATATCCTTATCCTTATAAGTAAAACAATCAATATCTTTTTTTGCAAGATTCATCTTTTCGAAAGACTGATTTTCTTCATTATACAACTCTAAATTTTCCAATCTCATATTGCAGAAATTGATTTCCTTTCGAATTTTAAATATTTTATAATCCGTATTCTTAATTGTCAGCTTAAATTTCCCTGTTTCGTTTAAATTTTCTGAATGAATCAATATCTGATAGCTACACTTTTGAGAAAATGCGGACCAGCTTATCATTACAAAGAAAAATGAAAAAAGTTTTTTCATAATTTAAATTTCATTTGCCAAATTAGGATTCAGCCATTTTCTAGCTTCCTGCAAAGCAATTCCTTTTCTTACCGAATAATCTTTCAACTGATCTTCAGCAATTTTTCCCAGTCCAAAATATTTGGCGTGCGGACTTCCGAAATAATATCCCGAAACCGAAGCAGTCGGAAACATCGCTAAACTTTCAGTAAGATAAACACCGATATTTTCTTCCACTTTCAGTAAATCCCAGATCGCGTGTTTTTCCAAGTGATCAGGACACGCAGGATAACCAGGAGCAGGACGAATTCCCTTATACTTTTCAGCAATCAATTCTTCATTGGTTAAATTTTCCTGATTGGCGTACCTCCAATATTCCGTTCTTACTTTTTTATGTAAAAATTCCGCGTAGGCTTCTGCGAAACGGTCTGCCAAAGCTTTTACCATGATCGCGTTGTAGTCGTCATTCGCTTTTTCGTATTCCTGCGCCAATTCATCGGTTCCGAAACCGGTTGTTACACAGAAAGCTCCCATATAATCGGTTTTTCCTGAACTTTCAGGGGCAATAAAATCACTCAACGCCAGATAATCTTTCCCTTTGGAACGCTGAGCCTGCTGTCTTAAAGTAATGAACTTCGTTTTTTGTTCGTTATTTTCATCAAAAATTAAAATATCGTCCGTTTCCGTAGAATTGGCTTTAAAAATTCCGAATACTGCTTTTGCCGTTAATAATTTTTCGTCTAAAATCCTCTTCAAAATAATCTGCGCATCTTTTAATAGTTCTCTTGCCTGAGCTCCTACAACCTCATCTTCTAAAATTTGCGGATATTTGCCATGAAGATCCCAGCTTCTGAAAAACGGCGACCAGTCGATGAAAGGTAATAATTCTCTCAGATCCTGATTTTCAACAACGGTAATTCCTAACTGATTGGGTGTAAAAATTTCTTCATTTTCCCAATCGATTTTAAATTTATTCTGCCTGGCTTCTTCAATAGAAACGTAGTCTTTTTCTACCTGTCTGTTCAGGAACTTTTCACGGAATTCGGAATATTCACTTTTCAGATCATCAACGTATTCCTTATTTCTGTCGCCCAGTAATGAACTTACCACATTGACCGCTCTGGAAGCATCATTGACGTGAACTACGGCATTTTTATATTTTAAATCAATTTTTACGGCTGTATGTGCTTTTGAAGTTGTTGCACCACCAATTAGTAAAGGGAAATTTAAATTCTGTCTTTCCAGTTCCTGCGCAATGTACACCATTTCATCCAGACTTGGTGTAATTAATCCGCTAAGTCCGATCACATCAACCTGATGATCAATTGCAGCCTGAATAATTTTTTCAGCCGGAACCATTACGCCAAGATCTACAATTTCGTAATTGTTACAGCCTAAAACGACGCTTACAATATTTTTACCGATGTCATGAACGTCTCCTTTTACCGTTGCCATAAGGATTTTTCCGTTGGCTGGTTTTGTTCCGTCTTTTTCTGCTTCGATGAATGGCTGTAAGTAAGCCACCGCTTTTTTCATCACCCTTGCAGATTTTACAACCTGCGGTAAGAACATCTTTCCGCTTCCGAATAAATCTCCGACAACGCCCATTCCGGTCATTAAATTGATTTCAATCACGTGAAGGGGTTTTTCTGCCTGTAATCTTGCTTCTTCCACATCTTCTTCAATAAAACGGTCGATTCCTTTTACTAAAGAATGCGTAATCCTTTCCTGTAAAGGTTTTGTACGCCACTCAAGTTCTTCAACTTTCTCTTTTTTGACTGATTTATGTTTTTCAGAATAATCTAAAAGTCTTTCTGTTGCATCATCTCTTTTATCGAGAATCACGTCTTCAACGAGTTCCAGAAGTTCTTTATTAATTTCATCATAAACCTCCAACATGGCAGGATTTACAATTCCCATGTTCATCCCTGCCTGAATCGCGTGATAGAGGAAAACCGAGTGCATTGCTTCTCTTACCGTATCATTTCCACGGAACGAGAACGAAACATTGGAAACTCCTCCACTTACGGATGCATACGGAAGATTCTGGCGAACCCATCTTGTTGCTTCAATAAAATCGATGGCGTTTCTGCGGTGTTCATCCATTCCCGTTGCCACAGGGAAAATATTTAAGTCGAAAATAATATCTTCAGCAGGGAAATTTAAACGATTCACTAAAATATCATAGGAACGTTTTGATATTTCGATTCTGCGTTCGTAGGTATCGGCTTGTCCCACCTCATCAAAAGCCATGACAATCACAGCAGCACCGTATCTTTTGATGGCTTTTGCCTGTTTGATGAATTCTTCTTCACCTCCTTTTAAGCTGATGGAATTGACCACACATTTTCCCTGTGCAACCTGCAATCCGGCTTCCAGAATTTCCCATTTCGAAGAGTCGATCATCAGAGGAATTCTTGCGATGTCCGGTTCTGAGGCAATAAGGTTTAAAAATTTAATCATGGAAGCTTTTCCATCGATCAGTCCATCATCAAAATTGACATCAAGAATCTGTGCACCGCCTTCAACCTGATGACGTGCAATATTGAGCGCTTCCCCGAATTTTTCTTCTTTTATTAATCTTAAAAATTTCTTTGAACCGGCAACATTGGTTCTTTCACCAACGTTGATAAAGTTGCTTTCCGGTGTTATAATTAAAGGCTCAAGCCCTGATAATCTTAAATATTTCATCAATTTATTCTTCTAAAATAAAATATGCATTATTCGCATTTTGCTTCAGCAAATCCACATGTTTGCCCAAAGCGGTAAAAATCGGAAACCGTTTATAGCCGAGATTATATTCTTTGGCAAACTGCTCGATTTCTTCTGTAATTTCATTATAATAGGCATAACTGTAATTCGGAAAAAGATGGTGGGCAACGTGAAAGTTGAAATTTCCCAATACATTTCTTACAAACCAGTTATTTTCTTTTAAATCGTTGGTGACTTCAAACTGATGGTGAAGCCAGCTAAAAGGAAGTCCGTTTTTCTCATCAAGTTTCGGAAAGGCATTATCGGGAAGCGGGTGCAAAGGCAACAGGACAAAAAGCGCAAAAATACTCGCCGCAATAACCTGTAAAAACCACGCTCCCAAAGCCAAACCTAAAGACACTTTAAAAAACAGAACAGGAACTGCAATCTGATAGAAAAAGTAAAACAGTTTATACGTCACCATTTTAATTTTTTCTTTTACCGGAATCGCTCCCTGCGTTTTCAGAATCACTCTTTCGTTATCAAAAAAATCTCTGAAATCACGGATAAACATCCAGTTGAACAGATATAAAGGATAGACCAGAAAGAAAAAAAAATGCTGATATTTCTGAATGCCTTTCGCTTTGATCCACGGAACGATTAAAAGCAATCCGCTCTGCTCAATGTCTGTGTCCCAACCGTCCACATTCGGATATGCGTGATGTGCTGCAATATGTCTTTTTTTCCATATGTAGGAATTCGCTCCCACAAAATCGAAAATCTGTAAAACCAGGCTGTTCAGTCTTTTACTTTTAAAAATATTATTGTGAGCCGCTTCGTGAATTAAATTCAGATAAATTAAAACAAGAGAAAGTCCCATTAAAATAAAACTCAAAATGTAAACAGAAGGCTGGTCTGCATTTAAAAGTGCAAAGACATATAAACCAAAATAGACCAAAGGCAGAATAACTGCTTTGATCTGAATATAAATATCCCTGTTTTCAGGAATGGATTCTACTCTTTGGTTCACTTTTTTTCTGAGTTCATTAAATAATCTGGCATCTTCCGGATCTTTAAAGTAAATAGGTTTTTCCATTATATTTAATTTTGTGTGATAATTAAAGATAATATTAAAAACTGTTCCTTTTTCTTATGATTTAATTAAAAAATTCTATTATTTCAGACAAATTCCTTCAATTTTCTTGGCGGATATTGCGAAACCAGATCTGCAATTGCCTTGATATGATCCGGTGTTGTTCCGCAGCAACCTCCAATGATGTTGATTAATCCTTTTTCTACATATTCTTTGATCTGACTAGCCATATCTTCCGGTGTCTCATCATACTTCCCGAAAGCGTTCGGTAAACCCGCATTCGGATAAGCTGAAACAGCAAATTCTGAATTATGAGCCAGTGTTTCCAGATAAGGCGTTAATTGATTTGCTCCTAAAGCGCAGTTAAAACCTACACTTAAAAGATTTAAATGGGAAACTGAGATCAAAAACGCTTCCGCAGTCTGTCCGCTCAATGTTCTTCCCGAAGCATCGGTAATGGTCCCTGAAACCATGATTGGAATCTTGATATTTCTTTCGTCCTGAAGTTCGTCGATAGCGAAAAGGGCTGCTTTTGCATTCAATGTATCGAAAATGGTTTCTACCAAAAGAATGTCTGATCCTCCGTCTAGTAAGGCTTCGCACTGTTGTTTGTAAGCGATTCTCAGTTCATCAAAAGTAATGGCTCTGTAGCCGGGATCATTCACATCGGGGCTTAAACTTGCGGTTCTGTTGGTTGGACCGATAGAACCTGCTACAAATCTTGGTTTATCCGGATTTTTCGCAGTGTACTCGTCGCAGGCTTTTCTTGCAATTTTTGCAGAATCGTAATTCAGTTCGTAAACCAAATCTTCCATGTGATAATCTGCCATGGCAATGGTTGTTCCTGAAAATGTATTGGTCTCAATAATATCTGCTCCTGCTTCAAGGTATTTTTTGTGAACTTCTTCTATTGCTTGAGGCTGCGTTAAGGACAACAAATCATTGTTCCCTTTTACCGGATGTTCCCAATCTTTAAATCTTTCTCCACGATAGTCTTCTTCTTCGAATTTATAGCGCTGAAGCATGGTTCCCATCGCTCCGTCGAGAATTAAAATTCTTTCGGATAATGCTTTGTATAGTTGTTCTGAATTTTTCATTTATTATATTTTTTCCATAGGCTGCACTACGGTTATTATTGTTGAACCTTTCGGGTTTTATAATGCTGAATCTTTCACAGCCCGACTTGAGCGGAGCTCTTTTTGCCGCAGCGAAGCGGAGGCAAAAAAGCGGGAGCGGAAGGCGGATAAAGCTGCCCAAAGCAAATTAATCCAATGCCTGTTTCAAATCTGCAATGATATCTTCCACATTTTCCAGACCTACCGAACAACGAACCAAACCTGCAGTAATTCCGACTTCGTTTCTTTCTTCATCGGATAATTTGGAGTGCGTTGTAGAAGCGGGATGCGTTACAATAGTTCTCGTATCGCCTAAGTTTGCAGAAAGGGAACACATTTTAATTTTATCTAAAAAGTTTCTTCCGCCTTCAATGCCTCCCTTGATTTCGAAGGCAACGATGTTTCCTCCTAATTTCATCTGCTTTTTCGCAATTTCATAGCTTGGATGAGATGGCAAGAAAGGATATTTTACCAGTTCTACATTTGGATGACTTTCTAAAAACTCAGCGACTTTTAAAGCGTTTTCACAATGTTTTTCTACACGAATTGCCAATGTTTCCAGACTTTTAGACAAAACCCAGGCGTTGAAAGGTGACATTGCAGGTCCTGTATTTCTGGCGAAAAGATAAATTTCACGAATTAAATCTTCTCTTCCGACTGCAACTCCGCCTAAAACACGACCTTGTCCGTCAATTAACTTGGTTGCGGAATGCACCACGATGTCTGCTCCGTATTTTATCGGCTGTTGCAGATAAGGTGTTGCAAAGCAGTTATCCACAATGAAAATTAAATTGTGCTTCTTTGCAATCTGTCCGAAAAATTCTAAATCCAACACTTCAATCGCAGGATTGGTAGGTGTTTCCAGATAAAGAATTTTTGTGTTTGGCTGAATATATTGTTCAACATTTTCTGCATCTTCTGCTTTGAAATAGGTTGTTTCAATATTCCATTTCGGGAAATATTTTGTGAACAAAGTATGCGTAGAACCGAAAACAGACTGACAGCTTACAATATGATCTCCTGCATTTAGCAAAGTCGCAAATGTGGAGTAAATCGCTGCCATTCCAGTTGCAAAAGCATATCCTGCTTCTGCACCTTCCATTTTGGCAATTTTCTCGGTAAATTCGGTTACGTTCGGATTGGAAAAACGGCTGTATAAATTTTTTGGTTTTTCTTCCGCAAAGCTCGCTCTCATGTCTTCCGCATCCTGAAAAATAAAGCTGGATGTGAGATACAAAGGTGTTGAATGCTCATCAAACGGGGTTCTTTCAGTCTGGGTTCTTATGGCAAAGGTTTCAAAATTTTCGTTTTCCATATAGTTTAAAATGTAACAATGTATCAGTTTAGCAATGTACCAATGAGATGCTTCGACAAGCTCAGCATGATAATTGTAATGAATATTGGTAACTGCTACATTATTAAATTGTTATATTAATATTATTATTTCGTACCATAGGTTTTACCTACGGCTATTAATATTGAACCCTTCGGGTTCACAGGTTCTTTTATTTTGTTTCACTTACTCTTAGAATGTCTCCGAAAACGCCTCTTGCTGTGACAATTGCTCCGGCTCCGGCTCCCATGATAACGATTGGGTTTTCGCCGTAACTTTCGGTGTAGATTTCGAAGATTGAATCTGATCCATTTAATTGTCCTAATGCGGAAGTTGCCGGAACGGAAATTAATTTCACATCAAGTTCCCCTTTTTCTTTCTGTAAATCTCCGTGAAGATCTCCTACATATCTTAACACGTATCCTTCCTGCTGATTTTCTTTGATTTTCTGATATTCAGCATCTAATTCGTCCAGTCTTAAAAGAAATTCTGATTTGGAAACAGAAAGCAGATTTTCAGGAACCAGATTCTGAATGTTGATGTCTTCAAATTCATTAATTAAATCTAATTCTCTCGCCAAAATCAGTAATTTTCTTGCCACGTCGTTTCCTGACAGATCTTCTCTCGGATCGGGTTCGGTATATCCTTTTTCCAACGCTTCATTGATGATGGTGGAAAACTTATCGTCTCTTAAAGAAAAATTATTGAAAACATAGCTTAATGTTCCCGAGAAAACGCCTTTAATTCTGGTAATATTTTCTCCTGAAAGATGTAGAAGTTTAATGGTGTCGATCAATGGTAAACCTGCTCCCACATTGGTTTCGTAGAGATAGCGTCTGTTGTTTTTGTTCAACGTATATCTTAGTTGACGGTATTCTGAAATCGGAAGAGTATTGAAAATTTTATTGGAAGAAACCAGATCGAAACCGTTTTCCGCCAATGTATGATAATTTTTTACAAAATCTTTACTTGCCGTATTATCCACAACGATTAGATTTTCCAATTGATTTTCTTTGGAGAATTTAATCAGCTCCTGAACATCAGAAGGATTTTCTGCCGTTAAAACCTCGTCATTCCAGTTGTTGTCGAAACCTTTTTTGTTAAAAGCTATTTTTCTGGAATTGGCAACTGCAACTACTTTAAGATCTATTTTTTTGCGTTTTTTAATTTCTTCTGAAGATTCCAGAACCTGCTCTATTAAAGTTTTTCCGACGTTTCCGTGACCAATAATTGCAAGATGAACGGTTTTCGGTTTTTTGGAAATTTCAGATTCGATGATATTTTTTGCTTTTTCGTCCTGTGAAGATGTCACAACGATATTTACCCGTTTTTCGGCTGCAATCTGGTTTAAAAGCAATGGGAAAACATTATTTCTTGCGAGTTCCGCCAATACTTTGTTGAAGTCTTCTGCAACAAATCCTATAACTGAGACATTATTGATGCTGTAAATCTGGGAAACCTTTCCGGATTTTCTTTCCGCTTCAAATTCATCAATAAGGCAATTCACCGCTTTTTCGGAATCGTTTTCATGAACTAAAATGGAGATTCCGTTTTCAATTGCCTGCTGGGAAATTACTCCCACACTGATTCGCGCTAAAGTAAGCGCTTTGAAAATTCGTCCGTCAATCCCGATTTCCCCTAAGAAATCCTCACCTTCAAATTTGATGATGGATCTGTTTTTTAAGAATTTTATTTCGTTAGCATTACTCTTACTCATTGTACAAAATATTTTTAATGATCGTATTTAATTGTTTATATTCCATTAAGAAGGCATCGTGCCCGTGAATTGAGGTGATCTCGTGATAAAAAACATTCTCCTTTTTCTCTTTCAGCTTTTTAAAACACATTCTGATTTCAGAGGCGGGGAAAAATAAATCGGTATCAACAGAGATCATGTGCATTCGTGCCTGAATTTTTTCCAATTGATTTTCATTAACATTGATATTCATCAGCAAATGATTCATCAGCTTGTAAGCCTTTAAACTAAATCTTTCGGCTAAGACATTTCCGTGATAAACGAGCCAGTCTTCTGATTCTAACTTCTGCTTTTCCTGATTGTATTTATTTTGAAATCTGTCATTCAAAGATTGCGGCGTTCTGTAACACAACATCGCATGGATCCTCGCTTTTTGAAGAGGCTCGTCATTCTGATTCAATAAAAATTTCTGAACCAGACATTGTGCATGAAGCCAGTCGTGAGTTTTGAAATCGCAGGCAACAGGAATGAAAATTTCAGCAAGAGCCGGATTTTTAACCAGCATTTCCCAACCGATTCCTCCTCCCAGAGAACCTCCGATAATGGCGTGTAAACTTTTAATATTCAACATTTCAAGACCTTTCAAAAAGATATTCGCAATATCCGAAGGCGTGAAATCTTCATATTCGTCAATAAAAAAATCATCAAATCCGTTTCCGGGAATATTGAAGCACAGAATTGTATATTGGTCGGTATCGATTACCTGATGTTCTCCAACCAGTTGTTTCCACCATCCTTTTTCTCCGGAAACATTGGAATTTCCGGTTAAAGCATGATTCACTAAAATGATCGGGGCAGAAAACAGGTCTTTTCCGAAAAGCTGGTAGCTTAACGGAATGTGATATTCCTTACCGGAATTGGTTTTATACGAAAAATTAATATAGTTTAGTTCTGTTTTCAATTCTATTATACTTTTTGATAATACAATTTGAAAATGCCATAAGAAATGGCTGAAAGAACTTCAGTAAGTTATCTGTCCAAAATAATTCTGGTAGAACGTAGCACCTTCATTGCCTGCGCAAAGGGTTGCTAAGGTTTCACAGGGTCTAATCCCTCAACCTTTCTTGATAACATTTTCAATATGTGAATGATCGAATGGTACAAATATAAAACTTTTCTTTTAAATATTTATAAAAATTTAATTTAACCTCTCAAAACCCCATAAACAAAGGCGTTTCGGGGAAATATTAAATTTAATTAAAATTTATTAAGTTGGAGTTTTTTCTTAAAAAAACTAACTTCGTGAGTAAATGCGATAAAATGATTGCTGAAAAACATAGATTACAAGATACAGAATGGAAAAACTGGGGTCCTTACGTGAGCAACAGACAGTGGGGAAATGTACGTGAAGATTATAGCCCCAACGGGAATGCATGGCATTTTGCCAACCATAATATTGCAGAAAGCCATACCTACAGATGGGGAGAAGAAGGAATTGCGGGAATCTCAGATACCAAACAGCTTTTTTGTTTTGCTCTTTCGTTTTGGAATAAAAAAGATCAAAGAATAAAAGAACGTCTTTTCGGATTGAGCAATCCGCAGGGAAACCATGGTGAAGACATTAAAGAAATTTTTTACTATCTGGATAATACGCCTACTCACAGTTATATGAAGATGGTGTATAAATATCCGATTAATGAATTTCCTTATGACGATATTGTAGCTGAAAATGCGAGACGCTCTAAAAAAGAACCTGAGTATGAATTATTCGATACCGGAATTTTTGATAACGACGAATATTTTGATATTTTCATAGAATATTGTAAATCTGACGCAAATGATATTCTGATAAGGGTTACGGTATGTAACCGAAGTGACAAATCTGCTCCGATTGTCGTTCTACCAACTACATGGTACAGAAACAACTGGAAGTGGGGATATAATGAATATAAAGGTCAGGTAGAAGCCGGAAAAGAAGGCTGTATTAATGTTTTACACGAAAGTATTCCTATCAAAAAGTTTTATTCTAAAAACAAGAACGCTGAAAGGGTTTTCTGTGAAAATGAAACAAATCATCCTAAATTACACGGTACTCCTGCTGTAGAAAACACTTATTATAAGGACGGGATAAATGATTATATTATTCATCATAAAAAAACTATTAATCCCGAACAAAAAGGCACAAAAGCAGCATTCGTTATTGAAGAGACTATTGGAGCAAAAGATTCAAAAATTTTTGAATTTCGTCTGTCTCCTTATGATATGGAAGATGCGTTTTACCAGTTTGATGAAATTTTTGATGCCCGAATTAAAGAAGCTGATGAATTTTACCAAGAAATACAGCATGATATTTATGATGAAGACGAAAAAAATGTACAAAGACAAGCATTTGCCGGACTTCTATGGAATAAACAATTCTATCATTATAATGTTGGAAAATGGCTGAAAGGCGATCCTAATCATGAGGCTCCGAGAGATTTTGACAATTATGTCAGAAACACAGAATGGGAACATCTCCACAATAAAGATATTATCTCCATGCCCGACAAATGGGAATATCCTTGGTATGCGACATGGGATCTGGCGTTTCACTGCGTTCCTTTTGCCATAATTGATGCTGAGTTTGCGAAAAACCAGTTGCTTTTACTTACAAAAGAATGGTATATGCACCCTAACGGACAGATGCCTGCTTACGAATGGAATTTAAGCGATGTAAATCCACCAGTTCATGCATGGTCTTGCTTCAGGGTTTTTAAAATTGATGAAAAAATGAACGGCAAACCCGATTTGCTTTTCCTGGAGAAAGTTTTCCAAAAATTATTGCTGAATTTCACATGGTGGGTAAACAGAAAAGATAAAAACGGTAAAAATATTTTTGGCGGCGGATTTTTAGGTCTGGATAATATCGGTGCATTTGACCGGAATATGGAGCTTAAAGATGGTGAACATCTGGAGCAGGCAGACGGAACGAGCTGGATGGCAATGTATGCTCTTAATATGATGAGAATGGCAATGGAACTCGCACAATATTATCAGGTGTATGAAGATATGGCTATCAAATTTTTTGAACACTATCTCTACATTGCAGAAGCCATGGAAAATCTTGGTGACGGAAAAGAAGGACTCTGGAACGAGGAAGACGGATTTTTCTATGATGTACTCCAACTCGCAAACGGAGAAAGTGTTTCGTTGAGACTGAGAAGTATTGTCGGTTTAATCCCAATGTTTGCTGTTGAAATCATAGACCATCATCTTTTAGATAAAATGCCGAACTTCCGCGAAAGAATGGATTGGGTTCTAAAAAACAAACCAGATCTCACCAAACTTGTTTCACACTGGGAAGAAGAAGGCACCGGGAGAAAACATCTGATGAGCATTCTCCGAAAAACAAGATTGACCAAGGTACTCAACCGTATGCTTGACGAAAAAGAATTTCTGAGTTCATACGGCATTCGTGCCATGTCTAAGATTTACGAAAAAGATCCTTTTGTTTTTACGGTTCATGGTAATAAAAATGTTGTTTACTATACTCCTGCAGAAAGTGACAGCAGAATGTTTGGCGGAAACAGCAACTGGAGAGGTCCGATATGGTTTCCTATCAACTTTCTGATTGTGGAAAGCCTGCAAAGATTCCATTTTTATTATGGAGACAGCTTAAAAGTTGAATTTCCGACAGGAAGTGGAGAAAAAAAGAGTTTGGATGAAGTCGCTCAAAATATCAGTGGAAGACTCTGCTCTATATTTTTGAAAGATGAAAGCGGACAGCGTGCTTTTAACGGAGGTAATTACAAATTAAATTATGATCCTCATTTTAAGGATTATATTACTTTCTATGAATATTTTCATGGAGATAACGGGCGTGGTGTCGGAGCTTCACATCAGACAGGATGGACTGCTACTGTTGCCAAACTATTAAAACCCCGACTCTCTTAATTGAGATTATAACTTTGGAGAATCATAGAGTTTGAGAGTTGAAAATATTTCTTCTCTCAAACTCTGTTACTCTCCCACTTTATTGCTCTATTTTTTCACCGTTTACAAAAACTTCGTAGCCGATTTCCACATTCGGCTCTAAAGTTTTAGATACCGAACAGTATTTTTCGAAAGATAATTCTGAAGCTTTCAAAGCTTTTTTAGGATCTACATTTCCTTCGATAAAAAATTTTACCATTATTGACTTAAATGGTTTTGCTTCATCTACAGGAACTCTTTCACCTTCAACTTCTGCTTTAAAACCGGTAATTTCCTGTCTTTGTTTGTTTAAAATGGAAACCACATCAATCCCGCTGCATCCTGCAACAGCCATCAAAACACTTTCCATTGGGGAAACACCTTTTGCTCCGGGTTGTGTTGTATTGTCCAGTAAAATTGAATTCCCCTGAGCGTTGGTACATTCAAATAAAAAATCATCGTTGAGACGGTTTAAGGTAATTTTCATTTTGCTTATTGCTTTATACAAAATTACAAAATGAATTCAGCAATTTGAATAAATTAGAAAATCTCTTTATAAAACGCTACAAATTCACGAAAGACAGAATAAAAATCTCTTATTTCAAAATAAACAGGACTAGAACTTTCAATATTTTTAAATCCTTCTTTTCTAAACAAAATTTTGGTTCTGGTTTGATGAAAATATTGTGAAACTATGATGGCACTTTTAAAATTTAGACTATCCATTATTTTGATGGAATTTTTTACGGTCTGTTGGGTATCGTTTCCAAAATTATCAACAACAATGTTATTTGCCGGAATTTTATTATGGATAAGATATTCTTTCATTTTATCGCCTTCCCAAAAACCTTCATCTCCCAAACCTCCGCTTACAATAATTGTCTTCACTCTGTTTTGTCTGAATAAATCAATGCTTTTATCAAGGCGTGCTTTCAGTCTATCGGAGGGAGTTCCGTCTTCATTAATTTTGTTACCTAAAACTATTGCCGAATCTGCTTTTCTGTTTTTATCATATAATCCATCAAAAATAATATAGGAAGAATGAATTAAAAACCAAGCAGCAAAAACTCGAAAAAAGGTTTTCAAATATTTTTTCATAGGTTGCCGATAAAACATTACAAAATCCCTCTTGCTTTGATCTCCAGATATTTATTAATTACCTCAACATTGAGGTTTTCCGGAAGTGTGTAAACTGAATAAATTCCATATTTCCTCAATTCCTGAATGATTAGTTTCTTTTCAAATTCAAATTTCTCGGCAATGATTTCATCATAAATTTCCTGCATCGTTTCAGGATTGGAATGAATGATCTTCTGAACTTCTGTATTTTTAAAGAAAACTACAACCAACAAATGATTTTTGGCAATGCCGCGAAGGTATTTCATCTGCCGGCTCAATCCGTCTAAAGTTTCAAAATTGGTAAAAAGAAGAACCAGGCTGCGTTGATTAAGAGAGTATTTAATATCCTGATATAATCGGTTGAAATCACTTTCAAAGAAATCAGTTTTGATGTTATATAAAGCTTCCGAAATTTTTCTCAACTGTCCGGATTTATTATCTGCAGCTACTTTATTTTCAGCTTTTTTAGAAAAAGTCATCATTCCTGCCCGATCGCCTTTTTTCAGAATGATATGGGATAAAGCCATCGTCGCGTTAATAGAATAATCCAAAAGACTCAGACCATTAAAAGGCATTTTCATTGTTCTTCCTTTATCAATCAGCATAAAAATACGCTGTGATTTTTCATCCTGAAACTGATTCACCATCAAACGATTGGTTTTTGAAGTCGCCTTCCAGTTGATTGTTCGAACATCATCTCCGGGAACATATTCTTTAATCTGCTCGAATTCCATTGTATGTCCCAATTTTCGGATTTTTTTTATTCCGCCTAAAAGAAATTCGTTCTGCAATGCCATCAGTTCGTATTTTCTAAGATGGATAAAGGATGGATAACACGCCAATGAAGCATCTTTCTGAAAAATAAAACGTTTCGAGATAAAACCCACCGGCGATGAAGTATAGACATTTAATGCCCCGAAATTATATTCACCTCTATCTTTTGGCTCCAGAGAATACTGAAAAAAAACATTTTTACCCGGCTGAATTTCTTTTACAATTAAAAAATCTCTTTTCTGAAACTGAAATGGAATTTCATCAATTACTTTGACATTAATCTTGAATATGTAATTATTTTTAATATCAATTTTAATAAAATTTTCATCGCCATTCGACAGTTTTTCAGGTAAAATTCTCTGGGCTAAAACTGCATCTTTTGGCCTGAAAACAAGCAAATAATCTACAAACGCAACAAAAAATACCAGCAATAAAGCCGAATGACCCAAAATCATAAAAAACGAAAAAAAGAATGCTAAAATATAGAGCATTCCTACACCGATGAGTGCGAAGAAAAAGCGTGTATTGATGTATAGTTTTTTCAAGATTGTAGGTTTTAGATTTTAGGAGTCAGATTTATTTATTGCTTTAAGGAATTAATAAGACCATTTAACATTTTTGAATTTTCAATAATATCTTGATTTAATTTTAAATAGTTTTTCTCATTTAAAAAACCGAGATTTTTTGCTATAATTAATTGTGTTTCAACCTCTGCACAACTTCCTCTAGAGATTCTTAGAAACTGCAAATAATCAGGTACACTTCTTCTAGAATTTCCCTCAGAAATATTGGAAGGAATCGAAACTGCAGCTCTTCTAATTTGAGATATTTAACCATATACTTCAGTTTTAGGAAAAGATTCAGTTTCTTTATAAACCTCTGTAACAAAATTTATAGATTTCTGCCAAACTAAAAGTTCTTTAAAATGTGCCATAATGAAAAACTTACAACTATAATCTTCTACCTAATACCTCAACCTATCTAGGAATTTCTATTCCTTCCAGAATCTGTCTGATAATTTCATCGGCTGTAAGTCCTTCCATTTCTCTTTCTGGCGAGACAATGACTCTGTGTCGTAAAACTGCATAACTTGCTTCTTTAATATCTTCCGGGGTTACAAAATCTCTTCCTCTTAATGCGGCAAATGCTTTTGAAGCCGTTAATAAAGCCAGACTTGCTCGTGGCGAAGCTCCCAGATATAAAAATTGATTTTCTCTTGTATTGATGATGATCTTGGCGATATATTCTATAAGTTGAGATTCAACAATGATTTCTTTCACCAGCTTCTGATAAGTATTGAGCTGTTGTGCAGTAATAACTTTATTTACAGCTTCCGTTTTATCTTCCAGTCTGTTATCGTGTTGGTTTTTGATGATTGAAATTTCCTGTTCCAGATTAGGATAACCTACATTGATTTTAAATAAAAATCGGTCAAGCTGAGCTTCGGGAAGTCTGTATGTTCCTTCATGTTCAATCGGGTTTTGGGTTGCAATAACCAGAAACGGCTCTTCCATTTCATAACGCGTTCCGTCGATGGTAATCTGCTTCTCCTCCATTACCTCAAACAAAGCCGCCTGAGTTTTTGCCGGAGAACGGTTGATTTCATCAATCAGAATAAAGCTTGAAAAGATGGGTCCTTTTTTAAACTCAAATTCAGAATTTTTCATGCTGAAAATTGAGGTTCCCAAAATGTCGGAAGGCATCAGATCAGGCGTAAACTGTATCCTGCTGAAATCTACATCAATAGTTTTTGCCAGTAGCTTTGCTGTAATTGTCTTCGCAACTCCGGGAACTCCTTCTATCAGAACATGACCGTTAGAAAGCAGTGCCGCCAAAAGATGTTCGACCATTTTTTCCTGACCGACAATTACTTTGGCGATTTCTGTTTTTACTTTATCTAAATTTTCACGAAGCTCAATCATATCAATTCTTGACTGAAACTGCTCCTGCTCTTTCTGTTGTATATCTAAATTTACAGATGGCTGATATTCTGAATGTCCGTTATTATCTTCCATATTGTTTTATTTTTTAATAAATTTTTATTTTAAAATTGAATCCAAAAGAGCATTCATCTTTGCCAAATCTTCTTTCATCACACTCGCGTAAGGATCCTGTGCTTTTTTCATTAAAACAACCGCTTCTTCAATCATTTCAATTGGTTTTCCTGTTTTCAGATGAAGCTTTTTTGCAA
This sequence comes from Chryseobacterium binzhouense, assembly GCF_007474545.1. GTDB lineage: Bacteria > Bacteroidota > Bacteroidia > Flavobacteriales > Weeksellaceae > Chryseobacterium > Chryseobacterium binzhouense. Next base: position 316,022 of record NZ_VKOG01000004.1, read on the forward strand.
AATCACCATCCAGATTCTGAGTATCTATCAATAGATCAATTCTCACTTTATTTAGAAAATACTGAGCTTTTTTTGCCATCATATCATGAAAATCACCTTCCTGAAGATACAGATTACCGATGCTTTTCACAAAATCAGCCGAAGTATTTCTGAGAGGTTCAATTACGGGAACAATACGCTGTTTTCGTTTTGCATTGAAGAAAATAAATAATACCATCCCGCCTAAAAATACCCACCAAGCATATTTAAGCGGCGGATTGGATAAAATAAAACGCAACGACCAGCTAGATTCCGTTGTATTGGCTTCCGTAAACCACAATGTTTCATTTTCATTCAGATAAGAAAAAATATTTTCTGCGTACTTTAAATTTTGAGGCTTTAAAAGATAATAATTGGTAATAAAAAGCGGCTCGCTGTGAACGAAAATATACCCTTTCCCAAAAGGCGCTTTAATAAAATTAGCCTGAACGTCATTGTCTTCCTCAACTGTTTTTCCTAAAACCTGCACTTTAGGTTTAATATAAGAAAAACCTTTTCCTGAAGGAAACTTATCCAGTTTCAGAGAATCATCTACATATTTTTCATCTGTGAGTTTTAATACATTGTTATCTTCAAAAGAAATTTGCGACATATAAAAACCAATAGAGTCTGAAATAGCTTTAGGAACTCTTGATGCAATAACCATCACGTTGGATCCTTTTTCTGCCTGCTTCAGGATTTTGTACCAGGATTCTGCATCAATTTCACTTTCTATGATTAAAATATTATGCTTATTATCTTTTGCGGGATTATTTTGCGAATAATAATTATATGGTGAAAGATTTACTTTTGTAAGTTTATTTTTGAACAAATCTTTAGACTCTTGATTGAACACAAATAGTCCGAAAGGAGATTTCTTATTGACATCAAAATTTTTCCGCCAGTCTAAAACTTCCTTCTTGTTCAATTCAAACAACGCCAGAATCACCATGATTATGATGAAAATTACAGCATATATTTTGAAAGTTCTGTTCATACCGGACTAAGCATTAAAGTTTTGAAACTGTTTTTTGAATTTTGCATAATGCTCCTCATCAATGCTGAATTCTCCGTACCATACATAATCGAAAATATAGGAAAGATCGTAAAATTCATTTTTAAGATTTCCTGCTTTTAATTCTGCAACATAATCTTTGTTGGTTTTTTCCGGATTCCACTGGATCAGTTTTTTGTCACTCAGTTTTTTGAGGATAAATAAAAACTGGTATCTTACTGCCGAACGGTAGTCTTTATTATTTTCAAAAGCTGCAATACTTTGAGGGAAATTTATTTCGTGAATATTCTCATGAAGCTCTTCTTCATTAATCTCAACTTTTCTGTTCTTTTTATCAAAAAACAGACTCCCATTGTGGCTGATTAAAAATTTAACTAAAAAATATAAAAGAAACCCTACCACAACAATCGCAAAAAGACGGATAATCACTGCCGTAATCTGCGAAGATGTCTCCATACTTGTTTCTCCGAAGATGCTTCTGATGAGTTCGGCAATTTTACGCTGTAATTTTTGAAGCAAAGACTCTCTTGGTTTGGAAGTTGTGTAATCGAAATCTTTTTCCTGATATCTGGAACCTAATTTTTCTTTGAATTTTTTCTGAAAAACAGGATTCTCGGTAAGAGGATTGGCTTTTAACACAGAATCTGCAACATACATATTTCTGTAATGCGAAGTTACCGCAGAATCCACAACAATTTCTTCGGTATATTCTTCCGTATAATCATCCTGCGCTTTTACAAGACCAAGATTCAGAAAAACAATCAGTAAGAACAGAAATTTATTCATTAACGCCAATAGTTTCAATTTCCTGCAAGTCAAGCTGCTGATGTAAGTCTCTGCGGCTGTCAAAATACATCAGTCCGGAATTTACATACATTAAGTTTGAAAGAATAAATGAGAAAAGTAATGATACACCATAAGTCACAAACAAAATAATCCCGAATCCGTCTGCAAAAGGATTCTGCTCAAAATTTCCATCTGGGGCAGAAGTCGCAATTTTAACCATAAAAAGAATCATGGGTATCATTGTGAAAATTGTGATAATTACCTGTATGATAATGTAAATAACCAATGTTGCTCCCCAATATTTCCAAAATGGCGAACCTTCTCTTGCACTCGGATAAGAAAACTGCGAACGAATGGAGTAACTTAAACTTGCAAAAAATCCTCTGGAACTATTGAAATAATCAAACATTAAAAAATTGATAATGTTTACTACAGCAGGAGCAACCAAAAATAAAATAAAGAAACCGATCAGAATGAAAATCATCGCATAGGAAATCCCTAAAATGATAATTGCTAATGGGGTAACGATAAAGACCAAACCGAGTATTAATTTCCCGATTTTTCCTGCATTCGATTTGAATTCAGACATAATATCATCTACTTTGATCTTTTGTTTTCCTTCATTCAGCTTTTTCATGTAAAAAACAGGATACAGATAATTTACAATCATTAATGCTATAAAAAGTATGAATGTAAGAATACCGGTCGTAATAAACATCCCTGCATTTTCCTGAAAATAATTTTCAAAATAATAGCTCTGACCGCCAATATTCGATCCGAAAGCCTGCATAAACAATTCTTTGTAACCGAATATGAAAATTACAACAAGCAGAATCAGCAGAAGACCATTGATAAGAAGATAATTTTTGTAATAATTTCTTCCGTAAAGTTTAAAAAATGCAAATGTATCGCTTATAAATGCTCCGAAATCTCTTTTTTTATATAATTGCATGGTGAATTTGTTTTTTGATTCTCTGGTTAACGATTTTAGGATAAATAAAATAATAAAAACTGATGATTCCCAAACAGCCGAAAATAATGATAAGGTTTAAAACCAAAGGCATATCTAAAGCATGTCTCGTTACATAACCTTCAATAATTCCGGCACATATCGTAAAAGGAACCGTGCTTAAAAATATTTTAAATGAATTTTTGAATCCGTTTTTGAAAGAATTGAATCGTGAAAATGTTTTGGGGAACAAAATAGATGCTCCTAAAATTAAACCACACATCCCCTCTACAATCATACTGAAAATCTCAAATGTTCCATGAAGCCATATTCCTTTTGCGCTGTCTGCCAAAGCCCCATGTTCGTAGAAAAAATACTGAAAGGTTCCTAACATAATAGAATTCTGCATCAGCACATAAAATGTCCCGATTCCAAGAAACATTCCGTAGAGATATAATTTAGCTCCGACAATAATATTGTTAAATGTAATTCCTATTGTGCTTCCCCAGGTTGATCCGCTTTGATAAACACCTACAGGATTTCCGTTTTTGATGTTTTCAATAGTCATGTTTACATAGCCTTCGCTCAGAATAATTTTAGCAAAATCTTTATCATAAACCGCTGAAAGCACACCAATAAGCATAAAAGAGAAGAAAAATATAAAAGAATACATCAAATACCTTCTGTATTCAAAAACAATCATCGGAACTTCCGTTTTAAAGAAATAAAGAAGCCTGTTTTCTTCTATACGTTTTGTTTTGTAAATTTTCTGAAAAATTTGTGACGACAAATGATTCAGATAAACTGTTGTATTGCTTTTAGGATAATAAGACTGTGCAAAAGATAAATCGTTGATGAGGTTTATATACAGTGATGACAGATCATCAGGATTTTTTTTGATTTTCCCCTGAATAACCTGCTCAATTCCCAACCATTTTTCTTTATTTTGTTTGATGAAATAAACTTCTCTCATATTGTAAGGCTAAAATAATAAAAAATATGTCTCAAATTGCGATAAATACTTCTCAAAATGTAAATATTAATTTCACCGTTGCAAGCATTGGAGAAAGAATCTTAGCTTTCATTATTGACGGTGTTATCAGGATTGCTTATATTTTCCTTGTTTTTTATCTTTTTTTCAGCGTTTTAAATTTAGGCTATATTTTAAACGGGATGGATGACTGGTCTCAGGGTGCTGTTTATATTGTTCTGACCTTTCCCGCTTCTATCTATCCGATTGTTTTTGAAAGCCTGATGGAAGGTCAGACACCCGGAAAAAAAATAATGAAAGTACGTGTCGTAAAAATTGACGGTTATCAGGCTGGTTTTGGGGATTATCTTATTCGATGGATTTTCAGGCTGATTGACACCACTTTTTTGGGATTGATTGGATTAATCTCTATGATTATTTCAAAAAACAATCAAAGATTAGGCGATATTGCTTCCGGAACTGCAGTTATTTCTTTAAAAAATCAAATCAATATTTCGCATACGATTTTAGAAAATATTCAGGAAAATTATATTCCGACTTTTCCTCAGGTAATCGCACTTACCGACAATGATATGAGAATCATTAAAGACAATTATCTCAAAGCCGTGAGAATTGATGACAGACATGTCATTTCCAGACTTTCAGATAAAATTAAAAACATTTTGAAGCTGGAAGTAGATCCGAGAGAAATGACAGAAAGACAATTCATCGGGATTATTATCAAAGATTATAACTATTATACAGGAAAGGATAATTAACTCTACATTCAGTTATAACTAATCATACCTAATCTGAAATTAAAATCATTGCAGCAAAGACCATATTGCAACACCAATTCCGGCATAGACAGTCACTGTAATAATATCAGCAATGGGCTGTGAAAAGCGTTTTTCAGCAATTTTTTCTCCATTGATCTGATTTTTATGAAATTTGAGGATTTTATCCGGCTTTCCAACAGGATGTGCAACCAGGCTGTCATTTTCCCATCTGTCCACGATAATTTTATATTTTCTTCCTTCCACATCAATTTTAAAATTCTTGCTTGGAACAAGCTTCTCCTGAATATTTACTGGAACAGAAGCTAGCTGTGAATTCAGGTTTTGCGATTCAGCAGTATTATTTTTTGTCTGTATGGAAGCCGTATTACCAAGAGCTGCATTTTTATTAGGATCTTGTTTACTGTCAATGGGTATTTCTGCCGGTTTTCTGACCTGATATGTATAGCAGCTCATTAGACAAAACGATATGATGAGAAGGTAAAAATTCTTTTGCATTAGTCAAATTTAAGAATTAAACGGAAAACTCCGTATTTTCTTTTAAAAGTTTCTGCTTTTTAAAAATTTATTTGAGATTACAACAGCTTTAGGTTTGAGTTTAGCAGTTAGTAAAAATTTGTTGATGTATATCAAAAACTCCTCGGTGCAGTTTTTGTATTTTTATTTTTAATTAAAATCAAGATTATGAGATTCGAAAATAATAAATCAGGAAACGGCGGAGTCATTACGCTGAATAACGAAATAAAAGAAGTGGGAAGACTTACCTATACGATTTTCCCAAACGACAGTAAACTTGTTATTTCCTTTGTTCTTGTGCATCCAGAGTTTGAAGGTCGGGGAATGGGAAAATTCCTTGTTGAGGAAGCCATTAAATTTTCTCGTGAAAACAACTGGAAAGTGTATCCTCACTGTTCTTATGCGAGAGCTGTGATGAGAAGAATGAATGACGTAGAAGATATATTTTTACAGCATTAAAACTTCTTTCAGTAAAATTTCTTCAATATTATCCGGATAATCAACCTTAAAATGCAGATCGGAATCAATCCAGTTTTCGATTTGTATTTTATCAAGAATTTTAGAATTAGGAATTCCCATTCGGTTTAAAGCAGCTGCATTACATTCCTGTTCGTACTGATTATGAATAGGAATTACAAAAAGTTTTTTGTCCATAAACAATGCTTCGGCAGGAGTTTCAAAGCCAGCATTGCACAAGATCCCTTCACAGTTCTCAAAATGTTTCAGATACTGAACTTCATCAATAGGAAAAATTTCAGCATTTTTAATCTTGTTGTCAATCACTGCGTTTCTTGAAAAGATTTTCCATTCTACAGGAATATCATTTAAGATTTTAATGATGTTTTCATCCGAAAAACTTGGAAGATACACCACATAAAATCCCTTTTTATCAGGATTAAGATTTCTTATTTTCCGTCTGATAACAGGCTTTTTGATTTGTGGATGATAATTTTCAAAGTGAAAACCTATTTTACGCTCACTTGGAACGTAATACTTAAGAATCATTTCGCCAAAGAAATCTTTTTTTTCAGGTTTTGGAGTTTCTTTAAAGCTCATTGAAGCCTGATGACTCAGCTCAATCATATTCAGATTTTGAAGTTTACAAGCCCAGCCTGTAATTGGTTCATAATCGTTAATTATCAAATCATACGTACTGAGATCTATATCTTTTATAGTTCTGAATGCTTCTGAAAAATTATTTTCAAACAGAATTTTTTGGTACGAAATACCTCCTCGTTCATTGTATAACAGGGAAATTCCTTTATGTTGAAAATTAATCGGAAAATCTGCTTTCAGTTGTGATTGATGACCGCTGATTAAAGTATCAACATGAGCATATTTTTTCAAAATCGGAATGATTTCCTGCGCTCTTGCAATATGCCCGTTTCCTGTTCCCTGAAATGCGTACAAAACTTTCATTTTATGTAAACTGGGTTACGAGTTTCATCAGATCAGAAGGATGGATGTCGTGAATTTCTTCGGAAGTATCTTCCTTGAGAGAGTCTTTATGGTCATCATAATAAAAGATTTTCCATTCCTCATTATGATATTCCAAAGCAGAAAGATTTTCTACCCAATCTCCGGAATTAAGGTAAATACAAGATCCTTTTTTATTAGTAACCTCACGAATTTGAGGCTGATGAATATGTCCGCAGATTACATAATCATATTCATTATCAATGGCAAGCTCAGAAGCAGTCAGCTCAAAATCGCCGATATACTTTACTGCTTTTTTGACATTATTTTTAATTTTTTTTGAAAATGAGTACTTTTCCTTACCTATTTTCTCTAAAAACCAATTGACCAGATTGTTGATGACAATAAGAAAATCGTAACCTTTACCACCAAGTTTTGCAATCCATTTAGAATGCTGTACAGAAGCATCGAATACATCTCCATGGAAAATCCACGTCTTTTTGTTGTTAACATCCAGACAGAGTTTGTTGCAGACTTTCAGCTTACCCAGCTCGAAATCAGTAAATTTCCGGAATATTTCATCATGATTTCCGGTAATATAGTATACGTCGGTGTCTTTTGTAGCAAAAGAAATAATCTTCTTGATCACCTTTAAATGAGGCTTAGGGAAGTAAGACTTTTTAAACTGCCAAATATCAATAATATCACCATTCAAAACCAATGTTTTGGGGTGGATAGAATTCAGATATCTCAAAAGTTCTTTAGCCTTACATCCGTAAGTTCCCAAATGTACATCCGAAATAACAACCAATTCAACGTTTCTTTTCATAATTTTAGACAAAGAAACTAATTGAAAATGAATTATATATGAATGTAATATTATTTTTTATAGAGAGTCAAGAAGCTCATCTGTCATTTCCATATTGTGATATACATTCTGTACATCATCATCTTCTTCAAAACGTTCAAGCATTTTCATATTAGCTTTAAACTGTTCTTCGTTCACTTCTTTTGTATTGTTTGGAATTCTTTGTAATTCTGCACTTTTCGCTTCAATTCCTAATTCGTCTAATTTGTGAGACAAAGAACCAAAATCTTCAAAAGCTGTGGTGATCATTACCTCTTCTTCATCTTTCTCAACATCTTCCGCTCCGCCATCAATCATTTCCATTTCAAAATCATCCCAATCCATTGTAATTTTAGATAACTCAATGGTAAATATACCTTTTCTGTCAAAAATAAAGGCAAGTTCTCCGTTTTTACCCAAGTTACCGTCAAACTTATTGAAGACAGCTCTCACATTAGCTACAGTTCTGGTTGTGTTGTTCGTAGTACATTCTACAAAAAACGCCACACCGCCTTGTCCATACCCTTCATAAGTTACTTCTTCGTAGTTTTCGGCATCTGCACCACTAGCCTTTTTGATCGCTCTTTCTACATTATCTTTTGGCATATTTGCGCCTTTCGCATTTTGAATGCATCTTCTCAATGCAGGATTAGATTCGGGATCCGGACCCCCTGCTTTTACAGCTAATGCAATATCTTTTCCGATCTTAGAAAAAGTTTTGGCCATTTTATCCCAACGCGCCATTTTAGATGCTTTTCTATATTCAAACGCTCTTCCCATTTTATTTTTAAATTTTCACAAAATTACTCAAAATCAGCAATAAAAAAAATACCCCTGGAAAACCAGAGGTATTTAATATTTAGAAAAATTTATTATTTTCTTTTTTTAGCCGGAGCTTTCTTTTTAGGAGTAGCTGGCAAGTCAGATTTTTTGTAAGTTTCCCACTCAGATCCAGAGATAGCTCTTACGATAACTTTTCTGTCAGCTTGTCTTTCAGCGTCAGAAGCAGTTTCAGGAACTGTAGCTTCTTGCTCACCGATACCAATTGACTTCAATACAGCAGGGTTTACACCTCTAGCTTCTAAAGCAGAAACTACAGCAGCAGCTCTTTGTCTTGATAAATTCAAGTTATAAGAATCACTTCCTTTCTTATCAGTCATACCAATAATTACGAAGTTTTCAGCAGGAGCATCCTTAATAATCTTAGCAGCTGTATCTAATTTACCGCTAGACTCTTTTCTGATTGTTGCTTTATTGAAATCAAACAATAGATCTCTAAACTCTTCAGTAATAGTTACATCAATTGGTTTTGGTTTTGGTGGAGGTGGACATCCGTTGTACTCAGCAACACCTGGAACTGTAGGACAAGCATCATCTTTATCTAAGATACCGTCACCATCTGTATCTGGCCAAGGACAACCGTTGTTTTCAGCTGGACCTGCAACTGTAGGACAAGCATCATCTTTGTCGATTACACCATCACCATCTGTATCTGGCCAAGGACAACCGTTGTTTTCAACTGGACCTGCAACATCTGGACATTGATCATCTTTATCTGGAACTCCGTCACCATCTGTATCAGGACATCCCTGGAATTCTGGTAAACCTGGAGTATCTGGACATAAATCGTCTTTATCTAAGATACCATCCTTATCTCTGTCTCTGTTTCCGAATCTGAAGTTCAATGTAGCTGAAGCTTGCCAGAAGTTAGCAACATTAGATTTATCACCTGGAGTTGAAACGTAATCTCCTTGTACCCCAAGACCAAAGTTCTTAGTCAACCAAAGATTAAGACCTGCACCAGTAGAAACAGTTAAGAAATTAGCTTTACCCATTTCGTTTCCGTTTTCTCCGTTACCGATCATCTCAGCAGGATTACCGTTGATTAAAGCCTGTCTAGGGAAAGAAAGACCTGTATAATCATGTCTTAGGTAGTTAGCACCAACTCTTAAGTATGGGTCAAACCAAGATTCTTCGTCCCAAAGAAGACCAGCTGCCTTAAATTGGAAACCAAGACCTGTCTGAAGGAAAAACTCCTTACCCATGTTGAATCTTTTGTTTTCAACATTACCTACAGTAGTCTGCCAGTCGATTACCAAACCTTTACCAACGTTTCTTGCAACAGTTAATTTTGATAATGGAGGTGTAATTGAGAAGTTGTTCACATTGAACATATTCTTCGTCAAATTAGTAGCAGAGAACGTATTGCTGAAATTGCTACGTTGTGCTGTATGGTTTTCCGCATGCGCACCAACCCCGATTAACCACGGATTGTTGGTCGTCTGAGCGAAAACAGTAGAGGCAACCGTAAGCGCCAATGCTGAAATTCCTAATTTTAGATTTTTCATAGAATTAAATGATTAAATAATTGATATTGCAAAATAAATATAATTTTTCTTTATAAACAAAGTTTTCAGGATGATTTTTAACTTTTCTTTAATATTCTATTGAGGTTTCTTTTATTTTCTCTATCTTTAATGGCTTCCCTCTTATCAAAGAGTTTTTTACCTCTTGCCAGTGCTATTAATATTTTGGCTTTGCCATTATCATTAATATAAAGCTTCAAAGGAACAATAGTATTCCCTGCATCCTTCAATTTCTTTTCGAATTTTGCCAATTCTCTTTTGTGCAACAGCAACTTTCGTTCCCTTTTTGTTTTATGATTATAGAATGTCCCTAGCTTATATTCATCTATCATCATATTAATAATATATAGTTCTCCATCAATAAACTGACAAAACGACTCTGTGATGGATGCTTTTGAAGAACGCAATGATTTAATCTCTGTTCCGGTCAAGACCATCCCCGCTTCTATTTCTTCGAGAATCTCATATTCAAAACGGGCTCTTTTATTTAGTATTCTGACTGTCTTTTCAATCTTCATTTTGATAGTTTTAATCCTTAAATGTACAAAATCTTCCTTGCGATAAAAAGTTGAGTATGATAATATTATCATTTACCCAATTTCTTTTTGTAATTTTGCGCCAAATTTACAAAACTATATGTTAACAGTATCTAACTTATCTTTACAATTCGGGAAGAGAGTTCTTTTTGACGAAGTAAACATCATGTTTACGAAAGGAAACTGCTACGGAATTATCGGAGCAAATGGTGCAGGAAAGTCTACATTCCTTAAAATATTGACCGGAAAACAAGACCCAACAACAGGACACGTATCTTTGGAACCTGGAAAAAGAATGTCAGTTCTTGAGCAGGATCACTTTGCTTACGATCAGTATACGGTACTTGAAGCAGTTTTGAGAGGTAATAAAAAATTATTCGAGATAAAAGAGGAGATGGACGCGCTTTATGCGAAAGAAGACTTCTCTGATGAAGACGGTATCAAAGCCGGAGAATTGGGTGTGATCTATGACGAAATGGGAGGTTGGACTGCAGAATCTGACGCACAGACCATGCTTTCCAATGTAGGCATTAAAGATGATATGCATTGGCAAATGATGAGCGAACTTGAGAACAAAGATAAAGTAAAAGTTCTTTTGGCTCAGGCGCTTTTCGGAAATCCTGATGTACTTATTCTGGATGAACCTACAAACGACCTTGATATTGAAACTATTTCATGGCTGGAAGATTTCCTGGCGGATTATGAAAACACCGTAATTGTTGTATCTCACGACCGTCACTTCTTAGACACCGTTTGTACGCATATCGGTGACTTGGATTATGCAAAACTAAATCTTTATACCGGTAACTATTCTTTCTGGTACCAAGCTTCCCAATTAGCAACGAGACAAAGAGCTCAGGCTAATAAAAAGGCTGAAGAAAAGAAGAAAGAACTTCAGGACTTCATTGCGAGATTCAGCTCAAACGTTGCAAAAGCGAAACAGGCAACTGCAAGAAAGAAAATGATCGACAAATTAAACATCGACGATATTAAGCCTTCATCAAGAAGATATCCTGCGATTATTTTTGAAATGGAAAGAGAAGCGGGAGACCAGATCTTAGATGTTAAAGGTCTTGAAAAGACAAAAGACGGAGAATTATTATTCTCAAATATTGATTTAAATCTTAAAAAAGGAGATAAAGTTGCTGTTTTGTCTAAAAACTCATTAGCAATTACAGAATTTTTCGAAATTTTAGCAGGAAACGTAGAAGCAGATAAAGGAACTGTTGCTTGGGGAGTTACTACAAATCAGTCTCATATGCCTTTGGATAACACCAACTTCTTTCAGGAAGATTTAAGTTTGGTTGATTGGCTGAGACAATTTACCAAAAATGATGAGGAGCGTCATGAGGAATTTGTACGAGGATTCTTAGGAAGAATGCTTTTCTCAGGTGATGAAGCTTTGAAATCATGTAAAGTGCTTTCAGGAGGTGAAAAAATGAGATGTATGTTCAGCAGAATGATGCTTCAGAAAGCCAATGTTCTTTTACTTGACGAACCAACCAACCACTTAGACCTTGAAAGTATCACAACATTGAACAACTCACTGTCTAACTTCAAAGGAAACATTTTACTGGCTTCACATGACCACGAAATGCTTTCTACTGTCTGTAACAGAATTATTGAGCTGACTCCGACAGGAATTATCGACAGAGAAATGACATACGACGAATATCTTGGTGATAAAAAAGTAAAAGAATTAAGAGAGAAAATGTATTCTTAATTTTTGAATCTTTATTAAAATATGAATCCCTAAGCTTTTATCAGTTTAGGGATTTAATTAAAAAATCCTTTTCAATTAAATGAAAAGGATTGAAAGAAAACATTTCTATTTATAATAATACTATACAATAAACAATGAAGCAATGGCAGTAGCATCTGATCCGCTTAAAACCTCATCGTAAGATGCAGATCCTGCAGCAGCACCAAATGCGGTAGCTGTATTAAATCCTGCCTGTACCGTAACTCCCTCTCCTGCATATACCGGATTGGTTGCTGCAGGCATATTTCCACCGTCTGCATTTTCGATCCAGCCTTTATTAGATCTCATTCTTCTCACTTGAGAAGCGTGTCTTGCTTCCACAGAATGGATTTGCAAAGCAGCCTGAAGAACCGTTTTGTTTGACATCACATTTCCAGCCTGACCTTTGTAAGCTCGCACTCCTGTGTCTTCAAAAGCTTGTGCTAAAATTAAAAACTGCTGATAATTGGTAAAAGGTGTAAAATTTCCGCCAGCCGTAAAGTCAAAAGTTGGTTTGGCAGCCGGAGTTACGCCCAGTGAGGTAAGTGTATTTTTAAGGAAAGTTACGTGAGCAGCTTCGTGCTTAGATATTTGCTGAAAAACAACACGATCGGCATTAGGAATCAAAGTTCCGGAATTAAGTCCGATTCTGTAATACTCATCTTCAAGATATTCCAGCGTCAATGCCAATTGAAGAGCATCGGTAAGAGCATTCTTCATTGCAAATGTCGGGTTTTCTGTGTTAACAGTCTCTGCTTTTGCTGATGTTGCCATAAAACTTCCCAATCCTAATGGAAGAGCGGCAACTGCTGCTTTTTTCCCAAAAGTTGAAAGGTCTGAAAGCGTTTCTGATCTGGACGTTTGTTTTGTAAAAAAAGAATCGTCTGATAATCTATCTAGTAATTTAAGAATGTTCATAATAATAAAATTTTGAATTGATAATTTAGTTAATGCCTCTTTCTTTCCAGGTAAATTTAGTTTTAATAAATCCGCCTGCTGCCATTACGATATCTGATGGCTCTTTGGCCACATCGAGTCCATTGGCATCAATTACATCATCGCCTGAGAATGCCGCAGTACCTGGATTAATCAAATCTCTGATCGCTGCAGCGTGTCTTGCTTCTACAGAAACAATTTTTCCTGCTATTACGAGATAATCCGGATTAGAAATATATTTCCCTGCTGCGTTGTAAGCAGCTACTCCTGTATCTTCAAGAGCTTTTGCTGTTGCCAGAACAGAATTTCTGTCATTAAAATTTACATTCGGATACTGAAATTCCAAAGTTGGCAACACATTAGAAGTTGCTCCTGAAATAGCCGCTTTGAAGAAATCTCTGTGGATAACCTCATGATGATACAAATCTGTAAAAATCTGCTGCTCAACTGAAGAAATCCCTGAATAAAAGTTGTTCACTACTTTGGTGTAAAAATCTGCCTCCAATTGCTCAAGTGCATAAGCATAATTTAAAACACCAACATCTCCTGTACCTAAGTCGAAGACATTACTATCAATAATTTCAAAATCATCATCACTACAGCCTACCAATGTAAGACCTGCTGCAACAATACCAATACCACTCAATTTTAGGAAGTTTCGTCTTCCTGTGTCTAGGGTCGCTCCCTTACTGGAAACCTGAATTGTTTTTTTCATAATATTATTTTAAAATAGGTTTAGTATTTAAAATCATTTACGAAGCATGGTTTCGTTTGGATTCAATAAACATTAATTTTTTTTAAATTTTATTAAAATATTATTCACTTTCAATAGATTATATTAAAAATAAACCCTCCAATTATGGAAATTATTTTTATAACGACTTAAATTTTCAATGGATTTTAAAATAAATTTTGCCTATTTTTGTGAAATGAGTCAAAAATGGATTTACAAACCAGAACCTGATGAAGAAATTGTTGATGGATTGAGTTCGTCGCTTGGTTTCGGAACTTTTGAATCCAAACTATTAGTTCTCAGAGGAATTGACAATTATCAGAAGGCGAGAGAATTTTTCAAACCCAACATGACCGATATCCACAGTCCGTTTCTGATGGCGGATATGCAAAAGGCTGTAGAGCGTATTGCAACAGCTATCGAAAACGGTGAGAAGATTCTGGTTTACGGAGATTACGATGTAGACGGCACCACTGCCGTTGCGCTTATGTACCTTTATCTGAGTAAAATCGTTCAGAAAAAATATTTAGACTTTTATATTCCCGACAGAAATTCTGAAGGATACGGAATATCAACCGAAGGTATTGATTTTGCCAAAGAAAACGGCTTTACATTAATTATTGCTTTAGACTGCGGAATAAAAGCAATCGACATGATTAATTACGCCAAAAGCAAAGATATAGAATTCATTATCTGCGATCACCATTTACCAGGCGAAGAGATACCGGAAGCAGCTGCGGTTTTAGATCCTAAAAGAAGCGACTGCAGATATCCTTTCAAAGAACTTTCGGGTTGCGGCGTAGGATTCAAACTTTGCCAGGGTCTCAATACTATTTATAAAATTCCTGAAGCTGAGCTTTTTGAACTCACCGATCTTTTGGCAATTTCTATTGCTGCAGATATTGTTTCAATGACGGGTGAGAACCGCGTTCTAGCAAAAATGGGTCTTAAGACACTCCGCAAAACCAGAAATATGGGACTGAGACTTCTTATTCCTGAAGATAAGCTTTCTCACTTTGAAATTTCGAATATTGTTTTTGAAATTGCTCCGAAAATTAACGCAGCAGGAAGAATTTCTCACGGGAAGGCAGCAGTCGAACTCATGGTTTCTGACAATCTGAAACATGCACACCAAATCGTAAACGACATCATGAATCTGAATGATGAAAGAAGAGAACTGGATATGAACTCTACCCTTTCTGCACTCAATCAGATCATAGAATCTCAGCAGGAAACAAAATTTTCTACCATTGTTTATCACCCGGAATGGAACAAAGGAGTAATCGGGATTGTAGCATCCCGTCTTACGGAAACGTACTATAAGCCTACTTTGGTTTTTACCGACGGAAATAATGGCGAAATGGTTGCATCAGCAAGATCGGTTTCAGATTTTGATGTACATGAAGCGCTTGATATGTGCTCGGAATATTTTTTGAAATTTGGCGGGCATCATGCGGCTGCAGGACTTTCTATGGAAAAAAGCAAGTTTGAAGCATTTAAAATTAAATTTGAAAAAATAGTTGCCGAAAAAATTCAGGATCATCAGAAAGAGCCATCCATTACCATAGATTCTGAAGTGCATATTGACGAGATTAACCGTGATTTTATCAATTTCCACAGAAAGCTGGCTCCGTTCGGACCTCAAAATATGAAGCCTAATCTGGTTTTAAAAAATCAGAAAATTTCGGGATATGTTAAAACGATGGGGAAAGACAATAATCATCTGAAATTTTATATTAAGCAAGAATCCACAGGAAGAAATATAGAATGTATTGGTTTTAAACTTGGGCAGTTTGCGGATGATTTCAGAACTAAAAACTTCGACATTGCATTTACTTTGGAGGAGAATCACTGGAAAGGCAATGTAACTCATTGTCTGAACATCAAAGACGTAAAGTTTTTAGACGGTGAATAAGTGAATTTGTTTTAGTATGAATGTTAATTCAATCATCCTACTGACTAATATTTTTTAAATTTACAAGCATAACGAATTGACTTGTGAAGCAAAATTGACTATTGGCTTAATAATGAAAAAAATCGGTTTATTTTTCGGTTCGTTCAATCCTATTCATATCGGTCATTTGATTTTGGCAAACTACATTCTGGAAAACTCTGACATGAATGAGTTGTGGTTTGTTGTAAGTCCTCAGAATCCTTTTAAAGAAAAAAAATCTTTGCTTAAAGATCACAACCGACTGGAAATGGTAGAACTTGCCATCCGCAATTATCCGTCTATGAGGGCTTCTAATGTGGAGTTTGGGCTGCCTACGCCAAGTTATACAATTGACACGCTTACTTATCTTAAAGAAAAATATCCTGATTATTCATTCAGCCTTATCATGGGCGAAGATAATCTGCAAAGTCTTCATAAATGGAAAAATGCTGATATTTTGATCAAAAACCACCACATTATTGTATATCCGAGAATTAGCAATGAACAAAATAATGAATCTGAAATTTCCCGGCATGAAAACATTTCATTGATAAAAGCGCCCATTATTGAACTTTCTGCTACAGAAATCAGAAATATGATAAAAGAAGGAAAGAATGTAAGACCCATGCTTCCACCGGAAGTTTTTGATTATGTAGATGGAAGCAGCTTTTATAAATCTTGATATTAGATGTTAGATACAAAATAATTCTTAGTTTAGTATTATGAATTTTATAGAAAAATTTTTCTCAAAATATTCTCAGGAGCAAATGATCAGATGGTTTAAGCAGATTTGCCTTGCAGAAGCCATTTCATGGTTTTTTTTGTTTACGGCTATGATCTGGATCCGTTCAGATAAAGAAAGCATCCTTCCTACAATCTACATCATCATTATCGGGAATCTTCACGGGTTGTTTTTTACACTTTATCTTTTGTTTCTTCCTTCGATGAGAAAAATTTACGAATGGGATGATGAAGACACTGTATTTACCATTATTGCTGCATTTTTCCCTTTTGCTACCATCTGGATTGATAAAAAACTGGCCCGTTTTAACAGAGAATAGGCTTTTTTAACAAATAATTTTTAAAGATTTTATCCTTATAAAAACTTGTGATTCTACTAAATCTATCTGAATTTTCCATAATCATCAGATGAATTAAACAGGATTTCTCACATTCACAAAACTCAGCGAAAATTCTCTGAATGTGAGGTATACAAAAACTTTTCCCTTCGCCTGCGTTTGTTTATATTTGCTTAATTCTCATTATTTATGAAATTGAATATCAAAAACGAAACAGGAAGATTAAAATCCGTTGTATTGGGACAGCCCAATTCTATGGGTATGGTTCCTACTCTGCAAGAGAGCTACGACGCAAAATCATATCATACTATACAGAATAATATCTATCCTAAAGAAGAAGATATTATTAATGAAATGAATGCTTTTGAAGCAGTGCTGAAAAGGTACGATGTACAGGTTTTCCGTCCAGATATTATTGCAGATTACAATCAGGTCTTTGCAAGAGATGTCGCTTTTGTGATTGACGATAAGATGATTATTTCTAACGTAATTTCAGACAGAGCAGATGAACAGAATGCCTACAAAAAAGTTTTTGAAGAGGTAGAATGGAGAAAAATCATCAACCTTCCGGAAACAGCCCACATTGAAGGAGGCGATGTTATCGTCTGGAATGATTTTCTTTTTATCGGAACCTGCTTTAGCGAAGATTACAGAAACTACAAAACTGCAAGAACCAACGAATATGCTATCGAAATTCTTAAGGAATATTTTCCAAAAAAGAGAATCATAGATCTTGAGTTGAAAAAAAATGATCAGGAACCTTATCAGGGAATTTTGCATCTGGACTGCACTTTCAACCCCGTTGGAAATGACAAATGTATCATTTATAAAAATGGTTTTGTAGACGAAAGCGATTACAATTTAATCATTGATATTTTCGGAGAAGAAAACTGTTTTCATGTAACAGATGAAGAAATGTTTGAAATGTTCCCGAATATCTTCTCTATTTCCCCTGAAGTTGTTGTATCCGACAAAGCGTTTACAAGAATGAACAACCACCTGAGAAACGAATGGGGAATGACCGTAGAAGAAATTCCTTACCGGGAGATTTCTAAAATGGGCGGCTTACTGAGATGCTCTACCCTTCCGCTTGTGAGAGAATAATGGAAAACTGCTTATTATTTTATAATTCCAATTTTTAACTAAAAAATGCAAACCACAGATACCGTACTAATGATAGAGCCGATTGCGTTTGGATATAATGCAGAAACGGCAGAGAACAACTATTTTCAGGTCGAACAAAAAGAAGCAGATATTCAGTCCAAAGCTTTGGTAGAATTTAAAGTTTTTGTTGAAAAACTGAAAAACAAGGGAATTAATGTTATTACAATTAAAGACACTATAGATCCACATACTCCGGATTCGATTTTTCCAAATAACTGGGTCAGCTTTCACAGGGACGGAAAAGTTGTTTTGTATCCTATGTTCGCCTCCAACAGAAGAGTTGAAAGAAGGGAAGACATTATTGAAACCATTAAACAGAAAGGTTTCGAAGTGAGCGAATTAGATGACTGGTCTTTACCTGAAACTCAAGGACATTTCCTGGAAGGAACGGGAAGCATGATTTTCGATCATGACAACAAAATTGCTTACGGTTCTGTTTCTTTAAGGCTGGATGAAAATCTTTTCAGAGAATTTTGTGCAAAATATGGGTTTAAACCTGTTGTTTTTCATTCTTTTCAAACAGTTGGCAACGAAAGACTTCCTATTTACCACACCAATGTAATGATGTGTGTGGCAGATCGGTTTGTAGTTATCTGTTTAAACTGCATTGATGATGAAATTGAAAGAGACATGGTTGCTGAAACCATCAAAAAATCTGGTAAAGAAATTATAGAAATCTCTGAAAAGCAGATGCAGCAATTTGCCGGCAATATGCTTCAGGTGCAAAATACGGATGGTAAAAAATTTCTGATTATGAGCCAGACAGCTTACCAGTCATTAGAACAAAATCAGATTGAAAACATCGAAAAATATTGTGAAATCATTTATTCTGATCTGAATACCATTGAAGTAAATGGCGGCGGAAGTGCACGCTGCATGCTTGCCGAAATTTTCCTGCCTAAGAGATAAGAAATTTAATCTTTAATAGTTTTGTAGTAGAATAAAATTTTCAGACAATACTATCAAGTACAACTCATAGCTTCCTCATAATTCTTTCACTAAAGATTATGAAGAAGCTTTTTTATGAAATTTACTCCTAAAAATATTTCTGAATACTTCTCTCCTAGAAATTATGTAAACAAAAGTTATAAATAGAATTGACTTTTATTGAATTCATTTCAAACACGTCAAGTTTTGTCGCATTAGCGATTTAGGTTTGCAGAAATAACAACAAACTTATTCTATGGACATTTAATACATATTTTAAACGCAAAGTTTTATCAAAATAATCTTATATATGAGGAGCAAAGTTAAATCAACAGGTTGATTGATGAAGCTGTATTATTACGCTTTGCGAAGCAATTAATTGCCTTTGCATCTTAAAATAAAACATTTTGAAAATAAATCTTTGCGTGAAAATTAACAAAAAACTTATTACAGGAATATTTCGCGCATATTTTAAACGCAAAGTTTTATCAAAATAATCTTATATATATAAGGAGCAAAGATGAATCAACAGGTTGATTTGATGAAGCGATATTCACGCTTTGCGAAGCAATTTAATTGCCTTTGTATCTTAAAAATAAAACGTTTTGAAAATAAATCTTTGCGTGAAAATTAATAAAAACTTATTACAGGAATATTTCGCGCATATTTAACTCAAAGTTGAATCAAAATAATCTTATATATAAAGAGTTAATCAACAGTTTGATTGATGAAGCGATATTTCACGCTTTGCGAAGCAATTAATTGCCTTTGCATCTTAAAATAAACATTTTGAAAGTAAATCTTTGCGTGAAACAATCTTAAACCAATAAAAAACATGGTGAATTATACATTCAAAAAATTCATTTATATTTGAAAAATTAAAAAATAAACTATTAAAAAAACGCAGCTATGAAAAAACTCTACTCGGGTGCATTTCTTGTATGCACCATGGCTGTATTGCAGGCTCAGGAGGTAATATGGCAGAAAGACATCCGTTCCAATACCCAGGATTTTCTCTCGCAGGTGACAACAACCATTGATCAGCAGTACCTTATTACCGGAAGCTCTATTCAAAGCAGTAAGCTACAAGCTGAAGGCAGTAAGCAAAACAATGGTTACGATTTCCATTTGGTAAAGCTCAACCAGCAGGGCGAACAGGTCTGGGAAAAATATTTTGCCGGAAACAACCACGATTACATCCAGTCAACGATCAGTACGCAGGACGGAGGTTTTGCGGTAGTGGGAACTTCATTTTCCACGACAGGACTGGATAAGAAAGACGCTTCCAAAGGCGGCAGCGATATCTGGCTTATAAGACTGAACGAATTTGGTGATGAGCTTTGGCAGAAAACCATCGGAACCGCTCAGGATGAGGAAGCAAAAGCTGTTATCCAGACCATGGACTTCGGATTTATGGTGGCAGGAAGCGTAAAAAATTCACCCAAAGGTTTCGGTTCTAAAGATGTAATGGTCATTAAGCTTGATAAAAACGGAAAAGAAATTTCACAGATTATTTTAGGCGGAAGAGGACTGGATGAAGTAGAGAAAATGATTCCCACTCCGGACGGAGGGGCGTTATTGGGAGTGTATTCCAGAAGTTCCGAGGTACAGGATGCGGGTTCTGGTAAGAATTCCGGGATGCAGGGTACAAGTGGAACCTCGAATCCCGAAGCACGTTACTCTAAGTCCACAGCTAACGAAGGCGAGGGTGATTACTGGATCATTAAGCTTAACAGAGACGGAAAGGTGGAATGGGAAAAGAATTTCGGAGGGAAAGGTGATGATCACTTAACCACTCTGGCGTATACTTCAGTAGGATACATCATCGGGGGAAGCTCCAGATCGGAAAGGTCAGGCAATAAAACTGTGGGAATTGAAGAAGGAACAGATGTTTGGCTCGTCTCTTTAAATTCCAGAGGAGAAGAACTCTGGCAGAAATCCTACAATTTCGGAAACCGTGATGTGTTGATGGGAATGAATGTGATTCAGAGAAAAGATGAAAGAGAAAAGAATAAAGACTTAACCCAAGGCATTTTGCTGGGTGGTTATACGCAGTCGGAAGGCAGAATAGAAGCCAATGACGAAACATTCTGGATGCTCTATCTTGACCAAAACGGCAATGAGCAGTGGCGGAAATACGTGAAGGGCGAATCCCGAAAAAAAGAAGAAAGGTTATCTGATTTAAAACTGAACAAAGACGGATCTATTGTCTTAGCAGGAACAAGTGCTGAAGAGTTAGGCAAAGAAAACTGGAAAATTGTGAAGCTGGGCGACAGTCAGATTGATCAATTGATTGAGAAGCAGGACATCAGAATTTATCCGAATCCGGTGAGTGATTACTGTTATGTGGAGATCGGAATGGAATCCGCAAGCTGGAAGCTGGGTGATGGGAAAGCTGAAGCTGAGATCATCATTTACGATATGGGCGGAAGACAGCTGCAAAGCCTGAGAACCAAAAACAAAATCACCAAGATCAACACCCAGAATCTCATTCAGGGAGCGTATCTGGTGGTGGTGAAAACCAATGACAACAAAACCGCAAATGCGAAAATTATTAAAAAATAAATACAGATGAAGAGAATAATTTTATATATAGCTTTTTCTTTTACTACTATTGATGCACAAGAGGTAAAAAATTATACTCCTAATATAATACCTCCGGCTCCTTCAGTAAATAATCTAATGAAGTTTGAAGAAGTTCCCGTAAGCCATTATACTGGAGTACCTGATATTTCTATTCCCATCTATTCAATGGCTACAGGACTTAGTAATGTTAGTATTAATTTAAGTTTAAAATATCACTCGTTAAACCTAAAACCAGAAGATAGAGCAGGTGAAGCTGGGATAGGATGGAGTCTCTTTGCTGGAGGAACTATCTCAAGAACAGTTATAGATCTGCCAGATGAAATAGAAACAATATCTATATCTGGTAACTCACCTAAACGGAAATACGGGATCTATTTGGATGAAATGTCAGAAAATGTACTTCCTGCCAACAGAAACTATACCAAAAAGTTTATAGAGGCAGTTCTCGCATCTCCAACTTCCAATTATTTACCTTTGGATAATGACAACTACAGGAAATTGCTATATGAAGCAATGTATCAAAATAGGTTTGATACTAGTTATGATCTTTATCAATATAGTTTTTTAAATTATTCCGGAAGATTTATTGTAGTTAAGAACAATGGTGTGCTTACTCCTGTTTTACTGGATAAAAATAATCTTAAAATAACTTGTGCTTACTCTTCAGATTTGATCAATTCATTTGAAATTACAGATGAATCAGGAAACAAATTTGTATTTAATATGAAAGAAGCATCACATACAAGTTATTTTTCATATTCTCAGAATATTTTAGGCGGAGATAATATAAACTCAGGATACAATAGTCCATATACAAGCAGTTATCATTTAAGTTCAATCAGAAACTCACATGATCAGTTATTTGTTTTATTAAATTATTATCCTGAGAAAGAAATAAGTATAGCAAGCCTTTCAAAAATAAACAGAGATTATGAAATACCATTAACTTTTAACCAAGATCAATTACCTTCTGCAAACTCAGCACTTCCTAAAATAGAAGAAAGCACTTCTAGTAAGATTAATACAAAAACCAGATCTCTTAAGGAAATCATTGTTATAGACAAAGGGAAAATTGCATTCGAATATGATTACGGTAGACTTGACAGTAATTATGAAGGGTCGCTTATCGGCAATTTACCACGTCTGAAAGAAATAAAAATTTTTGACTCAAATAGTCATTTAATAGAAAGTAATATTTTTTTTCATGGCTATAATAACGGATATAATTCATCTAGACTCAATTTAAATAGCGTAAAAAAATATGATAAAGATGGTAATATGATGAGCGGATATAATCTTGAGTATTATCCTTATAAACTAGAAATGACTGAGGATGAATGGAAATATATAAAATGTAATGATGCAGGATACTCTTACAGAGATGAATGTGTAAGAGCAGGTCAATTAAAAGTAATGACTCTCCCTACAAAAGGAAAAATAGAACTTGATTATGAAGTAAACACCTATACCCATCAGCCGGATTCTGAAAATTTTTCTCCAAACACGGTTGAAATTACAAATTTTGATGACAATGAATTCAACTGGGATCCTAGTTCATCTCATACTAACTTCACTAATTTCAATTCTGGATATAAATATGCCTTTGAACTTACCGGAACAATGAAGGTTTCTTTTGCTTTGAACCTGGATGATATAATGCAAGGTAACTATCAGTGGAACCTTATACTCTATAAAAGAGAAGGTAACAATTATATTCCAATTAGATCAGTAGGACCAGGTTTTGACAGTTCTGGAAATAGTAATGTCACCTATGAATTAGATCCTGCTATCTTGGATCCCGGTATATATTACTTTAAGCTAGACAAATATTCTCCCGGCTCCGTACCAAACTTTAGCGTATGGGTTAATTCTTTTTATAAAGTCAGAAATATGAATAATTATAAATTCCTGCTGGGAGGAGGGATTCGTGTAAAAACAATTAAATACTTTGAAGGAGATAACAATTTTTTCACTTCGCCATCCAAAATGACTGAATACAAATATGAAAGTCCTCAAGACTCTAAAAAAAGCAGTGGCGCATTGGTATTTCCTAAACCTATGTATTCGTATGAAGATCTCTATACTTATAAATTCTTCTATTATTCTATACCCGATAATCCCAATTATTATACTGGTAATAACGTAATAAGAACAACATCAAAACATAACTTCCTAAATGTTCAAAAAACTAAAGGGGGAGATATTGGATATCAGTTTGTTGTTCAAAGTGAATCAGGAAACGGGAAAACACTTTATAAATTTACATCTCCAATTGATTATCCCAACCTTTCACTTCCTTCTTTCAGATCTCCTTTCCTACCTGCTGAAAATTACGACTTCAGAAGAGGAAATATTCTTAATAAAAAAGTTTATAAAGAGAATGATACAAATCCAATTAATGAGGAAATCTTTGAGTATGAAGAAACTGTTGTCAAAAGCATGCCTACAGGTATAGGTCTTAGATTCACCGGGACAGCATATTATGATGAGTTTCTTTATGGATCAGTATTTAATACTTACGAAGAGTACAAAAATGCACATGATAGTCCAAGTATCATCGTTAATGGCCAAATGATGATAAATCAACCTTACAGACCTTACTGCATTACCCAGACTAAGGATTCTTATAGTTTTATTGCTTATTATCTAAAAAATGATATTATAGGAAAAACTAATCTGAAAAAACATGAAATAATCAATTATTTCCCTAATCAAACACCTTTAAAAACAACAAAACTATATCAATATAATTCATATGATTATCCTACGATGATTACAGAAACTCATCCTGAAGGAAACACTATAATCACCTCGAATAAATACGCCCACGAAAAAAACAACACCAGACTCATCAACGCCAATATGATCGGGCTTCCGCTGGAGGTTACGGTGACTGAAAAAGTGACTCCTTTATCTGCTGAAACCTTGGTTTCAAAATCTGAAACCAGATATGATGATGCATCGCATTTGTTTCCAAGTTCGGCTATATCTTATAATCTTCATAGCGGAAATGCTTCCACACAGGTAACATTTGATCAATATGATCTAAAGGGCAACATTCTTCAGTACACCGCCAAAGACGGTGTTCCAACCTCAATCATTTGGGGGTACAACGGTACGCAGCCTATTGCTAAGATTGAAGGTGCATTGTATAACAACATCAAAAACAATCCTTTGATTATTGCTATCATCAATGCCTCCAATTCAGATGCAGCAAATCCTGCTACAGAAAACAATCTGATTACCGCTTTGGATGCCCTTAGAAATGACATTAATTTTAAAAACTTCCAAATGGCAACCTATACTTATGACCTGCTCATTGGGGTAACCAGTATCACTCCGCCATCGGGAATCAGGGAGATTTACAAATATGATACAGCCAACAGGCTGGAAAAGATAGTGGATGAAGAAGGAAAGATCCTGAAAGAATATCAATACAACTACAAACCATAAAGCACGATGAAAAAAATAATCATTCCTATAAGTACGTTGTTTGTAGCCGGGTTTTACCATGCACAAGCAACAAATACAGAGAATTATGTACAGACCAGAGTATATCTTGAGCCTGTAGCAACAAGCAGCTCCACCGCAAAACAGATACAGACCGTACAGTATATAGACGGACTCGGAAGACCAAAACAGGTAGTAAATGTAAAAGCATCCCCTTTAGGAAAAGATGTGGTAACCCATATTGAGTATGACCAGTACGGAAGACAGGTGAAAGATTTTCTTCCTGTTCCGCAGTCCAATACTTTAAATGGAGGTATTGTTCAGAGTCCGCTTGCCAATGCAACACAGCCAAACCTCTACGGCTCGGAGAAAATCTATTCAGAGAAAATCCTCGAAAGCTCTCCTCTCGACCGTCTGCTCCAGCAAAAGCAGGCAGGAAATGTATGGAACAATAAGCCTGTCGGGTTTGAGTACGATGCCAACAGCACCACCGATGCCGTTAAAAAATACGCCGTCACCACCACCTGGGAAAACGGAGCCACAAAATCCGGGCTTACTCAGACAGACAACTATGCACAGGCTCAGTTATACAAAAATACGGTGACCGATGAAGATGGCAACAAAACCATAGAATTTAAAAACAGTAAAGGTCAGGTTTTGCTGGTAAGAAAAATGCTCAATGCTATCGAAAAAGCAGATACCTATTATGTATACAATGAATTTAATCAATTAGCATGTGTCATTCCTCCTCTAGCTGCTGTTTCCGGAGCTACCGATGAGACAACATTAAACAATCTCTGCTACCAATACCGATACGACGGCGAAAACCGACTGGTAGAGAAAAAACTTCCCGGAAAAGGATGGGAATTTATGGTGTATGATAAAGCAGACAGACTCATCATGACGCAGGATGCCAATATGAGGAATACAGGCAAATGGCTCATTACAAAATATGACCAATTTGGAAGAGTGATCTATACGGGAATCATCGCAGGCGGAACAAGAGAAGGCATGCAGAATCAGGCAGGTAATCTGGTAATTACAGAGTCTAGACATGCTTCGGGTTTTGCTAAAAACGGTATGCAGATTTACTACAGTAACGGTTACTTTGTGGATATAGAAACGGTATTTTCCGTCAACTACTACGACACCTACCCTTCATACAGCTTCAACCCCGCTTTTCCTTCTACGATTTATGGAAAAACAATTTTAACGGATAATGCAGCGACATTGGGGAAAAGTACAAAAAGCCTTCCGGTAATGACTTTGGTAAAAAACATTGAAGACGATAACTGGACGAAAAACTATTCATACTACGATACCAAAGGGAGACCTATAGGAAGTTACTCCATCAACCATCTTGGAGGATACACCAAAACAGAATCTCAGCTTGATTTTGCAGGAACCGTTTTGCAGACCAAAACTTATCACAAAAGATTATCTGCTGATCCCGAGAAAGTAATCACCGAAACTTTCACTTACGATCATCAAAATCGATTGTTGACCCACAAGCATAAAATCGATAATAATACGGAAGAAATTTTAGCTCAGAACGAGTATAACGAATTGTCTCAGCTTAAAACCAAAAAGGTAGGCGGTAAGATTTTAGGAGGCGCATTGCAGACCGTAAAATACAAGTACAACATCAGAGGCTGGATGACACACATTAATGATCCTGACAATCTCGGGACTGATTTATTTGGCTATAAAATAAAATACAACCAGGTAGAAGGTCTGGTAACTCCCGATGCATCCGATACTGCTTTGCAGGTAATGCCGAGATACAACGGCAACATTGCCGAGATCGATTGGAAAACCTCTACTCAGGAAAATGAACCTCTGAAAACGTATGGCTATGTTTATGACGGACTTAACAGACTCTCGGCAGGGTTTTATCAAAATTCGATGTTTCCGTCAATGAGACAGTATTTTGAGAAAGTTACTTACGATCTCAACGGCAATATAAAGACGCTGCAGAGAACAGCAGAAACCTTTGGTCCGGTAGTAAGGCTTATTGATAATCTTACGTATGATTATTATTCTGCCAACGCAGGCAACAGGCTACGGAAGGTTACAGATGCTTCGCTGAATTCCATGGGTTATCCTTATAAAACAAATCCTGCGGACATCGGATATGATGATAACGGAAATATGTTGAATTTTAATGACAAAGGGATGTCGTCCATTCAATATAATTTTCTAAATTTACCCAAGCAGATTACTCAGAACTCTGTGGTGACTAATTACACTTACAGAGCAGACGGAGTGAAAGTGAAGAAGCTCTTTGGAACTGTGCAAACCGATTATCTGGACGGTTTTCAGTATAAATATACAGAGCCTTGGGAAGACGAGTCGGGATCTACATCTGCTGCAGAGATAAAACTGAGATTTATCCCCACTTCCGAAGGGTACTATGATGCATTATTAGGATTGTATGTTTATAATTATAATGATCATCTGGGGAATGTAAGAATAAGCTATGCAGATTCTGATCATGACGGAAATATCAGGGGAAGAGATGAGAGAATACAGGAATGTACACCTTCAGGCTATGGTTATGATATCTGTAACGAATATTTTATTCCGGGGGAGATTGTTGCCAACAACACCTATTATCCTTTTGGAATGCTGTTTGATCATAATGTTCAGGCTAATAATGCAAATGCTTATAAATATAAGTACAACGGTAAAGAACTTCAAGAGACAGGAATGTATGACTACGGTGCGAGGTTTTATATGCCGGATATTGGGAGATGGGGTGTCGTAGATCCGTTGGCGGAGAAGTATACAAGAATGTCTCCGTATACTTATGTTGGAAATAATCCTTCTATGTTTGTTGATTATGATGGTAGAGATTTCGGGATGTATATTGATTTTAAAGCAGGTACAATTACGATAAAAGCAACGTATTATGCTGTTAAAGCCGATATGAAATCAGCAAATGGAGCTGTACAACTTTGGAATGATAAAAGTGGTAAATATAACTATACATATAAAGATGCTGATGGAAAAAAGGTTTCTCTGAAAATAAAATTTGAATTACAAACGTCTGAAGTAATACCCAAAAAGGATCAAACAGTCAAACAAGCTGTTGAAAATGCTGTATGGAATGATTCATCTGGAGAAGGCAATTCTTACAGAACAGCAACAGACGACAGTTTTAATGACGGAATAATGGGAGTTGCAGGATTAGGCAAATATGTAAGAATAAGAGATTCTGAATCTGATTCTGCAACAGGTACAGGAGGTCATGAAGTAGGGCATACCTTGAATGTAAGCCACAAAAATAGAGAAATAATGGGGAGTTCAGACTCTACAACTATTAATTCAAATCATGTAAAAGAAATATTAGATGTTATTGGAAGTACTCCAGATAATCCTACTAAATCAAATTCGACACAGCCTAAAGCAACGATACATATACAGAATAATAACTTAAAAACAGATCAAAATTATGAAAATTTCAGAAATGGTAAGATTAAGGCTGCTAATTAGTTTCTTTCTACTTGTATGTATTCTAATTGTTAAGGCTCAGGAGATAAAAAGTTTTTATTTTGTTCAGGATAAAATAAAAATAGATAACGCCGTAGTTGTTTCAGTAAAAGGGAGTTATCATTTATTTCTTGTTTCAGAAAAGGATATTTCTAAAAATATTAATATAGAAAAGTTAATTTTAGAAGGAAAAATATATTTATTTAATGATAATACTTTATTTCAAGATATTATTCCTATGGAGAAAAGAAAACTATTAGGAAGTTGTCCAGAATTATCTCGAAAATATACTATAAAGAATAGATATACAATTTTTAAACTTCCTAAAGATATCACTTATTTTTATTTTGGTTTTACAACATTAAAAGAATATGACAACAGAACTAATAATTCTGAAGAAAGAAGTTATTTTAAAAATAATCAAAACCAGTTTTATCCTATCGTTTTTCCAATATGTGAAAATCCAAATTTTATAGAAGATTTTTAATTTTGAATTATAAAGATAGTGTGCTTACAAAAACTATAAGTACAATGGTAAAGAGTTGCAGGAGACGGGATGTATGATTACGGAGCAAGGTTCTATATGCCGGATATTGGGAGATGGGGAGTTGTAGATCCGCTGGCGGAGAAAACAAGAAGATGGACACCGTATGTATATGCAGCTGATAATCCGATTAGGTTCATTGATCCTGATGGGAGAACATGGGGAGATCCTAAAGATCAAGAAAAGTTATTAAGAAATGTTAATAGAAGAATTGACGAATTAAATAAAAGTAATACAAAAATAGAATCTCAAATTAACAAAGGTGGACTAAGTGAAAATAAAGTAAAATCTCTGAACGCAGAATTGTCCGAGAATAATAAAAAGATTGGATATATGAATCAATCGTTAAAGGATATTAACACTATTGCAGATGCTAAAGAAACATATTTATCTAAGCCTACTCAAGGAGACGGCACTCATGGTGTGCTTAAAAAACAAGATTCAGAAGGAAAGGAAAGAATTTTGATCGAGGGTGATGGAATTACTCTTAGTTTACATGAAATTAGACACGTAGGACAAAGCTTTGAAGCAGGCGGAATGAAGTTTAATAAAAAAGGACAGTTATTAAATGCTGCAAAAACCGTTAATGGAAGTGTTGATATGAAGCAAGCAAGAATGAATGAAGTAGAAGCTTACAAAGTTGGACATTCATATGAACAAGGTAGTTATCCTGGGAGTGCTAATTCTTTAGATGATATAAATGAACAGTCTCTTATTAATATTTCAACCAGCTCATCATACATTTACGAAAAAGGCAAATAAAATGAAAAATATCATTCAATTTTTATTCTTAATCATAACATTATTATCTTGTAAGCCGGTAATTTCTATTAACAAAGATACAAATTCTCTTATTGGAAGCTATAAGCTAAAAAATGGAAATAAGACTTATCAAGCACTATCAGAAAAAAATTATGATAAAATAATATTAAATAAAGATAGTTCCTATCATCTTTATCACGCACAAGCCAGTTTTTCTCCAGCTATAGAGCAATGTGATCTTGCTTCAAAAGGAAAATGGTTACAAATTAGTGAAAATGTTATTAGTTTAGTAAGTGAAGATAATTTTTTGAAACAGGATGGATTTAAATATGAATTAAAAGAAGAGAAAAGATACTCACAGGACAGCATTTACCTTAAGGTTGAGTTTCCAACAGAGTATCGACCAGTTGATTTTACATTTACTTTTAATGATAGTCGCCGCTATACGACAGATAAACAATACATATCTTTACCTAAAAAGGAATATTTGCAATTAGATTTTTCAACTGAAAATTCAATAGATTTTCATTAAATGCTAAAATTTCAGGAACTAAAACTTACAAAGCTAGAATATTGTTTGATATTTTTAATAAAAAAATAGATACCAATAAAAATAATTATTTTACAATTAAACTACCCTATTTTGACCAGTGTTTTTTTGAGTTTGAGCCATACGACAATAGCTATATATATATTAAAGATTCTAATACCCTGCAATGGCAAGGAGTAGAATGGATAAAGGAATAGGAATAGATTTTCAGCTATTTTAATGAAGTAATAAGTAACCTTGTATTTTATGAGGTTACTTATAACTACAAGTACAACGGTAAGGAACTCCAAGAGACCGGCATGTATGATTACGGCGCAAGATTTTATATGCCGGATATCGGTAGATGGGGTGTGATTGACAACAAAGCTAAAAAATACTCGTTGATGTCTCCATATACTTATGCAGGAAATAATCCTATTGCGTTTATAGATCCAGATGGAAATGAATTAATTCTTTCGTTTGCTACTGCTACCGCAGAACAATCATATAAAGATTTAGTTAAAAATACACTCGATGGAAAGTACGAAGCTGTCTACACTCAAATTACAGGAACAACTAACAATTTTTCCGCAGATATCCTTAAAATGTTTTTGAAAAAGAAAGTTTCAATAAGTTTTAGGATAATGTTTTTCTTCGGTGTCAAGTTCGTTGGTAAGCTTAATTTGTTTCCACTACGTGTCTCATCCTCGCACCGCAAATCCTTTTGTATGGCAAATAATAAAAGACTCATCGTAGATACAGTAGGTCTAATTATACAAAATTTCACATTCATAAAAACAACATTCATCAAAAAAGTTAACTACTTTTGTGATGAATGTAAAATAGACAGATGCAGAAATATACTTTTTTAGTTGCCGTTTTTTTAGGATTAATGGTCAATGCACAGCAAAAAACCTATTGTAATCCTATCAATATTGATTATGGCTATACGCCTTTTGAAGTTTTTTCAAAACAGGGAAAACACCGCGCAACAGCAGATCCGGTAATTGTAAATTTCAAAAAAAAGCTTTTTCTTTTTTCAACCAATCAGGAAGGATACTGGCATAGCGATAATATGCTCGACTGGAAGTTTGTGAAAAGAAAATTTTTGAGAGACAACAAATATACACACGACCTCAACGCTCCCGCAGTCTGGGCAATGAAAGATACTTTATACGTTTATGGTTCAACGTGGGAATCAGATTTTCCGATCTGGAAATCTACCAATCCTACTGTGGACGACTGGAAAATTGCAGTAGATACTTTGAAAGTCGGAGCATGGGATCCTGCTTTCCATTATGATGAAGACAAAAATAAACTCTATCTTTATTGGGGATCCAGCAATGAATGGCCGCTTTTGGGAACAGAGGTTAAAGTAAAAACTTTGCAGTCTGAAGGTTATGTAAAGCCAATTTTAAGATTGAAACCGGAAGATCACGGATGGGAAAGATTTGGCGAATACAACGACAATGTTTTCCTGCAGCCTTTTGTGGAAGGAGCATGGGTAACCAAGTACAAAGACAAATATTATATGCAGTATGGTGCTCCTGCAACGGAATTCAGCGGTTATTCGGACGGAGTTTATGTTTCCAAAAATCCTTTGGAAGGCTATGAATATCAACAGCACAATCCTTTTTCTTATAAGCCGGGAGGTTTCGCAAGAGGAGCAGGACACGGAGCGACATTTGAGGATAATTTTAAAAACTGGTGGCACGTTTCAACTATTTTTATTTCCACTAAAAATAATTTTGAAAGACGTTTGGGAATATGGCCTGCAGGTTTTGACAAAGATGATGTAATGTACACCAACACTGCTTATGGCGATTATCCTACTCTTCTTCCGGAATTTGCTCAGGGAAAAGATTTCTCGAAAGGGCTTTTTACAGGGTGGATGCTGCTCAATTACAATAAGCCGGTTCAGGTTTCATCAACTTTAGGCGGTTACCACTCCAATTTTGCGGTGGATGAAGATATTAAAACTTATTGGAGCGCAAAAACAGGAAATTCCGGAGAGTGGTTTCAGACAGATTTAGGTGAAGTTTCTACCATCAATGCCATTCAGATCAATTATGCCGATCAGGACGCAGAATTTATGGGAAAAACGGAAGGAAAAATGCACCAGTACAAAATCTGGGGTTCCAATGACGGAAAAAAATGGAAAATTATTGTTGATAAAAGCAAAAATACCAAAGATGTTCCGCATGATTATGTAGAACTGGAAAAACCTGCCGAAGCAAGATATTTAAAAATGGAAAACCTGAAAATGCCTACCGGAAAATTTGCATTAAGCGGTTTCAGAATATTTGGAAAAGGAAAAGGTACAAAACCTTCCAAAGTTCAGAATTTTGTTCCGCTAAGAGCTGATCCTAAAAAATATGGCGAACGAAGAAGCATCTGGATGAAATGGCAACAGAATTCTGATGCAGACGGATATGTAATTTATTGGGGAAAATCTCCTGATAAATTATACGGAAGCATTATGGTTTACGGTAAAAATGAATATTTTTTCACCGGAGCCGACAGGGTAGATTCATACTATTTTCAGATCGAAGCTTTCAATGCCAACGGAATTTCTGAGAGATCGGAAGTGATGAAATCTGAATAGTTTTTTTGAAAAATTAATATTTAATGCTATTAAGATAAGATTAAAGGCAATTTATAGTTGCTAGTAAATTTTTAATCTTATAAATTTTCGAACTCACATTAATAATTTAAATTAAGAATAGTGTTATTACGCCTTGAAAAGTTTTCAAGGCGTTCTTATTTGATGTTTGCAAGAAAAATATCAATTCTATCAATTAAGAATGAAGTATTTTTTTCATTTTCCCAATCGAGATGACCACCGGAAAATTCGAAAGACTGATTGTAAACTTTATTTTTGTTTAAAACCGAATCCAAAACAGTTTTTTGTGATAATGGAATTATTTGATCACGGTTTCCATAAAATGAAATTGTTGGCGGCGACTTTTCACTAATCCAAAAGATCGGGTTGGGAATATCTTTGTTCGTTAAATCTTTTGGAACAGACGCAGATAAATCAATCATCCTGTTTTTAACAAAATAATAATCGGGATAAGCTTCAAAATTTTTATCATACAAATCAGAAGGCCCAACAATATTAACAATTGCTTTTATTGAATAGTATTTTTTAGGATACATAAAATCGTTATAACCGTACAGCATTGAAAGATGTGCTCCTGCGCTATTGCCAAGTAAAATAAAGTCAGGATTTATCTTTAATATTCTGCATTTTTCAGTTAAAAGACTGATTGAATGTTGAATATCATCAGTTTGATTGGGCAAAATAAAGGTATTATTGTTTGCCAATCTGTAATTGATATTCGCAAAAGCATAATCGGGAAATTTTCGCATCAGTGAATACATGAAAAAATTAAGTTGAGATTTATTTCCTGCTTTCCAGCCTCCACCGTGAACGATGACGAAAATACCTTTTACAGAGTCTTTAGTCAAAGGAAAATACCAGTCTAATTTTTGCAAAGAATTATCTCCGTAGGAAATATTTGTCTCTTTGTTGAAAATAATATTATTTCCGAGATCAAAATCTTTCTTTTTGCATGAAAAAGATATAAGGATTATAAATGCAAGCTTCAACAAGTTATTCATTATAATAAAGATAAAAAAACCTGCCGGTTTCCCGACAGGTTACGATACAAAATAAATATATATGAAAAATGATTGTTTTTATCTTGTTCTGCTTTTGATTGCATCTGAAGCACCTTCAATGTCTCTCACTTTTTTCACTTTCTGATTTCCAAAGTTGTAAGTAATGCTGAATGTTCCGCCTCTGTTGTATCTGTTCTGGTGAATGTAATTGTAATTTCCGTTAGCCTGAATATCTTCTATTTCTACAATATTGGTATTGAGAATATCCGTCAGATTCAGCGCAAAAGTCCAGTCATTCCAGTTTTTCTTGATGCTCACATCCAGACTCATTAAGTTTTTAAGCAAACCCAGCTCAATTTGCTGCTGATCTACAAAGAAATAATTAACTCCCAAAAACCAGGTTTTCTTTTTATCCAGACGAAGTGTATTGTTCGACTGAATCACAAGACTTGAAGAGCTTCTGTTATTGACATACGTATCGAAAACCTCACCCGTCGTAGGATCTGTATTGAGTGTTCCGTTGTTGATGTTATGCTGCATCCCGATATTAAAGTTCATCGTAAGATATTGCTTGAAAAAAGTTTTCTGCATTCCCAGCATGGCAGACATCTCTTGTCTGTCTCCGAAATTGGTTCTGATATAAGCAAGCTGTCTGTAAGTAACACCGTCTCTTACAATATCTCTCTGAAGCGGAACCTGTGTGATTACATCTTTCAGGTAAGAATGATTCAAAATCAGGAAGTAAGAGTTTTTAAACATATAAGTGAGTTCCTGGTTATATGTAGAAGAAGCTTTTACAAAAGGATTATTCTGGGTGTAATTATCCTGCGTCAGAATATTTTTTACCGGATTCAGTTCCCAAAAACTCGGTCTTCTCATTCTGCTGGAAAATGCATAAGAAATATTATTTTTATCGTTGATCGCATAATTAAAGCTTAGATATGGTAAAAGATTATTATAATTCCGTTCAAATTCCTGCATCGGCACATTCGGGACTTCAGAAGTTCCCATACTTCTCGTAATTTCATATCTTGACCCAACTTTACCTGATAGTTTATCAGAAAATTTCTTTTCAAAGGTAAGATAAGCTCCGTAAATCTTTTCGTCATAAATGAAATGGTTGAAATCTGGTCTTTCATTGATTAAGCTTCCGTCTTTATAATAATTAAAAAAGTTTTTAGTATCATTATCTGTTTTTGTCATGTTGAAATTACCCCCTACGGAAACAGTAAAATCATTTTTAAACTTTTTGATGTAATCAGCCATTCCCGAAAAATTATTAATGATCTGCGGAATTTCCTGCAATACCTGTTGGCGAAAAACAGTAAAATTATTGTTCTCATCCAGTCCCAATGTTCTGTTGTCTGCATTCTGAAATCTTTTATAATTAAGATAAGCTGCGTTTAAATTTAATTTACTTCCCAACGAATCTGTTTTGAGTTCGTAATTCAGATTCACAGAATTATTATAAGATCTTGCATTTTCAATATTTCTTGAATTGGTGAGTTCCCGACTATTCAAAACACCGTTTTCGTCGAACATGGTAAGTGTATTGATAAGATTTACACTAGAATTGTAGCTTCTGTTTGCCCAGGTGTTCCATGAAAGTGCAAGATTGCTATTGTCATTCAATTGATAATCAAGATTGAGATATCCTCCAAGATTTTTGTTAGGATCATCAATATCTCCCACAGATTCGTTTTGAATCATACTCGTTCCGTTTTTCAATGTATATCGCTGCGGCTGAATATTGTCGCCGCCATTCAGATTGGCACTGATTCCCAATTTATCTTTTCTGTAATTGGCTGAAAAGCTTGCAGAACTTCCGTTGTATTTATTCTGTGTATTTGCCATTCTCATGTTTCCGTTCAGCCCGTCTCCCATTTTCTTTTTAAGAATGATATTGATGATTCCGTCGGAAGATTCTACCTGAAATTCACTTCCCGGTACTGTAATTACCTCAATTTTCTGGATATTTTCAGCAGGCATATTTTTCAGAAACTGCGTAAGAGATTCTGCATCCATATTAGATTTTCTGCCATTGATGTAGATAAGCGCATTATTTTTTCCTGCGATCTTTAACGTTTTATCATCTGTTGTAGATAAAAGAGGAGTTTGTCTTAAAAGATCAAAAGTAGTATTGCCTTTGGTTACAGGAGAAGCGGCTACATCATATACAAAACGGTCACTCTGTTTTTTGAATACCTGCTTTTTGATAACGACTTCTTCTATCTTTTTTGTTTCTAAACTATCAGTTTTTTTCTCCTGAGCAAAAGTAAATCCGGTAAAGAAAATGGCTGCTATGAGTAATTGAGTTTTCATATATGTAGATTTTTTGTTTTTAAATTTTCCTGAAAAAGACTTGCTTACTAACGTACAATCATCAGAAGCTTGTATTTGTTATTAATTTACATTGCAAAGATATATTATTTTTTTAGTATCATGCAATGCAAAGTAGTAAAAATGTTTTAGCCCGCCTTTTAGTTAGTTGATTAACAGTAATTTATTTTTAAATTAAATTTTTACCTCTTTACATAATTAGACAACTGAACTAGCAATTTTGTTACAGATAAATATAAAAAATATTTTAGACAGATGAATTTCAGGGAAAATCTGAAGGAAGTAAAAACTCAAAATCACAAAAAACCATATCACAATTTAGGATTCTTTAAACTTTCAATAAATTCTGAAGGGGTAACTCCTGAATGCTCTTTGAAAATTCTGTTGAATGTCGATTGTTGAGAAAATCCGGCATTTTTGTAAATATGCTCTATTGTAAATCTTTGATGCGCATCTGCATTAAGATCTTGTAAAACCTGATTGATTCTATATTCGTTTACCAGCTGATTAAACTTTTTTTGCCTATCTTATTAAGTGCTATTGATATATAAGAAGTATTTGAGTTTAAAATCTCTGCTAATTGTTTGTTATTGAATTGTGGGTTTTGATAAGGCTTCTCTTTTTCAAAATAAGAAATAATTTCTGTATATAATTTTTGAAATTTTGTATTTTCAGAAACACTTGAATCAAATTCTGTTATTGCTTGCAAATTTTTATTATCAAAAACTAAAGATTGAGTTTCAATTTGACTCTTTTTACTAAGTTTTAATTCTAATATTTTCTTATAATAATAAAGCATGAAAAATACAAGATACATAACAACAATGATATTCAAATATTCCTGATACCTAAGAATCTGCTGTTTGTTGGTGAAAAAATTTTGAAAACTATTGAACCCGAAATAAAGGGAAAAATGAGGTAGATAAAAACAAAGAGTAATTATAAAAATACTTAAAAAAATAGTTTTACTTATATCATAAATAATAAGAGAAAAAAGAATTAGAGGTAAATAAAACAAAAAAATATTTTCGGAAATAAGACATAATAATAGTCCCATGTAAGTAATAAAAGAAAATATCAGCACAAAAAAAACAGAGAAAACTGCGCTAAAATTAAAGCTGGCTTTAGACAAAATGTAATATGTATACAAGCTTACAAAAAAACCTACATAAAAAAAATTTTGATTTATAACACAAATATTGAGATTAAAATACTGTGTAACATGATAAATAATAATATAAAGCAAAAAATGCCTGCAAATGAGAGTAAAAAAAATTTAGCAAATTCTTTTTTAACAACTTCAATTCTAAAATCTATATCACTCATATTAAATCAAATAAATATTGAATCCGATTTCAAAGATTTTCTATATACTCAGAAGGTGTAGTTCCGGTATGTTGCTTAAATATTCTGTTGAATGTCGATTGTTGAGAAAATCCAGCGCTTTTATAAATATGCTCTATTGTAAATCTGTGGTGCTCGTCTGCGGTTAAGTCTTCTAAAACATGATTAATTCTATATTCATTTACCAGCTGATTAAATTTTTTTTTGCCGATTCTGTTAATTGCCGCAGAAACATACGTTGTGTTGGAATTTAGTAAATCTGCAAGTTGCTTTATTCCGAAAGCTGGATTTTGATAGGCTTTTTTTTCTTCAAGAATATTAATGGCTTTTCTGTATAAATCATCCAGCTTGTCATCCTGTTCCTGAAATTCACGGTCACCCTGCAAAGAAACTAAAGTTACTTCGTCTTTTGTTGTTTCTAATTTGTTTTCCGGAATAAGTCGGCTTAATTGTAATCTGTTTTTTATTTCTATAAATTTCATCATATAGTAGATGATAAAAAAGGTGTAAAAAACGGAAATCACTACTGCCATATATTCCTGCATTTTTAAAGCTGCCTCATGCTTCATATATTCATTCTTATCTAAAGCAATTCCAAAATAATTAGCAATTTTCTGCATGAAAAAACAAAGAACAAGCAGAAAGAAAGCAAAGAAAACAGTTCTTTTGAAAGAATAAAGCATTAAAAAAAGTGCTGTGACGGGAAAGTAATAAATATAAACAGTCTCTGAGATATTGCATAGCAAAAGACCAAGATAAGTAAACAAAATAAACAATAAAATAATAACCGCACTAAACACAACCTTAAAGTTGTATTGCCCCTTGTGAAGCAGAAAACCTGTATAGGCAACCAAAAAAAATAATGCGACAAAAAACCATACAGGAACTACATAAAGTTTATAATCCATATAATCTGCAAATGCACTGGCAATAGCATTAAATGCCATTATAAACAATACCGAGTAGAAGAAATAGCGGCTAAACTCCTTTTTTTTTGCTTTAAACTCATTAATCTCCATAACTATTTGTGTTTTAAAACAAAACGTGAACTAACTCTCGAATGCATCAGGAGGTTCTGGTAAACCATAGGGAAACAACAAGAGCAGTCCACGCAAAAAGGTGACCGTTACTTCCTGTTCTTCTCCCTATATATTTTTAGAATGTACCAGATTCCTGATGGAGAATAGTAAGTTACGTTATTTGTTCAATAAAGCAGATAAAAAATATTGGCTTTATCAGATTTATTACATTTTTTAAAGACCACAAATATATAATACTTTTCAGAGCAAACAAATGACAAATTGAATAAAATAAAACAAAAAAGCAATAAGCTAAATCGTAAAATATAAGTTAAAACAAAAATTTACACTCCTTTAAAATTACCTTGCATAGAGCAAAAATCAACAATAGAACAAGCTAATTCAAAATTTAGCTGTACTTGGAAAAGAAACTTTTTACAAAAAAAACAAACTTTGCTGTCGAAAAATAAGACAAGAAAATAATAATTCGCACCTAGAAATAATAAATATTTTTTTGCGCAAATGATGAAAAAAAATATAAAATACAAACTGACTGCATTTATCTGAAAAGAAAAAGAACAGTTTAGAAAACCATGATGAAAAAAAACAAGAAAAGAAAAACCACTTCTTTATACCTCAACAATTATTGCTGTTGGATGGTGTTTTTTTTACAGTTTTCAGTTTTCATCTTCGGATCTGCACCCGAAACAAATATTTCATTAAAAGAAAATAATTCTGTCACAATTATAAATAGTTCAGCAGATATTTATACAACAGGCAATGTTTTCATCTATCAATCTGATTCTGATTCTCATATAAAAAAAAGGAGTAAATCTGTAGGTATTGAAAAAAAAAAAAAATGTAAAAAAGGGAAAAATATTTAATGTAAAAACAAATTTAGCAGTTACCAAAACATTGAAAGTAAATCCGCAAAAATGGAAAACTGCGCCCTTTCATAAATCATCTATTTTCCTGCATCATTACACTAAAAAAAATTTTATACAAGGAAGTTCTGATAAAACTTTATATGCGAAAACTGACAATGAACAACTCCGCTTATCAAATGTTTGCACAAATAAAAAAAAGCTTTTAAAAAAGTTTTCAGAAAGCCTGTGCAGATATTTGCAAAACAATCACTTCGTACGTCCGCCCCCCCCAATTATCCTATCCTTTGACAATAGACCAATCTTTTTAAATATTTAAAAAAGCATAACAAACTGTAAGCTACCTACAGTAATAGAAACTATTAAAATAAATACATGAAAAAAAAATTATTAATTTTGATGGTGACTGTATCACTTTTTTTTAGTGAACAGATCAATGCACAATGTGCACCATCAAGCAGTGTAACCACAACTATTACCACAAGCCCCAATACCTGCGCAGGAAACGGCAGCATTACTGCTACCTTTAGCAGTGCTGTAAATACCACAATACAACTCTTCAAAGGAGGAAATATACAACAGTCCGTTGCAAATCCTACAAGCCCTTATAAATTCAGTAATTTACAGCCAGGCAACGACTACGAAGTAAGAACCATCTGCTCAGAAAACAATAGCATTGTATATTCATCAAATACCAATATAACAGTAGCAGAAAACTATACTCCGATTGCTGATGCCGGCATTACGCAATCTAATGTTTGTACCAATTTTACAAAAGGAGGAACATTTACTGTGAATAATGTAACGGGAGGAACTGCTCCTTACCAATACTCTGTGATTTTAAATAATAATCCGGGATATTCGGATGCATTAAGTAATTATTCTACGAATAATATCATTTCAGTAACAGAATTTGGTACATATCAAATCAGAATAAAAGACAACTGCGGTAATACAAAAACTTTTACAAGAACTTTATCTTCCTCTTTACCGGCATTTAATTTTTACTTTAAACCAAGAAAAGTTTGTGATGATGGCACTGGCATCCCGAAAATTGAAGCCGATCTTTGGTATGCATCTACTCCATCTCCTTCAACAGTAATTCCTCCAGCATCTTTTTTACCTTTGGGAATAAAATTATTGATAAGAGATACCAATGCTTCCGGAGCTATTTTGTATAATGGCTCTTACACAGGTACCCCTTTCACGATGATAAAAAGCCCTTCAGGAACTTATCATATCACAACAACCAATTCTTGCGGACTAACTTCTTCGTTTGCAATCAATTACTCAAGCACAATCTATCCTGAAGTTTTAGATATTATCCCAATTATTAGATCACAAGGCTGTGGTGCGTCTGAAACTATGAGGATATCTTCAAACTCGGCTCTGGACTATTTTTGGACTTTTCCTATAAATGTAACCGTAAGAAATTCATCGAACGCGGTTGTCTATAATACTAATTATACAACAACAACCGGAAGCTGGATTACACCTTCGTTACCTGTAGGAAACTATACTGTAACCTACACAGATGCTTGTGGAGAGACCAGAACAACTAATGTAAACAACCCTACTACAAATGGAGCACCCGCTTTCTCTATTTTTGAATATCGGTCTTATGAATGTGCTACAATTCCGCCACTTACCCAAAATGGTACCACACAAGTAGCAGTACAAATTAATGGCTATCTTCCAGATGTAAATAATGCTGTAGTAACAATTCTATCAGGACCATCGAATGTGGGTGTAAATGCTAGTTTATTAAACGGACAGTACTATGGCTGGTCTAATATGCTTCCTGGAAATTACACCGCCAGTTATACTGCTTGTGGCAATACTTATACTGGAAATTTTACGGTGGCTCCGAATCCTGCTAATCTATTAAATCAAAGCTTAACTTCCAATGCAACTTCATTTTGTACAGGAGGAGGTTCTATTACTTCAAACAAAATTTACAACGGATCATATAACGCTGTTGTAGAGCTTATAAATAATACAGGTACAATTATTGACAGTAACTTTACTGGAAATTTCAACAATATTCCGGCTGGAACTTACACCACACGAATGAAAATTGATTATTGTAATGGCGCTGGATTTTATTATGTTACCGGAAGTACTGTCACGATTACAAACTCCTCTACCGGTCCTTCAATTTCATCAGCAGTAGGTATTATCTGTGAAGATGCTTCAGGAAATCCACTAACAGCAGGAACTGCATATGTAGACATCAATGGTGTAGCTCCTTTTACTCTGCAATACAGACCGCAGGGAAGCAGCACATGGACTACCATCAACAATGCCCCGGTAAGCAATACACTGAATGGGCTTTCTGCCAATACTTTATATGAGCTTTTATTAACAGATGGATGTGGTGGTTCTGTAAATTCCACAGTTCAGGTAAGAACAATGAACAATACAATCTCTGTAACCAATGTTGCACAGCCTTGTAATAATGCTTCTTATGACCTTTCGGTTCCTAATTTTACTGATGCAGTATACGAATGGAAAAATCCGAGCGGAACAGTAGTCTCCAATACAAGAATATACAGTATTGCCAATTACAATACCAGCTACAACGGAACATACGTTTGCAAGATTACCTGGAGTAACTGTATAACCAGATACATCTATGTAACATTAAACAGTACCAATTGCGGACAGCCTGTAACTCCGGCGTGTACATCTGAGACTTCAATGCTCAACTCTTCTTCGGTAGTTTCTATTGCAAGCAGTGGCTCTGGTGCTCAATTTGTAACAGATAATGATGTAACAGGAGCTAACTATTGGGAAACAAATGGCACCAATAATCAAATTACCATAGATTATGGCAAAAACTATACTTTGAATGGTTTCACGTATTACCCATCTACCAGTGGAAGTAAAGTATTGAATTACACTATACAGGTAAGTACAGACAACGCAAACTTTACAGATGTGGCAACCGGTACATTTCCTAACTATAATACAACCTCTCATTTACAGGCAAAAGGAACACCAAGCACTATCAGATTTGCATCACCCGTGAATGCTAGATACCTAAGAATGATTGTTCCGGATAGTGGAAAAAGAGTTGCAGAAATCATCCCGATTGTTTGTAACCAAACTCCGATTTCTGTTAGCTGCAGTACAGTACCTTTAATCAGCAGCGGTACCAATACAACTGCGACAGGAAAAAAAGAAGTAAGAAATTTAGACAATAACTGGACAGTAACTCAATTTAACGGTGGAACTGCAAACCCAGCTACAAGTACATTTAACTACAATAGTATCACCAATTCTGTGTTTTATCCTGCGGTGGTTGTAGGACGTGCAGTAATCACTCCCGGAAACCCAAACAGCACTTGGGCAACCAGTCCTTACGGAAATGCAGAATGGATTTCTGCCACCCAAAATGGTATGGATATCAACGGAACAGATGTAACCACACCTCCAAGTGGACAGGCAAACACTTATTTTTATAAATTCAAATTTAATATTTCTGATCCTTTGCTGGTATCGTCACTGAAACTAAGGTTAGATTATTATGCCGATAATCAGATTGTAAGAGTCTATGTAAACGGTATTGATCAGAATATCAGCACCTCAGATCCTCTTAGCTATGCCAACGGGCACGAAAAATCTGCATTATTAGACAAAAACTTTCAGACAGGAACCAATGAAATTGTTGTACAGACGTTTTCTACACCTCATTTTGCTGGTTTGCTCGTACAAGGTATACCGTCTTGCTACTGCCTGAAAGATCCGATGACAACCGGAACCGGTATTGATACTAAACACGGTATTACTTTGCTGAAAAGAGCGGGTGCAGAAAATGGAAATTGGCCAATGATAAGAAAATCTGCCTATACTGTTTTAGAATCAAATTCAAAAGGTTTTGTACCTACTAGAATGACCACAGATGGCTTATCAAACATTACAAACCCTGTGGAAGGAATGATGGTTTTTGATACCACTGCTAAATGTCTTAAAATCTATGACGGAACAGCGTGGAAATGTTTCATAACTCCAACTTGTCCGCAATAAATCAAACAAAAAAAAACCTAGCAGGTTTGTATATCTGTTAGGTTAATTATAAAATTTCAAAAAACACAAAAAATCAAATATATGAATGCACTTAGAAAGCTAGTTTTAATCATAACAATGATTCAATTTTCTCCTTCCTTTTCTCAGGTAATTATCGGAGATGCTACAGGTACAGCACCTGCCAATCAAAAACAATCTGTTTTACTGGAATTTGCAGATACAAACAATAAAGGAATTATAATGCCGTATGTGAGAACACTACCTGCAAATCCTGCTCCGGGAACAATTCTTTTAGATGCAAGTGTTCCAACTTCTGCTGCGATGAAGTTCTACGACGGAACCGAATGGAAAGCTCTAAGTGGAAAAGCAGATGTTACTTCTTCGCTTACAGATCAGCCAACAATAACGGAAGAACCTAATTCTAAAGCAATTATCGGAAATAATACCAGTTCAGCAGATGGAGTTCTCGTTTTAGAATCTACTACAAAAGCAATGATTCTTCCTATCGTAACAGATGTACAAAATATTGTTGATCCCAGCCCGGGAATGATCGTATATGTAAAAGGAACTCAAAAATATCTTGCAGCATACGATGGTAATAAATGGGCATTTTGGATTCCTTAATAATATTATTGTATTTACCTCTGGTGTATAATCGTTATGTTGTACAATATTCAAAACCAGAGGTAAATTATCTTTACTCTGACTACATTCACCTAAAAATTAGAAGGCATTAAAAATACACAAAGATGAAAATAAACAATAAAAAAATAATAAAAAGCAGAATTAAAATCATTTGTTTTGTCCTGTTAATTTCGGTACTTATTTGTATTTCTCTATTTTACAGTCTAATAATTAGCCACAAACAAGGATATTCCTTTTGGATAATAGGTTTCCTTGGTATTTGCTTCTTTTATAATCTGAAAATTTTACTGGCATTAAAATATTTCGATTATGAGCATTCCGGAGAAGTAATTTCTATAAAGCACTATTATACCTGGCAAAAAGGAATAGTCAGACCCAAAGTTGAACTCCCAAAATACCAGCTGGAATCATTTGAGATTAGAAAAAACAGGAATGTATATAAACTTTGCCTCTATATTAAGGGAAGCAAAGGCAGAACAATACCTTTTTATTGTAATTCGATTAATCTAACAGAAGAACAAATAAAAAACATACATCAATCACTTCAAAATACATAAATCTGACGCTTAAGTTAATTAATTACCCAAAACTTGTCATAAAATAAAATCCCAAAACTTTTCAGCTTTGGGATTCATATTTTTAATCAGAGAAGAATAT
This sequence comes from Chryseobacterium binzhouense, assembly GCF_007474545.1. Lineage (GTDB taxonomy): Bacteria > Bacteroidota > Bacteroidia > Flavobacteriales > Weeksellaceae > Chryseobacterium > Chryseobacterium binzhouense. The sequence continues at coordinate 360,656 of NZ_VKOG01000004.1, forward strand.
TATCTGTTGGTAATATCAATGTAATCTCTTTTTTGAGCTCCTTGATAAACCTGTCTTGGTCTACCGATTGGATCTCCTTTTAATCTCATTTCTTTCCACTGAGAAATCCATCCCGGAAGTCTTCCTAATGCAAACATTACCGTAAACATTTCGGTAGGAATTCCTAATGCTCTGTAAATAATTCCTGAATAGAAATCTACGTTTGGATAAAGTTTTCTTTCTACGAAATATTCGTCTTCCAAAGCTACTTTCTCCAGCTGCATTGCAATGTCAAGAGCTTTATCCTGAATGCCTAATGCATTAAGAATATCATCAGCTGCTTTTTTGATAATTTTTGCTCTAGGATCGAAATTTTTGTATACTCTGTGACCAAATCCCATCAAACGGAAGTTGTCATTTTTATCTTTAGCTTTTTCAACCCATTTATTTACATCTCCACCGTCTTTTTCGATCAGCTCAAGCATTTCTATTACTGCCTGGTTTGCTCCACCGTGAAGTGGTCCCCAAAGTGCAGAAACACCCGCAGAAACAGAAGCAAAAAGACCAGTATGAGCAGAACCAACCATTCTTACAGTAGATGTAGAACAGTTTTGCTCATGGTCAGCATGAAGGATTAATAATTTATCTAAAGCATCTACAACAACCGGATCAATTTCAAATTCCTGATTCGGCATTCTGAAAGTCATTTTGTAGAAATTTTCTACATAATTTAAGCTGTTGTCTCCGTGGTTTAATGGTAATCCCTGAGTTTTTCTGTAAGTCCATGCACAAAGATGAGAGAATTTAGCAATCATCAATTCAGCTGCATGATCCATCTCCTCTTTAGAATTTACATTGACTGCTTTAGGATTGAATGCAGTTAATGCAGAAGTAAGGGAAGATAAAACTCCCATTGGGTGAGCAGAACGAGGAAAAGCATCAATGATTTTTTTCATTTCCTCTGCTACAAAATTATATTTTTTGATATTTCCGTTGAAATTGTCAAACTGCTCTGTTGTAGGCAACTCTCCATGAAGCAAAAGATACATTACTTCCGTAAAGTTAGACTTTTCTGCAATCTGCTCAATAGGATAACCTCTGTAGAACAATTCTCCTTTGTCTCCATCAAGATATGTAATGTCACTTAATGTAGCACCAGTGTTTTTGTACCCTAAATCTAAGGTGATAAGACCTGTCTGATCTCTTAATTTTGAAATATCTATTCCTCTGTCTCCGATTGTACTATCCACGATTGGATATTCATAAGAATTACCGTCGTAATTTAATATAACTTTGTTGTCTGACATTATATAATTTATTTTTCTTTAAATATACTACTTATTATAAAATACGGCAAACAAAAAAAATCGCTTGCCGTTATTTATAAATTCAATGAATTATCTTTTGATTTTGAAAGCATCTAAGCCCGGGAAAACAGCTGTTTCGCCAAGAGCTTCTTCAATTCTGAGCAATTGGTTGTATTTTGCCATTCTGTCTGATCTTGAAGCAGATCCTGTTTTAATCTGACCGCAGTTCATCGCTACTGCAAGATCAGCAATTGTAGAATCTTCTGTTTCACCTGATCTGTGGGACATCACAGATGTAAACTTGTTATGCTGAGCCATTTGTACCGCTGCCATTGTTTCAGAAAGAGAACCAATCTGGTTTACTTTTACTAAAATTGAATTGGCAATTCCTTCTTTTACTCCTCTTGCAAGTCTTTCTACATTGGTAACAAATAAATCGTCTCCCACCAACTGTACTCTGTCTCCGATTTTGTCGGTAAGCATTTTCCAGCCTTCCCAGTCATTTTCGTGCATTCCGTCTTCAATAGAGATGATAGGATATTTCGCCGCCAATTCTGCAAGATAAGAAACCTGCTCACTGCTTGAATATTGAGCTGCATCTGCTGTCTGGAATTTTCTATAATCATAAATTCCATCCTTATAAAATTCTGAAGCAGCGCAGTCTAATGCGATCATTACATCATCTCCCGGTTTGTAACCCGCTTTTTCGATTGCCTGAAGCAAAGTATCCAAAGCATCTTCAGTTCCTGCAAAAGTCGGTGCAAAACCTCCTTCATCACCTACAGCCGTAGACAGACCTCTTGAGTGAAGAATGGATTTCAAATTATGGAAAATCTCCGTTCCTTTTCTTAAAGCATGAGAGAAAGAATCTGCTTTTACCGGCATAACCATAAATTCCTGAAATGCAATCGGCGCATCTGAGTGAGAACCACCATTGATTACATTCATCATCGGAACCGGAAGCGTGTTAGCGTTTACACCGCCTACATATTTATACAAAGGCATTCTCAATTCCGTAGCTGCTGCTTTTGCTGCTGCCAAAGAAACGCCAAGGATTGCATTGGCTCCGATATTTCCTTTATTGTTTGTTCCGTCTAAATCAATCATAATCTGATCGATTAAATTCTGATCAAAAACAGGAAGACCCACCAATTCCGGTGCAATTACTTCTCTTACATTTTCCACAGCTTTGGAAACACCTTTCCCCATCCATTCTGAACCGCCATCACGCAGCTCAACTGCTTCATGTTCTCCTGTTGATGCTCCTGAAGGAACTGCAGCACGACCCATCGCACCACTTTCTGTAAATACATCAACTTCTACTGTAGGATTTCCTCTGGAATCCAAAATCTGTCTTGCTTCTATGTAAGAAATGTAACTCATTGTTTGTTTTTTTATAGTTTAGACAAATTTAATGATTTTTTGAGTTTTAACATTATTTGAACAAGTTTAATTGAATTTTTATGAGTTAAATTTTAGTTAATTTTAACCCAAATGTAATAGCCTTCATCTTTACCTGGTATTTTCTCTATACCATTTATTACAAATATTGCTTTTTCTTTCAGAATGTCTATAATGTTTCCTTGAATCCATTCACTATCTTTAAATATAGGTTTCATATTTCTAATATTAATATCCGTTCCTGCAGTGAGTATATCTTTGAATTCTATTGTAAAATCAGAACCAATATTTAATTGTGACACATTAGATTCTGTGATTTTGTTACTTGAATCCACAGCTCCCAAATAAATCCACTTTTCATTATAAGGAGATACACTGGTTACCTCTGTATTGGTGAATTTCTCAATAGATTTTATAATCGAATCCTTATCATTACTTTTAATTTCTTTAATAGGTCTGCTTAATAAACTCTTTACTCTATTACATTCTTCACCTTCACAATCATTCAATAGTTTTTTAGCTTTATCTAAGTTGTTGGTTTTAATTTGATAAGCAACGGCTTGTAATTTTGTTTCATTTGTTACAAAATCGTTCGCTTTTGCTACCATCATTTGCTTTACCACTAAATCAACATTCTGTAAACTTTTAATAGAGGAATTTTTATGAACAAAATCAGCATATTCTGTTAATCTTTTCTTGTTTTCTATTACTCGTTTTACTTCCATCGTATATAATTCTTTTGTGTGCTTTTGTAAAGTATCCAAAAGGTTTTTTTTCCATTCTAAATCATTAGTAGTATTTTTTTCGATGCTTTTCTGAAGCAAATTCATCTTATCAATATTTGCATAAATTGATGATTCAAAATTTGCTCTGTATTTATCTAAAACCGGTATTACTTGTGGAGCAAATTTTATTTCTCCATCGACACCCTCCTTGTCTTTCATTGTTTTTAAAAAAGTAATTACCGCTTTTAAATCAGCAAAAGTTGCAATATCAAAATTATTATTTTCCGGTAGAGGAACACGTGAATCTAAACCAGTGATACCAATAGTTTTAATAGAAATATCTATTTTTTTTCTTTTATTTTCAACATCCATCGCCAATCCAGCGAGTGAGCCAACACCAGCTCCTTTAAAAATTGATTTTGAATCGTGTATGGTAAGTTCTGCCCTAATACCACCGGCATATCTAATTGTAGGGATTTTGTAGCAACTTATATCTTTGTACTGCAAATAGTCAATTACAAGATAGCTACGTTTACTATCTACATTGGAGCTGGCAATCCCAAAAGCATTTAAAGCGGCTTTGTTTTCATTAGTGAAAAAATATTGTCTAAATTGAAATCCACCATCCAAGTCTGCAAGTTTTGTTGGTTCAGTATAGGTGCAATTGATATAGCCTTTTTTCAGTAAATTTCTTTCGCCACTATTGTTCGAATTTAATAATCCGCCTAATAATGACCTTTCACCATTTTTATTAGTACTAAGACCAAACAAAATATGGCGAACCGCATCATACTCGTTTACCGCTTGAGAATAATAATATTCATCTGCATACAATACATCATTTTCTAGAACCTCTCTATTTTTTGTAAAACTTGTTGAGGTTGACGTACATGAATAAATAAGAGCTATCAACAACAAGAAAAAAATAATTTTAGTTTTCATGGCTATTGGTTTTAAAGTTTACTTCAAAGTTCTCTTTAAAAACTCCGCCAATCAATTACACAAACGGGTAAATTTTAAAACAAAAAAACAGCACCTTAAAATGATGTTGTCTGATTCTAATATTTAAAATTTCCTATAAATCGATCCTGAAAAACAAATGCGTTCCGTTTTCAGTGGTGACTTCACAATGCCCATTTTGTTCCTGCATTCTCCGCTTCATGTTTCGCAGTCCGTTTCCTTCTTGTTTTTCATGATTAATTCCTATTCCGTTGTCGGAAATTTTCATCATGAATTCTTTATCTTCCTGAACAAACGAAAGCTTTAGTTGATTAGATTGACTATGTTTATACGCATTATTCAAGGCTTCTTTTAAGCATAGAAATAGATTGCGTCTCTGTTCTGTGGTGATTACTGTTTCCAAAACAACGTTTTTGCTTTCTGTGAGCAGGAGAATTTTAGTTTTTTTCAAAAAATTTTGCGCATACATTTTTGAGTAATCTATAAAGCTTCCCAATGTATCATTTCCTGAGTTGAGACTCCAAAGCATTTCCCTCATGGAAAGGTTCATTTCTTCAGAAGTTTTCAGAAGTTCATCAATGTCATTTTTCAGATCGTCATTTTCTGCTCTTTGTTTTAAAAACTCTGCCTGAAGTTTTAGAGCTGAAATTCCCGCACCAAGATCGTCATGCATATCGTGGGAAATTCTTTCCCGCTCTGCTTCTATTGATTTTTGTTTCTCGAGTTCTTTTTGAAGAAGTTGATTTTGGTGTTCGGATTCTTTAAGTTGTTGTTCTTTGAGATAGAGAAGCTGTTTTCGGTTGTATATCAAAACAACAAAAATGATGAATGCAACAAATAACATCATTACAGCCAATGCAATAAGATAGGTTAATTTTATTTCAAAAGGAAGCTCTTTCATCGTTTGCAAATAAGACCGCGAAAAAATAATATATATGTGATAATGACAGAAGTCTGATAAATTTCATTCAACGTGTTTTTTAAAAAGTAATGATCTTCTTTGGCAAAGAAATATGCAGGCAAAATCCTAAAAATATAAATAGTACTCCAAAGCAGTAAACCCGAGCTTAGCCAAAAATTAACTTTCTTGTAAATTAAGATCTCATCTGTATTTTTAATTTGTTTAAAAAACCATGTTATCGCAAGAGCCACATAAATTAAAGCCTGGTAAATAGCCAACAGTTCTTTTTGTTTAGCCATTATAACACCTATAATTAGTAAACAGAATACAAGTATTAAAGTATTTTTCTGTCCAGCTTCATTCTTCATGTAGTACCAAGTAAAAAATATTATGTACATAATATTCAACCAGTCATATATGCTTCTATCTATAATTTCAAGATAAACTAATAATTCTGAACTAAAAACTACAAAAAAATAAACGTATAAGCAGGAATGCCTCGTTACTCTATTTAAAGATGAAGCAACGAGGCAAAGAAATAGTATTATTAAATAAATTTCGAACATTTTTATTTTAAGGATGCGGATCAAAAGTGTCAAAGCACATACTCACCGAATTATCATCATTAATATATTTCATAACAAAATTGACTCTGAACGCTCTTCTTGGAACAATTCTTTCATTATAAACGGATAGATACAGCTCAGCACATTTGTGTTTGAACTTTTTTATATCTTCGTGCGGAATCACGACAAAATCAGGACACTCGTTTTCTTGCGGAACTTTAAGTTTAGATTTATGGTTGTTTAAAAATTTATTTTTAAAATTTGGAAAATCTGAAATTATTTCACGGGGCGGTTTATTATCTACATAACAATATTTTTCACCTTCTAAATGATAAGCTACAGCCAGACCGTTTCCATCATCTATAAAATGAATTTCTAAATCTTTATCAGCCTCTAAAAAGGAATTCATCAATTCTGCTGTTAAATGAAACTTTTTATTTTTGTATTCATTAAAATCTTTAAATACTTCGTTGAAAAGATTGATCATTATATCACCTTTACTACAATCTATTACCTTTTTAATCTCATACTTTGTTAAGGTGTTATCTACATAGCCTTTTTCAATTAATTCTAATAATTGTGTTTTTTTCATGATTTTAGTTTTTAAAATGGTTAAATTTATTAATAGCCTCCACCTTGTTGCTGACGTGGAGTTTTCTGTAAATATTTCCTACGTGTTTTTTTACGGTATCAATACTGATAAATTTTCTATCGGCAATTTCTTTGTAGAGTAAGCCTTCCGCTAAAAGTTCCAACACTTCTTTTTCTCTTTCTGTAAGCTCGTCCCATTTCTGTACTTCTGAATGTTTTCGGACAAAATGACTGAGAACTTTTCGGGCAATCGATAAACTCATAGGCGCACCACCATTGTAGACATCTCTTATTGAGGAAAGAATTTTATCCATACTTTCACCTTTTACAAGGTAGCCCATTGCTCCGGCTTTAAGCGAGCTGAAAATTTTTTTGTCATCTTCAAAGCTGGTACACATAATAAATTGAGTATTTGGAAGTTCTTTTTTTATTTTAGAAATTACATCAATTCCTAACATATCCTGAAGCTGAATATCCATCATCACAACATCAGGAGAAAGACCAGATAATTCATGTAAGGCTGTTTTGCCATCAAAGAACTGGGCGACAACTATCATGTCATCCTGATAATTGATAACTTTCTTCAACGTATTGTTGTAGTTTTTTTCGTCTTCTACTATGGCTATGGAAATACTCATGTTTACGGATTTCTTTAGAACAAATATCAACAGAAAATGGAGAAGAGTCAATTACACTTTCGGGTAATTGCTAATTTTAATAATCGTTTTAATGGTTTGTTTTTTGTTTTTATTAAATTTAAGAAATTTTTCAGAAACAAACCTTTATCAATATAAATTTATAATTAATTTGATACATCTGAACATCCTAGAAAATAAATTTAAAAAACATTTTAATTTATGAAAATACATCAATTGGCTATTGCCTGTATTATCAGTGTTACATTATTTAGCTGTAAAAAAGAAGGCAATAAAGGAATTATGAAAAGCGATCAGGAAATAATTCTCGCAGATAATGGAAAGCCCGATTCTACTATATCATACAACATAGATGTGGATGGAAATAAATCTATTAAAACAGATTATGTTTACAGAGCGACCGACGGCACTTTGGTAAAAGTAGTTTTCAATTATGACCCTGCACACAGGAACGTATCTATAAGAAGCAACAACAAAACATTTATTCTTGAAAAAACCGAAGCGAAGCCTAATGAAACTATCTATGAAAAAGATGACATGAAAGCTCTGGTAAAAGGAGACAGCTTAATTCTTCACCAAAGCAGTAACATTATTGAACTGGTAAAAACAAAAATATAGAATAAAAAAAACCGTTCAGTAATCTGAACGGTTTTTTTATTATCTGTAGGAATTTACTATTCTTCAGTTTTTTCCTCTGTAGAATCCGTAGTTTCTGCTTTAGGCTCTTCTACTTTTTCTTCTACTACAGGAGCTTCAGCAACTACAGCTTCTTTTTTAGGAGCTGTTGCAGATCTTCTGCTTCTTCTTGTAGTTTTCTTCTCTTCAGCATTAGGATTGTAAAGCTCATTGAAATCAACTAACTCGATAAGAGCAGTATCTGCAGCATCACCAGGTCTGAAACCAGTCTTGATGATTCTCGTATAACCACCGTTTCTTTCAGCGATTTTCGGAGCTACAGTTCTGAATAACTCAGTAACCGCTTCTTTATTTTGAAGATATGAAAAAACAATTCTTCTGTTGTGAGTAGTATCTTCTTTTGCTTTAGTTAACAGAGGTTCAACATATACTCTTAAAGCCTTAGCTTTAGCAACAGTAGTGTTGATTCTTTTATGCTCAATTAGAGAACAAGCCATATTAGAAAGCAAAGCACTTCTGTGAGAAGCCGTTCTTCCTAAGTGATTGAATTTTTTACCGTGTCTCATTATTAATTATTTATCAGCGTCTAATTTATATTTTGCAACGTCAAAACCGAAGTTAAGACCTTTTGAATGCACCAATTCTTCTAGTTCTGTCAAAGATTTTTTACCAAAATTTCTGAATTTCATCAAATCAGACTTACTGTAAGAAACTAACTCACCAAGAGTTTCTACTTCAGCCGCTTTCAAACAGTTAAGGGCTCTTACGGAAAGATCCATATCTGCTAATTTAGACTTAAGAAGTTGTCTTGTATGAAGAGTTTCTTCATCATATTGAATAGATGCTTTTACAGCTTCAGTTTCTAACGTGATTCTCTCATCAGAGAAAAGCATGAAGTGATAAATTAATATCTTTGAAGCTTCAGTTAAAGCATTCTGAGGACTTATTGAGCCATCAGTTTCTATATCTAATACCAGTTTTTCGTAGTCTGTTTTTTGCTCTACACGGTAATTTTCAATACTATACTGTACTTTTTTGATCGGCGTAAAGATAGAGTCAATAGCAATAGTTCCCATAGGAGCATTGTTTGACTTGTTTTGTTCAGAAGGAACATATCCTCTTCCCTTTTCTATGTTGAACGTAATTTCAAAAGTAACATCAGAATTCAGGTTGCAGATCAATAAATCAGGATTCAAGATCTCAAATCCGTTGATTGATTGTCCTAAATCTCCAGCAGTAACAGCAGTTTTCCCTGAAACTTTAGCAACAACCTGCTCAGAAGCCTGGTTTTCTGCTGTAGCTTTAAGTCTTACCTGCTTAAGGTTAAGAATAATTTCAGTAACATCTTCAATTACTCCCGGGATAGTTGAAAATTCGTGCTCTACACCTTCTATTTTGATAGATGAAATAGCGTATCCTTCCAGAGAAGAAAGCAACACTCTTCTCAAAGCATTACCGATTGTAAGCCCGAAACCTGGTTCTAGAGGTCTGAATTCGAATTGACCTTTAAATTCATCAGAGTTAAGTAGGATTACTTTATCGGGTTTTATGAATTGTAAAATTGCCATATTGTTGGGTTGAGCAAAAATTTGATTAAAAAATTATTTAGAGTAAAGTTCGACGATCAACTGTTCTTTGATGTCCTCCGGAATCTGGATTCTGTCCGGAGCAGAAATGAAAGTACCTTCTTTCTTCTCGTCGTTGAATTGTAACCACTCGTAGTTTGCTTTTGAAGCCAATGCATCAGCAACAACTTCTAAAGATTTAGATTTTTCTCTTACTGTGATTACATCACCAGCTTTTACTAAATAAGATGGAATGTTCAGAATTTCACCGTTCACAGTAATGTGTCTGTGAGAAACTAATTGTCTTGCTCCTGCTCTAGTTTTAGCAAAACCTAATCTGTAAACCACGTTGTCTAATCTAGACTCGCAAAGCTGCAAAAGAACTTCACCGGTTACACCTTTACTTCTGTGTGCTTTTTCAAAAAGATTAGCAAACTGTCTTTCTAAAATACCGTAAGTATATTTAGCTTTTTGTTTTTCAGCTAACTGAATTGCATATTCTGATTTCTTAGCACCTCTTCTTTTGTTAGGACCATGCTGTCCTGGCGGTTGGTTTTTTCTTTTTTCGAAGTTTTTGTCATCTCCGTAGATTGCAGCACCAAACTTTCTAGCAATCTTAGTTTTAGGTCCAATATATCTTGCCATAATGGGTAAATTCTAAAAATTAAACTCTTCTTCTTTTTGGTGGTCTACAACCATTGTGTGGCATAGGAGTCACATCAATGATTTCGCTGACTTCAATTCCTGAATTGTGAATAGTTCTGATTGCAGATTCTCTACCTGCACCAGGACCTTTCACATACACCTTTACTCTTCTAAGACCAGCTTCGTGAGCAACAGCAGAGCAATTTTCAGCTGCCATTTGAGCAGCAAATGGAGTATTCTTTTTAGAACCTCTGAAACCCATTTTACCGGCAGAAGCCCAAGAGATAACCTCTCCGTTTTTATTTGTTAAAGAAATGATGATGTTATTGAAAGAAGCCTGAATGTGCGCCTCACCAATAGCTTCAACTTTTACTTTTCTTTTTTTAACTACTTTAGTTTGTTTTGCCATAATTCCTAACGATTATTTACTTGCCTTTTTCTTGTTAGCAACTGTTTTTCTCTTTCCTTTACGGGTTCTAGAGTTGTTTTTCGTTCTCTGGCCTCTTAAAGGTAATCCTAGTCTGTGACGTATTCCTCGTTGGCATCCTATGTCCATCAATCTCTTGATGTTCAATTGCACTTCAGATCTCAATTCTCCTTCCACTTTAATGTTTTCAGAGATGTATGTTCTGATTGCAGCCAATTCATCGTCATTCCATTCGTTGACTTTCTTGTCTTCGCTGATACCGGCAGCTTTAAGGATTTCTGAAGAAGTGCTTCTTCCGATTCCGTAGATGTAAGTTAAACCGATAACGCCTCTTTTGTTTTTTGGTAAATCAATACCTGAAATTCTCGCCATAATTTAATTTTAGCCTTGTCTTTGTTTAAATTTTGGGTTTTTCTTGTTGATTACAAACAGAACGCCTTTTCTGCGAACGATTTTGCAATCAGCACTTCTTTTTTTAATTGATGCTCTAACTTTCATTTGATAGTATTTATTTTTTACTAATGATAAAAATCCGAAGATTTTAATTTAGCATTTATTTTTCAACAATAGCCAAATGGAAACTTCAGAATCCATTTGGCATTTGTTTTTAGTATCTAAATGTGATTCTCCCCTTTGAAAGATCATAAGGAGACATTTCTAATTTTACCTTATCTCCAGGTAACAGCTTAATGTAATGCATACGCATTTTACCGGAAATATGAGCAATAAGCACATGCCCATTCTCCAACTCTACACGAAACTGGGCGTTGGAAAGAGCTTCCGTTATCACGCCATCCTGCTCAATATGTTTTTGTTTTGCCATAAATTAATATCCAGTCGATCTTGATAATTTTGACTGCATTAAGCCATCATAATGATGATTCAGCAGATAAGTGTTAATCTGTTGAACAGTATCAAGTACTACTCCAACCATAATTAGCAACGATGTACCCCCGAAAAACAGGGCAAACGCATCTGTCTGAACAAGACTTCCATGCACTATTGCCGGAAGGACTGCAAAGATAGATAAAAATATTGCACCTGGCAAGGTAATTTTTGATAAAATATCATCAAGGTAATCTGCAGTCTCTTTACCAGGCCTTACTTTAGGTACCAAACCACCGTTTCTCTTAAGATCATCGGCCATTTGGTTTACCGGAATTGTAATTGCGGTATAGAAAAATGAGAAGATAATAATTAATAAAGCAAACAATACATTGTATTGCCAGCTGAATACATTTTTAAAACCTGCAAGAAAAGTATTTGATTCATCAAACTTTGTTAATAATCCCGGTACGAACATCAATGCCTGAGCAAAGATAATCGGCATTACACCGGCAGCATTTACTTTTAATGGAATCCACTGTCTTGCTCCCTGCATAAGATTTCTGTTTACACCTCCTCTTGCCTGAGCTCTGCTCACATACTGGATAGGTATTTTTCTTACGGCAACAGATAATACCACTGCTAAAAGAACCACCAACATCCAGAATATAACTTCAACAAGAATCATGATAGAACCTAATCCTCCTTTTCCGTTTTGTACTGCAACCTCCTGTACAAATGCTTCTGGTAATCTAGACAAAATTCCCACCATAATAAGGATAGAAATACCGTTACCGATACCTTTGTCTGTGATTTTTTCACCTAACCACATTGCAAATACTGATCCTGCAACCAAGATTACAATACTCGGCAACCAAAACATTACTGAGTTCGGATCAATAAGATAAGCAGACTGGAACTGAGCATAAGGTAAAAATAACCCTGTAATAGATCCAAGATATGAAGGCGCCTGTACAAGACAAACACCAATAGTTAACCATCTGGTAATCTGATTAAGAGTATTTCTTCCTGATTCTCCGTCTTTTTGAAGTTTCTGAAGATAAGGAATTGCCATCCCCATCAACTGAACAATAATAGAAGCAGAAATGTAAGGCATGATTCCTAACGCCATTACAGAAGCATGACTGAAAGCCCCTCCTGTAAACGACGAAAGCAAGCCAAGGAGACCTGCTCCTTGCTTGTTACCGCCCTGACTTTTATAATGCTCTAAGAGATCTCCCACCTCTGCAAGGTTAATTGCAGGAAGAGAGATAAAAGATGCGAATCTATACACAAGGATAATACCTAAAGTAAATAGAATTTTATCTCTAAGTTCCTTAAGGCTCCAAATATTTTTGAGGGTTTGTATAAATTCTTTCATTAGTAATTATTATAAGGTAATTGCTTTTCCACCTGCTTTAGAAATCAATTCTTCAGCAGATTTAGTGAATTTGTCAGCAGAAATTGAAACCGCAGATTTCAATTCTCCTCTCCCCATAATTTTCACTAATTCATTTTTAGAAGCTAATCCGTTTTGTACCAAAACTTCTTTTGTAATATCTCCTGTAATAGATTTATTCTCAATTAAAGTCTGAATACTGTCTAGATTAATTGCTCTGAATTCTTTTCTGTTTACGTTTTTGAAACCAAATTTAGGTAGTCTTCTCTGTAAAGGCATCTGACCTCCCTCAAAACCGATCTTCTGAGAATAACCAGCTCTTGCTTTCTGACCTTTGTGACCTTTCGTAGAAGTACCACCTTTTCCGCTACCTTGTCCTCTACCAATTCTTTTTGAATTGAAAGTAGATCCTGCAGCTGGCTTTATGTTGTTTAAATTCATTTTAAAATTATTTTAAAAATTATTTTTGAACTTCAAGTAAGTGACTAACTGCAGCTATCATTCCTAAGATAGAAGGAGTAGCTTCGTGCTCTACAACTTGGTGAAGTTTCTTAAATCCTAATGCTTCAAGCGTTCTCTTTTGGGTTTTTGTTCTACCAATAGCGCTTCTTACTTGTTTTACTTTAATTGTTGCCATTGTTTTAATTATTAACCGTTAAACACTTTAGTTAGAGAAACTCCTCTCATTCTTGCGATTTCTTCTGGTCTTCTGATGTCTAACAATGCTTTGAAAGTTGCTTTTACCACATTGTGAGGGTTTGAAGATCCTTTAGATTTTGAAAGGATATCGTGAATACCAGCAGATTCTAGTACCGCTCTTACCGCACCACCGGCGATAAGCCCTGTACCATGAGAAGCAGGTCTCAAGAAGATATCTGCACCACCGTATCTAGCAGTAGTCTGGTGAGGAATCGTGTGGTTCATTACAGGAACTTTTACTAAGTTTTTCTTAGCATCTTCTACCGCCTTAGCAATAGCAGAAGCAACTTCCTTAGATTTTCCTAAACCAAAACCGATAGTTCCAGCTTCATCTCCTACCACAACGATAGCAGAAAAACCGAAAGCTCTACCTCCTTTAGTTACTTTTGTTACTCTATTAACAGCTACGAGACGATCTTTAAGTTCTAATCCTCCCGGTTTTACTCTTTCTATATTATCTAGTCCTAACATATTTCCGAAATTTAATGATTAGAATTTAAGTCCACCTTCTCTCGCACCGTCAGCAAGAGCTTTCACTCTACCATGGTAAACGAATCCGTTTCTATCAAATACAATATTTTCAATTCCTGCAGCAAGAGCTTTAGCAGCAATTGCTTTTCCTACAGCCGCAGAAACTTCAGTTTTTGTTCCGTTAGCATCTACTCCTTTCTCTCTTGAAGAAGCAGAAACTAAAGTTTTACCGTCTTTATCGTTGATTAACTGAGCGTAAATTTCTTTATTACTTTTATATACAGATAATCTTGGCAATTCAGAAGATCCTGAGATTTTTCCTCTTACTCTTCTTTTTATTCTTATTCTTTTTTCTAACTTACTTAGTGCCATTTTCTTAAATTTTATTAAGCAGATTTACCAGCTTTACGTCTAACATTTTCACCAACGAATCTCACACCTTTTCCTTTGTACGGCTCAGGCTTTCTGAATGAACGGATTTTTGCAGCCACCATTCCAAGAAGTTGCTTATCGTAAGACGTTAAAGTAATAATTGGGTTTTTACCTTTTTCAGTCAATGTATCAACTTTCACTTCGCTTGGAAGCTCTAATACGATACCGTGAGAGAAACCTAAAGCCAACTCAAGTTTTTGACCTGAGTGAGAAGCTCTGTAACCTACTCCCACTAATTCTAGTTTCTTTTCGAAACCTTCAGATACACCAACAATCATATTGTTGATTAACGCTCGGTATAAACCGTGAAGCGCTCTGTGTTGTTTAGCATCAGATGGTCTGTTAACTGTAAGTTCTCCATCTTTCTGCTCTAAAGTAATTCCCTCTGTAAGCTCCTGAGAAAGTTCTCCTTTAGAACCTTTTACCGTTACTACACCTTCTTTCTCAGTGATGGTAACACCAGCGGGAATTGTTATAATTGCTTTACCAATTCTTGACATTTTCCTTTGATTAAAAATTAATAAACATAGCAGATTACTTCACCGCCTACTTTTTCTTCTCTAGCTTTCTTGTCAGTCATTACTCCTTTAGAAGTAGAGATGATAGAAATACCCAAACCATTCAATACTCTTGGAAGTTCCGCAGAACCTTTGTACTGTCTTAAACCTGGTCTAGAAGCTCTTTGAATAGACTTGATAGCCGGTTTGTTGGTTTGCTTGTCGTACTTTAAAGCGATTTTGATCGTTCCCTGAACAGCGTTATCCTCAAACTTGTAGTTTAAGATATACCCCTGATCAAATAAGATCTTAGTAATCTCCTTTTTGATTTTCGATGCAGGAATTTCCACCACTTTGTGGCCTGCGCTTTGTGCGTTCCTTACTCTTGTTAGGAAATCTGAAATTGGATCTGTTACCATTTTTCTATTTTAAATTATTGGTTAAAGACAATCAGTATTGAAAGGACTTGAAGATAAAATATCAGACTTCAGAAAACTTAGGTCTGATATTTTTATTCTTTAGTATCCAGACAACTTAATTGCCCCGATTTTTAATTAGTAATTATTACCAACTGGCTTTTTTAACTCCCGGGATAAGACCGTTGTTTGCCATTTCTCTGAAAGTTACTCTGGAAATTCCGAACGTTCTCATATATCCTCTTGGTCTTCCTGTCAATTTACATCTGTTGTGTAATCTTACAGGAGAAGCGTTTTTAGGCAACTTCTGAAGAGCTTCATAATCACCTGCTTCTTTCAAAGCTTTTCTTTTTTCAGCGTATTTAGCTACTGTAGCTTCTCTTTTGCGCTCACGCGCTTTCATTGATTCTTTTGCCATTTCTTAGTTCTTTTTGAATGGTAAACCGAAGTGAGTTAATAATGCTTTAGCTTCTTTATCTGTCTTCGCAGTTGTAACAAAAGTGATGTCCATCCCTTGGATTTTCTTTACTTTATCAATTACGATTTCAGGGAAGATAATTTGCTCAGTAATACCTAAGTTATAATTACCTCTACCATCGAAACCTTCAGCCTTGATTCCAGAGAAATCTCTGATACGTGGCAAAGCAGAAGAAGTCAATCTGTCTAAGAATTCGTACATTTTGTTTGCTCTAAGAGTTACCTTAGCACCTACAGGCATACCTTTTCTTAATTTGAAAGCAGCTTCATCTTTCTTAGAGATCGTACCAACAGCCTTTTGACCAGTGATATTCGTTAATTCTTCAACAGCATAATCGATGATTTTTTTATCAGCTGTAGCGTCACCTAAACCTTGAGATAAAATAATTTTCTCAAGTTTTGGTACCTGCATTACTGATTTGTATCCGAATTCTTCCATCATTGCAGGAACAATCGTTTCTTTATATGCTTTTTTGGGTCTTGCTATATATTCCATGTGTTATTTAAAATTATAAAGTTTCACCCGTTTTCTTGTTGATTCTTACTTTCTTATCTCCTTCGATTTTGTAACCTACTTTGATAGCTTTTCCGTCTTTACCAACTAAAGCTACGTTTGAGATATGAATAGAAGCTTCCTTCTCAGTGATTCCTCCTTGAGGGTTAGAAGCTGAAGGCTTAACGTGTTTTTTAACGATATTAAGTCCTGCAACGATAACTCTAGGGTCTCTTCCTTCTTTTTTGATCACTTCAATAACTTCACCAGTTTTACCCTTGATCTCTTTTTTACCAGTGGTAATGATTACGTTATCTCCTCTTTTTATTTTTAACTTTGACATTTTTTTAAAATTTTAAATATTAAAGTACTTCAGGAGCTAATGAAATGATTTTCATATATTCTTTGTCTCTCAACTCACGGGCAACCGGTCCGAAAACACGAGTTCCTCTCATTTCTCCCGCTGCGTTTAGCAATACACAAGCATTGTCTTCGAATTTGATGTACGAACCATCTTTTCTTCTTACAGCTTTTTTAGTTCTTACTACTACAGCTTTAGATACCTGACCTTTTTTAGCGTTTCCTGATGGTGTAGAATCTTTGATAGTAACAACGATTTTATCACCAACTGAAGCATATCTTCTTCTGGTTCCTCCCAGAACTCTGATAACCAATACTTCTTTAGCACCTGTGTTATCAGCAACTTTTAATCTTGATTCTGTTTGTAACATTATTACTTAGCTTTTTCAATGATTCTTACTAATCTCCATCTCTTGTTCTTGCTCAAAGGTCTAGTTTCCTGGATCAAAACTGTATCTCCTTCTGCGCATTCGTTGTTTTCGTCGTGTGCAGTATATTTTTTCGTTTTCAAAACGAATTTACCGTACATCGGGTGTTTTACTCTCGTAGTTTCGCTAACAACAATAGTTTTTTCCATTTTATTGCTGGAAACCACTCCGATTCTTTCTTTTCTTAAATTTCTATCCATTGTAAAATGAAATTATTGTTTGTTAGTTAACTCAGTGTTTAATCTTGCGATTGTTTTTCTCAAATCTCTGATTTGAATCGGGTTCTCAAGCGGGCTGATTTTGTGAGCCAATTTCATTTTTGTGAATTCAGCTTTAGCTTCAGCCAGTTTATTTTGAAGATCTCCCGCGCTTAGATTTTTAATTTCAGCTTTTTTCATTGTATTCAGAGATTAAATAGGTTTAACAAAATCGTTAGCAACTACAAATTTGGTCACTACAGGTAATTTTTGTGCAGCAAGTCTAAGAGCTTCTTTCGCTACTTCGTAAGGAACTCCGCCTACTTCAAACATAATTTTACCAGGTTTTACTACAGCTACCCAATATTCCACAGCACCTTTACCTTTACCCATACGTACTTCCGCAGGTTTTTTAGTAATTGGCTTATCCGGGAAGATTTTGATCCATAGCTGACCTTCTCTCTTCATATATCTTGTCGCAGCGATACGCGCAGCTTCAATTTGTCTTGCAGTGATCCAAGCACCTTCTGTTGCTTTGATTCCGAAAGTTCCATAAGCAAGTTGATTACCTCTTTGGGCATTCCCCTTCATTTTCATCTTATGAACTCTACGGAATTTGGTTCTTTTTGGTTGTAACATAATTTAATAAGATGTTAGATGTTAGATGTTAGATGTTAGATAAAATTTAAATCAGTTCTTGTAACGGAAGATCTAATTTCTAATTCCTATCTTCTAACTTCTAATTAATTATTTTTTTTATCTCTTGAAGGTCTTCTGTTTTCTCTATCTCCTCTGTTTCCACCTCCTGAAGGCCCTTTCTTTTGTTGTCCCACTAATGGAGAAAGTTCTCTTTTACCATAAACTTCTCCTTTCATGATCCAAACTTTAACTCCCAACTTACCGTACTGAGTCAATGCCTCACCGATATGGTAATCAATATCTGCTCTGAAAGTTGATAATGGAATTCTTCCGTCTTTGAAAGACTCAGATCTTGCCATTTCAGCTCCGTTTAATCTACCAGAGATCTGAACTTTAATACCTTCAGCACCCATTCTCATCGTAGAAGCGATTGCCATCTTCACAGCTCTTCTGTAAGAGATTCTGTTTTCGATTTGTTTAGCAATGCTGTCAGCAACTAATACTGCATCAAGCTCAGGTCTTTTGATTTCAAAGATGTTGATCTGAATATCCTTTTTAGTCAATTTTTTCAACTCTTCTTTCAATTTATCAACTTCCTGACCTCCTTTACCGATGATTAATCCCGGTCTTGCAGTAGTGATCGTTACGGTTACTAATTTTAATGTTCTTTCAATATAAATTCTTGAAATCCCACCTTTAGATAATCTTGCTTCAAGGTATCTTCTGATTTTGTAGTCTTCCGCGATTCTGTCTCCATAATCGTTTCCGCCAAACCAGTTAGAATCCCATCCTCTGATGATACCTAATCTGTTACCAATTGGATTTGTCTTCTGTCCCATACCTTGAATTAATTTTCTTTATTACCTAAGATTAATGTAACGTGGTTTGATCTTTTTCTGATTCTGTACCCTCTACCTTGTGGAGCTGGTCTCAGTCTCTTCAATTGTCTTGCACTGTCCACGAATATTTCTTTCACGATTAGGTTTGCTTCCTCAATGTCAGCTCCTTCGTTTTTCACCTGCCAGTTTGCCATAGCAGAAAGAAGTAATTTCTCCAATTTGTTAGAGGCTTCTTTTTTAGAATATTTTAGGATGTAAAGTGCTTTATCAACCTGCTCTCCTCTGATGATATCCGCTACTAATCTCATTTTTCTCGGAGAAGACGGGCAGTTGTTTAATGAAGCTTTAACAACGTCTTTGTTAGCTTCTTTTCTTGCGATTGCGCTATCTTGTTTTCTAGATCCCATGATTATCTACTTCCTTTGTTTTTGTTACCACCATGACCTCTGAAAGATCTTGTTGGAGAAAATTCGCCTAACTTGTGACCCACCATGTTTTCTGTAACATAAACAGGGATAAAAGATTTCCCGTTGTGTACAGCAATAGTTTGTCCTACAAAGTCCGGAGAGATCATAGACGCTCTAGACCAAGTTTTGATAACTGTCTTCTTACCAGACTCTATATTTGCCTGAACCTTCTTATCTAAAGTATGATGAATGAATGGTCCTTTTTTAAGTGATCTTGCCATAATTATTTTCTTTTAGATACGATGTAACGGTTAGACACTTTATTTTTCTTTCTAGTTTTGTAACCTTTAGATGGCTTACCGTTTCTAGATCTTGGGTGACCTCCGGAAGAACGTCCTTCACCACCACCCATCGGGTGATCTACAGGGTTCATTACTACCGCTCTTGTTCTTGGTCTTCTACCTAACCATCTGCTTCTACCAGCTTTACCTGATACCGTTAATTGGTGATCAGAGTTAGAAACCGAACCAATCATTGCCATACATTCAGTAAGGATCATTCTGGATTCTCCTGAAGGCAATTTGATGATTGCATATTTTCCGTCTCTTGAAGTCAATTGAGCTGAAGAACCAGCACTTCTTGCTAAAATAGCACCTTGTCCAGGCTTCATTTCAACACAAGAAATCACAGTACCCAATGGAATATTTTTCAATTTCATTGCGTTACCTACATTTGGTTCTACGCTTTCACCTGAAACTACTTTCTGATCTACTTTGATACCGTTCGGAGCGATGATATATCTCTTCTCTCCGTCTGCGTATTCTAATAAAGCGATAAATGCAGTTCTGTTTGGATCGTATTCTACAGATTTTACAGTTGCTTCAACGTTTGCTTTGTTTCTTTTGAAGTCAATAATTCTGTATTTCTTTTTGTGTCCACCTCCGGTGTAACGCATGGTCATTTTACCTGTTTGGTTACGTCCACCTGACTTTTTAATACCAACTGTAAGAGATTTCTCTGGTTTGTTGGTAGTAATTTCCTCAAAATTGTTTACAATTCTGAATCTCTGTCCCGGGGTGATAGGTTTTAATTTTCTAACAGACATTACTATTATTTATAATTAATAATTAATTTACAGCAAAAATATCGATAACCTCACCTTCAGCAAGTTTGATTACCGCTTTTTTCAATTTGTTTGTCTTTCCTACTTGAAGACCTTTTTTAGTGTATTTTGAAGAAACCTTCGGAGCATAAATCATTGTATTAACGTCTGCTACTTTTACACCGTAAGCCGCTTCTACAGCCTTTTTGATCTGGATTTTATTCGCCTTAGTATCTACCAAGAAAGAATAAGAACCTCTTAAATCTGTAAGGTAATTAGCCTTTTCTGAAATAACTGGTTTAATAATAACTGACATGATTTATTTCTTTAAATTTTCCTGGAATTTTTCAACTGCACCTTCAAAGAATACAATCTCACCTGCATTGATCAAATCGTAAGAACTAACTTCATTGAAGTTCATTACTTTAGTTTTAGGTAAGTTTCTTGAAGATAAATATACATTCTTGTTAGCTTCAGGAAGAATGAATAAAGATTTTTTACCGTTTAGTGTCAATGCATCTAATAAAGTAATGAAATCTTTAGTCTTAGGAGCATTTAAGCTCATATCTTCTAAAACTTTAATGCTGTTATCTCTCATTTTCTGAGATAAAACAGATTTTTTAGCCAATCTCTTAAGAGCTTTGTTCAATTTGAATCTGTAATCTCTTGGTTTTGGCCCAAATACTCTACCCCCACCTCTGAAAGTTGGAGATTTAATATCACCATATCTAGCAGAACCAGATCCTTTTTGCTTCTTAAGTTTTTTGGTAGAAGCAGTAATTTCGCTTCTTTCTTTTGCTTTATGAGTCCCTTGTCTTTGTGCAGCAAGGTACTGTTTAACCTCTAAGTAAACCGCGTGCTGATTTGGCTCAATTCCGAATACTGATTCGTCAAGAGTTACTTTTCTTCCGGTCTCTTTTCCTGATGTATTTAATACTACTAGTTCCATTTTCTGATAATTACATAAGAATTTTTAGCTCCCGGAACAGCACCTTTTACTACTAAAAGATTTTGTTCTTGATCCACTTTTAACACCTGAAGGTTTTGTACAGTTACCTGCTTACCTCCCATTCTTCCAGCCATTCTCATCCCTTTGAATACTCTTGAAGGGTCTGAACCAGCACCGATAGAACCTGGAGCTCTAAGTCTGTTGTGCTGACCATGAGTTGCCTGCATTACACCTCCAAATCCGTGTCTTTTAACAACACCCTGGAAGCCTTTACCTTTTGAAGTACCTGTTACGTCTACGAATTCTCCTTCGTTGAACAAGTCTACCTTTACTTCTTCTCCTACTTTTACTTCGTCTACGAACTCTCTGTAGAATTCTACCAACTTAGCCTTAGGAGCTGAACCAGCCTTTTTGAAATGACCAGCTAACGCTTTACCAACGTTCTTCTCACTCTTGTCATCGAAACCTAACTGAACTGACTTATAACCGTCTTTTTCAATGGTTCTGACCTGTAAAACCGAGCACGGACCAGCCTGAATAACTGTACAAGGAATGTTTTTCCCTTCTTCGTTAAACAAAGATGTCATACCGATTTTTTTACCAATAATACCTGACATTATTTATATAATATGTTATAAAATTTTCTTGTATCTGTTCTCATTTTTCGAGTTCTCAAGTAATTACTAAGTCTGAATTAGGCATACTCCTCCCCTAAAATGAGTGTGCAAATTTATGAATAATTTTTAATCTGACAAATATTTGAGCTAAAATATTTTGATTTATAGAAAGTTAAACGATTTTAGATCTTAATTTGAAAAAAAATGATGACAGTATTTTGTAAATTTAAAACCTGAAAGTAAACTCATGAAAAAATACATCATCTTTCTTTTGCTGTTTCTATTTATCTCCTGCTCAAAAAAACCAAACCATCCCTATACTTTTTATTACTGGAAAACAAATCTCAGTCTGAATACTACCGAAAGAGAAAGCTTAGGTAAAGCAGATATACCGCTTTTGTACACAAGGTTTTTTGATGTTGATAAGATTAATAATAAATTTGAGCCTGTAGCTGTCATTACTAAAAACAAAAGCTTTAAAGAACAAAAAAAAATTGTTCCGACGGTTTTTATTACGAATCGAAGTTTTATCAACATTGAAAAAAGTGAAATTACCTTTCTTGCAGAAAAAGTAGATGATTTAATAAAAAAGAAAATCGCTGATTACAATCTCAAAGTCAATGATGAAATACAAATTGACTGCGACTGGACTTCCGGGACCAAAGACGATTATTTTGAATTCTTACAACAATTAAAAAAGATTTCGAAAAAACAAATTACCTGTACCCTACGCCTCCATCAGGTAAAAGATAAAGATCTCACAGGAATTCCACCGGTTGAAAAAGTATACTTAATGTGCTACTCTACTTCTTCACCTTTAGAACATTCAGATAAAAATTCTATTCTTGATTTGAATATTATGAAAAGCTATCTGGCTCAGCTTGAAAATTATCCGATAGAAAAAATTGATGTCGCGCTTCCCATTTATTCATGGGGAATTGTTACCAATCATTTGGGAAAACACAAACTCATTAATGCGCTTTCTACAAAGGATCTTGATCATGCAGGTTTCAAAAAAATCTCTGAAAATAAAATTGAAGTGATAAAAGACGGTTTTTATTTTAGACATTTTCTCAGCAAAGGTTTTACCGTAAAAGTGGAAGAAATTTCTGAAAAACACTTGGATGAAGCGATCCAGTTTTTAGATAAAAAAATCGGTGAATATAATATTATATATTATCAATTAGATGCTAAATTTGTGGAAGGACGAAATTTTTGAGCGAAACCGAATGATAGATTTAAAAGTTTAGTTTCACAAACAAAAAAATTGTAAATCCGGACATAATTTTTTCACACTTATCAATGCTTGAATGCAATAAAAAATAAGAACAATAAAAACACCTGAACAATATGAAAAAGTATATACTGAGCATTGCAGCTGCATCGCTATTCTATACAAATACCGAAGCCTGCGCATGGTCTGATCCTGATTATGATTACTTTAATCTTTTTACTCAAAGCATTATAAAAGACAAATCATATCTTCCTTTTTTACATAATTATTCATCAAGATTTTATACTGATTTCAAAGCATCACAGATTCCCAATGAAAATATAGAATCGTGGCGGAAATTTTTTGGCAATCAGCTAAGCTACCCGGAAACCGATTATCTCGTGAATACTCTAAGCATGAATGATTTGAATGCCTTAAAAAAAGGAACACCAAACAATAAGCTTTTAAATAAACTGGGAACAGGTTTTTATGCTAAATACCGAGAAGCCATAGATTATTTAATTGAAGCAAAGTATCTGGAACCTTACATGAGAATCAATTATGTAGAAGGAGCAGACTCGTTTTACTACAGAGAAAATGAAAATGATAAAAATGCGACCCAGCTAGATTACAAAAAAACAATTTCTGCGCTTACTTCTTTATATAATGCTGCAAAAAATCCTGAAATCAAACAACGTTACGGCTATCAGCTGGTAAGATTGAATCATTATACAAGAAATTACGACGCTGCGGTTAAGGCATTCCAAACTTACGTCCAGCCGATTAAACTAAAAGGCGCACCTTATTATATGGCACTTGATCAGCTTGCCGGAGCACAAAGAGGACTACAGTTATGGAATGAAGCAAACTGGAATTTCTTTCAGGTATTTATGAATTCTAAAAGCCGTAAAGAATCTTCTTTTGTTTCGATGAAACTTTCGGATTCTGCCTCTTTTAACAACATATTAAAAAGAGCCGGAACCAATGAAGAAAAAAATATGGCGTACTTTCTTTTAGGATACGAAGATTTTACCAATCCGATTCCAATGATGGAAAAGATGTACGAAATAGATCCTGATTCTGAAATTCTGAAAGTAATGGCAGCCAGAAGCATTAATGAATTAGAAAGAAATTATCTTCCAACTTATTACTATGCTTCAAAAAATTCTGATAAAGCTTCAGATAAAAAAGATAATACTGAAACAACGCCGAAGACTGAGATAAAGAAAGAACTCAGTTTCTGGCAGAAAATTGTTCTTTTCTTTAAAAATCTCTTTGGTGGAAAAAAATCTGACAAAACAGAAGACAAATCAGCACAAAGTAATGATGAGCTGTTTGAGAATCCTGACAGAATTCCTACTTATATCAAAAATAACGCTTACTATTACGATCAGAATGAAAATCAAAAAGATTTTTTAGACGACCTGGAAAAATTTACCTCAAAAACTAAAGGAAAATCTAAAGATGAATATTGGCAGATTGCTGATGCTTATTTAAAATTTCTGAAAAAAGATTATCAGCAAAGCAGTGAAATTTTAGCAGAAATCAAAACCAATAACCCTGAATATCTTGAAGAAATCAAGCGAATGAAAGTCTTGAACGATATTGTTTCACAGCCTAAAATTGATGCGGAATATGAAGATCATTTAATGAAAAATTATGCGAAATATTTCATAGAAAAACCTATCTCAGAAAAAGACAGCACAGAGATTAACAGATATGAATATTACGGTAAAGTGCCCTCAACCGCTGAATTCCTGAAAGATGTTTTGGCAAACCGATATTTCCTTCAGGGTGAAGACGGCAAATCTTTCCTGATGAATAATACACTTTCCGACTTACAGTATAACCCAAATTCCAGTCTGGTGAAGAGCGTTGAGGAATTTTACAGAAAGCCTGATAAAACGGAATTTGAAAAGCAGATCATTGCTAAAAATCTTAATAATGTAGGAAATATTGAAGCCTTTTTTGTAAATATTTATGGCGACAGAGCAATGAAAATGGCAGATTTTGATAAGGCTAAAATGTATTATCAAAAAGCCCAAAAGTTTTCCGGAATCCCGAGAGACAGCTATCAACGATATAATCCAGAAACCGGAAACTATGAAAAGCTGATTTATAATGGTGAAATTTATGACGGCTTCAACAATATTCCGAATTTTGTTTTCGGACATAATGTTTGGGAAAGCTTTCAAAGTTCTGATGCAGAAAGCATGAAAGCAGAAGATTACTCGGCTTTTCCTTTCATCAAATCTAAAATGAACAAGCTTGAATTAGCAAATGCTCTGATTCAACTTAAAAAAATAGGGAACGGAAAAGATCTTAAAGCTTCCAAAGCAAATCAACTGATCGGAAATGTGTTGTACAATACGTCAATTCTTGGCTATTACCGACATCTTTTTGTAATGGATGTTGATAACAGCAATGGCGGCAAATACGATTTCTGGACAACAGAAAAAGAAACTCCATATCAGTATTATTACAAGAATTTTGCTTATACAACTTTTATTGAGCCTGATAATTTTGATCTAAGCCTGAATTATTATCAGAAAGCACTGAATCTCAGTAACGACAGAGAACAAAAAGCCAGAATTCTCTTTCAGATGGCAAGCGCAGAACAAGGCAAGTATTATCAGTACGAGACGAAACATCCTGGCAATATAGATTACGCTGATCCGAAATGGTCTGAAAAAAACGATGCCCATGAAAAGCAAATGGCTCAGCTTAAAAATCAAAAATACCGTAATTATTTTACCCAGTTGAAATCACAGTACTCAGATACTGAGACTGCGAAAGCACTGATGGGAAGCTGCAGCTACTTTGAGTATTTTATGAAAAGATAAGTTTATTGCCATAAGTAAAAAAAGGAATCAAATTGATTCCTTTTTGTTTTTCTGGGTTTGAAGCCATTGCTCGTGTTTTTCCCTGAAATATTCATGTTTTTTATCCTGATTTCTTTTTGCCTCATCAATAGAATGGGATGCGTGGATATCTGAATCTTCTTCAGCAAAATCTGCCAGTTTTTCGTAATAACAATGCAATTGATCCAACTCTTTTTCGGTAAGATCTTCAATATCTACAATTCTGTTACTGGCTTTTTCATTCGCAGCAATCAGCTCATTCAGTTTAATCTGAATTGCTTTTGAATCTTTATTTTGAGATTTCTGAATGAGGAAAACCATTAAAAAAGTAATGATTGTGGTTCCCGTGTTAATAACCAATTGCCAGGTTTCAGAATATTTAAAAAACGGACCTGAAACAGCCCAGATTATCACGATGGAAACTGCTGTAAGAAATGCAAAAGAACTCCCGGTAAACTTTGTAGCCCAGTTCGCAAATTTTTCGAAGATTGATTTATCCGATTTTTTCATTTCCTTAATTTTAGAAGCAATTTAAGGAAAAACTTTATCAGAGTGAATAATGAATTTATTTTTTAGGATACACTATAGCCTTATTAAGCTCTATCGGATTATTATGCTTTCTTAAATGATCCTGCAGTTTATCCGAAAGCTCTTTAATTTGTTCAGGACTTTTTACTTCAATTCCCATCACCATAAAATGCGCAGTTGGATCTGTATTGTTTTTGTAATGTTCTTTAAACTCACGCAGCGGATCATTAAAATTATCCATGATCATTTTGTTAAGTCGTGATTCCGGAATTTTAACCGGTTTTTGTCCTGCAAAATTTTCAATAATATTTCTGGTTTCATACGTTTTTGCTAATTGATAACTTTTAACTAAAGAGAATTTAAACTGGTCTTTATCATCATATAATTCGAAGATCATTCCGGGCAAGCCGCGAAACTTGTACGGTCCTTCACTTAAATTGATGTCTTTGTTAAACCATGCCGTCCAGTTTCTACCGCCAAAATCAGTTGTTGCTTTTTGCAATTGGTAGTTACCAGAAGCCTTGGTTTCATTAGTAAGTTTCCACTGTACCCGATCTTCAGTTTCAACAATAAACATATTCTGTAGATTAATGTAATTGTTGTTAATGTTCGTATTTCTTTTTCTTATCACAACAGGAGTATCATCCCAAATGATATGATTTCTGCCTTTGGTTATATTAGCAGAATCGGTTTTTACAAATTCGTAATTGTAAAATTTGACATCTGATGGATTAACATCCAAGACCATATTCGTCTTTCTGTGTTCTAAAGAAGTAGAATCAGTTTTATAATGGTACTCATAAATAAAACGGTGAGTTTGTGCAATAGAAGTCGCAGAGATAATTAAAAAGAGTAGAGCAAATATTCGCATAAGTTTTTATTTTTTTACAAATTTAAAAATAAAACAGAACCTTGCAATACATAATACTATTTTATATAAAAATTTTGTGACAATAATTTTATTTAGTTCTATTAAGGATATTGTACTGCTTTATCAAGTTCAATAGGATTATTGTATTTGCGGATCAACTTTTGTTGTTCTTGAATCACTTGTTTATGGTTGTCATGTGTAACTTTTGTACCATCTTTCAGGAAAACACCTTCATAATTCTTCATATCCATCATTCCGTTTTTCAAGAAACTCAGCGGATCCTGATAATGAGAAATTTTGATTTTATAATATTTTTGCAGAGAAACCGGTGCAGCATTTTTCAGAAATATACCGAACATATCCTTATTCTGAACAATATCTAATTTATACGACCTAATCACTTTAAAAGAATAGTTATTTTGATCGTCTTTCAGTTCCAGAATCATTCCCGGCAAACCGGAAAATTTGTACGGTCCTTCCTGAAAAGGGATTTCAGTGGTAAACCACGCAGTCCACTTTCTTCCGCCCCAAAACGTCTCTGCTTTTTGCACATTGTATTGGTCAATCTGCTTTTTATCATTGAGAAGCTTCCAGTTTTGCTTATTTTCCGATGTAAGTTTGATCATATCATATTCTAACAATTCATATTCATCATAATTGCTGCTTCCGTTTTTATGAATGGTAATATTTGTTAAGCTTGGCATCGTTTTAAATTCAATAGGCAGATTGTTTTTCCGCAGAGAATCCAGCACAAAATAATCTCTTCCATAATAGAAAATTTCTTCTGAACCAATATCTAAAAAATAAAATTCTTTTGCGTGCAGATTCTCTGTTGAGTCCTTTTTAAAATTTACCTCATAAATAAAACGGTGATTTTGGGCAGAAAAAAATATTGGCAACAAAAGTAAAAGAAATCTATACATGAAATTGGTTTCAGTAAATATATCAATAATTTTGGAATTAAAGCTTACGATAACATAAAAAATCCCTCTTCTTGCGAAAAGGGATTATATAATTATGACAATTTAAATTATCACACTTTAATTTCTACGTCAACTCCTGAAGGAAGTTCTAATTTCATTAGAGCATCTACAGTTTTAGAAGAAGAAGAGTAAATATCCATCAATCTCTTATGAGCTGATAATTGGAACTGCTCTCTTGCTTTCTTGTTTACGTGCGGAGATCTCAACACTGTGAAGATTCTCTTGTTTGTTGGCAATGGAATCGGTCCGTTTACAACAGCACCGGTAGCCTTTACCGTTTTTACGATTTTCTCTGCAGATTTATCTACTAAATTGTAATCGTAAGATTTAAGTTTTATTCTGATTCTTTGTGACATTTTAATCTAATTTAAATATTAACCTTTAGCCTTAGCGATTACGTCTTCAGCAACGTTAGAAGGAGCAGCTTCATATCTTTCAAATTCCATTGAAGATGTTGCTCTACCTGAAGATAAAGTTCTAAGAGAAGTTACATAACCAAACATTTCAGAAAGCGGAACGAAAGCTTTGATAACTTTAGCGTTATTTCTGTCATCCATACCGTTTACTGTACCTCTTCTTCTGTTAAGGTCACCTACGATATCACCCATATATTCTTCAGGAGTTACTACTTCCAGCTTCATGATCGGCTCCATGATTACTGCTTTAGCAGCTCTACCAGATTCTTTGAAACCTAATTTTGCAGCCAATTCGAAAGATAACTGATCTGAGTCAACCTGGTGGTAAGATCCGTCTTTTAAAACAATTTTCATTGCCTCAACTTCAAATCCAGCCAAAGGACCATTCTTCATAGCCTCTCTGAATCCTTTTTCAACAGAAGGAATAAATTCTTTTGGAATATTACCACCTTTGATTTCGTTGATGAACTCAAGACCTACTTTACCTTCGTCTGCAGGACCAATAGTAAATACGATATCAGCGAACTTACCTCTACCACCGGATTGCTTTTTGTAAACCTCTCTGTGGTTAGCAGTTTGCGTCAATGCTTCTTTGTATTCTACCTGTGGCTGACCTTGGTTAACCTCTACTTTAAACTCTCTTCTCATACGATCTACGATGATATCCAAGTGAAGCTCACCCATACCAGAGATAATAGTTTGTCCTGAAGCCTCGTCAGTCTTAACCTGGAACGTAGGATCTTCTTCAGCTAGTTTAGCCAAAGCGTTACCCATTTTATCCTGGTCAGCTTTCGTTTTAGGCTCAACAGCGATACCGATTACCGGATCCGGGAAGATCATTGATTCAAGAACGATCGGGTTCTTTTCATCAGATAACGTATCTCCTGTTTTAATATCTTTAAATCCTACAGCAGCACCAATATCACCAGCCTCAATAAACTCAACCGGATTTTGCTTGTTAGCGTGCATCTGATAGATTCTTGAGATTCTTTCTTTGTTACCAGATCTTGTGTTTAGAACATAAGAACCAGCATCCAATCTTCCTGAATAAGCTCTGAAGAATGCTAATCTACCTACGAAAGGGTCAGTAGCAATTTTGAAAGCTAATGCAGAGAAAGGCTCATCAACAGATGGTTTTCTTTCGATTTCAGCATCAGTTCTTGGGTCTGTTCCTGCGATATTATCCTTATCTAACGGAGAAGGAAGATATTTACAAACAGCATCCAACATAAACTGTACTCCTTTATTCTTGAAAGAAGAACCACAAGTCATTGGAATGATAGAAAGATCAATAGTAGCTTTTCTTAATGCTTCGTTGATTTCCTCTTCAGAAATTGAATCTGGATCTTCGAAGAATTTCTCCATCAAAGTCTCATCGTAATCAGCTACAGCTTCTACTAATTTTTCTCTATATTCAAGAACTTCATCCTTCATATCTTCAGGAATCGGAACTACTTCATAAGTAGCACCTTGTCCTGCTTCATCCCAGATGATCGCTCTGTTTTTAATTAAGTCTACAACTCCTTTAAAATCTTCTTCAGCACCGATTGGCAAAACGATTGGAACTGCATTAGACCCTAACATTTCTTTCACTTGTTTTACAACATTCAAGAAGTCAGCACCTTGACGGTCCATTTTGTTTACGAATCCCATTCTCGCAACTTTGTAGTTGTCAGCCAATCTCCAGTTGGTTTCAGACTGAGGCTCTACTCCGTCTACTGCAGAGAAAAGGAATACCAAACCATCCAATACTCTCAAAGATCTGTTTACTTCTACTGTGAAGTCAACGTGTCCCGGTGTATCGATAATGTTGAAGTGGTAAGGTTTTGTTTCAGGTAATTTCTTCCCTTGATCTGTTGGGAAATTCCAGTTACAAGTAGTTGCAGCAGAAGTAATTGTAATACCTCTTTCTGCTTCCTGTTCCATCCAGTCCATTGTAGAAGCACCATCGTGAACCTCTCCAATTTTGTGGTTTACACCTGTATAGAATAAAATCCTTTCTGTAGTGGTAGTCTTACCTGCATCAATGTGAGCAGCAATACCGATATTTCTTGTAAATTTAAGATCTCTTCCCATTTCAGATTAGAATTTGAAGTGTGAGAAAGCTTTGTTAGCTTCCGCCATTTTGTGAGTATCAGATTTCTTTTTGAAAGCAGCACCTTCTTCTCTTGAAGCAGCTACAACTTCATTAGCCAATTTTAAAGCCATAGACTTATCATTTCTGGCTTTAGAATACTTGATTAACCATTTCATTGCCATAGAAATCTTTCTATCTGCTCTGATTGGCATAGGAATCTGGAAGTTAGCACCACCTACTCTTCTGGAACGTACTTCTACGTGAGGCATAACGTTAGTTAATGCATCTTTCCAGATTTCAAGGGCTGTTTTCTCAGTATCTCCTTTTTTAGTTTCTACGATATCCAATGCATCATAGAAAATTTTGAATGCGATTGACTTCTTACCGTCAAGCATTAAGTTATTAACGAATCTCGTTACCAATTGATCATTAAATTTCGGATCTGGTAACAACGGTCTTTTTTTCGCTTTTGTCTTTCTCATTGTTTCTGTACCTTATTTAATGATTATTTTTTCTTTCCTTTTGCTGGTGCAGCTGCAGCTTGTCCTGGTTTAGGTCTCTTAGCTCCATACTTAGATCTTCTCTGCGTTCTTCCATTTACACCTGCTGTGTCTAATGCACCTCTTACGATGTGGTAACGTACTCCCGGTAGGTCTTTCACCCTTCCGCCTCTAACCAATACTATCGAGTGCTCTTGAAGATTATGTCCTTCGCCCGGGATGTAGGCGTTGACTTCTTTACCGTTAGAAAGTCTTACCCTTGCAACTTTTCTTAGTGCAGAGTTAGGTTTCTTAGGAGTGGTAGTATATACTCTCGTACATACACCTCGTCTTTGTGGACAAGAATCAAGGGCAGCCGATTTGCTCTTCTTGGCAAGTGTGGCTCTTCCTTTTCTTACTAATTGTTGAATAGTAGGCATTTAATTGCTTTTTATTTTAGGGTGCAAAAATATGAATAATTTTTTAATCTACAAGCAGTTATACTAAATATTCTTTTTTTGTTAAAAATTAATTTTCAGGAATTTAAGATTAGTCAATCACTACAACTTTTACATTACTGTTCCAACTGAAATTTTTAATATTCCGCCTAAGCTGATCCACATTATCATCTACAGCATAAACAGAAACTGAGCTTTTTGCTACCATCACTCCATCTTGTATAGTAAGCACAGCAACCTTTTTCCATGTTTCAGGAACAAAACCGTTGAGCCATTCATCATAAATAATAGCGATTTCGTATTGATGATCTGATGTGTATTGAGTAAGAAACTTTTCAAAGTTTTTGTCTGCTTTTTTCTTATTTTCATTAAAACGTATTGTCTCTTTTGAGCCTAATCCGGCAGTATCCAACAAATGAATGTCTGTGTAATAGCTGATTGCACCAATATCATTAGCCACAACTTTAGAGTTATTATAATAGGTATGCAGAAATTTTGCAGACTGCATCTGCTGTTCATAAATATTTTTACCGCCTTTATCAAGCATTCTGTGAGCGTATACAGTTTTATAGCATAAAAGCAAAACATTCATCAAAACTAATACAGACAAAATTTTTTCTCTTTTAATGTAAGCTTTGAAATCACAAAAAATACCACTTATCTTTGGAATTATAACCATTGAAAAACCGGTAAGAATATAAGCTTCATATCGGAAGCTGCCTTTAAGCTCTGCAAAAAGAGAATGACAGATCATTAACAGCGAGAAAACAATCAGCAGAAAATTAGTCTGAATTATATTATACATCTTCTTTTTGTAAATTTCTCTGCCAACAATGAAAATACTCATTAAAATGGGAAAGACACCAATTTTATAAAAACTGATATTCAACAGCAACTGATCCAGAAAAATAACTTTTAACTGATGGAGAAAGCCGTCTTCAAAATTGAATTTTGTGCCTTTTACAACAACAGAATTTGGAAAAAAATATCCATCCTGAAGATAATTAAAATAACAGAAAATAAGTATAGGAATAAAACCAGCCAATAACACAGCTAGTGATTCTTTCCATTTTTTTGCGAGAAGAAAGACAACCGAAAGAATAGCAAAATAAAACATACTCTCAAATCTTACCAATCCCATCAACATTAACGATAAATAGAAACCGGCAACAGCAGATTTTAAGCTGCTCATTCTGGAAAAACACCAGATATTTACAACAATCAGCAATACATGAAAGATATGCTCCATTCCGGATAGCAGCTGAACAT
The DNA here is from genome assembly GCF_007474545.1 of Chryseobacterium binzhouense. GTDB lineage: Bacteria > Bacteroidota > Bacteroidia > Flavobacteriales > Weeksellaceae > Chryseobacterium > Chryseobacterium binzhouense. The sequence continues at coordinate 393,417 of NZ_VKOG01000004.1, forward strand.
GGAGAACAGAAAAAAAGAGTGTAAACAAAACAGACGACACAACAGGAATTACCGTATCAAAAACCGTCGAGAAATATTTAACTAAATAAAAAACAATCCCAAAGCCGCAAAACATGTTAAAATATAAAGGCAGCACGTCATTATCACCAAAAATCCTGATAAGAACACTTATGATAAAAGTAAACAATGGTGATGATGAAGTAGATGAAAACTGATATTGTGTAATCCCCCAAACTTTGTGAAGAGCAAAATTCTTGGCTATTGCCAAATGAATATAGGCATCATCAATAAGATAAGTAAAAGAGCCTTCTGTCTGCCTAACTGAATTGAAATAATATCCCAAACAAACCGCAGCAAAAAAAGAGATAACAAAAAATAAACTTTTATTCTTAAATACCATTATTTATATTCATTATAAAAATACCAAAGATAAGTATCATCAATCATGCAAACCTATTTTCGGCACAATATTTCCATGAATTTGATTACTGTAAAATATATTCAATTATAAAAGAGCGCAACCCTTAAAAAATACCACTTTTACAGAAAATTTAAATTTAAACCAATATAATATAAAGAAGTATGAAAAACGCATCATTTATCGGACTCAAAGAAGACGACTGCCAAAAAATTTCAGAGAAATTAAATATTTTATTAGCCAATTACTCCGTATTCTATCAAAATACAAGAGGCTCGCACTGGAACATCAAAGGTGAACAGTTTTTTACGCTTCACCCGAAATTTGAAGAACTGTACAATAATCTTGTCCTTAAAATTGATGAAATTGCTGAAAGAATATTAACATTAGGAGCTACTCCTGCACACAATTATTCTGATTATCTAAATGTTTCCACAATTAAAGAGAGCAAAGAAGTTACGGATGGAAATAAAAGCGTTGAAATCATTCTTAATTCATTTAAAGTAGTAATTGAACTTCAAAGAGAATTATTAGACATGAGCGAGAAAGCCGGAGATGAAGGAACCAATTCCCAAATGAGCGATTATATTACCGAACAGGAAAAAGAAGTTTGGATGTACAGTTCATTCTTAGGTAAATAATCATTAGACTTAAATATTTCAAAAATCGTCTTACATTTAGACGATTTTTATTTTTAAATAATTAAATTTGCGTTAAAATTACACAATATGCAAAACATTCATCTAAATTCGATTCTTGATAACGATTTCTATAAAATAACCATGCAGAATGCCGTGGTAAAACTTTTTCCAAGCCAGATTGTAAAATATGAATTTATCAATCGCGGAAAACATCATTTTCCTAAAGGTTTTGATGAAGCTTTACGGGAAATCATCAATCAGATGGCGGAATTAAAACTAACCAGAGACGAAAAGAAATTTCTGGCAAAAACCTGCCCTTATCTTGACCTTCCTTATCTTGATTTCTTGGAAGGATACCAATATGATCCTTCAGAAGTAAAAATAACCCAAACCGGAAATGACTTATCCGTAACCGTTGAAGGACTTTGGTACAGAACGATTTTGTGGGAAGTTCCGCTTTTGGCTATTATCAGCGAGCTGCACTATGAGATGAATCATCTGGAAAGAGATTCCAACGAAATCGTCATGAACAAAACGCTTGAAAAAGCAGAATCATTAAACAGATTAGGAGTTACATTTGCCGAATTCGGAACCCGGCGAAGACATTCTTATAAAGTTCAGAATCTCGTCATGGAAGCATTGACCCAAAAAAGAGAGTCAACTTTTATCGGAAGCTCTAACGTTCATTTTGCAATGAAGTATGGTGTAAAGCCAATCGGAACTCATGCACACGAATGGTTTATGTTTCACGGAGCCGAATTTGGCTTTAAAATGGCAAACCAAATGGCTTTAGAACACTGGGTAGACGTTTACAGAGGCGATTTGGGTGTTGCTCTTTCAGACACCTATACCACAGAGGTTTTCTTTCAGCAGTTTGATAAAAAATTTGCCAAGCTTTTTGACGGAGTCAGACACGACAGCGGCGATCCACTTGAATTTGCAGATAAAACCATTGCACATTATCAAAACAACGGAATCAATCCTTTATTCAAATACATTATTTTTTCAGATAATCTCAATCTGGAGAAAGTAGAAGAAATCACCAATTACTGCAAAGGAAAAATCGGGGTTTCTTTCGGAATCGGAACCAATCTCACCAACGATGTTGGTTTAAAACCAATGAATATCGTCATGAAACTAATCGGCGTACAATCTTTAAATAAAGAATGGATCCCAACAGTAAAGCTTTCTGACGAAAAAGGAAAATACACCGGTGATCCGAAAATGATTGAGCTGGCTAAAGAATTTTTAAGAATTAAAGATTAATAAAATATAAAATGATGAAAAAACTAATTACCTTAATTTTAATTTCATCTACCTTAGCGTCTTGCGTTATTTATACGAGAGGTGAAGACGGAAAACTGGGGGAAGACGGTAAGCCGGGACAAAACAGCTCAGTTACAGAAGAAACTTCAGGTTTTAATCAAAAATTGGCAGATTCATTAGGAGCAGACAATTACGGAATGAAAGCTTACTCAATTGTCATGCTCACAACAGGCTCAACGAAAATTGAAGACAAGGCTAAAATGGATGAACTCATGAAAGGACACATGAGCAATATCGGAAGATTAGCCAAAGAAGGAAAAATAGTAGTTGCAGGACCTTTTTCCGAAAAAAACAATCGAGATTATCGTGGAATGTTTATTTTCAACACAAAATCTAAAGAAGAAGCCGAATCTTGGGTGAAAACCGATCCCGCTGTTGCCGCAGGAGTTTTCAGTTATGAAATTTTCCCTTGGTACGGTTCTGCTGCTCTGCCATTGTATTTGAAGCATCATAAGGAGATTGCAAAGGAAAATCCTTAAGCTTCTAGTCAACGAAAATTGATTTCGTAAAATTGTGATCTTTTCTTATCTTTAATGAAAACTAAACAGCCATGAAAACCATTGAAGACGTTCTGAGAAAATTAGATGAAATAATTATCTGGGCAAAACAAAATCAAAGTCCGGCGGGATATTTTGCCTGCACTTACCGAATAATGACCGCTCAGGTTTTAAAAGGAATTCAACAGAATAAATTTGAAGATAATCCGAGAATGATTCTCCTTGACATTGCATTTGCCAAAAGATATATTACCGCATGGGAAGCGTATCAGAAAAACCAAAAATGTACAAAATCCTGGCAAATGGCTTTTGATGCAGCAAAAAATAAAGATTTACTGATTCTTCAGCATATTTTTCTGGGAATGAATGCGCACATCAATCTTGATCTGGGAATTTCCGCAGCATCTGTTATGCCTTACCAAAAGATAAATCCTTTGAAAAAAGATTTTGAAAACATCAACAATGTGATCGCTTCTATCAACCAAAAGGTTCAGGATTCATTAAACAAAATCTGTTATCCTGTCGATCTCATTGACAAACTGTCCAACGGAAAAGACAACGCTGTTTTAGATTTTGCCATTTCAAAAGCCAGGGAAACTTCCTGGGCTACGGCAGTTATTGTTTCTAATACACCCCAAATTTTAAAAGAAAATGTTATAGGAATTGTAGATTACGCCGCTGCTAAAGTAGCTTCGCAGATTCTTCATCCAAAATTACTTTCGTCAAAGCTGGCAAAAGAATTGAAAAAGTGTGAAAGCAATGATGTGGTGAGAAATATTGAAATTCTTTCCTCAACAAAAAATATATAAATCAGTTCTTATTCAGTTTTTTCATAAGAATGGTTTCCATTTTTTCGTACCCTTTTGCTGTTGGGTGGATTTCATCTTCGGTGTACATTTCATCAAGACCGTTACGGGAATCTTTCATCTCAGAATGATAATCAACGTAAGGAATATTATGTTTTTTTGCATAACCTTCAATCATTTTGTTGAGTGCGATCACTTTTTCCGCCGGATGCATTTCTTTTTTCCAACCAAAATCATAAGCAGGAAGAACGGAACACAAAACAACTTTGATGTTATTTGCTTTAGCAAGTTCCACCATAGAAACAATATTTCCGAAAACTTTATCTAAATAAATCGGACCTTGATTTTCCGCAATATCATTCGTTCCTGCAAGAATTATGACATTTTTCGGTTTTAAATTGATTACATCTTCTCGGAATCTTAAAAGCATCTGCGATGTTACCTGTCCACCGATTCCTCTTCCGACAAAATTATTTTTTTTGAAAAATGAAGGATCGGTCGAAAACCAGCCTTCCGTAATAGAATCTCCCATCAAAACCGAATTCGGAGCTATTTTTTGGGCTAAAATTTCCTTATTTTGTTTTTCATATTTTGCATAATTGGCAAAATCCTGTCCTGAAAGTATCGCTGAAAAAATCATGGCTGCAATGCTTAAAAATTTCATTTGAGATCTATTTTAATTTGGAATGATGAAATAACGTAAAACAAATTGATTCTGCAAATTTACATTTGGGAAAATTCTGAAATTTACTTGAAAATTATTTCCATAACAAAACTTACGGTTTCCCATAAAACAAATCAGCATGCCTTTTTGTAATTTTGAAAAATGGAGACTACTTATTTAATCATCGGATTTATTTCCGGAGGAATTCTTGGCGCTGTAATTTTATATTATATCTTAAAATCTTCTTCTGTTTCGAGAAGTTCTTATGATGAACTCAATAACTTATATATTAAAAACAGTTCCGATTTAGAAAATTCAAATCTGAAAATTCAGGAACTGTATCAAAATATCAATAAAGAAAAAGAGATCAATCTCAATCAATCTGATTTAATGAATGATTTAAAAGCAGAATTTGCAAAAGTTTCTGCCGAAAATACTTTTTTGAAAGCCCAAAAAGAAGAAACAAAAAGAATTCAGGAAGAATCTAAATTGCAATTTGAAAATTTAGCCAATAAAATACTGGAAGAAAAAAGTGAGAAATTCACGCTCACCAATAAGCAAAACTTAGATACGCTTTTAAAACCTTTAGGCGAAAATCTGGAAAGCTTCAAGAAAAGAGTGAATGAAGTCTACGAAAATGAAGCCCGTGAAAGACATTCATTAAATAGTACAATCAAATTAATGCTTGAGCAGACTACAAAAGTGAGTCAAGAAGCCAATAATTTGGCAAATGCTTTAAAAGGACAAACCAAAACTCAGGGTGATTGGGGTGAAATGATTTTAGAGAGAATTCTTGAAGATTCTGGATTGACAAAAAACCGAGAATATTTTAAACAACAAACCATTAAAAATGAAGACGGAGATAATTTACGTCCTGATTTTACTTTAAAATTACCCGGAAACCAATTGGTAATCATTGATTCAAAAGTTTCTTTAAATGCTTACGAAAAAATGAATTCATCTGAATTTGAAGAAGAAAAAGCTCAACTGAAAACACTTCATATTGCTTCTATGAAAAGACATATTGATGATTTAAGCAGAAAAAGATACGACCACATCAGTGAATCTCTGGATTTTACGATTATGTTTATTCCTATTGAACCAGCTTTTTTAGTTGCTGTACAACACGATGAAAATTTATGGAATTACGCTTATTCAAAGCATGTGATTTTGGTAAGCCCAACCAACTTAATTGCATTTTTAAAACTGATTTCAGATTTATGGAAGCGAGATAATCTTAGTCAAAATGCCTTAAAAATATCAGAAGCCGGAGCAAAATTGTATGATAAACTGGTTGGTTTTGTAGATAATCTAGAAAAAGTAGGCAAAAATATTGATCTTGCTCAAAAAACTTACAACGATGCATTTGCACAATTGTACACAGGGCGAGGAAATCTTATCAAGCGTGCCGAAGATCTTAAAAACATGGGACTGCAGAACAAAATCAACAAATCTCTTCCACAAAGCCTTATCGAAACTTCTGAAAACCAAATTGATCTTTCTGAATAAAGCATTATGCGAAATTTTGCATAATTTTGCGCAATGCAAATAGAAAGTTTCCAAAACGAAAAAATAAAGAATATTACCAAGCTTTTAACGGACAACCGATTTAGAAAAAAATCGGGTATTTTCGTAGTTGAAGGGCAACAGGAAAACGAAAGAGCTCAAAAATATAATTTTGAACCGGTAGAATTTTTTATTTGTGAAAACATTTTCCGGAAAGAACTTCCGAAAGGGAAAGTTCATCTGGTAAGCGATAAAGTGTATGAAAAAATTGCCTATCGCGGAACTTCCGAAGGAATTATTGGCATTTACAAAACAAAAGAAGCAGATTTATATTCATTTAAGCCTAAAGATGATTCTACAATCATCGTTGTAGAAGGAGTGGAAAAGCCTGGAAATTTAGGAGCCATTTTACGCAGCTGTGAAGCTTTTGGTATTGATGCTTTGATTGTTGCAGACGGGAAAACCGATTTTTACAATCCAAATGTAATCCGTTCCAGCGTAGGCTGTCTTTTTGGAATGGAAATCTTTCAGGCAGAAAATACCGCAGTATTTGAATTCTTACAAGAAAACAGATTCAACATTTACACCACCATTATGGATGAGTCTGCAGAAGATATTTATAAAAGAGATTTCAGGCAGAAATCTGCAGTTTTATTCGGAACAGAACATTCAGGATTAAGCAATTTCTGGATCGGAAAAGGAAAAAATAGCTTGATTCCAATGACGGGAAGTATAGATTCTTTAAACCTGAGCAATGCCGTTGCAATTACCTGTTATGAAAGTTTAAAACAGAAAAAATCTCAGTTATGATAAAGAAAAAACCGTCTCGCTGAGCGAAACGGTTCTTTTATTGTAAGTCGTAGTTAATTACTTTACTGCAGCTTTAGCAGAATCAGTTTTAACCTCAACGCTGTCTTTCTTCATGTTAGTTGCAGCATCGATAGAATCTTTCTGAGCGTTAGCAGCTGAATCCATATTGTTTTGGATTGAATCAGCACCAGCTTCGATAGAATCTTTGTTAGTTTCAGTAGATTCACCTTTTTTACAAGCAACTAAAGAGATTGCAGCGATAGCAGCTACGAATAATGACTTTTTCATAATCAATTAAATTTAATTTTGTTAATATTGTTTTTTAAAATCTTTCTTTCTGTTCTGTTATTTGAACATGACAAAGGTATAGCAGATAGAAAGTTTGTGTATGAAAATTAATTGTAATACCTTTGTAAAACAGTTTTACAATTTATTATTACTGAAAATCAATATTTTAACTACTTTTGAATAAAGTGACTGATTTAGAACTTTTACATTTTGAACAGCTTAAAAAAGATGTTCAGGCTCAATATTTAAAAGATCACTCTCCATCTTATGATGAAATTTCTAAGTGGAAAGGGATTGATATCATTTATTTTCAGGAAGACCTTAGAAAAAAGGCGAAAGGAAACATCAGTGAGAAATCTTTTTACACCTATTTTAAATCTTCTCCCGTTACAAAGTTACCACGTATTGATATGCTTAATTTATTGAGTATTTATGCGGGTTACAGCTCTTGGTATGAATTTAAAAAGAAGCATCTCTTTGCCAACGAAGTGCTTACTGAAGACAGCGATTTGAGTGAAGAAGAATTGAATGATCTTGAAAAAACGATTTCTGCTCTTACAGAATTACCTAAAAGTGAAAATCTACCTCAAACGACTCCAATCATAATACCTGAAAATACTGTTTTACAAAAAAACAATACTGAAAATGAATTAATTGAAGAAATTTCAAATAAAAAAACTACACTATCAGAAACAGATATAAAGCCACAGAAAAAATCATATCAAAAAGCAGTTTGGATAGCAGTAAGTTCTGTATTTGTTATATTATTGGGACTTTTAGGTTTCAAAGATGAATTGTTTCAAAAAACGTACACCTATTGCTTTACTGATGCGGACAGAAACCTAAGCGTGCAACGCGATATTGAAATTAAAGTAATTAAAGAAAATGAATCTCCTATTTTCTACCGTATTAAGCCGGGAGAATGTTTTGTATATCCTTCCAAAGACAAAACGCTGAAAATGCAGATCAGCTCTACGGTTTATGAGAATTTGGAAATTAACAGAAATCTGGAAAACGCACCTGAAAATGAAACCATTGCTCTGAAACCTGATGATTATAAAATGGCAGTGTATTATTTTTCCATAAAAGATATTCAGGGAGCCAACACAGAAGAGCTGATTAAGCAAAAACGAAAACAGCTCGAAAGCCGTATAAGCAATGATGCGATAATTACTCAGATCTACGATAGTGACATCTATGGAATTGAAACTTTGGATAAACAAAAGTACATCACTCTGGTAACCACTCCTACAACTTCACTGAAGAATCTGAAGTTGATTGAAATGAAAAAAGATAAAGGAAAAATTGTTTCGATAAAATTTAAAATTTCTGCCAATGAAAACAATCAGTAAAATTTTGTTTCTCAGTATAATCATTAGCTTAGCTGTAATCTCTTGTGTAAAAAAGGAAACAGAACCGGTAAGCGATCTTCAAAAACTGAGAAATACCAACAATAAAACCGTACAAATGGACAGCGCACAGGCTATCAATACCATTACACAGCAAAAAATTCAGGAAGTGCTTGATCTTTCGACTTTATATTTGTCCGGAAACAGAAATACGGAAATAGATACTGCTATCTATTCTCAGATAGAAAAATATTTTCAAAAACCGGATTCTCTCACTTTCAAAAACCTCTTCAAGGAACTGGAGAGCCTTAAAGTGAAGAAAGCAATGGTTAACAATATTAATGTATATAAGGAAATCAACAATAACGACACCCTGAATCTTGCAAAATTCAATGTAGAATATTTTGACAGTAAAAATCAATCTATTGGAGTCTTTGAAAAAAATGCACAGTACACTTTAGTTTCAAAAGAAATCCAGTTTAAAAAAGAATTCAAGTTTTATTTTACCAACTTTTATTTTTCGCCAAAAAAAGACAGTACAGCAGTAGGGGTAACCAAATAATCTAACGGAATATCATTATTGCGAACATCATCAATATTTTCATCGGGGTTAAAATAATTAACTCCGATTTTTTTGGTTTTGGCGAGAATATTTTCAAAAAATTGATCGTAGAAACCTTTTCCATACCCCACTCTATTTCCTTCAGAGTCGCAGTACAGTAAAGGCGTAACGATAAAATCAAAATCAAGAACACCGGAATCAAGATCAGAAACTGGTTCAGATATTCCCCAATCATTCGTGCTGAAAACAGTATTTTCAAATATTTCAACAGAAATCAGGTTTTTTCCTATTACTTTCGGAACAAAAACCCGAATGTTATTTCTAAAGCAATACTGAATAAAAATTTCGGTTCTTATTTCTCTAAATTTATCAATAGGAATAAACAAGTGTATTTTATTTCCGCTTACGGGTTGAAAATATTCGGTAAAATGGCTGAAAATTTTCTCGGATAACAAGAAAACCTCATCATCTGACAAGGTTTCTCTTTTTACTAAATATTTTTTTCTGAGATCAGCTTTAAGCATTGCCTCACAGATTAAGCGGGTTGAATAATTTTATAAAGTTTATCAGACAATCTGGTTCTGAAAGGAACTTCAAATGTAATCTGATCACCTTTTTTAGCTGTTTCGGAAGGCATACCATTTACAAATAAATTAGTGATGGTAACTTCTTGTTCTCCGGTTGTAGGACCACTTATCAAAACTTTATCACCTAATGAAAGATCTTTATTACTGATGATAAACTGAGCCACTTTAGCATTTTTAAAATAATGTTCAGATTTACCAATAAGAACTTTTTTAACTTTGATTTTCTGACGAATATCTATAGTTTCTGCTTTTGCTAAAGGCTGATCTGGTAAATTTCCTGACTTTTTAAATAATAATGCATCAGATTTCCCTTTTCTGAAAACTTTATTCCCGACCTGTCTGCCTTTTCTTATTCTTTTCTGCTCATCAACCGGTAAATGAATAATGTCCAGGCATTCTGTAGAGCAGCAATTTTCCATCGCTGTTTTACACTCGTCACACTGGATGAAAAGTAAATGACATGCGTCATTAGCACAGTTGGTGTGATTGTCGCAAGGTTTTCCGCACTGATGACATTGTGCTATAATATCATTGGTAATTCTTTCTCCTAACCTGTGGTCAAAAACGAAATTTTTCCCGATAAATTTGCTTGGAATGCCTTCTTCTTTTATCTGACGTGTATATTCTATAATACCGCCTTCCAACTGGTATACATTCTTAAAACCCTGATGTTTGAAGTATGCACTTGCTTTTTCGCAACGAATTCCGCCTGTACAATACATCAGAAGATTTTTGTCATCCTTATAATTCTGCAGCTGCTCGTTGATGATCGGCAGACTTTCTCTGAAATTTTCCACATCAGGAGTGATTGCACCCTCAAAATGTCCGACTTCACTTTCGTAATGATTTCTGAAATCTACAACAATAGTATTTGGATCTTCCAGAAGCTGGTTAAATTCTTTAGCCTTTAAATGGATTCCTTTATTAGTAACATCAAAGGTTTCATCATTGAGACCATCTGCAACAATTTTATTTCTTACTTTAATGGTTAATTTCAGAAAAGAGTGGTCATCCTGCTCTACGGCAACATTCAGACGAATGCCTTTCATAAAATCATATTCTTCAAGCGTAGCCCGAAAAGCCTCAAACTGATCAGCAGGAATACTCATTTGAGCATTAATACCTTCATGTGCAACATAAATACGACCCAATGCATCAAGAGCATTCCAGGCTATAAATAAGTCATCACGAAATTTTTTAGGGTTTTCAATTTTGGCGTACGCATAGAAAGATAGTGTAAGACGCTCCTGTCCGGCTTCGTCGATAAGTCTGGCTCTTTCTTCTGCGCTTAAAGTGTTGTACAGTTGCATGCTATAAACTTTTTAAGTGAGAAAATTTTTACAAAGATAAGATTTTAACTTAAGTGAGTAAACCTGTTTTTTCGCATATTTTTAAAATGTTATTTAACTTTTTGACAGCAATCACCATCTTAACTGATGACATTTTGTCTTTAATTATTTTTTAAGCAGTGTTAAACTCACCGCAAAATTATGGTTTAAACTGTAAAATGGCATAATTGTCGTTAAATTTTAGTTAAAATTGAAACACTTAAAACTAATTGAATACTTATTTAGCATTAAATTTGTTTATATAAAAAATAAAATTAACAAGAAGACAATGAAGAGTACATTTAAAAAACTATTACCATTTGCTGTCGTTGGCGTGATTTCAGGAGCAACCACAGTCGGCGTACAACAATATATTGGTCACGATTCTAATACTTCTGACCAATCATACTTCACAAAATCAAGTAATGTTTCTTTTGTAGGAATGAATACTGCCGCTGTAGGCGACGATTTTGTAAAAGCAGCCAAAACTACTGTTCCGGCAGTGGTTACGATTAAGAATTATCAGACCAGAGCTTCAAGCAGAGCTTCTGAACAAGATATTTTTGATTTTTTCTTCGGAGATCCATTTGGTGGAGGCAGAAATCAGAGAAAACCTCAACAGCAGGCTCCGGAAAACATGCCATCGGGATTAGGTTCTGGAGTAATTATTTCCCCGGATGGTTATATCATATCCAATAATCACGTGGTTGCAGGAGCCAACAAACTTGAAGTCGTTTTAAGTAATAAAAAATCTTACATTGCCACTTTAGTTGGCACAGACCCAAATACGGATATTTCTTTACTTAAAATCGAAGAAAAAGGGTTGCCTTATCTTAATTTTGCCAATTCAGACAATGTGGAAGTCGGGCAATGGGTTTTAGCAGTAGGAAATCCGCTTGGACTCAATTCTACCGTAACCGCAGGAATTATTTCAGCTAAAGGAAGAGGAATTGGGATTTTGGGCGGACAAGGAAAAGCAACCAATCCTATTGAGAGTTTCATCCAGACTGATGCAGCGATCAATCCGGGAAATTCAGGAGGTGCTTTAGTAAATGTAAACGGAGATTTGATTGGAATTAACTCTGCCATTTCGTCAACAAACGGTTATTATCAGGGATATGGTTTTGCCGTTCCAGCAAATCTTGCCAGAAAGATTATTGAAGACATTAAGAAATTCGGAATCGTACAAAGAGGATTTTTGGGTGTAACTTCTATTGATTTATCTAATGATCAGTTGGTAGCTGCTTATAACCGAGATAAGAAAACAAACCTTAAACCAGGAATTGGTGTATACGTAACCGGTTTCTCAGAAAACAGCGGCGCACAGGATGCTGGAATTAAAACAGGAGATATTATCACAAAAATTGATGGTGCTGTAGTTACGGATTTTGCTGATCTGTCTGTATTTATAGGAAGTAAAAGACCTGGAGATAAAGTACAGGTAACGTATATGAGAAATGGCAAAGAAAATGTAACTACTGTTACACTTAAAGATCAAAAAGGAGGAACATCTACCAGAACTAAGGCAGATTTAAGCGTTACTGAAAAAATCGGAGCTGAATTTGAACCTCTGAACGACAGATTTAAAACTGAATATGGTCTGAACAGCGGTGTTGTAACTAAAAATGTGATTGAAGGAAGTGAAATGGCTAAAATTGGAGTTGTGGACGATTATATCATCATAGAAATCAACGGAAAGCCTGTAAATTCACAGAAGGATATTGAAAAAATACTTGACGGATACAAAGGTAATGTTCAGGTAAAATTTGTTGACAACTATGGACGAATTTATACAAAAGGATTTAAAATGCCATAGTTAATCTATAAAGAAACTTAAAACGCTGCAGAAATGCAGCGTTTTTTATTATAATAATTTTGAATATTTACTGATTTATTTTATGGGCAGTTCGTCTCTTTTTCTTTCGTTCATAAATTACCTCAACGATTTTGCCTCCCATCCATGCAAAGGGAAAGAAAACAAGAAATATCGAAATCTTATAGAAAGTAGGATGGTAAGGAAAAATAATAACATCAAGCATGGCTATAAACAGCATGATAAAGCCAATAAGAATAGCATAGGCTACTTTGGCATATTTTACGATAATTGCCGTTACAACGCCACCTATCGTTGTTCCTAAACCAGATATGAACAAGAGAAAACCAAAGAAAGCATCATTGTTTTTCATACTTTCAAGAAACTTTTCCCAATGCTCAAAAGGAGCAAATGCTTCAAAAGTAATCCATTGCGGAAATGCTCTTATACCAAGAGTAATGATGAGACCAGCAATTGCAAGACCCATTAAAACCGCAAATGTATTTCTTAAAAAATTCATTATTTAGTCCTGATGTGCAATCATTGAAATTTCGATATCAACATTTTTCGGAAGACAGGAAACCTGTACCGTTTCGCGCGCAGGAAAGTTTTCAGCATCAAGATATGAAGCATAAATATCATTCATAACTGCAAAATCATCCATATTTTTAAGGAAAATACTCGCTTTTACCACGTTTTTAAAAGTCATTCCTGCTTCTGTAAGAATGGCTTCAAGATTTTTCATAACCTGATGGGTTTCTTTTTCAATTCCTTCCACAAGTTTCCCAGTTGCCGGATCTACCGGAATCTGACCTGAAATATACAATACACCATTGGCTAAATTTGCCTGTGAATAAGGTCCGATTGCTGCAGGAGCATTTTCTGTGTTGATAATTTTCTTCATATAGATATTACTTTTTATAGTTCGTCTGTGTAAAAATCAATTAAATAATTTACAATTAAATACGCATTTACTATTGATCATTATCTAATTTTAAGACAATCAGAATATCATTGCAAAGTTTTGACAGCAATAAATATTCCTAGATTTATTTCGGGTGCAAATATAAAGTTTATATTCTAAAACCAAATATGATTTTAGAAAGGTGCATTAGGCTGAGTGAAACTTCTGTCCTTATATTTCAGTGCATCGCTTAAAATATTCGCTTTAATTCCTATAAAAAAATCATACACCTTGTATTGTCCAAAAGGCACCCAGTTAAAATTGATGGTAAAACTTCTTTGATCCCTGGAAAAACCAATCCTTGTATATGCCAATTCTTTGGTTACCAAATCATAGTGCGTACTTCCTGTAATGTTCCAGAACGGAGTTAGCTTCATGCTTCCATCTAATCCGATGGAAGCAATTTTGGTAGGAGTTCGGGAAAGAGTTTTGGTGTAAGCATAATTGGCATTTACATTTAACGTCCATGCCTGATCAAAATGAGCATAATTATCATCGTCAAAATAATAATTCTCATTTCGGATCTCCCCTTTCTGCGAATAGGCTTTATCAAATTCTTTTTTCTCACCGAAAATTTCACTGCTTAAAGGATAAGAAAGCTGTACATTGAATGCCTGAATACTAAAGTTTCCAAAATCCTCAGTTCTGATTCCTGTTTCTGAGCCTGGAGAAAATAAAATTTTATACGGCTCAATTGCTAAGCTTGTATTCACGCTCAGTTTATTTTCAAAAAACGAGGATTGTCCGTTTACTGTAATTACAGACCACGGATGAGATTCTGCTGCAAAATTGTAGTTACCACTTATATTCAATGACTCAAAGATCTTTACTTTTTTTATTCCTGTAGAATCATTTTTAGATCTCACTTTCATTTCAATATTGTTTCCGATGTTGTAAGACAATGCACCCACCATTCCGGTTGTTGGCGTTCCTACAATTCCGTTATCAAAAATAGAATAAGGAGTAAGCGCTCCGTTGGCGTCATAATAATTCCTGAAGTAACCAAATTTTTCGTCCCCAAAATCAGGAGAATAAGTAAAACCGATACTCGGTGTCATCATATGTCTGATTGCCTCAATAGTATTCCCTTTTTTGAAATTTGCCTGTCCGTAGAGCTGTGTCTGAACACTTGCCGTTGTTGAAAAAATACTGTACCCTGCCAATTTTTTATTAACCTGATCTACCTGCTTATTTTGTATCGGATCGTAAAATTTCGTAAGCGTTTTGGTTGTTAAAGCATTATCAATTGTTGCTCCTAAGCTAAATGTAAAATATTTTGCAAAAGTAGTATTGGTTCCTAAAGCGATATTATTTTTTAAGCCAGTCTGCATTTTGTCCCACATCGCCTGTGTAAAAAGCTCTCCTTCATCTGTACTTACAAAATTAGTAAGATTTAGGCCTGTATTCACGGTAATATTTTCCAGCAAGCCGCTTCTTGTACCGGTTTTTGATTTAAAAAGATAGAACTGATTGATTGCTACATTCATTTGCGGTAATCTTAAATCTGAAAGACCCGTTGCAAAATTTTGCGAATATGATGCTGTTCCGGTAATTGTTGCAGGAAGCTTCAGAAATCTTTTGGTGAGCGTAAGGGTAGAGTTCTGCTGAGTTCTGAGAACACTCTGATCCATAATATAGTTATTATTAACCGTATTATTATAAAATGTCTGACTCGTTACATCTACCGAAGCAGAAAAGTTGAGGAAAGGATTAGCTTTAGCATCTTGTGTATGTCTCCATGCGATTCTGTAAGTACCCGTTTTACTGTAGTTATCCAAACCTTTAATTCCTCTTACCGTACTTCCTATATCTGCAGAAAAATTTCCTGTATAACGGTATTTCTTGAGATAATTCATTTCAGGTCTCAGGTTCCAGCTTCCTTTGGTATAAATATCAGCAAGAATTTTGAGATCGAAATGCTCTCCAATGGGCTGATAATATCCTAATCCGTTAAGAAAAAAACCTACATCTTCTCTTTCCCCGAAACTCGGAATCAAAATTCCGGCAGAACGCTTGTCTGAAAAAGGCAGAATAGCAAACGGCATAATCAGCGGAGTAGGAACATCTTCTATATACATTTGTACAGGTCCGGTGATGAGGGAAGAACTGTTTTTGCCCTTCTGCATTTTGATGTGAGATGCTAAAAGGTGATAATCCGGTCGGGTGTCTTTATTATCAATATAATAAGTATCGGTAGTAAATTCCCCTCTTCTCATTACAAAAACCGAATCGTTGTATTTTTTGGTTTTCTGAGCAACAATCAAACCTTCACTTTCTTCTGTTCTGGCGTTATATGCTATTGCCTGTTTGGTTTTTGTATTGTAATTAAAATTATCTGTTTTATAATCTTTTCCTCCCTGATTGACTTTTACCAGTTCGGTATATTTCCCTAAAGAATCCAGCTTTCCTCTTGCATAGAAGATATTGCGCTCTTCATCAATAGAAATATAATCTGCATCAATCTGCAGATCCTGATACTTTACCTGTGCATTTTTATTAAGGTAAATCATTCTTTTAGGAACATCTCGGCGAATATCATCTGCTTTGGTATCTAAAATATCTTCCAGAGACTCTTTCGCTGCAACCACTGTATCTTTTTTGGCGATGCTATCATTAATTACCGTTGCCTTAACTGTTTTTTTAGGATTTTCCTGTGATAAAAAACTGTTAAAAATTAGGATAATTAAAATTTGTAATATATTTTTGAAGACGGTTTTGTCCAATTTTATTTATGTATAATTTGGCTCAAAATTACTATAATTTTTAAAACTGAAAGATGTACAAACCAAATTTTAAAATAATTTTAGCATTTCTTCTCATATTTTCCTCAACATTCATTTTAGCTCAAAAAAAATTCACAGTAGTTTTGGATGCAGGACACGGAGGAAGCGATCACGGAGCCAACCGCAGTTATCCTGATATTGGTTTGGTAGAAGAAAAAAATGTAACGCTTGCAATTGTCCTGAAACTGGGAGCAATGCTTGAGAAAAATAAAGACTTTAAAGTAATCTATACCCGAAAAATTGATGAGTATCCATCATTAACCGACCGAACCAATACCGCAAACCGAAGCAAAGCAGACTTATTTATCTCTGTACATGTTAACTCATCACCCAGCAGATCTGCTACCGCAAGAGGAACTGAAACTTTTGTACAGGGACCGGCTCAAAACAGAGAAAACCTGGAAGTGGCAAAGCAGGAAAACAACGTAATTTATCTTGATGAAAAAGATAAGGAAACCTTCGCTTCTTACGATCCTTCATCTCCTGAATCGTTGATCGCCTTAAAACTACAGCAAAGCAAATATCTGGAGAACAGCCTTATTGTAGGAAGTTTTGTAGAAGCCAATTTTGAAAAAAGCGGTCGCTTTTCCAGAGGAGTAAAACAGGAAAACCTTCATATTTTGAGGAGAAGCGCCATGCCTTCCATTCTTATCGAAACAGGATTTGTAAATAATTATGATGATGCGCTTTATCTAAGCTCAGAAAAAGGACAGGAAGAAGTGGCAGAAAATATTTACAAAGCCATCATAGATTATAAAAAAGCAAAAGACAGAAAAGCAGGAGTAGAAATAATAACTAAAAAACCAGAGCCGAAAAAGCCTGTAGAAGTTCCTTTGAAAAATGATTTCAGAATTCTTCTGATGACTGTTCCGAATAAGTACAATCTGAATGATCCTGAACTTCGTGGCCTGAATTACATCCTTCCGATTAAAGAAAACGGAATCTACAAATATTACTATGGAGTAACCAATATGGCTTCTGTAAAAGATATTAACCTTAAAACTGCCAAAGATGCAGGCTTCAAAAATGCATACGCAGTTGGTTTTATGCCAAACCAAAAGCTAGTGACTGGTTATTATAATATTGAAGTGTATGCCGGGAAAGATAAATTAAGCGCAAACTCTTATATTCTTCAGACTCTGAAAGATGTTGAAAGAGATAAATCTAACGGTATTTTCTATTACACTTATGGAAAAGTGTATACTTTGGAAGACGCTGTAAAACTACAGAAAGATCTGGAAGACAAAGGCATAAAAAATACTGTCATTCAAAAGAATTTTAAATAGGTACTAAAATTTTGAAGTTTCAAAGATTATTAATATTTTTGCAACCTCAAAATTTGGCCTATTCGTCTAGTGGTCAGGACTCAAGGTTTTCATCCTTGCAACAGGAGTTCGATTCTCCTATAGGCTACTTATAACAACAAAAAAGCTCTTAAAAAGAGCTTTTTTTGTTTGTAAACTATTTCGTTTTAAAGAGATTTGCTCCTTAAAAAAAGAGACATCTGTTACTATTGAATTAATTTTATTGAATCTCCGTCGCGGTTCTTAGCCCGGATAGCAGCGGTTACCCCGCAGTGAGGCGGCGGAGCAAAGCGGAGCCGACCGAGCGAGGAGTATGAGCGGATAGCCGGAAAAAGCTCCTAAAAATAAATTATGCAAAAAACATGATCAGAAACGACTGAGAATTCCCCAATGAATTTTGATGTCATTGAATTTGAAAGGATTTCCGAACTCGTTCCCGTTAGAAAGCTGAAAACTCATTAACCCTAACGGAATAAAGAAGTTGAAACCGAGACCGACACTATACAGCTTGGGTTTTACATTTAAAGATTTGTTGTTGAGCTGTCCGTACTGACCAAAAACATCAAAAAATGTCTGATTACCTATAAGATAACGGTATTCTACCCCTGCATAATAGAAAAAATCTGCCGCAAGAGAATTTTCATTAAAGCCCCGAAGTGAATTCCAGCCTCCGAAACGATACAATTCATTGGCAGAAAAGTCTATCTTAGAATCCATCATTGCACCTTCGCCTTTTATATTGAGAAAATGGTTGCCATTGATGTTATAATTGTATTCTCCGAAAAAGTAAAACTGATTCTGATTAGCTTTTATATTATCAACCGTATATCGTGTAGCGAGGAAATCGTATCCTACATTGAGCTTTGATTTGTAAAGAAAAAGATCAATTTCAGAAGGTTCTGTCATATCAAAGAAAACCCCAATACCTTTTTTGTTGTAATCTTTTCCTTGAATATAAAGGCTATCGAGAATGGTTGATGATTCGAAAGTCCCTCTAAGTCCTATTCTCTGCCTGTTGTTGATATGATAATAAAACGCCGGCAAAGCTTTTACATTGGCAAATGTGGAATCCTGTCTGAAGATGTTGACTTTCATATTCAATCCCACATTAGAACTGAATAAATACGGAACATCTGCCTGCAAATCGAAAGTCTGACCTCTATCCGGATTTCGCTGCCAGTATAAATTGACGGTTTCAAAACCATTAAACATATTTCTGAAATTCACATTCAGCGTTCCGTTGAGTGTAAACTTGTCTGTTTTATCATTCCCAAAGCCAATCACCCCATCAAATGTATTGGTTTTTTTCTTCTCCATAAACAGATAAATCTGCGTAGAATCTTTGGTGAAAAGAGTTTGCGGCTGCCTTTCCAGGCTTACAAAAGGATGACTTTGAAAGTTTTTATTGATGGCAATAAGGTTCTTGTCATCGTATGTTTTCCCATTGAAATCTTTATTTAAATTTCTGATGAATCTTTTCGGAACTCTGGTGTAACCTTTTACCACAAATCCGTCGATGGTACGTTTATCATTTTTGTTGATATCCAGCTCAACAATTGGATAGCCTTTTTTCTGTCCTTTAAATTTTGACTTTATTCTGCTGAATGCAAAACCATCGTCTATATATTTTTTGTTAATGTTCTTTTTAACGGAATCTAAATTTTTAGTAAAAAACTCTTTTTCCAGTTTCAGTTTATCCGCAATAGAATCTGAAAGATTAACATAGGTTTCGTTAAAGTTTTTTCCTTTATCGTAGTAAATTTCCGTGCTGTCACCTTTTATTTTTACGTCTTTCAGCTCGGTAAAGAAATAATTGCTTTGCGCAAGAGAATCGAGGAATTTTGCAGCAGAAAGCGAGTCTTTCACTTTTTTTTTAGCCTTAGTTTCTGTATCTATAAGAAAATACTGTTTCTTCTGCGCTTGTACAAAAACGCAAAACAACACAAAAAATATGTTTAAAAATAACTTCAATGCAAGTTTTTATTAACCCTTTAAGATTAAATTATTAAAAATTCTCAATATTATCTTTGATTTAAAGTTTAAGAAAATACAATCTTAATGGTTTAGAATATTTTCTAAATAAATTTGTTTTAATAACTTAATTTAAGCCAGTTTATTGTACTTCTTCATCAGATTTTCATAAGTTTCCTGAGGAAGAATCCATTTCAAAGGAACACCAATTTTCTGTCCGAATTTACCAAAATAGTAATGAGCTTTCCACTTATTTTTACTTAAAAGTGTATCGACATATTCTGCTACTTCCAAAGGTTCGGTTCCATCGCCTACATGAGAGTTCATCAGAGCATATACTTTGTCAAAAACATTTTTATATGGCTCAGAAACTTTTGTTCTTACCCTGTTTTCTGCAATATTGGTTTTAATATCGCCTAAATGAAGGGAACAAACATTAATATTCCAAGGATAAACTTCGTAACGCATCGCTTCAGTTACTTTATCCAGAGCGGATTTTGAAGCTGAATAAAACCCACGGAAAGGCAATCCCATCTCACTTCCGATGCTGGAAACATTGATGATTTGCCCAAATTTATTTTCACGCATTTTCGGCATTACGGCACTCATCATCTGAACTGCACCGATAAGATTAAGATTGAATAATTTTAAAATATCTTCTTTTGAAGAATCTTCCACAGCTCCTACCATTCCCATTCCTGCATTGTTGATGAGAACATCAATTTTGGTTTCTGTTTTTAGAACTTCTGCAATAGCATTTTGAACGGCTTCGTTATCCGTAATATCAGTTGGGATTGACTTGAAATACTGACTTTCAGTGAATTTCCTGCTTAAGCCATAAACCTTATGATCTTTTTTTCCAAAATATTCTGCTAAAACGAAACCAATTCCTGATGAAGTTCCGGTGATGATGATGGTTTTATTCAATTTTTTAATTTTTAAATAGATGATTTCAAAAATAAAACTTTGCCAGAAAATTGACAAAGTCTTTTATTTGTTATTAGACAACAAGTTTTATTAAAATTCATACAAATCCTGTGTAGAAAATGTAAGATCTCTAAATTTGATAGACTGCAGCATTTCGCCGTCCGCAACAGGTTTTCTGCTAATATACTCACCATTTTCCAGACTGTAAATCAAAATAAATTTCTCACTCGGATCTACCACCCAATATTCTGAAACACCTGATTCTTCATATAAACTGAATTTTAAATTCATTTCTTTTTTTGAATTTCCGGGTGACAAAATTTCTACGATCAGATCGGGCGCACCAAGACAGCCTTTATCGTCAATTTTACTTCTGTCGCAAATTACACACAGATCAGGCTGCACAACAGTAATAATTTCTCCTGTTTTGCTTGGCAAACGTACATCGAAAGGAGCATAGAACAATTCACAGGGACTTTTTTCAAAATAAGAATAAAGAACCTGATTTATCTTCTGAGATATTCTTTGATGCATCGGAGACGGAGCAGGACTCATTTTCAAAATTTTCCCTCTGAATAGCTCTACCCTTTCCTTGAGTTTCCACATAAGATAATCTGCATAGGTGTAAGATGCATTCATATCAAGTTGGCTGAGACTTGTAATTTCCATAGGTCTAATTTTATTGATAAACTGATAAAACAAATTTAATCATTTTAAAGTTAGCAGTTCAGACAAATCCTTCCAAAACAGCGGATAAGATTTTTCTACAACACTTTCATCTTCAATGTTCAACTCTTTAATCAAACAAAACGGCGCAAAACTCATTGCCATTCTATGATCCTGATATGTTTTAATAGAAATATTTTCCTGCGGACTTTTAAAACTTAGTGATTGTATTGTAGAGTCTGAGATTTCAGTTTCTACACCCAGTTTTTTTAATTCGTTGTGTAACGCTGAAAGACGGTCAGTTTCTTTTACTTTTAGAGTTCCCAAACCTGAAATTTCAAAAGGAATTTTCAAAGCTGAAGCTGTTACGCAAAGTGTCTGAGCAATATCCGGGCAATTGTTCATATCCAAAATAATCTTTTCCGGTAACTGAAAATCTTCAATTGGCTGAATGGTTAATTGATGTTCTTTTTTTGTAAAAGCTGTTTTAATTCCAAAAAAATCTTTGTAAATTTTTGCAATTGCAGAATCTCCCTGCGTTGATTCTTTATTGAAGCTTTTTAATTGAATAGTTTCTCTTCCAATGGCTGCAAATGAATAGAAGTAAGAGGCCGAACTCCAATCGCTTTCAACTTCGTAATAGATGGTTGATGAATGATTATTGATGAATGATTCTACTTTAATAGTATTTCCAACGAAGCTGTTTTTAATTCCGAATTTGGTTAAAACATCCAAAGTCATTTCGATATAGGATCTTGAAGTCACTTCGCCAACTAAATTAATTTCCAAACCGTTTTCCAGTTTTCCGGCAATCAGTAAAAGAGACGTAATAAACTGGCTCGAAATATTGGCAGGAACGTCTACTTTGGATTGAATTATTTTTTTACCTATAATTTTCAAAGGCGGAAAGCCTTCATTTTCCAGATACTCAATTTCTGCACCAAGACTTTTCAGGGCGGTAACCAAATTTTTAATGGGTCTTTCTTTCATTCTTCCTGATCCGGTAAGAATTGTTGTTTTTCCTTCCTGAATAGAGAAATAGGAAGTCAAAAAACGCATTGCTGTTCCTGCATGGTGAATATCAATGGTTTCAGATTCCGAAGACAATGCTTTTTTAAGCAATTGTGTATCCTGAGAATTGGATAAATTTCCGATTTTTATGTTTGAAAATAAACTTTCCAAAATCAACAAACGATTCGAAATACTTTTCGAACCGCTTATTTGTATGGTTTGATTTCTTTGTAATTTTGATTTTTCTAGCTTCTTCATTGTTCCCCCTTATTTAAAAAAGATTTGAATATTTATAACCTATAATTCATCATTGTTCACTATTTCAATTTTTCGTTATTTTGATGACGATCCTTATCCCGATCAGTCTTCAAATTCATTTTGTTATCAAAAGCTTCCTGTAAATTGACTCCGGTTTGATTGGCTAAACATAAAGTAACGAATAAAACATCTGCCAATTCTTCACCCAAATCTTTGCTTTTATCGCTTTCCTTTTCGCTTTGTTCACCATATCTTCTTGCAATAATTCTTGCCACTTCCCCCACTTCTTCGGTGAGCATTGCCATATTGGTAAGTTCGTTAAAATAGCGGACACCAATAGTTTTTATCCATTCATCAACTTGCTGTTGAAGGCTTGTAATTTCCATATTTGAAAAACAGACGTAAAAGTTAAATTAAATTTTATTAAAAAATCTATTGATAAGCTCCTAATGTTGGATTGGATGTTCTTGAAACACCTACAATATCCGTAGGAACTGTTCCTGCTATCGTCACATTACCTTTGTTTTTTGCAGGTGAATCATTTTTTACCCGAAGATTCATTTGTGCCGCAAAATAATTGACGAATTTAGGATCCTCATTTTTGTAACTTTGAATAATGCTGTTGGTTGGATTGTTATCAAACATAAATCCCGCACCTGACAAGCCTGAATATTTAATTAAAGAATTTTGAATTAAATATTGAAACTGCTGCCCGTTAATTGCTTCAAAATTCACCGAATCTCCTTGATCAGAATACACAATACTGTTGAGAATATTCAAGTTCTGAAGAGCTCCAAAAACAATTTGTCCGTTTTCGTTTTTCCATTCATTGGTTGCAAAAATTCCCATTCTCTTCCGATTGAATAACACCTGAGAATAATTTGCTATGGTCACATGAGTATAAGAGTGATTTCCTCCTTTGAATATCCCAATCGCAGATTCTCCACAGTTATTCATTACCAGGTTATTTGCATTTACAGTACAGCCTACCGCATAAATCCCATATTCCTGAAAGGTATGAATAAATGAATTTCTGATATTGGCGTTTACTTGTTTCATCTCCAGACCTGTAGTTCCACCAAAAAGTCTTGCATGGTTCATGTTGAGCGTAGAACCTTCTTCCATTTTTATAGACTTCCAGTTTCTTGGAATTGTGTCATAATACGTATCATTTCTGTCACCACGAAGAATAACCTGATTATCTAATGTTCCGTTGATATTGAGAATTGCTCCCTGAGAAACCTTCATGCCGCTGTTTTTATGGAAATAAACTTTTGTTCCCGGTTCAATGCTTAAATTGATATTTTGGTCAACCGTTAAATCCCCATAGATAATTTTAGCCTTGTTGTTAGTCCAGGTGGTATGATTGGTAATTACATTAGGGTTTGACGGTGTCTGTATAAAAAATTCGGCATCCTGCACTACAGAAAATAAAGTAACATGCTGCTGCCCTACTCCTGTCGTAAACAAAATTCTGTCTTCCGCAATTGCTTCTGGTCCTGTAGCCTGAGGCGCAATTTCTACATATATATACATGCTGTCTTTTTTTCTCAAAGGAACATTTTGAAAATCATGCCCTGCCTTTCCGTCTACATTGATTCTGTATAAAGATGACGCACCTTTTTCCAAATGAATTCTCGGGATCATTACATCTTTGTCTTCATTATTAAAAACCTTTACTGCGTAGGTTTCGGATCTCACCTGATGATAAACCGTGTCACAAAAAACAGTGTCTCTGGAAAATCTAAGTTCCTGTGAAGGAGCATCGAAACTGATGTCATCCTGATTACACGAAACAGCAAAAATTAACATCAATACAGATAAAAAAAGTAATGATTTATATTTCATAAGTAGATATTTATTGTTTATGAGTCATTTAAACACTGCCAAAATGTAAATATTAAGCAGTCACAACGGCTCCATTTAATTAAATTTATATAAGTTTCAAATTTAACGAAAATACTTCAATATTCTTATGCCTGAAAAAAATCTTAACTCAGTATTTGTATATAATAAAAATATTTGTATTTTTGCAACCTAAAATTTAGCAGAGAAATATCCATTACTATTTCGAAAGCAAAGTTTAATTTTTTAAATTATAAAAGTTTACACATGAAAAACGGAATTCACCCAGAAAATTATAGACTTGTTGTTTTCAAAGATATGAGTAACGACGAAATGTTTCTTTGCAAGTCTACAGCAGATACTAAAGACACTATTGAGTTTGAAGGTCAGGAGTACCCATTGATCAAAATGGAAATCTCTTCTACTTCTCACCCTTTCTACACAGGAAAAACTAAATTGGTTGACACTGCAGGTAGAGTAGATAAGTTCATGAACAAATACAAAAAATTCGCTAAGTAATTTTTTGATTTTACAATATTGAAAAGTCTTTCGGTTTTCCGGGAGACTTTTTTTGTAGCCGGATTGAAAATTTAGTTTAAGTATTTGTATTTTTGCTTTTAGCTAGAAACTAAAGCTAAAACTGATTATTGAATAGAAATGATCAACTTTTCACCCTCTAACCTTTAACCTACAATAAAATGCAGCTTGTATTCTCCGATGCACAATATTGGGAAGATTTTCTTCCGCTTACATTTACCCGTCCTGTTGCAGAAATGCGCTGCGGAATTCTCACTTTTTCCGAAAGATGGCAAAAAATTTTAA
Organism: Chryseobacterium binzhouense; assembly: GCF_007474545.1. GTDB lineage: Bacteria > Bacteroidota > Bacteroidia > Flavobacteriales > Weeksellaceae > Chryseobacterium > Chryseobacterium binzhouense. The sequence continues at coordinate 418,563 of NZ_VKOG01000004.1, forward strand.
GTTCTGATGAAATCTCCTGGTTTACAGAATTGTATCTTCAGCAGAAATTCAGAGAACCTGAAAAAAAGGAAAGCCTTTTTCTAGTTCCTAATTTTTTACCGACAGAAACGGTAATTCAACAAATTAAAAATCTGAAACAGGGCGAAGCTTTGGTGTATGAAGATGAGTTGGTCGCCGCAAAAATTAATATGGAAGGCTTTTCATTAAACCAGATTGAAAAAATGACGGATATTAAAGAAAAACTCATATTTTTTAAAAAGCCGACCGATCTTTTCAGCTATAATAAAGAAGCCATTGATTTTGATTTCGAATTATTAACGAAAGGAAAAACGTCGCAGGAATTATCTTCCACCAACGGATTTTTAGGTAAAAAAGAAGATTTGTTCATCGAAGAAGGTGCTGAAGTTGAATTTTCAACCATCAATACCAAAACCGGAAAAATTTATATCGGAAAAAATGCAGAAGTGATGGAAGGCTGTAATCTCCGTGGTCCGATTGCGCTTTGTGAAGGTTCAAAATTTAATTTAGGAGCAAAAATTTATGGTGCAACAACGGTTGGTCCGCATTCTAAAGTCGGTGGCGAAGTGAGCAACATCATTATTTTTGGATATTCCAATAAAGGTCACGATGGTTTTGTTGGAAATTCTGTCATCGGCGAATGGTGCAATTTGGGAGCAGATACGAATTCTTCCAACCTTAAAAACAATTACGGAAACGTAAAATTGTGGAACTATAGAACCAAAGATTTTCAGGATACCGGTTTGCAGTTTGCGGGCTTAATTATGGGAGACCATTCGAAGACCGCGATCAATACCCAGCTGAATACCGGAACAGTAATTGGGGTGGCTTCTAATATTTTCAGAGAAGGTTTCCCTCCGAATCTGATTGAAAATTTTTCCTGGGGTGGGTTCAAAGATGATGAACGTTTCAAACTTGATAAAGCTTACGAAGTTGCCGAAAAGGTAATGGCAAGAAGAAAAATGCCGTTAACAGACGAAGACAAAAGCATTTTGAAACATATTTTTGAGAATTATTAATACCATATTTAGAGATATCTAAACCATTAAAATGATTTTACCGGTTAAGTTTTTTAAGAAAGCATCTAAAAATATTACGAACAGACTTCTCCAAATGAAGCTTAACTTAAAATATGTAAAATTCTCAAACGCTTTAATGGGTAATAATTATTTCGTTATTCAAAATAAACTAAAACTTCAATTTTTTGAAGTTTTTTTATTTTCAGTGTAATAAATTGTTAATTCCGGTTGTCTTATTAATAGAAACAAAACTTATGACTCAGGAAACTTTCAGGAATACGGTATTTATTCTCAGTAATGAGATGTTCCGTTTTGCGAAAAGATTTGTCCTGAGCAGCGATGAAGCCGAAGATATCGTACAGGATCTGATGATCAAATTCTGGCAGAAAAAAGACGAGCTGGAACAGTTTGGAAATTTAAAATCCTATGCTTTAAAATCAGTCAGAAATGAATGTCTGAACCGTCTAAAGCACCATGATGTAAAATTGGGTTTTGCAGATCTGCAGCTTCATCGTTCAGAACTATATAACATGGAAGTCAATAATCTGAAAGAACAGATTGTAGGATTCATCAATCAGCTTCCCGAAAAGCAAAAGATGGTCATCCATCTGAAAGACGTAGAAGAGTACGAAGTGTCTGAAATTTCTGAAATACTGGAAATGGAAGAAAACGCAGTAAGAGTCAATCTGATGCGGGCAAGACAAAAAGTAAAAGAACAAATCACTCAACTGATGAGCTATGAGCAAAGACAAATTTCAAGATAAATATAATGAAGTCTTCCAAAATCTGAAGGAAGATAAGATGAACTGGGATTTTGATGATTTTCTCAAAAAAGCAGAAGGTAAAGAAGAAACAAAGTCTTCAGCAGAAATTCCTGTTATTCCGATTAAAAACAGCAAACCTTCATTCCCAAAATGGTTCTGGATGGCTGCAAGTGCGATTATTGTATTCGGACTGGCTTTTATTTTTAATTTCAATCAAAACAAAATCACCGATAAAGAAAATTTTGTTAAAAATGAGGTTTTAAAACAGAAAAACGAATTTATTGCAGAAAATCATAATCATGATTCACAGGTTGCCGTTCATATTACCGATTCTGCTTCCGGCGCAAAAAAAGATTCTATTTTTCAGGAAAATACAATAGCCGAAAATGATGTACTGGATGAACTTTTATCCAAAAAAAGCAGAATTAAAAAAGAAAGAAAACCAAAATATGTTTACAATAATTCTCAAAGAAACCTAGCAGATTCTCTGGGATATAAAGATTCTTATGTAATTGTGAACGGAAAAAGGATTGATAATGTAGAAGAAGCAATCAACGTAACAAAATATTCATTTCAGGTGATGGCAACGAATGTAAATCAGGCGCTGAAACCTAAAGTGATGGATAATGTAGAATAGATTATTAACAATAAGATTATGCAACTGATCAGGCTTATAATCAATTAAATTTAAGAGACCCCATGAAAAAAATATTTTTTATACTCACCCTTTTTATAACCGCTTTTGGAAATTATTCTGCACAGACAGAAAAGCTTGATAAATTTTTCGATTCGTTTGAAAATAAAAGCGGCGTAACCTCTATCAACATCAAAAAACCGATGTTTGACCTGTTGGATAGAATTGATATAAGCAACGAATATATCGGAAAAATAAAACCAATCATGCGTGATGTAAATGGTTTGAAGCTTCTGGTGTTTTCCAAAATTACTTTTCCGGATGATCTGAAATCTGAAAACCAGGGGCAGATAAAAATGAACCAGGAAAAAAGTGAGAGAGTAGCAAAACTTTTGAAAGATCTGAAACTGAATGAATTGATGTCTATCAAAAATGATGATGTTCAGATGAAATTTTTGGCAGAAAATGCTAAAGACGGCATTCTTGAAAATCTGATCTTTAATGTGGATTCAAAAGATGAGATTGCCATTTTTATCCTTAATGGAAAAATGAAAATGGATGATGTGAATAATATTATTAATTCAACAGAAATAAAAACTACTTCTGCAAAAAACTCATCCAGAAACAGTTTTAATTCAGAAAATACTTCATCTTATCTTAACGGAGAAAACAGAAATGTAGGTGAGTTTTCTAAAATTGACGTTAGCATGGGAGTGAATGTAAATTATAAACAGGAAAATGCAACCAGTATAAAGGTTTTGGCAGATGCAGACAAATTACAATATGTCATTACAAAAAATGAAAACGGAGTTTTAAAAATTTATATTGATAACAAGGGTGTGAAAAATCTGAGATTTAAAAATCTGACAGTAAATGTTTCATCTCCAGAAATGAATTCTATTGAAACTTCTTCAGGCGCATCATTTACTGCAGTAAATACGGTAAGAGAAAACAATCTGGAAGTTAATGCTTCATCCGGCTCAAACATCAAGGGAAAATTTGATACAGATAATGCCAACTTTGATATTAATTCAGGTTCTAGTGTGAAGGTTGATCTTACAGCACAGAAATTAGTTTTAAAAAATTCGAGTGGTGCAAGCTCTACTTTTGAAGGAATGGCAAAAACAGCGTTTATAGATTTGAGCAGCGGAGCATCATGTAAAGCTGATGGATTAATAATCAATACGGCTCAGGCTGAATCAACTTCCGGAGCAAGCCTTTCTTTGCACGTAAAAGACAAATTAAAGATAAGGGCATCTTCCGGAGGATCAGTAAGACTAAAAGGAAACCCTGAAATGGAAGCAAAAGTGGATAAAGTTTCTGGCGGAAGTTTGAGCAAAATAAATTTAAATCAATTGCCATGAAAATCTTAAAAAACATTTTTCTCTTTTGCTGCACTTTTTTCCTTCTACAATCATGTATTGTTTCTGATAAGCCAGATATTGCATTCTTTTCTGGTGATAATGATTTTGAAAATGCAAGATTCACAAGTTTTAATGTTCCGCTGTTTTTAGCGAAGCCTTACATTAAAAGAGCTTTGAGAGAAGACGGAGAAAGTGAAGCTGCGATAAATATGGTAAAAAAAGTTTCCAAAATTAAAGTAATGACCGTTGAAAACGGAAGCCAGAAACTGTTTAATGATTATACAAATTACCTCAATTCTAATCATTATGAAGACTGGGCAACAATAAAACACAATGGGGATAACGTCAATATAAGAGTTAAGCAGAATGGTGATATGATCAAAAATATGCTGATTTCAGTAAATTCAAAAAAAGAAATGGCATTTTTAGAGATTAAAGGCAATTTTTCAGCAGATGATATTTCCAGAATAATCAATTCATTTGAAGACCGGTAATCCATATTTAGCTATATTAATTTTGTAAAGTCACTATTTTAGTGGCTTTTTAATTTATAGCATGAATTATTAATTTTTATTTAAACTATTGCTGCTGATTTTCGTATCTCATCTAAAAGCCTTAATTTTGCAAGAAAGTAAAGATGTCTATTCATAACAAAATTGTAGAGACAGCCATCACTTTCGATGACGTGCTTCTAATTCCTTCTTATTCTGAAGTTTTACCAAATCAGGTTTCCCTAAAATCCCGACTTACCGATAAAATCACGCTGAATGTACCTATAGTCTCCGCTGCGATGGATACTGTAACTGAAGCTGACTTGGCAATTGCTCTGGCAAGAGTGGGAGGTTTGGGCTTCATCCACAAAAATATGACTATTGAAGAACAGGCGGCTCAGGTAAACCGCGTAAAACGTTCTGAAAACGGAATGATTTCAGATCCTGTTACTCTTACAAAAGACCATACTTTGGCTCAGGCTAAAGAAACAATGGCAAAATATAAAATTTCCGGGCTTCCTGTGGTAAATGCAGAGAATGTATTAATTGGGATTATCACCAACAGAGATGTGAAGTATCAGGAAAATCTGGAGATGAAAGTAGAAGAGATTATGACTAAAACTAATCTGATCACTTCTGATAAAAATACCAATCTGGAAAAAGCCAAAGAAATTCTTCTTAAAAACAGAGTTGAAAAACTTCCTATTGTTGATAAAGAGAATAAGCTTGTTGGGTTGATTACTATTAAAGATATTGATAACCAGCTTGAATATCCAAACGCAAACAAAGATGAAAACGGACGACTTATTGTAGGAGCCGGAGTTGGAGTTGGTGAAGATACAATGGACAGAATTGCTGCATTGGTAAAAGCCGGAGTAGATATTGTTGCTATTGATTCTGCACACGGACATTCTAAAGGTGTTTTAGATAAAATTTCAGAAATCAGAAAAGCATATCCGGATTTAGATCTGGTTGGCGGAAATATTGTAACGGCAGATGCTGCAAAAGATTTAATCAATGCAGGCGCAAACGTTCTTAAAGTAGGTGTAGGACCGGGTTCTATCTGTACAACAAGAGTTGTTGCAGGTGTTGGAGTTCCGCAGTTATCAGCAATTTACAATGTTTATGAATATGCTCAATCTAAAAATGTTACGGTAATTGCAGATGGCGGTGTTAAGCTTTCCGGCGATATCGTGAAAGCAATTGCAAGCGGTGCAGGAGCTGTAATGGTAGGTTCGCTTTTAGCAGGAACTGATGAATCTCCTGGGGAAGAAATTATTTATCAGGGAAGAAAATTTAAAGCTTACCAGGGAATGGGAAGTCTTTCTGCAATGAAAAGAGGTGGTAAGGAAAGATATTTCCAAAGTGAGGCGAAAAAATTCGTTCCTGAAGGTATTGAAGGTAGAGTTCCACACAAAGGAAAGCTGGAAGATGTTATTTTCCAGTTAACAGGAGGTCTTAGAGCCGGAATGGGCTACTGCGGAGCAAAAGATATTGAAGCTTTACAAACCGAAACTAAAATGGTAATGATTACCGGAAGCGGATTGAAAGAATCTCATCCTCATGATGTTATTATCACATCAGAAGCTCCGAATTATTCTTTATAATTAAAAAATCTATATAATAAAATTCGGCGGTTACATAGCGACCGCCGAATTTTTGTTACTTTACTCTCTTGTAGTTAAATCGTACTTTAATTACACGATTCAAAAACTGACCTTTAGATCTTGCCTCCTTGAATTTTTCCGAAATATCAAAAGGAACATTCAGATAATCATATATTGCTCCCGACTGATAAATTACTCTTAATATTTCAGTTTCAGGAAAATAAATATAATTATTGACAACACTTGAAGGCATATTACAGGAAATCAAAAAACATTCCTATCAATACTATCGTTAGTTTTTCAAAAATTATGGCTATTTACTCATCCAGTTTTCTCTTGAAATCATCAATTCTGAAATCAGTTAATGCATTGCCTTTTTCAACTTTTTCTTTAGAATACAATCTGAAATCATTTTCAGTTTTTTTTAAAAGATAATCATAGGGTCCTACATAAGAAATCAATTTAATCAAAACAGGAGAAATCTCAAGGCAAATAAACAAACCCATAATAAATGCAGCTGCAGTTGCTATAATCGCAGAATTCTCACCAAGTTCATCCAACGCTTGCAGTCTTGCTGCAAAACCATTATACTTATCCTCAAAAGTTTCGGTAGATTTTCGTTCAGTTTCGAGATTGGTGTACACTTTAGAAATTTCTTTATCCAGATATTCCAACCTTGGAGCCATTTGCTTCTGATAATTTTCCAGATCTTTTCTTCTCTGTTCTTTTAGTTCCTGTTTCCTTTTTGCATTGGGACCAAATCCTTCCTTTCCACTTGTTAAGTTTGACTGTTTACCTAAAATCTCTTTTTCAAGCTCTACAGCTGCCGAATCATATGACTTCTGATATTGACTAATTTTTAAGGTAATCTGTTTTTTTTCCGTCTCAAAAGGTCCGCTTTGTTGAAGAATTCTGCCATTCATTTGAGATTGCAGATCTTTTTTATTTCGTTGAATAATTGTATTAAGCTGTTTATTGACTTCTTTTTCAAAGATTTTAAGCTCTAAAGGTTTAGATATAATAATTCCTAAAAATGTAGCCAAAATTAACCTAGGAATGGACATTAAAATCTGATTCCACCACGTTCCTGTTTTTTTTATCGAAGAAACAATATATCTGTCAAGATTAAAGATCATCAATCCCCAAAGAATACCAAACCCAATAGAAGCCCAAATATCATCAAAAATTGTAAACATAGCATAAGCAGCCGATAAAGTAGCAAAGACTGCAGTAAAAAGTACAATTCCTCCTATTCCGGCAAATTTATTCCATTCACTTGGTGTTTTTTTGATGATGTGAATATTTGCACCTGAACAAATCAGAAGAAATTTCTGAAACCTGTTAATCGCATAGTTGTTATCTTGTATAGTTGATATGTTTTTTTTCATTTTTAAATTTTATACAAAATTAGTATTTATATTGATAACTTTGTTACAAATAGTAATAGGTTTAACAAAGTAACTTTTATTTATATAGAATCAAAAACATTTTTGGCTTAATTTATGTTGAATAACATAAGATTAATCATTAAATATTAAATATGAAAAATTATCTTATCATCTCACTTACGATCACTGCATTTTTTCTATCCTCTTGCAATAAAGAAAACAAGATAGAAATAGAACTAAAAGAAGCTGCAGCAAGCATGAATAAAATTACACCGCAATTACTTAGTGAAGGAGTCAGATTAGATAGTGTCTCAGTACATAACAATACCACTCTTCAGTATAATTATACATTAACAGACGATATTAAAGATGATCTGACACCTGATGAAATTAATGATTATAAAATTGCGGCTAAAGAAGAAGCATTGAAAAGCATAAAGAACTCTCCGGATATGAAAAACTTTAGAGATAAAAATGTTACATTGAAATATATGTATTATGATAAAAATGGAAAATCAACAACAGATTTTTCGGTGACCCCTTCAGAATATAAATAATTGTTAGTACACTATTATGTTATTTAAATACAACCGCTTTGTCATTAAAGCGGTTTTTTATTTGGATTAATACTGTTTTAGAGTGTTTATACTACTGATAAAGAATGTAATTTCAGATAAATCTAGGTTACAGAAAACGTCCAATAATATTGCGTAATCTCACTCTGATTAAAAGGTTTCCCATTAAATTCACTAAGCCTTTTAAGCTTCACTAAATCTTGGTTTAAAACTTTTTTGGAATGTTTGTAATCCGTTTCCGGCAGTATCGTTGTTTCAATAGTTTTTGAACATTATAAGTCAGACAGTAATAAAGAATAAAGAATAAAGAACAAAGAAGAAGGAAAGGAGGAATAAAAGGGCATAAAAAAACCTCATACATTTGTGTATGAGGTTTGAATAAAAACTGGCGGCGACCTACTCTCCCGCTTGTCGCAGTACCA
>NZ_VKOG01000005.1 GCF_007474545.1 Chryseobacterium binzhouense
TTCTTCTGCACATTTTTACATCTCCCACATCACCCAACTTTTTCATTTCCCATTCCCCTTCAAACTCCGGAAATCGTAAATTAGGAAACATAAAGTTCAATTTTCCCCAAGTACATTAGGGAGTTTTTATCTCATTAATTCTCAGTCTTGACGATTTTATGGTAAAGGCTCTAACTTTAGGATTTTAATCTAAACCAAAAAAATTATGACAAGAAAGAAAACATTGGCAGAAATCGCTGAATTATGGAAGAATGACAAAAAGCTGTATGTGAAAAAATCAACCTTTTCGGCTTATGTGCTGTTGCTGGAAAACCATTTATTGCCTGTATTTAAAGACTATTCTGAGATTGAAGATGAAGATGTACAGAAGTTTGTATTTCAAAAACTGGAGCAGGGATTGAGCCAGAAAAGTATCAAAGATATTCTCATTGTTTTGAAAATGGTGCTGAAGTTCGGGGCAAAGAATAAATGGATTGAGTTTATCAATTTCGATGTGCAGTATCCCACAGTTCGCGAAACTCACACCATTGAAGTGTTAAGCAGAACGCATCAGAAAAAAGTGATGAACTATATTCAGGAGCATTTTACTTTTAGAAATCTGGGAGTTTATATCTGTCTTTGTTCGGGAATGCGCATTGGGGAAATCTGTGCCCTGACTTGGGAAGATATTGATACGGACAACGGAATTATCAACATCCGCAAAACCATTCAGAGAATTTATGTGATTGATGGAGGAGAAAGAAGAACAGAATTGTTGATTGATTCACCTAAAACCAAAAATTCCATCCGGGAAATCCCAATGAGCAGAGATTTGCTAAGAATGCTGAAACCCTTTAAGAAAATTGTAAATCCGGCTTTTTATGTACTGACCAATGATTCTAAACCCACAGAACCCAGAACTTACCGAAGCTATTACAAAAACCTGATGCGTTATCTAGAAATTCCGGATATTAAATTCCACGGTTTGAGGCACAGTTTTGCGACACGATGTATCGAAAGCAAATGCGACTATAAAACAGTGAGTGTTTTACTGGGACATTCCAATATCAGTACCACTTTAAATTTGTATGTGCATCCCAATTTGGAACAGAAGAAAAAAGCCATCGACCAGATGTTTAAAGCGCTAAAATAGTTGCAGTTATCACGGATTATTTCTTACATTTGGGAAAACTAAAAAAACTTTGTCAGGGGTTCTGAAGCTTTGACAAAGTTTATAACCAAATTAAAAACCAAATGTCAAGTCAGCCGGAATATATTTTAGAGCAAAAATTAGTAGAACAATTACAACAATTAGGTCATAAAAAAGTTACGATATGTAATGAGGCAGACCTTATTAAAAACCTAAAGAATCAGCTCGAGATTCACAATAAAAAAACATTCTCAGATTCTGAGTTTGAAAAAATCCTCAATCATCTTTCCAAAGGAAATGTTTTTGAAAAGGCTAAAACATTACGTGACCGTTTTCATTTTTTTAAAGATGACGGTACTTCGGAATGGATTGAATTCATCAGTCAGGATCATTGGTGCCAGAATCAATTTCAGGTAACGAATCAAATTGCTCAGGAAGGAAATTTTAAAAACAGATATGACGTAACCATTCTCATCAACGGATTACCTTTGGTGCAGATTGAGCTGAAACGCCGCGGTCTGGAAATGAAAGAGGCTTTTAATCAAATTGACAGATACAGGCATCAATCATTTAATTCAGGGTATGGATTGTTTAACTACGTTCAAATTTTTGTTATCAGTAATGGAGAAAATACAAAGTATTATGCCAACAGCATCAATACCCGTCAACAAATAAGTGAAAGCTTTGAACAAACCTTTTACTGGTCTGATGAAGAAAATAATAATATAACCAAAATTGATGAATTTGCTTCAGCTTTCTTAGAGCCTTGTCATTTAGCTAAAATGATTACAAAATATATTGTACTTAATCAAGCTCATAAAGTTTTAATGGTTTTAAGACCCTATCAATATTATGCTGTTGAAAAAATCGTAGACCGCGTAAAGAATACTAATAAAAATGGTTTCATATGGCATACTACGGGTTCGGGAAAAACATTAACTTCTTTTAAAGCAAGTCAGATTTTAAAAGAAATTCCTAATGTAGAAAAAGTAATTTTTGTAGTTGACCGAAAAGATCTGGATTACCAAACCCAGATTGAATTTAATGCATTTGAAGAAGGAAGTGTAGATACAACAAATAATACAAAAAACTTAGTTCAAAAGCTTTCGGGTAATACTAAATTAATTGTTACAACACTCCAAAAGCTTAATACTGCTATAACGAAAGAAAAACACGGAAATAAGATTGAGCATCTGAGAAATAAAAAGGTAATCTTTATTTTTGATGAATGCCATAGAAGCCAATTTGGAGAAACCCACCAAAACATTAAAAAGCATTTCCAGAAAGCACAAATGATTGGCTTTACAGGAACTCCAATTTCAGAGGTTAATTCTGTTGGATTATTGGATGGAAAACCTGCTACAACCAATCGGTTATTTGAAGAACCATTACACAAGTATGTAATTACTGATGCAATTGGTGATGGAAATGTTTTGAAATTTTCTGTAGAATATGTTGGTCGATATAAAGAAAAAGAAAACAGTAATAATTATATAGACACCGATGTAGAGGCAATAGATACCCGGGAACTTTTAGAGAGTCCACAAAGAATTGAGAAGATAACAGATTATATTATTTCTCAATATAATCGAAAGACAAATAACAGAATGTTCAATGCTATGTTCTGTGTAAGTAGTATTGATGTTTTGCAACAATATTATGACTTGTTTCAAAAGAAAAAAGAAGAGGGAAAGCATAATCTAAAAATAGCAACGATATTCAGCTATGGAACTAACATTCCTGAAAAAAATGCAACCGGAAATTTTAAATTGGAAGATGAAGATGATTTTGTACTTGTTGCTGAGCCAAGAGCTAATTACGGAGATTCTCACGACAGAGTAGTCTTGGAAGGATATATTGGGCATTATAATGAAATGTTCAGTATGAATTACACTACAAAAGATAGCCAAAGCTTCTATGAATATTATAATAATGTTTCTAAAAGAGTTAAAAATAAAGAAATTGACTTACTGATAGTTGTAAATATGTTTTTAACAGGATTTGACAGTAAAACATTAAATACACTATTTGTTGATAAAAATTTAAAATATCATGGGTTGATTCAGGCATTTTCAAGAACTAACAGAATTCTGGACAAGAGTAAATCCCAAGGTAATATTGTTTGCTTCCGCAATCTGAAGTCTGCAACAGATGATGCAATAACGCTTTTTTCAAACAAGAATGCTATTAAAGATATTATTATTCTTCCAATAGAAGACTATGTTGAACTTTTTAATGATGCATTAGAAAAACTAAAGGTTGTTGCACCTGAAATACAAACTGTCAGTACTTATAAATCTGAAGAAGAAAAATTAGAATTCATAAAAGCTTTCCGTGAGGTAATGCGTGTTCTGAATGTATTAAAATCATTTGCAGATTTTAGTTTTGATAAGATTGAAATAGATGAAGATGAATTTGAAGGATATAAGGGTAAATATCTTGATTTATGGAATGAAGTTAGAGTAGGACTGAGTAATGGAAATGGAAAAGTGAGCATTCTTGATGATGTGGATTTTGAGCTAGAACTTATTCATCGTGATGAAATTAATGTAAATTACATCCTATCTCTTTTAGCTAATCTTACCGAATCAAATCTAAAAGGTGATAAATTAGAAAAAAAGAAAAAAGAAATCCGAGATATCCTTTCCGGCGATGCCAAGCTTCGAAGTAAAAAAGAACTGATAGAAAAATTCATTGAAGAAAACCTGCCACATATTTCTGACGGAGATAACGTCAATGAAGAATTTGAAAAATACTGGAATAAAGAAAAAAACTTTGCTTTTGAAAAAATAGCAACCGAAGAATCTTTAAATAAAGAAAAGTTCAGAGATGCTATCGACGATTTTCTTTTTACTTCCAAAACACCCAAGATAAGTGACACCTTAAAACTCCTTGAAATAAAGCCAAAGCTTACTGAACGTAATAATATCGGAAGAAGAATTATTCAGAAAGTGCAGGATTTTGTGGAGGTGTTTATTGATGGGGTGGCAAGTTAAATGGGATACAAAACTATAACAATTATTAAAGATCTAAAAATATCTACAAATTAAACTAAAAGTTAAAAAGAAATAGTATATATGGCAAGTCTACCAAACCAATTGACTAAAGAACAGGTTATTACAGCTTTAGAATATATTATTACTAATAATGTTGATTTAAAAGGTTCTACTAAGTATGATTTAGAATATAAAGGTAAAGCTTATCCTCCAAAAGAAGTTGTCAGATGGGCTGCCAGATTAGCCAATATTAAAGACTGGCAAAAGAAAAGGTTTTATGGTGGCGATAATACTAATGCACCGTTAAGAAAAATGGGTTTTACTATTAAAAACAAACTTAATGAAGATGTTAATCTGAATATAATTAAAAAATATAAAAGCATTGTTTTAGAAGACAATAGAAATGAAATCTATAAATGGAAGTTAATAAACAGTTTTAAAGGACGACCAGATATATTAGCTGATAATTTCGCTTCAGAAATCACATCAGTAAATTATAACAATTTAATTTATCATAGTGGTATTGCTGTAAGAAATCATATCTCTAAGGAGTTTCCAGAAGATTATAGAAATGCATTTAGAATACTATTTAATGAAGATATTCTCTTGCAAGAAAGAATCGTAGAATTTCAAAATGAAGTTTCGGAAATTTATAAAAAGATGGGAGAGAATCTAAATCATCATCACGACGAGCGTACAATTTCTACCTATCTGACTTTTAAATATCCTGAAAAATATACTTTATATAAAAGCTCTTTTTATAAATCTTATTGTGATTTATTAGGAATACCGACAGAAAGTAAAAATAAAAAATATTTACATTATCTCAGCTTAGTTGATAATTTAATATCTAATTACATTGTTAAGGATCAAGAATTACTCAATCTGAAAAATAGATTTTTAACTAAGGATTGTTTTTCTGATAGCAATAATTTAATATTTGCTCAAGATATACTTTACCAAGTTCTTAACTCAATTGATGATACTAACGATGATATTATACCTATTGAAATGATTAATAAAATATCAACACCTCTCAACCAAATCCTCTACGGTCCTCCCGGAACTGGAAAAACATATAACACCATCAACAAAGCAATAAGCATTGCAAATCCTGAATTTAATGTCAATCAAAGCAGAGAAATCTTAAAAGCTGAATACAATCGATTGGTAGAAGCCGGACAAATTGTTTTTACAACGTTCCATCAAAGTATGAGCTATGAAGATTTTATTGAAGGAATAAAACCTGTAATGAATGAAGATGAAGGTGAGTTAAATTATGAAGTTCAAAATGGAATTTTTAAAGAAATATGTAAACATGCTGGAGAAATAAAGGAAGCAATAGTTGTTGATGATTTTGATGAAAGTTGGGAAAAGCTAATTGAATTAGTAAAAGAAAAGATTGCAGATGAAAAACTGCTTAAAATTGGATCGTGGGAATATGGATTATCATCAAAAGAATCATTAAAATACTCGTCATTAAATTCTCCCTCCCAGTATACTTTTACAATTACCAAACAAAATATTCAGGATGCCTATCAAAATAAACAGGCTAGACCTTCGGGAGCATTTCAAAAGGATATGGGTGATATTGTTCAATTTATGAAAGTGAGTTGTGGTTTGCCAGATTATGAACAAAGAGAAGAAAAATTTATAAGCAAACATCAGAATAAGAATTTCGTTCTAATCATCGACGAAATCAACCGTGGCAATATCTCTCAGATTTTCGGTGAATTAATTACCTTAATCGAGGATAGCAAACGCTTAGGAAATGCAGAAGAAATACAGGTTACTTTACCTTACAGCAAAACAAAATTCGGAGTACCATCCAATCTCTACATTATAGGTACAATGAACACCGCAGATCGAAGTGTAGAAGCGTTAGATACAGCTTTGAGAAGACGGTTCAGCTTTGTTGAAATGATGCCAAATTCAAATATTGTGGCAAATGAAACTTTTCAGGATAGCTTTCTGAGAGTTGATGTGATGCAAAAGATTAATCAAAGACTAGAACTGCTTTTAGATAAAAACTATACTTTGGGACATTCTTATTTTCTGAAAGATAATTTCAGGTCATCCTTCAAAAACGAAATTATCCCTTTGCTACAGGAATATTTCTACAACGATTGCGGCAAGATAGGCTTGATTTTAGGAAAAGGTTTTGTAAGAGAAAAAGAAATTTCTAAAGCTAATCAGCACAGTGTATTTGCAGATTTTGATACAAGAAACGAAATTGAAATCATGAAGTCCTATGAACTTATTCCATTTGAAGAAGTTGATTTTGAATTTGCTTTACAATTATTATTAGCGTAGAAATGTTAAAAAAAGATTCTATTCAGGTTTTTGAACACAGTTTTTTGCCAATTGGAGAAAAAGGATTTGAACAACGTCATTTTGTGGCGTTGTCCAAACTCAATGCTCTGCACGATTATCAATATTTTGATTTGAAATATAATGGAGTAGTGTTCAAACAATTTGTAGGTGTCATTCAGGTTGATGGTTTGACGATAGAGATTCTTCCAAAGATAGACCGTAATGAATCTGAAGAGCATAAATCCAAATGGCGGGACGTTCTCATCGAAATGCTTCGGGTTACCAAAAAATTAAAAATCCAGCAGGTCGGTCAGGCGAATGTTTCAAGGCAATCCATCCATCTGTTGGATATTTATTTTGAATGGTTTATAAATGAAGTACAGTTGTTGATTCATCAAGGTTTAATCAAACAATACTACAGAGAAACTGGAAATGTAAAAGCTTTAAAAGGCAAGTTGGAGTTTGCTGGTCATATCAATAAAAATTTGGTTCATAAAGAAAGATTCTACACCACGCATCAGGTTTACGACAAAGACCATTTGATTCATCAGATTTTAGGACAGGCTTTAGATATTATTGAACATCTTTCAAAAGGTACTTACCTCTACAGCAAATGTAAAACTGTACAGCTGGATTTTCCGGAAGTCAAAGTAATAAAAGCTGATAAAACTACTTTTTCCAAAATTCTGAAGTCGAGAAAAACTGCACCTTACGAAACAGCACTATCCATCGCTAGATTGATTATATTGAATTATGCTCCCAACATTTCAAGCGGTTCAGAGAAAATGCTTGCTTTGCTTTTTGATATGAACAGTCTTTGGGAAGAATATGTTTTGGTAAGATTGAAGCAGAGTGTGCAGGAAAGCGATGCCGGGATCGAATTGTACGGGCAGGATTCAAAAGTATTCTGGAATGGAATTAAGATTCGCCCTGACATTGTTTTGAAGAAAAATGGAGAGGTTGTTTTAGTTATTGATACCAAGTGGAAAAATATTGATCAATCACAACCTTCCACGCACGACTTGAGGCAGATGTATGTATATAATGAATATTGGAGAAGTACACAATCTATATTACTATATCCTTCTAAAACTAACAATTTGAATGATTTTAAAAGTTTTGAAAAAATCGGAGAATTAAAAAAACACCAGTGTGCTTTGGCTAGACTGAATATTCTAAATTCTGACAGTAAACTAGATGATACAATTGGATTTCGGTTATTGGAAACTATTGAATAAGCACTACTTTAAAATTAGATATTGCATTTTAAATCACTTTTCAATTCAACAACCCCGACTCCCTAATCCTCACCGCATACTCACTCCCCAAAAACCTCGGATCACCATGTTTCTCAGACCAGAAACCATCCAGCGTATTGGCATTAAGGCAGCGGTAAACCGCAACTCCTTTATATATTTTCTGGTCATCACCTTCGTAGCTGAAATTGATGACCAGAATCTGATCTTTATAGAAGCCTGTGCCATGCTGAACGTGGTCACCAATGATCCATCGGGCAATAATGCGGTTGTTTTTATCAACTTGTAAAGTCAGAAAACCGTGATAGGTACTGCTGTTTTCTTCCTGATTGCTTCCCTGTATCGAATAGTTTCCTGCAAGATCGTGTATAGTCATGCTATTTATTTAAAAATAACAAATGTACTTATCTTTTTATTTAACCTGAGTTCGGGATAACATTATATAAAACGCAAAGCTTAACAAAAGTATTGATCACATGATTTTAAAGATTTAAGATATACAAAGGCGTATAACTTATCGAAGTAATACAAAATTCTTGTATTACTTTGATAAACGAAGTGGCATTGTTTAGCTTGAAAGCATTTCAAAAAAGTAATATTTCTTTGTTTTTCCTTGCGATAAATTAATTTTATTTTGAAAATCAGTCAGTTAAAAATATCTCTTATCTCGAGTTCACGCTATTTAACCTAAATTCAGAAAAAGCAAATATTATAATACTTCTGAGCTTTGTAAATAACCTTTGTCTCCGTTTTGGTGAAAAATGTTGTTAAGTGTAATGCCATTGTCGGTGTTAACGAATTGCAAATCTAATTTCTTTGCTTAACATTGCAACCATCAATACTATGAAATCATTTTAAATAAATCGGCTCTTTCAGGTTGTGTATATTTGCAGCTATGATTTATTATGTATCTGTGATCAGTCTCATTAGTTTTGGGCTGTTTGGATTTGACAAAAGGAAAGCGGTAAAACGTCAGAGAAGAATTTCGGAATCTACTTTATTAGCTGCAGCATTACTGGGAGGAACCATCGGTGCGCTTCTGGGTATGATCCTTTTCAGACATAAGATCTCTAAAAAATCTTTTCTTTTCAAAATAGTATTCGTTATCGCTATACAAATAATGGCTGTAGTGGCTTATAATAAATTACAGAAGTAATCATCAGTAAGTAACTTTTTTCCTCCATTTTCAAGGACCTGCTGATACATTAATTGGATTTGTTCTGAAGAAGTATACGAATAACTTAATCAAACCTGAGTTGGGGATAAGTTTTCTTAAACGCAACGTTAAGCAAAGAGATTCAATTATCAAGAATTCAGCTTTTAAGATATACAAAAGCACTTCGACTACGCTCAGTATAAACTTTAACTTATTAAAATAATACCATTTTTGTCTTTTTTCAATAAACGGAGTGCCTTTGTTTAGCTTAAAAACTTTTAAAAAGTAAAAAATCTTTTGTTTTTCTTTGCAATAAATTAATATGATGCTATAAATCAATTATTTAAATTTATTTCTTATCCTCGAACTGAGGTTAATCAAAGACAATCTATAGAAACTAATGAAAAGTTCAAGAATTAACTTTAACAGTGCATTAACAAAGTTTTAGCATTTCATTTTGGCTGACGGCATTATTTTTTCAAGTCTATGACTAGATAACACCAAAAAATTTAATAGTATGTCAAAAAAAATTGCCATTTTAGCAACACACGGATTTGAAGAAAGCGAACTGAAATCACCAAAAGAACACATTGAGCAGCAGGGATGGACTGCCCACATCATCAGTCCGGAATCGGGAAGCATCAAAGCATGGTCTGAGAAAAACTGGGGAAAAGAATACACTGTAGATAAAACATTAAGCGAAGCATCGGCATCAGATTATGATGCGCTGGTTTTGCCGGGCGGTGTCATCAATCCTGATCAGTTAAGAACCAATGAAGATGCTTTGTCATTTGTTAAAGATTTTTTCAGCCAGCATAAACCGGTTGCTGCAATCTGCCACGGACCGCAGATTCTCATCAATGCTGGTGCGGTTGAAGGAAGAAATCTTACTTCGGTAAAAGCCATTAGCCAGGATTTGAAAAATGCAGGAGCCCAATGGGAAGACAGTGAAGTAGTGGTAGACAGTGGTTTGGTGACCAGCAGAACTCCCGAAGATTTACCGGCATTCAATGCAAAACTTGTAGAAGAAGTAAAAGAAGGGAAACATCAGGAGCAGACGCTGTAAAACAGTAAGGTACACTATACGTTATAGTAAACAGTAAAGGTTTAAGTCCAAATGGATTTAAACCTTTTTTAGTAAAGGTGAAAAATTTAATCTGTATGATTATTTTCAGAATACAAATCTTCCATGTTTTTATTTCTTCCGAATAACTTCTTCATTATTAATTTGTTAAATAATAGACATTGTTGATGTTTAATTCATTAAAAATCACTAATTTCGCACCCGTAAAAATCATTCATGCAAAACATTAGAAATATTGCGATTATCGCACACGTTGACCACGGTAAAACTACCTTGGTTGATAAAATTATTCATGCTACAAACATTTTCAGAGAAAATCAGGAAAGTGGAGAATTAATAATGGATAACAACGATCTTGAAAGAGAAAGAGGAATTACCATTTTATCAAAAAATATTTCTGTTACTTATAAAGACACAAAAATTAACGTAATCGATACTCCTGGTCACGCCGATTTTGGTGGGGAAGTAGAGAGAGTATTGAAAATGGCAGACGGAGTTATTTTGTTGGTGGATGCGTTCGAAGGACCAATGCCACAGACAAGATTCGTATTGCAGAAAGCTTTGGAATTGGGATTAAGACCATTGGTGGTAATCAACAAAGTAGATAAGCCAAACTGTCGTCCGGACGAAGTTCACGATCAGGTTTTTGATTTATTCTTCAACCTGGAAGCGACTGAAGAGCAGCTGGATTTCCCAACATTCTACGGTTCTTCAAAACAGGGATGGTTCAACACATCACTGGAACAGACTGAAGATATTTTGCCATTACTGGATGGTATTTTACAATATGTTCCGGCTCCGAAAATAGAAGAAGGAAACCTTCAGATGCAGATTACTTCTCTTGATTATTCTTCTTTCCTGGGAAGAATTGCGATCGGAAAAGTGACAAGAGGTGAGCTTAAGGAATCTCAGTGGATCGGTCTTGCTCAGGCAGACGGAAAAATTGCAAAAGGAAAAATAAAAGAATTATACGTTTTCGAAGGTTTAGGAAAGAAAAAAGTAACTGAAGTTCAGGCAGGAGATATCTGTGCCGTAGTAGGTTTTGATGCTTTCCAGATCGGAGATTCTTTTGTAGATCTTGAAAACCCTGAACCGTTGGAAAGAACAGCTATTGATGAGCCTACGTTGAACATGACGTTCTCTATCAACAATTCACCTTTCTTCGGTAAAGACGGTAAATATGTAACTTCTAATCACCTGAAAGAAAGATTACACAAAGAATTAGAGAAAAATCTTGCATTGAGAGTTCAGCAGACAGATGATGCCAATACATTCCTTGTATTCGGTAGAGGTATTCTTCACTTATCTGTTTTAATTGAAACCATGAGAAGAGAAGGATATGAAATGACCATCGGTCAGCCGCAGGTAATCCTGAGAGAAATTGATGGTGAAAACTGTGAGCCTTACGAATCTTTGGTAGTGGATGTACCTGAAGAATATGCTTCAAGAGTTATTGATCTGGCTACTCAGAGAAAAGGTGATCTTCACATTATGGAAACAAAAGGTGAAATGCAGCACATGGAGTTTGAAATTCCTTCAAGAGGTTTGATCGGGTTGCGTTCTCAGATGTTGACAGCAACTGCAGGAGAAGCAATTATGGCACACCGTTTCACAGAATACAAGCCTTTCAAAGGAGCAATTCCGGGAAGAAACAATGGGGTATTGATCAGCAAAACTCAAGGTCCTGCTACTGAATATTCAATCAATAAACTACAGGACAGAGGTAAATTTTTCGTTGATCCGGGTGAGGAAATCTATGCAGGAATGATTATAGGTGAACAGAACAAGCCGGGAGATTTGGTGGTAAACATTGTTGAAGCTAAGCAGCTGAACAATATGCGTGCAGCCGGAAAAGATAAAGATACCGGTGTTGCACCAAAAATCTTGTTCTCTCTGGAAGAATGTATGGAATATATTCAGGCAGATGAAGCAATTGAAGTTACTCCTAATTTCATAAGAATGAGAAAGAAAATTCTTTCTGAAGAAGAAAGAAAAAGAGTGGAAAGAACGGCGAAAGCATAAATTTCACACCTATATAAATCAAGCCTCGGAATTCCGGGGCTTTTTTTATGAATGGAGTTTTACTAATCATACCTATCATTAGCGGCTGAATATTTGCATAAAAGTTTTTATCATTTCAGATGATTGAATGTTTCTAATTAAGTTGAATATCCGCAATGAATCATTATAGATTCTGAGTTTACTTCTGTTAAAAATTTTAATACAATTAAAAGCAGACAATCATCATTAATGAAGCGAAATTTATCAATCAGCATAGATTATCTCTTTCCTGACTTGTTTTAGCCTTAAATGTTAAAGATAAGAATAAAATTAATCTGACCAAAAATATACTGACATAGCGTATGAAAATATTCCACTCCTTACTCATTCTTTCTCTTCTTTTTATTCTTCTCATATCATGTGACGGATTAAAAAAAGCGAGAAATATTTTTGAAACTTCAGAACGTATAAAGTATGAACGAAACTTCTCAGGTGCAGACAGTCTTATGACACAGTGGAAAAGCAATTTTGCATCTGCCGCAGATAATCAGCTTGTTGTAAAAGATGGTGATGTATTTTCTGTTCAGGTCAATGAAATCAGCATTCCTGCGTTGGGCTATTCTGTGGAACTTCAGCAGGGACGGCTTTTAGTGGTAGAAGCCATTGCCGGTGATCCCAATGCAAAGATCTTTGTTGATATCAGCAAAAAGGTTTATTCTAAAGAAAAAGCAGAAAGTGCACTCATCAGTAAAGGGAGATTTACAAAAAGAATTGAAAATACAGGATCGTATAAAATTATTGTGCAGCCGGAAATCAATTTTGCCGGAACATTTGTATTGAAGATCTATACGCAACCTTCGCTCAGTTTTCCTGTGGCAGGAAAAGGGAACAGTGATGTTCAGAGTTTTTGGGGTGCAAGCCGTGACGGTGGTGGCAGAAGTCATGAAGGAATAGATATTTTTGCACGAAGGGGCACTCCTGTAACAGCAGTAATCAACGGAACGGTCACAAGAACCGGAAATCAGGGCTTAGGCGGGAAGCAGGTCTGGATGAGAGATCCGGAAATGAATTATTCTTACTATTATGCACATTTAGACAGTATTATTGCAAATAGCGGTCAGCGGGTAAAAGCGGGTGACACATTAGGATTAGTGGGAAGTACAGGAAATGCAGCCGGAGGTTCGCCACATCTTCACTTCGGAATTTATACCTTGGGTGGAGCAGTAGATCCCTATCCTTTTGTAAAAAAGACTAAATTACCTGAATCTGTTTCTCCGCCGTTGAAAATACTTTCTGCAAAGTTTGCCAAAGCGGGATCTGTGATAAGATCCGGACCGGGTACAGAATATACGACTCTTAAAAAATTAGCAGGTAGAACAGCCATAAAAATTCTCGCTGCAGGGAAAGACTGGTGTCATATAAAAACTGATGACGGAACTGAAGGATTTATATATTCAGACAGGCTTGAATAATGCTGTTTGTCATAATTAATGAGTCTAAATGGTTATATCCTTTTTTTGTATTCTGAATTTTATTATCTTGAAATCCTTAATTACAGATCAGTTTGAATTATAGATCAATGAAAATCACTCATATAAAATTAGTATGCCTTTTGGGACTGTTTGCATCTTTCACTACTTCTTGTGCTGTGAGAGAAAAATTGCCTGCAGCAAAACCCGCAAAAACACCAGACAAGACGGTTAAAATTCCAAATCCGGTATCTGTTCCTCCTGTAGCAGCAGTTGAGGAAGAGTTAAAAGTAGATCTTCCGGCTATCAACCGTGAATTCCGTGGAGTATGGATTGCAAGTGTAGCCAATATCAACTGGCCTTCAAGAAATAATTTATCTGTAGAACAGCAGAAAAGAGAAGCCATCAGTATGCTGAATATGCTGCAGGAAAACAATTTTAATGCTGTCATTTTTCAGGTTCGTCCTTCTGCAGATGCGTTGTACACAAGCGAGCTTGAGCCATGGTCATATTTCCTGACCGGGAAAACCGGTGAGCCGCCTTATCCCAATTATGATCCTTTGCAATTCTGGATTGAAGAATCTCATAAAAGAGGAATGGAACTTCATGTATGGCTGAATCCTTACAGAGCACATCATTCTAACGGAGGTGCCGTTACCAATCTGTCTATGGTCAATAAGCTTTCAGATATAACCATCAGATTAAAAAACGGAATGTACTGGTTTGATCCTGCCAATCCGAAAACTCAGGGACACGTGTCTAATGTGGTAAAAGATATTGTAAAAAGATATGATATTGATGCAGTGCATTTTGATGATTATTTTTATCCTTATGCAACGTACAACCGGGGAGCAGATTTCCCTGATCATACCTCCTGGAACGAATATGTAAAAAACGGCGGAACATTAAACAGAGCAGACTGGAGACGGGACAACGTCAATAAATTTGTAGAAAGAATTTATAAAGAAATTCATGCAGAAAAAAATCATGTAAAATTCGGCATCAGTCCGTTTGGGATATGGAAACCCGGTTATCCCGAAGGAATTGTAGGTTCATCACAATATGATGAGTTGTATGCTGATGCTAAATTATGGCTTAATAATGGCTGGGTAGATTATTTTTCGCCGCAGTTATACTGGCCGATTGAATCTAAAGGACAAAGTTTTCCTGCATTGCTGAACTGGTGGAAATCTGAAAATACCATGAACCGCCATCTTTGGCCCGGCTTAAATACAGTGGAAATCAAAGCTTCTGACCGTCCTTCCGAGATCAAAAATCAGGTAGAATTATCAAGACAGATTTTAAATAGCAGCACAGGAACCATCCATTGGAGTATTGCAGGCTTAACGAAAAACGCCGGTATGCTCCCTACACTAAAAAACGGACCGTATAAGGAAAAAGCACTAACTCCAAAAAGTCCATGGATTAAAACACTTCCTTTAGAAAAGCCTACTTTGTTTACCAACGAGAATGGAAGTTTTGTACAGACCAGCTGGAGTTCAAAAAAAATTGGTAATGTATTTCAATGGGTTCTTTTTACACAATACGATGGAGTTTGGAATACTGAAATCCTGACTTTGGAAACACTTTCGAAGGATATTCCAAAGTTTAAAAATGGTAAAACATTAAATGCGGTAGCAATAAAGGCGATAGACCGTTTGGGAAATGAAAGCGATTATATGGCGAAGAAAGTAAAGCAATAATCAATATAATAAGGCTGATGGATTATCAGCCTTATTTTTTTAATCTTAAAAAACCTGTACAATAGTAAATTTTGCAGATCCCGAAGTAATGGTGAACCATTCTCCCTCTAAAGTAGACCTGAACTGGTACGTTTCTGAAGCTCCGTTGCACGAATCATAAGCAGGATCTCCCAATTCCAGCTCTGCACCATAATTAAAGTTGGCGTCTCTCCCAACCATCAGACAGTCAGTCCAGTCGGTTGCTGTTGTGATGACGCTGACATTATTTAATGAAGGATGAGCGGGAGTTCTCCATGTTTGGGGATTTGTTGCTGAAGTTTGCACCAACCATTGGCTAACCGGTGGAGTAGCCGACAATCCCTGATTGAATTGTCTAAATTCCGCAATAAAAGGACTTCCTCCACTTGCGGGATCAAAAGTCAGATTATAATTGCTGTAATCATTACTTGAAACTCTGGGGTAACAACTGCCATTAAGACCATTTGCTTCAATTCTCGCCTCCAGGAAATAGGATGAATAGTTGTAAACGAGCAATGTAGACTGCTGTGCATTGGTATATACTGCAAGCCACAGTACTGAGAATAAAGTTAAGATTTTCGTTTTCATAATATTTAATTTAGTTTATTAGAGTAATACTTCATGTTTCTGATAATAATTAACTCAAATCATTGTTTTAATTGCATTTTTCATTGTTAATTGATTTAACTTAATCCTGTGTTAAACTACTCATAGATATTTAACACCACAAGCTGTTGTTGTAATAATTTATCAATTTATGTTTCTTTCATGGTCAGATATTAAACAATTATACAGTCTGATATATTGCAAGTGGTTTAAAATGAGTTTATTATCAAATGTTTTTTTTAACAAAGCATCAGAGATATTATTTCTTAGTGGTATACTAATGAGGATCGCATGAAATTTAAGTACATATATATATCATTTAAATTTGAATAATAATTTACACTGAAATATTTAATCATGAAAGATGTTATGCAAAGTATTGATTGATAATTATTTGTATTGCAACCATAAGTGTAAATTTATAAATAATTCCCATTATATGTAAATATTTTAGTTTAATCCATAATGATGGAAATAATTTATTGTTAAATTGCAGTACACTTAATTCATTGTTTTTTGAAAATTTAATCCGTTAACTAAAATCTAGAAGTTACAATTCATCAAACCTTTTTAATAACAAAAATTTATTTACTATGAAAAAAATTCTTTTTACACTTAGCCTTTTAATGGTTGTGTTAAATTCTTGCACCAACGAAAGTGCAACTGTTAATACAGTAGAATCTATGAAAACTCCTGAAATGCAAAACTTTGCCAAAGCAATGCGAAGTCTGGGAGATCCCGCCAATAGAGCCACCGAGGAAGAAAAAAGAAGCGGAAGTGCAGAATTAAGCGACAGAAGAAAAAGAATTCTTCTTCCTTCTGCAACAGAACTTATTAAGTCTACCGGAGTTACAGATGCGCAAATCCAGCAGAAAACAAATGGAGATGTTTCTGCGATTTTGGTCTGGGCAATCCAGATTAATCAGGAAAAAATGGCTCAAATAAGAAATAACGTGAAATTGTAATATTATGAAAAAGCATTTTTTAATAATCTGCTGTGCTTTAGGAACCCAGATTTTTGCACAGCAAAGTAAGCTTACCATCAACAATTATTCACCTTACGATTTTCGTGGTCAGTTAATGGCGACTCCATTAGGAACCTGTTATCCTATGGTCAGTATCGGATATCCCGCCGTACCCGATCAACTTCTAGTACCCGCATCCGACAGCTTTTACCTGTCAACGTACAATGATGGTGTGGCAGCAGGTATCAGCTCTTTTTTTGTTACGACCTCACCAACTAATCCTGGTATGCCAAGAATTCCAAACCACCCTACATTATCCCCAATGGGACCTATCTCATTAAATACTGACTGGAGACACACTAAATTTCAAATGTGGTTTGCAGGAACAAATACTCCGGTGTCTTCAGGAGGAACAAACGTACCTGAAACTTATTTTTTAGGAAATTTGGGAGATGGTACTAATAGCTGTTTCAGCGGACCGACCAATGTTTCCAGTGTTTATGGCTATGCTGAATGGTATACTATTACGTCCGGAAGTATAAAATATACTTTTATTGATATTTTTTAATTGAAGATTATGGAAAAGATATTTTTAATGTTCAGCTTATTTTTAAGCACCATTGCATTTTCCCAAGTAACTCCGCTTACAATAAACAATTATTCAAGTTATAAGCTTACAGGGAGGTTGAGAGCTGCTGATCTGACCAATTGTGTTCCGGAACTTTACGTGGGAAATACCTTGTCTAGTGGCAATTTTACAATTCCGGCTTCTTCGAGTACAGAATACGTTAAATATTACACCGCTAATACCGCTACTATTCCCGTATTCGATTACCTTGTAAGAATGTCTAATACGACACCGGCTTCAGTACTTCCTTACAATCATCCGAATGTAGTGGCTATTTCACCTACCACCGACTGGTCATTTTATGCATTTGATTTAAGAGATGCAGCAAATAATATTTATGATCATTTTGAATTAGGAGTAGTTCCTTGTGCAAGCAATTATCCTACCTATGAGATGGGATCGGTTTCGGAGGCGGAATGGTTTACTATTACTTCTGGAGGAACTGTCCACAGCTATATCCAGATTTATTAATTACATTCTCTAACAATAAAAATAGCTCCTTATTTGTAAGGAGCTATTCTATATTATACAAAATTGATCTTATCCAATCTCAATACCATTATCTACCGTTTCGTCAGGCGTTACAAAAGATAATTTTCCGTCCGGTTTTGTGGTTAAAAGCAACATTCCCTGAGATTCGATTCCTCTGATTTTTCTCGGAGCAAGATTTAATAAAATCATTACCTGCTTTCCAATCACTTCTTCCGGAGTAAAGCTTTCTGCAATTCCTGAAACTACCGTTCTTACATCCACTCCGGTATCTACTTTCAGTTTTAACAATTTATCTGCTTTTTCTACTTTTTCAGCTTCTAAAATGGTTGCAGTTCTTAAGTCGATTTTTGTAAAATCATCAAAAGTGATTTCGTCTTTCATAGGGTTGGCGTTAGGGTTTGTTTTTTTATTGTTTTGTTTGGTGCTTTCCAGTTTTTGGATTTGAGCTTCGATAACATCGTCTTCAATTTTTGAGAAAAGAAGAGATGCTTCGTTGATTTTGTGACCAGTTTCAATTAAAACAGATTTAGTTTCAACGTCTTTCCAATCTGTTTTTTGAACATTAAATAGAGTCAATAATTTTTCAGAACTGAAAGGCATAAAAGGTTCACATAATTGAGCTAAAGCAACAGCAATCTGAGCGCCTACAAATAGAGAATGCGCCGCTTTTTCAGGATGGTCTTTAATGGTTTTCCAAGGTTCTTCTGTCTGAAGATACTGGTTTCCAAAACGTGCTAAATTCATTAAAGCTGTTAAAGAATTTCTGAATTCATAGTTTTCCAGAAAACCTGAAATTTCTTTTGCAGCTTTATTGATTTCTGCTAATTCAGGAGTATTTACATCACCTTGAGGAACAATTCCGTCATAGTATTTATGAATTAAAACTGCCACTCTGTTGATGAAGTTTCCGAAAATCCCAACCAATTCTGAATTGTTTTTGGTTTGGAAATCCTTCCAGGTAAAGTTATTGTCTTTTGTTTCCGGAGCCGATGAAAGCAGTGCGTAACGCAAAACATCCTGTTGTCCGGGGAAATCTTCCACATATTCGTGCGCCCAAACCGCCCAGTTTCTTGAAGTTGAGATTTTATCGTTTTCAAGATTCAGAAATTCAAAAGCAGGAACATTTTTCGGCATATTAAAATCGCCGTGAGCTTTCATCATCGAAGGGAAAATAATACAGTGAAACACAATATTATCTTTTCCAATAAAGTGAACCAAATCAGATTCTTCGCTTTGCCAGTAATCTTTCCAGTCTTTTCCGTTTTTCTCAGCCCATTCTTTCGTGAAAGAAATATAACCGATTGGTGCATCAAACCAAACGTAAAGTACTTTTCCTTCAGCATTCGGAAGCGGAACAGGAACACCCCAATTCAAATCTCTGGTCATTGCACGAGGTTTCAAACCGTCATTCAACCAGGATTTTACCTGTCCGTAGACATTCGGCTTCCAGTCGTCTTTATGACCTTCAATGATCCATTCGTTTAGGAAATCTTCGTATTCATTTAATGGTAAATACCAGTTTTTTGTTTCTTTTAAAATAGGAACATTGCCGCTCAACATTGATTTTGGATTGATCAATTCGGATGGTGAAAGGGTAGAACCGCATTTTTCACACTGATCTCCGTACGCATTTTCATTACCACAATTCGGGCAGGTTCCTACAATATACCGGTCTGCTAAAAATTCTCCCGCCTGTTCGTCAAAATACTGCTCAGACATTTCTTCTGTAAACTTCCCTTTTTCATAAAGAACTTTAAAGAAATCCTGACTTGTTTCCCGGTGATTTACAGAAGTTGTTCTTGAATACTCGTCAAAAGAAATCCCCAAATCTGAGAAAGATTTTTTGATGATTTCGTGGTATTTATCAACAATATCCTGCGGCGTAACGCCTTCTTTTTTAGCTCTTATGGTAATAGGGATTCCGTGTTCATCGCTTCCGCAGATAAACGCCACATCTTTCCCTGATCTTCTCTGAAATCTCGCATAAACATCTGCAGGAATATAAACACCTGCCAAATGCCCAATATGAACCGGTCCGTTTGCATAAGGCAAAGCTGCCGTAATCATCTTTCTGTTTGACATTTATAGTATAGTTTTAAGTCTGCAAAGATAAGGTAAATCTTCAAAATTATCTCAATATGAATATTATGAAACAAAATAGGTCTAATTAGTTAATTAATATGATAATAAGTTAAACATTTGTTTAACCTATTGTTAATTTACAAACCATGTTATGTTATGCATATTTTCATTAAATAATTTGTTATCAGTAAATTAAATAAAATTACTTGTTTAATATACATAATTTTATGTTAAATTAAAATAAAATTATGATAATTATAATTTTTTTATAAATTGCACCAAAGCTTAAAGCTAAAGAAAAATAAAGAAACTATATAAAATATAATATTGTGAAAAACTTTACAACGGTATTGAAAATTGCGCCGGCATTTTTATTGGCAAGCTCAATATTGCAGGCACAAAATAACGACTCTCTTACAAAAGAAAAGACTATTGAAGAAGTTGTTTTAGTGGGTTTTGGAGCTAAGAAGAAAACAGATCTTACAGGATCAGTGACTGCTGTAACTGAGAAGGATTTTAACAAAGGTGCAATTGTCTCCGCTGATCAACTGATACAGGGGAAGGCTCCAGGAGTTAGGATAACCAATAACGGAGGTTCACCAGATTCTAATCCAAATATAAGAATTAGAGGAGGATCATCTCTAAGTGCATCTAATAACCCTTTGATTGTTATTGACGGAATTCCTCTTGATGCTACTAATCCAGCAGGAATACAAAACCCTTTAGCTTTAGTAAATCCAAATGATATAGAATCATTTTCAATTCTGAAAGATGCTTCCGCTACAGCGATTTACGGTGCGAGAGCTTCTAATGGTGTAATTTTGATTAAAACGAAATCAGGCGGCGGAAAATTAAAAATGAGTTTCAACACCAATGTTTCTGTTGGAAAAGTTTCAAAATACATTGATGTAATGGACTCTGACCAGTTCGTAGATTTTGTTAAAAACTATTTTCCAAATGATGTATGGAAGCTTGGTGTTGGTGGAGATATCAACAACCCGACTGTCATGGGAAAAGTTTATGACACCAACTGGCAGGATGTAGTTTACAGAACTTCAGTATCTACAGATAACAACTTTAGTGCCTCTGGAAATCTCTTTAATAGATTACCTGTAAGATTATCTTTAGGATATAACAGGACAGAAGGGGTAGTGAGAAATGATGATTTAGAACGATATTCTGCAACCTTAAGACTTACACCAACATTTTTTGATAAACATCTAAAAGTAGATGTTAATGCAAAAGGGTTTAAAGTAGACAAACAGACTGTAGATGCTGGTGGTGCAATAGGAAGTGCATTATCAAGAAATCCAACATTACCAGTATATAGTAGTGATGTTTGGGGCATGAATGGACCTAACTATTTTGGAGGATATTATCAAAATTATTACATTGGAACAAATGGACGTTACAATTTAACAACTGATTCTAATCCTCTTGGTCTCCTTGAGCAGAGATTTAGGCCAGAAAACACAATGCGTTTTTTAGGAAATGTTGAGTTGGATTATAAATTTCACTTCTTACCAGATTTAAGAGCGGTTGTCAATATGGGTATTGAATCTTCAAGAACTAAAATTCGTGAAACTTATGCACCTAATGCCCGTAATTCAGTAATCAATTTAGTATACAATTCTTTGGATGATATCTTATATAATCCAGGCTTGGGATATGCGGAAAACCAGTTTACTAATAATAGAAACTTGGATGCATATTTAGTTTATAACAGAAAAATTAATGACTTTTTTACTAATTTTTTAATTCAGGGAGGTTATACTTATCAGGATTTTAGATATGATGGAAATAAAGAGCAATTCTACGCAGATCCAAGCGGTTCCGGAATTAGAATTCCGCAACCAAACAGAGCTAATCCTACATTTGGATATTTTAATCACCTGAATTTACAGTCTTTCTTTGCAAGGACTAATGTAGATATTAAAAACAGATATTTGTTTACTGCATCTTTCAGAGCAGATGCATCTTCTCTATTTAATGGCTTTGACAACCAGTGGGGATATTTTCCTTCTGCAGCAGTTGCATGGAAAATGCAGGAAGAGGAATTTCTTAGAAACTCATCTGTTGTTAAAGAACTTAAGCTAAGATTAGGATGGGGGCAGACAGGTCAGCAAGATATAACTCAGATTTCTGGAGGTTTTTATCCTTCAAGACCTTTATTTTCTTTAGGCTCTGAAACTGCTCAATACCTTCCTGGTTTTAACATTTATAATGCTTTGCCTTTTAATCAAAATCTGAAATGGGAAACAACGACAAGCTGGAATGCAGGTGTAGATTTCAGCCTATTCAGAAATAATTTAATTTCAGGAAGCATTGATTTTTATGATAGAAAATCTACCGATCTATTACTGAAAGCTCCACTACCACCTGGACAAGGTCTTACTAATGAATTTTCGGATAATGTTGGATCTTTAAGAAATCGTGGGGTAGAAATGAATCTTAATGTAAATCCAATTAAAAATGAAAATCTAAACTGGAATATTTTTGGTAATTTTTCCTATAATAAAGGAGAAATTTTAGAACTGAAATATTATGACAGAATTTCTGCAGGAGGAGATCTTCCAGTAGGAACAGGCGTAAAAGTTGCATATAATGTTGTTGGTTTACAGCCATATTCAGCCTGGGTGTTCCAACAGGTTTATGATGCGTCAGGTAACCCTATTGCAGATTCTTTTGTAGACAGAAATGGTGATGGAATTATCACTAACGAAGATCGTTATGATGCTCAAATGATTCCTAATTTTACTTATGGATTTGGAACATCGTTAACGTACAAAAATTGGGATTTCACTGCTAACCTGAGGGGACAGATTGGCGGTAAAGTGTATGATGGAAGACATGTTGCGCAAGGTTTTGTTAATCAGACCAAGCCGTCAAACTCAGAACATTTAAATAATACTCTTGATTTCTCAAACAATCAGTATTCTATAAATCTTGTTCAGCCAACTGACAATATGTTTTTCTCAGATTATTTCTTGCATGATGCTTCATTTCTGAGAATGGATAATGTTACTTTAGGTTATAAAATTGACAAAATATTTGGCAACAAACTAGATTTAAGAATTTACGGATCAGTAAACAATGCTTTTATTATTACTAATTATAAAGGACAAGATCCTGAGAATTTTGGAGGAATTGATAGTAATTTTTATCCAAGACCAAGAATTTATACTTTAGGCTTTAACTTTAATTTTTAATTGATTTAAAATGAAAAAAACAAAAATATATAGCATATTAGCAATAGCAGGATTATTTCTTGCATCTTGTACCAATGATCTGGTAACTGAACCTAAATATGAACTGACTTTAGAAGAGTTATTGGTAAGAGATCCTAATGCCGTAGAAGGATTACTATCCAGAATGTATTCCACATTTGCACTCTCCAGTGTTTCAGGTCCGGGAGATTCTGATATCGCAGGAGCTAATGCTGGAGAATCACCTTTTATCAGGGGGCTTGTAAATCTTAATGATTTTACGGCTGATGGAATGAAAAATAGGTGGGGAGATAACGGATTAGACCAGTTAACGACAACAACAGGATGGAATTCTAATAATAAATTTTTTAAATATGTATACGACAGAATTTATTATACTATTCCTCAAACTACTAATCTCATTATTATTTTGAAAGAAAAAGTAGACGTTCCAAATGAAGACCAGTATATTAGTGAACTAAGGTTTTTAAGAGCATTATCATATTATTATTTAATTGATTTTTTTGGAAAAGGCCCATTAGTCAATGATGAAAATTATGGTACTCCTAACCCTATTCCTGAAGCTTCAAGGGCTGAACTATTTGCATTTGTAGAATCCGAGCTTAAAGATATCGAATCGAAGATTGCTCCATCAAATAGCTACGGTAGAGCAAATCAGGCTGTAGTTCAGATGTTATTAGCTAAATTATATCTTAATGCTGAGGTCTACACCGGATCCGCAAAGTATAGTGAGGCTGCAACTTATGCTACAAAAGTAATTACAAGTGGTATATATCAGTTAGAGTCTAATTTCGCGAAAAATTTCCGAGCTGATAATAATACTTCCAAAGAAATTATTTTCCCTTTGATTGCTGATGCTAGCAATTCTCAAAGCTTTGGTAATACTACCTATATTGTGAATGGAAATCTGAACTCAGCTACTATGACTTTAGATACATATGGAGCAACAGAAGGCTGGGGCGGGCACCGTGCAACAAAAGGATGGTATGGACTTTTCGCACCCAATGCAGCAGCACTTGCAGCAAGTACAGATGTTAGAGCAAAGCAATTTTGGTTAACAGGCCACAATTATGAAATGGCTGACTATAAAGAGTGGACCGATGGTTATCCTTCAATAAAATTTTCTAATAAGAATTCAGATGGTTCTGGTGCCGTAACATCTTTTTCATCTACTGACTTTCCTCTTTTCAGATTAGCAGATGCCTATCTTATATATGCTGAGTGTGCTTTGAGAGGCGCTTCTACAGCCAATGTAGCACAGGGTCTTACCTATGTTAATCAAATTCGCACAAGATCAAATGCTTCTTCTCTTCCTGCACTTACTTTACAAAACGTATTGGATGAAAGAGGTAGAGAGTTAGGTCTTGAGGGTGTCAGAAGACAGGATTTAATAAGATTCGGAAGATTTACCGGCGCAACTTATCTTTGGCCTTGGAAAGGAGGTGTAGCAAACGGAACATCTATATCAGATAATTATAAGCTTTTCCCAATTCCAGCTTCTGCAATTCAGGCAAATCCTAATCTAACTCAAAATCCAGGGTATTAATTTTTAAATTGTTAAAAAATGAAAAAAATAATTAATATATTATTAACTTCAATGCTGTTTTTATTTATTTTCTCGTGTGTAGAGGAAGATGATAAGATAGTTTTAAATGAAGTTTCAGAAGGAAATATTTCTGCTGATAAAAGCACTTTGGTTCTTAATAACGCTACACCAGAAGTGGAAGCGATAAAGTTTTCATATAAAATTCCTGCTTTTGATGTTTTGGTTGTTCCTCAATATTCAATTGAAATAGCATTGAAAGGCACAAATTTCAATAATTCTCAGTCTATATCGACAACAAAAGATCCAGCTACATTAACTCTTACACACAAAATCTTTAACGAACGATTAGTAGCTTTAGGAGCAAAACCAGGAGAAGAGACTGATATAGAAGTAAGGTTGAGAACATTTTTTAATCAGAATGCAAATTATTATTCTAATGTGCTTTCGTTAAAAGTAACACCTTTTGTTGATCTGAAAAATCTATATCTTGTTGGCGATGCTACAGAAGCAGGATGGAATAACAACAACAACAATCCTGTACTTTTTAGAGATCCGGTTAATGTTAACAAATTTTACTTCAGAGGATATTTTGCTGCCGGAGCATTTAAAGTATTAGAAAAGCTTGGCGAATGGCATCCACAATGGGGAGTAAACGGAAGTGTAGTTTCAGTTAGCAATCCTAACGGATCCAACGAACCAGGTGTATTTAGTATTCCTTCTGCTGGATACTACAGTTTCGAAATTGATATTAACTTGAAAACATTCACTTTAACCCCTTCTACATCTGGTAATGTCTATACAACTATAGGTATTATTGGTTCTTCAACACCTGACGGATGGAACAGTGATCAGGATATGGTTACATCATCTTTTAATCCTCATATTTGGAAGATAAGTAACGTTTCACTTACTGTTGGGGAAGCAAAATTTAGAGCTAATAATGATTGGGGAACTAACTGGGGAAGCAATACTCCTTTTTCGGGAATTGCAACATCTGGCGGTGCTAATATACCTGTAAATGAAGCAGGTAATTATGACGTCTATTTCAATGATTTAGATGGAAGATATATTTTTGTTAAGAAATAATAATAATGGATTTCACATAGCAAAGTGTTGCTTTTCAGCAGCACTTTGTTTATTTTTATACGTTTATAAATA
This sequence comes from Chryseobacterium binzhouense, assembly GCF_007474545.1. Classification (GTDB taxonomy): domain Bacteria; phylum Bacteroidota; class Bacteroidia; order Flavobacteriales; family Weeksellaceae; genus Chryseobacterium; species Chryseobacterium binzhouense. Next base: position 25,830 of record NZ_VKOG01000005.1, read on the forward strand.
ATCATTATGAAGAAAATTACAATGGGAGCAGCTTTGTTCTCCATGATGTTTGCCGGTATCAATGCACAATCCCTCAAATCTCCTGACGGGAAATTTGAAATGAACTTCCAGCTAAAACAGGGGGTTCCATACTATAATCTTAAATACAATGGAAATATTGTTGTAGAAGATTCTAAATTAGGATTAAGAATTTTTAAAGACAAAGCCATAAAATTTGCTTCTGAAATTGCAAAGCCTGAAGATGCTAAGTTCGATTTAAATAGCGGATTTACAAAAATTGCGGAAAAAAGAGATACCAAAAATGAAACCTGGCAGCCTGTATTAGGCGAAAAGAAAAATTACATCAATCATTATAACGAGTTGGCCCTTACTCTTAATCAGGCTTCTACAGAAAGAAGTATTGTTGTTAAATTCAGATTATTTAATGACGGATTAGGTTTCAGATATGAATTTCCTCAGCAGAAAAATTTAAACTACTTCGTCATTAGAGAAGAAGACTCTGAAATAGATCTGACTTCTGATATGAAAGCATGGTGGATGGTTGCAGATTATGATTCGCAGGAATATAAATACCAGGAGACAAAAATTTCTGAAATCCCTTCAAAATGGGCAGGTGCAGCAGATGCAAATGCTTCCCAGACGTTAATAAAAAATGCAGTACAGTCTCCTTTAATGTTGAAAAGAGAAGGTAAAGAACCTTTATACATCAATATTGCTGAAGCAGCAGTGCTAGATTATCCAGCCTCTCATTTAGAAGTTGATGCTCAGAATTTTAAATTTAAAACTCACCTTACTGCAGACAGGCAGGGAGCTAAAGGATATGTTCAGACTCCAATGGTTACCCCATGGAGAACCATTATTGTTTCTCCAAAGGCAGAAGAAGTAATGGCTTCTAAAATGCTTTTTAATCTTAATGAACCCACAAAATATACGGATACTTCTTATATTCATCCTACAAAATACATGGGAGTATGGTGGGAAATGATTATTGGTAAATCTCAGTGGGCTTACGGACAACCGGAATCTAATGTTCGAATTGGCGAAACTGATTTTGCAAAATTGACTCCCAACGGAAAACATGCTGCTAATAATACCAAAGTGAAAGAATATATTGATTTCGCTGCTGAAAACGGTTTCGACGGATTACTGATAGAAGGCTGGAATATAGGATGGGAAGACTGGTTTGGAAATTCAAAAGAATTTGTATTCGATTTTATTACTCCATATCCTGATTTTGACATTAAAATGCTGAATGACTATGCACATTCTAAGGGTATCAAACTCATCATGCATCACGAAACTTCAGGTTCAGCCACAAACTATGAAAGATGGGCAGACAAAGCTTTTCAGCTGATGAATAAATACGGGTATGATGCGGTGAAAACCGGATATGTAGGAGATATTATTCCAAGGGGAGAACATCATTATTCTCAATGGACGATCAATCATTTTTACAGAATTGCTGAGAAAGCAAATGAGTATAAAATTATGATAAATTCACATGAATCGGTTCGTCCGACTGGGGAGAGCAGAACCTATCCAAACTATATTTCGGCTGAAGCTGCGAGAGGAACCGAATATGAGGCCTTCGGCGGGAACAATCCTGATCACCAGACAATTCTTCCGTTTACACGATGGATGGGAGGCTCGATGGATTACACACCGGGGATTTTCCAGACAAAACTGGATTATTATTTCCCTGGAGATAAGCGTTTCGTAAAAACAACGCTGGTAAAGCAGTTAGCGCTGTATGTAGTAATGTATATGCCTCTTCAGATGGCGGCAGATTTACCTGAAAACTACAAAAAGCACATGGATGCCTTCCAGTTTATCAAAGATGTAGCGGCAGACTGGGATGATACGAAAATTTTATCGGCAGAACCGGGCGATTATATCATTACTGCGAGAAAAGCAAAAGGAACAGAAAACTGGTTCGTTGGCGGAATTACCGATGAAAACAAGCGTGATTACACGGTAGATTTCTCATTCCTGAACAAAGGTCAGAAATATGAAGCTACCATTTATGAAGATGGAAAGGATGCGGATTACATCAACAATCCTCAAAGCTATAACATCTACAAAAAGGAGATCACCAGCAAATCTAAAATCAATTTTAAAATGGTACGAAGCGGAGGTTTTGCCATCTCTATCAAGCCTGTAAAATAATTTAATCAACTAAAAAACCTTACAGATTTTTCTGTAGGGTTTTTTTAACACATATTCCTATGATAAAAAAAATTCTTACCCCCATTCAGATGCCATTTTGGTGGCAGGATCTTCTTTTTGCTGTTCCAAGAATAGTTTGCGGATATTTACTCACCAGTGATTTTGGTGCTGCAAAGTTTGGTTTGCCTTGGTCTCCGGCAGACAATAATCTGAAATTTTTTGAAGTGGCTTTCTGGTTTCCGAATGATGTCGCGGAATACGGTGGTCTTTTTGCCATGTTTCCTGCATTTTTTGCATGGATGGGCGCATTCAGCGAAGCGGTGGGCGGAATTTTTTTGCTGTTGGGATTGTTTACAAGACCTTTTGCAGTACTTGTCTTCATTACCATGTTTGTTGCTGTGTTTTTTCAGCAGATGAATCAGGGAGTGTGGAATATGCTGCCTGCAATGGGAATTATGTGGGTAAGTTTATTTTACATTATTTTAGGCTCAGGAAGATTTGGTTTAGATTATATAATTGCTAAAAAAATGATCCGATGAAAAAAATAGTATTTCTTATGATGTGCTGTTTTCTGATGCTCAGTTGTGTTCAGAAAACATATAAACAGACTGTGATTTATACCATTGAAATTCCTGATTCTGATAATGTTACATCTGTAGGAGTCAGAGGGAAAGACAAGCCTCTGAGCTGGGATCAGGATACTGAGCTTAAAAAAATTAATGATAAAGGGATTTATCAGGTTAAGGTAACATATCTTACAGGGTATAAATTTACAGAAGTGAAATTTACCCGTAACGGAGAATATGAACTTCAGGATATGCCAAACAGGAGAATTGAATTTAACAATTCAGGAACGACTCAATACAAAGCAGTTTTTAATAAGCCATTAAAATAAAAACGAAATCATTTATATTACATTTTGAAAAATTATGCGTCATAAACTTTTTTCTATCACATCGCTTTGCGCATCATCTTTATTTTTTTCACAGATCCAGAAAGTAGAACCTGCATTCTGGTGGAAAGGAATGAAAAACCCGGAACTTCAAATTCTGATGTACGGGAAAGATATTGCGAAAAATGAAATTGAACTTTCAGACGGAGTTCAGATCAAGGATATCCAGAAAGTAGAAAATCCAAACTATGTTTTTGTAACCGTTAATACCAATGAAATTAACGTTCCGAAATTCAGCATCAATGTAAAAAACGGAAAGAAAAATGTCGGTTCTTACACGTATGAACTGAAGCAGAGAAATTCAAATTCAGCAAACAGAGAATCCTATTCTTCCAAAGACGTGATGTATCTCATCATGCCCGATCGTTTTGCAAATGGCGATGAAAAAAACGATTCCAGCCCCAATTTAACGGAAAAAGCAAACCGAAATCTTCCTAACGGCAGACACGGCGGAGATCTGCGCGGAATTATCAACAATTTGGATTATATTCAGAATCTAGGAGCAACCGCTGTCTGGCTTACTCCGGTGAATGAAGATAACGAAAAAGTATATTCTTATCACGGATATGCACAGACAGATTTATACAAAATTGATCAGCGTTACGGAACCAACGAAGAGTATAAAGAACTTTCCCAAAAACTGAATCAAAGAAAAATGAAGCTCGTGATGGATTATGTAACCAATCACTGGGGAATTTCACACTGGATGATTAAAGATCTGCCTACAAAAGACTGGATTCACTGGTTCAGCGATGGCGAAAATGGTTTTAAACGTTCCAATTATAAAACAACTACTCAGTTTGATACAAATGCTTCTGAGGTGGATAAAAAATTGGCCTTAGACGGATGGTTTGATACAACAATGCCCGATATTAATCAGAAAAATCCTTTGGTTCTAAAATATTTAACACAGAATGCAATCTGGTGGATCGAATATGCCGAATTGGGAGGTTTCCGTGTAGACACCTATCCTTACAACGACAAGGAAGCAATGGCAAAATGGGCAAAAGCCATTACTGATGAATATCCGAACTTCAATATTGTGGGAGAAGCCTGGCTATATTCCAGTGCGCATATTGCAGCGTGGCAGAAGGATTCGAAAATAGGAGAGGCGGCAAATTATAATTCAAACCTTCCTTCTGTAATGGATTTTACGTTGTATTCTGATCTTCCGAAAGCTTTGAAAGAAAAAGACGGATGGGATTCCGGAATGGTAAAACTATACAACGTATTTACCAGCGATTTCCTGTACCCGAATATCAATAACCTTTTGGTGTTTTTTGAAAATCACGATACCGAAAGATTTAACGAAGTTTTCAATGGGAATCCTGCGGAATATAAACTGGCAATGACCTTAATATCAACAGTTCGCGGAATTCCACAGCTGTATTACGGTTCTGAAGTGGGAATGCGCGGCGACAAAAACAAAGGGGGCGATGCAGACATCAGAAGAGATTTTCCGGGCGGCTGGAAATCAGATAAGATCAATGCTTTCAATTCTTCAACTCAGACTCCTGAACAAAAAGAATTTTACGATTTTACTCAGAAGTTGCTGAACTGGAGAAAAGGTAAAGAAGTCATTCATACAGGAAAAACCAAAAATTTCGTTCCTCAGAATAATGTTTTTGTGTATTTTAGATATAACGAAAAAGAAAGCGTAATGGTCATTTTAAATAATAATGATTCAGAACAAACGATCGACGTGAAGCATTTCGCAGAATCTCTGAACGGTTTTTCAAAAGGGAAAGACATCATTTCCGGCAAAGAATTTCCGGTAAAGGACAATTTTAAAATTCCTGCAAAATCATCGATGGTTATTGAATTGAATTAAAACTAACTTTCACAATTAAAATCTTTGTGATCTTACCTAAGTGAAACGCCTTTGCGAACTTAAAGACAGTTAGTAGTTAAAAAGAAAACTTTGAGCTCTTTGCGTTAAAAAATAAAATTAAAGGTTTATAATTAAAAATGAAAAAAACAACAATATTCTTTACATTCATCCTATTTGTATTGAGTTTTACATCCATTTCTGCTCAGTCAAAATTCGATAAAGAAAAAACAGAAATCGGAACTATGCTCGACGGATTTAATGTCGCGGCAGCAAAAGCAGATTTCACCACCTATTTTAATTATTTTGCCGATGAATCTGTTTTTATCGGGACAGATGCTACAGAAGTCTGGGACAAAAAAGCCTTTATGATTTGGGCAAAACCCTATTTCGATAAAAAGAAAACATGGAATTTTACTTCTCTGAAAAGAAATATTTACTTCAGCAAAGACGTAAAACTGGCTTGGTTTGATGAAGTATTGGATACCCAAATGAAAATCTGCCGAGGCTCTGGAGTTTTAGAAAAAATCAACGGAGTTTGGAAGGTGAAACAATATGTACTTTCTATGACGGTTCCCAATGAAGTTGTTGACAAAGTAGTTGGCGAAAAAACTGCGATTGAAGATGAATTAATTCAGAAATTAAAAACTAAATAATGAAAAAAAATATCAGTGGCTCATTAGAAAGGAGAAAAAAACCGAATCTTTCTATGCTTCAAATTATTAATATGAGCATGGGATTTCTCGGAATCCAGATGGCTTTTGGTCTGCAAAACGGAAATGCAAGCCGGATTTTGGCAAATTTCGGAGCCGATGTTCACGAATTATCATGGTTTTGGCTCGTTGCGCCGGTTACAGGTTTGATTGTTCAGCCCATTATTGGTCATATGGGAGATAATACATGGAGTCCACTTGGGAGAAGAAAACCTTATTTTTTAATTGGGGCCGTTTTATGCGCCATCGGATTGGTAATGCTTCCCAATGCAGCTTCCGCCACACAGATGATGGCAGCAAATGTCTTGTTGATCGCTGTTATTTTCTTAGCAATGATGGATGCGTCTATTAATGTAGCAATGGAGCCTTTCCGTGCTTTGGTAGGAGATATGCTGCCAAAACATCAGGCGACAATAGGCTTTTCAGTTCAGACGATTTTGATAGGAATCGGGGCGGTAATCGGCTCAGATTTACCCAACTGGCTTACCAAAATGGGAATTTCTAATGAGGCTCCGAAAGGATTTGTTGCAGATAATGTTATCTATTCTTTTTACATTGGTGCGGCCGTACTTATTGTATCAATTCTATATACAATTATTACGATCAAAGAGTATTCTCCTGAAGAATTTGCTTCATTTGAAGGCGGAAAGGAAATTGTAGAAGAAAAATCTAAAATGTCAGATATTTTCAAGGATTTTGCCAATGTGCCGTCCCAGATGAAAAAACTGGGCGTGGTGCAGTTCTTCTCGTGGTTTGCCTTATTTACGATGTGGGTTTTTACAACCAGTGCTTTGGCAACCCATCATTTCGGTCTTTCTCCTGAAGATACCCATTCAGCGGAATTTAATAAAGCGGGAGATTTAACGGGAAGTCTTTTTGGAAGTTATAATTTCTATGCTATTTTCTTTGCTTTTGCGCTGACTCCGATTGCCAAATTTATCGGTAAAAAGCAGACTCACGCTTTGGCTTTGGCAAGTGGAGGATTAGGATTGATTTCGATGTATTTTATTAAAGATATAAGTTACCTCTGGATTTCCATGGTAGGATTAGGCTTTGCGTGGGCAAGTATTCTGGCAATGCCTTATGCCATGCTTATTGATTCTATTCCACAGAAAAAAATGGGCGTTTACATGGGAATTTTCAACTTTTTTATTGTAATTCCACAAATCATAAACGGTATATTCGGAGGTCCGATTGTAAGTGGTGTTTTTGGTAAAATGGCAATTGATTATATCATTGTCGGAGGTATCTGCATGTTGTTGGGAGCAGTTTTGACGATGATTTTGGTTAAATCCGGAGGTGATACTCCGAAAGAAATTGAGGAAGAGATTCAACAGGTCCATTTTTAATAATATTTAAAAGTTTCATATATAAAGCGGACTTATTGTTCGCTTTTTTATTTTCTACAGATTACATTTTTGAATTTGTTTAATCAAATACCTTCAAAGCTTTCTTATCTTACGTCAACATTTTCAGGGCTTGCAAGATCTACATTTGTATTGTAATTAATGATAACAATAAAAAATAATTAAATAATAATAAAAGATATGAAAACAGTTTATCACAAAGCAGATACAAGAGGTCATGCCAATCACGGATGGTTAAATTCTTATCACACATTCAGTTTTGCAGGATATCAAAACCAGGAAAGAATTAATTTTGGAGTTTTAAGGGTTTTAAATGATGATACCGTTTCTCAGGGAATGGGTTTCGGAACACATCCCCACAGAGACATGGAGATTATTTCTATTCCGTTGGAAGGAGATCTGGAGCATAAAGATTCTATGGGAACAACTGCGGTTATTAAAAAAGGTGAGATTCAGGTAATGAGTGCCGGAACAGGAGTTCAGCATAGCGAATACAACAAAAATAAAGATGAACCTGTTAAATTTTTACAAATTTGGGTTTTTCCCAGAGAAATTGGCGTTGAACCGAGATATGACCAGCAAAATATTAAAAGTGAAGAGAAGATCAATGACTTCCAGCAGATTCTCTCACCTGATAAAAATGATGCCGGAGTTTGGATACATCAGGATGCATGGTTTAATTTAGCTAATTTCAAAAATGGAAATTCAAAAGACTACCAACTGAATAAAAACGGAAACGGAGTCTATGCATTTGTTCTTAGCGGAACTGCAAAAATTGGTGATCAGATTTTAAACAGCAGAGACGGACTGGGAATTTGGGATACTCAGAGTTTTAATGTTGAAGCACTTGAAGATGCAGAAATTCTTTTAATGGAAGTTCCAATGGAGTTACCGGCGTATCTTAAATAAACCCTAATTTTGAACCACAAAAATTCCCATCCTTCGGAAGGGTGGCGAAAAATCATTGATTTTTTGACGGGGTGGTTGCATAAAAAACCAATAATAAAACATATCAAAATATACAATTAAAATAAATGAAAATTTTAGCAATAGCAGGAAGCAATTCCGATACATCGATCAACAAAATGCTGGTTACTTACGCAGCTTCATTAATTCCAAACGCAGAAGTGGAAATTGTAGACATGAATGCGTTTGAAATGCCTATCTACAAGCATCAGCGTGAAGTAGAAAGCGGAGTTCCGCAGGGCGCAAAAAACTTTGCAGAGAAAATTGACGCATCAGACATACTTTTGGTATCTTTATCTGAACACAACGGAACTTACTCTTCAGCATTCAAAAATGTGTTCGACTGGACTTCGAGAATCAAAGAAAGAGCAGTCTGGAATGAGAAGCCGATGCTGCTAATGGCAACAGCTCCCGGTGGAAGAGGAGGTCTGGGAGTTCTGGAAGCAGCCGAAAAGCGTTTTCCACTTCACGGAGGAAATATTGTAGAAACTTTTTCACTTCCCTTTTTTAATGATAATTTCAACAGAGAAAGTCTAAGTATTTCTAATGAAGAGAAAAACAATGAGTTAAAAGAGAAAATGAGCAAAATTGCTACGTTAGAATCAATACTCGAAAAATAGATTTGAAATTTAACGGAAAATTAATATCTTTGCAAAAAGAAAAAAATGAAGATTCAGTCTACTTTTAATCAATGTTTTTCAAAATATGGAAAAACTGTGGACTCTGAAACTTTCAGATAAAACATCAGCCGATAATCGACCAAGATTGTCGGCTTTTTTATTTTCTTTAAAAGGATAAAAGTAAATGTAAAAAGATAAAGATAACAGTCTGTAATCTGAAATCTTGCATCTAAAATCTAATATAATAATGAGCAACACGTACAAATCAGCAGGAGTAGACAAAGAGGAAGGATACAAAACCGTTGACAAGATCAAAAAAGCGGTGGGCGAAACGCACAATGCAAATGTTTTGAATCATTTGGGAAGTTTCGGGGCATTCTATGAGATCGGAGGATACAAGAATCCGGTTTTGGTTTCAGGAACTGATGGAGTGGGAACAAAACTTAAAGTTGCGCTAGATTCAAAAAAATACGATTCTATCGGAGTAGACTGTTTCGCAATGTGCGCCAATGATATTCTTTGTCACGGCGCAAAACCATTATTTTTCCTGGATTATCTTGCTTGTGGAAAACTGGACTCCGAAATTGCTGCTGAAATCGTTTTGGGAATGGTAGAAGCCTGTAAAGATAATAATTGTGCATTAATTGGTGGTGAAACTGCTGAAATGCCGGGAATGTACCAGCCTGGAGATTATGATGTTGCGGGATTCTGCGTAGGAATCGTTGAAAAAGACCAGATTATTGATGGTTCAAAAATCAAATCAGGGGACAAGATTATTGCTCTTCCAAGCTCAGGTTTCCATTCCAACGGATTCTCTCTGGTAAGAAAAGTTTTCCCGGATTTTAACGAAGAATTTGAAGGTAAACCTTTGTACGAAACACTTTTGGTTCCAACCAGATTATATTATAAAGATATTCATAATATCCTTGAAGAAGTAGAAGTTTCAGGGATTGCACACATCACGGGAGGAGGTCTGTATGAAAACATTCCTAGAATCATAGCTGACGGACTTTGCGCATCGATTGATGCTTCAAAAATAAATATTCCGACGATCATGCTGGAATTGGAAAAAAGAGGGGGAGTTGCCCGTGAAGAAATGTTCGGAACATTCAACATGGGGGTCGGAATGATTGTCGTAGTGGATGCAGAGCACTCCGAAAAAGTATTGCATCTTTTAGACGATGCTTATGAAATCGGAGAAATTACAGAAGGAAGCGAAAAAATCGATTTGAAATTCTAAAGGACATCAGATTTAAGATCTCAGATCTCAGACTTTTATTCTGAAATCTAATATCTGAAATCTATTACCTAAATTAATGAAAAACTTAGTCATACTCGTTTCAGGTTCAGGAACCAATCTTCAGAGAATTATTGATACTATTGATAATGGAGAAATCCGGAATGCAAAAGTATCATTAGTGATTGCTGACAGAGAATGTTACGGATTGGAAAGAGCGAAAAACCATAACATAGAAAATGTTCTCATCCCGAGAGGAAAAAACTTCAGTAAAGAATTGGCTGAAAAAATTCCTCAGAATACAGACTTAATCGTTTTAGCAGGATTTTTATCTATTCTGAAACCTGAATTCTGTGAAAAATGGAGCGGAAAAATAATCAATATTCATCCGGCTCTGCTTCCGAAATTCGGAGGGAAAGGAATGTGGGGACATCATGTGCACAATGCCGTAATTGAAGCAAAAGAAAGACAAAGCGGGGCAACCGTACATTTTGTAACGTCTGGAATTGATGAAGGAGAAGCCATTCTTCAGAAATCATTCGACATTACAGAAGATGATACCCCCGAAACCGTTGCGGAAAAAGTTCATTTGATAGAATATGAAATTTTTCCAATTGCGATAGACAAAGTACTTAATAATGTAACAATCTAATAATTAACAATTTACCAATTTAATGATTGTTAGATTGTTATACTGATAAATTGTTATATTAAAATAAAAGACACATTTAGATTTTAATTATTTCGAAAACAGGAAAATCTAAATAAAAATAAAAGATCGGAGGTGAAAGACCCGGTCTACAGTTTGAAATAACTGTAAAAAGTAAAAAATCGAAAGTAAAATGAGCAAAAAGAGAGTTTTAATCAGTGTTTCTGACAAAAGCGGATTAACCGAATTCGCGCAGTTTTTGGAAGCCCAAAATTATGAATTGATTTCTACAGGAGGGACGTTCAAACATTTGAAAGACGCTGGTTTAAATCCGATTCAGATTGATGAGGTTACCAATTTCCCGGAAATGTTGGATGGAAGAGTGAAAACATTACACCCGAAAGTTCACGGCGGATTGTTGGCGGTACGTTCCAACGAAGAACATATGAAAACCGTTCAGGAACACGGAATTGGACTGATTGACATGGTAATTGTGAATCTTTATCCTTTCTTTGAAAATGTAAACAAAAACATTTCTCTTCACGAAAAGGTAGAGTTCATTGACATCGGAGGTCCTTCAATGCTACGTTCTGCTGCTAAAAACTTTGATTCTGTTACGGTAATTACTGATGTAGAAGATTATGCGACAGTAAAGATCGAAATGGAGCAAAACGGTGACACCTATATCGAAACCCGTAAAAAACTGGCAGGAAAGGTGTTCAACCTTACTTCGGCTTATGACGCAGCAATTTCAAGAATGCTTTTGGATGAAGAATATCCAACCTATCTGAATGCTTCCTACAAAAAAGTTTCTGATCTTAGATACGGAGAAAACCCTCATCAGACAGCAGCTTACTATGTGTCTACTTTCGAAAATGGCGCGATGAAAGATTTCGAACAGTTAGGAGGTAAAGAATTGTCTTTCAATAATCTTCGTGATATGGATCTTTGCTGGAAAGTGGTGAGAGAATTCAAAGAAGAAATGGCTTGTTGTGCGGTAAAGCATTCAACACCTTGCGGAGTGGCAATTGGTACATCAGCTCTGGAGACTTACCAGAAAACTTTTGAGTGTGATCCGGTATCTATATTTGGCGGAATTGTTGCAATGAATTACAAAATTGATGCAGCAACAGCAGAAGAATTAAATAAAACTTTCCTTGAAATTGTGATGGCTCCGGAGTTTGATAACGAAGCGCTTGAAATTTTAAGAAAGAAAAAAAACTTAAGAATCATCAAAATTATCAATCCTGTTTCAGACAAACAGACTTGGGTGAAAATTGACGGTGGAATCCTTGTTCAGGACAACGACAGCATTTTCTCAGACGAAATCAAAGTTGTCACAGAAACGCAGCCGACAGAAGAGCAGAAAAAGGCATTACTTTTCTCTCAGAGAGTGGTAAAATATGTAAAATCAAATGCCATTGTTGTTTCCAACGGAATTCAGGCTTTTGGAATCGGTGGAGGACAGGTAAACAGAATCTGGGCTACTCAGCAGGCGATTGAAAGAGCTAAAGAAAAATTCTCCGGAGAATTGGTATTGGCATCAGATGCATTTTTTCCTTTCCGTGATGTGGTAGACTTCTGCGCTCAGGAAGGTATTACAGCAATCATTCAGCCGGGAGGAAGTGTAAAAGATCAGGACAGCATTGATGCTGCTAATGAACACAAGATCCCGATGATGTTTACAGCCGTAAGACACTTTTTGCATTAAAATGAAATTAAAATAAATATTTAGGATTGTATTTATTGCATTCAAATTATATATTTGTAAAATAGACTAGTTAATAATATAAAATATGAGAATATTAATCATAGGTGAAGGCGGAAGAGAATCTGCTTTAGCAGCAAAACTTCAGAAAGATTCCAGAATTACAAAAATGTTTTTTGCAAACGGGAATGCGACTACTGATGCAATAGGGAAGAATGTACATTTATCCGACATTAAAGAATTGAGAGATTTTGCAATCAAGGAAAAAGTAGATTTAACGATTGTTGGTCCGGAAGCACCACTTGTTGCTGGTTTGAAGGACGAATTTAAGAAACACGGACTTAAAGTTTTCGGACCCAACCAAAAAGTGGCGAGTCTGGAAGGCAGTAAGGCTTTTTCTAAGAAGTTTATGCAGACCTATGATATCAAAACAGCCAAAGCTGTGGTTTTTGATTCTTATCCTGAAGCTAAAGAATATGTACAGACTCAAAACTACCCATTGGTAGTAAAAGCAAGTGGTCTTGCAGGAGGAAAAGGTGTAGTAATCTGTGAAAATCGTGAAGAAGCAGAAGCGACGATTCACGATTTTATGATCAGAAGAATCTACGGCGATGCAGGAATCAGATTGGTTATCGAAGAATATCTTGAAGGTTTTGAAGCATCAATCATTGCATTTTCTAATGGTGAAAAATTATTTCCTTGTATCGCAGCGAAGGATTATAAAAAAGTCGGAAACGGAGATACAGGTGCAAACACTGGAGGAATGGGTGCGGTAGCTCCAAGTCCGGAATTTACACAAGAGCATTTTGCTGATTTTGAAAAGAATATTCTTGAACCAACATTAAAAGGTCTGAAAGCAGAAGGTTTCGGCTTTAAAGGAATTATTTTCTTCGGATTAATGGTTACCAAAAACGGAACGTATCTTCTTGAATATAACATGAGATTTGGAGATCCAGAAACTCAGGTTTTGATGGCATTAATGGAAAACAATCTTCTAGATGTTATTCAGGACTGTATGGATGGAAAAGACATTCAGCTTAAATTTAAAGACGAAAAAGCAGTCTGCTTAGTTATGTGTTCCGGTGGTTATCCAAGAAATATGGAGCTTGGCTTTGAAATAAAAGGTGGAGATAAAATAAAACACAGCCAGCTTTTATACGCAGGAGCTATCAAAAAAGGAGACAAAGTGGTTTCTAATGGCGGTAGAGTATTAAATTTAGTGGCTACAGGTGCGACTTATGAAGATGCTCGTAAGAAGGTTTATGAAGATGCACTTCCTGTACATTTCGATTACAGCTTTTACAGAGAAGACATCGGAAAGTTTTAAAATAAATCACGAAAAAAGATTTGGAGAAATCCAGGTCTTTTTTTGTAAAGAATTTAATAGCAGTAAGCTTTAAGCTATAGGCAATAAGCTTTGAAATTTACAAATAGCCTACTGCTCACAGCCTATAGCCTCAAGCATTAATAAAATTTTAAAATGAACAACGGTATTATCATACTAGATTTCGGATCACAATATAATCAGCTTATCGGAAGAAGAATCCGTGAAATGGGCGTATATTCTGAAATTTTACCATTCAACACACCCTTAGAAACAATTTTAGAAAAACAGCCAAAAGGAATTATTCTTTCCGGAGGACCTAGTTCTGTGAATGCAGAAAACGCCCATCTTGTTGAAAAAGAATTGTACGAACAGGGCATTCCAGTTTTGGGAATCTGCTACGGAATGCAGCTTACGGCTCATCTTTTAGGCGGTAAAGTTCATAAAGGCGTAAAAGGTGAATACGGAAAAGCTCACCTTGAAATTGTAAACGAGTCATCTCTGTTGAAAGGAGTTACCAATAATTCTATAGTTTGGATGAGTCATTTTGACGAGGTCGGAATGCTGCCTCCAGGTTTTGAACTTAATGCACAATCCGGAGTAATTGCCTCTATTGCAAACGAAGAAAAGAAAATCTATTGTGTACAGTTTCATCCTGAAGTTTCTCATACGGAAGAAGGTGGAAAAATGCTTGAAAATTTCGTTTTCGGAATTTGTGATGCAGAAAAAAACTGGAAACTGACGAATTATATTGAAAAAACCGTTGCAGAAATCCGTGAAAGAGTAGGAGATCAAAAAGTAATTTTAGGTTTATCCGGCGGGGTAGATTCATCTGTTGCAGCAGTTCTCATTCACAAGGCAATCGGGGATCAGTTAACTTGTATTTTCGTTGATACAGGTTTGCTCAGAAAAGATGAAGACAAAAAAGTAATGGATAATTACGGCGAGCATTTCCACATGAATATCAAATTGGTAGATGCTAAAGAAAGATTTTTGTCAAAGTTAGCCGGAGTAGAGGATCCTGAAACCAAAAGAAAAATCATCGGAAATGAATTTATTCACGTTTTCGACGAAGAATCTCATAAAATTGAAGGCGCTAAATTTTTAGCACAAGGAACAATTTATCCGGACGTTATTGAAAGTCAGTCTGTAAACGGACCTTCTGCGGTAATTAAATCCCATCACAATGTGGGCGGTCTTCCTGAGGAAATGGAGTTTGAACTGCTTGAACCATTAAGAGAATTATTCAAGGATGAAGTAAGAAAAGTAGGGGAAGAATTGGGAATTCCTCATCATTTGGTGCACAGACATCCTTTTCCTGGTCCTGGTTTAGGAATTAGAGTATTGGGAGCTGTAGATGCAGAAAAAGTAAGAATTTTGCAGGAAGCTGATGATATTTTTATTGAAGAATTGTACAAAAACGATCTGTATGAAAAAGTTTCTCAGGCTTTCGTAGTACTTCTTCCGGTAAAATCTGTAGGAGTGATGGGCGATGAAAGAACGTATGAATACACAGCAGTCGTTCGTTCTGCAAATACCATCGACTTTATGACGGCAACTTGGAGCAGACTTCCTTATGAATTTTTAGATACTGTTTCCAGCAGAATCATCAACGAAGTAAGAGGAATTAATAGAGTAGCCTACGATATTTCCAGCAAACCACCTGCAACTATTGAGTGGGAATAGTTTTGCTCTGAATTAAATAATAATCCTGTCTTTACTAGACGGGATTTTTTGTTTTTAGTATTTTTGTTGATTAAACTTACACTGTTAATTTTAAAAAAACACTATAAAATGAAGATTAAAATTTTTTTAAATAAAAGAAAATACGAATTGCTTTTAGCGGCACTTATTCAGCATCTTTTTATTGGCATTATTGTAAAAGACACTACTTTTTATACCGAAGTTCTTTGGCCTGTGAATATGCTCATTTTGGGTTTGGCAAGTATTGGAGTTTTCATTGAAAAAGGAAGACTTAAAAATATGACTAAAAATTTTTTAACGATTTTGGTTATTGTTCTGCCCATTATACTGTCATTTTTTAAGGGTGTTCCTGAATTCATGTTTTTTCTTAACATCAGCTATGTCGTATTTTATTTTTTTATTTTTCTTGAGGTTTTCAAATTTTTGGTAAAACCAAGCTATATTAACACAGATATTATTTCCGCTTCAGCGTGCGGATTATTATTGCTGTTAGAAGCTTTTGTCTTCATGTTTCAGATTTATGCATATTCAGATACTCACTCTTTTAAAGGATTAAATTATTCCAGTCCGGCGCATACATTTATGGATCTCGTATATTTTTGCTCCGTTACCCTAACTACCATTGGTTACGGTGATATTACTCCCAACTCGTATCAAACCAAACTCATTACTTCACTTATTGGAATTGTCGGACAGTTTTATTCCGTTGTTTTAGTGGGAATTATTATCAGTAAATTCTCAAATAAAATAAATAATAATTTACATTAGAATATATATTTTATATTTTAAAATTGCGATAATGATTTATTGTCAAAAAAAAATTATATTTTTGGATTTAACTATTAAAAAAACAACTATGAAATGGTATTTAAAAGTACTTAAACAGTACGCAGATTTTAACGGAAGAGCTAGAAGAACTGAATATTGGATGTACATTCTATTCAATATGATTTTTGCAATAATAGCTGCAATTTTAGACAATATTTTAGGATTAAAATTTTCTTCTGAAAGTCCATACGGATTTATTTATATGGTTTATGCTTTGGCTGTATTTATCCCTGGATTAGCGGTTTCAGTAAGAAGATTGCATGATGTTGGGAAAAGTGGTTGGTTTCTTCTAATTGCATTTATTCCTATAATTGGAGCTATCTGGTTATTGATTTTGTACTTTACAGAAGGTGATTCTGGGACAAACCAATATGGTTTAAATCCTAAAGAAAATTTCAGCGAAATAAATGAAATTGGCACAAAGGAATTTTAACTTATAATCACATAAAAGCGCTTCAATATTTTGAAGCGCTTTTCTTATTCACTATATATTTATGTTTTTAGTAATGTCCTTTCGCAATATAATGTGCTGCAACCTTTTCAGTCAGAGCAACCACATTAGGATTATTGGTATATTTTGTAAATCTTCTTAATCCTGAAAGCATCATTCTCTGTTCATCGCCTTCTGCGAAAGAGATAATCCCTTCTTTTGCTGCCACGATAATTTTTTCAACCGCTTTGTAAAGGTTTAACTGAGCCATTGCTGCTTCTACAGAATCAGCAGAGAAGTGTTTTTCAGCTCTTAAAACTGTGGATTCTGCCATGTAAATCTGATTAAGAATTTCCGAAGCATTTAACAGTAAATGCTGCTGTTTTTCAATATCCATCATGTATTTCTGAAGCGCTGCTCCGGAAACCATTAAGAATACTTTTTTAAGATTCGCAATAATTGCTTTTTCTTCGCTCATGAATGCTGAATAATCCGGAACTTCGAATGAAGGAATTCCCATTAATTCTTTGCTGATTGCCATTGCCGGAGATAATAAATCTAATTCTCCTTTCATCGCTCTCTTAATCAGCATTCCCACGGCTAAAAGTCTGTTGATTTCGTTGGTTCCTTCATAAATTCTGGAAATTCTGGAATCTCTCCATGCAGCTTCCATCGGCGTATCTTCAGAGAATCCCATTCCTCCATACACCTGAATTCCTTCGTCTGCGGTGTGCTGTGCAAGATCTGAAACGAAAACTTTAAGAATTGAACATTCTACTGCGAATTCCTCAACACCTTTTAATTCTGCCGCCTGATGATCCATTCCTTCTGCAACCAGTTCATCAATTTTATCCTGAATATTTTTTGCTGCTCTGTAAGATCCTGCCTCACTTACAAAAACTCCGGTTGCCATTTCAGCAATTTTCTTTCTGATTGCCCCGAAAGTTGAAATAGAAACCCCGAACTGTTTTCTCTCGTTAGAATACTGAATAGAGTGGTTTAAAATTCTTCTCTGAGCATCCAGACAAGCTGCAGCTAATTTAATACGCCCAACGTTCAGTGCGTTTAAAGCGATCTTAAATCCGTTGTTTCTTTCTCCTAAAAGATTTTCCACGGGAACTTTCATGTCATTAAAGAAAACCTGACGGGTAGAAGAGGCGCGAATCCCTAATTTATGTTCTTCCTCACCAAAAGTAAGACTCTCAGGATTTTCCAGCTCAGAACGGTTGATTACGAAACCTGTGATGTTTTTATCGTCATCAATTTTGGCAAACAAAGTAAAAGTATCGGCAAATCCTGCATTTGAAATCCACATTTTCTGTCCGTTGATGATGTAATGCTTTCCGTCTTCGGACAATTTTGCTCTTGTTTTCCCTGAATTGGCATCAGAACCAGCATCCGGTTCAGTTAAACAATAAGCTCCGAATTTTGTTCCCGCAGCTAAATCCGGAAGGTATTTTTGTTTCTGAGCTTCTGTTCCGTAAAGAACGATCGGAAGGGTACCGATTCCTGTATGCGCTCCGTAGGCTGTTGCCAAAGAACCAGTAACTCCGGAAATGTAATCGCAGGCAAGCATAGTGGTTACGAATCCCATTCCAAGACCGCCGTAATTTTCAGGAACGGCAATTCCCAATAATCCCATTTCTCCAAGCTTACGCATTACTTCTTCCGTAAATGCATAATCTTTTTTCTCGAAACGTTCTTTTTGCGGAACGACTTCTCGGTCTATAAATTCTTTCGCAGAATCGCGAAGCATTTTTTGTTCTTCATTCAGTTCTTCAAGACTGAAAATTTCGTTTGCAGGAATTTCTTTAATTAAGAATTCTCCACCTTTTACTATATTTCCCATTTAATATTTGATTTTTTTCTTTTTAGTATTAAATTATTTTGTTATTTCGAACATATCTGGATGTACTAAAGAATATTTTACATTAATTTTTTGATTTCTTTTATACATTCCATTTTCATTTCTCAATTCAAATTCGAAGTCTTTATTTTCAATTTTGTAGTTTAAATATGCAACAGGTCTTTTTCCATATCTTAATGGAATGCTGTCAAGTCTTGAAATTACACCTGCAACTTTATTTGTCTCAGAAGAATCCAGGAATCTTTTTTTTCTTTGTGTTGACAGTTCAAAAGAGATTATTAGTGTAGCAAATAGCAAAACCAACAAAGTAACTATCGATACAGCGTTTAAAAAGACATATTTAATTTTTTTCAACGGTTGGAAAAAGAAATTTCCAGGATTTTCTCCAACAATTCTTTCATAAGTAGACAATGTAAGTCCAATATAGCTAAACATGAGCAGTAGAAAAAGTATTATTGATATCCCAAAACTATTATGATACTCATAGTTATATCCAAAAAAGTATATTAATATTATTATTAAAATTATAATAATAGTTGAAACTTTTTTTCCTGTTGACATTCAGTTTCATTCTAAAGAAGTTCAAAAATACTCGCTGCTCCCTGTCCTGTTCCAACGCACATAGAAACCAAACCATATTTATTTCCGCGTTTTCTCATTTCGTCAAGAAGCTGAACCGTTAATTTTGTTCCGGTACATCCAAGAGGGTGACCTAAAGCAATGGCTCCACCGTTTACATTTAAAATATCCGGATTTAATCCCAGTTCTTTTTTGATTGCAACTGATTGTGAAGCAAATGCTTCGTTCAGTTCGATAAGCTCAATATCTTTTAATTCCAGACCTGCCTGTTTTAAAGCTTTTGGGATTGCATAAATTGGTCCCATTCCCATAATTCTTGGTTCCAATCCTGCTGCGGCGTATGCAACAAGTCTTGCTTCAGGTTCAAGTCCCAATTCTTTTACCATTTCTTCGCTCATAACCATTACGAAAGCGGCTCCGTCGCTCATCTGGGATGAGTTTCCGGCAGTTACACTTCCTCCGTTGGCAAAAACTGGTCTTAATTTAGCCAGACCTTCAAGTGAGGTATCTGCTCTCGGACCTTCGTCTATTGAAAAGTCAAACTTTTTAGTCTGCATTTTCTGGTTTTCATCCAAAAAATTATATTCAACAGGAATCGGAACAATCTGATTTTTAAATTTTCCTTCTTGATTTGCTTTTAAAGCTTTCATGTGAGATTCAAAAGCAAACTGATCCTGTTCTTCTCTTGTAATTTTATATTGCTTGGCAACTTCTTCTGCAGTATAACCCATTCCCCAATAATAATCAGGATTGGTTTTGGCAATCTGAGTTTCAGGAACCGGTTTGTAACCACCCATCGGAATATAAGACATGGATTCTGTACCTCCCGCAATGATGCAGTCTGCCATTCCTGCCTGAATTTTTGCTGAAGCAATCGCAATGGCTTCACTTCCGGATGCACAGTATCTGTTTACGGTAACTCCGGGAACTTTATCAGTATTAAGCCCCATTAAAGAAATCAGACGTGCCACATTTAAGCCCTGTTCAGCTTCCGGCATCGCATTTCCTACGATAAGGTCATCGATTCTGTTTTTGTCTAATTGCGGAAGTTCAGCCATTAATTTTTCAATTACGGTTGCCGCCATTACATCGGGTCTGGTGAATCTTAAACTTCCTTTTGGAGCTTTTCCAACGGCAGTTCTGAACCCTTTTACTATATATGCTGTTTTCATATGTTTATTTAATTAAATTTTTTTGAGAATTTTTTGCCTCATAGAGGTAAACTGTTAATAGTTGTTTGTTTTTGCTTTGTGGAGCTCCGTAGGAGCGACCTGTTAATCTTTAATCCATTCAAATACATATTCCGGATTATATTCAATTTCAAATTTTTCCATAAAATCCAAATATTCTTCTTTAAATGTTTTCTTTTTATGATGTTCTTCCTGATTTAAAATATATTTAATAACAGAATCTACACTGCTTTTAGAATAGGAAAAAGCTCCATATCCTTCCTGCCAATTGAATTTTCCATTTGTCCATCCTTTTTCATTAATGAATTTTGATGAACCTGCTTTAATATCTCTTACTAAATCCGAAATTGTAACTGTCGGACTAATACTTACAAGAATGTGTACATGATCCGGCATTGCAAAAACAGCTAATAATTTTTGATTTCTGTTGGAAACAATACCTGTAATCAATTTATGTAATTCTTCTCTGTTTTCTTTTGAAATCAGATTTTGTCTTCCTTTAACAGCGAAAACAATTTGAATATAAATTTGAGTGTATGTATTTGCCATAAAACTAACAGGTCGCCTCTACGAGGCTCAATGTCTTTCTAAAATTATTCTGCTATTATCAGTTCGCTCCTACGGAGCTCCCTATTAATTTCTCAGCGGTTTACCATTTTGTAACATATACTGAATTCTTTCCAGTGTTTTTCTTTCACCGCAAAGCTGTAAGAATGTTTCTCTTTCAAGATTCAATAGATATTGTTCTGTGACAACGGTTGGTTCAGAAAGATTTCCACCCACCATTACGTTGGCTAATTTGTCCGCAATTTTCTTATCGTGTTCAGAAATATAATTTCCGGTCAACATCTGGTCGGTTCCTACGTAGAACATTCCCAATGCATCTTTACCCAGAACTTTTACTTTTTGTTCGATAGGTTGTGTGTAGCCGTGTTCTGCTAAACTTTTGGCAAGCATTTTTGCAGTTTTGATCTGGGTTCTTTTATCTACTAAAACAATATCTTTTCCATGTTCCAAAATTCCCATGTCGTAGGCTTCGTAAGCGGAAGTTGCTACTTTACCCATGGCGATATTCATGAAAGCCTCACGAAGTCTGTTATTTTTAACGTCATCGCTGTGGAATTCTCTTGATGTTCTTAACGTTAATTCCTTGGTTCCTCCACCACCTGGAATAACCCCAACTCCAGTTTCTACCAATCCGATGTATGTTTCTGCTGCAGCAACCACTCGGTCTGCATGCATGGTCATTTCGCAACCACCACCTAATGTCATTCCGTGGGGAGCAACCACTACAGGAATAGAAGAGTAGCGAACTCTCATCATCGATTTCTGGAAGTAGGCAATCGCCATATTGAGATCATCCCAATCCTGTTCGATTGCCATCATTAAAATCATTGCCAAATTGGCTCCAACAGAGAAATTCGTGCCCTGATTTCCGACAACCAATCCGTCATATTCTTTTTCAGCTAAATCAATCGCTCGGTTTAGTCCATCCAAAACTTCACCTCCCAAAGAATTCATTTTAGAACGAATCTCGAAATTGATGATTCCGTCACCTAAATCTTCAATCGCCGCTCCCGAATTACTCCAAAGCGTTTTATTTTTTCTAATATTATCCAGAATAATGAATGAATCCTGTCCCGGAATTGTATTATATTGTCCTGAATTTTTATCCACATAAATACTTTGACCTTCTTCATTAACTTTATAGAAAGTCTCTACATTGTTTACCCAGTCTGAAACTTCGTAACCTGCTTCTTTAGCCAGTTCAATACCTTTTTGAACTCCTACTGCATCCCAAATCTCATACGGACCGTTTTCCCAACCGAAACCAGCTCTCATTGCATCGTCGATTTTATATACTTCATCAGAAATCTCCGGAATTTTATGTGAAACATAAGCGAATAATGCTCCTAATGATTTTCTGTATAGTTCTCCTGCTTTATCTTTTCCACCGATTAAAACTTTAAATCTGTCAATCGGCTTATCAATATTTTTCGTTAATTCTAAAGTTGGGAAAGAAGATTTTCCCTGAAGCTCATATTCTAAAGTATCCAGATTTAATCCGTGAATTTCAGATTTTCCTTCTGCATTTTTTACTTTTTTATAGAAACCCTGCTGTGTTTTTGAACCTAACCATTTGTTATCAACCATTTTCTGGATGTAATCGGGCAGGGCGAAGACATCATTGAAATCATTGGCTTCTGCACCGCTTTGACGGACACCATTTGCTACCATTACTAAGGTATCAAGACCTACAACGTCTGCTGTTCTGAATGTCGCAGATTTTGGACGACCAATAACCGGTCCTGTTAATTTATCTACTTCAGAAACGGTTAAACCCAACTTCTGAACATTGTGAAGGAGATCCATCATCGAGAAAACTCCAATTCTGTTGGCAATGAACGCAGGAGTATCTTTTGCTAAAACGGTTGTTTTTCCTAAGAATTTTGCTCCGTAGTTCATGTAGAAATCAATAACTTCAGGAGCGGTATCGTTTGTAGGAATAATTTCTAAAAGAGGAAGATATCTTACCGGATTAAAAAAGTGTGTTCCTGCAAAATAATGTTTGAAATCATCACTTCTTCCTTCTGTTAATAAATGAATAGGAATTCCGGAAGTGTTGGAAGAAATCAGCGTTCCCGGTTTTCTGAACTGCTCAATTTTCTCATAAACAGACTTTTTGATGTCCAGTCTTTCAACAACAACTTCAATAATCCAGTCTGTATTTTTTATTTTCGGTAAATCATCATCAAAGTTTCCAACCTTTATTCTGTCTGCAAATTTTGGAGAATAGAGTAGTGCAGGACTTGCTTTCTTCAGTTTTTCAAAGTTTTCTGAAGCGATTCTGTTTCTCACCGCTTTGTCATCTTTGGTCAAACCTTTTTTCTGTTCTGTTTCAGAAAGTTCAAAAGGAACGATATCCAACAGCGTAACTTCTACGCCAATATTGGCGAAATGCGCTGCAATACCGCTTCCCATAATTCCTGAACCAAGAACCGTAACGTGTTTGATTCGTCTTTTCATATGTAGATATTTTTTGTTTTTAATGGTAATATATTAATGCCCGGATTCCTCAAATAATATGGATGTTTATTTTTTATTATTAAGGTCATGAGAAATTTTCATAATTTCTGTCATTACTTCCTTGAATATTTCCAGTTTTTCCGGTGAAATTTTCTCCATCACTTTTTTATTGAAATTCACGACTACTTCTTTTGAAAGGTTTCTGGAGTTAAGTCCTTTCTCTGTAAGTTTTATAATAACTTCACGCTTATCTGCTGTAGTTTTTTCTTTGTAGATATAACCGTTATCTTCCAAAAGTTTGATAATTCTGGTAAGCGAAGTCGGCTCAATTGCCATTTTTGGACCCAGATTGGTGCTTCTTGTACCTTCTTTAGGATCAATTTTCAATAATGTGAGTGCTTGTACTGCGGTAGAATCATATTCCTGCGCCAAATCTGAGTACATTTTCTGTACCGAAATCCACGTTTGTTTCAGAATAAGATCAATATTTTCTATTTTTTCTTTATTTGGTTCCATACTTTTTGTGTCATGGTTTACCCAAATTTAGCAAATATTATGCATGCATAATATTTATTTTCGTTAAAATTTGTTAACTTATTGAAAATTAATAGATTAATTTATATGAAAAGCATAATACTATGCATGCATAGTATATGAAAGTAATAAAGGATTTACTGTATTAATGAATGGTTCTTAAAAAATTAATGATTTCTTCAAAAGATTCACATTCACGCTTTCCGCTTTCATGTGTTATAATCCATTTTTGATCATTCCATTCGAAAAATAAATTCGAAAGATTTTTTTCAAAGTTTTTCTGAAGCAAAGAGAACAGCATTTCTTTATAAACATCTGGTGCAACGATGTGCGGAGCAACAAATTGCTCGTTTATTGTAAAAAGTGAGGCATTGGTAAGTTCTTCATGTTGAAGCAGAACATCTTCAACAATTCCTGAATAGAGATTTTGATCTTTCAAGTACCATATTTTATCGGCAAATTCTTTTGCCAATCGCCAGTCATGAGACGAAAAAAGAATAAGTTTATTTTGCTTTTTTGCAAGTTTTCTGAGTGTTTGAAGGATGATAACTTTATTTTTTTCATCCAGATGTGTTGTGGGTTCATCCAGAATGATAATTGGGGAATTCTGCGTAATTGCTCTTCCTATAAAAGCTTTCTGAAGATTTCCGTCTGAAAGATTTTTAAGCAGTATATTTTTATATTGAACGATGCCCAATTCTTCAATAATGTGGGAAACTTCTTCTCTGTCTTCTTGATTCAATTCAAAATAAAAAGGATAATAAATGTATTTTCCTAACGAAATAAGATCCTCTACAGTGTAATTCTGAGGAATAACCGACTTGGAAAAAACAACGGCAATCTGCTCGGCAATTTCTTTTACCGAAAGACTTTTGATATTTCTTCCGCTAATAAAAATTTCACCGTTCAAAAGCGGAATCTGATGTAGAATAGATTTGATTAAAGTAGTTTTCCCGACACCGTTATTTCCAATCAAAAGACAGACTTCCCCCAGATTCAAACTGGCATTCGCTTCTGAGATTAATTTTTTATTGTAGCCAATATCTGCTTGTTTGATTTGAAGATGCATGAGATTGTTAAAAAATAACTTATTGATTTAAATATACAAAAATTATAAGCTCAGAATAATTCCGTTTTCCTTTAACTGCTGAATCGGTTTTGAGAACCAGAATAGCTCAAAGTTTTCAAACTCCTCTTCAAATCCTTCCTTCATTTGCTTCAAAGTCATTTTATGGCTGTTTTCTAAAGAATTGGTTTCTATAATTCTGATTAGCCAGCTTGCCATTTTCTGTTCAATATCTATGGTGACAATATTGTTTTTTAAATGAAAAGTAACTTTAGAATAAGACCAGGAGTTTTGCTTTTTTGTTTTAATATAATTTTCAACAACCATATTTTTAGCTAAAAATATAATTTTTGAATCAGGCTTAAAAACAAAGGAGTCTTCTTCTAAAAGACAATCGTGGATATAATCCGGATGAACTGTAGATCTAGGTATTTTGAAATCAAACCATTCCTGTAATGGAATTTCAAAATTGATTCCGTGCATATAGTTAAAAAGCGATTTTTTTAAACCAAAACTGAATTTACTGTGATCAATCCCTGTTTTATCTTTAAAATCAATATCATTATTGGCAAATTTAATCTCCTGCCGTATCGGAATTACTCCAAATTCTTCCGGATTCTTTCCTACAGGTGAATGTGCGGTCATTGCAAACTGATGCCAAAAACCACTTTGCAAAATTCCCATTTCAAAAAGCTGACGAACCATTTCTAATGAATCTACAGTTTCCTGCACGGTCTGAGTAGGATAACCGTACATGAGATAAGCATGAACCATGATTCCGGCTTCTGTAAAATTTCTTGTAACTTTTGTGACCTGATTTACAGAAACTCCTTTGTCAATTAACTTTAAAAGTCTGTCACTTGCCACCTCCAGTCCACCGGAAACAGCAACGCATCCTGACATTTTAAGCAAAAAGCATAAATCCTGTGTAAAACTCTTTTCAAACCGAATATTTGTCCACCAAGTTACTACAAGTTTTCTGCGTAAGATTTCCAGTGCAACTTCCCGCATCAAAGCAGGAGGCGCAGCTTCATCTACAAAATGAAAGCCTGTTTCTCCGGTCTGAAGAATTAGTTCTTCCATTCTGTCGACCAGAATTTTAGCAGAAATAGGCTCGTAAATCTTAATATAATCTAATGATATATCGCAAAATGTACACTTCCCCCAATAGCAACCGTGTGCCATCGTCAATTTATTCCATCTTCCGTCGCTCCATAAACTGTGCATCGGATTGGCAATTTCGATCACAGAAATATACTGATCTAACTGTAAATCTGTATAATCAGGAGTTCCAATTTCGGATTGTCTGTAATCTTGTCTTTCAGCATTATTTTTGTAAACAACTTTTTGATTTTCAAAGAGGAATGTTCGTTTGAACTGAGACTCCTGAATTTTTTCCGGATTACAAATGTTTTCATAAAGCAACTCAATTGGCAGTTCTCCATCATCTAAAGTAATGAAATCAAAAAACTCAAAAACTCTTTCATCTTTCAGATCTCTGAGTTCTGTGTTTGGAAAACCGCCTCCCATTGCTGTTTTAATATGAGGATAGTTTTCTTTGATAAATTTTGCAGAACGAAAAGCAGAATATAAATTCCCGGGGAAAGGAACTGAAAAACAAATGAGCTTTGGCTTAACAGATTCAATCTTTTGCTGGAGAATTTCCAAAGTAAAAGTATCTGTGAAAGTAAAATCCTGATGTAATTTAGAATACAATTCATCAAACGAATTAGCTGATTTTCCCAATCTTTCTGCATATCTGCTGAAACCAAAATCGGCATCTGTATTTTCTACAATATAATCAGAAATATCTTCCAGATAAAGTGTTGCCAAATGCTTTGCTTTATCCTGTAAACCCATATTCCCAAAAGCAAATTCCATATCATCAAGCTGATTGAAACGGGAAGCTTCGGGAAGGAAATTCATAGAACAGATCTGTCTTGCTAAAGTAGGATTTTTTCCCTGCAGAAAAAGAATAACCTGATCAATGGTTTTAATATATTCTTCTCTTAAAGTAAAAATTCTTTGTGAGTTTTCGGATATATTATTCTGTTCCTGACTTTTCGCAAAAATTTTCTGAAATCCGTCTTTTGAAAATAGTTTTAATATTACTTCAATTCCCAAATCAACCTGATAGCTTGAAATACCTTTAGTATTCAAAAAACCTTTGATATAAGCAGTTGCAGGATAGGGTGTATTGAGTTGCGTAAAGGGCGGCGTAATAAGAAGAATATCTTTCAAAAGAAAAGCTTTATTGATGTTTTTTTAAATTCGTACAATTAATGATGGAAAAAAACCTCAGAAATTTCTGAGGTTTTGTATTCTAACTTAAATTTCTTTGAAATTTAAACCCTGCTCAGCAAGCAGTTTCTGCTCCTGATCTTTATAGAATCCGCTTGTAAGCTTATCATGTATTGCTTCAAACGCAGCCAGTGTTTCATCAATTTCTGCATCGGTATGAGAAGCTGTAGGAATTAATCTTAATAAGATCATTCCTTTTGGAATAACCGGATAAACGACTACCGAAGTGAAGATTCTGAAGTTTTCTCTTAAATCTTTTACCAACAGAGTTGCTTCTACAGGAGTTCCCTGCATCATAACAGGTGTTACACATGTATTGGTATCACCAATATTGAATCCTCTATCTAAAAGACCTTTTTGAAGTTTATGAGTGTTTTCCCAAAGTTTAGCTTTAATTTCCGGCTTTGTTCTTAATAATTCAAGTCTCTTTAAACCACCGATTACCATTGGCATCGTTAAAGATTTTGCAAAAATCTGAGATCTAAGGTTGAATTTTAAGTATCTGATGATTTCTTTGTCTCCGGCAATAAAAGCTCCGAAACCAGCCATAGATTTTGCAAAAGTTGAAAAATAAACATCAATTTTATCCTGACATCCTTGTTCTTCTCCGGCTCCGGCTCCTGTTTCACCAAGAGTACCAAATCCATGGGCATCGTCTACCAAAAGTCTGAACTGATATTTAGATTTCAGATCACAGATTTCTTTTAGTTTACCTTGCTGTCCTCTCATTCCGAAAACGCCTTCAGTAATTACCAAAATTCCGCCGCCTGTTTCTTCAGCCACTTTTGTTGCTCTCTGAAGGTTTTTTTCAAGGCTTTCAATATCATTGTGTCTGTAAGTAAATCTTTTACCGGAATGAAGTCTTACCCCGTCAACAATACAAGCATGAGAATCTACGTCGTAAACTATTACATCATTTCTTCCAACCAAAGCATCAATAGTAGAAACCATTCCCTGATAACCGAAGTTTAACAAATATGCTGATTCTTTCTGAACAAATTCTGCTAATTCTCTCTCAAGCTGCAAATGCTGATGCGTTTCTCCCGACATTGCTCTTGCTCCCATCGGATAGTACATTCCGAATTCTGCTGCAGCTTTTGCATCTGCTTCCAAAACTTCAGGGTGATTACACATTCCTAAATAGTCGTTGGCGCTCCAAAAAATGACTTCTCTTCCCTGAAACTGCATTCTCGGACCAATAGGTCCTTCAAGTTTAGGAAAAATAAAATATCCTTCACCATAATCTGCAAACTGCCCCAACGGACCAGGGTTCTGCTTTATTCTTTCAAAAATATCTAACATTATGTTGTAGTTTTTAAGTAAAAAAGCCTTTTGTGAATTACAAAAAAGGCTTACTTTTTATCAGTTTAAAATTTTTATTTGATAATTTCTGTCTTGAAGACTTCTTCATAATTGTGAAAACAGTTATTAATGAAGCCCTGCTCTTCCATCCATTTATCGCTGTAAACCTTTGTAATATATCTGGAACCATGATCCGGATAGATCAATACTACAAAATCGTTCTCAGTAAATTGGTATGAATTAGCATATTGAATCAATGCCTGAGTTACGGCTCCTGTAGTATATCCGCCCATGATGGCTTCTTTTAAAGCAATTTCTCTGGTTCTGTAGGCAGACATCTCATCATTCACTCTCACAAAATGATCTACTTTATCAAAAAGAAGAGCAGAAGGAATTAAATTTTTTCCCATCCCTTCGATCTGATAAGGATGTACATCTTCTTTATGTATTTCCCCGGTTTCATGATAACTTTTAAGAATAGATCCGTCTGCATCTACCCCTATAATCTTTATATCAGGATTTTTTTCTTTTAAAAATTTGGCAGATCCGGAAAGTGTTCCTCCAGTTCCTGTGCATGCAAAAAGATGGGTTATTTTTCCCTGAGTCTGCTCCCACAATTCAGGACCAGTGGTCTGATAATGTGCATCAACATTCAGCTCATTAAAGTATTGGTTGATGTAAATAGAATTTGGAGTTTCAGCAGCAATTCTTTTTGCTACCTCATAATAAGATCTCGGGTCATTCGCAGGAACATTCGCAGGACATACATAAACTTTTGCTCCTAAAGCTTTAAGGTAAGCAATTTTCTCAGGCTTAGTTTTATCACTCACTGCCAGAATACATTTGTAACCTTTAATAATACAAACCATGGCGATGGAAAAACCTGTATTTCCGGAAGTGGTTTCTACTACCACAGAATCTTCCTTTAATAAACCTTTTTTTTCAGCGTTTTCTATGATATGAAGTGCGATTCTATCTTTTGTGGAATGTCCAGGATTATATGATTCTAACTTAGCATAAACAGTTGCAGGTATGTCTTTTGTAACGGTATTTAGTTTTACCAAAGGCGTGCTCCCGATTAAGCCAAGAATATTATCGTAAACATTACTCATTATTTGTTATTTTTCAATAAAAATCTGTCGGCAAAAATACAAAAAAATAAATACTATTTAAACTTTTACTCAATTATAAGTTTGTCGATATGCAAAAATGTAATTTATTTCTGCTTACAGCAATGCGAAACAGACAAAAATTGCGCCGTATTTTTTAAAATTTGTTAAAATGAAGATAAACTAATCTAAAAACCTTATTTTCGCATCATTGATTTTATACTATGAAAAACTGGACTTTTAGGCAATGGAATACCATTCTCGGATGGGTGATTTTCGTTATTGCATTTTTCACGTACTTATCAACCATAGAACCCAATTTTAGTTTTTGGGACTGTGGTGAATATATTTCTTCAGCAGTAAAACTGGAAGTAACACATGCTCCGGGCGCTGCATTATTTCAGATTATAGGAGCTGTTGCTGCTATTTTTGCTTTTGGACAAGGCGAAAATTACTCTGTTGTCATTAATGGAATGTCAGCTTTATTCAGTGCACTTACCATTTTATTTTTATTCTGGACGATCACTCATTTTGTGCGAAGACTATTGAATAAAGATTTTGAAGAAATTACCAGACATCAGGAAATTGCCATACTTTTTGCCGGTGTTATCGGTTCTTTATGTTTCACATTTTCAGATACTTTTTGGTTTTCTGCGGTAGAAGGTGAAGTTTATTCTATGGCATCCATGTTTATTGCATTGCTTGTATGGCTGATTACCAAATGGGAAAATGAATATCTTGAGAAAGACAGTGAAAGATGGATTATTTTAATTTTCTTTATTCTTGGGCTTTCTGTAGGTGTTCACATGATGTGTATGTTGGCTATTCCTGCCGTTTGTCTCGTTTATTATGCCAGAAATTATAAGTTCACTTGGATGAACTTTCTTTGGGCTAATACCATTACTTTGGGAATTTTAATTATTGTATTTAAACTTATTTTCCCTATCATCATGACCTTGTTCGGAAGACTTGAAATCTTCTTCGTAAATGGCTTGAGTCTGCCATTCCATTCAGGAACAATTGTTGGATTTATCATTATGATCGGGCTTTGCTATTTAATGATTAAATACGCAAAAAAAGCGAAAAGAAATATTTATCAGACCATTGCTTTATCCGTAGTTTATATGATTATTGGTTTTTCTTGCTGGATGGTTATTCCGATCAGGGCTAATGCAAATCCGCCGATGAACCTTAATGATCCTGATACTGCCATCGGGATGCTTGATTATTACAACAGAGAGCAATACGGTGACTGGCCAACAATTTACGGACAAAACTACACCGCATTTTTAGATGCCAACGGAATTCAGAAGAATGAAGACGGAAGTTTCAAAACAACTAAGAAAGGTGATGTTTATGAAAAAGACGAGAAAACAGGAAGATATATAAAAACCAGTGAGCGTTTCAATTACGTTTTCGATAAGTCTCATGTGAGTCTTATGCCGAGAATGTTTAATGATGATAAAGACGTAATGAATAATTACATTTCCATGTACGGAGCTCCTGATTTTACATTTAATTATGACAATGAAGATGTTGCAGACAGCCCTGAAGCTCAGGAAATTTTCAGTGAACTGAAAGCAAAGTATAATGATGGTGATATTACCGCAGCAGATTATCTGAAAGTAAGACCATACAACCTTATTAAAGTTCAGAAACCTTCTTTGATGCAGAATATGGATTATTTCATTACATTTCAGAATGGTTATTATTTCTTAAGATATCTTTTATGGAATTTCGCCGGAAGGCAAAATGATCTGGAAGGTTCTACAGACGATTTAAGAGGAAACTGGATCTCCGGAATCTCTTTTATTGATGATGCAAGACTTGGGAATCAGGATGCAATGCCTGCCAAATATAAAAATGACAGTACTGTAGCTTTTTTCTTTTTACCTCTTATTTTAGGAATTTTGGGATGCTACTTTCAGTTTAGCAGAGATTTCGGAAGATTTTATGCAATATTATCATTGTTTGTCCTTACAAGTGTCGGAATTATCTTCTATACTGGTGTAAAACCTTTTGAGCCGAGAGAAAGAGATTACGCAATGGTAGGCTCATTCTATGCTTTTGCAATATGGATTGGTCTGGGAGCAGGAGCAATTCTTTGGTATTTACAATCAAAGGTAAAATCAAATGCAGCCAATATCGGATTTGGTATTGTTCTATTAGGAATTCCTTTGATGATGGGCTTTCAGAATTATACCTCTCATGACAGAAGCGAAAGATACACAGCGTATGATTACTCTTATTCGGTACTAAAATCGTTGCCGAAGAATGATATATTATTTGTATACGGTGATAATGATACATATCCGGTTTGGGCAATGCAGGAAACTGAAAGATTCAGAGATGATGTGAAAGTAGTTAATTTTACCCTTCTTTCCACTCCCTGGAATATTGATCAGGTGAAAAGAAAAACTTACAATGCAGAAGGAATACCGAGCCAGCTTACCCATGAAGATTACAGAGACGGAGTAAATGACCAGATTTATCTGATGAAAAAGAATGATTGGAAAAATATTCTTGAAAACCTTCAACAGTCTGGTGCTCCTGAAGAAATCATCAAACCATTCCAGAAATATCTTGTACAGGATTCTATGACGGTAAAGGAAGCGGTAGATTTTATTAAAATGAAATCGCCTGAAAAGGATGAAGTCCTGAAAATGATTTATGGTGAAGAACGTTACGAAAAATATAATTTTCTTCCGGTTAATAAATTTGTAATTCCTGTTAACAAAGCAAATGCTGTAAAAGCAGGGATCATCAGTGCTTCGGAAGCAAACAAGGCTGCAGACCAGATCATTGTTGACTACAAAGCCGGCACATTGTATAAAAACAATCTGATGATGTTTGATCTTTTAGCCAACTTCGACTGGAAAAGACCTATCAATTTCTCTTCAGGTGGAGTTTATGACAGTGAAAATATTTTCTATCTGGATGACTATCTTCAGTTTGATGGCTTCAGCTATCGTTTTATTCCGATCTATACACCAAGAAGCAGCGATGGCGAAATGGGAAGGGTAGATGTCAACTCACTTTATAATGTTGTGAAAAATTTCAGATGGGGTAATTTCAAAAATCTGAATGTACATTTTGACGAGACTGCAACATCTAATATTATGAGCTACAGAAGTTCTGCAAGCAGAGCCGCCGCAGCCTTGGCTTTAGCCGGACAAAAAGCAAAAGCAGTAGAAATTTTAGATTTGGCTTCAAGGGAAATTCCTGCCGAAAAATATAATGATCCTAGATCTTTAAGCTCTATGGTGTATGGATATATTGTTTCCGGACAGGAAGAAAAAGGATTAAAACTAGCTGAAATACTTAAAAAAGGTATCTTTTCTGAATATGATTATTATCTTTCGTTAAGCCCAAGCGAACAAAGATATATGGGAAGAGCCATGAAATCGAAGCCTATGGAATATTCTTTAGTCGTTACTTCTGTTACGGATGCTTATCAGAAAATAGGTAAAAAAGATAAAGCTTACGCTTACTTGGTGAAGTCTATTGAGCCTATTGATCAGAAATTTAATGTATTCATTAAAGATCTGCAGCAAATGGGTAAAGAAAAAGCGATAAAAGAATCTGAAAATGTACAGAAAATTACACCTTATTATCAATACTTATTTGATGTTATGGAACCGTATGATTCTACTTATGCCAAAGAAAAAGAAGATCAGATTACCACAGCAATCATTAAGGCAACACAATAAACATATTAGAAAAACGGAACTTCGGTTCCGTTTTTTTATGTTGATATTCATAAAATTTAAAATTATCTTTGTGCATCTAAAAAAGCGCAATGTCTGAAACACAATACACAAAACTCCCGATTTATGCTGTCATTTTTGCCATACTGATCAAATTTGTTTTTTTTCTTACCCACCATATTCAGGAAGATGCCTTCATCACCTGGAGAGTTGCTCAAAATTTGCTGGATTATGGCGTAATTGGTTTTAACGGTGAGACTAAAATTTCGGCATCTACAACGCATCTGTATGTTTTTGTTTCCTACATATTCAATGTGATTTTTGGCAAAGAAAACTTCATTATTCCTCTTTTGGCTTTCAACAGTATTTTGTTTTCCATAGGAAGCGTGCTGCTTTCGCATCTTTTATTCAAAAACAATTGGCATAAAGCGGTTTTCATTATTTTGTTTGGTATTTTACCACCTTCTATTAAGATTTCTATTCTTGGAATGGAGTATGGAATCCTGTTTTTTCTTGAAATGGCTTTATTATATTACGGCTTTAAAAAAGAAAAAAAGTGGGCTTTACTTGTATTTCCAAGCCTGATATTATTTACCAGAATAGATACCGTGATTTTTCTTGGAATTATTTTTTTAACAGATATTTTCTGGAACAAAAAAATAAGATGGAATTATATTCTAGGAGGAATTGTTGGCGTTGCCGTATGTATCTGTTTCAATTGGTTTTATTTTGGAGAATGGGTTAATAATACGATTGTCGCCAAAAAACTGGCATATGACCGAACGTTTACTTTTCAGCAGAATTTAGAATATTTCAGACTTAATTACGGGAATTTCTGGGGAATGCTAAAGATGCCTTCAGATTTCAATCCGGTAACCATTATTATTGCTGTTTTTGAGATTTTATGCTTTATTTATCTTATCCGTCAACAAGATAAAAGAAACTATTTTCTATGGATCATTTTCCTTTTTGCATGGACAAAACAAATCATCTTTCTTTCTCAGAAGAGCCTTTTTGACTGGTATTATTGGGTTCCGCAGCTATTACTTTTCGTTCCTGTTTTTGTTTTTGTTTTAGAACAGAAAACTAAAAAAAATCTTTGGCTTGCATCGCTTTTGATCTTTTATATTCTGCCAATGACAGCGTTTCAGAGTATACATTCTATAGCAACAGGAAATGGTGAATGGAACTACAGAAGATCTATCGGATTGTTTCTGAATCAATATGAAAAAGACAAAAACCAATGGATTTTGCTTGAACCTGCCGGCTATGTTCCATATTTTTCAGGTCTAAAAACCATTGACGAAGTAGGATTGGTGGACAAACAAATTCAGGAAGAAATCAAAAAAGACAAACCTAATTATTGGCTTAATAGCGTTAAAAACAGAAAGCCGAAATATCTTCTTTCTAATAAAGATCTTTTCGAAGGGAAAAATGCCGATTATTACAAATCAGAATATAAATTACTCAAAGAATTCAGAATTAAAAATCACATGGAAAGTGAAAATCGTGTTTTAGAAAAAATTTATAAACTAAAACCTTCGGGCACAGATTATAATTTATATGAAAGAATTAAGAAGTAATTTTGTTAGATGTTAGATGTTAGATGTTAGATGTTAGATGATTGATGATGGAAGTTTACAACTTTATATATATTTTTAACCAACACTAAAACACTAAAACCTTAAAATTCTCAAATCAACCTCATGAAATACTGTGCTTTTCTCCGCGGCGTCAATGTAAAAGGAACCAATATGAAAATGGCAGATGTCTGCAAAGTTTTTCAAGATGCCGGAACGGAAAATGTGATCTCGGTTTTGGCTTCAGGAAACATTATTTTCAGTTCTGATGAAAAAATGGAAGAACTAAAAAGGATCCTTGAAAAATCAATGTCTGAATATTTTAATTATGAAGCTTTCTTATTTCTTAAAACTGAAAAAGAAACAGAGAATATTTGGAAAGCAAATCCGTTTAGTGATAAAGTTGGTTTTCATAAATATGCATTTGTAGGAAATAAGAATATAGAAAATATTTTAATGAAAGAATTTCAGGAAGCTGTAAAAGCTGAGGGTGAAGAAGGTGAAATTGTCAACAATATATTTTACTGGCAGGTTCCAAAAGGAAATACAGTGGATTCAGGCTTTGGAAAAATTTTAGGCAAAAAAAGTTTAAAAGATCAGTTTACGAGCAGAAATTTGAATACATTTGAAAAAATTATAAAAAAGTTTTAAAAATACAATTATGAAAAAAATAATAATCAGTTCACTTATACTGTCAAACTTGATTGTATATAGCCAAAAATTTTCAGACTTAAAATTTGAAACAATAGTTCCAGATACAGAGAATCATTACATCGTATTACCTGTAAAAGAAGGAGACAAAAGCTATAATCTGGGATTCATGTATTTTGATGAAACTGCAGGTTACACGTTAGATTATATAGGAGATCTTCATGAAGAGGAAGGGATATTAAAATTTAAAGAAAGAGAAGATGCTAAGAATTCTTCTATGAAAGTAAGAATTGAAAATTTAGGTTTTAAAAGTGCAATTATTTCAAATGAAATGTTGAAACAATTTAATTTACCCATCAAGCCAGAATGGTTAAAAAATTATTTAAGCACAAAACCGGAAAACGAGAAAATTTTGAAGAGAGCCAGTATAATGAATGGCGCTAATTTCCCACAAATAGCTTTACCAAAGCTTTTAGAATTGCATAAAAATAATTTTAAAACAGAATCATTGTATTTTGAACTCGCTTTTTCTTACAATGCAATGGGTAAATTTGCAAAAGCTGAAACGGTTTGTGACGAGGCAGTTAAAAATAAAAAAACCAATGATTTTATCTTTAAAGAATACATTTATAGTTTAGTACATCAAAATAAGCTTAAAGAAGCTGATACTTTCATTGCTAAAAATAGTTCTTCTTATAAAAATGAAGCGAACAAAATTGAATCAATGATTAATCTTGTAGCTCTAAGTGCTCACAATAACAATTTTATTATTGCTGAGAAATGGCTGAAGGAATTGAAGACTCAACCAAACATAAATCGTTATCAAAGAAATATAGATCAACTCGAAAGTATAATAAAAGAAAAAAAAAGTAAGATTCAATGATTCAACATTTAGAAAACATACACCACAAAGATTCAAAAAACTTTTTTCTCATTGCCGGTCCCTGCATTATTGAAGGTGAAAATATGGCATTAAGAATTGCTGAAAAAGTAATTGAGCTGACAAATAAATATAATATTCCTTATATTTTTAAAGGAAGTTTTAAAAAAGCCAATCGAAGCAGAGTTGACTCTTTTACTACAATCGGAGAAGAAAAGTCTCTGGAAATTCTTAAGAAAGTAGGAGAGACTTTCAACATTCCTACAACTACAGATATTCATGAAAATGAACATGCAGCTTTAGCAGCTCAATATGTTGATGTATTGCAAATACCTGCGTTTTTGGTTCGTCAGACAGATCTTTTGGTAGCTGCTGCAAAAACTGGAAAGTGTGTTACCTTGAAAAAAGGACAGTTTCTTTCTCCCGAATCCATGAAATTTGCAGTAGAAAAAGTAACCGATTCAGACAATGATAAGGTTGCCATTATTGAAAGAGGAAATTCTTTCGGGTATACCGATTTAATTGTTGATTACAGAGGAATACCTACCATGAGAAACTATGCTCCGGTTATTCTGGATGTCACCCATTCTCTACAACAGCCCAATCAAAGTTCAGGAGTAACAGGAGGAAGACCGGATTTGATTGAAACAGTCGCTAAAGCAGGAATTGTTGTGGGAGCAGACGGAATCTTCATTGAAACACATCCGACTCCCGAAACTGCTCTTTCTGACGGAGCCAATATGTTAAGATTAGATTTATTGGAAGATTTATTACAAAAACTGACAAGAGTAAGAGAATCTATATTATAATTGTTAAAAAATACTTAATTTTAGAAATTCTAAAAAATTCCGCTTGAAAAAACTAGTTTTACCACTGAGCTTAATGGTTCCGATGCTGTTTTTCTCACAAAACAGAAAAAGAGATACAACAACAAGAACTACGCAAATTGAGGAAGTTGTTTTCCAGAAAAGAGGTACAGGACGCACCAATGATATTACAGCCGTAAGTATTTCAGGAAAAGATGCCAAAAATGTTTCCAGCATTTCGGGCGGAGTGGAAAGTTTGCTTAAAACACTTCCTTCGGTAAACTCAAATACAGAGCTCTCTTCCCAGTATATGGTACGTGGAGGCAATTATGACGAAAACTTAATTTACATTAATGATATTGAAATTTACAGACCTTTCCTGATCAGAAATTCACAACAGGAGGGCTTAAGTATCATCAATCCAGATATGGTTTCCACGGTCAACTTTTCAGCCGGAGGTTTTGAACCAAGATATGGTGATAAAATGTCATCTGCCTTAAATGTTTATTATCGCGAGCCGAAAAAGTTTGAGCTTTCAGGAGAAGCAAGTTTAATAGGCGGAAGACTGACGACGGGTTTTGCTTCAGGAAAAGAAAACGGAAACGGAAATAAGAAATTTACCGCTTTATTTTCGGGAAGATACAGAAACACCAATCTCGTTCTGAATACTTTAAATGAAGATACAGATTTCAATCCCACTTATTATGATTTTCAGTCTTATCTGAATTTTCACGCAACCGAAAAGCTTAACTTCTCCTTCATAGGATATTATTCTAAGAATGATTATGAAATGATTCCTAAACAGAGAAGTGTAGATTTTGGTTCTATCAATCAGCCTCTTAATCTTACTGTATTTTATAACGGTAGAGAAAATGACCAGTATAAAAACATGATGGGAACTTTTTCTGCCAATTTCAAGGCATCGGATAAATGGAGATTTACGCTGGATAATTTTGCATATCAGAATCGTGAGAGAGAATATTATACAATTGCTTCCAGCTATGTTTTACAGACCTATGATCCGGTTACAGGAAACCCTATTACTTCTTATGATGTAGGCGGACAAATTGAGCATGCTAGAAACGATTTGTTTGTACGTACATACGGAACGCAGTTCAGGACACGATTTTCACCAAATGTAAATACAGATATAGAATTAGGTTTTAAATATGAGAAGGAAAATCTTCGTGATCTTACCAACGAATACAAATTGGTAGATTCATCAGGTTACAGTATTCCAAGACCACCCGATGACCCGAGATTTCCGGATGCTTCAGATTTGGATCTGTTTTACAGCATTGCAGGAAGCAATCATATCCAGCCTACAAGATTATCAGCTTACGGGCAGTACTCTCAGAAGTTTTTCTGGGGTTCTAACCGTGTTTTGATCAATGCCGGAGCAAGAGTTGCACACTGGAGTTTTAATAATGAAACTATTTTTTCACCAAGAGCTCAGTTTGCCATTAAACCCGACTGGGATACCGAAACGTGGTTCAGACTTTCGGGAGGAATTTACTATCAGGCTCCTTTTTACCGAGAAATTAAAGACTTAAACGGTGGTTTTAATCCCAATATAAAATCTCAGCGTTCCATTCAGGCAATTCTGGCAAATGAAGTTGAATTTGAGTTTGAAGACAGACCATTCAAACTTACTACGGAGTTGTATTACAAAAAAATGGACAATCTGATTCCTTATTTTATGGATAACGTAAGAATTCGGTATTCAGGGCAAAACAACGCTTCAGGTCATGCTTACGGAATTGATACAAGATTATTCGGAGAATTTGTTCCGGGGGTAGATTCTTGGCTGTCTGCGAGTTATGCAAGAGTTTTTGAAAACATCGACGGAAGAGGAGATATATCAAGACCTACTGATCAAAGATTCAGATTTGCAATGTTTTATCAGGATTATATGCCTAAATTCCCACAAATGCGTGTCAATCTTACTTTGACATATGCTATGGGATTACCCAACGGAGCCCCGGTTTTTACAGATCCTTATCAGTATCAGAAAACTTTGCCTTCTTACAAAAGGGTAGATTTAGGACTTTCGTATGTTTTTGTAGATTCTAAAGAAAAAAAGCAATCGTATGGGTTATTAAGCAAGTTTGAAGATCTCAGTTTAGGGGTTCAGGTTTTTAATGCCTTCAATATCAACAATACAATTGCTAATCAATGGATCACCGATGCCAATACAAGTATGATGTATCCGGTTCCGGTTCGTTTGACGGGTAGATTTTTTAATGTAACGCTTAACTTCAAGCTGAAGTAGAATAAAAATAGAAAATAAAAAAGACCGGCAGATATTTATTAGCTACCGGTTTTTGTTTTCCATCTATTTGTCAAAGTATTAACTTGGTTTACTTTGTTAATTAAAAATACATTTCGCTGGTCAATTAATTCCTGAAAAAGTCGTATAAAAAAACGGAACCTGAAAAAATCAAGTTCCGTTAATAATATTTAAAACTAAAATTATTTACCTAAATAAGACTTCAAAATCTTACTTCTGGTATTGTGCTTCAGTCTTTTAATAGCTTTTTCTTTGATCTGACGAACTCTTTCTCTTGTAAGGTCAAAAGTTTCACCAATTTCTTCCAAAGTCATTGGATGTTTTCCGTTCAGTCCGAAATACAATCTTACTAGATCTGCTTCTCTCGGCGTTAAAGTATTCAACGCTCTTTCAATTTCAATCTGAAGAGATTCCAGCATCAGATCTTTGTCTGGGCTTGGAGATTCTCCCGAACGAAGTACGTCATACAAGTTAGAATCTTCACCTTCTACAAGCGGTGCGTCCATCGAAAGGTGACGACCACTGTTTTTCATTGATTCTTTGATGTCTTCTTCGCTCATATCCAAAACTTCCGCCAATTCTTCAGGAGAAGGAGGTCTTTCGTTTTCCTGCTCAAGGTGTGCGTACGCTTTATTGATTTTATTGATAGACCCAATCTTGTTCAACGGTAATCTTACAATTCTCGACTGTTCTGCCAATGCCTGTAAAATCGACTGACGAATCCACCAAACTGCGTAAGAAATAAACTTAAAACCTCTGGTTTCGTCATATCTTTTAGCAGCTTTCATCAATCCCAGATTCCCTTCGTTGATCAGATCGGGAAGAGAAAGCCCCTGATTTTGGTATTGTTTGGATACCGAAACTACGAAACGAAGGTTGGCTTTAATCAATTTTTCCAATGCGGCTCTGTCACCTGCACGGATTCTCTGTGCCAAATCTACTTCTTCGTCTGCTGTAATCAGTTCCACTTTACCAATTTCCTGCAAGTACTTGTCTAATGAAGCGGTTTCCCTGTTGGTAACCTGCTTGGTTATTTTTAATTGTCTCATTTAATTTCCTCAAAAATAGAGTTACATTATATTATACGTTGGAAGAAACAAAAAGGTTACACAATTATAAAATATTTTTTATTTAATTAAAATAAACTTCAAAAATTAGTTGTAAATTATTCCGCTTTTATAATTTATGATTATATAATCTTCAAGGTTTATATTTTTTAGGAGCTATTTCCCGCTGTCCACTATATCTTTTGCTCTTCGTTTCTCATCACAAAAGGATGCCGTTTCCATCGGGGCTAGTGACAACTCAACGAAAAAATCTCATAGGTTCAGAATAATTCCTACAAAAAAAGCGAAACCGAAGTTCCGCTCTATATTTAAAGATTAAAAGTAATCTGATTGTCACAATTTGCCATAATTAAAAGCTATTTGTTGTAACGATGACTATTTTTACCACAACGGTCACCAATATTATATATAACAAAGTTCATAAGTATTGTGTACTTGGTGAAATCTTTAGTGTGCTTAGCAGTTAAATCCATAGTATGATCAATAAAAGAATTTTAATAAAAATAAAATTAACTTTTAAAATTCACCATTAACTATTCATTCTAAAACAAATCATTTAATAATTTCGCCAGTCTCAAACCTCCGTACAAAAGCTGTCTTTCCATGGTATCATTAAACTTGTACTGATAATCATAAGATAATTTTGATCCGTCCGGAGTCTGTGCATAGATTTTATTGGCAATTTGATGAGAATCATACAGCCAGGTTTCCAAAGTCCCTGCCTGAATCTGCTTTACTTCTTCTTTGGATTTAATATCCAGAAGTTTTGCATATTCCGTATAGCTGTACTTCTGTGAATCGACTAATTTTCCGTCCCAAACGGAATGCAAATTGGTTTTATCACCAAAATAAGTAACATTAATTTTGTTTCCTCCCAAATCTTCAGCTCTTCCTGTGTGCATTGGCTGCGCCAGATCTCCCATCATGTGAATAAGGAAGATCAAAGCGATCTTTCTGTCTTTCTCAGATGTTTTTTCATCTTTAATCTGGCTGGACAATACTTTAATCTGCGAATAAAGATTGGCTCCTGCCTGAGCTTTCAGATCTTTTTTGAAAGCCACAAAATCTGCCTTTGGATCAATATTTACATAATGCCATGCTGAAGCCTGCTTCCAGACTCCGGTAGTATCAGACTTGATGAAATCGGGCCAGTTTGCCCAATATGCCATTCTTTCCTGTCCCAGCATTTTCCTGATTTCTTTTCTTGCCTTTCCGGAAAGATGATTTTCTGCAATCTCTGCAATTACTCTATGCCCCGTTAACCCCCATGCATAAGTGTAAACAGAAAAGGCAAAAGATGCCAAAAGCAGAAATTTTGAATAAATACGTTTCATTGTTAAA
Source organism: Chryseobacterium binzhouense (assembly GCF_007474545.1). GTDB lineage: Bacteria > Bacteroidota > Bacteroidia > Flavobacteriales > Weeksellaceae > Chryseobacterium > Chryseobacterium binzhouense. The sequence goes on from NZ_VKOG01000005.1 coordinate 67,619, forward strand.
TCAATTTTGAAGCTGCAAAGATAGTTCACAATGGTGTATTTCTGCCATTAGAATATTCTTAATTCAAATCATGGATATTAAATTATTGTAATACAATAATTCTTTGATATGGTATTGTCATAAATTTTATTAGAACTTTTCATTAAATTCGTGCAAAATCAATATCTAAAAATGACAATAAAACTTACCATCTGTTTGCTGGCTTTTCTTAACTTTTACGAAGCACAGGAAAATATTTCTTACCAGAAACCTTCTGCCGAAATTCTGAAGCTGGCAGATTACGACAGACCGCCAAGTATTTTAATGAATTCTAAAAAAGACTGGGTTGTTTTTGTATATAGACCAACTTACAAAACTTTGGATGATCTTAATCAGCAGGAAATGAAACTAGGTGGCTTAAGAATCAATCCAATGACCAATATTTCAAGTACAATTACGTATTCAAATAACCTGAAAGTTCGTAAGATGAACGATAAAACGGAATCTCAGGTAAAAGGATTGCCGGATAATCCGAAAATAACGAATACTTCATTTTCACCGGATGAGAAGAAACTATCCTTTACCAATACTACTCAAAACGGAGTTGAACTTTGGGTTGTTGATCTGGAAACAGCCACTGCAAAAAAAATTACAAAAGATAATCTTAATGCAAATCTGGGGAACCCTTACAGCTGGATGAAAGATTCTCAGAGCTTTTTGATTAAAGTACTTCCTGAAGACAGACCTAAACTGATGGATTCTTCAAAAGATCTGCCTACAGGACCGATTGTTTCTACTTCAGACGGAAAAGTTTCGCAGAACAGAACCTATCAGGATCTTCTTAAAAATCCGCAGGATGAGAAGAATTTTGAAATACTCACAAGTTCTGAATTATATCATGCAGATCTGAATGGTAATCTTAAAAAGTTTAAGGAGAAAGATATGTATGCTGGGTTAAGCTATTCTCCCGATGGAAATTTTCTGATGACAACTACGATAAAAAAGCCTTTTTCCTACATTGTTCCGTTGAGCCGTTTTCCGATGACTTCTTCGGTGTATGATGCAAAAGGTAATCTGGTAAAAATTGTAAATGAAGTACCGATTAATGAAGTGATGCCTAAAGGTTTTTCATCCGTAAGAACAGGGAAAAGAGATATGACCTGGAGATCAGATCAGCCTGCAACGTTGGTTTTTGCCGAAGCTCTGGATGGTGGAGATCAGTCTAAATCTGCAGATTTCAGAGACGAAATTTTTATGTGGGAAGCTCCGTTTACTACTCAGCCAAAATCTTTCTTTAAAACTAAACAGAGATATGAAGGAGCAAGCTGGACAAATAATCATTATGCTATTGTTTCTGAAGGTTGGTATGATACCAGAAGTACAAAATCTTATCTGATTGATCTCAATAATGGTGAATCTAAAATTATTGATGACAGGAATTATCAGGACGTTTACAGCGATCCCGGAAATTTTAACACCACAAAAAACCAGTTCGGAAGATATGTAGTAGATATGAAAGGGGATAAAGCGTACCTGATTGGCGATGGTTTTACCAAAGAAGGACAGCATCCTTTCATTGATGAAATGGATGTAAAATCTCTAAAAAAGAAAAGATTATATACTTCCAACATAAAAAATGCAAAAGAAGAAATCATTGATGTCATTAATCCTTCTAAGGGAGAGGTATTAACGATTCAGCAGTCGGCAAGCCATTATCCGAATTATTTTAAGAAAAATATCAAATCGAATAAAGCTGAAGCGGTTACACAGTTTGCCAATCCTTTTGAAAGCATCAAAGATGTCTATAAAGAAGTGATTACTTATAAAAGAAACGATGGAGTTACTTTGACAGGAACCCTTTATCTGCCTGCAAACTACGACAGAAAGGCTAAAAAAGAAAAACTTCCTTTACTGATCTGGGCATACCCTACAGAATACAAGGATAAAAATACAGCAGGACAAAGCACGCAGAATCCGAATGATTTTACCTTTCCTTATTACGGCTCTTTTGTGTATTGGACTGCAAAAGGTTATGCAGTTCTTGATGATGCTGCATTCCCGATTATCGGAGAAGGAAAAACAGAACCGAACGATACTTTTATCCCGCAATTGGTTGCCAACGGAAAAGCAGCCATTGATGCAGTGGATCAGTTAGGTTACATCGACAGAAAGAAAGTGGCAGTAGGAGGACATTCTTACGGAGCATTTATGACCGCCAATCTTTTGACTCACTCTAAGGATTATGCGTGCGGAATTGCAAGAAGCGGAGCCTACAACAGAACTTTAACGCCTTTCGGATTTCAGAGCGAACAAAGAAATTATTGGGATGTTCCGGAAATTTACAATACGATGTCCCCATTTATGAATGCAGACAAGATGAAAACTCCATTACTTTTGGTACACGGTGATGCAGACAATAATCCGGGAACATTTACCCTGCAGACCGAAAGATATTTTCAGGCGCTGAAAAATCTTGGAGCTCCGGTAAAAATGGTGCTTCTACCCAAAGAATCTCACGGATATGCCGCCAAAGAAAACATTCTGCATCTTCTCTGGGAACAGGATCAGTTTCTGGAAAAATGCCTGAAAAAATAATTTTAATGAAAGCTCGTTGTTAACGGGCTTTTTTTAATTTATAAAAATTATTTTGTATGAAGAATTAAGTTGCTACTAAATTTATCTTTTTAAACCAAATCCTCCACAAGGAACAATTTTTGACTTAAATTGCAAGACTATTTTCAAAATTATGTTTGATAAGCAGCAGCGAAAACTCAAAAGATCCGCAAAACTGATTTCCGTTTTAAGCAAATACGGTTTTAAAGATTTGATTTCCAGAATGAATGGAAACAAAAAGTCTGAAGAAAAGCTTCATGATCCAGATGAAATCGTTTCTAAAGGAACCGTTTACGAACGGATTCGTCTTGCTTTGGAAGAATTGGGTCCTACTTTCGTCAAGCTTGGACAATCTTTCAGCAACCGGGAAGATTTGCTTCCGCCGGAAATGATTCAGGAGCTGCAAAAGCTTCAGGACAGGGTAGAAGTAATAGAAATGAATGTTGAGGAAATTCTTGAAAATGAATTTAATATTTCTGTAAAAGAATATTTTAAGGAAATTAATCCTAATCCGATTGCAACCGCTTCTATTGCGCAAGTCTACAAAGGATTTTTGCTGACTGGTGAAGAAGTGATTTTAAAAATTAAAAAACCTGATATTCTTCCTGTTATTGAAGATGATCTGCTTTTGATTAAAGATCTGATAAAGCTGATTTCTACCTATTCTGAAATTGATTCTAAATTAAATCTCAAACAGGCAGTTTCAACTTTTGAAAAATCTTTACTGGAAGAGATTTCCCTTGTAAATGAGCGTAATAACATCCATCAGTTTGCGCTTAATTTTAAAAACAATAAAGAAACCTACGTTCCGAAAATTTATGATGAGTTCTGTAATAACAACATCTTGTGTATGGAATTTATAGACGGAATAAAAGTTACAGATACCGCATCACTTCAAAAACACGGGATTGACCCTGTCACCGTTTCCGAAACCGGTTTGCAGTTGTTTGTCTCACAGATTTTAGATTATGGATTCTTTCATGTAGATCCTCATGCAGGAAATATTCTGGTTAAAAAGGACGGAAAAGTTGTTTTTATTGATTTTGGCGCAGTTGGAAAAATTCAGCCTAATGATAAAGAAATCCTTGAAAATCTGATTATCAGTTTTGTGGCTAAAAATCCGAAGAAAATAGTCCGTTATCTAAAGAAAATGGCTGTAAGCTATGAGATTCCCAACGATAGAAAATTTGAGAATGATGTGGAAGAAGTACTTAATTTTGTTCACAGTACTTCATTGAAAGACATCAATCCGCAGGTTATCATGAATAAAATGAAAGATGTGCTGAAGGAAAACCGACTGTATATGCCGGATTATTTTTATCTTCTTTTCAAAGGAATTGGTCTTATTGAAGGGGTAGGAAGAACCATCAATCCTGATTTGGACGTAGTCAAAAGCCTGAATCCTTATGCCAGAAAAATTTTCACTAAAAGAATAAGTCCTGAAAAGGTTTTGAAAAAAAGTCTTGAAAAAATTCAGAATTTCACCGATAATATAGATGATATTCCCAAAGAACTGAGATCTGTTTTACAAAAACTTGATGACGATCAGTTTACGATTTCCAGCGAAATAAAAAATATTGAAAAAACTAACCAGCTCATTAAGTCAAGTGTTATCAATTTAATATTTACAATGATCTTAGGGGCGAATATTATTGCGACTGCTATTGTTTTTGTATCTGAACAAGGACCGAGGATAGGAGAGATGTCTTTGGTGGCTGTTTTAGGTTTTTGCTTTTCAATTATACTCACGGTTATTTTGTTGCTGCGAATTTTAAGAAAGTAAATTTATTTAAACATCTGAAATTAAACTACCAGCAAATTTAGTTTTATACGTAATATTAAATTTTAGCTTTTAGGATATTTAAAAAGTTTCCATCTTTTAACATCTTACACCCATTATAAAATTGCCTATCTTTGCAAAATGGAAAAAATCACTTTTGCAGATTTCGACTTACCGGAAAAAATTCTTGATGTATTGGCAGATCTCAATCTTTTTGAACCCACGCCTATTCAGGAAAAAAGTCTGAAACCTATTCTTTCAGGAAGGGATATAATGGGAATTGCCCAAACGGGAACCGGAAAAACTTTAGCGTATCTTTTGCCGATTCTCAAAACATGGAAGTACAATAAAACTGGAAATCCTACGGTTCTGGTTTTAGTTCCTACCAGAGAATTGGTCGTTCAGGTTACAGAAATTCTGGAAAAACTCACCGAAAATATTACAGCAAGAGTGATTGGTATTTACGGAGGCAAAAACATCAATACACAGAAACTGCTGTTTGATAATGGCTGTGATATTCTTGTAGGAACGCCCGGAAGAGTGATGGATCTCGCAATAGACAATGCAATCTCTCTGCGTGAGGTAACAAAATTAGTCATTGATGAGTTTGACGAAATGCTGAATCTTGGTTTCAGACCACAGCTCACCCATATTTTTGAAATGATGAAAGAGAAAAGACAGAATATTCTTTTCTCGGCAACGATGACAGAAGCTGTTGATGATATGCTGGATGAATATTTTGCAAGTCCTGTAGAAATTTCGTTGGCAAAATCAGGAACGCCACTTGAAAAAATTGAGCAGACTGCCTATAAAGTTGAAAATTTCAACACAAAAATCAATTTACTTGAACATTTGCTGAAAGCGAACGAAGATATGTCTAAAGTATTGGTATTTGCCAATAATAAAAAGCATGCTGATCTTCTTTTTACTAAAATTGATGAGCTGTTTCCTGATCAGTTTGATGTCATTCACTCCAATAAATCTCAGAACTACCGTTTGAAAGCGATGAAACTTTTTGAAAATGAGGAAATAAGAGGTCTGATTACAACTGATGTAATGGCAAGAGGTCTGGATATTTCAGATATTACTCATGTTATCAACTTCGAAACTCCCGAAGTTCCAGAGCAGTATATTCACAGAATCGGTAGAACAGGTAGAGCTGATAAAGATGGTAAAGCGGTCATTTTTGTTACTAAAAAAGAAGAATCTCTAGCTTTAGACATTGAACTTTTGATGGATAAGGAACTCAAATATATTCCGTTCCCTGAAGAAGTGAAGATTAATCCTAAAAAGATCGCATCTGAAGAAGAAAACGTGATCATGAAAAATCCTAATCAGGTTAAATTATCTGAAGGTGGTGGAGCATTTCACGAGAAAAAAGACAAAAACAAGAAAGAAAACTGGGGCGGTCCTTCAAAAAGAAAAGCTCCTAAAAAATTCGGAGCTAACAGAGCACAGCAAAAGGCTATTTCAAAATCAAAGCGAAAGAAATAAAAAAATCCCGATTCATTCGGGATTTTGTATTCATGTGTTCATTATCTTCTTAACGAAGAAAATTCAATTTATGATCGTCATTATTTCATATACAGTTTCATTACAGAAGCCCAGAGTCGATAGCCTTCAGGAGTCATGTGCAATCTGTCTTCTACAAACAAATCTTCACGCACCTTCCCATTAGAGTCATTCATTACTTTGGTAATATCAATAAAATCAGCATTTTTTTCTTTCTTCATCAATCTGGCTATTTTCATATTAGCTTCTTTCATTTGCTTCCAAAGGTGCTCTCTGCTCGGAGAATATTTTATCGAAATATAATCTACCTGAATATTCGGAAACTTTTCTCTTATTTTAGCATATAGAGTTTTAAATCTTTCCACCACGACATCAGATTTTAGCTGAGCATCATCCGCAAAATCGTTTTCTCCGCAGTAGATAATGATCTGTTTTGGCTCATAAGGCTGTAGAAGATCTTCAGCATAATAATTAAGATCAGTCAGTCTGGAACCTCCAAAACCACGGTTGATAATAACTTTGCCGGGAAAATAATCCGAAACATCCTGCCATTTAGTAAAAGATGAACTTCCTAAAAGCAAAATAGAATTATTTGGCGGAACAATCTCCTGATCAAGCTTTTTAAAATTTTGAATTTCATCCCAGAAAATTGGTTTTTTCTCCTGAGAAAAATTTAAAATAAAAATCAATAAAAGTACAACAGAAAAAATCTTCTTCATTTTAGTAGTATAAGAGTATTAATGTAATAAAAACTCCCGATAATTTCGGGAGCATTGGTTATCTTTTGTAAGTTATATAAGTGTAATCTATCTTCGTGTCACCGTCCTGATCTATATTATCAGTCAAGGTCATGAGCTGTAGTTCCGAACTGCTTAGAATAATGACTTTAAATGGTCTTTCAGAATCATTCGCAAATTTGGTGACAAGAATTTTTTCCTCGTTACTGTATGAATAGGTTCCTTCTGTCTTTACATTACTGCAATTGGCACCTGATCCTGTAAAAGCATTATAAGATGTATAATAATCTGTTCTGAACTCTAACGTGTTTTTTGTCTCACAGCCTGTAGGAACAATTGTTGAAATTATCGTTTTATTATCTGCTCCGGAGACAACTTCAGTTTTTACAGTTTTCCATTCACCCTTCAGCATATCAAGTTCATAAGCTTGATAGTCATCTTCACATGAAGTCAACGCCAATGCGGAAAAGGCAAATAAAAGTAGGTGTTTTTTCATTTTCACAAATTTTATAATATGCTAAAATATAAATAAATTTGAAATATATATAATGAAATCAAGGATTTTTGAACGAATGATTGAAGAAAAATTATTTTTAAATAAAAATTTGAGGTCAATAAGTGAATTTATTAATAAAATTCAACCTTCTCTGACCTCAATCATTCAAATTTTATAGAAATTTTAAAATTAATAACTCATTTCTACAATTTTATAAACATCCTTTGGAGTAAGATTTTTATTTTCACCTAAGCCAACCCAGTTTCTTTCTGTAAATGCTTTTTCAATCTTTTCTGCTGTTCCTTCAAAATCTGTTGTATAATCTGAAAGTTTAGTCTGTATCTCAAGACTATGAAAAAACTCCTCAAGCTTAGCAATAGCTTTTTCTGCTTTTTCTTCAGTATTTCCTTCAGAAATTCCCCAGACTCTTTCTGCATACTGTGCCAGTTTACCTTTTTTAGTTTCGAAATTATAACGATAGTGTGAAGGGGCAATTACAGCAAGTGTTCGTGCATGATCAATTCCGTAATGTGCTGTAAGCTCGTGTCCCATTGCATGAACAGCCCAGTCTGTAACCACTCCTTTCTGAATTAATCCGTTGAGTGCCATTGTGCAGCACCACATAAAATTAGCAGCCGCATCATAGTCAAAATCATCAGCCATAACTTTAGGAGCTGCATTCTGTAAGCTGATTAAAATACTTTCGGCAATTCTTTCCTGTAAATCAGCAGAAGAAGGGCTGGTCATGTACTGTTCCAGAACATGAGTATAAGCATCTGCAATTCCGTTAGCAATCTGATTTTTAGGAATCGAACGAACTACTTCCGGATCCAGAACAGAAAACTGCGGAAACAGACCAGGACCTCCTGAAGAAAGTTTTTCGTTGGTTTCTCTTCTTGAAATCACATATCCGGAATTCATTTCAGATCCGGTTGCAGGTAATGTAAGAACGGTTCCGAAAGGCATTCCTTTACCCTCCATTGTTCGTACGGGTTTTGTAAGAATTTCCCATGGTTCACCATCATAATTAGCAGCAGCAGATAGAAATTTAACCCCGTCTATAACCGATCCACCTCCTACAGCAAGCAGATAGTTGATATTGTTTTCTTTAATATACCGTAAAGCCTTAACCAGGACTTCGTATTCCGGATTAGCCGGAACCCCTCCAAACTCATGCATATCATGGTCTTTCAAAGCATCTTTTACCTGGTCGTAAATACCATTGTTTTTAATACTTCCGCCTCCGTAAATCATTAAAATTCTGGCATCTTGTGGAATTTCTTTTGAAATTTTGGTCATTTCACCTTTCCCGAAAAGTATTTTTGTTGGATTTTTAAACTCGAAATTTAGCATTGTTCTTATTTATTTTACACCAAATTTACGAATACATATAAAATAACTACCTCTCTAAAGCTTTAAATTTTTAATGAATGAATTTGATTAAAACTATCAGGCATTTTGTGATTTATATGTTGTCATTTCAACCGATACATTTTAAAGATCGTTTAGTCTGCTCTTTAATTCTTCCATACTGTAATTTGCAGGAATTGCTTCTTTACCATTTTCATTGATGAGACCATAATAATTGTTGATAGATTCTACCAGAGCGTAACCTTTTTTAAGTTCGTCAAATTTTCGTATTCTTTTGTAAATGGCCGGTACAACCAATTTTCCTTGAATGTCAATCATGCCATACGTATCTGAAATTGATTTTACCAAAGCTAAATCTTTATGTAATTTTCCAAATTTGTCAATTTTAGAATAAACAGGAGCTACAACCTGCTTGTTATCCTTATCAATAAATCCGTAAGTTCCGGACATGGTTTTTACCATTGCCCAGTTAGTCTGATATTCATTATAAGGATAAACTTTTTTATATTGCGCAAAAGATTTTATGCTTGTGATGATCATTAAACCTGCAAAGAAAGTTTTTATCATACCTTAAAATATTTGGATTTCGAAAAAATAAAATAAACATTAAGTAAGCATTAGCAAAGTTAATTATCACTTATTATTGAAAAACTATTGTAATATAATTTTGTAGTATCCATTTTCGTCAGTAACATCTATTCCAATTCCCGTAAAAGATAATTTGTTGATCTGAAAACCATTACAACCGCCTTTAAACTCCGAAGACTCTATGGAAAAATTAAAAACTCTTACTGCTGAATAAAATGTATAATTTTTTGTTCCGTTATATGCGCCTACATTTTCAAGCACAATTTTATTGTCTGACGTTTTTGTCAATTCTATTTTACCTTTATTTTCTTCCTCAATATAAAAGTTGCCCAGATTACCATTGGAGATTAAATTCTCATTATTCGAGTTCACTACCTCAAATACGACAGGAAGAGGAGCATTATAACATTCTTCGCCACACGCTGTGAAAATAAAAACTGATATGAGAACAAGAAAAATATTTTTCATTTCAGGATATTTAAATTATGAAGTAGCAACTAATTAAATTCAAACAATTTTGCTGTCAGTTATACCAACGTAAAAATATCAATATTTCATTTAAGATTTTAAAATTTTGATGAAAAAATAATATTTAATGGTATGATTCACCCCCGAAAGTTCAAAAAATCCCTAAATTTGTTATTATGATACACGACCAACGAGAAGAAAAATTCAGGCAGATTGTGGAAAATAAATTCCAGATTTATAATTCATTATTTATGAGTCTGCCGTATGATAAAATGACCAATATCGGTATGCTTCTGCCTTTTCTTTGTGAAGAAAGCAGAGACGGCTATCAGAAAGGAAAAACTCCGGTAGAAATCGTAGAAGAGTTTTTCACAAGTCATACCGATTTACAGACTGAAGATCAGAAATTGGAACTTCTTTTTAAAATCATACAGTATATTGAAAGACAAGTAGTTTTATTTGACAGTATTGAAGATGCTGCATTTCCCGGATTGCACTCCGAAAGCGATAACGGAACCATAACCAATCTTTATGAAAGAGCTTATCACGATCATAAGCTTGAAAAGGTAAGAGAAAAACTAAAAGATTTTACTGTAAAAATTGTATTTACAGCCCATCCCACACAGTTTTATCCCAGTTCCGTGCAACGCATCATTCATGATTTGAGACACGCAATCAGTTCAGATTCAATCACCAATATAGATATGCTGTTGCAGCAACTTGGCAAAACTCCTTTTGTTAATAAAGAAAAACCTACTCCGATTGATGAAGCGTTAAGCATCATTCATTATTTAAGATATGTCTATTATGATTCTATCGGTGAGTTGTTTGATAAAATCAAAAAAACATTTGGCAACAGTCACGATCATCTCCACGAAGATATCATCCAGCTTGGCTTTTGGCCGGGAGGAGACCGGGACGGCAATCCTTTTGTGACAGCAGAAGTCACCAAAAGAGTTTCTGAAGAATTACGTTCAGCGATTTTAAAATCCTATTATGCTAATTTGAAAGACGTACGAAGAAGACTGAGTTTCAGAGGAGTTTCAGAAGTTTTGGGAAAACTGAGCGCCGAATTGTATTCCGCAATTTTCCGAAATGAAAAACTGAGCACTGAAAATATTCTTAAGCACCTGAATGAAGCCGAAGAAATTTTAGTGAAAGAACACAATTCGCTCTTTCTGAAAGTGCTTATCAATTTTAAAGACCGCGTGAAAATTTTCGGGACTCATTTTGCAACATTAGACATCCGGCAGGACAGCAGAATTCATCAGCAGGTAATTGATGAGGTATTTGCAAAACTGTTTGGAAATATTGATGCAGATTATTCTGAAAAATATTACAAACTAATAGAACATTCTGGAAAAGCTGCAGCCGATGATTTTGAAGATATTGTAAGAGATACATTGATCAATGTTCAGCAAATCAGACAAATTCAGGATTTCAACGGAATCAGAGGGATGAACCGCTATATTATTTCCAATTCTGATGCGGTGAAAGATGTAATGAATGTGTATGCTTTTTTCAAAATCTCAGGCTATCAGGATGACGAAATCAATATGGATATCGTTCCTCTTTTTGAAACGATGGAAGGTCTTGCGAATGCAGAAAATGTGATGCTGGATCTGTATCAAAATCCTGTCTATAAAAAACATCTCCACAGAAGAGGAAATCAGCAGACCATCATGCTCGGTTTTTCAGACGGTACAAAAGATGGAGGCTACCTCAAAGCCAACTGGGAAATTTATAAAGCTAAAGAAATCCTCACAAAAATATCTGAAGAAAACGGAATAAAAGTGGTGTTTTTTGACGGTAGAGGCGGTCCGCCGGCAAGAGGCGGAGGCAAAACGCACGATTTTTATGCATCACAGGGAAAAACGATAGCCAATAATAAAATTGAACTTACTATTCAGGGGCAGACCATCACAAGTATTTTTGGAAATAAAGAGCAGGCTAAGTATAATTTTGAACAGCTTCTGACTGCGGGAATAGAAAATGATGTGTTTAAAAATTCAAAAAAAGATTTAACCGAACACGAAAGAAAGCTGATTATTGAGCTTGCAGAAATCAGTTATAAGAAATATTCAGACTTAAAGGCACATCCGATGTTTGTTCCATATCTTCAGGAAATGAGTACGCTGGAATATTACGGAAAGACCAATATTGGCAGCCGTCCGTCAAAACGTGGCGACGGAAATGAGCTTAAATTTGAAGATTTAAGAGCAATTCCATTCGTGGGATCATGGTCTCAGCTTAAGCAGAATGTTCCCGGTTTTTTCGGTTTTGGATTTGCGATGCAGCAACTGAAAGAACAAGGAAGGTTTGATGAGATAAAGAATTTATACAGAGGATCAGATTTTTTCAAAACATTAGTTTTAAACTCAATGATGAGTATGAATAAGTCTTATTTTCCGCTGACGTATTATATTAAAGACAATCCTAAATTTGGCGACTTTTGGCAAATTTTATTTGAAGAATTTCAACTGTCAAAAGAGATTATGCTGGAGCTTACAGGTTTCAAAATCCTTCAGCAGGAAGATCCGCTTTCAAGAAAATCTGTAAAAATCCGCGAAAAAATTGTGCTTCCGCTTTTGAGCATTCAGCAATATGCATTAATAAAAATTCAAAAAGGCGAAGGAAATATTGAAGCGTACAAAAAACTGGTTACCCGTTCTTTGTTTGGTAACATTAATGCAAGCAGAAACTCTGCCTAAAGAAATTCTTTTAAAACATTTAATAAAATTAAAAGGTCAGGCTTCATTACGAAACCTGACCTTTTTCATTGAAAAAATTCTAAATTTAGAATTTACACGCAAGACCAACCTGAAAAACCTGACTTCTTATAAATTCATTTGGATTATTATGAGAGATATCTATAACTCCCGCAGTATATCTTGCAGTAATTCCTATGTTATTTGTAAAATAATATCCTGCACCAAGTCCAACACCAAAATCAAAATTTCTAAAAAGATCTTTAACATCTGCTGAACCAGCATCCGTTTTCACCTCTTTATTGATGGCAACACTAAACTGTGGTCCGGCTTCCAGATACAATTCCGGCATGATATTATACTGAATCATTATAGGAACAGAAATATAATCAAGATTTAATTTTACATCCGACATATCTTTTACCTTTGCTCCTGCATTATTATATAAAACTTCCGGTTGTACACTTACAGAAGATCCCACCGGAATATTAGCGAAAATACCACCATAGATTCCTGCTTTTCCTTTGAATCCATCAGCATTGATTGAAGATAAATTCAGTCCCGCTTTCAGTCCGAATCGTGTTGCTGAAGCTGAAGATTCAGTTTTATCCTGAGCGAATGACAGAGAAGATGTAACAATAGCAAGTCCCAACAAAATTTTTTTCATAGTTTATTATTTAATTTTTTAAATCGGCGCAATTTAGTAAAATTCCATAGAAACTCATTGAAAAATTAAAAGGTCAGGCTTCATTACGAAACCTGACCTTTCTACTGAAATAAGATTTATTATTGATTAAAATTTGTATGCTAAACCAACTTGAAATACATTGTTCCTGATGGCGTCAGAATTTGCCGGTCTGTCTTTAGCAATATCGGTAACACCAGCAACATATCTCGCAGTGATTCCAATATTATCTGTGAAATAATATCCGGCTCCTAAACCAATTCCTACGTTGAATCCGTTCAGACTGTCTTTGTAGTTTCCAGACTCAGTAATCACATTATTATCAGTTTCATTTTTAAATTTGTTTTTTGCGCTTACTAAGAATCCGAACTCAGGACCTGCTTCTAAGTAGAAGTTTGGCACCAGATTATACTGGAACATTACCGGAACTGCAATATAATCTAAATGTCTTGCTCTTGAATAACGGTTTCCTAATACAACCTGGTCATACTTATCACCATACTGGCTGTATAAAACCTCTGGCTGAATGCTGAAAGATTCTGCCACAGGAATGTTGGCAAATACACCAGCATTGAAACCTATTTTAGAACCCTGATCTTCCAAAGCACCGTCTTTAGACAATGAAGAAACGTTCATTCCACCTTTGATACCGAATCTAACGTCTGAAGACATCGTCCTTGTGGTAGTGGTAGTTGTCGTAGTCGTCTGAGCAAATGCTAAAGATGTTGACAACACTGCGATTCCTAAAATTAATTTTTTCATAACTTAAATTTTAATATTACTAATTCTAATTTTAAATTTTACCTGCCAACTTTCTTTGTTGGACGGGTGGTATCTTTCAAATTGTTTGCCAAAAAATCATTTAACATAATAAAACACAAAATTACCACCCTTAGAAAGAATGGTAATTTTTTATAATATTGATTTTCAGAAAAATAATTTCATTAAAATATTATGCTAAAAATAATAATTTCAATACTTTCCGAAATTAAATGAATCAGAAATGACTAAAAACCGCTTAATTGTCTGTAAAAATGAAGTGATTTTTTGATATTTTCATCGCTGCACTTGTAATCGTATACACTGAAGCCAATATCTGAAAGCAATGAAAAATTAATTACCAAGTCTGAATTTTTCTTATCATTCAAAAGCAAACCGAAAATCTGCATATCATCAAAACCGCTTATATCTATTGAGCAGAAGTAACGCTGGATATTTTCAATAACTAAATCTGCTGTTTCTTTATCCATTAAACCTTCCAGAAAAGAAAGATACGTCTCGCAAATCATTCCCAAAGCTACAGCTTCACCATGCAATATTGGTTTTTCATCTGCAAGACAGAGGCTTTCAATAGCATGACCAATAGTATGACCAAAGTTTAAAGTTTTTCTTATATTTTTTTCAAAACAGTCTGCATTCACAATTTCCTGTTTTATTTCCATTGATTGCGAAATAAAAACTTCAATAGATGCCGCATCCGGATGCTGAATCTTTATCAGATCTTCCCAATGCTTTTTGTCTGCGATAAGACCATGCTTCAGCATCTCGGCAAAACCGCTTATTAATTCTTTATGGGGAAGAGTTTCCAGAAATTTAGGATAAACATAAATTTTTTCGGGAAAAGCAAATGTTCCCACCATGTTTTTGTAATTCATCAGATCAATCCCAGTTTTTCCGCCAATTGATGCATCACACATCGAAAGCAGAGTAGTAGGAATGTTGATGAACTGAATGCCTCTTTTATAGGTAGAAGCCACAAAGCCGCCAAGATCGGTAATGACACCGCCACCAAGATTGATGAGCAAAGCTTTTCTGTCGGCGTGCATTTCGGTAAGAATTTCCCAGAGCTGATTAGCTGTCTGAATGTTTTTCATTTCTTCACCCGCTTCAATTTCAAGAATTTCAAAGCTGATTTCTGTTTCCAGATTTCCCAGAAAGAGAGGAAGGCAGTATTCATGGGTATTCTCATCAACCAGAATGAAAATTTTGCTGAAAGATTTTTCTGCAATAAACTGATTGATCTGAGAAAAACTGTTATCTAATAAGGTAATCATGATCTGATTATTTTTATGGGTATTATTAAAGCATTACAAAGTTATGATTCTTAATTTTTAACTCGTTATTAAATATACTATCTTTGCAGAAATATTTAGCATGAGCAGAGACAACAATTCAGGAAAAC
Organism: Chryseobacterium binzhouense; assembly: GCF_007474545.1. Classification (GTDB taxonomy): domain Bacteria; phylum Bacteroidota; class Bacteroidia; order Flavobacteriales; family Weeksellaceae; genus Chryseobacterium; species Chryseobacterium binzhouense. Next base: position 82,738 of record NZ_VKOG01000005.1, read on the forward strand.
CAAAAAGACCAAGAAGTTCAACAAGAAATAATTCTGATGGTTCTCGCGCTTCCAAATCTGGAAATTCCGGATCAAAACCTTTTAAAAAAACTTTCCCTAAAGCCGGAGAGCGAAATTCTGATTCCAGAAGAAGCAGTGACACAAGTTACGAAGCCAGAATGGAAAAGAAATATTCTAAAATTGAAAAAGAGCCTTATATTACCAATTCCGGTGAGGAGAAAAAATCTTTCAGTCCTAAAAGAGGTGGCGGCAAAAACTTCGATACCAGAGACAAATACGAAAGAGGAAGCCTGAAATATGGCAGAAGACCAGGATCGTCTGACGAAAAAGACGGCGACAAAGCCAGATCTTTTGTGCAGAAAAGAAGATTTAAAAAAGTAGAAAAAGACGTTCATAAGGATACAATCCGTCTTAATAAATATATTGCCAATTCCGGAATATGCAGCAGGAGAGAAGCCGATGAGCTTATTACGCAGGGATTGGTGGAAGTAAACGGAAAGGTAGTAACAGAAATGGGATATCAGGTTCAAAAAACCGATAAAGTTGTTTTTGACGGGCAAAACATCACTCCCGAAAAACCTGTTTATGTACTTTTAAATAAACCAAAAGGATATATTTCTACCACCAAAGATGATAAAGCAAGAAAAACTGTAATGGATCTGGTTGCGAATGCATCACCTTACAGACTTTTTCCTGTCGGCAGACTGGATCGTTCTACAACGGGTGTGATTTTGCTTACCAACGACGGACACATGACAAAAAAGCTTACACATCCTTCGTTTGATGCTAAGAAAATCTATCATGTGACTTTGGATAAAAAACTGACTCATGAAGATATGAAGCTTATCGCTGAAGGGATTCGTCTGGATGAAGGGGTAGCTGTGGTAGATCAAATTTCTTTCATTGAAGGGAAGCCTAAAAATGAAGTAGGTATTGAAATTCATATCGGCTGGAACCGGGTGATCAGAAGAATTTTCCAGAGATTAGGATATGAAGTTGAGGCTCTGGACAGAGTAATGTTTGCAGGTCTTACCAAGAAAAATATCAAGAGAGGACACTGGAGAATTTTAACAGAACTGGAAGTGAATAACTTAAAAATGTTATAAAAAAAAGAGACTTTTTAAAGTCTCTTTTTTAATTTTTTATTACAAAGATTGTCATCCAGAAAATAGTAAATATAATACTTAGCCATAAAATTCTTTGACCATGTTTTCTGTCTTTTTCATTAAAATAATAAATTCGCTCTCCATTCGGAAGCTGCTTTTTTAGTTTGATAATAGCAATTGCAATCGCAAAGCTTACAAAAATCAACATTCCCCAAACCAACGAAAGAATACATCCTATTATTGCAAAAATATAACCCAAAGTGATATAGTTTTTAACTTCTTTGGGATTTTCATAATCATTCCTTAGAGAATTTAAACGTTTTTCATCAATCACATCTATTTCTTCATCGGAAATATTTTCGCCTCTTTGCTTTAAAATTCTTTTTGCTGCTTCATAATCAAACTCATTCCATTCATCTTTTTTAAAAATAATGTCTTTGAGTTCATCATCTGAATATTCAAAAAGGTAATAATCTTCAGGAATATCTATTTCATTAGCATAATAATCCGAAAGTGCCTTATTTGCGATCATAAAATCATCATCTGCAATCAAGATCTGATATACTACTCTTAATTGATTTGTTGAAAAACTTGGGTCAAAATCTTTTTCGTTATCAACTGTTCTATAAACTATAGAATGATGATCCAGCACAGAAGCTATTTCTTCAATGATATATTTATCGCTGCTTTTTCTGAAAACACTATCCATTGCTTCCACTATCCCAAAACAGTAACGCCCTTCTGAATCATCTCATAAACAGCATCTCTGCCATTTTCAGGCTTTACATTTACCGCTTTTGTTCCGTTAAAATGAAGACAGGTGATATATCCGTTAACTACAGCATCCAGTGCGGTAAACTTCACGCAATAATCCATTGCCAGACCTACAATTTCAACCAACTGAATTTCGTGATATTTTAAAAAATCATCCAGTCCGGTTTTCATAAAATGGTTGTTATCCTGAAAGCCGCTGTAACTGTCGATTTCGGGGTTTTTACCTTTTTGCACAATATGGGTTACTTTATCACGGTTCAGATCCTGATGAAATTCTGCTCCGAAAGTTCCTTCCACGCAATGATCCGGCCACATAAACTGTGGAATGCCATTCAGAATGATACTTTCGCCAACTTTCCTGTTGTTGTTGCTTGCAAAACTTTTGTGGTGAGCGGGATGCCAATCCTGAGTGAGAATAATCTGGTCATATTCATTTTCTTCCATTAGAAGATTAATATATGGAATAATGGTATTGGCTTCGGGTACGGCAAGTGCGCCTCCTTCACAGAAGTCATTTTGCACATCGACGATAATCAGGGCTTTTTTCATAAAGAAAAGATAGAAATTATAATTAAATTTACAAAAACTAATCTCAAAAATTTGTCCATATTTTTTTTTCGGACAAATCGGCATTTATGAAAACATTTATCATTGTAAGAAGTCTTTTTGAACAGCGAAAACGTCAGCTTTTAATTCATGAATAAAAGCTTCTAATTGTCTAAAAAAGACGATAACTCAGTTTTGGTATTGGCATTGCTTACTAAAATTATCCAAAATTCAAGTTAAATAAATGCTTTTTTGCAAAATGCGTTATAAAAGTTTACATAACGAAAAAGACTTCACAGAAATAATCGAAAGAATACAGCAGCTTTCTGAAAACTCTCATAAAAAATGGGGGAAAATGAATGTTTCTCAGATGCTTCTGCATTGTGATAAAATTCTTCAGATTGCCTTACATAAGATTGAACTTCCGTCTATTGGCTTACTTTTTCGCACCGCAGGAATTTTGACAAAATATGAAATCTCCCTTTTCAATAACGGAATTCCCAGAAATATGCCTACTTTTAAAAAAGTTATTGTTAATTTTGAATGTGATTTTTTACAAACCCAAAGAAATCTCCTGATAAGACTTGAGGAATACAATGATAGGTACAGAAATCATCAATTGCCGGATAAACATGAGTTATTCGGCAAAATGAAAGAAAAAGACTGGGGCTTTTTAGAATATAAACATCTTGATCATCATTTAAAACAATTTAATGTATGAGTTTTTTTGATAAAATATTTGGCGGAAATAATGATAATAATGAAGAAAAACTTCATTGGCATATTATAAAATCTGAAGAAGATCTGAAAACAGCAATACAAAATTCTCATGCTTCCAGAATAGGAATTTTTAAGCATTCTACCAGCTGTTTTATCAGCAAAACCGTATTGAGAAATTTTGAAAAAGAGATCAAAGAATCCGGAAATTCTGACATTATCAATAATTTATATTATCTTGATCTGTTATCCTTCCGATCAATTTCAAATCAAATCGCTGAAGATCTGGGAGTACGCCATGAAAGTCCGCAGTTTTTAGTGATTGAAAATGGGGTAGTGATCAATCATGCTTCACATAATAATATTTCCTTAAGCCAATTCACCGCATGAAAAATATCCAGAATTACTTGGCTACAGTTTTTGAAGTTCCTGCAGAAAAAATGAATCTGTGTACCCTGCAGTATGAAACGAGAAAAATCAGCAAAAATGAATTTCTGCTGCAACATGGAGAAGTATGCAGAAATACTTTTTTTGTTGAAAAAGGACTGTTGAGAATGTACTCCATCGACAAAAACGGAAAAGAGCACATTATACAGTTTGCTCCGGAAAACTGGCTTATCGGTGACAGAAGCAGTTTATATTTTAATGAAAAATCAAAATATTATATTGAAGCAGTAGAAGATTCTGAAGTCTTGTTTTTGCAGCATGATTTTTTCAACAAACTTCTGGAAGAGTTTCCCAACAGTATCGAAAGAAATGATCTCATTATTCAGAAACACGTAAAAAGCCTTCAGGACAGAATTAATTCTCTTCTTGGAGAAACAGCTGAAGAGCGCTATCTTAAATTTATCAAAATGTATCCTGATCTGATGATGCGGGTTCCGCAATGGATGATTGCATCTTATTTAGGAATAACTCCCGAGAGTCTCAGCAGAGTGAGAAAGGAGCTTGCAAAGAAGAATTTTATTGCAGATTAAAATATATAAATTCACTACACCAAAGCCTATTCAGGATTTAGTGTAGTGATTATTCTATGTAGATATTCCTGTTCTCTTAAAACCTTTTCATAAGATTTTTTTGCGTATGATGATGAAACCTTCTTGCTGTCTAAATTTACATTGTAACTGTCATTTTCGGTATAACCTGTAAAATTAACGGTATATTCAGTGATGAATGTTTCTATCAGCTTTCTTTTAATATCGCACAATGTATTGTTTTTTATTCTCTGCAAAGAACTGAGAATAAAAGATTTATCTCCATTAAAATTAATTACCTGAGTAATCATCGAAATATTACTGCCCGTAGTTATAGAATTGGTTTCCTGTATTATAGGAAGCGGCTCATTATCATACATCATGACTTTTGTTTTTAAGATTTAAAGCAAGGAATTCGTATCAATCATATCTCAGCCTTACCTTCAACACCGTCTGAGTTATCTGTCTCTTTTCCGGTGATGGCTGCTGCAGCAAAAGTAATTAAGCTTACCAGTTTTCCTGCTTTCGTATCCCAATAGTAAGTATCTTTTGGAGTTACTCTGATAACAGAAACATTAGGATCATCTTTGCCGTCAAACCATGCATTTGCCATTGATGACCATTTATCTTCAATGGTTGCTCTGTCTTTATAAATGGTAGCTTCACCAAAAACTGAAAGATACTCTGAATCAGAATTATTCATAAAAATAAGCTGAACTCTATTGTCATCTTTGATCTGAAAGTTTTTGTTGCTTGCATCACTGCTTATAAACCATAGATTTCCGTCGTCATCAGTTTCCTGCAAAGACATAGGTCTTGTATTGATAGGAAGTTTTTCCAGTTCTGTGCAGAACATGCAGAATTTTGCTTTTTCAGATAATTCTTTGATTTTTTTTACCGCATCGGTACGGCTTAAATTTTCTGTTGACATATAATAATAATTTGGTGTTAATAGAAAGTGTTACTTCTAGATAATTTTGACGCTTCAAAAACCTAACCAAAAATATTGATTTTATAAAAATATATTTATTTTGATGCTCAATCAGCGTGAAATAACAGTTACAAAACAACTTATTTTACTAAAATAAGTTTATGATCGAAATCATAAGATAATATTTCACTAAGCCATAACTTCGTGAAATATTATTCGATACAGTTCGAAAAATATCTAAAATCACCAACCAAAATAATTAGTATGAAAAATTTAACCTTAATTCTAGGATTATTTGTTATATCTGTGAGTTGCAAGTCTAAAGACACAGAAATTCCTGTTAGTTCTAACGACAGTATATCAGTAGACACTACATCACTACATCAATCAGCCGACACCTCTAAAATTACAACAATTCCCGACGATACTGTACAGATTAAATCTGATACCATGAAAGCATTAAGATAAACTGCTTTAATTGAAGATATATACTCTTTGAGTAATAGATTTTTTATTATATAAAATAATCAATACTGAGAATAAGTAAAATAATTACTGTTGTATCAGTTTATTCCTGATTATAAAATAACGATTTTACAACGTCTTTATGTTAAGATTATCAATACTTTATATTTTAAATTAAGAGAGATCATGCTTATCAATCAAAAATTTTTAGAATCTGCAGGAGCTGTAAGAAGGAATTACCAACCCTCAGAAATCATATTTACAGAAGGAGAAAAACCCAAGTATTTTTATCAGATCATTTATGGTTCAGTAAAAACAAACAACTATGATGAATCTGGAAAAGAGAGCATACAAAACCTTTTGGAAGAAGGAGATTGTTTCGGTGAAACATTGTTATTCATGAATCGCTGTTATCCTATGAACGCTGTTGCACTCACAGATTGTGAGATTTTAAGCTTAAAAAAAGAAAAATTTATAGAACTGGTAAAAAACCATCCTAAACTTTCTTTCGAAATTAACAAATCTTTATCACAAAAGCTTTATTTTAAACTGATTATGGCACAAAATATGTGTGTACAAAATCCGAAAACCAAACTCATTACTTTGATGAATTATCTGAAAAGTTTTGAAAATGAGGACACCAAGTTTTCGTTTCAAATACCATTAACGAGACAGCAGATGGCAAATCTTACAGGAATGTGTGTGGAAACTGTTATCCGTACGGTAAAAAAACTAGAACGCAGCGGTGAGCTTATCATCGAAAATGGTAAAATATTGTATTAATAAACTATAAGCCATGAAAACAATCAGTTGCATGAAAATTGACGAACAGCTTCTGGGAGCCTACAGTGCAGAAGTAAGAAAGTATGAGGAAAAGGAAATCATATTTTCTGAAGGGGATTTTCCTTCATATTATTATCAGATTGCAGAAGGAGCGATCAAACTAAACAATTACAATGAAGACGGAAAAGAATTTATACATAATATTCTAGGAAAAGACCAAAGTTTTGGTGATCCGTTACTTTTTATGGATAAAACATATCCCATGAACGCTTCAGCATTAAAGCCATCAACAGTTATTCGTCTTCCTAGAAAAAATTTCATCAATCTGGTCAAAGAAAACCCTCAGATTTCACTGGATATGAATGCCTGTCTGTCCCATCGTTTATATTATAAAATGATAATGATGCAGAGTATGGCTTCTCAGAATCCTTATGCGAGAATCATTGGTCTGTTCGATTATCTGAAAAGTTATGCAGATTGTAACGATCATCATTCTTTCCAGATTCTTATGACCAGACAACAAATTGCCGACCTTACAGGATTGAGAGTAGAAACAATCATCCGAACTATTAAAAAAATGGAAAGTGAAGGATATATCAAAATAAAAGACAGAAAAATATATTACTGATTTTTATAACACCACCATAATACCAACCACCTTAAATATTACAATATGGAATTCCAACAAAAACTGCTCAATTACATCAGCGAATCACTGATTACCAACAACGAAACAATTTCTATTGCAGAAAGCGTTACATCGGGTCTTTTTCAGCTTGCATTTTCACAAATGCCTAATGCAAGTCTCTTTTATAAAGGAGGAATTACCACTTACACTCTTGATGAGAAAGTAAAACTGCTCAATGTAAACGAAAAAGAAGCAAACCTTTGTGACTGTGTTTCTGACACTATCGCAGATCAAATGGCACTAGGAGTCGCACAGTTATTTGATACGGATTGGTCTATTGCTGTTACAGGTTACGCAAATCCTATCAGAAACTCTGCTTTTAAGATTTTCTCACATTATTCTATTGCTTATAAAGGAGAAATTATTTTGTCCAGAAAGCTGGAACTCCATCCCAAAACCCAACCGCTGGAAGCACAGCAATATTTTACAGAATTCATTTTGGGATGCTTCAAATGTGAAATCAATAAATTACTGATTCTTAAGTAGAAAACATGAGAAAAACAATAGCCACAATCGGATTATGCATTTTTGTAATGACAAATATTTCCTGCAGATGCGATATTGAAGAAGATGAAGCAGAAAATAAAAGAACTGATAGTGTATACAAACCCAAAAAACAAATTTAAATTCAGTAGTGTCTTATCAGTAAAAAATTTTTCTGTTTTGAATTTTCACAACACCCTGTTTTTCAAGATTTTTAATAACTCTTATTACGGTTTCAACACTTAATCCTGTAAGAGAAGCCAGCTGTTGTCTTGTTAATGGAATCTGTAAAGAAAATGGCTCATGTTCGCTGCATTCATATTTCAGATAGTTCATCAGAGTAAGTAATTTCTGTGAAGGATTATGAAACGCCATACTCTGCATCATCATAAATTTGTAGTGAATATGCTCCGAAAGACAATGGATAATTTTAGAATAGTATTCAGGATGCTGTTCAAGTAAAGTTACAAAAGCAGTTTTCGACAGTCGAAGTATTTCGCATTTTTCGATGGCAACGGCATTTTTAGGATAAATCATATCGGTAAATAATGATGATAATCCGATGCTCTGTCCGGAAGTCACAATAGCCTGAATAAACTCTTTTCCGAGATCATTATAATTGTTTAACTTTACTTTTCCTTTGATAATCAGGTAAAAGAACATAGGCAGGTCTCCTTCCGAAAAAATAATATCATCCGCATCATAACACCTTTCTTCAGCTCCAAATAATAGCAGCAAATCTTCTTTTATCATTTTTAAGTGATTTATTAATAATATATAAATCCAAAATCATCAAGCAAAAACATGATAATGATTTTATTATTGGTAAAGAAAAGCTAATTATTTGCATAATTAAACTAAAATGATACCATTTAGATACCACACTTCTCAACATATTTTAAATTATTTAGCATAAAGAAAAACAAGTCTCTAAAAACCAATGGTGAATAATTTTCATAAAAAAATACTAAAAAACGCCCTTGCTGATTAGAATCATAAACCAGAGATTAAAAAAATAATAATTTTGAGATCGTTATAGTTTAAATACTAAAATAATTAAATCTATTTTAAGTGACTATTATTACATTAAGATTACATCAAAATTTAATAAAACTTAGCATTTAATAGAAAAAGGAACAACACATGACGAATAATAACCCAGACAAAGAAGCTGAATTAGATACATACTCAAAAAACGCTTTTAATATGCCAGACGAAGAGATTTTAAGATTAGCGAAGGAAAATTCACCAAGACTTCTCAGTAAATATAAATCGGTATATCCCGATTTTTTTTTAAAGCTTTCAGAGATCAATGCCAACCTGCAAAACTCTGAAATAATTTTTTGTATTTATCTGAAACTGAGATTAACGACCAAAGAAATAGCAATTTATACTTTTGTCACTCCAAAAGCTATACAGAATCGTAAAAACAGATTAAGAAAAAAGCTTGGAATATCATCAGACACAGACATTTATAAATGGTTTGACAATTTATAATATTCTATATCTCATAGATTTCAGCATCCGTAAAAACATAGAATCTTCCTTTTTCAGGGAGATTTTTTGTATCTAAACCTGTAAATTCACTGAAAGCGGGAAGTAATAATTGATTGTCTGTCACCACAAAACAAGGAAGTTTGATTTTTTTTACCACAGAATTAATGACAAATCCGGGATGAATATGTCCCGTAATCTGAAATTTTTCATTCTTTTTCTGAAAATCGTGAACAAATAAAAAATCATCAATATTTAGGGTTTCGGCCCTGAAATTAAGGCAGAGTTTGGCTTCGAGTTTCTTTGAAATTCTGTCGTGATTGCCTTCTACAAGATGAAATTCAAGATTCGGAAATTCATTTTTCCATTCGCAGAATTTATCTACTCCAGAATTGTCTCCTGCATGAAGCAGATCGCCGACAACAATAAATTTTTCCGGCTGAAAATATTCGATTAAAACGGATAAACGCTTCAGATCATTTTCAAAAATATGATCGGAAAGCGCAATTCCGTTTTTGCGGAAATGGGCGGTTTTTCCAATGTGAAGATCCGACAGAATCAAGGCTTTTTCTTTTTTCCAGAATAATGCTCTCTGATTGGTTAATGTAAAGACTTCGTCCTGAATATGGATATTTTTTGTTACTATTTTCATAATTGTTTTCTGATTTCCGCTAACTTTTGTTCTGATGACTAAATTCGCAGCCCGACCTGAGTGGAGCTCTTTTTGTGCAGCATCGCGGAACAAAAAAGCGGGAACGGAGGGCGGATTAAGCTGCTCAGATAAAAATTATTTCCCTTTTTTCGCCTGCTGAATCAGTTTCTGAATTCTCGCATCCAATCCTTCACTGGAAAGTGTCTGTCGCAAACTGTCCACTTTTATCGGGAAACTCAGCGGGGTAAAAGTATTGGCAAATTTCAGGATTATTTTTGATTTTTCAATCCGTTTAAAAGCTTCCACCAGTCGCTGTTCCTGCAATTGCGCATTAAAAACTTCTGTATACGCCTGTCTTACAAGGAAATGATTCGGATCGTAATCTTCGAGAACTTTGAAAATTAATCCTGCCGAACTTTGCAGAGATTTGTTGGAACGCTGTTTTCCTGCATAATTCTGGATCACCATTCCTGAAATAACCGCAATGTCACGGAATTTTCTTCTTGCCATTTCTGCTGAATTGATGCTGGAAATTACATCGTTCATCAGATTTTCCCTGCTCAGAATTTTATGGAGATTTTCATCATTAAGCGGAATTTCTTTGTCGCTGAACAGTTCAAAACCATAATCATTCATCGCCATTGAAAAGGAAATCGGAGCCAGTTTGGAGATTCTGTAGGCAATTAAAGCCGACATCACTTCGTGAACAAGCCGACCTTCAAACGGATACATAAACAGATGATATCCTTCGCGGTTTTTAATAAGTTCCACTAGAAATTCGTCATCTTTCGGGATGTGAGAACGTTCTTCCTGATTCATCAGCAAAGGATGCAGAAATTTCAGTTCTTTTTCTGAAGCTTTCGGATTAAGCGCTCCGGATAATTTTTCTCTTAAAAACTGTCCCAAATTTGAACTTAAAGGAAGTCTTCCTCCCAGATAACTCGGCGCAAAAGCTTTTCCTTTGGCAGCGCGGACAAAAACCGTCATATCTTTAATCATCGCGACTTCCAGAACTCTTCCAGCCAAAATAAATTTTTCGTCTTTTTTGAGTTTTGAAATAAAATATTCTTCCACCATTCCGATATAACCGCCGGAAATGAATTTAACTTTCAGCATCGCATCGCTTACAATAACGCCCATATTCATCCGGTGAAGCATGGCAATTTTTCGGGACGTCACTTTATATAAACCGTCTTCCTGAACCACAATTTTATGGAATTCTTCATAGCTTTTCAGTACACTTCCGCCAATGGTAAGAAAATCGAGAATGCTTTTCCATTCTTCATCCGTCATTTCCTGAAATGCATATACTTTTTTAATTCTTTCGTACAATTCCCGCGGATAAAATCCGTCACCAACCGCCAAAGTCATTAAAAACTGAACTAAAACATCAAAACATAAAACCTGCGGATCTCTCGGCTCAATCACTTTCTGTTTTACGGCTTCCTTTAGAGCGGCAACTTCAATCAGTTCCAGTGAATGAGTCGGAACACAGTAAATCTTTGAAGTTTCAAAAGGGGAGTGACCACTTCGTCCTGCACGCTGCAAAAATCTCGCAACGCCTTTTGCAGAACCAATCTGAATAACGGTATCAACCGGCTTAAAATCAATTCCCAAATCCAGAGAAGAGGTCGAAACGACCGCTTTTAACTTTCCGGAACTTAGATTTTCCTCGATCCAAATCCTCAAATGAGCATCAATCGAACTGTGATGAATGGCAATCTGCCCAGCAAAATCGGGATAGGCTTCAAGCAACAACTGATACCACATTTCGCTCTGGCTTCGGGTATTTGTAAAAACAATGGTAGATTTTGATTCTAAAATGATGGGAACAATTTTATCGGCTAATTTTGCGCCTAAATGTCCCGCCCAAGGAAGAATTTCGACTTCATCCGGAAAAACGGGAAGAATATCAATTTTCTTCTGTTCTTTGGCGGTAATTTTTGTTTTTTTAATGTCACAAGGAATTAAAACATCCATCGCTTCATCCAGATTTCCGATGGTTGCGGTAATTCCCCAGATTTTCATTTTGGGAGCATATTTTGTGAGCTGGGAAATGCCTAATTCCACCATAACCCCGCGTTTCGAACCGAGCAATTCGTGCCATTCATCGACAACGATGGTTTTCAGTTCCTTAAAAAAACGTTCGTGATTTTTCTGTCCGAGAAGAAGATGTAAACTTTCCGGTGTCACCACAAGAATTTCAGGCATATTTTTTACCTGCTGCTGCCGCACTTTCGGATCGGTATCGCCGTTTCTTACTCCAACTGCCCAATCCAGTCCGATTTCGTCAATGGCTTCCTGCATTGCTTTGGCGATGTCTTTTGACAATGATCGGAGCGGTGTGATCCAGATCATTTTTAAGCCCTTTCCATCTTTTTCAGGATGATTTAAAAAGTGGGTTAACAATGCTAAGAAAACAGAAAATGTTTTTCCGAAACCGGTTGGAGCAATGACCATTCCGCTGTAGCCGTTTTCAAATTTCTGCCACGTATCGACCTGAAATTTAAAAGGGGAATTGCCTTTGCCTGCCATCCACTGCTGAATGACTTTAAAGCCGTTGGTATTTTCGAAGTTGCTCAAATTTTAAATGATGTTTTTGTTTTAACGCAATGAGCGCAAAATATTTTAAATTCTAATTCTTTATATTTTCGTTCGCGAAGGCACTTCGTTCAGCAAGTGATAGCACAGTTCTTGGCTGAGTGAAACGCCCTTGCGAACGAAATATATTTTCAAAGTTTTAAATAAAAACCTTGCGAGCTTAGCGTTTATAATTACTGTATTAATTTTTTTATTTCTTCCAAATCATCAATTTCATCTACCGTTTTATCCTTTCGCCATCGTAAAATTCTTGGAAAACGCAATGCAACGCCGCTTTTATGACGGTTGCTGAAACCGATTCCTTCAAAAGCAATTTCAAAAACCAATTCAGCTTTTACAGTTCGAACGGGACCGAATTTTTCAATGGCATTCTTATTCACAAATTTACTGACTTCCATAATTTCTTTATCCGTTAATCCGGAATATGCTTTGGCGATGGTGACCAGTTTATCTTCGTTTTTCACGGCAAAAGTGTAATCAGTGTAGTATGCGCTTCGTCTTCCGCTTCCTTTTTGAGCATAAATCAGAACTGCATCAATGGTTAAAGGACTGATTTTCCATTTCCACCAATCGCCTTTTTTTCTTCCGGAATGATAAGGAGAGTTTTTCTGTTTCAGCATTAAACCTTCACTGTTGATGTCCCTGGAATTTTCTCTGATTTGATTCAATTCTTCCCAGTTTTCAAATTCTATTGATTCTGAAATTCTGATGTTTTCTGGATTTTCATTCAGTAATAATTCCTCCAGCATCGCACGTCTTCCGGAAATCGGTTTTTCACGCAAATCATTATTTTCCAGTTCCAATAAATCATAAGCAAAAACCTGAATCGGAATTTCGGAAAGCATTTTTTTCGTTAATGTTTTTCGGTTGAGACGCTTTTGTAATTCATTAAAATTTAAAACTTTATCATCTTTTACCGCAAGAATTTCTCCATCAATCACAAAGTTTCCTTTCATATTTTGAACAACTTCTGCGATTTCAGGAAACTGTTCAGTAACCAATTCTTCTCCTCTTGACCAGATAAAAACTTCATCATTTCGTCTGATAATTTGTCCGCGAATTCCGTCCCATTTGTATTCAATCAGCCATTCATCGGGTTTTCCAAGTTCATCTAAATCTTTTTCCAAAGCATAAGCCAAGCAAAAAGGATAAGGTTTTGAATTGTCAGGATTAATATTTTCTGCCGAAATCAATTCCTGAAAACTAACTTCTGAAGGTTGCCATTTTCCCATCAAACTGTGCATCAACGTACTCGATTCTTGTCCGGAAAATTTGGTTAATGCATTAATTAAAGTTTTATCTGAAACCCCAATTCTGAAACTTCCGCCCAATAATTTGTTGAAAATCAATCGTTCCGTGTAATCGAGACCGTTCCAAGAATTCAAAACAAATTCTTTTTTTTCAGCATCGGTTTTTGTTTTAAGATTGATGATATCATTCATCCATTCGGATAAAGTTTTCTCAATTTTTTCTGTTGGTGGCGGAAGAATTAATGAAATCGTCTCGCCCAAATCGCCGACTGAAGAATAACTTTCCTGAAACAGCCAAAACGGTAATTGCGTAATTTCCAAAGCCCATTCTTTCATATAATTGGTGTTGACATTTCGTTTCGGTCTTTTTCCGGTAAACAGAGCAATGAACCACAATTTATCATCATCCGGCGCACGTTCCAGATAATCGATAATCGCATCGATTTTTGCGTTGGTTTTGTTTGTGCTTTCGAGAGCGTTGATGAGTTCTGCGAAATGTTTCATAAATTTTAATTGACGTTTTCAAAACGTATGTTAACAATTTTTTGGGCAGCTTAATCCGTCTTCCACTCCCGCTTTTTTGCTCCGCTTTGCTCCACAAAAAGAGCTCCGTTCAAGCCGGGCTGCGTGCATTTCGGCGTTAATTATGATGGGCTATTAACAGGTCGCTCCTACGGAGCTCCGCTTTATTATGCCTTAATTTTTCTATTAACAGTAAGCTCCTACGGAGCTTTCTCACAAGTTAACATCTGAATTTAAAGTTTTTTTATACCTTATTTTCAATAAATTCTTTCTCTTTTTCTTCCTCATCATCATCGCCGTAAAGCGTTTCCACCACATCAGATTTAATTCCGATTTCATTTAAATATTTTGAAAAAACTTCGGTTTGTCCGTGTGTTGCGTGAACGATTTCGGCTTCGGTGGCTTTTATAGCCTGTAACAAACCCTTCCAATCGGCGTGGTCGCTCATCGGGAAACCTGCATCGGCACTCCGCCATCGTCTTGCACCGCGAACCTGCATCCATCCGGAACAAATTGCCGTTGCAGAATCAGGAATTTTTTTGATGACATTGGAATCCAGCAAAGCAGGCGGAACAATCACGATATCTCCAGCAACGTGCTTGATGCTTTCCCTGAAATCTGGAATTTCATAATCAGGGAGTACGATTCCGACTTCTTCAAAGGCTTTATTCAGTTTTCCGATCGAATAGTGGACGTGGATTTTTCCCATTCCTTCAACGGCCTTCATTACGCGTTGTGCTTTTCCCAAAGAATAACCGATGAAAACAGAGGTTTTTTGATTTTCCTGATTTTTGAGAACCCAGTTCTGGAGTTTTTTATTCAGATCCGGAACTTCCAGCCAGTTGTAAATAGGCAGTCCGAAAGTACTTTCGGTGACAAATTCATTGCATTTTACCAGTTCGAAAGGGGTGCTTAATCCATCATCCTGAACTTTATAATCTCCTGAAACAACGCTTACATAACCTTTGTATTCCAGCCGGATCTGCGCGGAGCCGATGATGTGACCGGCAGGATGAAGTGAAACTTTCACGCCGTTAATATTGATGACTTCGCCATATTCCACACTCTGAACTTCAAGATCTTCGCTGATCCTTTTGTGCAGAATAGGTTTGGTAAAATGATGACACAAGTATTTTTTCATTCCCCAACGTGCGTGATCGGCGTGCCCATGGGTAATGACCGCCAAATCAACCGGTCGCCACGGATCAATGTAGAATTTTCCTTGTGGACAGTAGATGCCTTTGTTTGTGAATGTGATGAGTTTCAAGACTATGAATTTATTATTTTTTTCATTCAAAAAGCTGACCAATTTATTAAAATAACATTTTAGTATAAAAAGCCCCCACATGAGATCAGTTTCATCAAATTGTCCGCTGTTTCTGATATTTATAATAAAAACTTTCAGAGATTTGCAAAAAATTAAATTAATGAAGGTAATAAATATTGAAAACTGGAACAGAAAAGAACATTTTAAATTTTTCTCTGCCATGAAAAGTCCGTATTTCGGATTTACAACAGAAGTAGATTGTACCAAAGCTTATGAAACGGCAAAAGAAAACGGATATTCTTTCTTTTCTTATTATCTGTATAAATCAATGGTTGCTATTAATGCTGTAGATGAATTAAAACTGAGAATAATTGATGACCAAGTTATTTTATTTGATGAAGTTCATGTCGGAAGCACCATTGGACGACCAGACGGAACATTCGGGTTCTCTTTTTTTCATTATTCTGAAGATTTTACAATTTTTAATGAAAGACTTCAAGATCAGATAAGTACAGTTCAAAATTCTACCGGTCTGGGAATCAGAAATGAGATTTTACCCGTTAATCATATTCGGCACACAACAATTCCGTGGAATTCATTTTCTGCAATTGTGCATCCTACCAATTTTGATCCTGAAGAGTGCATTCCTAAAATTGCTTTTGGTAAATTTAATATTCGGGAAGGCAAAAAAATGATGCCTGTATCTATCGAAGCTCATCACGGTCTTGCAGACGGTATTCATCTGGCAAAATACTTTGAAGAATTTCAGAGACAGTTAGATTTGTAACACTCAAAATTTGAACCTAATCATTTAATCTCAAAGCAATAAATTCCTCATAAAATAATAAAAACCCTTATTTTTGCTTTTCATAATTACTATATGTCATTAAAAATTATTCTTAAATATTTTCCCAATTTATCAGAAAAACAAATTGAACAGTTTGCAAAACTGGAAGATCTGTATAAGGACTGGAATGAAAAAATAAATGTTATTTCCAGAAAAGATACAGATTCACTTTACGAAAAGCACGTGCTTCATTCTTTAGGAATAGCAAAAGTAATGGAATTTGCTCCTAGAACAAAAGTTCTGGATATAGGAACAGGTGGTGGTTTTCCTGGAATTCCTTTAGCCATTCTTTTTCCTGAAACACAATTTACCCTGATTGATTCTATAGGAAAAAAAATTACAGTTGTAAACGGAGTAGCAGAAGGCATTGGTCTGGAAAACCTTACTGCAATTCACGGAAGGGCAGAAAAAGTGAAAGATAAATTTCATTTTATCGTAAGCAGAGCAGTGACGCAGATGCCAGAATTTTTGCGCTGGCTGAAAGGGAAATTTGAAAAAGACCAGTTTAATACTAAACATAATGGCGTTCTGTATTTAAAAGGCGGAGATTTGGCAGAAGAACTTGCCGGATTAAAATGTGAACTCTTTAGTCTGAAAAATTATTTTGAAGAAGATTTTTTTGAAACAAAAAAAGTGGTTTATTTATCAAAAGGTAATTTTAATTCGTAATTCAGCAATTATTAGGAATAATTTTTGCTAACTTTAATTTTCAAAACAAAATACACCATCATGAAATCTCTGCTAAAAATCTGTTTGATAACATCTTTTTTGGGACTATCTGTAATTTCCTGTAAAGAAGACGAAGATTATGAAACGATAGAATCTGTAGAAAAGATAAAAATAGACAGTGTAAAAATAGTGAGCGATACGATGTCTGTATTTTCAGTTCAAAGTATCAGAACCTATTCAAAATACCAATCAAAATGTCAGGGATTTTATGGATATGATTATATTCATTCCGAAGAAACAGAACGGGATATAACTGCATATCAATATTTTACCAACGGCACTTGTCCGCAGGTGGAATATTCAGCAGCAAATCAAATCAATTTTCGCCCTCAGAAAAAGGGAGTTTATACTTTTAGATTCTGGACTGGTGACAATACCTGGATTACAAAAAACATCGTTGTTAATTAATGAAATATTTATTTGTTCTCTTTATAATATCTTTTAATTTTTTTTCTGGTCAGAAAATTGAATGGAAAGATGACCAGAAATTGGTCTGGGAAAACTTCAGAAGCAAAAAAAACAATCTTGGAGGAACAGACGTCGTGGCTTATACCCATTGTGGATGGGAATATTCGGTAATCACATCAAGCGATCCTAAGGTTCCTGTAAAAATTGATATTCAAACTATTTTTAATGAAGATAAGTCCTGGAAAGATGACAAAAGAATCAATGAATATGTTCTGGTTCATGAACAAAAGCATTTTGATATAGCTGAAATTCACGCTAGAAAACTGAGAAAAGAAGTTGCTGCAAGAATTAAAAACACAAGCGATTTTAATAAATATTTCAAATCTATATACGCTAAAATATCTTCCGAATATAAAAATTATCAGGCTGCGTATGACAGAGATACCAGTCATGGTATGAATAAAGAAAAACAATCTGAATATAACAGCAGGATTGCCGATGATCTGGAACAATTAAAAAATTACCAAAAACTGTGAAATTTTTAAACAAAATAATTGACGAATTATTAGCTCAAAACAATGATCTGTCACAGTTTAATATCATTTTACCCGGAAAAAGACCCATAGTTTTCATACGGCAGATTCTTGAAGAACGCCAATATTCGGGATTTCTTCCTGATTTTTTTACGATTGAAGAGTTAATTGTCAAAATTGTAGACAAACAAACCATAGACGGAATATCACTGTGGCTTTTTGCATTTGAAGTGTATAAAAATTTGCATCTGATCCCCAATGATGATTTTTCAGAATTCTTAAAATGGTTTCCCACGCTACAAAAAGACTGGGATGATATTTTAAAGTTTTCCGAAAGTGATGAAGCCGTACTGCAATATATGTTTGATGAAGAGCGCATCAAAGAATGGGCGCAAGATCTGGGAGATGATGAGGTTCCCCGTAAAAAATTCCTCAATTTCTGGCGGAATATGAATATATTTTTACCTGAATTAAAAAAGAAACTACAGGAAAAAAACTGGGCTACTCCGGGAATGACTCATGAGCTGGCAAAACTTAAAATTCAGGATTTTGCCCAAAAGAATAATGATAATTTTGTTTTTTGCGGTTTTAATGCCTTTACACCTGTAGAAGAAAAACTGGTAAGAAATCTCTTGCAGTGGGATAAAGCACAATGCTTCTTTCAGGCAGACCGGTATTATTTTGATGATGAAAGACAAGAGGCAGGAAAATTCCTCAGAAATCATAAAATGTGGAAGGAATTCAATGACAGCCGTGCATTTCACTGGATAGAAGACGATTTTAATCAGCCTAAAAACATCAATGTATACGAAGTTTCGGGAAATGTCACCCAGACTAAAATCTTACCTGAAATTTTTAAAGATATTAATAATAAGACTTTCACGAATACAGCTGTGGTGTTGCTGGATGAAAACCTTCTTCCTGCAACTCTGGATGTAATGCATGAAGTGGAAAATCTCAATATTACAATGGGTTTTCCGCTTAAAAATCTTTCATTTTCCAATGCGGTGAAGCAATTATTTTATTTGCAGAAGCAGCTTGAAAAAAATAAAACCTCATACTATTACAGAGATCTATTTCCAATATTGGAAGAACTTCCGAAATCTGATGAAGATGATCAGATCATTATTCATTTTAAATCTAAAATAGAAGAAAGGAATATTGTTTACATTTCTCAGAAATTACTGAAAGAGCTGTTGGGAGACCTTTCTTACTTCAAACTTTTGCAGAAAGCCGAGTCTGAATATCAGTTTTTAGATGATCTCATCAGTTTCTGCCGACAGATTAAATGGCTTCAGCTGGACGATATACAATACGAAAACATATCGCATTTTGAAAATGCTTTCCGCCTTATTAAAAACCAGATTACTCCGTATGGTTTTGAGATAAAGATGGAAACGCTGGAGATTCTGATCAATCAGCACATCAATTCTGAAAGCATAGATTTTATCGGAGAGCCCCTAAAAGGATTACAGGTAATGGGACTTTTGGAAACAAGACTCCTTAATTTCGAAAATGTGATTCTTCTTTCTGTAAATGAAGGCAAACTACCGCTTGGAAACTCGCAAAACACCTACATTCCTTTTGATATAAGAAGACATTTTGATCTGCATACCTTTCTGGAAAATGACAGCATTTATGCCTACCATTTTTACCGCCTTCTTCAGGATGCGAAGAATATACACTTACTTTTTAATGCTTTAAGTTCGGGAGTTAATACCGGGGAAAAGAGTCGTTTTATAACCCAGATTGAGATGGAAAGCCAGCATCAGATCAACCATATTATTGTTGAAAATTCCTCTGATCCCATTATCAGCAAACCAATTGAAATTGTGAAAACTCCTATCGTGATTCAGCAGCTTTCAAAATGGAAAGAAAAAGTTTCAGCTTCACATCTTACGAGTTATCTGTACAATCCTATAGATTTTTATCTCTCAAAGGTTTTAAATACATCGGAAACTGATGAAATCGAAGAAGAATTATCCATCAGAAATTATGGTAATTTAGTACATTATACACTTCAAGAGATATATGAAAACATTAAAAGTAAAACATTAAAAAATATTGATTTACAAACATCTATTCAACGAATAGATGAATTTATAGACATTGCTATTGAAAAGTTGAAACATCAACCTGAATTTTATAACAAAGGGATGAATTTCATTCATAAAGCAATTGCCAGAAAAGTAATTTTAAATATCCTTAATCATGATCTCGAACTGATAAAATCTGGAAACACACTGGAAATTGTAGACATTGAAAAAAGATTTGAAAATATTGATTTCTATCTGGATAAAGAAAAAACTGATAAAGTTTCATTTTTTGGTTTTATTGACCGAATTGATAAGCTTAACGGAAATATTAGAATTATAGATTATAAAACAGCAAAAACAAAAAATCTCACGGTAAAGATTGATGAACTAAATCAGTCAGATTATTTTCAGAACAGTGAGAGAAAACAGGCAATGCAGCTCTGCCTTTATCAGTATGTCATTCAGAATCTGCCGGAATTTTGGGGTTATCCCGTAGAAACAGGAATATGGAGTTTTGCAGATGCCAAAAAAGGAGTGGTATCACTGGAATTTGCTCAGGGAAGCCTTGATGATGCAATGATTTCTATTCAGAATTTAATTTTAGAAATTCTGAATCCTGACATTAATTTCATTGAAAAGTCAAAATCTTTTTAAAGTGAATATCGCAAATAATTTATTAAAAAAAACCTTCAAGATTTTACTTGAAGGTTTAATTATATTTAAAAAGCATTAAAGCCTGTAATATCAAGACCTGTGATCAGCAAATGGACATCGTGAGTTCCTTCATAGGTAATGACAGATTCAAGATTGGCAGCGTGACGCATCATCGGAAATTCACCCATAATTCCCATTCCGCCTAAAATCTGACGGGATTCTCTGGCTATATCAATTGCCATTTTCACATTATTTCTTTTTGCCATTGAAATCTGAGCGGGTGAAGCTTTGTGATCATTTTTCAGATTCCCCAATTGCAGACAAAGCAACTGTGCTTTAGTAATTTCCGTTAAAAACTCAGCAAGTTTTTTCTGTTGCAACTGAAAAGAGCCAATAGGTTTTCCAAATTGTTTTCTTTCTTTAGAATATTGCACAGCAGTACAATAACAGTCGATTGCTGCACCTATAACTCCCCAGGAAATTCCGTATCGGGCAGAATTTAAACAAGACAAAGGTCCTTTCAATCCTGTAACACCGGGAAGAAGATTTTCCTTAGGAACTTTCACATCATTAAATACCAGTTCACCTGTTTTAGAAGCTCTGAGACTCCATTTATGATGAGTTTCAGGGGTCGTAAAGCCTTTCATTCCTCTTTCAACAATTAAGCCCTGTACTTTTCCTTCTTCATTTTTAGCCCAAATTACGGCAATATCACAAAGTGGAGCATTGGTAATCCACATTTTCGCTCCATTTAAAAGATAATGATCTCCCATATCTTTAAAATAGGTTTCCATAGAACCGGGATCTGAACCGTGATTAGGTTCAGTCAGACCAAATGATCCGATCATTTCTCCAGAAGCTAATTGAGGCAGATATTTTCTTTTTTGCTCTTCAGAACCGAATTCATTGATTGGAAACATTACCAGCGAACTCTGTACTGAGGCAGCAGAACGCACTGCAGAATCGCCTCTTTCCAGTTCCTGCATTATTAAACCATAAGAAATCTGATCAAGACCCGATCCTCCGTATTCTTCAGGAATATAAGGTCCCAAAGCACCTATTTTCCCTAATTCTTTCATCAGATTGGGCAAATCTGTATGATTTTGAGCAGCTTCATCAATATTAGGCATTACAAAACTTTCTACCCAGTCTCTTACAGATTGGCGTATAAGTTTGTGTTCTTCGGTAAGTAAGGCATCTATTCCGAAATAATCCGGGATGCTTGTAAGCGGATAATATGACATGCGATTAATTTTGCTAAAAATAAACTTTTTTTGTAAGGCTTGAAAAAAAAATTCCGGTTATTTTTTTATAAATCTGTACAGATACGGAGCTTTATTGGCAGATCCGTCATATAATTTTTCCATTCTTTCTAAAGAATTAGTACTTAATATCTTACGCTGAAAATTATTTCTCCTAAGTTTTTCACCCAAAATAGTTTCGTATAAACACTGGAGATCCTTCATGGTAAATTTTTCCGGCAAAAGATTACTGGCAGCAATTTGCGTATCAATATTCTTACGGAGATGATTCAGACCTTCTGCAATAATTCTGTCATGATCAAACGCCATTTGTGGCAGTTTACCAACTTCAAACCATGCACAGGATTCATTGAACGCATCAGGAAAAGTATTGGCAAGTGAAAAGTCTATCAGACTACAGTAACCAACGGTAATAAATCTCTGTAAGATCCAGTGATCCATTGGTACATCCAGACCTTTATTATTGATTAAAGTTTTGTGTACATTATTTTCCGTACGGTTAACTCTTCCGAAAGTATGAAATTGCTCCAGAAAAAGACCCTTTAGATGAGTTCTTTCATATAATACTCGTTCTGCAGCAGCCCGGAGATCCTCATCAATAAATACGAAACCGCCGGGAAGAGAATAGAGGTTCAGATCGTGATATTTAAGCAATAAAACTTTCAGAATATTATCATGGAAACCAAAAATAGTACAGTCTACAGAGACATTAGGAATTAAATTCTTACTGTCAATAAGTTCTTTTAGGCTTTCAATACTTTTATTGTGGTCAGTTTTCATTTCGTAAAAATAAAATTATTTTTTAAATTTTTGTCCTGAGAAGCTTAAAATAGAAAAAAGAAAGCAATAAAATAATTGTAACGGCTGATAATACATATATTGAATAGTAATTAAGAAGCTGATTTTCAAATAATATTGAGATTATCATTGAACTTACAGAACTTCCCAAAGAAGAGAATATTACAATGAGTGAGGTGAAAGTATTAATTTTATCTTTATCAATGGTGGCAATCATTTTTGCATTAATTACAGGATAAAGAGGTGCAAGAAACAGTCCTATGAATGGGAACACATATACTAAAAATGCTGAATTATCGGGAAAGAAAAAAAGCAATACAGAGATGAGAATCAAAACAAAAATGATCAGTAGAACACAGGTAATAAAATAACGGTGTAAAGGAAAACGCTGAATAATTTTTGAAGTTAAAACCCGACCTATATAGGAAAACACTGCTAAAAAAGACGTTGCCTGAAGCGCAAAGAATGAATTGACTTTAAAATGATCTTTATAAAATGCAGGCAGCCAAGAGTTGAAACTCTGTTCCGTAAAAACAATAAAAAATATAACGGCTAAAAAAAATACAACGGGAAGATTTCCGAAGCCTGAAAGATCGGGAAGGAGAGTGGCTTTTATCTTTGAAGGCTCACTTATTTTGATCACCGAAAACAGATAGACTGTAACAAATGATATAAGAGAGATAAACAAAAAACCAAACTTCCAGAACTCACCAAATTTACTTGAAATCAGCAGTCCAAATCCCATATTTACAACAAAAATTCCCACCATATAAGCTGCTTCTACACTATTCATGGTTTTTGCGAGTGATCTTTCTTCTATCATATTGTTGCGGATAATTCCGTACACACAGATTTTTCCGAGGGCAAAACAGGTTCCGATAATGGCAAACCATAATTTATAAAACCAAAATACCTCAACGAAAGGCAAGATAAGTGAGCATACACCTACCAAAAGAAGTGAAAATATCAAAGATTTTTTAGTTCCGAAACGACTGATAAAACCCACAGCAAAAAGTGAAATAATTGCAATAGGAATATCTTTAAAAGATTCTAAAAATCCCAGCTTATTATAATTGATTTTTTCGTCCGAAAGTTGAAGAATAATAATGCCCATACAGTTGAGCACCATTGAAAAAATAAGAAAAGTAAGCTTAAGGGGAAGCGAAATATTGAGCTGCTTGGTAATCATTTTAGAGAAATATTTTAACTTTTTAACGACAGTTTTTAACATTTTTTTGCCTTTCAGACCTGCCTTCAGTTCCCAAAAATACTGGAAAAATTAAAATAATTATTAAATAAATGTTAATAATTAAAAAAAATATATATTTTTATTGTCTCAATTTGAGAATTAAAAAACTAACTGTATATGAATGTAAAAATATCAAGAAGTTTGGGCATGGTTGCAGTACTCTATTTTACTGCAAATTTTAATGCTCAGAACACGCCGAATGACACGCTTTCTAACGAACAAAAGATTGAGGAAGTCGTGATGATTGGTTATGGTACTCAAAAAAAATCTAACGTGACCGGAGCAATTGCAAGTATCAAAGAAGAAGATATTGCAAAAATTCCGGCAGGAAAACCGGAACAGGTTTTACAGGGTAGAGCTGCTGGTGTAAATGTGGTCACAAACTCCGGACAGCCGGGAGCCTCTGCAACGATTAGGGTAAGAGGTATTACCAGTTATTCATCAAATAATGATCCTCTTTGGGTGGTAGACGGTATTGTAGTTGATGGTATCGGATGGCTTACACAAAGCGATATAGAAAGTATTGAAGTGTTGAAAGATGGTGCCTCATCTGCAATTTACGGAGTTTCTGCAGCAAGAGGGGTAATTTTGGTTACTACTAAAAAAGGCAAGAAAGGGAGATTAAACTTAAATTATAACGGCTTTTTTGGGGTGAGCAACGCTGCAAGAAAAATTGATTTGCTAAATGCTACTCAATATGCTACAATTATTAATGAAGGTTTTGTAAATGATGGCGGAACTGCGAGATTTCAGAATCCTTCTGCTTTTGGTGCAGGAACAGATTGGCAGGATGCTATTTTCAGTTCAGCAGACAGACAAAACCACGAAGTAAGCGTACAGGGTGGTAATGAGAAATCTACTTTCTACGGCTCTTTTGGATACTATGATCAGTAGGGAATTGTAATGCGGGATATTTCTTATTATAAAAGACTTACCGCAAGAATAAACTCAACTCATAAAGTTACAGACTGGTTGACATTGGGGCAGACATTTGCTTATACCAATCAGAAAAATCAGGGAATTAATGCTAACGGAGAATTTGGCGGACCTTTAAGTTCGGCGGTAAACTTAGATCCTATAACTCCATTGGTTGAAACTGATCCTAATGTAATAAGCACACCTGCTTATTCTAACCCTTACATTATACGAAATGAAAACGGAAATCCATACGGTATATCACCTTATGTAAACCAGGAAATGTCAAACCCGCTTGCTTTCAAGTATACACAACTCGGAAACCGCAACTGGTCTGATGATTTCATTGGAAATGTTTTTGCAGAAGTAAAATTCTTAAATAATTTTACCCTCAGATCTTCATTAAATGGTAAAAAAGCATATTGGGGAAGTCAAAATTTCACACCTTTATTTTATCTGAATCCAAATAATACCAATACAGGAAACAACAGCCTCAGCAGAACCACCCAAACAAAATTTGAATGGAGCATGGAAAATACGCTTACATTTCAGAAAAAATTTGGGGATCACAACGTGAATATAATGGCAGGAACAGGATATTATGATTATAATATAGGATACGGGCAAACTGTAACTTATACTAATCTTCCTGTTTCAAGTTATGAGCTGGCTTCATTCAATTTTTACACCCCATCAGATAACCGTGCAGTAAATGCATGGGATAATGTGGAATGGAACAAAGCATCCTACTTTGGTAGAGCCATATATGACTACAAAAATAAATATTTATTTACAGGAACGTTAAGATATGATGGCTCCTCAATATTTGGTGCAAATAAACACTGGGGAATATTCCCATCATTCTCTTTAGGATGGAATATTGATAAAGAAAATTTCTGGCCAGAAAATAATGTTTTAAATACATTCAAATTAAGAGGAGGATACGGGACTTTAGGAAATGATGGTATGCCTACTTTTCAATTTGCCAGCTTTTATGTAGCGGGAGCAAATTATACAGATGGAAATGGGACTGTGATGCCGGGTTATTTACCTAGCGGACTTGCTAATGAAAATCTAAAATGGGAAACAACAACCCAAACCAATGTCGCTGCAGATATGAAACTTTTCAATGCATTTACTTTAACTGTAGATGTATATAAGAAAACGACTTATGATATTCTTCGCGCAGTACAAATACCTGGCTATGTAGGAGTTACCGGTTTAGCGTTTCAGAATGCCGGTGATATGGAGAACAGAGGTATTGAGTTGGAATTGGGGTATAAAAAAACCTGGAATGACTTTTCATTGTCTGTAAATGGTAATGTAGCCTACAACGAAAACAAGGTTCTTTCATTGGTAAGAGGACAGGCGTATGAAGACAGAGCGGGCTTTCAGTCTATGGGTCCTATACAAAGAATTGTACCGGGACAGGCCTATAACAGCTTCTATGGATTCCAGACTTTGGGAGTATTCCAAAATCAGGCACAGATTGATTCTTATGTAAACGCAAACGGACAGATGTATCAATCTAATGCAAAACCAGGAGATTTTATCTGGGCAGATGCTAATGGTGACGGAGTTATTAATGATTCGGATAAAGTAAACTTAGGAAGCTCAATTCCTAAATACAACTTTGGAGCAACGGTCAATGTAAACTACAAAAACTGGGATTTAAGTGTTTTCGGTCAGGGTGCTGCAGGTCATAAAGTTTTCCAGGGATTAAGAAGATTGGATATACTTGATGCAAACTACCAGACAAGAATTTTAGATAGATGGACTGGTGAAGGCTCAACCAACGAAAATCCAAGAATTACAAGAAACGATCCAAACAAAAACTACTCAAGACTTTCAAACTGGTATTTACAAAAGGGTGACTATTTCAGAATTAAACTTGTAACTCTGGGATATACGCTTCCGGAAAATATTTCTCAAAATATTGGCGCAAGTAAAGTTCGCTTTTATGTAACAGGTGAAAACTTATTCACATTTACAAAATATACAGGCTACGATCCTGAAATCGCTGCGGGAGATTCTTACGGTATCGACAGAGCATTTTATCCTCAAGCCAGAACTTTTATGTTTGGCGCTAACATAACATTTTAATTAAATCATTATGAAAAATAAATTTTTAAAAATAAGTTTAGCTTCGTTATTCATTTTAACCGTTCCTACCGTTGTAACGTCTTGTAATGATTCTAATCTGGAAGAGAAAGACAATAAAGGGGCTTTCGCAAACTTCTTCAGAAATGAGCAGGAATGTTTCTTTGCATTAGTCGGTACTTACGATGTCCTCAGAAAAAATGCGGGAGGTTTTGAAAATATGGTAACTTTCTTTAATGCAGCTTCAGACGATTTTTATGCCGGTGGTGGTAGTGCTACCGATGGAGCGGGCATTCAGGGAGTTTCCAATTGGCAAATTAATCAGACCACTATGCCTGCAAGCTATTGGAGAGATTACTGGCAGGGCGTTGCGCGTGCCAATGAATTGATTGCAAGAGCTCCTGAAGCTCAAATGAACGATAATACCCGAAACAGATTTATTGCTGAAGCCAAAACATTGCGCGCAATCTACTACTTTGATTTGTTAAGAATGTTTAAAAATATTCCGCTGATACTTAAAACGTATACGGTGAATGACGATTTTTATAATGTTCCGCAAGTTGCACCTGCCGAAATTTATGCCCAGATCGAAAAAGATCTCAACGAAGCAATTCCTAATCTTCCGATGATGGTAAACGGGGAGCAGAGAGGACGTCTTACACAAGGGGCAGCCAGAGCTATGTTAGGGAAAGTTTTGCTTTATCAGAACAAAAAAGCAGAAGCTGCGGCACAACTGGCACAAGTAAACGGAACTCCTGGAAGCACAAGTCAATATGGTTACCGTCTTGTTTCTGACTATAACAGTTTATGGGTTACTGATAACAAATTTACTACAGAAGCTATCTTTGAAATTACCCATACCAATAAAGCCAACTCAGACTGGAGTTTTTGGGGACAGGGTCAGGATGAAGGAAACTCAATCTGTATTATGACTGCACCGAGATCTTATGTAAGAAAAACACAGGATGCTCCGGATGTTGTTGGAGGGTGGGCTTTCAATGCTGTAACGACAGATTTAGCAAACTTTATGCAGAATGATCCAAGATTTAATGCAACAATCCTGAATATGGGATTACTAAAGCAACAAAATAAAGCAGATTATTCTCCGGCATATATGGATACAGGATACTTCTTCAATAAATTTATGCCTACTCAGGACGAAAAAACAACGCTTCCTGGTGCTTCAGAATTAAACTACCGCCAAAATTACATTCTGATCAGATTGGCAGACACGTATCTAATGGAGGCTGAAGCACTAAACGGAACCGGAGCAAGAGCTCAGGCTCTTTTAGATGCGGTAAGAGCAAGAGTAGGATTGTCTTCAGTACCGGTTTCAATGCAGGCTGTAAAAGATGAAAGAAGAAGAGAACTTGCTGGTGAAGGTCACAGATTTTTTGATTTGGTCAGATGGGGTGAAGCTGCAACAAAATTAGCTTCAAAAGGATTTGTTGCTAATAAAAATGAAATTATGCCAATTCCTCTTACTGAACTTACCGGAACTATTTTAAAACAAAATCCTGGATATTAATCTTATAAACTAAAAACATGATAGCTAAATATTTTAATAAAAGCCTGATGCTTCTTTCAACGGCAGCCGTTTTGTCTAGCTGTGTACCAGAATCTGTGGAAGGAAACGGAATTAATCAAGATCCTGTTGATGCATCTTTTACAGTTTCAAAAACAGCTGAAAACAGATATACTTTAAAAAGAAATCATAATAATTATCTTAATTCTCAGTGGAACATTGATGACGATGGTTTCAACAATGGTAAAGGTGAAGAAAAAATCTTCCTTCCTGATGCAGGTACTTATGTCATTCAGCATCAGGCTGTAGGAATAGGAGGAATGATGGCAGGAAAATCGGACCAGACCGTTGTTGTGCCTACTTCGGATCCTGTATCTGGTAACATGATTCAGGGCGGAAGATTTGATACTCCGGACGAAATTTCAAAATGGTCTATTCACAAAATTAGTGCTTCCGGAGCGCAATGGGTATTTGCTAACGGAAAAGCTACAATTGTAGCATCAGGAAGCAATCAGCAGGCAATTTATCAGGCTGTCAATGTTGAAGCAGGGAAATCATATTCTATTGATATGGTAGCGTCTTCTGATACTCCATTGGTAAATACCTGGTTTGAGGTATATGTTGTAAACAGTATTCCCGCTTCGGGACAAGACATTAGCGGATCAGTCCTAAGAAACATCAATACATGGGATGGTTGCGGTACAGGGAAATTTAAAGGAAAAGTATCCTCTGTTGGCTGCAATAGCAGCAAAAACGGCGGTGTTTTTACCGCTACTGCTACCGGAACGGTATATCTTGTTATCAAATGCGGCGGACAAACGGTAAACAGTCTAAGCATTGACAAGGTGGAGTTCCGAAGAATGCAATAATTTTTTTAATCCATAAAGATTTAAAATGAAATTACAAAATTCATATAGTTTCTTTAGAGGTGCTGCACTTTGCGGTGTAGCACTTCTTTCTTTTTTTAATTGCAGTAATACAACAGCAGATTTATCAGGTAATGAAAATCCGGTAAACGGAGGAGGCGGAAACACATCCGGCGATCCCGTTCAGATCTGGCTTACAAAAGGCGATCAGTCTGTAAAGTTACAGCAGCAGAATACCGCTTATTTTAGTTCGTCACCAAATAATTACGGAAACATTGATATAGATCCTGCACAGGTTTTCCAGACCATTGATGGCTTTGGATATACTCTAACCGGAGGAAGTGTTGAAGTGATCAATCAGCTAAGCGCATCAAAAAAACAGGAACTACTAAATGACCTTTTCAGCAGCAATGGTATCGGAGTAAGTTATTTAAGAATAAGTATCGGCGCATCAGATCTAAACAGTGAAGTTTTTTCTTATGATGATATGCCTGCAGGACAGACTGATGTTTCTTTGTCAAATTTCAGTCTTACTAAAGATCAGGCACTAGTTCAAATGCTGAAAGATATTTTATTGATTAATCCTAACATAAAAATTCTGGCAACACCATGGTCATCTCCTGTATGGATGAAGGACAACGGAAGCAGCATAGGTGGAAGCCTAAAACCTGAATATTACAATGTCTATGCACAGTACTTTGTAAAATATATTCAGGCTATGAAATCTCAGGGAATCAATATTGATGCGATCACCCCTCAAAACGAGCCGCTGCATCCGGGTAATAATCCAAGCATGTATATGAGTGCTACAGATCAGACAAATTTTATCAAAACTCATTTGGGACCAGCATTTCAGACAGCAAATATTAATACTAAAATTATTACTTACGATCACAATTGTGATAACCCGGCTTATCCTTTAGCTATTCTGAATGATTCTGTGGCTTACCCTTTTGTTGATGGCTCTGCATTTCATTTATATGCAGGTGATATTTCTGCATTAAGTGCCGTTCATAATTTATTTCCAAATAAAAATGTTTACTTTACAGAACAATGGACGAGTTCAGCTGGGAATTTTGGCGGAGATCTGGATTGGCACATCAAAAATGTGATCATTGGTTCGATGAGAAACTGGAGTAGAAATGCACTGGAATGGAATGTTGCCAATAATGCTTCTTTTGGTCCGCATACACAGGGCGGATGCACACAATGTAAAGGTGCAGTTACTATTAATAGTGCAAATAGTTATGAAAAAAACGTAGCATATTACATTATTGCGCATGCTTCCAAATTTGTTCCGGCAAACTCTGTAAGAATTGCTTCTACTCAACTGGATAATCTTGCGACCGCAGCATTCAAAACACCTGCCGGAAAAACGGTTCTTATTGTACAAAACAGCAGTTCTTCTGAAAGAAACTTCAATATTAAAATGAATCAAAAGACCGCTCCTGTAACGATTGCAGGAAATGCCACGGCAACATATGTCTTTTAAAAAGAATTAATCACAAACAATTTATTGATTGTAACTTTGTTAGCTTTAAAAAAACAATGATGAAGTTTGTAAAAATCTTTGTTTATTTTGTGTTTTAAATTAAAGTTAGCAAGTCACAATCAAAATTCAATCAGAAATGAAAAGACTTTATTTCATATTAGCATTTACAGTATTTGGAGTTAATGCATTCGGGCAAAAAACAATTGATCAGAAGGTTTCTGAACTTTTATCAAAAATGACGTTAGAGGAAAAAGTGGGGCAGCTTGTTCAGTATTCAGGGTTTGAATATGCTACAGGTCCTCAAAATTCCAACTCAGCAAATGTTTTAAGTGAAATAAAACAGGGAAAAGTAGGTTCTATGCTGAATGTTGCAGGAGCGCAGGAAACCAGAAAATTTCAGGAATTAGCTTTAAAATCAAGACTTAAAATTCCTTTGCTGTTCGGACAGGATGTGATTCATGGTTACAGAACAACTTTTCCGGTGAACTTGGGTCAGGCAGCAAGTTGGGATTTAAAATTAATTGAAAAATCCGAAAGAATTGCAGCAACCGAAGCTTCCGCTTACGGAATTCACTGGACTTTTGCCCCGATGGTCGACATTGCAAGAGATCCGAGATGGGGAAGAGTAATGGAAGGATCAGGTGAAGATACTTATCTGGGAACACAGATTGGTTTGGCAAGAATCAAAGGTTTTCAGGGAAAAGGTTTGGGAAATCTGGATGCGATCATGGCTTGCGCAAAGCATTTTGCAGCGTACGGAGCGGCAGTTGGCGGAAGAGATTACAATTCTGTTGATATGAGTTTAAGACAACTGCATGAAACGTATTTGCCGCCTTTCAAAGCAGCTGCAGAAGCGGGTGTTGCCACTTTTATGAATTCTTTTAATGACATCAACGGAATTCCGGCAACAGCCAATCAATATATTTTGAGAGATTTATTAAAAGGTAAATGGAACTACAATGGTTTTGTGGTTTCAGACTGGGGAAGTATCGGCGAAATGGTTCCTCATGGTTATGCAAAAGACAATAAAGAAGCTGCTGAAAAAGCAATCATTGCGGGAAGCGATATGGATATGGAAAGCCGTGCTTATATGGCTGAACTTCCTAATTTGGTTAAAGAAGGGAAAGTTGATCCAAAGCTGATTGATGATGCAGCAAGAAGAATTTTGGTTAAAAAATTTGAAATGGGATTGTTTGATGATCCTTACAGATTTAGTGACGAAAAAAGACAGAAAGAACAATTAAATAATCTTGAAAACAGAAGATTCGGGAGAGAATTTGGTTCAAAAAGTATTGTTTTACTTAAAAATGAAAAGAATATTTTGCCTCTTTCAAAATCGGTAAAAACGGTTGCTTTAATTGGTCCTTTTGGAAAAGAAACTTCTGCCAATCACGGATTCTGGTCAGTTGCATTTAAAGATGATAACCAGAGAATTGTAACACAGTTTGACGGAATTAAAAATCAATTAGACAAAAACTCAACTTTACTGTACGCGAAAGGTGCAAATGTAGATGATCAGGACAGATCGATGTTTGCAGAGGCAGTAGAAACGGCTAAAAAAGCAGATGTAGTGATTATGACTATAGGAGAGGGTCATGCAATGAGCGGGGAAGCAAAGAGTAGAAGCAATATTCATTTTTCTGGAGTTCAGGAAGATCTTCTGAAAGAAATTGCCAAAACAGGAAAGCCGATTGTTTTAATGATCAATGCAGGAAGACCTTTGGTTTTTGACTGGGCAGCAGACAATATTCCAACAATTATTTACACTTGGTGGTTAGGAACAGAAGCCGGAAATTCTATTGCAGACGTACTTTTCGGAACGGTAAATCCGGGTGGAAAATTACCAATGACTTTTCCCAGAACTGAAGGACAGATTCCTGTTTATTACAATCATTATAATACAGGAAGACCGGCAAAAAACAATACAGACAGAAACTATGTTTCAGCTTATATTGATTTGGATAATGATCCAAAATTTCCATTTGGCTATGGTTTAAGTTATACTAAGTTTAAATATTCTGATATGAATTTAAGTTCAGCAAGTCTTAAAGGAAATCAGACCTTAAACATCAATGTAAATGTTACCAACAGTGGAAATTACGATGGGGAAGAAGTGGTACAGTTATACATCAGAGATCTTGTCGGAAAAGTGGTAAGACCTGTGAAGGAATTGAAAGGCTTCCAAAAAGTATTCATTAAAAAAGGAGAAACAAAAAGGATCAGTTTTACTTTAACACCTGAAAATCTTAAATTTTATGATGATCAGCTGAATTACGATTGGGAAGGCGGAGAATTTGACATTATGATCGGAACGGATTCTCAGAATGTTCAGACCAAAAGAATTAATTGGGAAAAGTGATATTTATACTTAAATCATATAGATACATTAAATTAACATCTTATTATTATTTTTAGTCGGTGAAGCAGTGTTGTTTCACCGATTTTTATTAATCCAAGTCAGAAAATATTATATCTCATCACTATATAAAAACAGACGTAATTAATACCTTTATTAAACTAAAATAACCTGAGTTATGAATAAGGTTTTCTAATTGAAATGTTAAACAAAGAGATTCAATATCAGAAATTCAGTTTAAGATACAAAAAGGCACTTCGACTACACTCAGTATAAACTTTAACCTAAAGTAATGCCATTTTTGTCTTTTTTCAATAAACGAAGTGGCTGTTAGCTTAAAAACCATCAAGAAATAAAAAATCTTCTGTTTTCGTTGCGATACATTAATATAATGCGATAAATCAATTATTTAAATTTATTTTTTATCCCGAACTAAGGTTAAAATATGAAAATCAAATAAGAAAAGAGTATTTCAATATTAAATTTTTAATTTTTTTTCATATATAAACACCTCATTTACAACATTTTAATTTTTAATGTTAACTGAATGTTAACTGAATATGAAATTAATATGAATATTTTTATATATCTTTGATATAAGAAAGTTTAACTAATCAAAAATCAAAGACTTATGAAAAATAAAATTCAAATACTATTAGGAACATTCATCATATTCGGATTTGCATCTATAATCAATACAGCAAATGCCCAGACAAAAGAAAGCAATACCATTGAGGAGGTATTAATCAATAAAAATGATGCTTTCGCTGAGATTAAGAAATTACTTATCCAAAACTTTGATTTTACAAATTCCGACTACAAAGAAGGAATTGTAAATTCTGAAGTGAAATTTGACATTGCGGAAAATGGTAAGATCA
Organism: Chryseobacterium binzhouense; assembly: GCF_007474545.1. Taxonomy (GTDB): domain Bacteria; phylum Bacteroidota; class Bacteroidia; order Flavobacteriales; family Weeksellaceae; genus Chryseobacterium; species Chryseobacterium binzhouense. Next base: position 116,639 of record NZ_VKOG01000005.1, read on the forward strand.
TCAATGTACGCTCAAAGGGAGATTGTAAAAACGTAAGTAAAGAGATTGAAAATGTTTTATCCCATCTTCAGTATAAGATTGATTCTAACAAACTGAATGCAAATATGCTGGCTTCATCATTCGTAATGCCTGTAAGACTGGATATCTCCAACAGATAATTTATGTAAAATAACTGTATATGAAACTGCTTGAAAAAGCAGTTTTTTTGTTGCCTTTTATTATCTAAATTTGGCGGTGAAACTGTAAAGTTTCAGACACAGCAAATTATGTATTAAAGTAAAAGCATTAGTAATGAACTATGAAATAAGAGAAATGCTTCCGCAGGATGAAAGGAGAGTATTGGAAATTTTCCAGCAGGGAATTGACAGCAGAATCGCTACATTCGATACCGAATTACCAAGCGCTGAAGAATGGAATACAAGCTTTTTCAGCGAATGCAGATGGGTTTTGGAAAATGACAGCAATCTTATTATAGGATGGTGTGCGCTAAAGCCAGTAAGCAAAAGAGCATGTTTTAAAGGTGTTGCAGAGGTAAGTATTTATTTCGATCAGCAATATTTAGGCAAAGGTTTAGGGACTTTACTTTTGAAAAAACTGATTACAGACAGCGAACATCATGGGTTTTGGACTTTACAGTCTAATATTTTTCCGGAAAATGAGGTTTCAATAAAATTTCATCAGAAAAATGGTTTTCGAATGGTGGGAACGAGAAAAAAAGTAGGTATGCTACATGGTGTATGGAAAGACCTCGTTATGCTTGAAAAACGCAGCGAAAGTGTGGGATTATGAATAAAGCAGTTAATCTTATAACATCTCTGACTCACATTGAAACATCATTTGGCATCATGATTGTACCAATCCAAATCAGTTTTTAAAATGACAGATATGAAACGATTAATGAAACTGATGGGAGTTACAGTTATTTTCGCTATGCTGACTTCCTGTATCGTACACAGCCATCCTGTTAGAAGGGGAGCAGCTCCTCCGGGACAGGTAAAGAAAGTATACATGCAAAAAAAAGGTCATGGCCATGGACATTACAAACACAAACCGCATCACAACAAACATAGAAGATAAAAAATAAGCATCCGACAGGGATGCTTTTTACATTTTAAGAGAAAAAACTAAGAAGAAAAACTTTTGGCACTTAGCTTGATTCATTACTACCAATCAAACAGAAGAAATATGAAAAATTTACTCAAGTTTTTGGTTGTTTTTAGCATCACATTTGCTTTGGCAGCGTGTCATCCACCTCCAAGACCTCCAAAACCACCTCACCCAAGACACGGAAGTCTGGAAAACAAAAAAGATACTTCGAAAGACAATCTTCAGAAAAAATTTTATTATTCAAAAGATTATTTTGTTTAAAAGTAAACCCCTTTTGTAAAGGGGTTTTATTATTCTAAATTCTTTTTTTAATAGGATTCAGAGAAGTATTAAAAATCATAATCTGATCCCCAAATTTGATTTCAATTCTTTCTGTTATATTCAATAATTCGCTTTTGGTAAACTCTTCCCTTTTTTCGTCATCTGAAAAAATCAGCAGCAGATTATAGTTTTTACCTTCTTCTATATAGTCGCTATCTACTTCAGAAAGAATATACTGATCTACATCCATCAGATTTTCAGTCATTAGAATCAAAGTTTCATCTACATATTTTTCCCACTCTGTTATATTGCTTTTCATACAATGAAAAGTTAGGCTCAGTACACTCATAATTTAATATTTTTTAAGATATTTTGATATAATTCTCAGGCAAAAATCGTCAAAAATTTTGTAACTTAGCCCGTTATTAAAATTTGAAAATAAATTGTTTTCAGGCGTATTTTTAATAGTCTGATTATCATTGTAATAAAACTTATATATGCAAAAAGAAGGAGAAAGATTAATTCCTATCAACATTGTTGATGAAATGAAATCATCTTACATTGATTATTCAATGTCGGTTATTGTTTCGAGAGCATTACCAGATGTGAGAGATGGTCTTAAACCCGTACATAGAAGAGTACTTTACGGTATGTATGGTTTGGGAGTTTTTTCAAACAGAAAATATTTGAAATCAGCCAGAATCGTTGGTGATGTTTTGGGTAAATATCACCCGCACGGAGATTCTTCCGTTTATGATGCGATGGTAAGAATGGCACAGCCGTGGAGTTTGCGTTATCCTCAGGTTGACGGGCAGGGTAACTTCGGTTCTATGGATGGTGACCCACCTGCAGCAATGCGTTATACAGAAGCAAGACTTAAAAAAATATCTGACGAAATTTTAGCAGATTTAGATAAAGAAACGGTAGATTTTCAAAATAACTTTGATGACAGTTTACAGGAGCCTACCGTAATGCCTACAAAAATCCCTAATCTCCTGGTTAATGGTACTTCCGGTATCGCAGTAGGTATGGCAACGAATATGGCGCCTCACAACTTATCAGAATCTATAGATGCAATCACCGCATATATAGACAATAGAGAGATTACAATTGATGAACTGATGCAGCATATTGTTGCTCCGGATTTTCCTACAGGAGGTATCATCTACGGTTATGATGGTGTAAGAGATGCTTTCCACACCGGGAGAGGCAGAGTAGTCCTTAGAGCAAAAGTAAGCTTTGAAGAAGTACACAACAGAAATGCAATTATTGTAACCGAAATACCTTATCAGATAAACAAGGCTGAAATGATTGCGAGAACAGCTGAGCTGGTAAAAGATGAAAAAATCCCGGGAATCTTTGAAATAAGAGATGAATCTGACAGAAACGGGATGCGTATTGTTTATGAATTGAAAAATGATGCAATTCCTAATGTTGTTTTAAACTTATTATATAAATATACTTCACTTCAAACTTCTTTCAGTGTTAACAACATTGCATTGGTAAACGGAAGACCGGAGCAGTTGAATTTAAAAGACATTATCCATCACTTTGTTGAGCACAGACACGTGATCATCGTAAGAAGAACCGAGTACGAGCTTAAAAAAGCAAAAGAAAGAGCGCACATTCTTGAAGGTTTCATGAAAGTGATCGGTACTCAGGATTCTTTGGATAAAGCAATTTCAATTATCCGTCACAGTGCCACTCCACAGGCAGCAAAAGAAGGAATTATTCAGGAATTTGATCTGTCTGAAATTCAGGCTCAGGCAATTCTTGATCTTCGTTTGGCTCGTCTTACAGGAATGGAGCTTGATAAGATCCGTGACGAATACGAATCAATTATGAAAGAAATTAATAATTTAGAAGATATCTTGGCAAACGAACCGAGGAGATTCCAGATTATTAAGGATGAATTAATTGAAATTAAAGAAAAATACGGCGACGAAAGAAGAACTGAAATTGATTACTCAGGTGGAGAAATGTCAATTGAAGATATTATTCCGAACGAAGCGGTAGTTCTTACGATTTCACACGCCGGTTATGTAAAGAGAACATTACTTTCAGAATATAAAATCCAAAGCAGAGGAGGAGTCGGGAATAAAGCAGCAACTACGAGAGATTCAGATTTCTTAGAATACATTGTTTCTGCGACCAACCACCAATATATGCTGTTTTTCACCGAAAAAGGTAAATGCTATTGGCTGAGAGTATTTGAAATTCCTGAGGGTTCTAAAACTGCAAAAGGAAGAGCCGTACAAAACCTGATCAACATTGAACCCGATGATAAAATAAAAGCATACATCAGAACCAATGATCTGAAAGATGTAGATTATATCAATCAGATGAGTGTTGTAATGATCACTAAAAACGGAACTATTAAAAAAACTTCACTTGAAGCTTATTCCAGACCGAGAGTAAATGGTATTAATGCTATTGAAATCAGAGAAAACGACCAATTGCTGAGTGCTTATCTTACCAACGGAGAATCTCAGATTATGATTGCTACCAAAAACGGAAAATGTATCAGATTCCCGGAAGAAAAAGTAAGAGAGGTAGGAAGAGGGTCTATCGGAGTGCGTGGTATTTCTATGGAGGAAGATGATGAAGTAATTGGAATGATTGTTGTAAATGATGTAGAGCGCGAGACGGTACTTGTGGTATCTGAAAAAGGTTACGGAAAACGTACCGCTGTAGAAGATTACAGAATTACCAACAGAGGCGGAAAAGGGGTTATTACTCTGAATATTACCGAGAAAACAGGTAATTTGATTGCTATTCAGAACGTGACGGACGACGATGGATTGATGATCATCAATAAATCCGGTGTTGCTATCAGAATGAATATGGATGAGATGAGAGTAATGGGCAGAAATACTCAGGGAGTAAGAATGATCAACCTTAAAAAGAATGATGAGATTGCAGCCATTGCAAAAGTAGAAATGGATAAAGATGTTGCAGAAGAGGAATTGGAAAATGAAGTGGCACAAGAGAATGTTGTTCCTAACCAAGATGAATCTCAATCAGAGAAAAATTTAGAAAATAATAATTCAGAAAATGACGTAGAGTCTGACTCTGAATAATCATTAATATAGTTAAAAATTCACCTATGAAAAAGTTAATTTTAAGTGTAGCAATAACGCTGTCGTCTTTAGCTTTTGCTCAAAAACAAGATGCAAAAGATATCAACGCACAAGTACAGGAATCAAGCAAAGTAGCTTTTGATGCTTACAATGCAAAAGATTACACTGTTGCAGCTCCAAAGTTTATAGAACTGTATAATTTGTTGAAGGCTAATGGTAATGATGATAAGATTTATATGTATTATGCAGGAATCAGTCACGCTTTGGCAAATAATGTAGATGAAGCTATCAAAATTTATACAGATTTGGTAAACTCAGGCTTTACTGGTGTACAGACACAATACACAGCAAAAGAAGCAAAAACCGGACAAGTTGTTTCTCTGAACAAAGATATTTGGGAAACTTTGAAGAAAACCGGTTCAAAAGATTATACAGAATATAAAACTGAGCAGACTAAAAGCGTAGAGCCGGATATGTATGAAACATTATCTACTTTACTTTTAAATGCTAAGAAAAATGATGAAGCTTTAGCAGTGATAGAAAAAGGTTTGGCAAAGTATCCAAATAACGCTAAATTAAAAGAATATCAGGGAACTGCACTCTATGCATCAGGTAAAACTGATCAATTTATGACAAATCTTAAAGAGCAGATAGCAAAAAATCCTAATGATGCAACCAACTGGTATAATCTAGGAGTAATGCAGTCAAAAAATGAAGCAACTCAGGCTGACGCAATTACTTCTTTCACAAAGGCTTTAGAGCTAAAACCTACAATGGCAGAAGCCCATCAGAATTTAGTGTATACTGTAATTGGTGATGATGCAAAAGCCGTTGATGCAATCAATGCCGTTAGAAAAACAGATTCTGACAAAGCTACAGAACTCATCGAGGCAAGAAAAGAAAGATTTGCTAAAGCTCTTCCATATGCAGAAAAATGGTATCAGGCACAGCCAAACAGTCTTGATGCAGTTACTGTTCTGAAAGAAATTTACGCAATCATGAAAAACCAGCCTAAAGTGGCAGAGATGAGAGCTAAAGAAGCTCAATTACAGGCTAAGTAATTCAATTTAAATTCACCTATAAAGAAGCTTAACGGAAAAATCTGTTAAGCTTTTTTTATTTAGGAAGTATTTAATGATTTTTTTCTGCGAAACAAAAGATATTACCAAGTTTAATACTGGAATATCCGTTGCTCTTGATTTTAGAAGCATTAATCATGGCTTTTGCCAAAACTGCAGTAGGCAATGGCTTTTGACTTTCAAATAATCCCAGCTTATTTGCAAACTTAATAATTCTGCTTCCTAAAACCTCTCCGGTTCTTTCAGAATCTTTTCTTTCCAGCATTCCCGGTTTGAAGATGGTGATTTTGTTGAAATGTAAATTTCTTACCGCTTGCTCCAGTTCTCCTTTCATTCTTGAATAAAATATTTTTGATTTCGGATCAGCACCGTAAGAAGAAACTAATATATAATCTTCCACATTATTTTCTTTGGCAGCTTTGGCAAACTCATATTGGTAATCAACATCAACTTTCCTCTGTGCTTCCTTGCTTCCGGCATCTTTTAAAGTGGTTCCCAAACATGAAAAAGCTACGTCGCCATCAACAAGATTCTTCCACTCTTCAGGCTTTTCAAAATCAATGACATGAGTTTTCAGCTTGTCGTTATAAATATTAAGAGGTTTTCTTACAAAAACATTTACTTCATTAAAATCATTATCCAACAAAAGTTGCTGTACCAAATCTTTCCCCGTAGCACCTGTAGCGCCTATTACCAAAGCTTTCATATATAGATTTTTTATTTAATTATATTAGTCTCTTAATTTATAAATTTTTATATTTACATTAATTGATTAATACAATTATAGTTTATTGTGGCATTTTCATTCTTAAAATTAATAAATTTGAAGCAAATATTATAAATTACATCATAATTATTATCCTACTAATTATTAACTTAACTTAATATACGAAATGGATGCCAACGACATTTTAGACTATTGTCTTTCCAAAAAAGGAGTTACGGAAAGCTTTCCTTTTGACGAAGAAACTCTTGTGATGAAAGTAGGTACAAAAATGTTTTTGCTGATGCCCTTAGAAAAGCAGCCTCTAAATATCAATGTAAAAACAGATCCTGAATGGAGTCTGGAACTTCGGGAAAGATATCCTCAGATTACAGGCGCGTATCATATGAATAAAACACATTGGAATTCTGTTTCCGTTGTCGGGCTTAAGAAAGATTTGATTTTAAAGATGATTGATCACTCGTATGATTTGGTTTTCAAATCATTGACGAAGAAAATAAGAGAAGAAATCAGCCAGCTTAAAAGTTAAACTCTTTCGTCAACCTTTTATCATCATCCAATCTTTCAACCAATTTTTCTATGCCTTCGAATTTAATTTCGTCATGAAGAAAATCCCTAAACTTCACCGTTATATTTTCGTCGTAAATATCTTCTTCAAAATCAAGAATATACACTTCAACAGTTAATTTTTCTCCATTCACAGTAGGATTTGTTCCGATGCTTAACATCCCTTTGTAAGACTGATTTTTGACAAAAACTTCTACAATGTAAGCTCCTTTCTTGGGAAGTAGTTTGATATTTTCGGTTTCGATATTGGCTGTTGGATAACCAATCGTTCTTCCTATTTTTTTGCCATGAACTACAGTTCCTGAAAGTGAATAATGGTAACCTAGCATTGCATTTGCTTTTATAATATCACCTTCCAGTAATGCTTTTCTGATTTTAGTCGAGCTGATGTTATTTTCGTGAATATTGATAGCTTCCATTTGCTCAACCTCAAAATCCAGCTCTTTTGAAAGTTTTTTGAGCAATTCAAAATTTCCGCTTTTATTTTTGCCGAAAGAATGATCGTAGCCTATAATTAAATATTTTACATTTAACCGGTCAATCAAAATCTGTCTTACAAATTCTTCTCCTGTTAAATTTCGAAATTCTTCATCAAATTCTTTAAGAAACAGACTCCCGATACCATATTTTTCCATCAGTAAAGTCTTTTCCTCTAAAGTATTAAGAAGCTTCAGATCCTCATTAGGATTAAAAACAAACCTTGGATGCGGCCAGAAAGTAAGAACGGCTGTTTCGAGATTGTTTTCAGAACCTGCTTTTTTCAATTCATCCATAATGTATTTGTGACCAAGATGAACGCCGTCAAACATTCCTAAAGATAAGGCTAATGGTTTTTTGGAAAAATAATCGCTGAAATTTCTGAAAACTTTCAATAGTAAAATTTTGACTGCAAATATAAGTATAATGTAACAATGTATTGATATAACAATGTACCAATGTTTTTATCCGCAAAAATGATTGATAAACCGGTAAACTGCTACATTGGCAAATTATTGAAAAAGCATGACAAAAATCTTTTTTTTAGCAATTGTGAGTTTCCCAAGATTGATTATATTTGCACCAAGAAAAAATTTAGCAATGGCAAACCAAATTAAAGGAAAGATTTCTCAAATTATTGGTCCTGTAATCGACGTAGTATTTTCGAATGTGGAAGCAATTCCCAGCATTTATGATGCTTTGGAGATTACAAAAGGAAACGGTGAAAAAGTAGTATTAGAAGTAGAACAGCATATTGGTGAAGACACAGTAAGATGTATTGCAATGGATGCAACAGATGGTCTTACAAGAGGTCAGGAAGTAATTGGTTATGGTAAACCTATTACGATGCCTATTGGTGAAGCTGTAAACGGAAGACTTTTCAACGTTGTTGGTGATGCTATCGACGGAATTCAGGAGATTTCTAAAGAAGGAGGTTTACCAATCCACAGAGAAGCTCCAAAATTTGATCAGCTTTCAACTTCTGCAGAAGTTTTATTTACAGGTATCAAAGTAATCGACTTGGTTGAGCCTTACGCAAAAGGAGGTAAAATTGGTTTGTTCGGTGGTGCAGGTGTAGGTAAAACAGTATTGATTCAGGAGTTGATTAACAATATTGCAAAAGGACACGGTGGTCTTTCTGTTTTTGCCGGAGTAGGTGAAAGAACGAGAGAAGGAAATGACCTTTTGAGAGAGATGCTTGAATCTGGAATCATTAAATATGGTGACGATTTTATGCACTCAATGGAAAACGGAGGCTGGGATCTTTCTAAAGTAGATTTAGAAGCAATGAAAGATTCTAAAGCTGCATTCGTTTTCGGACAGATGAATGAGCCACCTGGAGCAAGAGCAAGAGTAGCACTTTCTGGTCTTACTTTAGCTGAATACTATAGAGATGGTGGCGAGACAGGACAAGGTAGAGACGTATTGTTCTTCGTAGATAATATTTTCCGTTTTACACAAGCTGGTTCTGAGGTGTCTGCACTTTTAGGTCGTATGCCATCTGCGGTGGGTTACCAGCCAACATTGGCATCTGAAATGGGTGCGATGCAGGAAAGAATTACTTCAACTAAAAACGGTTCAATTACATCAGTACAGGCGGTTTATGTACCTGCGGATGACTTAACTGACCCGGCTCCTGCAACTACGTTTGCTCACTTGGATGCTACAACAGTATTAGACAGAAAAATTGCTTCATTAGGTATTTATCCTGCGGTTGATCCTTTGGCTTCTACGTCAAGAATCTTAGCTCCGGAAGTTATCGGTGAGGAACATTATAATTGTGCTCAGAGAGTAAAAGAAATTCTTCAGAGATATAAAGCATTACAGGATATTATCGCAATTCTTGGTATGGAAGAACTTTCAGAAGAAGACAAACTGGTTGTTTACCGTGCAAGAAAAGTACAGAGATTCTTATCTCAGCCTTTCCACGTAGCAGAACAGTTTACAGGTATTCCTGGATCTTTGGTAGATATTAAAGACACCATCAAAGGATTCAACATGATTATGGATGGTGAACTAGATCACCTGCCTGAAGCTGCTTTCAACTTGAAAGGAACCATCGAAGAAGCGATCGAAGCCGGACAAAAAATGTTAGCGGATAACGCTTAATAAATTAGACATAAAGATTTAAGATACTAGACATGAGACTTTAATGTTGTCTGAAATCTGAAATCTGAAATCTTCAAATCTAAATTAAAATGAACATAAAAATATTAACACCAGAATATGTAGTTTTTGAAGGAGAGGTAAACTCTGTTTTGCTTCCGGGAAAAAACGGTGAGTTTCATATTATGAAAAATCACGCAGGAATCGTATCTTCTTTGGTTGGTGGCAAAGTAAAACTTTATACAAATAGTATAGACAATACTTATGCTAAACATTTCACTAAAGAAAATGAGAAAGATTCTGTTTTTTCTTATCCTATCAAAAGCGGTGTGATAGAATTTAATCATGATAAAGGAATTATCCTTTGCGAATAATTAAATATAAAGCTAAATATATTTTCAGGAAAGTGTAACTTTGTTACACTTTTTTTATGTTTATAAAACTTGTTATATGCAGAAAGGTTTAATGATTTTTTTAATGGTTTTTTATGCTTTAATTCATGCTCAAAACATAAAAACCAAAAGAGGAATTGTAAGTTTGGAAGGAATTCACGTCGCAAAAATTTCAAGTAAATCCGGAGAGTATACCTTTATGGATTTAAAAGAAACACCGATTTTCACAGTTAAATTTGTAGACAGAAGTATCGTAGATTCAGTAAGAGACAGTTATATCAGACTTAATAGAATTTACAATCAGGAAAAAATAGTTGATCTGGATTATATATCACCATCAGCATTTTCAGGTGATGAAAAATCGGCAGTTTATACCTGCATCAAGAGTTTAAAAATTATTGATGAAAGAGGAATAAACATTAAGAATCTTGATGAGCTGTTCAAAAATTCTCCTAAACGAAAGCTGGATAATAAAACTAAAGAAGCATATACTACTCGCTCTAAAATCGACAAACTTAATATTACAGTCAATAATGTTGGAGAAATTCTCAGCAATGGCATTCCGGTAGGGTATTTTACCAATCTTCCCGTAAGTTTCGGTTCAGAAGACACAATAACCGATAAATCTTTTATTGATATTGAAATTTATGATGCTAAAAGCAAGTTTATCGGGAAATATATTACCACAACAAAGCAACTCAAAACAGCAGGCGGAAAAACATTTACCTTATACCGCGAAATGTCTGGCAGAGCTTCGATTCTGAAGTTTCCGACTTATAAAGCTATTGCGGAAAGAATGGCAATTTTAGATCCTAATTTCATTAAAATTAAAGAAAAAGTAGAGGTAGGAGAAATAGTAAAAGATGGCATTGAAAAATAGAAACTAAATTTTTACGCATTTTAAATTTAATTGAAAGCAGTTATCATTCATTTCTTATTTTGTAGAAAACCTCCTTCATAGTTTAGTTAAAGAAGAAGTTAGCTTTACAAGTAATTTAATTAAAATTTTCAACCTAAACTTTGCTTTGTCTTAAAAGCATCATCAAAATGACCGGAATTCCGAAAACTGAACTGATTACATTAATTGGAATCTGACTTTTTTCAGCAATGATTGAAAAGAAAAGCATCATAAGCATTCCTAAAAACATATTAAGAATCCATTGCTGCCAAAGTTTTGAAGGATTATAAATGAGCCTGCAGAAATGAGGTACTACAATTCCTATGAACAGGATAGGACCTAAAAAAGCTGTAACAGATGCAGAAAGAAGCGAAGAAGATACAATGATCAGCATCTTGAGTGTATTCATGTTAACTCCCAGACTTTGTGCGTAGGAAGTTCCCAACGAATTTCCAATCAACGGTTTTATTGTTTTAAAACAAAAGAAAAGCCCTGCAGATATTAATATTGATAGAACATAAATCTGATTTCTCGTTACCATATTATTCGCTCCGAAAGACCAAAGAATATAATTTTTAAGACTTTGATTTTCTGCATAAAACTGCAGCAGAGATACAATTGCTCCTGCAAAAGCCGACACCAGAAAACCAAAAATAATCAGATAAGATTTATCCTGAAATTTATTGGAAGCCGATAAAAGTATAAGCATTAATATAAGACTTCCGGCAATGGCAGAAAGACTCAAAAAACTGTTCTGAAGAAACTCAGGCAAAAGTATACTTTGTGAAAAGAAAATATAAAAAGCTACGGTAAGACTTGAGATGGAAGTAATTCCTAGAACATCCGGTCCCGCCAAAGGATTCTGGAAATATTCCTGCATGAGAAATCCAGAAGTAGGAATTGATATTCCTGCCAATAGCATAACCAACACACGATTTATGCGGATTTCAGCAATCTGACTGTTGGCAGATTCAAAGAAAAAATCATGAAAACTTAAACTTAAAAATCCTGTATTCAGATTAATCGCTGATGCAAAAATAATTGCAAAGACAAATATTAAACACAGGATTCCAAATTTATTTAACATGACAAAATCTAATTCTTATTTATTTCAAAAAAGAGTTGATTTTATCAGTCAGCTGCTGTTCACTGATCATTCCTAAAGTTTCATCAGTTTTATCACCTTTTCGCATGTAGGTAAAAGGAATGGCAGAACCCGTCCATTGTTTAAAATTGGATGTGAAAAAATTTTCATCAAGAAGCTGACCGTCCAACAAAACAGTAGTGTTTCTTATTCCCAGTTCATCCGTAAACTGAGGCACTTTGGTAGTCCAGTCACTTTTGCTGTCTAAACTTACAAAAGTAATTTTTACAGGCTTCCCGTTCAATTCCTGTATTTTATTTTTAAAATGAGGAATTTCCCTTACACAAGGACCGCACCAGGTTGCAAAAAAGTTGGTTACATAAAGTGTGTCGTTTTTCTTCTGAAGAAATTCATTCATTTCCTGTATCGAAAAAGCTTTAATCGGTTCTTTTGGATTTTCAGTTTCTGGTATAGTTGAGATTGCTGCGGAATCTTCTGTTGTATCAGCTTCCTGCAGTTTCTCATTTTCTTTTTTACAGCTCATCAATGCTGTGGCTAAAAAAACTGAAACTATTATTTTTTTCATTTCTAAAATTTTAAATTATATCAACAGTTTATCTCTATAAAATATTCGTTGATATTCAATTTTTTGTTTATAAATTGTCTTTGGAAACATAGCCGTTACTAAAATTTTCTTCGCAGAGAAAAATAGAGTAATGCTGGCTTCATGATTATTTTTTATTATTTTTGAATTGAAGTATGGAACAACAAATCTACAAAGGGAAACTTATCAGGTTTCATTGGCTAAAAATAAAGAAAAAGGAACAACTTACCAAAAATACTTTTTCTATGGAATTTGACATTCCAGAGGAATTGCAAAATCAGTTTTCATTTAAAGCCGGTCAGTTTGTAAGTGTAAAAATAGATTTTCAGGGTAAAACAGTCATTAATGATTATTCTATGACATCCGCACCTTTTGAAAATACAATTGCTTTAGGCATCAAAATAAATTCCGAGAACGGCGCAACCTCACATCTTTTCAAAGATTATCATGAAGGAGATGAAATTTTGGTAAGCGAACCGGCAGGAAGATTTACTTTAGTTTCAAAACCAAGCGAATTCAGAACGATTGTTGGATTTGCGGCGGGAATCGGGATTACTCCAATTTTAAGCCATTTCAAGAATATTCTTCATGAAGAACCCAGAACAAGACTGTTTCTTTTTTTTGGTAATAAAAGTGCTGAAGATACTGCCTATAAAAAGATTCTTGATCAATTAGCCGAAACTTACGGTGAGCGGTTTCAGATTTTCTATTTTTATTCTCATGAGAAGCCGGATAATCATTTTTTCTTCGGAAGATTAGACGAAAAAAAATTGGGTTTAATTATCAACCAGATTTTACATCTTGACGACACGGATGAAGAATCTACTATCTGGGATGCTGTAGATGAAGTTTTAATCTGCGGGAAGGGAGAGATGATCAAATCTCTGGCAAATGCCTGTTACCACCACGGAATTCCAAAAAAAAATATTCATTTTGAATTATTTGAAGAATTTAATGATGATATTTATCCTGTTGAAAAAGAATTTCCACTTATTGAAGATATCAAAGTAGAGTTCAAGCTCTTTGGTAAGCATTACGAGGCTAATCTTGAAAACAACCGAAATAAAATTCTGCAACAGCTTATTACAAAAAATTTTCCGCTGCCGTATTCCTGTAAATCAGGCATTTGCGGGAGCTGCGAATGTACTTTGCTTGAAGGTGAAGTTGAGCTGCTGGAAAATGAATATTTAACGGAAAGAGAAGAAGCTCAGGGAAAAATTTTAGCTTGCATGGCAATTGCCAAAAGTCAGAAAATAAAGCTTAATTTTGATTTTAATTGAGAATCATCAGAAACATATACCGTTTGATCATTTCATCCATAGAAATTGTTTTTCTTTTGGTATGTCTTTCTAATGCATGGGTTTTTGGCTTGACGGGAGGAAGAACGTACACTAAAATATCAAAAATTCCTCCTCGCGAAGTGGCTTTGGTTTTGGGAACTTCTCCCAGAATGCGTTCAGGATTATCAAATCCTTATTTTACAAAAAGAATGGATGCAACCGCTCTTCTCTATCATCACGGAAAAATTAAAAAAATAATTGTAAGCGGTGAAAAAAGTAAGGGATATAATGAGCCTGCTGCAATGAAAAATTATCTTATTTATCAGGAAGGTGTTCCTGAAGATATTATCATTGAAGATCCTGAAGGATTCAACACCTACAAAAGTATTTTGCGTTGTAAAAACACCTACAATAAGGAAAACGTAATCATTGTTTCCCAAGGTTTTCACAATCTGAGAGCGCTCTTTTTCGCCAGAAACAATAATATGAATGCATTGGGTTTTGATGCGCAGGATGTATCAAAACCCGAAAGCTACTACCGAAACCAGTCCCGTGAAATTCTGGCGAGGGTAGTGGCAGTGGTCTATTTTGTCTTAGGAATTTCTCCAGATTAAAAAGGATATCCAAAAGCAATGTTCAATGTTGGTTTTAATGGCTGAAATTTATTAAATCTCCATCTCTCTCCGTCTGGTTTGTTAGGATCATATATTTTATACGCCAAATCTACTCTTAAAGTAATATAAGCGATATTCAGCCTTAATCCAAGTCCGCTTCCGACACCCATTTCGCGAATAAAACGATTGAATTTAAACTGATCATCAAAACCGTTATTTTCTGTATTCCATACGTTTCCGATGTCGGTAAAAATTGCACCTTCATACATTTCCGTAAATGGGATTCTGTACTCAATATTAGTAGTAAGTTTTATATTTCCCATGAGATAAGTACGAACTTTATCATCAATCTGAGATCCTCCCGGACCAAGACCTCCAAAAGCGATCCATGCACGGATGTCATTTGCTCCACCGTTGAAATATGATCTCACAAAAGGCATTGTGGAAGAGTTGCCATAAGGAATACCCAAACCAATAAACTGACGAAGTGCCAAAGTCTGATTTCCGTTGAATTTAAAATATTTTCTGACATCAAAATCAAATTTTACAAACTGTGCATAAGGAATTCCGAAAATCGTTCTTTCAGGACTTCGCAGCACACCACCACCGTCATTTCTGCTTTGATTAAAAATACTCGGAATATTTCCCGCCAATTCAACTTTACCGTTGAAATAAAATGCATTAGGGTAATCTTTTTTACCAATTTCGTTATAAATAAAATTATAAATCATTGATGAAATCAAAACATCCTGTGTTTGTCTGTCTTTATTAACAAGAGTTCCCAAAAAAGATAATAAATCTTCAGCCCTTTTTTTGTCTAAAGTATTTACATATCCTTCATCTGCTAAAATCTGTTCAGAAACCTGATCTCTCGTCAAAGCTCCGGAATTGAACTGCTGTTTTGCCTGAGGATTATAAGTAAAATAATCATCAAAAACTGTTTGCCTGATAATATTGTCGTTAACGAAAAAATCGTAGTAACTGTCTTTATTTTTTGTTAAACTGAATAAAGTATTAAATAAAGTCAGTCTGTGAGACGACTGATCATTTACATTCGCAAAGTAATTTAATCCTGTATTGAAGTTAGTTCTGCCCAGTCCGATGTTATTTTGTACTGATGCTCCCAAAACTATAGATGTAGTAGGAGAGTATCGTTTAGGAATCAGTTTATAATAGCTGAAAGGGAGCAATAATCTTGGAAAACTCAATGATGCCTGTGCAGAATATTCATAGGCTAAAATTCTTTTATCCAGATTTTTAGGGTTTCTGATAGATCCGAAAGTTCCCGCAACACTTGTGGTAAGGTTTTCTGCACCTCCAAAAACATTTCTTGTGGTAAGATCAACAGATGGCGAAATACCAAAATTTAAAAGCTGAGAATAATTCAGGTCTGTTCCTACTTTCAGTTCGTATTTATCCAGCGGTTTTAATACATAAAGAACATCAACAATACTGTCATTAGGAGCATTCACACCACCTTGTCGCAAAGAATCTCTTGCTTTCAGAATACTGAAATTGTTCATCGCTAAAAGATTTCTTTTGGTAAGATCTAGCTTTTTCTGATCATATTGGGACTCACTGTCAACAATAATTGCTCTCCATAAAGACGGAGTTTTATACTGATCGTTTATTTTGTGAAATCTTATTCTTCTAAGACTGTCTTTTACCGTACGTTTCGGAAAATCTGAAGGACGATTGACTATTGCAACATCAATATTTCCAAAAGTGGCTCTTTTGTAAGGTCTATCTAAAGAATCTTTATGTATTTCCAGAACGAGCGGAATCTCTTTTGTACTTTTGAGAGAATCTGCCACGAAACCAACTTCGTCATTAGCTGCGTTAAATCTGTAATAGCCATTATCACGCATGAGCTCATTGATTCTGGAAATTTCTTTTTCTAAAACGGTCTGATCTAATATCTGTCCTTTTCTTACCAGGCTTTCATGAAGTCTCTGCCTGAAAACTCCTTTGATTCCCGCATCAGGAATATTGTAATAATATTCTTTGATATAGGTAGGAGCATTATGTTTAATTGAATAATTTACATTGGCTTTTTTAGCATCCGAATCCAGCTTGTGACTATACTTTACTTCAGCATCCCAAAAGCCTCTGTATGTCATTCTGTTTTGTATCTGTTCTGCACTTTTCTCCGTTCTTGTCTGATCAAGAATTACAGGCGGAGTTCCCCAGCTGTGATAAAGCCTGTCCATAAAAAGACTTTTCCCTACACTGCTTTGCATATTGTATTTAATGAAAAGAGAATCACGAAGTTTTTGATTTCTCATTTCGCTAGGATAGGTCATATATTCACTAAGGAGTGTATCATACTTAGGATTGGCAGCATTATAAAAAAGTAAGCCAAGCGGTAAAAAAAGAAGCTGCTTTTTGTTGGGCTTCTGCTGTACGTAATCTTTTAATTCTTCATCGAAAAACTGTTTTTTGTCTTCAAACTCAAAATTGTTTTGTGTAAGCAGATATTCTCCGTCCGGAACTTTCTTTGTGGTACTACAGGCATAAAGTAATCCGACAAATGTTGCAAATGATATTATTTTATAATACTTTTGAGGAGAATTCTTATAATGCTTACCGCTCATATAATTAAAATTTTACAATCTTTAGATAAAAAGAAGTTCAGGCAAAAATACAACTTGTTTTTGGTTGAAGGTAATAAAACTATAATGGAACTTCCTAATTCTAACTTTAAAATTAGGGAAATATTTTCTACACAGGTAAACAATTTTCTTTCGGAAGAGGTGAAGTTTACTCAGGTATCTGAAAATGAACTAAAAAAAATAAGTTTCCTTAAAAATCCTAAAGATTCAGTTGCTGTTTGTGTGCTTCCGGAAAGTAATAAATTTGAAGAAAAAAATTTCCAGTTGGTATTAGACGGAATACAGGATCCAGGAAATTTAGGAACAATTATCAGGCTTGCTGATTGGTTTGGCATAGAACAGATTGTCTGTAGCGAGGATACTGTAGATTTTTACAACCCAAAAGTCATTCAGGCTACAATGGGATCTTTCACACGGGTGAATATTGCGTACTGTGATTTAACAGAATATCTTTCCTCAACTCAGAATTCCAATATCGGAACAGATATGGAAGGGGAGAATATTTATCATTTTGAAAAACCTCAAAAAATAAATTTAATTTTAGGAAACGAAGGTAACGGAATCAGAAGCGAAACTGAAAATTTACTTCATAAGAAAATCAGTATTCCGAGATTCGGGAAATCGCAATCTACAGAAAGCCTCAATGTTTCTATGGCAGCAGGAATAATTCTTGGTCAGCTTTTTAGAGTTTAAATTAAAGTTAAAGAGCAGGAGAACAATTACGTAAAACGTCAGGATTCTCCAACTCCCAAACTTATATCAATTGTTCCATGCTGGATACACTTTTGCTTTTTTGATATGCTTCTAATTTTGTACGAACAAATTTCAGAACTACCGGCGCAACATAGATTAGGGCTGCACCCAGAATCTTCTTCTTCCAGTTAGAACTTTTCATATTTTTCTTTGCATAATTAGCAACAAATGCCGTTACTGCCAGTTTCAAAACAGTATCCATAGCATCCCCTTTCATTGCGCTTCCAGCAATACCCATTGCAGTATTTTTGCTTAAAATAAGATCTTTTACTTCGGAAGTAATCTGTTTCGCAATTACATCTTTTCGGATAACGGTTTTTTCTTCGCCATTTTCATCTATTTTTTCTTTCAGATACTGGTCAGTAAGCCCGTTGGTAAATGCACTAAGACTCTCTTTTGTATTTTTGAAAGTTAAAAGTCCTTCAAGATCGTTGACTTCTTCTTTCAGAAGTTTCTTTTTTCTCCTGAGTTCTTCTAAGCTGTTGTAATTTCTTCCCATAATTTTAATGATTTAAAAATTGGATTACTTTATCTGCGACCATATTTACAATTTTTTTCTTAAAAACCACCACCAAAATCATGATGAGCAGATAAAAGCCTGCAATAATAAGAAAACCCAGCGAATAGTCATTGAGTGCTTTACCGATAAGAAATGCCAAACCAAAATTGAAAAGAATGATAAAAAAGCCAAAAGCTACCAGCAAAATAACGAGATAGGCAATTACACCTGCTGAAATTGAAGATTTTTCTGTCGCTTCAATTTTTAACAGATCTATTCTTTTAGATGCGTATTCTTTTATAGTTTCGATCATCCTTTTATTTTTTAAAGTTATAAAAAAAGGAACTCATTTACAAAGTTCCTTTTCTA
The DNA here is from genome assembly GCF_007474545.1 of Chryseobacterium binzhouense. Lineage (GTDB taxonomy): Bacteria > Bacteroidota > Bacteroidia > Flavobacteriales > Weeksellaceae > Chryseobacterium > Chryseobacterium binzhouense. Next base: position 135,145 of record NZ_VKOG01000005.1, read on the forward strand.
TGTATTTAATATAAATTAAATATTAATTTTTAAGATCGTTCAATCCAGATTCAACATCTTTTACCATGTCGGTAGTTTTTGATACGATCTGATCTTTATATTTGTCATATCCGTCTTTTACGGTATGAGCAACATTGTTTGCTGTTTCTTTGAAAGTAGATGAAATGCTTTCATATTGTCCTTTCATTTTTTCAGATACTTCGCCGTATTTATTCTTGGCCTGATCTTTAAGATCTTCAGCTTTATTTTTGATCTTTTTTCTAGTTTCTTTTCCTTCTTCAGGAGCGTAAAGCATTCCTAATACGACACCTGCTGCAGCACCTGCTAAAAGTCCTGCCAAAATACCTGCTGTATTATTTTTTTTAGACATTTTTTGTTTTTTAATAGTTAGTATAATAGTATTTGATAAATAAGGTTACAATTTATATACCAATCAGTTTTAATAATTAATAAAAATCGTTAATTTTTTTTAAATGGTAAAGAATGCTTTCAATCGTCTGAGATTTTGAAAGATTGGTATTATCTATCTCAATTGCATCATCGGCTTTTTTTAACGGAGAAATTTCTCTTTCGCTGTCTATACGGTCTCTTTCAATTAAATTTTTCCGTACCTGATCAATATCGGCTTCCAATCCTAAAGAGAGAAGTTCTTCATATCTTCTTCTGGTACGCTCTTCAATACTCGCAGTAAGAAAAAACTTAAAATCCGCACTTGGCAAAACAACAGTTCCAATATCTCTTCCATCCATAATAACGCCTTCATTTCTTGCAATTGATCTTTGAGTTTCAAGCAGAAAATCTCTTACTTCTTTTTGTTTCGCAATAAAACTTACATGATTGGAAACTTCTGCCGTCCTTATTTCTTTTGAAACATTGATCTGGTTGACATATAAAACCAGCTCATCTTCATCTCTTTTAAATTCAAGACTGATGATCGGAAAAGAATCATAAAGCTTCTGCAAACTGATATTGCCATCTTTATCTGTGCAGTTCTGAAGAGCAAACCATGTAATACCACGGTACAAAGCACCGGTATCTAAATGTACGATTCCAAGTTTTTCGGCAATGATTTTTGATATTGAACTTTTTCCTGTAGATGAGTAGCCGTCAATAGCAATTACTGGTTTTTTCATAATACAAATTTCAAGAAATTTTATGAAAAAATCAAGAATACAGACATGAATCTATTTTTATTCTCCGTGACGGGTATTCAAATCCACAGAAATACCAACCTGATTAACATTAGAAGCATTATGATAGCGTACATGTGCATAATCTATACGGAATCTTGATATCTTCAGACCAAATCCTCCGGAAATACCTGAGAAATTTCGCTGATCCAATACGGCAAGTTCGCTTCCTCTTCTTACGTTGTAGCCAAGTCTGATATTGAATCCTTTCTCAGGAAAAAGCTCTGCTCCTACAGAGAAGTGATCTGCTATTTTTCTTCCAATGCCAACTTCCTGCTCATTGATATTGTAATCTGAAGAAATATCAAACTGCTGCAAATCATGAGCGGTAATTGTTACGGCAAGAGGAAAATTCTTTAAAATTTTTGTGTACCCTAAATCTATTCTGAAAGGAAGTTTTTCTCTTACTCCATTGAAAGAGCTTAGCTGATACCCGAAGTTTCTGAAAACAACTGATGCTACCTCTTTGTTGATTTTATTATGATAAGTAATTCCGGCAGTTCCTGCAATAGCAGAAGATGTATAAGTGTCTATTTTTGATGTGATAAAATTAAGACCTCCTCCGATCGTCCAGTCTTCCTCAAACTGATAGGCGTATCCTGCACCTACGGAAACATCTGAAGCAGTGAAATCGCCCATTTCAAAACCGCTTTCATCAGTTCGGGGAATATTTCCGTAATTCATGTATCTTCCATTGATCGTCACCATGTGACCATTATCCAGATCTCTTGCGTATGCAATAGTTCCGTATTTTGTGTCGGCAAGATATGCTGCAGCATTTACTGAAAGCTGATTATGCGATTCCTTATTCAGTAACGCAGGATTGGCAATAGCAAAGGTGACATCTTTATCTCTTATGCTGATCACATCACCGCCAAGAGCTGCCTGTCTTGCAGAAACAGGAATATTCAGAAAAGGATAAACGTTTGTCCCGTTCTGAGCAAACGAAACAATTCCTGAAAGAAATAGTGGAAATAATAATAATTTCTTCAAATCAGTATATAATTAATGCAAAAATAATTCTTTTTGCTACTTATCAAAATATTTCTGTCAATATTTATCTACAAATATTTTTCTTTTTTCAATATTTATAATGATTATATTTGCAGAGTTAATTTTTCAGACCAATTATTCTGAAATAAATTTATTAAAATTTAAAATGAAATATAAAAGAATCCTTCTTAAACTGAGCGGTGAAGCTTTAATGGGCAGCAGACAATATGGTATTGATAACGACCGACTAATGGAGTATGCACAGGAAATAAAAAAAGTTGCTGATAAAGGTTGTGAAATTGCCATTGTAATCGGAGGCGGAAATATTTTCCGTGGTGTAGCCGGAGCAGCAAAAGGGATGGACAGGGTTCAGGGAGATTATATGGGAATGCTTGCAACTGTAATCAATGGAATGGCATTGCAGGGAGCTTTGGAAGATGCAGGCATTAAAACAAGGCTTCAGTCTGCTATAGAAATGGATAAGGTTGCAGAGCCTTTTATCAAAAGAAGAGCTGTAAGACACCTTGAAAAGGGCAGGGTAGTTATTTTTGGTGCGGGTACGGGAAATCCTTATTTCACAACAGATACGGCAGCAACTTTAAGAGCTATAGAAATTGATGCAGATGTAATTTTGAAAGGAACAAGAGTTGACGGTATATACGACAGTGATCCTGAGAAAAATGTAAATGCGGTAAAATACAACTCGTTAACTTTTGATGAAGTGTATGAAAAAAATCTTAAGGTGATGGATATGACTGCCTTTACATTGAGTCACGAAAACAAACTTCCAATTATTGTTTTTGATATGAACAAAGAAGGAAACCTTCTTAAAATTGTTGAAGGCGAAAATATTGGAACATTAGTTGATTTGTAGATCAAAGTAAAAAGAAAGGAGCAAAGTAAAAATAGGGATGTCTGACCTTTAATTAATCAGCTTTCACTTATATCTTTATATCTTTTAACTTGAATCTTTAATAAATGTGTAATTTATCAAATTTTTATTATATAATGGAAGAATTAGATCTTATCGTAGAATCTGTAAAGCAGGATATGGATTCTGCCATCAAACATTTGGATCATGCATTTCAAAAAATCAGAGCCGGCAGAGCATCTACAACAATGGTGCAGGATGTAATGGTAGAATATTACGGAGCGCCTACACCTATCAATCAGGTTGCCAACGTATCTGTACCGGATGCCATGACAATTTCTATTCAGCCTTGGGACAGAACTGCGATCGGAGCAATTGAAAAAGCAATTATTAATTCAAATTTAGGATTTGCCCCTTCAAATAATGGTGAAAACATCATTCTTAATGTTCCTCCTTTGACTGAAGAAAGAAGAAAAGACCTGGCAAAACAGGCTAAAGCAGAAACAGAGGACACCAAAATTGTTGTAAGAAATGCGAGACAAAATGGCTTGAAAGAGCTTAAAAAATTAGATGGAGTTTCTGAAGATCTTATCAAAAACATCGAAGCAGACATTCAGGTACTTACAGATAAATATGTAAAACTTTGTGATGACCACCTGAAAGTGAAGGAAGCTGAGATTATGAAAGTTTAATGACAATCTCAGACAAAAAAAATACAAAAAAGCCGTCCTGTAACTACAAGACGGTTTTTTTACCAGCTATTGAGCCCGTTTTTCAGGGCAGCAGTATATTTTTCTTCATCAAAAGAATAGAGATCCGGAGCTTTATGAGCACCACCTCTTCTCTGCTCGTCAAGTTTATTAAGAATTCCCAGATTTTTAATTTTTCTGTAAAAATTTCCTCTGTTAAGTTCTTTTCCCAAAATTGCTTCATAAAGTTTCTGTAGCTCCGTTAAAGTAAACTTTTCCGGCAAAAGATTATATCCGATAGGTTTAATTGAAATTTTTTCACGCAATGTAAGCAAAGCTTTTTCAATAATTTCCCTATGATCCATTCCCAGATCTATTTCGTTGAGCTGGCTTAGATAAAACCATTCACAGGCTTCAGTAAACTCATCAGGAATAGGATGTATTTTTTCAGGATTGTATAATGCATAATATCCAATCGTTATAAAACGCTGCTTCTGGAAAAGTGTTTCGTCAAAATCTTCAAAATAAGATTCGCTTCTGTTGATTTTACCAAAAACACCGAATTCTTCGACAAAAATATCCGTAAGACCGGCTCTTTCCTCAAGAATTTTTTTAATCGCATCGTCAAGATCCAGATTTTTATCAATAAATCCGCCCGGTAAAAACCATTTTTTTCGGTAATTCATTTTAATAAGAAGCACTTTTAGCTCATTTTGATCAAATCCGAAAATAACCGGATCGGCTGAAAGGTGAGGAAGGTAAACTTCTTTTGCTTCTATTGATTTACTGATAAACTGTTCCTTTGAATTCATTTCTGATAAAACCTAAAGCTACAAATTTAAGATTTATATTGTAACACCAAAAATAAGTCATCAATAAAGAGAAACATTTAGCTATGATAATATACAATAAAAAAATCAGAACATTTTAAAAATCTGATTTTAAATTAATTATCCATTTGGAAAACTTCAGCCTTTTTTGGAAGATTTTGCTTTAATTACCATAAAAGCCAATCCTAAACCTAATCCTGTAAGCATGGCAATCTTAGTTTTTTTACCCGGAACAGGCAATGAAGTCTCTCCATAAATTCTGTGAGGCAATGAAGATTCCTCCAATACATTACCTGGATCATTAGGTGCGTTTTTAAGTTTCATCATTATGCGCATTCCTGCGGAAGCTGTATTTATAATTGTTTTTGGAAATAATTTATAGACACTGGTCAGAAGCCACGAAGTAAAATCCGGAAAGAAATCTTTTTTGGGATCTTTTGCAAGCTGTACTATTTTTTCTGCCGTATCTCTGGGATCAGCTGCGAATGGTGGAATTTTGAAATCTAATCCTGAATATTTTGCCGAATGCATATTTCCGGTAGATCTCTGAATCTGCGGATAAAGATTGGAAATATGAATATTTTTAAATTCTGAAACCTCACCGTGCAGACATTCCATCATCCCGCGAATTCCGAATTTTGTTGAAGAATATACTGCACTATACGGAGCCGGCATAAATCCGCCAATTGATATATTGTTGATTAAAATTCCTTCTGTCTGTTCTTTAAACAATTTTAAAACATGATAAGCCCCATTCATATATCCGAAAAGATTGGTTTTTATGACCTGCTCATGAATTTCCATGGGGATCTCATCAAATTTTCCGCTTGCCATTACTCCTGCATTATTTACCCAGATATCTATTCTTCCGAATTGGTTTACAGCTTCTTTCACAAGATTTTCTACTTCCGATGAAACCGATACATCGGTAGAAACTGCTATAGCATTTACTTCAAGATCTTTACACAGTTGTAAAGTTTCGTCCAAGGCTTTTTGTCCTCTTGCTGCAATGACAACATTACAGCCTTCAAGAGCAAAGGCTTCTACGGTTGCTCTTCCAACACCGCTGCTTCCTCCTGTAACTACAACTGTTTTGCCTCTGAGACTTCTTTTTTCTAAATTATTTTTTTGATCCATATCAGAATGATTTAGGTTGATTTTTTTTAAATCTTATCTATTTTTACACCAAACCCTGTTAATGAATCATTTTTAATCAGAAAAATAAAAAACACAGACGGTATATCTGTGTTTATAATTATCTATCTATAAAGATCAAGCCCTATAAAATTATTATTTTTTTCTATTTCTTCTCTGGCTTTTTTTTCGGAAGCTTTCAGTATTTCATCATTTGAGTAGGTTTTACCATCAAAAGTTATTGTGGCAACAATATTTCCTGTTGGGGAGTTTATTGTTTGTCTCATATCTTTCACAGGATCTCTTTTATAATCAGTCCAAAGTTTTCTGAATTTCTCTTCTGTCACTTCTATTTCTTTTTCATTTATTAAAAGATCAGATTTATTTTCACCGGAGTTTGTCCTGCTTGCAATAAGTGTGAAAGAATGATCTGTTTTAGAATCTTCAATTTTTAATATTAAGCCCGGAAGTCCTGAAAATTCATAAGGTCCGTCCTGTAATGGTATTTCTTGCGTAAACCATGCAGTCCAGTTTCTTCCTCTCCAAAATGCAGTTGCTTTCTGAACTTTGTAACCAAGAATCTCATCTTTCTCACTACTGATTTTCCAGCTTAATATCTCTTCGTTATGGAGAGCAAGCCTTGTATTACCGATATTGGTTTTAAGAACTGACTTATAACTTGGATATTTTTTAACAACTTCCCATTTTACTTTTGCTGATTTTAATTTTGTGAAATCGTAATGACTCTGCTGAGAAAAAACAGCTTTCTTAAAGGTAGCATTCATTACAGAATCATAAACTGCTTTTACCTGACTGTAACATATTGAACCGTGAGGTGAAATTTGCAACACCATGTTTTCTTTATCAGATTGATCCCGATGTAAAGAATCACTCTTGAAGCGGTATTCATAAATGAACTGATTAGATTGACTGAAACCATAATTCGCTGCAGTGAACAGCAAAAGGAAAAAATAGATTGTCTTTATCATTTTTTTCATCAATTATTTTTTTTCGAAGATATATATAAATTTAAAATCTGTGTAAAAATTAATGTTTTTTATGACTGATTGTTAAATTTTAAGATACAGATCATCTTTTATGTTTAATTTTCTGATTTCTTAAGAGAGCTTCAGAATAAATTTTGCCTTCAAAATCAAACGGAATAGAAATTAGTGTTCCATTTTTATAAGGAACTAAGACATTAAAGTGCAGATGTTCTCCGTCTAAATAACCTGTTGCACCACTCAACCCGATTGGCTGACCTCGTTTTACATAATCCCCGACTTTTAACAAACTTCCGTGTTTCTTTAAGTGAACATATTGTGTGAAAAAACCGTTTTGAGGATGATAAATAGTAATAAAATTGGCAAAATCTTGCCATTTTTTATCATTTTTTCCAAATTCATAGTCTTTAACAACACCTACAACAAAACCATCATTTGCACTTGTAATTGTATCGCCAACTTTCAAATCAATATCTACTGCGTATTTTGAATAATTTGTATTGTGACTAAAACTTCCTTTATTACCCTGAATTATTTTATATGTTTTGCCTTTAGGAAAGGGAAGTGCAAGCAGTATTTTCGTTATTTTTTTATTCTCATCACCTAAAGTTTAAAAGTAGGTATAACCAAATTTTTTTGTATCTAAATTCTGTATAAAAAATTTAATTTCATATTCTGATTTATCATGAATAAAAATTCTCAAAGTATCGTTTATTGTATTTCGATTTTCAGATATTCAGAAAAAAATTTAACCCTTATAGGACAATGGAGAGGGTTTTGGATTTTGATATAAAGCGTATCATTATCATAACTTGCATTATGAAATATTTCAGCCTGATTATACTTTATTGAAGGCATTTCCTGTGCTTGATAATGTGAACAGAGTATGATAAAAAAGGAGCAAAAATATATGTGAAATTTCATCTTTGTGATATAATATTTTTTAGAACAATATTTTTGATTTTCTTTTCAAAATAATAATAAAATTCACTTTCTTCATTCATTTGATTTTCCAGCACTATAAGACTTATATCGTATTGAGGAATATAAATATTCAGAGAAGAAAATCCGTCGCCGAGACCAGTATGTCCGAAATATTTTATACCTTCTGAATCAACCGTTCTGATGTTGTAGCCGTAACCGTTTTTATTTTGACCAAAAACATCATGCTGAGACATCACAGAAGGATAAATCATTTGTTTATAAGTATTATTACTCAATAGTTTGCCTTTATGAAGATGATCATTCCAAATAACCAGATCTTGTGCTGTGGTAACAACTCCGTCAGCTGCAAGGTTTTCTTCATTGATCATTGAATTTCCCACTTTTGTTATTAGATCTTTTCTAATAATGAAGCCTGATAAAGAGTTTTTATATTTTTCAGAATATAAATAAGTATCATTCATTCTGAGCTTTTTAAATAATTTTTCTGCCAACTGTCTGTAGGTCTTACCTGTTACGTTGTATAAAATTTTGCCTAAAAGAATATTGGAGATATTTCCGTATTTAAAATCACTCCCAGATTTGAAAATCAGAGGTTTATCTAAATCAACAATTCCATGAGTATGATTGAGAAGTTGATGAACTGTGACAGAATCTGCCCATTTTTGTTTCAAATCAGGCAAATATTCATGTATTGGAGACTGTAATTTTATTTTGCCTTTCTCTACTTGCTGTAAAATAAGAACTGAAGTTATTTGTTTAGTATTTGACATAATTTCAAACCGATCATTCAGTTTAAGAGGGGTTTTACTTTCAGGATCAGAATAACCTGAAACTTTAGTATAAACAGATTTTCCTTTTTGAGATATAACAATAACACCATTGAAGTTTACGGGAGATTGTATTGTCATTAAACTATCTATCTTATACCAATTTTCTTTAAATTGTGAATAAAAAATGTTTATGCTTAAAGCAAGCAGTAGTAGAGTAATTTTTTTTAACATCATTAACAGTATATTTGATATATATTTCTTGAAATTAGTAGAAAGATAAAATATTCAATTATCAAAGATAACAAACTTTCCAATTGAAAATAGTGATTAGTTCTATTCACGTTTACATATTGAATTATTTTTTGATCTTTGCCTTAATCATTATCTTTACTCGGTTTAAACAGCAAAGCAGATTTCATGCAAAATCCGTCTCTAAAAGGAATTTCAAAGACTATTATCTGGCTTATGTCAATCATTTCCGGACTTGTCGTAGCCAATAATTATTACAATCAGCCTTTATTAGGGCTTATTTCAAAAGATCTGAACGTCACAGAAAGTGCAGCAGGAAAAATTTCCGTACTTACTCAGCTGGGTTATGCTTTTGGATTGCTTATGATAGTTCCTTTAGGAGATAAATTTTTACGAAAGAAACTTATTCTTATAGATTTAATCCTGGTGATTTTATCTCTTCTGTGGATGACTTTTGCAACGGATTTATGGATGTTATATGTAGCAAGTCTTCTTATAGGAACTACCTCTGTTATTCCTCAGCTATTTGTTCCTATTACAGCAGAATTATCATCCGAAACACAAAAATCTGCTAACATAGGATTGGTCGTTTCAGGTTTGCTGATGGGAATTTTGCTTTCCAGATTTGTGGGAGGTATAGTGGGAGAGATGTGGGGATGGAGATCAATGTACGGAATTGCTGCGGCACTTATGCTTTTGGTATGGTTTGTTGTGTATAAAATGCTTCCTGAAATACAGCCTAATTTCAAGGGAACCTATTTTGAACTTATGAATTCGGTTATAAAACTTGCTAAAACCCAGCCGGTTCTTCAATTATCATCATTTCGCGGAGCTATGGGATTTGGTTCTTTGTGCGCACTTTTCACCACCCTTGTTTTTCACATAGAAAGACCACCTTTCGAAGCAGGAGCCTCCGTGGCAGGAAGTTTTGGTCTCGCAGGAGCGGTGGGAGCTTTGGCTGCCGCAAAAGTGGGAGGCTTGCAAAAGAAAATGAGCATCAACCGGATTATTCTATATTCTATCTTGATTTTAACCGCAAGTTGGGGGTTCAGTTATTTTGCAGGCGATACTTATTGGGGACTTATTGTTGGAGTGATTCTCATTGATTTAGGAGTACAGTCTAATCATATAATGAATCAGACCAATTATTTCTTACTTAAAACCAATGCCGTAAACCGCCTGAATACAGTATACATGGTATCTTATTTCATCGGCGGATCACTCGGAACTTATCTTGCTTCTGTTGGATGGAAATATGCAGAATGGAAAGGAGTCTGTGTTGTCGGGGTAAGTATGGGATTAGCAGCATTATTGGCTCATGTATTATTTGCTGATAAAATTTATAAAAAACAATTAAATCAATAAAAAATGAAAGTAGAGATTTGGTCAGACATTATGTGTCCGTTCTGTTACATAGGAAAGAAAAATTTTGAAAAGGCAGTACAGGAAATACCTTTTAAAGATCAGATAGAAATAGAATGGAAAAGCTTTCAGCTTGATCCTACATTAGATTCTTCTGAAACAATGACAACAAATGAATATTTTAGAAATAAAAAAGGAGTTTCTGTTGAGCAGGCTAAACAAATGACAGCGCAGGTTGCTGTGATGGGAAAAGCTTCTGGAATTGATTTTAATTTTGAAAATGCATTGATTACCAATACTTACAAAGCACATCAGCTTCTCCATTTAGCTAAAAAATACAGCAAAACTAATGAGGTTAAAGAGGAGTTATTTAAAGCACACTTCATTGATGGAAAAAATGTGGGCAATTTTAATATCTTAACAGAAATTGCACAATCTGTCGGAATCAGCGATACAGACATTCAGAACTGTCTGCAAAACAATGAGTTTGAAAACGATATTCAGTTGGACATTAAACAAGCAAAAGATAACAGAATTTCAGGGGTTCCGTTCTTTATTCTTGATGGGAAATACGGAATTTCGGGAGCTCAGCCCGCAGATTTTTTTGTAAATGCTCTTACACAGACATATAAAGAATCTGAAATATATGAAGAAAACACAGGTACATTAACTTGCGGTGAAGATGAATCCTGTTCTATTTAACATAATATAAAATGATACACATTAACGATATTCCTTATAGTTTAGAAGATATTCTGTTCATATTTGCCTTAGAATCAGAAGCAGCAAAAGAATTTGATCATACCCAAAAGCTGTTAACAGGCATCGGAAAGGTAAATGCTGCTATTGAACTTACAAAAGAATTGCAGAAAAACAGACCTAAACTGATTATAAATCTGGGTTCGGCAGGAGGAATTGGCTTTGAAAAAGGTGATGTAGTATGTTGTACCCAGTTTATTCAGAGAGATATGGATGCACAGGCTTTGGGTTTTAAAAAATTTGAAACTCCGCTTTCAGGGATTCCTGTAATTTTGGACAACGGATTAAAAATGAATCATCTTCCAGAAGGAATTTGCGGAAGCGGCGACAATTTTGAAATGAATCACATCAACACCGAATACAATATTGTAGATATGGAAGCTTATTCATTAGCTTTAATTTGTTTGAAAGAAAATATTCCTTTCTTATGTCTGAAATACATTTCGGATGATGCCGGAAGTGACGCTGCTGATGATTGGGCAGTACAGGTTCACCTTGCTGCAAAGGCTTTTAGAAAGATTTTATTTGGGTAAGAATATGTAGTTATGAAAAAGAAAATAAAAATCTGAAAATTACTCTATTTAACATAATATAAATTATAGGACTTTTTATAACGTATATAATTAATTATCAATTGTGTCAAATTTTACAATTGTATTATTATGTTAAACTGAATTATCAATTAATAAATGATATGAACTTGATTTTAATATTAAATAATTAAAAGTATCTCCGGGAAAAAATTATAAGAGATTCTCAGCGATTAGATTTTCAATTAATTGTTTCGATTTGTATGCATTTTACTATTTTAGCTAACAGAATTTTATTTAACATAACATTTCAAACTCAAATTTTTTAAACATTAATATTCTATCTATGAAAAAAATTGCAGCAATCACTATCTTATCTGTTCTTTTAATTAACTGTAATAAAAAAACCGATACAGCAAATACTACAACCAACAGCGATTCCTTATCAAACAATACAGAAATCGAATCTGAAAAGCAAATTGACACCTTGGGCGCCAAAACTTATTGCTATATGGGTGTTACGGGTAAAGACAGCGTTTTTGTAAGCATAGATGATAATCTGGGAACTTTATCGGGTAAAATGAGTTACAAGAATTTTGAAAAAGACAGTTCTAAGGGTGAATTATCCGGCTTCAAATCTGGTGATACTCTGAAAGTTACCTATGAATTTGCTTCTGAAGGAATGACCAGTAAAAGAGATATTTTCTTTATACAGAAAGACAATATTCTCATTGAAGGTATTGGAAATCAGAAAGATGAAAATGGAATTATGCGCTACGCCGATGAAAAGAAAATTGATTACAAAAGCGGACAAAATTTGAAATCTGCAGACTGCAAAATGGTGGCAAAAGCACTAAAATAATTCAAAAAAGATCCTGATATTTATACTTTATATCAGGATTTTTTATGTAAAAAGTTATTGATTATTCTAGCTTCTTCTGCTCATCAGAATTCTTAGGATATACCAGAACAAAAGCATAATTGAAGCAAAAAGCTGTAAAGAAGCACCTACATACTGGTCTGTCGAATAGGCATCCTTCAGTTTGCTGGTCTGATACAAAATAGTTGCAGAAGCAAGAATTACCATTCCCACAGAAAACCAAAGCCCAAGGTTGAAACCGAAAATCATTCCGGCAACGATCAATCCCAAAGCAATAAATCCTCCAATAGCAATAATGTTTCTTAGGAAGGAAAAATCTTTTTTGGATGTAAACGCTATAAAAGATATTCCCGAAAACATGGCTACAGTAAGTGTTGCTGCCTGAAAAATAACCTCTCCGCCTCCTGTATACGCCATCGCCATATACATCATCGGCAGAAAAATAATAGCCTGAAGCAGCACATAAACTCCCAATCCGAAATATTGTGTAGATCTGCTTTGTGCAAGAGACCATTTTGTAGCTAAAAATGAAGCCAGCCAGAAAACTCCCAAAACCAAAAGCCAGCTGTATCTCTGCCCTACCATCATATAAATCATTTCGGCAGGAACTACGTTTAGCAATATAGTTTCTACTGCAATAAATGCAACAATTGCCAAAGCAACGTGCAGGTAAGTTTTTTTGTAAAATTCAGCTTTTTCAACATCTGTAGAATAAGTTACCAAAGAATCATTCATCATATCTATATATTATATTTTTATTTGCTGTAATACGGTATTATTTTTTTGATTTTTCCGTCATTCTGAAATACAACAGTAATTATATCTGTTGGTGAAACCGATAAGTCGGATTCATATTTGTATTGAACAGCAGGATACATTGCACCATCAATTTCAATATTTCCGGTTTGATATATTTTCATTTTTCTTTCAAAACTGATTCCTCCTGAAAGATTTTGAACCAAAAGATCAGAGTTATCTGCCTTTAGCTGATCAGAAATTAGGCGGCTTGCCTGATTTTTATCCGATTTTTTCAATGCAGTAACCAAATCAAAAAACGATTGATTGTACGCTTCTACTCTATCTTTTGGCAAATCTGCCTTTTGAATTTTTATATTCTGTGCAGAAAAAAAAGAAACTGTCAGTAAAAAAACAATAATGCCTGATATTTTCATTCTAAATCATGTTTAAAACCGACTAAATTTAATGAAAATAAATCAGATAACCTCCAGAAATTTCATAGTATCCACATTATCAGCATAAGTATCTAATCCTGGATTCTGCGCTTCACCAAAAGAAACTGAATTGAATCCGAGCTCATCTTTTGCTACCACACACTGAATATTTTCTTCGTTTTCAGCGATAAAACTTTTCACTTCATCCAGAGAATCGTATCTGCTGAAATTAATAACAGAAAGCGGACTGAATAATTTATCGTCCTCCTTCAGCATTACAAAATTATTATCCCAGAATTTATCCTGATTCAAAAGGTAAATCGCTCTGTTGTAATCGTAATTATTAGCGTATTTATTGTGGTTAATCACGTCCTGAAATTCAATAAAGCTTTCAAATAATCTGTCAATCAAAAAATCTTTGGGAATAAAAATTCTTGTTACATTTCTGCATCCCAAACCAAAGTACTGGAAAATATCTTTAGCTAAAAGCTTTAGTTCAGTTTCGGTTTCGTCTCCTTTCAGAACAGATACAGAAGTTCTGTTTTTCCTGATAATATTGAGATGATTTTTAAAGTAAAATTCAAGATATCTTGCCGTGTTGTTACTTCCTGTAGCTATTACTGCATCAAAACTTTCGAGTCTCTCCACCAGCTCAAAAATAATGGGTTCTTCAGAAAACTCATTCCATTTCTTTAATAAAAAAGGAATCATCAGTTTGTCTTTTGATGAAAGTTTTATCAGAGGAATATGGTTGCTGAGTATAACCGAAATTACATCATGCCACCCAACCAGCGGAATATTTCCTGCTAAAATAAGTCCGACTTTTTTGGAAGTTTTGGTAAGAGAATAATTACCAAGCCATTTGTTCAAATTTTCCACCGTCATCAATTCTGCCCACTGCTTCAATGCATACTTTTGATTTTCAATGGTAAACCAAGGGTTTTCAATTTCAGATCTTTTTAAAACACCCTCAAATTCGGCATCATTATCGTTAAAAAGCTCTGATTCTTTTGCTAAAAAGTCTGTGATATACCGGCTTAGCCTGCTGAGTCCTAAAACTCTTTTTTCGTTGTTCATAATTACTGCAAAATTGGGGAATATTTTGTAATTTTGTGCAAATTTAAAAAAAATTAGCGATGGCTATTAAAATAACTGATGAGTGCATTAACTGCGGAGCCTGCGAACCGGAATGTCCCAATAATGCAATTTATGAAGGAGCAGTAGACTGGAAAGCTTCAGACGGTACCGAACTTTCAGGAATTGTTACTCTGCCTTCAGGTCTTACGGTAGATGCCAACTCACCGCAGGAACCTGTAAGTGACGATGTTTACTTTATCGTTACAGACAAATGTACTGAGTGCAAAGGATTTCACGAAGAGCCACAGTGTGCCGCAGTCTGCCCTGTAGATTGCTGTGTTCCGGATGAAGATCATGTAGAATCTGAGGAAGCCTTACTGAATAAAAAAGCATTTTTACACGGTGAATAAATACTGCCGTCTCATCCAACATGAGACGGTTTTTTGATTTTTACGGATAAATCACAATCAAAATATATTATAAATAAATGCTGATCTTAAGGTGAGAAGCAATTTAAAAACAGCAAAAATGAGCAAAAAACATAATTTCAGTGCAGGACCATGCATTTTACCACAGGAAGTATTTGAAAAATCGGCAGCAGCTATTTTAGATTTTAACGGAATTGGCTTATCTATTCTGGAAATATCTCACAGAAGCAAAGATTTTGTAGCGGTAATGGATGAAGCTCGTGCCATTGTGAAAAGACTGATGAATCTGGGCGACGAATATGAAGTTTTGTATCTGGGCGGCGGAGCAAGTCTTCAGTTTGCCATGGTTCCGTACAATCTGATGAAAGTAGGCGGAAAAGCAGCTTATCTTGATACCGGAACATGGGCTGCAGGAGCCATTAAAGAAGCTAAGAAAGTAGGAAATGTGGACATTGTAGGTTCTTCTAAGGAAGAAAATTACTCATTTATACCAAAAGATTATAAAGTAGGTGCTGAATACGATTATTTTCACTGCACTTCCAACAATACAATTTACGGAACCCAGATGAAAACCTTTCCGGAAACGGACACATTGATGGTTTGTGATATGAGTTCTGATATTTTTTCAAGACAGCTTGATTTTTCAAAATTTGATTTGATATATGCCGGAGCTCAGAAAAACATGGGTCCTGCAGGAGTAACTTTAGTCGTAATTAAAAAAGAGATTCTCGAAAAAACAGGAAGAGAAAATATTCCTTCTTACTTTGATTATGCGCAGCATATCAGTAAAGAATCTATGTTGAATACCCCTCCTGTATTCCCGGTATATGCATCTCTATTAACTTTACAATATCTTGAGAACAACGGCGGAATTGCAGCAGCAGAAGCTAGAAATGAAGCTAAAGCTAAATTGCTTTACGACGAAATTGATTCCAATCCTCTGTTTGAGACTTTTTGTGTGAAAGAAGACCGTTCTCTCATGAATATATCTTTTAAGCTGCTTGATGAAACTAAGAAAGAAGAATTTGATGCAGCATGGAAAGCAGCCTCAATCAACGGACTGAATGGTCACAGAAGTTTGGGAGGTTACCGTGCAAGTATCTACAATGCTATGCCTATTGAAAGTGTACAGGTTCTTGTAGATGTGATGAGATCAATAAAATAGGATTATCAATCTTAAATCTGATAAATAATTAACATTATTTTAAAAATTCTTAATTTGCGCTTCAATTAAATATTTTTTAAATATTCAGTTTTATATATCAAAATTAAAATAAAAAATGAGAGTTTTAGCTAACGATGGAATTTCAAAAGCCGGAGAAATTGCTTTAAAAGATGCAGGAATTGAATTGCTCGAAAACAGAGTTGCTCAGGATCATGTCATCAATTTCATCAACGAAAATAATGTAGATGTGCTTTTGGTAAGAAGCGCAACCAAAGTTAGACAAGACTTGATAGACGCTTGTCCCAATCTTAAAATCGTAGGAAGAGGCGGTATCGGAATGGATAATATTGATGTAGAGTATGCCATTGAGAAAGGACTGTATGTCATTAATACGCCTACTGCTTCATCAAAATCTGTTGCGGAGCTGGTTTTTGCTCACTTTTTTTCATTAGCCCGATTTTTACATGAGTCGAACAGACTGATGCCTTTAGAAGGAGAAACTCATTTTAATGCAATGAAAAAGTCTTTCAGCAACGCTTATGAACTGGCTGGTAAAACTTTAGGAGTGATTGGATTCGGAAGTATTGGGCAGGAAGTGGTAAAAATGGGGATTTCTTTAGGAATGAAAGTAAAAGTCCTTACCAGAAAACCAAGAACAGAGGTTTTAACCTTAGAGTTTTTTGACGGACAAAAAGTTAATTTTGAAATTACCTCTACCAATAACACCGATGAGTTTTTAAAAGATGCAGATTTTATAAGCATCAATACTCCGCAAACTACAGAATATATTATTGATACTCCTCAGTTTGAAAAAATGAAACACGGAGTTTATATCGTTAACACAGCAAGAGGCGGAGTAATCAATGAAGTAACTTTGCTTGATTTTATAGAATCCGGTAAAGTAGCAGGAGCAGCATTGGATGTTTTTGAAAACGAACCGGCTCCGGAATTGATACTATTAATGAATCCCAACCTTTCTCTCTCCCCTCACCTCGGCGGAAATACTGTTGACGCACAAGAGAAAATAGGTACTGAGCTAGCTAAACAAATAATCGAAATTAAAAAGAAACTATAACACATATATGCCTGTTTTTAAACCTTTCCGTGGAATAAGACCTCATAAGGATCATGAGGCTACATTTCCCACACATCCTTTAGATAACTATTCACAGAGCGAAATTTCAGAAAAAGCGCAAGTAGAAAAAACGTATATCAACATGATTAAACCTTATGTTGTAAGCAAATCTAAGGATGTAGACCGGAATCTGAGGAAAATACGTTCTACTTTCGAAGAATTATTGGAGGAAAATGTTCTGGTTCAGGACAATTCTGCCTATTATCTTTACGAACAGATTTATCCCAACAAACAGGTTTTCAGAGGACTCCTGGGTTTATCAAGCATTGAAGATTTCTGGGCAGGGAAAATAAAAAGGCATGAAAGTACCATTCCGCAGAAAAAAGAAAAACTTGCACACTATCTTGAGAAGGTGAATCTTCAGGCAGAGCCGGTGCTCCTTACCTACCCTTCCAATTCTAAGATAGAATTGCTGATGAATCATGAAGAAAAAAATGTTCCGATTTTTAACCATACAGACAGCGTAGGAATCAGACATAAAATCTGGAGAATTGATAACCGCCTGAAGCTACAGCAGTTTAAGGAAGTAATTGATCAGATTGATTCTTTTTATATTGCAGACGGTCACCACAGAATCGGATCTACCGCACTTTATGCCAAACGGCTGAAAGAAAAAAATAAAAGACATAACGGTACAGAAGCTTACAATTTTGTATACAGTTTCATTGTATCCAATCAGTCGATTAAAATTCATGATTATAACAGAATTGTCAGAAGTTTGGGAGATCTTTCAGGTGATGAATTTTTAAAGAGACTTGAAAAATATTTTCTTATTCACGAAAAAGGTGAAACACCGTACTACCCTTCCCAGAAATTTCACATTTCTATGTATATGGAAGGTAAATTTTATTCATTACACGTAAAACATGACCTGAGATCTCAGGAAATGTCATTGGATAATCTGGATCATCATATTTTAGACAAATATATCATTAATGATATTTTAAATATTGAAGATTCTGACAGTTCAGACGAAATATCTTATGTAAAAGGAACATCAGACATTGCAGGAATCAATCTTCTAAAAGAAAAGGTAGATAATGGCGAAGGTAAAGTAGGGTTTGGTATATATCCGGTAAGCTTTAATGATATGATTAAAATTTCAGATCTGAAGCTGAGAATGCCTCCGAAGTGTACATTTATAGAACCAAAACTGATCACAGCTTTATTAATGTACGATATGAAGCAATAATTATCTGTTTTTTTGTTTATTTTTATACTCCGAAAAGAAAACGGTCAGTAAAAATGAAAAAAATCTTACTCATCATACTTCCACTCTTTTTGAGTGGATTTTTATTTTCACAAAAAAAATATCCTGCCAAAAAGCAAAAACAGATACCTAAATTTAATTATCAGGAAGAATTTAAGAAAATTTCAGATGAAGTTTTCCTTCATGGTACGGCGTACGATAATCTGGGCGAACTTACCAAAGGAATTGGAGCAAGATTCAGTGCTACTCCGGGATATGCAAAAGCTACCGAATGGGCAGAAAAAAAACTAAAAGAAGCAGGAGCAGAAAATGTGTGGAAACAGGAGGTAAAAGTTCCGATCTGGGTTCGGGGAAAAGAATCTTTACAGATCAAAACCTCATCCGGTGACTGGAAAAATGTGAGGATGTTGTCTTTCGGAAATTCAGAAGGGACAAAAGGTAAAGATCTGATTGCCGATATTCTTTTGGTAAATACTGCACAGGAACTGGTAAATCTCACTACTGCACAGGTAAAGGATAAAATCATATTTGTAAACTATATGATAGATCCTACCATCATCAATACTACAGATTCTTATCTGATTGCTGCTAAATCTAAACTATTATCGGCATCGGTAATCGGTAAAAAAGGTGCAAAAGCATTAATCATCCGTTCATTAACGACCGCTTCAGATGATATTCCGCATGCAAAAATGATTTATTACGAACCAGATGATAAAGCAAGAATTCCGGCTTTAACAATAGGTGTAAAATCTGCTGACGAACTGGAAAAACTCCTGAAAACCCAAACGGTGAAAGCTAAAATCAATATGACGGCAGAATTAAAGGGTGAAACCATCAATCATAATATTATCGGTGAGATTCCGGGTAAAAAAGACAGCAAAATAATACTTATTGGCGCACAGCTGGATTCCTGGGATTTTGCCGAAGGAGCTCATGATGACGGAGCCGGAGTAGCACAGTCTATTGAGGTTCTTCGCACATTTAAAGCATTGGGATATGATAACAACCATACTCTGAGAATAGTATTGTATGCCAACAGCGAAAATGGCGGTCAAGGACGGGATATGTATGAAGCTCAGGCAAAAAAGAAAGATGAAAAACACATTTTTGCTTTGGGGACAGATGCAGGAGGTTACTCTCCACGAGGTTTTTCTCTTGATATGTCACCCCAGAGAAGAAAGCTTATATTTGAATGGAAAAATTATTTTCTGCCTTATGGAGTATATGATTTTGGACAGACAGATGCCATTCAGGATATTGCGCCCTTAAAAAAGCTGAGTATTCCTCTTGCGGAGCTTGTTGTAGATACTCAGAGATATTTTGATTATCACCATTCAGAAAAAGATACTTTTGACAAAGTCAGCAAAAGAGAGCTGCTTTTAGGAGCCGTAGTGATGACACAAATGATTTTTATGATTGATAAAAACTGGTAATGAAAAATATTACAAAATTTTCTTGGTCAAAATAAAAAAACATTTTATATTTGCACCACTGAAAACAACGATATAATCGGAGTTTAGGGAGAGTTGGCAGAGTGGTCGATTGCGGCAGTCTTGAAAACTGTTGACTGTAACAGGTCCGGGGGTTCGAATCCCTCACTCTCCGCCAGGTTAGAAACCAAAATAAGCTAAAACGCTGTAAACATCAATGTTTACAGCGTTTTTTGTTTCAGCGCAGTATCAAAAAAAAAACAAAATAGGTCACGATTTATATGTCCTATTTCGTGTCCCATTCAAAAAATCACAAAAATGGGTCACGAAAAATCAAGGAAAGCCTGACCAATAGGCAGTCTAGCGATTGTACATCTTGCAAAAAGTGGTAACAAAAAGTAAATTATTAATCAATTAAAGTTATCACACAATGAACAAAACATTCAACCTGTTATTCTTCATCAAAAAGAATAAGATCAGAACAAACGGAACCGCTCCCATCTACTTACGAATTACGATAGACGGCAAGGCAGCAGATATTGCTGCTAAAAGATATATCGATCCGAAGAAATGGGATGTTAAAGCACACAAGGCATTAGGAAATACTCAAGAAACCAAAACGCTGAATCTTTATCTAAAACTTTGGAACAGAAAGTTTACGATTTCCACTACCTGATGCTAAAAGAAGAAAACTTTGTAACTGCAGAGAGTTTAAAATCTAAACTGCTTGGAACGGATATTGAGCAAAGAATGCTTATTCCGATATTCCAGGAGCATAATGATAAAGTGGAAGCCCTAGTCGGTCAGGATTTCGCCCCGGGAACATTGGAGCGTTACAAAACGTCATTAAAGCATACACAGGAATTCATTAACTGGAAGTACAAAACTTCTGATATTGACATTACGGAAATCGATCACGGTTTTATTAGCGATTATGATTTCTGGCTGCGAAGTGTAAGAAAATGCGGAAATAATACGGCTGTGAAATACCTCAAGAATTTCAAAAAGATCATCCGATTATGTATGGCGCACGGCTGGATCACGAAAGATCCTTTTCTGGGCTATAAAGCAAAAGTAAAAGCTGTAGAACGTCCTTATCTTACCAAAGAAGAAATTCAGATGATCTACGAAAAGGAATTTGCATCTGACCGATTGAGCCAGGTTCGCGATATTTTTCTTTTCAGCTGTTATACCGGCCTGGCTTATGTGGATGTCAAGCAATTGTCAAAATCTAACATCAATGTCGGGATTGATGGTGACCAATGGATTTTTACCCATCGTCAAAAGACCGATACCTCAACCAGAGTTCCACTATTGCCTTTAGCTCAGGAAATGGTTTTAAAATATGAGAATCATCCGCAGTGCGTCAATTCAGACATTCTGTTTCCTGTTCTCAGCAATCAGAAAATGAATTCTTATCTGAAAGAAATTGCGAGTATCTGCGGTATCAATAAAGATTTGACTTTCCATATCGCAAGGCATACGTTTGCTACTACCATCACTTTGTCCAATGGTGTTCCTATTGAAAGTGTAAGTAAAATGCTTGGTCATACGAATATAAAAACTACTCAGCATTATGCGAAGATCCTGGATAAGAAAGTGAGTGATGATATGGCGGTTTTAAGGGATCGGCTTAAAACTAAATAATGGATAAGGATAGTTGAATTTAGTCAATACTAATTTGAATATAACTGTCATTAAGTATTGACTAATTCATCTTATTTAGAAGCCCATTCAATAATTAATTTGAAAGGCTCTCTTTTTTTATTTCCTCCAATAATTTCAATATCTAAAGTATTGTTTGGATTAATTCCTAAGTTATATCTAAACTGTTGATTATAAAACTGAAAGACAGGATTGGTATTTGGAAAATATTGACAACCTTCTATTCCTCTAGTAAAATATGATTTGTAACCTGTAACTTTTTCCAACCAGCCAATATTGAAATTATAATTTTTGAAAAAGCTTGTATGTGAATGATTATAGATACGCTCACCAATAATGTAATAAATATATAATTGTTCTTTGGCATTCCTTATTAAAGATAAGTCTTCGTATTTATTAATCATTTTTAATATGAACTGTTTTTGAATTTCTACTAAAAATTCGTACAAACTTAATTTGTCAGAAAGGGTTGCAAACTGTTTGGCAAATAGTATTATTGAAGGATGTCTTCTGAAACTTCCATGTACTATTCTTGAATCACCTGTTTGTTTATACAAACCTGTTATTAATAAATTGCCCCAAATTCGATTAAAATTATCTCGGGCTATTTCTTCATAAGCATTGAAAATTGAAAGTAATTTTTTTACTTCTTTGTCTGTGTAAAATATATTTTGTAGTTCAACTGTTTTGAAATCTTCTTCTGTTTTAGTAAAAGGAGATAAAAGTAAGTTGGTGATACGTCCAGTTAAATATTTATGGTCTTCTATTTTGAAAAGTTCATTTTTGAATGACGCAAAGTTTAGATAAAGTTTCGCCTTAAATATTTCTTCTTTCCTTTGATCAACATTAAAACCTATCAATTTATTGTCATCTGATAATTCAGATAATACCTGATAAACATTGTCATCTGAAATAAGGTTATGTAATGAAGAAATTAGTCTTGACCATTCTCGTCTAGAATTATCATCCGTATTTACAATAAGATTCCTTACAACTCGTATACAATCATTAAGATTCTCCTTATTTTTTTTGTAATAGGAATAACGTAGAGCCAAGAACAGAATAAATAATTGAGTTGTATCTCGTTTCCCATCTATAACATCTTTTAAAATATGACTTAGAGATTCACCATCCCATAAAACAGGCTCTTTTTTTTCTTTGATTTCTTTTATAAAATCAAATGAAAAAATAAGAAACCGAAGATTATCTTCTATTGAGTAAATAGTTTTTAAAAGTCTAAAATCAAGAAAGTTTGTTTCATAAGTTTTACTAGATCGATATTCCGCATCTTTAAAGTATAGCATTTCTGTTATAAAACTCAAAAAAGACATAAATGGAGTATCAATGATATAAGAATTTTCTTCTTTATAATCCCATAGATTTTCAACCCATAAATATTCAATTTTATCTTTTACCTGCTCCAATAAAGTATGATTATATTGGATGATTTTAGAAAATTCTGATTTAAAATTTTCAAAATCTGTAAGCATTTTGCCTCTTGCATTCATTCTGATATAGAGGTTTTCAGTTAGACCAAATTCATCTAAATCTGTAAAATAAAATGAAATTAGCTGCTTATCGTCATCAATGATTTTATCTAATAATTTTAAGTCTGAACTTATTAAACTTGGATTTTTAGAAAAAGTATCCAGCATATTCAACATACCAAAAACCGTAGAGTCATTTTTCCATTCATCATTAAACCACACAGAATCTTCTATTTGATTCTTAATCTCAGCAATGCTATCTACTTGGTCAAAATCCAAAAGTTTCTTACAAAAATCGTGTGCTGATGGTCTTGTTTCGTATGTGAACTTTGATAGTATTTCCTTTACATCATTTAACCTGTTCTCTTTAACCGCAATAAAATAATACAATAAAAATAGCGTAGTAAGTCTTTGCTGACCATCTAAAGGAATAAAGACTTTTTGCCTAATATCATCTTTTACCTCGGTTAAAATAGAACCGTAAACAAAATCTAATTCTATTGGTTGTTCTTTGATAATTGAATTTATTAGAAAATCATTGATAAACCTCTCTCTTAGTATATTAACTTCAGCTGTTTGACGTCCTTGTGCGTAATCTCTTTGTATAATTGGTACTTCAATTTTATTATAAGATTTACAAAGTGACCAAAAGGTGTATTTGTTATTCATAGTTAATTTTAATTTGTTAGATAAGGCTTTAGCTTAGAACTTAAATCTTGAAAATAACTTTGTTTATCGTCATTTCCCCAGTAATAAGATTGAAGATTAGTATTGCTATAGTACTTTAAGAATATATTTTTTGTTGCAATAGGGATATATTTTCCTTCTTTTTCCATTTGAATTATTCTATTTCTTTTTACTGGAAAAATAGCATTGTTTAGAGAAGAATTATCCTTCTTAGAAAGCAAAGCTAAATTATCTAATATGTGAATGGAATCAGAATCGAATAATTGAATTAGTTCAGATTTTAATAAATTAAAGTCATCAATATCAATTTTTTCGCTGTTCAACATTTGTTGAACTTTGTTTTTTAGAGTAGTCAAATCTGAGGTGTTTTTTTCATTCTCAACTTCATTCATACCTTTTGATACTTTCTCAATATCATTAATATCTTCTATTGCAATGTAAGTTTCTTCAAGCCATTTTTTTATAGCTTTTTCATCCTTCATTTCTTTTGATTGTTGAGCATGAATATGTTCAATACTCCAGCCACCATCATTTTCTATCTTTTTGTATAAATTAAAAGGAAATCTGTTTTTTTGAGCAGATTTTACTAAGTTAGATGTAACAATATTATGTAATAAGAAGACTTTCTTTAAATCGTTTTTATTGATTTCATAAGACATGTTATTTAAGTCTATGTCTGATACTTCTGATATAACTTCATTTAGAGCCCAATTTTTAAATTTAGATTTTTCGCAGTTAGACATATCAATGATGTGTCTAACATTTGAAATTGAATTGTCTTTTAAGGCCAATAAAAAACCTATGTGATGATATAAATAATCGTTTTCAAACCAGTGTTTTAACTTACTGAAATATTCTTTTGTTTTATTCCATAACTCAATAGCATTCTCTTTTTCTTTCTCTGGATTATCTGATTTGATTTCTTTTTCAAACCACATATAAGTCGAATATCTTTTTATATTATTTTTTGAAATAAGCTTAAAAATAAATTCAATAGTAGAAGAAGTTTCTTCTAATGTTTTATTGTTTAAAAAGTACCAAAATTCTTCATTTCTTAATTCCATTTCTATACGGTGCCATTCACTCGAAATTTCAGCTTGTCTCAAAATAGATTCCCTCTCAGTTAATCCATATTTTATTTTAGATAACAATAAAGCTCTGATTAATTCTGCATCTGTCAAGGGTATTTTTCCAATATTCAATCTATTGAATATATCTATCTTCTTTTTTTCGACTTCATCTGAACCATCAATGTTTTTAAGCTCTTCTATTTGGTACCATATTATCTCTACTTTCTTAGTCAGTGTTGAATTAAACTCATCAATGTAACCAACATCATTTTTAGTTTTACTTTCAAACCAATTTTTAATGATATCATACGCTTGACTCATATAATGAAAGTCCGGATTCTCGTCACTATATGTGTTGGGAGATAAACTCTCTAAAAAATTTGTGCTTTTTCCTCTCTTTTCAAATATGATAGAATATTTCGGTCGATTTAAATAGTTGAATATTATATTCATTGTAATAAGGCGTTGTTGTCCATCTATTACTTCCCAAATATTCAAACCCAGCTCATCAATTGATGGCACAACAACTATTGGTTGTAAGCAATACTTCTTTTCATCAGAATTCATAAAATTATGAATATCATCTAGCAAAGCTGTCACGTGTTCTACATCCCACCTATACCCCCTTTGATAATAGGGAATCAAATAATGTTCAAATCTAGCATCTCTATCAGCAGTTTTATCATTGAGTATAATTTTTCCGATTGGAACTAATTCAATTTTATTCATATGGTTTTTATGCTTGTGTTTAATTGGAAAACGGCTGAATGTTTAGATTTATCTTATTGCAGGGTCTATAAATACAATCAAGAATACCTGATATTAGCTTTTTCTTAAGTATTATTAGTTTACATTCAATAGTAGTATAATGATAATTATTGGCGGAAATACTATTAAAAAGTGATATACAAATTTTGTCCTAAAATAATATTCAATCTTTATTTTGAAGACATCGTAATTTGATAATAAATGATATTTAGCAGTTTTAGTTTTAAATAGCTCATTATCTATCTTTAAATGATTTTCATATCTCTCCAAAATGTTTTGGTATTGATCAGAAATTTTTTTAGCAAATATCTCCTTATCTTTTATAGTTTGATTCTCAGTTAGTGTTTTATATATTCTTAATTCGTTATAAACTTCAGAAAGTTCCAAACCGCAATCATGAAATTCCTTAGACTTAACTGAAAAATCTTTAGCATTCTCAATTTGTCCAAATACCAATGCTAGAATAGATAAACTTGTGATGGAATATGCAATTAAATCCTCATTTAGTTGATTGAAGTGGAGATTATAAACTCCCAAAAGTCCAACAGCAGTAAGATAAACTGACAATAAATTAATAGACAAATTAGATAAATTTGCGGTTTGAGTTAACCTAGTGCTTGCTCCAAACCTAATTCCCTTTGTTGACCACAATTTATAATTTAATTCTTCAAGAAATGTTTTATCTAAATAATCCTTATATGTTTTGCCTTCCATAAATTTTTTATACTAATGTAAAATTGTAGTTATTTTGTTCGTAAAATGTTGTGAGCTTTCCAAATATATCTACTTATGTCTTATTTGAATTACGGTTATCCGTAAACGACAAAAATAAAAACCATTATAAAATCCACTATCAGTATTTTTACTGAATTTAATTCATATTTTTGAATGATATAAAACGTTGAAAATCATTAATATGAAATTGATTCAATTAGAATCCTTTAATATTTGAAGATAATTAGGAACATATTATAAGTAGTTTAAAATTGCATAAAAAAGAAGCAAAGTAAAACTCTGCTTCTAATTTCTGTGTTGACCTGGTAAAGATCTGCAATGTTGGATTACATTTTCTAAACGGCCTAAGCGCATTCTAGTATAGGCTCTCACGAACACTGGTTTCCCACCAGCACATTGTACACATTGTGTCATAATAAACGGGTTTTAAGTTAATAATTATAACATCGACCCCCTTATGACTTGTCTACATTTACAAATGTATTTTTATTTTACCACTTATCAAATAGATTATAAAATATTTCTATTTCAAATTTTTGGTTTCTTGATATAAATTAAGTAAATGATAAACGGACATATCTATTAATGGTTCGTACATAAATGAATTTACATGTATATTTTCAGGTGTCATTAGGTTAACCTTGTCTATAATTCCTAAGTTAAAACTTGTAGGGTATTTTTTCTTGTACATATTAGACAGTACTCTTGTTTGAACATGATTTATTTTAGTAAGGTCTGCTTCTGGCAACTTAGATATCATATATTGTTCAGCTTTTAATCTACTAGCAATCGCCAAAGTAATTTTATTTTCCAACAAAATTTCATTGATGTTTTTTTCTTCAATTATTGAATCCGCAGTATCGAAAATAAAATTCTGAATTTTAATAGTTTTATCAAAATCAACTTCCTTGTCTTTCAGTTTGGTGATTCTATTCTTATAAATAGTAAAAACATCATCAATTGTAATATCTTTTGAATTCGTTTTTTCGTGAAGGCAGCTTGTAAGTTTTATGCAGTCATCTGTATCCGATGAATCTGAATAATCAATTATATTACGAATAAAAGAGATAAGACTTATGAAAACTTTGGGATCATGTGGACTTTTCAAAAACTCTTTAAAAAGATCTTTTTTATACAAACCTTCAACAATATTTATCGTTCGATTTTCATCTTTGGATGTCATATATGTTTGCTTATCCATGTTTAATCGTGATGCAATTGTTCTATAAAAATCGAAGTTATGTGTAAGAATGAGTGATTTAAATTTTTCTGATTGATGAAGTTCAATAATATATTCTATTATAGCATATTTATTTTTATAATCAAAAGAGTCCGCTATGTCATCAAAGATTAGCAATGTTTCTTGAGAAATATTTTTTCTTGATTCTATCTCAAATAAAAACTGCAAAATAAAATATGCCCGTTGTTCACCTTTACTTAGTATTTTTAATAAATTTTCTTTTGTCTGGGTTTTGGATTCTTCATTTTTATCTGTAAAAATAAATTCCAAATTAGCAGTTTCCCGTTTTAAAATTACGTCATGTAGGTTTCCCATTTTTACTTCAAATGGTACATAAAATCGATCATTAAATTTTTTGATTATGTCTTTCCATAGCTCTACCTCTTTTTTAGATTCTGAGATAATAATATCTAATTCTTTCTTTTTCTCTTTGTACATTTCAGATAATGCTTCAGCATCATTCTTAACCTCAGACACGAAGCTAGTCCAAACCTTCTTTTTGAACCCTTCATAATCTTTTAAATTTACCAGTAAGGAATTATCCTGCTCAATAACTTGTTTGAATGCCCTCAGATCTATATTTGCTCCAATAGCTTTGTCAACTTTGTTAAAAGATTCTTTTAACTTCTCATCAGCTAAAATTCTTTCAAGCTCAGCATTATATATTTCTTTTAATTGTGATGATTCAGTAATTTCTATTCCATCTTCCAAAACGAATTTATGACCGGCATCAAAGTAAGAGTTATCCTCTATAGATTTCATAATTTCATTTGCCTGATAGGTTCCGAAAGTATTATCACCAGATAATTTAAATAACTTGGAATTTGAAAGGATTTGATTGTAGTTTTCTACATAATCATCTAACAAGTTTTCATTTTTATCTAAGAATTTTTTTACAATTCCTTTAGTGTCAAATACTGTATTATACTTAAACGTAATTTTATCTGAGTCCTCAGTAAGCTGATCCACATTTGAGGATAATACGTCAAAGAAGTTTTTCTCAGAATCGTTGCCAAAAGTTCCCATGTATTCAACTTCACAATCAGTACTCTTTGATATTGCTTTAAGCTTTTTTAAAAGTTCAGCTTTAGCAGTATTCAGTTCAGAATAAATTTGATCATATTTTTCTTTAAGTTCCTTACGAGCTATAAATGATGTTATTTTATTTGTCGCATCATACGAGTTGTCTTCTGCGTTGATAACCAAAATTGACTCTGGATTTATTTCTAAGTCATCTGATAATATTTCAAATTTTGATTTCTTATTATATACAACATCTTTTGGAAGATTTTTCTTATCATTCTTCGAAATCAAATCAAATGTTTTAGCGAATGAAGTTTTCATTGTTCCGTTCGGCGCATAAATAAGGTACGAATTAACCTTACTGAAATCGAAGTCATGTTTAATTTTCCTATGCCGAAGCAATTTTCAAAATCTAATTTTAAAATTTTCATGGTTTTTTATTTAAAAAAATATCAGTTCCAATAATAAGATTTATTTCGATAACAAATATGCGTAAAACCGTAATATGGAATTTTTTATCAAAAAATCAATAAATTTTTTATATGCGCAAAAACATTGCGTAGTAGGATTCTAATTTCGTATGATGATAATTAGAAAGTGTAATAGATAACTCATTTTTTTTAAATATTCGAATTATCTGGTAATGTGCACTTACTTAATTACTGAAAGTAAAATTATAATAAATTAAAATTTTCTATCATGAAAAAAAATCAACACGTCGTGCCGCATCAAGGAAAGTGGGCAATAAAAGGAGCAGATAATCAAAAGAATACCGTAATTACAAATACACAGAAAGAAGCTATTGATAAAGCAAGGAATAATTGCTATCAATCAGAATCTGAGCTTTTTATTCATGGAAAGGGTGGCCAGATCAGAGATAAAAATAGTTATGGTAATGATCCAAGTCATGTAAGAGGCTAATTATCAAAAATTAATGAAAGCAAATTATCAGTGACGTTTTTCCACTGTTGGTGAAAAGCAAAATTTAAAATAATTAGGTATGAGTTAGATATATATATATTAAAAGTAGATGATGAACAAAAAATTAGAGAAAATTATAATTTAATAAAATAACAAAATGGAAACATTTAATACTTATTTTACAAAGTTAAGAAATAAAGATATAGACTTTGTAGACATTCCTTTAGGGGAAGATTTAGAGGCATTTATTTGCCCATTCTTAATTGAAAATAATAAACATAGTAATCCTGTAGCTCTCGAAGTCTATGAAAGAGTACATCAGTTTTTAATAAAACTTAACAGAGATTTTATTAAGCCAAACAAAAGAAATGAGGGGATAGAATTTCTTTCTCATCTGCACGAACCAAACGAATATCATTTAGGATATTCCGATAGAAACAAAGGTAAAGCAGTTTCAGATGTAAGAGCAGAAGTAATTTATGATGCTTTGAGAAACAACTCATTTGCAAAACAAAATATTGCAATTACAAACGAAGCGCATTTTGTCCTACTACTTGTAAAAGGCATTGGTCAAGATATTATGTCAGATATTATCGCAAATGTTTGTAGAGATATTTTTGCTGAATCAACTTTGAAAATATGTAAAAAGCATAAAGTTTCTACAATTTCAGCTAAGATTGAGTTTTATAATGCCATTACTAAAAAGTGGGAAACAAAATCTGCTGATTTACCAAATTTTGCAGGTAAATCAATCATATTATTACCAAAATTTATTATTAGCGGGGGAAGAGCCTACTCGAATTTATATAATTGGTTTATTGCAAGAAATTATCTTGCTTTTGAAATTCTTAATAGAAAAAAACCGCTTTCTTCAGATGGTAAGTTTATCTTCAAATTGAAAAACGGTACAAGAAAAGCAATTGTAAAGAAAATTTATCAAGCATACAGAAAACCAAAAGATGAATTAATTGAGTTTGTCAAAAAATTCAATGGCTCATTAGATGAATTTGTTTGGTATGCCAAAGAGCATTATCCTGAACTTAATTTAGATGATTTGAGATAGAATATTGATTAAATAATTGCGGTCAAAAGCCGCAATTATTATTTTTTATAGAATATCTTTTGTATCTATTTTACAACTTAGTATTTTTATTCCAAATAATTAAGCAATTTTTATTTTCTTCTTTGACTCCCCAGGCTGGTAGAACGTTATTAATTTTTTTTGTATTGTTAATATGTAGAGTTGCTACTAGATGATTATTTCGTCTTGCATCGCGAAATGACCTTTTTCTTAAATCATTATTATATATATGGATTTGTAGATACTTATCAGGAAAAATAAATTCTTTCAAATTAGTCGTATGCTTTTTTCTTTTTTCGGACTTTACCAATGAAATTATATCTTTTGATTTATTTCTAATATAATCTTCAATTTTTTCATCAGAAATGTCTAGAAATATGCCAGCATTTTCTATAACATTATAACTCTTCTTATTATGGTGCTTAATATATCGTACATTAACTATCTTGTTCTTATCAGTGTAGTTTTGAAAAAAAGAAGTTTTATAAATTTTTAATAAGTCTTTTTTCTCACCGAAATACTTTTCTTCAAAAAAAAATGTACCGTCGGTAATAATCACTTTTTCCCCGGTGTAGTGTTCTCTTAGCTTTTCAAGATCAATAATCTGCCAACATGATAGCTTATATTTTGTTTTAATTTGAATAAAAAAATTATCATACTTTTTAGGCAATAAATTTTCTAATGTTATTGCTGTGTAAACTGCAGAAAAATTCATGAATTTTCGACTGTTCAAATTTGATTCTACGAGTAAATTATATTGTTTCCCTTTTAGTATTTCGCTGTCATAACTATGAATAATTTTCCAGCCATAATGATTGGCCTTATATCGTAGTTCAATTTCCATTATTGACGATGGAACGGTGATACCATGATTTATTAAAACATCTAAGTATTGAAATATGACTTTTTTATATACTAAAATTATAGCATTTACAATGTCGGTTAGGTTGTCAAATTCTTTTATAAAATCCGAAGCATAAAATGCTTTAGTATCTTTCCTATCTTTAAATTTTATTACAGATGATTCAAATGTAACTCCTCCGTGTGCGATTGCATTACGAAGAGTATTGTTATATATATTTGTAAGGTCATCAAAAATTTGATATTTTTTTAGAGTATCAATACAATTATAGATGTCAAGATTATCTGTACCTTTTTTGTTTGTAACCCTTAGAAAATAGGCAATTGGTTTTATAAGTCCTAACAATACAACATCATTTATTTTTAGATATTCGTACACGATTTTCTCACTGAAAAAATACATTAATTCCGCTTCATTGCTAGGCAATAAATTTTCATGAATTGCTTTTAAATTCAATTCATTCATTGTCTTTATTGCATGATTAAATTCAAAAGAAAGGTTATTTAATATCTTAAAAAAGTCTAAAAGATCGTTTGGATTGTCAACTAAACTTTCAAAATACAAATTTACATCAGTATAAATATTTTTATTATAAAATTTACTTGGAGATTCATAGATGTACTCACCCAATGAATGAAAGTTATCATGTTTACAAGCATTCAATTCGGGGAATTTATCCAAAATTATTTTCTTTTTCCTTTCTAAAATTTTATAAGTGAAAAAGTTTTTATCGATCATTGTACAATTATTACCTATCTTAATTTCTTATCAACTAACGCAAGATACTTCATCCCAGTTTGATCAAAAACATTTTCTGCTTTTTCAATTTTCAATGCTGAGTATATCGCATTAGCAAATCCCGGTAGACCCCAAAGCATAGATTTTAAATTACCTGAAGCTGCGAAAGCCTGAGCGCCATTGATAAAACCACAGATAGAACCAAATATAATATTTCCTATTTGGCTCTCGTTCATTTTTGCGGTCAACTCACCTTTTCTAATCACCAGTTCTCTAATCTTTTCGTTAAATAAATCAGTTCCTTCTTTAACGTTGGGATCAAGCACAAGGAGCTCAACTCTATTAGTAAAAGCCTCTAACAAATCACCATGCTTCTCTTTGAATCGCAGCATTTTATCAAGTTTTATATCGTGTGGAAGTGGAATTAAACTTTCTAAAATAGTTTCCCTTTTTTTCTGGTTTTTAAGATTTTTGCTAGTGTAAAACCTTGGTCTTAACTCATCAGTTGTAGGAATTCTATTTGTTTTAGCACCAATCATAGTGGCCACAAATTTCATTAATTGGTCTGCTGTTTTAGTCTCTACCTCATACCAGTTCCCTTCTGAACGACTCGCAAGGCCTAAATTAGTAAGACTATAAAATACCTCATCGTCAAATTTATCACCATGTATGCGGGCAGAAGAAAACTTCTGTGAATGCACCAAATTTCTTTGCAATTTACTGAATCGTTCCTGCGCTTTTTCGAGTGAGCTTTTATGCTTCTCAATCTCATTTACGAAGGGTTTCGTAACCTCCCAAGGATTATCAAACACCTCGACAGGATTTACAGGTACAATTAATGACATCCTGACAAGTTCCATCATAAATGGATCATAATGTTGCTCGGGATTCCAGAAATATTCTTGCGGTACAATCGCTGCAATATCTTTGTAGTAAAGAAGAGTTCTTACTGTCCAATTGTTGTCAGGTACATTGATGTAAGGGTAATATAAAATATCACTCATAGTTTTTGGTTTTTAGTTTTTATAATTCGGTTACTTCTTATCCAATTCGTCTCTATTTTCATATAAAACATCATGATGTTCATTTATTATGGCGAATAAATCCTTCATATCTCACAGGTTACTTATTTCTTTCGTAAAATTTTAGAAAGTGTACCTAGATATATACAATCCTAAGATTATCTATTCATATTTAAGTACCTTCATATGTTTTCTCACACAGCTTTGTTAAATATCCGCTACTTTCTGATATATATCAAAAAAGGATAAAATTTCTAGATTCTACTGCGATGGCGGAGTTATAATTTGGGCTTCAGGTTTTATCCATTGTATTTCAACATCAAATTTTGGTGGTGGAAACTGTCTTCTAATTTCGTGTTCTAGTTTTGATTTTATGAGGATAATCAAGAATTTTTACTGCACTGTTTATATTTATGGATTTAGAAGTTTTATAATTTGGATCATAAAACAAATCGTCGCAAAATTTTATTGCATAAAACATTTGCCAAAAATAAGGCATAATACCTTTATGAACGCTGTCATTACAGAACTCAAAAATCTTTTGAACAATTTTCATTTCTATTTTAAAATCGAATAAAGACCTATTTTTTTTAATAAAACTAAAAATAAAATTATGCTTTGTAAAAATCTTCTCGCCGTTATTATCAAATATATCACCAAGCCCGACAATTCTATTCAATTTTAATTCAATAGTTTGTCTCAAAGCTACGGGAGATATAATAAATGCAAATTTATTATCCAATCTCTTATCATTAAAAATACTGTAATACATCAATTGAAATGTTCCTAAAAAATGCCATCTAGAATCATCTATATTGGCTTTGCCACTAACTATAAGGGTATAATTTGGATCGACTTTCCTTCCAATATGATTTGCAAAAATTACGATATCATACAGTAGTTCATTAATTAAGAATCCATATTTTTTTATTCCAATATGATTAAAATTTCCTTCTTTACTCATTTTCTCTTTAATATCTAAGAAACTATAAAATGCAGCAGCAAAATGATTCTTGGCGTATACATCTATTTCAGAATCTGTAATTTCTCCTCGTAATTTATCAAATATACTATTCCCGATAGTAGTATCCAAAACTTTGTTTTTATTTACAATAGAATTCAATCGTCGGAATTCCTTCTCTGTCTTAAGGAAAGCTTCTTTTGCAGACATTCTGGATTTGACTGTTTTATACTTATCACTTCTTGCTTTATCCTTTAGGACATAAATAAATTCGTGTTTAACTTTCATGGTTTTCGTATTAAATCAAATATACAAAAGGTTTGGGTTAAATTATTACGGAAAACCGTAAAAAGGAGGTCATAAGATTTCCAAGATATCTAAAGTTGTTATAAATTTACCAAAAGTACATCTATGGAAGCATTAAAAAATCTAAAGTTATTTCAACTATTGCGGTTCTTACCTTATCACTAAGTCTTTATAATACAACAAAGAACTACATCAAAACTCAAAACGAGTTTGAGTATAAGAAATAAGAATTTAAAGGGACTGAAGAAGTTCTCCAACAATGCTCTGATGGTTACTATATAAAGAAATAAAGTATGAAAATAAACGGATGAAATATATTTTCTCTCGGCGGTAAGAATTTGATCTTCTCCTTTTAATTTAGAACGGTGATTCAAGAATACGGAACTATCCAAATTAATGAATATTTCCTGCAATTGGTCACCTTCTGAAACCGGATACATTACGATATTGTGTCCCATTTCAATTCCATTTTCTTCTAGGGAACTCCAATTTTCTTCTTTCACTTTATGAAGTTTCGGTAATCCAATGTAATCTTCATCATCTTCCTCTTGAGGTACTTTTTGATTTGGAGCTTCTTTGTCAGTGATTTTCACAAGTATTATTTCCTGAAAAACTTGTCCTGGGGCAGTAAGAGAAGCTTGTATTTCAATTTCATCGCCAACATTTAATTCTTCTGTAGGCTCTAGTGTTAGTTTTATGGTTCCCTGATTAGGGCTGCTCTTAGCAATATTTAATACTCCTGAAACTTCCTTTTTTGTTCCAGGTTCCGTCCCTCCGGAAGTTTCATTTCTTTTTATCTGTAAAACGCTGATTTCTAAATCACCGGAATCCTCGGAACGATCAAAATAATCATTTGCTACATCTGTATCAAATTTAATCGTTCTTTCTCCATTTTTAGGCAATGAGATAATATTGATTCCTTCTTTTTTGTTATGTAATTGAAATAACGATGGAAATCGCTGTGGCAAAAATGGCTTTACCTCTGTTTTAGGTTTTTGAGAAGCAGGCTTTCTATCCTTTTTTTCTTCCTTTTTCTCCTCTAGTTTTAAAGTATTTTGCAGCAATTTAAATAGATCACTGTTTTTAGGTAAATTTTTCGCAAATGATTTTATAAGTTCAGTAGTATCTTCATTCTCTAATCCAATACTTTCCTTACGTTTCCGATTAATTTCGTCTAATTCACTCTTCCTTAATTTCTTGCCCAAATATTCTCTCAATGCATTTGCTTCAGGTCCATCTTTGAGACGATCTCTAGAAGCCATAAATAACTCTTCTCTAAAGTCAGGATCCATTTCAGTACAATCCACGTGAATCAGAAGATAATCTTTAAGAAGATTGAGTTTAAGAGTTCTGGATATAAATTCAGTTGTATAACTGCCGTGTACCTGTCCGTTAATGGAAAACATAACAGACATATTATTTTTAAAAAACCTGCTTCTTATAATTTCTCTGCTCTTTTTAACATCGTGTTTTTCTGTTTTAGGCTTAAAGACATAGCAGGTTACTTTAGCCCTACCGAATAATTCATCGACATATTCTTCAGAAAAATAGGTATCTATATAATCACTTTGTGCCTCTTCTAATCTTCTTTTTAAACCAAACAGATCTAATTCTAAAACCTTATTATTAGGGTATCTTTCTTTTCTATCAACGGTTAAAAGAGGGAGTACAGGTTCAAATAAAAATTCATTCAGACTTTGATTTAAATCTTGAGCAAAGCCTGAATAACCTATCGGAAATTGATAGGAGTACATTTTTATGATACTTCCTGTTATAAAACTTCTTCCTTGAAGTCTTAAATCTAAATCTGTTATAGGAAAATTAGGAATTTGATTATTTATTTTTAAATATTCAAAATGACTTGATCTTCTGTTGGTTCCAGATTCACTAATTTTTCTTTGACGAATTAAAGTAAAGCCAAAATTGCCTGTATTATCATATCTTTTGGATGCAATCAATTGAAATCTTCTTTTTCCACAAAATACCAAAGCACCGCTTCCTCCCATATTATACTTACCCTGAACAAACTGAATATTAATTTTATTTCCTCTTACTAAAGAGAGAAATGTATCTTCAAATTTCTCAGGATGCTGTCCTTCACCATTGTCATATATAATCACAGAAGTATTACGAGGAGGGCCATCTGCTAAAATCTGTATTTCTTCAGATTGTTTACGCCTATTCTGTTTTAAATCCCAGTTTTTATAATCCGGATAAAATAGATTGATAGCCTCTTCCATTGACTTAGGAGCTTCATCAGAATCAGGAGCAACTCCTTTCTCTAAGCATTTTTTGGTCAGAATCGCATCAATAGAGTTGGTTACCTTTTCTACCAATGCGGCAATAGGACTTGATTGTTGATTTCGGACGATACCAAACATATTTTCGTTTCCGCCTAAAGGAAACCAGTTTTCATCTTTGAATACATTAGGATTTTGTTTAATTACCTCTTCAACTTCCTCTTCAGT
The DNA here is from genome assembly GCF_007474545.1 of Chryseobacterium binzhouense. Classification (GTDB taxonomy): domain Bacteria; phylum Bacteroidota; class Bacteroidia; order Flavobacteriales; family Weeksellaceae; genus Chryseobacterium; species Chryseobacterium binzhouense. The sequence goes on from NZ_VKOG01000005.1 coordinate 172,005, forward strand.
AGGACTAAAATATAAAAGTTTAAAAAGGTCTTCTGTAGAAATATCAGGCATAGTTAGAAGTTTTTAGTTGAGAAATAATTTCTTTAACTTTTTTAATCGTGTAAAGAATTTCACTTTCGGTATTGTATTTACTTAGGCTGAATCTTATACTCGAAAAAGCATTTTTATTACTTAATCCCATTGCTGTAAGAACGTGTGAAGGCTCTATTAGTTCAGAATGACAGGCGGAGCCATTTGATACGCAAATGTTATCAAGCATTTTGATGAGTATGTCAGCTTCTATATTAGGAAAGCAAATATTCGAGATATTGTAGATTCTATTCTCTCGATCTCCATTCACGAATGCTCCTTCAATGGTCAATAGTTCATTTTCCAATAAATCTCGCAGCTCTTGTACCGAAGACTTATTCCTTTCTATTTCATTTATACATATTTCACAGCTTTTGCCTACTCCAATTACTCCAGGAATATTTAATGTACCGCTTCTTTTTCCTTTTTCCTGTCCTCCTCCGTGTACCAGTGGCTGAAAGTTTATTGTTTTGGAATTTTGATAATATCCACCTATTCCTTTTGGCGCATAAAACTTATGTCCTGAAAAAACGAAATAATCTATGTTTAAATCTTTCACATCAATTGGAATTTTACCAACTGCCTGTGTTGCATCCGTCATCATTAAAGCTCCAAACTGATGTGCTATTTTTGTAATTTCTTTTATAGGCTGTATTACACCAGTTTCATTATTTACTAACATAACAGAAACTAAAAGTGTTTTTTCTGAAATTACTTTTTTTAATTCATTTAAGTCTATTAATCCAGATTCGAGAACAGGTAAGTAAACAACATCAAAACCTATTTCTTCCAAATATTTACAGGTGTCAAGTATTGCAGAATGTTCAGTTTTAACTGTGATAACTTGTGATCGTTTTGTTCTATTTGAAGTAACTACACCTTTTAAAATAGTATTAATTGCTTCGGTCGCTCCGGATGTAAACGTAATTTCTTTTGGTTCTGAATTAAATAATTTAGCAACATTTTCCCTCGCCCTTACAATTTTTTTATTAATTTCAATTCCCAAAGAATGAGCACTTGAACTATTTCCATAAAGTTCTGAGAGATATGGAATTATTTCCCTTATCACTTCATCATCAACCTTCGTAGTTGAAGCATTATCAAGATATATATAATTTTGAGATGTAGACATTTTATTAAAATCAGATAGTATCAAATATACTCATTTTACCTTATTATATTTTCTTAATCGTTTACCATATATCTAAAAATCAAATTTTATAATTTTTAATTTATGACATAGGATTAATCAAAATTTCATCTTACAATTTCGTGAAATCTAAGTTTAATCTATTAGCTTGCAATATATAATGAATGATCTGAATTTGTTTACGATAATCCGTAATTATAAAATCTTATTTTCTATAGCCATAAAGCTTAAGAAATATTTGTAAACTTATTATTAATGTGAATTACGGTATGGTTAAAAATAAAAACAGAAACCAAAAATAATTCGCTTCCCAGTCCAACAGCTAAATTCTGTCAAGGTCAAGTCCTACGGATTTTCAGAAAAAGTTTTTACGTATAAAATCTACGCAAAAACTTTTTCCGAAAAACCTTGACAGAATGCCATGCTCATTTTCAAAAGGCTTTCTTTTTTTCTTTTTTTTAGATTTTTTTTCTTCGTTTTCTTTTAAAAATATTTCAACTGAGAAATTTAAGGCGCAAAGAGAAGGAGTAAGTTCTTGGCTTAAACTCTAAAAAACTTGTTCAAATTTTGGTCTTTTTACTTGCAGATTTCAGCAAAAATTTTTAGTTTTACTACGTAAAATTTAAATTAGGATTTTACCACTTTTTTGCAAATGTCCTATTTAAGGCCATTCACAGATATGTTACAGCGAAAATCTTATCCATAAAGCGATGAGGAATGGGCACAAAATCCCTCACTCTCCGCCAGTTGGGAAACCAAAATAAGCTAAAACGCTGTAAACATCAATGTTTACAGCGTTTTTTTTTAACAATTTTAAACTTTAATTAAAAAAGAAAACTTCATATAACTGTGTAGCCAATCGGTTTGAAAGAATAATTATTAGACATTTCTGCCGAACAGGCTGTCATTCCTATAATCAGATCCATTTCTGCCTCAATGATTATATAATCTCCTGCCCCACTTTTAGGAGGCAGCACACTTATTTTACCGCTTTCGCCATCAACCGTTACATTCATAAAAACATTAAAACAGATAGGAATAGCATCCGGTTCAATGCCGTACGGTTTCAGCGCTTCACAAAGATTGCCAAAACAGCCACGGTGTGGATTTTCGTGTCCATAAATGATACGAAACGTATCTGCACTGCATGGAGTCAGCAAAAAATCATGACGACCTACTGTATCTTCCAGAATATTAAACATAATGTTACTCCTGTTTGAATAGAAAGGATCTCCTTTAGTAAGAAAGATAGTTTCTGCATAATCTATTGTTCTTCCAGACGACAGATATTCTTTGATATCATTCAGATTAAAACAGATAAAGTCGGAAACCTGTTCTCCTTCTATATCTGTTATTTTAAGTTTTTCTCCTTTTTTAAGGATAAATGCCGTGCCGCTTCGTGGCGAAATTGTATTCATTGATTATTATATTTATATGGACATTCCCAGTTTTTGTCGTATCTCATACCGCTGTATTGATAGGCTTCAGAATCATCACCAAAATCATTAAGCATCGGATTAATAGTACCACTTAGCTCAACATCTCTCTTACGGACAATATTTTTCATCTTATCATATCTCTTTAATGATCTGAGCTTTTCAAACTGAGCATGAGGATTGAATACAATGGTCGGATACCGGAATCTTCTTGCTTCTCTGCTGCTTCCCGGGAAAAGACCTATGATAAAAAACGCCTCTTCTCCTAAACTGAAACTGAATTGCGGTGATGAAGGATCAGTATCTACCCGTCGGTCGTAAGGATACTTCAGTACATCAAGATCAGACAATGCCTGTAATCTGTTCCATAGTAAACGGTCAAAACTTTCTTCATTGATTGGGTGTGTTTCAGGAAAAATTACACAGACAGTATGAAAATCTTGTTGTGATGCTCTATATTCATCTATAAATTTATAAATAAAGTCCAAGATATCTTGATCATCTTTTGGACAAGCTAAATGACCTGCAACAAAAATGTGCATCTGATCTCTGTTGAGTGCAGCTTTGGCTGCCACACAAGGAAAAAGTGTATCATCTACAAATTCCTTGAAAGCATGGCGCACTTCCAGATCAAGGTCTGTATTTTGTGAATTTTTGGTTGGTGTCATACTCTTAAATACGCAAAGCATGTGCCACCAAAGCCTATACTACATTCAAAATCAAATTACTGCATACCACATCTAATTTAAAAAAACATTATAAAGTACTACTATTATTGAAGTTAGCTCAGTATCAAAAATAATTAATAATAAAGTGCTTTTGCCAATTTTAAAGAATTAACATCCATAATAAAAAAACTACGGTGTTTAATCATCAACACCGTAGAATTATTATTAAAATTAAAATTAAGGTTTATGATACGGACATCCTGCAGGAGGACTTACAGTACGCTCCGCATTAGAAGCAGGTGTTGTCATACTCATTCCGGAAGGAGCATTGAAAAACTGCTCTTCAATAATTTTTCTCTGATCTGCAGGAATGTCTTCAATCTTACGAAGCGTATTCACCTGAATGTGGGGCCAGCTTGTAGTACCACCATCATTTCCGAAATCAAATTCAAAAAAGATAATCTGCTCATATTGCAGCTGAAGGATTTCTTTTCCATCTTCTATCACCGTTTCTATCCACATTCTGAAATCTACTTCAACAGTAGGAACAAATCGGTTAACAAAAGGAACATTTAAAATTCCTCCCTGCGCTCCGGTTTTCATTTTTGACGACATCTGAATCAGAACATAATTGGCAACATTCTGTCCGCTTAATGTATCTCTTAATCGCATATCGGGTCTTACACAATAAGGATAAAGATCATTCGCTAGAATTCTTTGAGTATATATTTTATTTGAACCGGGATCGTTTTCGTCAGTTAATGTCTCATGAACCCAAGCCGGAGCGGGCTGATCGAGATTGATCGGGTTGGCCACACTTGCACCGGCTCCGCCCATTGTTGGTGAAATCGCAAGATGATCCGGCTGCCATGTTGCATCACCGTAAGGAAATTGCGGAGCACCACTGATTAAATAATTTGATCCGCTCGGTGCAATATCTCCCAATAAGGTAATCGTGCTTCCGTGAGGAATAACGCCACTTCTTGAAATCGAATAATCCGGAATAAAATAAGGACCGGTAATGCCGTCTCCCGGCTTTATTTCCTGCGCAGGAATAATTTCAAAATATTCCTGACCTTCTTTTAATTCACTTAAAAGAATATAGCTCACATTTCCAAAGTCATCTTTTACCTGAACCAATGGTTCATTTCTGTATTCCCCTTTGTAACCGTATTTCTGATAATCTTCCTGCGAAAAGGCGTGAATTCCGCGGTCTTTTTCAATGGTTTCTTTGGTTGCCGCATAATTGTATACATCACTCAGCCAAAGATACATTCCGTTTTCTTCGTGAATCCCTGCGTATTCCAGATCAGGTTTTCCTTCAACTTTATTTACGCTTTTAATGGTCTGATCGTATTTTACCGCACCACAGAACAATTCACTCGCACCGCCACGGTTACGAACACCGCCCGGAACGATTTCGAAAGTTAATTTTTCAATATATTCTTCCGTATCAAAGCTGAATTTTCCCGGAATTCTATTTTGATCAGTTCCCGGAGAAGGCATAATCGTCGTATGAATTCCGCTTCCTAATGATGGTCTTTTAATGTTTTGATTGTAATTGGCATTGTAACTTACCCAAGTTCCTTCCAGAGCTGCTAAAATTCCATAATCAACATTATTGGCGATTTCAGCTAAATTTTCTTCTCTAAATGGTCTTACTGGATCATCAATCAAAAGTTTGGAATACCCATCCATAAGCGTTGCCAAATAGCCTTTTGTACTTTCTGCTGAGGTTCTTAAGAGTTGACCGTCGTGTTGTTCCAGTCCGTCTTTTTTTCTTTTTAACATGATATATTAGTTTTTTTGGTTGATTAATTATAAAGGAAATTCAAAAGTAGGTCCCGCATTATACTGCGAATCCAATGGCTGACTCATCAATCCGATTGCCTGCTCTTTCAAACCGTACATGTACATGACGGATTTCGCCAGTTCTTCGGGATTTCCTTCTACAGCTGCCTGAATAGCATCCAACAATTTCTTGTAGGTTTCATTAAATGCTTTTCCCTGCTGAAATAACTGCGGATTCGATTGATAATCTGCCATTTTTGGATTTGGCTTCATAGGATATGCTTCGTTCCAGTCGACAGGAAGCGGTTTTCCGACAGGCGGCGTTGTTACCGACATCATTCCGTTTTCATCGGTGAAAGGCGTGTAATCTCCTTCCAAATAAAAATGCTCATGGAAAATTTCCTTAAATCTGAAATAATGCGCCAATTCTGCCCCTTCTTCAAACTGTGATGCATCTACATCAAAAATAGAATCATCGGCACCTTCTCCCTGTCCTTTAATTTCCTGAAAAACAAGAATTACCCCTTCTAAAGCTTCTACGGGATGTAGTTTTCCGCCACTTCCGTAATATTGTTCGGGACGAATCTGTTTGGCAGGATCTCCTGTAAAAATTCCGCCTTTATTTAATTCTTCAAAAGTCTGAGGCAATTTTCCGTTGGCTTTATAATAAGCAACAATCTGAAAAACAACAATGTAAAAGAATAAAACATCATAATATTCTCCTATGGTATGAACATTCTGCATCATAAAATCTTTCATATTCTCCAGTGTCCACAGATTATTTTCCTGAACTGCACTTCTTGAAAGTAAAGCATTCGGTTCTGCATCATAATCATATTTCGGAGCTTTTACCAAAGGATTACTTGGACTTTCAATGGCAATAAAAGTTGCAATACTGTTTGAAGAAAATGTTTCCAGACCTACATAGAAATCTACATTCATTGGCAATTTCATCGGATAAGTCGGGTAATTTTCGGGTCTGTTCACCGAAGGCTGAATGCTTACTGCGTTCATCACGTTGCAAACCATAATCATGTGAAGCATTTCTTCTACCGCAACACTTCTGATAATCTGTGATGCCAAAACGTTGGTACCGTCTTTAATAGAGTACAAAGCCGTTAAATACGGAGGAATGGTGGAATGTTCTATTAAAATTGCAGTCTGCAAAAGATCCTGTAAAATAGGAATATAATCTAATTCTGTTAATCCTTTTTTAACTTCAAAAGATGTTTTTGAAAGTTCTGCCACAGGAAACATTTCAGAGATTTCGCCGTTAAACTGAGACTGCAGATATTCGTTAAATTCTTCAATCTGGTTATTCAGCAAAAGATTGGTTAATGTTTTACTGTGATATTTCAGACCTTCGATCCAGTTTTCTTTATTGATGCTTGAATCAAATAATAACGACTGTAAAGAAATTGCTTCTGCAACGATGGTATTTTTAGCTAAAGAACTTCTCAGAAGATTATTATTTTCCTGAGGTTCTGATTTATTGATAAGTCTTTGTCTCATTTTTTTTATTTTAAAATTGTTTCCAGATCTTTCAAAATAGATTCTACGGAACGGATGGTAAATGCGGATAAAGTAAGTGTAGGATTAGAAGTTCCTAAAGTGGTCATATTTCCTGCTCCTACAATGTATAAATTCGGATGATCCCAGGATTTGCAATAACTGTTGGTTACAGAATCATCGGGATTATCTCCCATTCTGTGAGTTCCTACAATATGCCCTGCTCCGTTGTAAGAATATCTTACACCGTCATAGACAAAAGTATTGTTGTCTGTTGCGTTATATTGAGTAAAATCCTGAATACCCAATCTTTCAAACATCTGATCTGAAGCCTGTTTTGCCTGCTGCATTGCTTTCATTTCGTATTCCGTCAGTTCATAATTAATCACGGGATGCGGAATTCCCAATACATCCAAATACTGATCGTTGATGGTTACTCTGTTATTCGGATTCGGAAGCTGTTCGATCTCAAAATGGAAAAGCACCTGTCTGGAAAGTCTGTACGTTAAAGCATGTTTCAGATCTTCCCCGAAAAGTCCTTCATTTAAGAATTCTGAAAGGTCTGATCCGGGAGAAAAAGCGGGCCAGCTCCATCCCCAATTATCGAGAGGAGAAATCCACGCAGAAAATTCGCTTCTGAAATTTCCGTCACGGAAAGACGAAATATTGGTGGTAGAACCAGGACCTCGGTAAGAATAAACAGGATCCGGAAATAATCCCCAAGTCAGCATTACCATATGATCCATCAGGTTTCTTCCTACCTGATCGCTTCTGTTGGCTGCCGTTTTCTCAACTTTCTGTCCGTTTTCCCAAACAGTATATTTTGAATTTAAAAGAATTTTAGGATTTTCAAAAGCGTTTGCAGCAAGAATGACAATGGAATTTTTAGTATCAATCACTTCTTCCACAAAATTTGTTTTTTCCCTTGAAATGTATCTTCGGATGTGAACTTTAGAGATTTTTTCCTGATCTTCCACATCTACACTCAATTTATAAACAACACTCTGCGCCTGAATCTGGATATTGTGGTTTCTCTGAAGATTCTGGTTTTTATTGACTTTATACAAAGCTTTTTTGAGTGTTTTCAAGGCGTTATATTTTGCCTGAACCGGACAAATAGGAACACATGATGCATTTCCTTCGCAACGTTCTCCCTGATAAGGATTCCAGACTGATCCTAAAGCTTTGTACTCCTCATTTTCGATATTACTTAATGATAATTGATATCCTGATTCTGAAGCTTCCGCCTTAATTAATTTAGAGGTTCCGTAAGCAATATTCGGAGTAGAATTTCTTCCCTGCGGTGACGGAACCATCGTTAACGGAATTTCTTCTGAATTTACCTGAACTGAAGTTCCCGCCAATCCTTTTATAATCTGATGGTCCATGTAACTCTGCGGAATTTCTTCCATCGGAAACACATAATCTTTGCCGTAATACTCTTCCATATTTTCATTGATAGGATATTGCTGTGCTGCCACATTTCCGGAAACACCGATCTCAAATTCGGCCATTTCGTAATAAGGCTTCAGGGTATCATAATCAATCGGCCAATCCATGGCTCTGCCGTATTTTTCTTTCAGTCTGAAATCATTCGGAAGCATTCTGGGTGTGGTTCCGAGCCAGTGAAGCGTTGTTCCGCCTCCTACACGAATGGCATCACTCGCAAAAGGCATCGGACCAAACTGTACCAAATATCCTTTCTTATCCGGAAAAGGCTGAACAATTGGCTGCATATCCAGAACATTCGGAGAAGGCGCCTGTTTCAGATCCGGATACGGTGAATTCGGAACTTTGGCTTCTTCCATGTAGAACTTACGGATATAATCGTTGTAAGTAACCATTGATGTTGCAGAATCCAACTCTATTCCGGCTTCCAATCCGGCTTCATACATTAAGATTGATAGTTCTTTGTAGGTTTTTGAGTCGTCCGTTTCAGTACGGTGAACCATTTTTTTTGCATCTGTATCAAAAACATGGTCTGTTAAAAGTTTAGCAATCAAAGAACCGGCAATTCCTGTTCCTACGATGATTACATCTTTTTTTTGCGGTGTTTTTTCTGTATGATTCATGAGTTGCTGTTTACAGGTTTTGTTTCCCAAGATTTAAAGCCCGGCTGTTTTGCTCCCGGCGGATGCGCATGCATTACCGTCCACACAAGACCTTCTTTATAAGATCTGTCGTTTACATAAGCACCTTCCCAGGTTCCCAGATACCAAAGCGTGATAACACTCTGAGCAATGCCCTGAGTTGCAGGATTGGCAATAATTTCAGCTTTAATCGTGCTTTTCAGCTGTTCCTTGTTCTCAGAATTTTCAAGAACATTTTTAGAAACATTCAGAAATTCGATAAAAGTTGCCGTTTCAATCTGGCTGAGAATGTACTGGTAATAAATCTCGGTTAAGCCTGTAGATTGCAGTTCGTTCACGGAAAATCCTGTGAGGGATTCTGAAATCGCTATGAACACGTCGTAATAATAATCATCGACGTTGAGGATTTTGTTGATAATCATTTTTGTAAAATTTGGTGTTAATAAACCTGTCTTCATGTAATAAAGAAGACATTTCTAAGCTCGAAATAAGGACTGTTTGATGGTATCAGTATTGATTAGGCGGTTTCATAGACTCTCTGAACGGTTTTAAAGTTGTACATAGTTATTAGTTTTTATCCTTTCAAATATAAGACTTTATCATTGTGATTTATTCAGGGATTTTACGATAATTGAGCATTTAAAGCATATTTATAATTATTATAAAAAATAATATTCCAACTACAATCTATTCATTTATTCTAATAATAATTATTCAAAATTTAAAATAATTACTTTTCTATTACAATTAATATAAAAAAATAACAGCAGTAATCATATTACTGCTGTTATTATCTAAATGAACATTAATTTACTTTTTGATAAACTTAAATGTCTGAGTATTATCTTGTGTGAAAACCTGAATGAGATATACTCCCTGTACTAAAGAATGAACATCAATACTTCTTTCACCTTTTTGGAAAGCTTTCTCCGTAATCTTTCTTCCCTCACCCGAGAAAATTACTACTTTGATTATTTTTTCCTCACCACTGAAGTTAAGAACTTCTCTAACTGGATTAGGATAAATCTGCATTGATGAATTAGACTTTATTATATTACCAACACTTAAACTTGCGTTATAAGCGAGTACAGCTAATGAAGCCGTTGATTCGCAACCACCGGAAGTTTGTGTAGCGTAATAGGTTGTATTATTTACAATCAGAGTTGTCATTGGTAAACTACCTGTATGATTTGCAGCATCAGCAGCAGAAGCATACCATTTGATACCTTGTCCGTTCACAACTAAAGCACTTAAAGTATCACCAGCGTTGAAACTTTGAACAGCAGCTCCAGTTGGAGCTCCAACAGCAGCCGATTGCGTAATAGTTACCGTTCTTGTTGTTGTACAAGAATTAGCATCCGTTACCGTAACGGTATAAGTTCCTGCTGAAAGTCCTGTTGCTGTTG
>NZ_VKOG01000006.1 GCF_007474545.1 Chryseobacterium binzhouense
ATTGAAACAAAGTTCAATAAACTTTCTATATCATCACTAATTATCAGCATTTCAAAGAATTTTACCAACTATTTTTGACTATTAAACCTATTTATATAATATTGCTGATAAATAACTTTATCTAGAATTACAGGTAGCAATCTTATATTTTAAATTACTTTAAATTATGCCAATCTTTTTTTATTGCTTGCTTTTACCCAGTTTTTACGGCTGCAGTGTAGACATTTACCCGCTTCACCCGTATGTTTTTCTTCTGTAAAGCCGCAAAATGTACAGGAATAGTAACCTGATTCATGTATATGAGTGACAGGATTTTTTAAAGAATCCAGCATAATGGGAAGACCATATTTTACATTTTCATCCGCCTGAAAGAATATGCTTATTTCTCCCGAAACTTCTTCTATGGCAAATTCAATCTGTCCCAGATGTGATACACTCCTCAACCTGAGCTCAGCAAAAAATTCATCACTGCCTAAATTTTCTTTTCTAAAATTTACTATGGTAAAAACTCCGTTTTCTATGAGGCAAATAGGTTTTCCTTCAAGAAGGTTTTCAAATTTTTTAGAATTTCCGATTAATTTTGTTATTGCAGAATATAAAAAAATGATCACCACAAAAACCACTACTGAAGAAATAATCCCCACTTCTTTGTAAAACATAGGATCTCCCGCCGCAGAACCTAAACCGATAATTACCACCAGCTCAAATATAGAAAGCTGTTTTACACCTCTTTTTCCCAATAATCTCAAACCTATAATAATGGTAAGAAACATGATTACTGTTCGTAAAACAATTTCAGGTATAAAAGACCAATCTTCGCTTCCTAGAAGCAAAGATTTCCATTCGATATTTAGTAAGGTTAATAAGAACACAATTTAATTTTAGAATGATGTTCCAAAAAATAAGCCATACCCTATCAATGTTTAGATTCTAACTGACAGGGAATTGAAATCACATTTGATTTCAAAAAAAAGCAGAAATGAAATCGTTTCTGCTTTAATTGATGGGAAATTAATGATGTCTGTTACCTTTGTGATGATAGGAGACATTATTGGGAGCATCCTGTAACTGATGAATACTTTGGTTATGGAGATTGGAATCAACCCGCTGTTCTGACTGGTAAGGATTTCCAGGTGTCTTAGGATTTATTTTTTTTCCGTTTCTGTAGAGTTCACCGTTTGATGTGCGGTAAGTTTCGTTCATTTTGTAACGGTTTCCGTCAGGAGCAGTAAATTGCTCAGACCTGTTTCTCCATTTTTTTTGCAGAAATACTAAAATTCCTGTTGCTGCTACGCCTAATGCGATTTTTACTGAATTTTTCATATATAAATTTGTTGTTTGGTTTAATTTAACAGATCATTTCTTGGAACTCCTCCGTAAGATCTTATTTGTTATTCTATCTATGTTTAAAACAAATCTACTGCCATAGAACAAAAATTTACATAATTATAATAAAAAAACTGTCCGATAAATCAGACAGTTCTAAAACTTGAGTTAAAAACATAGATATGACAAATGTGGATCAGTGATAATCTATATATTCAAAGCTAAAACTTCTCCACATTATTATTTATGACTGAAATCATGATGTTATTATTTCTCTTTTTTATTTTTATCTCTGAATAAAAGATAGCACGTTAAAAGACTCACGTTTACCAATACAGCAAATGCATTTGATAATATGATGGGAAACTCATTCTGTAATATTCCGTACCATACCCAAAGAGAAAGTCCTGTAATTAAAATTACAAGCATGAGCCATGAAAGGTCTTCCACATTTCTGGTCTTAATTACTTTTATAAGTTGGGGCATAGATGCAATTGACGTAAGACCACCTGCAATTAAACCTAAAATGTCTACATTCATATGTTGCAATTATCCGTTAACAATGATTCCGCCATTAGGATGCAGAACCTGACCTGTAATCTGTACAGCAGCATTTGTTGCCAGAAATAAATAGGTTGGTGCTATTTCTTCGGTGGTTGCGTTTCTTTCAAAAGGCGGTTTGCTTTCATCGGCTTCCTCTTCACCAAAAGTTTTTTTGGTTAAAGGCGTTGCAACAGGTCCCGGAGCAACAGCATTGACTCTGATATTTTTTTCTTTAGATTGCAGTGCAAGTGACCGCGTAAAAGAAACGATAGCTCCTTTTGTTGCGGAATAATCTAATAATTCTTCATGTCCCTGATACGCAACTGCTGAAGTTGTATTAATTACGCAGCCTCCATTTTTCAGATAAGGAAAAACGGCTTTTGTGAGAAGAATCATTCCTATAATATTGGTATCGAAGGTTTTTCTTACATTTTCCTCCTTTAGTTTAGATATATCATCACACGGAAACTGCGTTCCGGCATTATTAATAAGAATATCTACACCTCCAAACTTATCGGAAACGTCCTTTGAAACTTTTTCGCAAAAATCATTATCGTTAATATCTCCTTTTATTATAATGCATTGTCTGCCCAAAGAAAGTATTTCATTTTTAGTTTCTTCTGCATCTTCATCACCGCTGTAGTAAATTATAGCAATATTAGCTCCTTCCTGAGCAAAAAGTAATGCAGTAGCTTTTCCTATTCCGCTGTTTGCACCAGTAATTAACGCTGTTTTTCCATAAAGCTGCAACTTATTCATATTTTAATTGGTTTGGTTTATTTTCAAAATATGAATAAGCAAATCTTGTGCTTAAATCCTTTGATGAAATAAAATGTGGTATCTTTTATTCATTATTTAAAAGCATTTCAGTAAAAGCTTTCCATTGAATTTTTTGACTCCCGAATCTTGCACCCAATGCTGTTAATCTATTTTTGATCCCAGATAATAAATCAGTATTCGTATTTGCTTTTTCATTACGTCCATAAACTGCCGCTTTTACATAATTGTTTCCTTTGGAAACTATAAAAGTTAAGGTAGAACCTGAAGAATAAAAATGCATAATATTTCCTCCAAATTGATTTCCTGGTAATGTTGATGGTCTCATCTGCATCATAAAAGAATTAGGATTGCTGTGATCTATCATATCAATCCGTACCCAGATGTAGTCTTTCTTTTGCGGATTGGGTTTAGCCTTTAAAAGAATTTTTACGTAATCTCCTATTTGCGGATCTCTTTCTACTACAATGCCTTCCTGATCACATAATACAAATTCCGCTATAACATCAGATGTATAATTTGACCAGTTATTAATATCAAAAAGCTTTTTTTTAGCTGTATTAAAGCTTTTCTCTAAATCTTCAGAGTTTGGGTATGTAACCTTATTTTCTGTATCATGATAACCTCCTTTAATCTGATTGGGAACGCCGGGAACTTTTTTGTGTTTCATTAAAAATTTGTGTTTTAAAATTATTACAAAATCCACTAAATATTATATCACTCATAAAAGATAAAAATTTGATCATTCATTTTTTATATAATACAAGAAATTATTCCTTTATAAGCCCGTAACACTTATCATAAATCTTGCCAAACTTATATGATAACTAAATTTTATCACTTTTATTTGATTTTAAATCTGTCAAATAATAATAAAGGTAAAAAAAATAATATTTATTGATAAAAATATTGCTAGTCACAAAAAAAGATAGTATTTTTGACTCGAAAATTTTTTTTTCATCATTTGTGTTTTTATTAAACCCTGCCAACACTGGCGGGGTTTAATTTTTATATATATTCATATACGATAAAATGCAGCATGAAATCTTGTAAAAAAGTATTATAATTAAAAAAGGCACAAAATATGCTAACAAAATAATAAATCAACCTTAAAAAAATATTATTATGAAAAGTGTATTATGGCTTGTTGCAGTGATCTGCATAGTTGTATGGTTATTAGGAATGTTAGATATCATTCCGGGAATCAGTACAAATTATTTGATTCATGTATTATTAGTTATTGCAGTTATTGTAGTTCTCTACAATATTATATCAGGAAGAAGACCTTTGGAATAATCATTTATTTTTAAAAGTAAGCCGGGTATCCGGCAAATGATCGGAAGAAAATCTTCCGATCATTTTTGTGATAAATGAATAAAAGTGTACTGCATTTGCCATTGGAGTTTTATTTTTTATAAAAACAATCATCTCAATTATACAATATTTAAACATGTTGTGATGAATTATTACAGACACTTAATCTATTTAAGTCAAAAAAAAGAGAGTCTAAAACTCTCTTTAAATTATAAATATAACAGCTTACTGCACTTCTAGAAATTTGTGTAAACTGCCTGATTGGGATAAACATTCAATCCCTCCATTTTATCTTTTGCAGTATTGTATATGATTTCTACTGTAAAATGAGATAACTCATATAAAACATATTTAAGGGAATCCAAAACCCTTTCGTTCATCACCTTACCTTCAGTTATAGCAATATCCCACTGAGTCTGGTTGGGAAGGTTTTTAAAATCGTAAAAAGAAATATTCATAGCTGTTAATTTTTGTTAATTAATATTATTAGCTATACAATTTCTTTACCAAATTGTTACGAAATATTGATCTATATAAAATTTAACAATCACACAAATGAAGGATAATCTTATTAAGATAAAAAATCACGAATTACGGATTTTGATATTTTCTGATGCTTTAGACTTCAAATAGTTATAAGTTTCTATTTGTGAACGGCATTCTTTATTATCATCTTGTATATACTCATTTCTCAGTTTTTTATCAAGAATTCTTGCTTTCACATTATCTTTAAGTTGAATATCCAGAATATCTTTTAATTCTTTTTTTAGATTCTTATCTGTGATTTTTGCTGCAGCCTCAATTCTGTAATCAAGATTTCTTGTCATCCAGTCCGCAGACGAAATGTAGATATCTTCGGCTCCTTTATTGTAAAAATACATCACACGTGCATGTTCCAGATATTCATCTACGATGCTGATAGCTTTTATTTTTTCTTTAAAATCTTTTTGATTAACTGCGCAATAAATACCCCTTACAATCATCTTAATCACTACTCCTGCCTTTGCAGCCTCATAAAGTTTACTGATTAATGCACGATCACTTACCGAATTGGCTTTCACGATCATTTCGGCTTTTCTGCCCGCTTTAGCTTCTTCAATTTCTTTATTAATGTGGTGTTCTATTTTTTCCCGCATAAATTCCGGACATACCAACAGGCTTTTACAAGTCTTGAGAACAGGCAGATAATCTTCTTTTGGCTTCTTCAGAACATTGAAAACTTTATTAATATCAGCCATTATTCCTCTGTCTGAAGTCATCAGCAAATGATCACCATAAATCCTTGCCGTTTTTTCGTTAAAATTTCCGGTGCTTATAAATCCGTACTGAAGCGTTTTATTGTTAGCTCTTTTCTTTATAACACAAAGTTTGGCGTGTACTTTTTTATTTGGAATTCCGATGAGAACATTAATTCCTTCCGGCTCAAACATTTCTTTCCATTTTAGATTAGATTCTTCATCAAATCTTGCCTGAAGCTCAAGCATTACCGTTACTTCTTTCCCATTTCTGGCAGCATAAATTAAAGCGTTGCTTATTTTAGAATTATCTGCCAAACGATAGGCTGTAATCTGGATAGATTTCACATCGGGATCCATCGCGGCTTCACGTAGAAGATCAATTACTGGAGTATAGGTATGGTATGGAAAAGTGAGAAGAACATCTTTTTTCAGAATAACATCAGTAATCCTTTCGCCTTGTTCAAAATCAGGATGTGTAAATGAAGTTCTCTCAACAGGCTTTGCATATTTTTCAAACACATCAGGAAAATCCATAAAATGTTTAAAATTATGAATCTTTCCACCAGGAATAATGCTGTCTTTTTTGCTCAAATTCAGCTTTCTGATCAGCAATTCCAGCAAAGCTTTATCCATATCTTTGTCAAATACAAATCGTGTAGGCTTTCCTTTTCTTCTGTTTTTGAGACCTTTTTCAATTTTTTCAGCAAAATTTGTTCTGATATCATTATCAAGATCCATTTCTGCATCCTTTGTTACCTTAAATGCATTTGCAGCGAACTCATCATATCCAAAATACGAGAAAATATGCGGAAGATTGAAGGTAATGACATCTTCTAAAAGCATAACATTTTTCTCTTCGGAATTTTCTGTTGGCAATAAGACAAATCTTCCTACAAAACGGGATGGAATTTCTATGATAGCATAATTACTTTGATAATTCCAGTCTTTTTTTCTCATGGCAACACCCAAGTAAAGACTTTTATCTCTCATATACGGCATAGGAGTGTTTTCATGCATTAGGATAGGAATCACATTAGATTCTACCATTTCATCAAAATACTTTCTTACAAACTCTTTTTGTTTTGCTGAAAGATTTTTTGAAGTTTTGATGTGTATATGCTGTTCAGCCATTTCTGCCTGAATTTTTTTCCAGGTTTTATCAAACTGCTGTTGTTGTGTGATGACAATGTCATTTATTTTTTGCAGAATTTTTGAAGGCGGCTGATAAAATGATTCTGAAATTATTTTTTCTTTAAAATCCATTGCACGTTTAAGCCCGGCAACTCTCACCCGGAAAAACTCATCAAGATTATTAGAAAAAATACCCAAAAAACGGATCCTAAGATGAAGAGGCACATTTTCATCCATCGCTTCCTGTAAAACTCTTTCATTAAAAGCAAGCCATGTGATATCTCTCGGATTAAAGTGTAATGACATAAGAAATAATATTTACCAAAAATAAATAAAAAACATTTTGTTTAACAAAAAAATAATTTTAAAAACTATAACTGATATATTAAAAAACTCCGATAAATATATTAAGTTTTTTGATTTTAAGTACGTTAAATTTCATTAACGATTAGGGATCTGTTTAAAAATTTAGCTACTGATAATTTTAGTCTATTTTTAATTTCTGTGAAAATTATTCTTGTAGGTGGCGGACACAGAAGAAAATAGTATAATGTTTAAAACAGTCTGGACATTCACTCAAAATTGAGAAAATAGATTTAGTACTGCAATTTCAAATCTTTAAAATCAGTATTTAATTTTAATTTGGTAAAAACATAAAAAACATAGTAATTTAGCAAAATAATTAATTTTAATGAAAAAATATATTTTAACACTTGCAGTATGTATTGTTGCAAATCTAAGTGCACAAAGAGTTTGTGGAACAGACCAAAAAATGAATGATTTTTTTGCAAAAAATCCTGATGCACTTGCTAAAAAACAAGATCTTAGAAATTATTTGACCTCAAAAAACAATACAGCTAAACTTCCCCAGACTGTGGTTACAATTCCTGTTGTTGTACACGTTTTGCATAAGGCAAATGATCCTAGCCAAAATATTTCTGACGCACAAATCGCTTCGCAAATTGCGGTTTTAAACGCCGATTTCAGGAAATTAAATGCTGATTTTAATACCGTTGTTCCTACAGCTTTTCAACCTTTTGCAGCAGATATGGAAATGGTTTTCTGTTTAGCAACTAAAAAAAGTGATGGTTCCCCTACAAATGGTATTGAGAGAAAACAAGTACCTTCGAATTTTAACTTTGCTAACAATTACTATCAGTCATCAGGTCTTCTAGCATGGGATCCTACAAAATATTTAAATATTTGGGTTGGAGATATGCCAAGCCCATATTTAGGTTGGGCTTATTTGCCAGACGCAGCGGGTTTTCCTATGGATGGTTTAGCAATTGGACATAATTATTTTGGAACAACAGGTACAGCCACTTATCCTTACAACGGTGGAAGAACTGCAACACACGAAATAGGACATTATTTTGGATTTCTTCATCCGTGGGGAGAAGACGGTAGTTTATGCGGCACATTAGATAATGATGATGGATGTGCAGATACACCTGCAATTGACGATGCTCATGGCGGAGGAAATGTTTTTCCGGATAACACAAACACTTGCGTATGGTCCGCAAACGGAGCAATGTTTATGAACTTTATGGACTATGTTACCGATAGCGAAATGGCATTATTTACTAATGACCAAAAAATAATTAAAACAAATACTTTAGCAGGTCCAAGAGCCAGCTTACTCAATTCAAACGCTTGTACATTTTTGTCTGTAAATGAAGTTGAAAAAGCAAACTCTATTAATATTTTTCCAAATCCTACAACACAATACATATCAATAGCCTCACCTTTAGTTAACATTAATGAAATTGAAATATTTAATGCGGAAGGAAGAATGGTAAAAAAAGTTACCATAAAAAATGAAACTGACAAAATTGATGTAAGAGATTTCATCCCTGGAGTGTATTATGTCAGAACTTATAAAGATAAAGATTTTATCAAATCCATGAAATTTATTAAGAAATAAAACTTAAACAGATCCCTTGCTTTTATCAAGGGATTTTTTTATAAATCAATCATTAAAAAAAAGAAATAGATATTGAAAAATTAAAGTAGAAACCAAGCTCTGATAGATAAAACTTTAACATTAATAAGAATTTATCAAATTAAACACATTTAACATTGTCTTATTTTACTAAAGATCCAAAAACAAATATCAGCAAATACAGCGTTTTGAATCCAAAAGATTATATATAGTTTCAGATATAAGACGATGTTAGATGTAAGTTTGCATAAAGAGAAATTAGGTATTTCCATCTTAATTTTCCTTTGATACAAGCACAAAACAAAAAACGCTGTAAACATTGATGTTTACAGCGTTTTAACTTATTTTGGTTTCTAACCTGGCGGAGAGTGAGGGATTCGAACCCCCGGACCTGTTACAGTCAACAGTTTTCAAGACTGCCGCAATCGACCACTCTGCCAACTCTCCCTAAACTTCGATTATATCGTTGTTTTCAGTGGTGCAAATATAAAATGTTTTTAGATATATCCAAAATATTTAGTATTGAAATTTTACAATAATTAAATAATAAACTATAAACCAGTTTAATAATTTACCTAAAACAGGCTCAATCGTATATGAAAATTTTCAAATCATCAAAGAAATTTCATAATCTGCTATCAAAAAAAAGCTGCCCATTTCTGGACAGCCTTTCTTTAATATATTCAATTAATTTTGATTATTCCTTAATGAATTTTTTCTGAGCAGTACCTTTTACGTCATCAATGTCTATTACATAAAGTCCGTTGATTAGTCTGCTTACGTCGATCTTATTGTTTAAGATGATTCCGCTTGAGATTAACTGACCCGAAGCACTGTAAATCTTGTAATTCGCTTTCTTACTGATGTTTTTAACATTCAGTATGGTGCTTACTGGGTTCGGATAGATAAGAATATCTGTCTGGTTTACTGCATTATCTACAGGAAGCTTAGAAATTCTTACTGTATAATCTTCCACTTCACCATCTGCAAAACTTGTACAGTTTACAGGTATAGAACCTTTAGACATTGCTACTCTCATTACTACATATTTGTAGTCTGTCATGCTTACAAATGCATCAGCAGGAACGGTGAATGTAGCACTTGCCGTAGGATTGGAGTTTGGTCCGTCTGCAAGAATTCTCTCATTAAGATCAAACTCTCCGTTTCTGTTGAAATCAATCCAAACAGCTATACCAGAATCAGATGCCTGAGTTTTATTGATCACAATCTGGTTACCTGCAGAACCCTGAACCATTTCTATAAAAGCATCAGGATCATTAGTATAATTCGTATACGTGGATGCCAAAGAAACTTTAGTCATTTCAGGTTTGCCCGTTGGTCTGGCTGTAACTTGTGAAATATATTCAGTAGTTGAATTAGCAGACTGCATCGGACAGTAAGTAACCGTTGGTGTTGTGAAGTAGTATGGTGGAGTAAAGTTACCCGGTGTACCACTGCAAACATTGGCTACCTGCATCTCATATTTCGTCAATTCAAGAAGACCCGTAACAGTATACGTATTGGTATTTACCGTAATCGTATTCCAGCCAGGAATTCCAACTTTTCTGTATCTGAAGATATAAGAGTTCGTAGCTCCAGGTCCTGTAAATGCATCCCAAATCACTACTGCACTGGTAGGATTAAGCTGAGTAATGGTAAGTCCCGGTGGCGGTACCTGACACAGTCTTACCGTAGTAAACACCTGAGGAAACACCTGAGGATTGGAGAAGTTATTCGGTGTGGTTTCTCCAACACAGATATTCGCTACCTGTACTTCATACGTTACAAATGAACTTAATCCGGTAATGGTGTAAGAGTTCAATGGCGGCTGTGGCAATGTAGGAGCTGAAATAGTGATCCATGTTCCTGTCCCTACTTCTCTGTATCTCAAAATATAATTCGCACTTGCTACAACAGGATTCCATGTTACTACTGCCGAGTTAGCAGTAACATTGCTCACCACTACATTCGGAGGCGTAGGATCACATCGTGTGGTAAAGGTTCTGATTGGCGTGAAAGTTCCTACTGAAGTATTACAAACAGCTGCAATCTGTACCTCATACTGCGTGGCAGGCGTTAAACCTGTCAGCTGATAAGGAGGAATACCGCTGATGGATGATACATTCACTGAAGTCCATGCAGAAGCAGGAGTCGTTACAGGTCTGTACTGAATAACATAGCTCAGGTTATTTGCTGCCGGTGTCCATACGATATTAGCTGAAGTGTGCGTAATGGTATTGAAGGTAGGAGTTCCAGGCGTTGCATTGCTGCATGGTCTGAGTCTTACCGCATAATCTTCTACCTCTCCATTGATAGGTCCTGTACACATTACCGGAGCACTTGTACGTCTAAGTGCTACTCTCATAGTAGTAGTGTACGGTCCGGTGTAAGTACTTGGCTGGTTTGGAACTGTAAATGTTGCAGTTACAGGAGTGGTCGTACTTGCTGCTGAAATTAAGATTCTTTCATTATCTGCAAAAACTCCGTTTCGGTCAAAATCTATCCATGCTGTTACTGCTTCACTGTAAGTAGTTCCGTCCCATCCTTTTCCAACTGAAATCTGATTTCCTGTAGAACCTATTTCAAGGTTAATCACCGGAGTTGTATAGCTCGTGTAGTTGGTCTGAAGAGTCGTATTGCTTACCACAGGGAAATTAACAGGCGTTACCGTTACATTGGCAATATAATCATTGGTGCCCGTTCCTACCATCGGACAGTAAGACAGTGGCGGTGTCGTAAAGTTGACAGAAGGACCAAATGCACCCGGTGTCCCGTTACAAATCGTCTGAACCTGAACCTGATAAGCGGTCTGCTCGGTAAGTCCTGTAATCGTGTAAAAACTCTGACCAGTTGGGGTTCCTGTTGGTAAAACCTGTCCCGCTGCAGTTGGAAGCCATGGTCCGCTTGGACTCAGTCTCCACCTGATAACATAATTGGCTCCTAAAGTCGGAGTCCACGAAACTAATGCCGTGTTGTGGGTTGGGGTAGTTACAGTAATTGGAGTAGGTGCAGCAGTGGTACACGGTTGAAGGTCAGCTAGTACAACATTATAATCTTCAACTTCACCATAAGTAAAAGTTCCACAAGGATTCGGAAGACCGCTTTCTCTTAAGATAACTCTCATCTTTACTGGAAGATTCCCCATGTATGCACCTTGCGCTGCTGTTCCGGGAACTGTAAATGTTCCATTTACTAGAGTGATTTGGTTTGAAGGTGTATCTAAAATTCTCTCGCTGTCTTCAAAAACACCATTTCTGTTAAAATCAATCCAAGCTCTTGCTGACGCATTCCATAAAGAATTAGGATACGTTTTTGTTACAGAAATACTGTTATTTGCAGTTCCTCTGAATAAAGTTATTAATCTTGTCGGATCGCTTCCGTAATCTGTGTAAAAAGGCGGCGGAGATGGAGAGTTACTAACCATCGGTGTTCCTCCAGTAGGTGTAACTGTTACATTAGATATATATTCATAAACTGTTGTACTTGTTGGATTTGCTGTACAATAAGTTAATGTAGCAGTTGTAAAACTGGTACTTGGTGACCAAGCGCCCTGAGTACCATTACAAACGGTAGCAACCTGAACTTCGTATGTAGTAGCTTCAAGTAAAGAAGATAAATAAGCAATATTCAATTGCGGACCAGGTACAGTTGCTGTAAGCCATGCTCCGGTACCTGTTCTGTATCTCACTAAATAAGTGGCACCTTGCGAAGCCGCCCAAGATACAGTTGCAGTTGAAACCGTAATATTACTGACTACTATAGGTGTAGGGGGTGCAACAGTACAAGGCTGCATATCTAACAATTGTACAGAGTAATCTTCAACTTCACCATATGTGAAAGCTCCACAAGCATTCGGGTCACCTCCTTCTCTTAAAATAACTCTCATTCTAAGTGTGTTATTTCCAGTGTAAGCTGTAGGAGGTACAACAAAATTAGCCGTTGCTGTTGCGTTGGTATTAGAAGGATCATTTAAAATTCTTTCACTATCTTCAAAAACACCATTTCTATTAAAATCAATCCAAGCTCTAGTTCCTGCATTATAATTGAATCCAGGCCAAACTTTAGAAACTGTAATTGAATTTTGAACGGAGTTTCTGTACAATCTTACCAATCTTGCAGGATCAGTAGTATAATCAGAATAAAATGGTGGTGGTACGGTGGATGTACTTACCATAGTAGGAAGACCATTTGGCGTAACCGTCACATTTGATATATATTCATAGACAAAAGTACTTGTAGGATTAGCCGTACAGTAGCCTAATGAAGGTGTTGTAAATGGCACAGCTGTTGAGAATGCTCCTTGAGTACCACCACAGACTGTTGCTATTTCAACTTCATACTGAGTACTTTCAGTAAGCCCCGGAATAGTATAATTATTCGCCAGAGGCGTAGTGATATTTACTGATGTCCAAGCGCCACCCGGCAAAGTTCTATATCTCAAAACATAAGTTGCTCCTGTTGAAGGCGTCCAAGACACGGTAGCTGATGTTGATGTCATATTTCCTACCGAAATATTCGAAGGAGGTGCAGTAGTACAAGGCTGAAGATTAAACGAAGTAAACTGTACTCTAGGAATAGAATTTTCTCTTCTATTTGCAGATGGAGGTGAAGCCGGATCTGGATTAGTTCCATCAGAATAATAAAGAATACCTCTATTTGTTCCAGCAGCATACGCTCCCCAGCTTTGTGTGCAAGAATAGTTTGCAGAGTTTTCATCAACAGCAATTACTAAATTACTTGTACCATCCCAAATGAATGGAGTTGTTAAAGGTATTTCTACCCAAGCACCATTTGTCATATTCGGAAGAGTTCCCGAGTACACCTGCTGCAAATTTCCTAAAGGAATCCAACTAGTAGTTGTGGCAAAATCATTTTGGGCTGTATTTCCCATATATACCACCCAATCATTGTAATTCGCTTGGGTTGAAGCTGTTGAACCTACATAAAACCTTATGGCAGTAATGTAAGTATTTGCACCTAGGGCCGTGTTTACTTCAGCAGCAGTATAAATTTGCTGAGAATAATTATAGCCGTAACAGGAATAAATTGGAAGATAAGTGGACGTGGCCGTGCCTGCTCCAATTTGTCCTGTTTGGGATTTCATATTTGCAAAAAAAGCAAACATAAAAGCAAACGTTAATAAAAGTTTATTCATATTTTAAGAATATTAAATCCAATTGGATAGTTATAATAAGTTGTAAATAATGAGTTATAAAAATTCTAATTAATCAAGTAAATTTAGAGAAAATTAACTAATCATCAAAAAAGAGTAAATTATATACCATAGGCATTTTATTTTTTTATATTTTAAGTACAAATTTAATAATTTTTTGTAATTATTCAGATATATCTATTTATTTTTTTGTTATAATCTCATGAATTTCAATATTCTTACCTTGATAAAAAAAATCCTCAGAGCAATTCTGAGGATTAGATAAACATTTAAAATAAAAACTTATTTTTTAATAAATTTCAGGTTTTCTGAAATTTCTTTGTCTTTAATAGAAATAATATATGTGCCTTTTACTAGTTCACTTATCCTTACCTGATTTCCATTTATTTCACCGGCTTTAACCAACTGCCCTACAGCATTATATATTTCGTATTTTGTTTTATCTGAAACTTTCGTAATATTTAAAACATCTGTAGCGGGGTTAGGGAATATTTTGATTTCATTATTTTTTGTAATGTTCTCATTGGTTGATAGTGCCCCTGCTGATATTACCACATTGTAATCCTCAAACTCTCCTAAAATATTAGCATAATTATCACAGCCATCAAGTATAGCTATTCCAGCTGTAGTAGAATACAGCATTCCTACTCTCATTCTTAAACCAAGCCCCTGAACAGCATTGGCAGGAACAGTGAATGAAACAGTAACAGGATTTGGAGTTCCGTTTGCAACCGGAGATGTTAAAATTCTCTCTGAAGTTTCAAATACGCCATTTCTGTTAAAGTCTATCCAAGCTGAAGTTGCAGCCGGATAAGGACCTCCTTGACTCGTTAGGTAAGCACGAGCAATAGAAAGCGTGTAATTAGCACCTGCATTAAGATTAATCTGTAATGATGGGTTGGCAACATAGCTTGTATACGTGCTTGCGCCAGAAGAATTGTTTACGTTAGCTAAAGTTACATTAGAAATATAATCATCCGATGCATTTCCTGAGCTTACAGGACAATATACAGCCATCTGTGACGTATTAAAATTAGAAGAAGAGGAGAAAGATCCGGTTACTCCAGAGCAAACTGCAGCTACTTGTACCTCATAAGCTGTATTATCTAATAAATTAGCCAGAACAACATTATTGTTGGTAGTATTTATAACCATCCAAGATGCATCTGCAACTTTTTTGTATCTTACTACATAAGATGAAGCTCCTGCAACAGGCACCCAAGAAACATCAGCCGAACTTGAAGTGATGTTAGTTGTTGTAATTCCTGTTGGAGCTGAACCACAGTTTCCAAAAGCAGTAATGGTTATTGCTTTAACAGCATAAAATACATTTCCAATTGAAGAAACCCTTACTTTTATAATCTGTCCGTTCATAGAAGCGGGAAAAGTAAAATTTTCTGAACCGTCATTTGCTGTTGAAGCAGTCAGCAATGTCCAAGTATTTCCATTATCTGTTGTATAATCAATTTTCACATTTGTTACATTGTAAGGAGCAGCATTAGTCCCTGCAATATCCCACTGTATAGGTGTAGGCACAGAGATATTGGCAAATTGTGTATTAATTTTGAATGGACCATTATTCCCTACATTAATTACCTGAAGAGCAGATTGAGTTTGCTGCTGATCAGAATTAGGATTATTATCTCTAACTGTTACTGCAAAGCGAGATGTTCTTGCAACATTAGAAACAGATTCCCACTGTGAAGCAGAAGTCAAAACCCCGTTCAATACAGAAGAAAGTTTAGGGAAATAACGTGTAGGACTTGTAGATGGCAAAACAGATCTGAATGAAGCTCCGTAAGTAGTATTTCCTAAATTGGCAGACGTGATGGTACCGCCCGTAATCTGACCGTTTACAATAGCTCCCGCATCATCAAACTGCTCCCATGTATACGTCAGAGGATCATTTTCCGGATCAGTTGCTGTTGCGGTAAGAACAAATGCAGTACCTTTTGGAATTGTATAGGTTGGCAAGGCAGCAATCACAGGAGGATTATTCGTTACTGAAACTTCTGTATCACAAGTTTTTGCAGTTAAATTTTGCTGAACCTGCACAATACTTGCAACATGAAAATAAGCGTCAGAATTCATTTGTACGTTAGCATTAGTAATACCAGCATACCCCATAATTGTTGAACCTGATCCTGGTTCCATATTTACACCAGATCCTTCAATAGAATATGAAAAAGTATGATTAGCCCCTAATTGATGCCCCATTTCATGAGCTACATAATCAATATCAAAAGCATCGCCGGAAGGAGCCGTACTTTGTGTAAAGCCAGATCCCTTACCTAGAGGAGCTGAAGATGTAGGAGCAATACATACACATCCTATACATCCTGCATTGCCATTATTACCTGCTGCGTTGAAAACATGTCCTATATCATAGTTTGCATTTCCAACATTTGATGTAAGAACCTGCTGAACTTTAGAGTTTAATGATCCCGGCAAAGTAAGATAAGGATCGGTAGCAGCATTTACAAATATAATACCCGGTGCATTAACAACATTAAGATGTAAGGCAAAATCTTTTTCAAAGACTCCGTTTGCTCTGGTCATTGTTGCATTGATCTGAGCTAAAGCTGTTGCTAAGGTACCCCCTGTATAAGCTACATAAGAACTTGTTGCAGAAATAGCAAGTCTCATTGTTCTATACTTTCTGTCAGAACTTTTAGCATAGTTATTAGACTGATTAGCGAAAAAATTACCTTTTTCTGCTAATTTTTCTATCTGTTCTGCCATATGAGAACCCTCTTTCGTACTGCACACAAAACTTTTACCATGGGTATCATTTGTTTTAGGATGTACAGCATAAATGGTTTTATCAGAAGCTAAAGGATCAATAAATTCATACATCCCGTCTTTAATGACCATTGCCTGAAAATCATTTGGAGCTACCGAAAATCTAATCTGCTTAGACGGATCATCAATTCCAACCCCTACATAAGATCCTAATTCATATTGCTCGGCAAGCTCTTTTGCCATTACCGGAAAACTATATACAGCAAATTCTTCAAGCTTACCTTTTAAAGTTGGCACCAAAATTTCAACAGCCTTTGCATTGGTTCCCGTTTCCTGTGCATTTTTAAGATCATTTCTTATCTTTTTCAAATCAAGTTTATAATAAGATTCAGATGTAAATGAGCCTGCAACATCTCTTTTTACAGTAGTTGGAGTCCATTGTGCAAAAACACTAACTCCCAGCATACTGAAAAACAAAGTTGTAATTACTTTTTTCATATTAGATATATTTCGTTAAAGATTTCAAAAATAAAGTTTTTTTAAAAGAACATCGTCTTAAAATTTCATAAAAAGTCTTTACTTTGCCTCTTATAATAAACAATTATTAATTTTTTTTGAAATGAAATCAATATTAATTTTAGTCGCATTTGTCGCACTCTTTTGTATCAACTGCACAAACCAACTTAAAAAAAATCAGCAAATGATTGACAATATTACCCTATCTGAAAGAACGAGAGGAACACAAAGAATGTATAACATCAGTAATGAAAATATGGAAATAGCGATCAACGGAGAAAAGTCCGCTTACAAAGTATCTCATGCTGAATGGAGCAGAATAGCAGAAGCTGCAAGCTCAATTAATCTGGAAGAAATATCTGCTTACAAAGCTCCAACAACTAAAAGATTTAGTGATGCTGCTTTAGCGTCTACCATAAAAGTTAAGAATGAAAATAAAGAATTTGAGTCCGTTTCATTTGATGAAGGAAATCCTCCGGCAGAATTAAAAAATCTATATTTTGAAATGAAAAAGCTGATAAAAACAAAAAAGAGCAATTAAAACTGCTCTTTTGTATTTTGGATTAAAACTTATAGGCAATATTCCATGCAAAGCCCATATTAAATTTTGATGAGCTTCTTCCAAATCCCGGAACGATCATCGGAACAACTTCGTCCTGCTTGGTTGTGTAAACCAAATAACGTGGCTGCATATTCACATCAATATAAAAATTAGTTTCAAACAACTGTACCCTTCCTCCCAAATTGGCTTCAAGCCAGAAAGAAGATTGAGAAGATGAAGGCATAGAAACCGAAGAACTGTTTCCCCCGAAACCACGAACCGGTATCGCCATATATTCCTGATTATAAAAAGACCCTCCGATTTTTCCGCCACCGTAGAACCCGTTGAAGTCATTTTCACGGTCACGAGCCAACATATAAAATGCTCCGATTTTCATAAAAGGCCCGTTCACTTTTGCATCATAACCATTATTCTGGTAAATATTCTTTTCAAAACCCGCCTCAATAACTCCGTGTAAATTGTCTTTGACTTTCGACGAAATAAATCCCTGAAAAAGCTGTCTATCTGAAAAAAAAGCAACTCCTGCATTCAGGACATCTACCCCCACCATAAAGTTGGGTTCATATTTCCGCTTTACTTTTACAGATTCTTCTTTTTCCTGCCCAAAAGCATTGAAAATAATTAAAATGCTAAAAATTAAGATATAAATTGGTTTTTTCTTCATCTTGTATAAAATTTTGTCCCTGCTCAACACCTTTCACTGAATTTGGCAATAATAATACTGAGTTCAGGTTTTCATAATTTCTTTTAACACCACATCCGGGGGAAACATAAATAGACTTGGTAGTGTAGTTTACGCGAACTTTTGATGAATCTTCTTTAGCGGATGTTTTTATGTAGATATCTGTAAAAGGAGACTCATCTACACGAAGGGGAACAAATACCGAATCTACATTCCTGTTCCAGCCAAAATCGACAATGGAAGTTCCGAGATCTGCAAAGATTTTTATAGAATCTACAACAGTAATCTTTCCGCCTGTTTTAAACATAATCTTCATTCGAGGGGTGCCTTCTCCGCTCTCACAAATATCATCATCTCCTCCGCAGGAAATTACAGATAAGATTATAAAAAATAATATGATAAACTTAGAATACTTCATAATTTATATAAAAAATTATAGTCAGCTTAACTGATTATTTGGGATCTAAAGCTTTCTCTATGCGGAAAACCAAATCTTCATAATGATATTTATTTACTAAATCACCTGAAGATGCTTTAGCCGAAAGATCTTTCTTAATGGTATTTAAATTTCCTCTCACAATAGAAGAAACATCAGATTTATCCATATTTTTCAAATCCGAATATTTCAGAAGGTGTTCCACATAATTTCTCTGAAGATTTCTTCCGTAAATATCCACATTATCTTTTTTGATGATTGAATTATTCAGATCGGAGAAAAGATCCATCAGTGAATATGCTTTTTCATCAATTGCCGATGTCTGATAAAGACTTTGAAGTACCATCGGACTCAAAATCCTTCCGAAAACACCATTTTGAATTTCTTCAACCGTTTTTACAGGAGTTTTACCTGTTTTTTCGAAAATATCATTTTTAATGAGCCACTGAGGAGTGGTAAATATATTTTCAGATAAAAATCTCATGGCTTCCTGCTGGTCTTTTTTGGCGACTACTTCATATACACTTCCGGACTGCTCTACAGTTTTAGGCGTTTCCATCTGTCCGCCGATATATTTTGAAACATGACCTAAATATCTTCTGAACTGCGTCGTTACCTGGTCGTACATCATGCCCAGATTCTCATAATCCTCATTAGGAGTTTTTGTCCAGTCATTCAGGTTATCAACAATTCTTTTCAGATTTTTAATTCCGTATGTACTTGCAATCATGGCATTATCTCCTACCTGTTCGCTTTGTGATCTGGGGTCTAAAGGATTAGTTTCGGTTCCAAACCATAATCTTTCGTTTTTAAGATTTTTCATCACCCACTGGTTCAAAAACTCTTTTTCAGCATCAGGAGTTTTAAACTGATTGAATCTCTTATAACCCCACTCAATTGCCCAGTCGTCATAATCACCAATTCTTGGAAAAATTCCGGAATCACCAATTTTGTCTTCCGGTTGCGCCACATAATTGAATCTTGCATAATCCATAATTGACGGCGTATGTCCGTTTTTTTCAAGCCACTTTCTATCTCGCAGTTTCTCTACCGGAACTGTAGAGCTGGAACCGTAATTATGCCTTAAACCTAAAGTATGTCCTACTTCATGTGAAGATACAAAACGAATAAGCTCACCCATCAGTTTTTCATCAAACTCCATTTTTCTGGCTCTCGGATCATTTGGTGACGCCTGCACAAAATACCAGTTCCTCAAAAGCATCATCACATTGTGATACCAATTGATATGACTTTCCAAAATCTCCCCCGTTCTAGGATCAGATATTGAAGGTCCTGAAGCATTCGGAACATCCGAAGGTTTATAAACAATAGCCGAAAACCGTGCATCTTCGAGACTCCATTCCGGATCTGTTTTCGGATCTGGAATTTTCGCATAAATGGCATTTTTGAAACCTGCTTTTTCAAAAGCCTTTTGCCAGTCGTTCACACCCTGAACCAAGTAAGGAACCCATTTTTTAGGAGTTGCAGGATCAATATAAAAAACAATAGGTTTAGCCGGTTCTACCAATTCGCCTTTATTGTATTTTTCAACATCCTGAGGTTTTGGTTCCAGTCTCCATCTTTTGATCAGGGAAATTTTCTTCACACCTTGAGGATCCAAATCAAAGTCTGTGTAGCCAACTGTGAAATAACCAACTCTGGGATCAAAATATCTTGCCTGCATTTTCTTTTCAGGTAAAAGCACAAAAGAAGAATTGATTTCTACGGTGTAATTTCCGCTCACTTTAGGAGCAGGTCTTCCTGGAACAGCCGGAGTTGAGGGCGTGCCTAAAGTTCTCGCAAAAGTTTTGGTAGTATTGATTTCTACGTTCGTAGGAAAAGACTTTACAAAATTAATGAATGACATATCTTTCTGAAAAGCACCAATTCTATAGTTGTCTTTTGTGTAAACAGAAAAAGAAGTCAGTTCGTTATCGGAGTTCAATACATCTGTCACATCAATTACCGAAGAATTTTTGTTGATTCCGTAAGCTTTTACATCAAATGATTTTATAATCGACTGCACATTGTTTCTTGTCACCGAGCTGTACATATCTGAAGTAGAATCTTTAGCATAATCGACAAAAGAAATTGAACGCAGTAAGATTTTATCTTTCGGACCTTTTTCAAAAGCAATTACCTGTTGACCAATCTGGTCTCCTGCATAGCCAGAAGTACCGGAACGCATTCCTGCAGCTGCTTTTGTAAGTCTTGTTACCAACAGAAATTCTTTTTTCAGAATAGCATCGGGAATTTCAAAATAATATTTATCATCCACTTTGTGTACTGTAAAAACTCCCTGATCCGAAACTGCTTTATCAGTAATAATCTCCTTGAACGCTTTTACAGGGCTTTTCTTTTTGTCTTTATCATCCTTTTTTGCTTTAATTGTATCGTTTTTTACCGCAGCAGAATCTTTAGTTTGTGAAAAAGCATTTTGCTGGCAAAATAACAAAAAAGCAAAAAGGAAAACAGTCTTACAGAATTGGGTCATATATGTGATATTTGGAATTAAACAAATGTAATTAAATTATTTCTTTATCAGCAACGCAATATTTTCTACGTGATGTGTCTGAGGAAACATATCAACAGGAAGGATTTTAACCAACGTATACTGCTCTTTCATCAGAGCTAAATCTCTTGCCTGAGTTGCTGAATTACAGCTTACGTACACAATTTTTTCCGGAGCCAGCTTTAAAATCTGCTCTACTACCTTCTGGTGCATTCCGTCTCTTGGCGGATCTGTAATCAAAACATCCGCTTTAGGATGATTTGCCAAAAACTCTTCGGTGAAAACATCTTTCATATCTCCACAATAGAATGTTGTATTGGTAAGTCCGTTTAACTGTGCGTGTTCTGTTGCTGCATTGATGGCTTCCTGCACAGATTCGATACCGATCACCTGCTTGGCGTTTCTTGCAACATATTGTGCGATTGTACCTGTTCCTGTGTATAGATCATATACTACTTCATCCCCTTTCAGGTCAGCAAACTCAAGTGTTTTCCTGTATAGTTCCAAAGCCTGTTTATAATTGGTCTGAAAAAAAGATTTAGGTCCGATTTTAAATTTCAAACCATCCATTTCTTCCATTAAAAAGCCTTCACCAAAATAAATATTGATGTTTAAATCATAGATTGAGTCATTCTGCTTCGGATTGATGGCATATACTAATGTTTTAATCTGCGGAAATTTTTCAAGCAGATAAGCGAAAAGCTTTTCCCTGTTTTCTTTTTCCTCTCTGTACAGCTGAAAAAGAACCATCCACTCTCCTTTTGAGTTTTGCCTCATCATTAAAGTTCTCAGAAAACCCTCCTGATTTTTTACATCAAAGAAATCTAATCCTTCATTAACAGCATATTCTTTCACAGCCAAACGGATAGCGTTGGAAGGATCTTCCTGCAGAAAACATTCTTTTAGATCTAAAATTTTGCTCCACATTCCGGGAATATGAAAACCAAGCGCATCACGGTTTCCAAAATTTTCTTCAGAACTGATTTCGTATTGGGTAAGCCAGCGTGAATTAGAAAATGAAAACTCCATTTTATTCCGATAGAAATACTGCTGTTCTGAACCTAAAATCGGCAAAGTATCAAAATTATCGATTCCGCCAATTCTTTTAATATTGTTATAAACTTCTTCCTGCTTAAAATCAAGCTGTTTTTCATAGCTCATGTTCTGCCATTTGCAGCCACCGCAAGTCCCAAAATGAATACATTTAGGCTCAGCTCTGTAAGGTGATCTTTGGATAACCTCCAAAGCTTCTCCTTCAAAATATTTTGATTTTGCCTTTTTTACTCTTACATTCACAATGTCTCCCGGAATTGCTCCGGAAACCATTACTGTTTTGCCTTCTTCAGTTCTTCCAATGGCAATTCCTTTTGCACCTGCAGAAACTAATTGTATATTTTCAAGAATGATATTCTTTTTATTTCTTTTCATTGATGATATCAGGTTATAACCTACTTTAAAAAATTAATTTTTAAAAACTAAAAGCCAGTTTTTTACTGACTGCAAAAGTACAATAAAAAAAACCTTATCCGAAGACAAGGTTTTTGTTTATACTATTTTAATAATTATTTTGTCTGAGGTGCTTTTGGGGCTTCTTCTGTTTGCGGAGCCTGCTGAAAAGCCGATGGATCAAGCTGAAGTTGTGCCTGTGGTTCTACTTTCGGAGCAGAAAGACCTGTTTGTTTATCCAAAATAGTTACCAGTTCAGGATCACCAAGATTTACAAATGGTCTGCTTGCAATTTTACCGTTTTTATCAACAATAATAAAGTTTGGTAGTTTAAATCCATAAATCCCGTACTTTTTAGCAATATCAGAGTTCAAACCTCCTTCTCCATATACATTAGTTCCCGGAATTCCTTTCAGCATTGCATTGCTTGTTTTTACAAACTGCTCTTTTGTGTCATCAAGGTTCACATATACAAAGTTCATTTTTGATTTATAAAAATCTGCTACTTCTTTTAGCACAGGAACTGTACCTTCCGCAATGTAAGGATTCCATGATGCATAAAAAACCAACATATAAGGTTTCCCTTTATTTTCATTCAGCTTATAAGATTTGCCATCCTGTTTTACCAATGATGCTTCAGGAGCATCATCCCCAACTTTAAATCCGTTGATCGTAAACTGCATCTTTTTAAGGTCGGACTTTATGGTTGAATCTTTAATTTCCTCTTCGATAATTTTTTTGATCTTATCTGTTGTTTTAGCCGGAGTTTGTGGGTGAATATCAGACTGAGCAATTACATAAGCCAATAAATAATCTTTCTCTGTCTGAGAAACCTCTTTTTTATTTTTTAAAAACTGGCTGAATAATTCTGAAGTGGTAATATCTGTTTTACCCTGTGATTTAGACTGCGCAAATTTCTGGAAATCGCTGCTCATTTTTGTTAATAGATACTGTCTGTAAAAAGGACTTATTTTTACCATCGCATCTTTATTTTCCTGAAGCTTATTTTCATAATCTGTAAAAGCTTTTCCCATTTTGAAAGAAGGATTTCCTGAAGTCTGCTTTTTACTCATTTCATAATTGACCATCAAATTAAGAATTGCAACTTTAGCATCTGTTTTTTTCCACTCTATCACTTCTTTTCCTGGATTGAATTTTTTTACATTTTCATCAATATTTTTATTAATGTCTGCTTCAATTTTCTGCATTCCTTTTACAAACTTTGCTTCATCTCCGGAAATAAGCTCCTGAATATTTAAGGTTTGTCCATAACTCGTAAGGAATTTCTGACTCGCCTGGAAGAAGTCATTATCATTTTTGGCATCGCCGGTTACTACATATTCATTAGGGAAAGTCATTGCAGAACCGGAAATGTTTACCTTCTGACCACCTTTCAGGAAAATAAGATTTTGCTTTCCAGCGTAGTTTATAACATACATTCCGTTTTTAGGAGCTTCAAATTCACCTGCAAAATTACCGTCTTTATCAAGACTCATATTTATAAGAGGCAAAGTAGCTACTCCTGAAGCTTCCACAAATTCTATTCTTTCCAGCGGAGAGCTTCCTGCAATTTTTCCTTTAACTTCAACTTTTTTTGAACAAGACATTACAAATAGTGCAATGGCAAACAACAAAAGATATTTTTTAATCATTATTGTATTAATATTTTTTTTGAATAACTGAATCTTCGATTTCATTTTAATTTAAATAATTTAGCAAAAATAGGTTTTTATACTGTATTAAAGATAAAACAAGGTCTGATTTTATGAAAGATTAACTAAAAAATCGTCTCCAGCTTGTGAAGACGATTTTTTATAAAATTTTGTCAAAGATTTGAACTTTGACAAGTGGTTTTATCCTCGGTCAACAAAAGCTGACATATATTCTCTATTCATTCTTGCAATGTTCTCCAAAGAAATTCCTTTAGGACATTCAACCTCGCAAGCTCCGGTGTTAGAGCAGTTTCCGAAACCTTCATCATCCATTGCTTTTACCATATTCAAAACTCTGCGTTTTGCTTCTACTCTACCTTGTGGCAACAATGCATACTGAGAAACTTTAGCTCCCACAAATAACATTGCTGAACCATTTTTACAAGAAGCCACACAAGCTCCGCAAGCGATACAAGCTGCAGCATCCATAGCTTTGTCTGCATCTTCTTTCGGAACCGGGATTGCATTGGCATCCAAAGTATTTCCTGATGTATTTACCGAGATAAATCCACCCGCTGCCATTACTCTGTCAAACGCACTTCTGTCAACAATTAAATCTTTAATTACAGGAAATGCTGCACTTCTCCAAGGTTCAATAACAATCGTTTCACCGTCTTTGAACATTCTCATGTGCAACTGACAAGTGGTAATTCCCGTATCCGGACCGTGTGCTCTACCGTTGATGTAAAGAGAACACATTCCGCAGATTCCTTCACGACAGTCGTGATCGAAAGCGATGGGCTCTTTACCTTCGTTGATTAAATTCTCATTAAGGATATCCAACATCTCCAAAAATGAAGAATCTGTAGAAACATCCGATATTTTATAAGTCTCAAACTGACCTTTAGATTTATTATTTTTTTGTCTCCAAATTTTCAGTGTAAGATGTAATCCTTTTTTTGCACTCATAATGATATATTTATAGGTTGGAGATTATTTGTAGCTTCTTGTTTTAACTTCGATGTTTTCATAAACCAGATCTTCTTTATGAAGCACTTCCTGATTGATGTCTCCACCCTTATATTCCCAAGCTCCTACGTATTTGAAATTTAAATCATCTCTTTCTGCTTCTCCTTCCGGAGTTGAGTGATCTTCACGGAAGTGACCTCCGCAAGACTCATTTCTGTGCAGTGCATCAATTGCCATCAGTTGTCCTAACTCTAAGAAGTCGGCAACTCTGAAAGCTTTCTCAAGCTCTGTATTCATTCCGTTATTGTCTCCCGGAACTTTTACGTTTTTCCAGAAATCGTTTCTTACTTCTTCAATTTCTTTGATCGCCTCACGCAGACCTTCAGGAGTTCTTCCCATTCCTACTTTATTCCACATAATGTTTCCTAACTTTTTGTGGAAATAGTCTACTGAATGCGTTCCTTTATTATTTAAGAAGAAATCAATTTTTTCTTTAATTTCTTTTTCAGACTGTTCAAAATCCGAAGAATTGGTTGAAATCTGTCCCGTTCTGATATCCGCAGAAAGATAATCTGCAATCGTGTAAGGAAGCACAAAATATCCATCAGCCAAACCTTGCATCAAGGCAGAAGCACCCAGTCTGTTGGCTCCGTGATCTGAGAAATTTGCTTCACCGATAACGAAACATCCCGGAATTGTAGACTGTAAATTGTAATCTACCCAAACACCACCCATAGTATAGTGAACCGCAGGATAAATTTTCATTGGAGTTTTGTAAGGATCGTCTGCTGTAATTTTTTCGTACATGACGAATAAGTTTCCGTATTTCTCCTCTACCCAGCTTTTTCCTAAATCATAAATCTGCTGATCTGTAGGATTATTGATATGCTTCTCAATAGCAGCTTCTCTACCTTTTTTCATGATCTCCGTAGAGAAATCAAGGTAAACACCTTCCTGAGTATCGTTATTTTCAATTCCATATCCGGCATCACATCTTTCTTTAGCTGCTCTTGAAGCAACGTCACGAGGTACAAGGTTACCAAATGCTGGATATCTTCTTTCCAGATAATAATCTCTGTCTTCTTCCTTAATATTTTCAGGTCTTAGTTTCCCTTCTCTGATAGCCTGTGCATCCTCAATCTTTTTAGGAACCCAGATTCTTCCGGAATTTCTTAAAGATTCAGACATTAAAGTAAGTTTAGACTGCTGAGTCCCGTGAACCGGAATACATGTCGGGTGAATCTGAACATAACAAGGATTTGCAAAATACGCTCCTTTTTTGTGAATTTTCCATGCTGCAGAAACATTGGAACCCATTGCATTAGTAGAAAGGAAATATACGTTCCCATAACCTCCTGAAGCAATAACCACTGCATGTGCAGAATGTCTTTCGATTTCACCTGTTACCAGATTTCTTGCAATAATTCCTCTTGCTTTTCCGTCTACGATAACAAGATCCATCATTTCATGACGGTTGTACATTTTAATTCTGCCTTTACCGATTTGTCGGCTCATTGCAGAATAGGCTCCTAACAATAGCTGTTGACCCGTTTGTCCTTTTGCGTAGAATGTTCTTTTTACCTGAACCCCACCAAATGAACGGTTATCTAACTGACCTCCGTACTCACGCCCAAAAGGTACACCCTGAGCAACGCACTGGTCGATAATATTTGCAGAAACTTCAGCTAATCTGTAAACGTTTGCCTCTCTTGCTCTGTAGTCACCGCCTTTGATGGTGTCATAGAACAATCTGTAAGTAGAGTCACCGTCTCCCTGATAATTTTTAGCTGCATTAATACCTCCCTGAGCTGCGATAGAATGCGCTCTTCTTGGAGAATCCTGATAACAGAAAGCCTTAACATTATATCCCTGCTCTGCCAAAGTTGCAGCAGCAGAACCACCTGCCAAACCTGTACCAACAACAATAATATCAATCTTATCTCTGTTGTTTGGTGCAACGAGGTTCATATGGTCTTTATGATTTTTCCATTTATCCTTTAGAGGACCTGCTGGAATTTTTGAATCTAATTTACTCATATTAGTATAGTGATATTATTGAGTTACGTAATGAAAAATTGCAATAAAGATAAAACCTAGAGGAATCAGAATAGAATACCAGTTCCCAAAAGCTTTAATTATCGGAGTATATTTCGGATGTCTTGCTCCTATCGATTGAAAAGAAGACTGGAAACCGTGAGCCAAATGCAATCCCAATAAAATAAACGAAATTACATATAGTACTACTCTCCAAAGATCTGCAAATTTAGCGTGCAAATCTCCCCAAAAGCGTGTCTCCTCTACAGGCAATCCGTCTATGTATTTATAATTCATCTCATGTACCCAGAAATCGTACATGTGTAGAAAAATAAAAGCTAAAATTACAGCTCCTGAAATCAGCATGTTTCTTGACATCCACGTAGAGTTTGCCGATCCGTTGTTTACGTTATAACCTACAGGACGTGCTTTATTATTTTTTATTTCCAGCACAAATCCCATTACAAAATGGAATATCACAGCAAACATTAAAACAGGCTGCATTAAGAACTGAATCAGAGGATTATACCCCATAAACTGAGAAGCATTATTGTAAGCATCTTGTCCGAAAACCGATAATAGATTTACAGAAAGGTGCATCACTAGAAATATTAGCAAAAACATTGCTGACAATGCCATTGCATATTTTCTACCAATTGTAGAACTTGTTAAACCTGCCATATTAAGTTTAAATTTGATTTTCCACAAAATTAGGAAATGTTAACAATACAAGAAACTGAGAAATCTCACTATTAGATAGTTTGTAATCTTTCTAAATAAGAACAAAAAAAGAACTCTTGAGAAAGCAGATCTATTAATCTACATCATACTGATTATGTCCAATTTTAACTGTTTTTACAGAATCGGGAATATGTTTTATTTCAAAATTATTTATTCTTCTGGACGAAATGTAAGGATTAATAATAAACTGCCTGATCTTGTTTTCTTCAGATGAGTTTTTCAACAGAAAAACAGCATTGTCACCGTTTTTTATTACCACTACATTCAATTTTCTATAGGTAAAAGTATGAATTTCATTCTGAAAATTATAATAAATTTGAAATGAAATTCTCACAAAAAGAAAAGCAAAAACGACAAAAATTACTCTATAGGCAGTTTTAAGACATGCTTTATTAAAATAAAATCTCACATAATAAACAAATATATAGAACACAAAAACCTCAGCTAAATTAAAAGAAATATTCTCAAAAAATAGTACATCGAATTCTGCAAACCAATGGATAACTTTCAATAAAATCTTGATCAGGCTGTCATAAACGGTATTTAATATATAAAATTCAAGATCTACAGCAATTAAGCCCGTCATAACAAAAGAAAAGATGATAATCAACTGAGAAAAAGGAACAATAACAAAATTGGCAACAATAGAAACAAACGAAAACTGGTGAAAATAATACAAAACCAAAGGCAGAGTAGCCAATTGTGCAGATACGGAGATGGAAACGGTATTGTATAAAAGTTTTTTCATAAAAGAATCCTGCTTGGGAAAATATTTTAAAATAGGCTGATTCAGCCAAAAAATCCCTAAAACCGCTTGAAAACTCAGCTGAAAACCAACATCAAAGATCTGATGAGTATCAGCAACCAAAATAATGAACGCCGAAACTGAAAGAGAGTGAAGCAGATCAGGCTTTCTTTGCAGAATTACATAGATGAAATAGATACTCAGCATAATGCATGACCGAACTACTGAATTTTCAAAACCAATAAAAAATGCAAAAATCCATATAAAGACAAGACTGCAAAGAACCGCATATCTCCTAAGGCTAAAAGGCGAAAATTTAGTCAACAAAAAATAAAAAATTCCGAAAATAACCGCAATATGAGTTCCCGAAATTGCCAGCAAATGCACCAATCCTGAGCGGTTAAAGTCCTTAACAGTTTCAGCATCAATTTCGGTGCGGTCTGCCAAAATAATTCCTTTTAAAAACTCACGGCTTTTTGATGACATTTTCGAATTATTGATTTCCTGTAGAACTTCTAATCTTTTTTGTTTGGACTTTTCAGCAAAACTGAGGTCATTTCTGGCTACGGATGAAACCTCCCCATTCACATAGACCAGATAAAAAATGTTTTTTCTTGAAAGATATTTTTTGTAATCAAATTGGAAATCATATTCAGGATTCTGAGGCTGAGTAATATAAGCCTGCGATTTATAGTAATGATTAAAATCTAAATCTTCCGATTCTCTTTTAATATTTACAATTGCTTTAAAAGTTTGATTGTCAGCTTCAGCTAAGACCTCATATTTTTTATATTTTTCGTTTGAATTGAGCTTTTTTGATATTTTAAATACAATTACCTCATTTGCTTGTAAATTAAAAGACTGAGAATGATGGATATTAAAACCATGAAAGGCAATTCCAGATAAAAAGAACATGGCTGAGAAAAGCAAAATTCTGATTTTAAAAAGATCAGAACGATTGATGAAAAATAATCCACAGAAAGTGGCAATAATGGGAACGATAATAAAAACAATCTTTTCTGTTAAAAGAAAATAATCCTGAAAGAAAATCCCAAGAATAAAGCAAAAAACCGCAATGAGAAATGGCTGTTTGTTCAAATCATTTGTGTTTGAGCAAACTAAATTAGAAATTTTTTATGAAACGAAAAACTGTTTTTACTATTTCAGTTTCAAAATCACATTTGCTGCATTTTCACTTGCCCCTTTTCCTCCTAATTTTTCGCGCAAAAGATCAAAATCATTGAGCATCTGATTTCTTTTTTCGCCATTCAGAATAGAATTTAACTCTTTGATAAGATTTTGGGTATTAAGTTCATTTTGAATCAATTCTTTCACCACTTCCCTATCCATTATCAAATTGACCAAAGAAATATATTTGATATTTTTAACCAGTCTTTTGGCAATAGCATAAGAAATTTTACTTCCGCGATAGCAAACCACTTCCGGAACATTCAGCAAAGCGGTTTCCAGAGTTGCCGTTCCCGAAGTGACCAAAGCGGCTTTTGAGCACCTTAATAGATCGTACGTTTTATTGGAAACAAAATGCACATTTTCATCTACATATTTTTGATAAAATTCTTTATCCAAACTCGGGGCGCCTGCAATCACAAACTGATAATTTTCAAAATTCGGACGAACAGAAAGCATGATTTCCAGCATTTTTTCGACTTCCTGTTTTCTGGAACCTGGTAAAAGCGCAATAATTTCTTTTTCGTTTAAGCCGTTTTCAGTTTTAAAATCATTTGTATTGATTTCCTTGAGCGAAGAAAGCGCATCCAATAACGGATGTCCTACAAAATGAGATTTTACGCCGTGCTTGTTATAAAAATCTTCTTCAAAAGGCAGAATAACCATCATTTCATCAACATATTTTTTGATGATTTCCACACGGCCTTCCTTCCACGCCCAAAGTTGTGGAGAAATATAGTAAACCACTTTTATGCCCAATTCTTTGACAAATTTTGCAATTCTCAGATTGAAGCCGGGATAATCTACCAAAATTAAAATATCTGGTTTACTGTTTCTGATATCTTCTTTGCAGAACTTAATGTTATTAAGAATTGTTCTCAGATTCATAGCCACTTCAAGAAATCCCATGAAAGCCAGATCGCGGTAATGTTTTACCAAAGTTCCGCCTTGCTTCTGCATCAGGTCACCGCCCCAGAATCTGAATTCTGCAGACGGATCTTTTTCTTTTAAAGCTTTCATCAGATTGCTCCCATGCAGATCTCCGGAAGCTTCACCGGCAATGATATAATATTTCATAAAAAATGAGTGACGAATGATAAGTGATTTTATCAATTCTACCTATCAGACCTCAGATTTAAGATTATATTTAATTAATTTTGTTCCAAAGATAATGATAAAAATGTCAGAAGAATTTGAAATCAGAAACAAAGTTGCAGAAAGCGGACTGATCAATTTTGATATTGCCGATCTGGTTTCGAAAGGTGAAAGAAGAGGTATTGACCTGAAAGACTTTCTATTCATGGAAATGGTTTTAAAAGAAAAAGATTTCCGGGAAAAAGTAGCAGCAATCAATGGAGAAGAATATAAAGACAGCTACGTATACATCTATAATTCCGCAGATGCTATTGTACCACTCTGGGCGTATTTTCTCATCACGGCAAAACTTGCAGATACTGCTAAAAAAATTGTATTTGGGGATGCAGAAAATCTTGAAATCATCCTCATGCACGATGCAATACAAAACTATGATTTTTCTGAAATGAACGGAAAGCGTGTTTTAGTGAAAGGATGCACAGACAAGGCTATTCCTGAAAATGCATACGTTGAACTGGTAGAAAAATTAAAGCCTGTCGTAAAATCTCTGATGTTTGGCGAAGCTTGTTCAAACGTTCCTATTTTGAAAAATTAACGGTAATTTTTCTCTATTTAAGTTTTAATGAACTAAATTTAATACCTTTGGTTTTGTAACAATTAATTTAAACACAAAAAATGAACTTAATCGACCTTTTAACAGGAAACACAGGAAATCAGGTAGCACAACAGGCTGAAAATAAATTCGGAATCAGCAAAAATCAGATCATCGCGCTTTTAGCAGTAGCTACTCCTTTGATTATCTCTTATCTGAGAAACAAATCTCAGGATGCCAAAGAAGCAGAAGCACTGAATAATGCTTTGGATAAAGATCATGACGGAAGTATTCTGGATGATACCGCACAGCTTGAATCCAGACAAAATGAAGGAGGCTCTATTCTGTCGCACATTTTCGGAAACCAAAAATCAACCGTTGAAAATCAGCTTTCTCAAAACACAGGAATTTCTATCGACAAAATAGGACCAATTCTCGCAATGCTTGCTCCGGTCATTATGGGTTACATAGGTAAGGAAAAGCAGCAAAATAATGTAGGAGCCGGAGGACTTGGCGATCTTTTAGGCGGCATTTTAGGCGGCGCACAAAACCATGCTCAACAACAGGAATCAAATCCTTTAAATGATATTTTAGGAAGTGTTTTAGGTGGCGGACAATCTCAATCGTCGGGAAATCCGCTGAATGATATTTTAGGAAGCGTACTTGGAAGCGGACAACAGCAGAAGCAGCAAAGCGGCGGAATCGGCGACTTACTTGGTGGTTTGTTTAAATAAACTCAATTGATCTACAATATAAAAAGACCGAAGAAAATTCGGTCTTTTTGTTTTAAGCTTTTTCGCTTTCAGAGGATTTATGAGATTTGGCACTTTTTTTAGGTCTTCTTTTACCATAGCTACCATTATTAATCTTACCTCTTCTTGATTTTTTGTCTCCTTTTCCCATAATAAAAAATTTCTTTTGATGATTATCACGAATTTAGAAAACATTCTTCTAAAATCAACAATTCAGACTGTTAAAATTTTCAAAAAAGAAATTAACAAAAAGATTTCACGATACAATTCTGATTGATTTTTTATAAAAAATGTTAAGAAATTATTACTTATAATATTAATCACTAGATTTGGAAAAAAAATATCAATGTATAAGTTTTTACTTCCAATCTTATTATCTTTAAGCTTAAATTCTTTTGCTCAAAAAAAAATAGACAATTTAAATTTTGAGAAATTTGAAAATAATTTCCCTTCACAGTGGGAAACATTTGGAGATGGTTCAGCAACAATATCTTCAGATTATAAAGAAAAGCAGGAAGGAAAAACTTCAGTAGTTTTTCATGCAGAAGAAGGTTCTGAATTTAAAGCATTAATGTATACACTTCCTGAAAATTATAAAGGAAAAAAAATTACCCTTTCCGGGTACATCAAAACTGAAAATATTACAGACGGATTTGCAGGTCTTTGGATTCGGATTGATCCGGACATCGCCTTTGACAATATGAAAAAGACAGATTTAAAAGGTACTAATGATTGGAAGAAGTATGAGATAACCGTTAATATGTCTCCTGAGAATACTCAAAAAATTGTTTTTGGAACTTTGATTACAGGAAAAGGAAAAGCATGGTTTGACAATTTAAAAATCTCTATTGACGGAAAAGACGTAAGTAAAGCTAAAGTTTTTGAGAAAAAAATGACTAAAGTTGATTTAGATAAAGAGTTTGACTCTGGCTCTAAAATTTCAAATATCCCTACAGACAAAAATAATGTGGAAAAACTTACTCAACTAGGTCTTATTTGGGGATATCTGAAATATTATCATCCGGCAGTTGCAGAAGGAAATTACAACTGGGATTACGAACTTTTCAGAATATATGAAAAAACAAAAAATATCCCAATAAACGAAAGAGACGCAGTAATTACTGAATGGATCAAAAATTTGGGCAAATATGAGGTTATTAAAGCTTCAGAGATCCAAAACGTGAAAGTAAAACCAGACTTAGACTGGATTACCAATTCAGGATTTTCAAAAGAACTTTCTCAGGAACTTCTCAAATTAAAATATGCGAAAAGACCTCATGCTAACTATTACGTAGATTTTTTTAAAAATGTGGGCAATCCTGATTTCAGAAACGAAAAGTCTTATCAAAACATGATCTATCCCGATGCAGGTTTCCGTTTACTTTCTCTTTACAGATACTGGAATATTATTCAATATTATTTTCCTTACAAATATCTTATTGAAGAAGACTGGAAAGATGTTTTGAAAGAATTTGTTCCCAAATTTATCAATGCAGAAAACGAGACTGAATATGCTTTGGTATCTCTCGAAATTATCGGAAGAGTACGTGATTCGCATGCTTATGTAATTAATCATAATAAAAGTATTTACGAATTTTTTGGAACTCGTTATTCAGCTTTACAGATGAATTTTGTTGAGGACAAAGCTATTGTTAATGATTTTTATAACGAAAATTTAGCCAAAGAAACCGGAATTCAGAAGGGTGACATTATTACAGAAATTGATGGTGTAAAAACTGAAGACTTTATCAAAAACATTCTAAAATACGTTCCTGCTTCAAATTATGCTGCTCAATTAAGAGATATTTCAAGTTATCTGCTAAGAACTAATAATGAGTCAATTAAAATAAAATTCATACATGACGGAAAATCACAAGAAAAAGTAATTAAAACATATACAATCAAAGAATTAAACTATCAGAAAAAGGTAAAAGAATTTTTCAAAACTCTTAACAATGATATTGCTTATTTTTACATGGGTAGTGTAAAAGCAGATGAAGTGCCTTCCATTTTCGATAAGATAAAAGACACGAGAGGATTAATTATTGATCTCAGAAGCTATCCTTCAGACTTTGTAGTATTTAAGATGGGAAAATTACTAAAGCCTAACGCTTCCAATTTTGTAAAATTCACAAAAACAAAAAATTATCAACCAGGACTTTTTACATTTACTTCAGATTTAGAAGTTCCCGGATCAGAGAAGAGCGCTTATCAGGGAAAAATTGCAATTCTGATTAATGAGACTACTCAAAGTAGTGCAGAATATCACACCATGGCTTTCAGAACAGCTCCAAATGCAAAAGTTTTTGGTTCCCATACAGCAGGAGCAGATGGCAATGTTTCCGAATTTGTACTTCCGGGCAACATCAAAACTATGATCACCGGAATAGGAGTTTATTATCCGGATGGAAAAGAAACCCAAAGAATAGGGATCATTCCTGACGAGGAAATAAAACCTACTATTGACGGAATAAAAAATGGTAAAGATGAAGTTTTAGAAAAAGCAATGAAATGGATTAACGATTGATAATGTATCAAAAAATTTATTTAGATTTGTATAAAATTAAAAATAAAATTCATGAAAAAAATATTGACTTCAACGTTGCTATTCGGATTAATTGCTTTTACAAGTTTAGTTTCTGCACAACAGTTAAATAAAAACCAAAGAGCAGCAATTCAGACAGACAACGTAGAAACCTTCAAAAAAGC
Organism: Chryseobacterium binzhouense; assembly: GCF_007474545.1. GTDB lineage: Bacteria > Bacteroidota > Bacteroidia > Flavobacteriales > Weeksellaceae > Chryseobacterium > Chryseobacterium binzhouense. Next base: position 34,818 of record NZ_VKOG01000006.1, read on the forward strand.
TTTCACAAATGCAGAATATGATAAATGCATGAGTGTAAAAGAACTTTCCACAACAATGCTTTCTTACAGTATAAAATACCAGAAAAACAATATTGCCAATTTTCTGATGAGCAATAATTCTGATGTAAATAAAGCTTGTGACGGCGTAACTCCTTTGATGACTGCTGCAAAATACGGCAATATGAACGCTGCTAAAAATCTTCTTAAAAAAGGAGCTAACAAAAACGCAAAAGATAATGACGGTAAAACGGCAAAAGATTACGCATCAGAATCTAAACAGTCTGCCATAACAGCGATTCTTTAATCATTATATTTAAAAATATTTAAACTTCCTTCGGGAAGTTTTTTTGTTTTTAAAAACCTGCAAAAACCTTATCTTTGCCAACGAAAAATTGTCAAAGGTTCAAAACCTTGAACCATAAACTTTAAACCTTAAATTATAATGTTTCGATCGCACACCAACGGAGAATTATCTCTTAAAAATCTTAATGAAGAAGTTACACTTTCAGGATGGGTACAAACCATTCGTGATAAAGGATTTATGATTTGGATAGATCTTCGGGATCGTTACGGAATTACACAGCTCGTTTTCGATCAGGATCGTTCTTCAGCGGAACTGATGGAAAATGCTAAAAAACTGGGACGTGAATTTGTGATTCAGGTTACCGGAAAAGTTATCGAAAGAGTAAGCAAAAACCCTAATATTCCTACAGGAGAAATTGAGCTTTTAGTTGAAAAATTAGAAGTTCTTAACGAATCTCAACTTCCGCCTTTCACCATTGAAGATGAAACGGACGGCGGTGAAGAATTGAGAATGAAATACCGTTACCTAGATATCAGAAGAAATCCTGTAAAAGATAAATTGATTTTCCGTCACAAAATGGCGCAGAAAGTGAGAAATTATCTTTCAGACAACGGTTTTATCGAGGTTGAAACTCCGGTTTTAATTAAATCCACTCCGGAAGGAGCAAGAGATTTCGTGGTTCCAAGCAGAATGAATCCGGGACAGTTTTACGCTTTACCGCAGTCTCCACAAACATTCAAACAGTTATTGATGGTCGGTGGAATGGATAAATATTTCCAGATCGTGAAATGTTTCCGTGATGAGGATTTAAGAGCCGACAGACAGCCGGAATTTACACAAATTGACTGCGAAATGGCTTTTGTAGAGCAGGAAGACGTAATGAATGTTTTTGAAGGAATGACGAAAACCTTGTTGAAAGACATTACAGGTCAGGAATTCGGAGATTTCCCGAGAATGACTTTTGCTGATGCGATGCAGAAATACGGAAACGATAAACCGGACATCCGTTTCGGAATGGAATTCGTGGAACTGAATGATTTAGTAAAAGGAAAAGATTTCAAAATATTTGATGAAGCAGAACTGGTTGTCGGAATCAATGTAGAAGGGTGTGCAGATTATACAAGAAAACAAATTGATGAACTTGTTGACTGGGTGAAAAGACCACAGATCGGAGCTTCGGGAATGGTTTGGGTTAAATTCCAGAATGACGGAGTAAAAACTTCTTCGGTTAATAAATTCTATAACGAAGAAGATCTGGCAAAAATTATCGAAAAATTCGGAGCTAAAGAAGGAGACTTGATGTTGATTCTTTCCGGAAACGAAAATAAGGTAAGAACCCAACTTTCGGCTTTAAGAATGGAACTTGGAAACCGTTTGGGATTAAGAAAAGGAAACGAATTCGCTCCACTTTGGGTCGTTGATTTCCCTCTTTTGGAATTTGATGAGGAAAGCGGACGTTACCACGCAATGCACCACCCTTTTACCTCTCCAAAGCCTGAAGATATTCATTTATTGGAAACAGATCCCGGAAAAGCAAGAGCTAACGCTTATGATATGGTCTTAAACGGAAACGAAATCGGTGGTGGTTCCATCAGAATTTTTGACAGAGATTTGCAGTCTAAAATGTTCGACCTTTTAGGATTCTCAAAAGAAGAAGCGGAAGCACAGTTTGGTTTCTTAATGAACGCCTTCAAATACGGAGCGCCGCCTCATGGAGGTTTAGCTTTCGGATTTGACCGTTTGGTAGCTATTTTGGACGGAAACGAAGTGATCAGAGACTATATTGCGTTCCCTAAAAACAATTCGGGACGTGATGTGATGATTGATGCTCCTTCTTCGATTGCTGATGAACAGCTCGATGAACTGGAACTGAAATTGAATTTAAAAGGATAAATTTTATATAAAATTAATTATATTAGAAGCAGGATTCTACAGTGAATCCTGCTTTTTTATGCAAAAATATTTTGTTTACCTTTTAAGCTTTCTTTGTTTTGTAAGCTGTAAAAAAAATACAGTTAATCCGGAATTGCTTTTAGGTGATTGGGAATTTGCAAATACTGTAGGAGTTTCTGATTCGTCGATGGTCTATATTCAATCTGATTTCAGGTTCAGTAAAGATTCAATATTTGTATTAAATGACGGATTTTTCCAAAGAGAAGAAAGGGACAATGAGGATAAATACATGGGACAAAAAAGCAAATTTTACGTTGAAAATGATAGTCTTTATATACTTAATACAATCACTCAGCATTATTTTTCGCAAAAAATTTCATATTTATCAAAAAATACTCTAGCCCTTTACAATAAGGAGGAAAAAGTAACATTTTATTTTCGAAAAAGAAAAGCAGAAGCCTCTTCTAAAATTAAATTATCTCAAATCACTTTATCTTTGGGTCCTTGTTTCGGAGACTGTCCTATAAGTTCAATATCTGTTGATAACAATGGAAACATTGTCTATTTAGGAGAAAGCAATACTCCATATAATGGATTATTTAAAGGAAATATCAATAAAGAAATTTTTCAGGAATTAGTTTCAGAACTAAATAAAATTAGGTTCGCAGAACTAAAAAACGAATACAGCATCGATGCAACAGATTTGCCAGATATAAGCGTATCTTTTTTAAATGATAAAAAAATTATCAAAACTATCTACGCTTATGGACATAGTGAACCCCGTCAACTAAAATCTATTTTAACTAAAATAAAATATCTATATCAGAATGCGAACCTGAAAAAGATTGACTACGACTTTCCCATTTTCAGTCCCATTTTTTCAAATTATCATTTTCGAAAATCAGAGATATTCTATCTTCAAACTTTACTCCTGAATTCAAAGAAAACAGAAACTCAATTCAAATCAAAATATAAACAAAGAGGAATTTTAATTCTTCCGGAAAAATTTGATTATGATGACTATGCACAAATGAAAAGAAATATAGAAAGTGATGGAAGATACTTTAAGTTAGAAAGCAAAAATCATCAATTGTACACTTTTGATATAGGTTTTGACTTCTTTAAAACCAATGAGGCATTTTCTGCAAAAATCAAATAATATTACACCACAATTAATATTTCCTCCATCCAAACATGATAATGTAAATTTAAGAACGCTGATAAACATGCAAATCCCTTTGAGGAAAAGGAATTTCAATCCCGGCATTGTCAAGTGCTTTTTTGCAGCTGATGATTAACTCCTCATTCATTGTCCAAAAATTATCCAGAGAAGTTGTTGCTCTTACAGAAAGATTGACTGCGCTGTCTCCCAATTCTGTAACTACCACCTGTGGTGCAGGATCATCAAAAGCATATTGGTTGTTTTTAATAACATCAAGAAGAATATCTTTAGCCTGTTTCAGATCTGTATCGTATGAAACTCCGATATTAAACCAGGTACGACGAGTTCCTAAATGAGTATAATTGGTGATACTGTTGTTGGAAACATCACCATTCGGAATCACAACCATCTGATTTTGAGGCGTTATTAATCGGGTATGGAAAATATCAATTTCATGTACTGTTCCTGATTCACCAGATTTCACTTCAATATAATCGCCTACTTTAAAAGGTTTTAAAAGCAGTATCAATATTCCGCCTGCAAAATTAGCAAGCGATCCCTGCAATGCTAAACCTACAGCCAACCCTGCAGCACCAATCATGGCTACAAAAGCTGAAGTCTGTACTCCGAGCTGGGTAACAACAATGATAAACAACAAAATATTCAGTGCCCAAGTAATGACATTCAGCATAAACTTCTGCAAAGAAATTTCAACTCCTTTTTTAACGAAAGCTTTTCTGATGAGTTTTTTCAAAATTCCGATAATCCATCGTCCGGCAATAAATATAAGCACAGCAGATAAGAGCGCTGTAATAAGTCTTGGAGCCATTGTGACCGCAGATGAAACAAAGTTTTCCCAGTTGTTTTGTACATTCGTTAAATCTAAATCTTTCATAAAATATTTTAGTTTTACATTGATTAGTAAGAATTCCGGCATATGAAAGGCAAAATATACACCGAAACCGTGTATGTTTACAGAAAGTGACTATTCTGAAGAAGTTACAAAGGTAATAAAATAAAAAAATTACAGTCTCAGCGTAAAATATAACCTTTTCTAAAACAATACTCGGCACAATGATTGTAGATTTTAATTAAATCAAATTACAATGAAAGCAATCTGGAAAGGCGCCATCGGCTTTGGCTTAGTTAATATCCCTGTGAAAATTTATTCTGCAACCGAAACCAGCAAGCTGGATTTGGATATGCTTGACAAATCAGATTATTCTAATATCAGATTCAAAAGAGTCAATGAAAAAACCGGAAAGGAAGTTAAGTGGGCGAATATTGTGAAAGGCTATTTAATGGATGATAAATACATCATTCTTGATGAAGAAGATTACGAAGCCGCCAGTCCTGAGAAAACAAAGATTCTTTCTATTGAGCATTTTGTAAAAGAAGCTGAAGTTGACTCGGTTTATTTTGAGAATCCCTACTTTCTAGAACCGCAAAAAAACGGCGAAAACGCTTATAGATTATTAATCAAAGCTTTAGAGCAAACCAAAATGGTAGGAATCGGGACATTTGTCCTTCGTGATACCGAAGCAATCGGTCTTATCCGTCCTTATAATGATGAAATTCTGGTTTTGAACAGACTCCGCTTTTCAGAAGAAATACGGGATTACAAAGATCTCAAAATTCCGGCTAAAAAAGCACCAAAACCCGCCGAACTCAAAATGGCAAAAAATTTAATCGAACAATTATCTGAAACATTTGATCCAACTGTTTATAAAAACACTTACTCTGCTGAACTCTTGAAAATTATCAAGAAAAAAGCAAAAGGAAAAACGGTAAAAGTCAAAAAATCTGAACCTGCAAAACAAGGTAAAGTAATTGATCTGATGGCTCAGCTGAAAGCCAGTCTGCAAGGTTCTAAATCTAAAAATGCTTCATAATTATGGCTTTAAAAGATTACAATAATAAAAGAAAGTTCGATGAAACCACCGAACCGAAGGGAACGACAAAAAAAAGCGACGACAAGTTAATTTTTGTTGTTCAACGACATGCAGCAAGCAGACTTCATTATGATTTCAGGCTTGAAATGGAAGGTGTTTTGAAAAGCTGGGCAGTTCCGAAAGGTCCTTCCTTAAATCCTGATGACAAACGGTTGGCAATGATGGTGGAAGATCATCCTTATGATTACAAAGATTTTGAAGGAAATATACCTGACGGAAATTACGGAGCAGGACAAGTGGAAGTCTGGGACAGCGGAACTTATGAAGCTTTAGACGAAACAAGTAAACTTTCAAACGAAAAAGAATTGTTAAAAGAATTAAAAGACGGCTCATTAAAATTCATTTTGCACGGAAAAAAACTGAAAGGAGAATTTGCTTTGGTTAAAATGAAAAATGCTGAGAACAATGCATGGCTTTTAATTAAACATAAAGATAAATTCGCTGAAGAAGAATATGATGCAGAGGAGAATGTTTCAAAAAACTCTCAGGTGTCAAAATTTTTAGAGGAAAAAAAAAGCCCAAAAACAGGCAAAAAAAAGTAAGCTCTATCACAACCGAATCCCACTATAGAAAATTCAATACTTTAGGCGAAGAGAAAAAGCTGACAAGCTACATCAAACCTATGCTTGCAAAACTTTCGGAGGAAGCCTTTGATCATCCCGACTGGATCTTCGAAATAAAATGGGACGGCTACAGAGCTGTTGCTGATCTCAGCAAGAAAGAACCTCTATTCTATTCCAGAAACGGAATTTCTTTTTTAAGTAAATTCAAAAAAATAAGCGAAGATTTTAAGGCACAGAAGCACCATATGATTCTTGATGGTGAAATTGTAGCTTACGATGAAAACGGAAAACCAAGCTTTCAATTGCTTCAGCAGATTGGCGATAATCCTGATTTAGCACTTACTTATCAGGTTTTTGATTTGCTTTGGCTGAATGGATATTCTACTCAAGAACTTCCCTTATTTCAACGAAAAGAACTTTTGAAAGATGCATTGGTAGAAACTAATTTGATTAAATATTGTGATCATGTTCCGGAAAACGGAATTGATTTCTTCGATCAGATGAAAAAAATGAATCTGGAAGGAATGATTGCTAAAAAAGCCGACAGTATTTATACAGAAAACAGCAGAAGTACAGACTGGCTGAAAATAAAATTTACCAACACTGAAGAAGCAGTTATTTGCGGTTTTACCGAACCTAAAGGTTCCAGAATCGGCTTTGGAGCTTTAATTTTAGGAAAATATATTGATGGAGAATTAATTTACGCCGGACATACCGGAACAGGATTCAATGCTGAATTGCTGAAAAAAATTCATTCTAAATTAACAAAAATAGAACAGAAAGAATCTCCTTTTGAAACCGCTCCAAAAACAAATATGCCCGTTACATGGGTAAAACCAGAGCTTATCTGTGAAGTAAAATTTTCTGAAATCACCAAAGACGGAATGTTCCGCCATCCTGTATTTGTCGCTATAAGAGAAGATAAAACAATTGACGACCTTCAAAACACCACACCTCAAAAACCTGAAAAAATGACAAAAAAACCCGTAAAAAAGTCTGATTCTGAATCTGATAAAGAAATCACCCTCAACCGACACAAAGTAAAACTCACCAATAAGGATAAAGTATATTTCCCAAAAGACGGCATTACAAAGGGTGATGTGATTGAATATTATCAATCTGTCGCACAATATATTTTACCCCATCTGAAAAACCGTCCGCTTTCTCTCAATCGTTTTCCCAACGGAATTGAAGAATCGGGATTTTATCAAAAAGATGCAGGAGATTCTCTTCCGGATTGGATTGAAACAACAAAAGTACATTCAGATTCTACCGATAAATACATTGATTATGTCATCTGTAATGATAAAGCAACTTTAGCGTATCTCAATAATTTGGGCTGTATCGATCTTAATCCTTGGAATGCTTCTGTTCCGGATTTAGAAAATCCTGATTTTCTGGTTTTGGATCTTGATCCGTCAAAGAAAAACAGTTTTGATGATGTCATAGAAACAGCTTTACAGGTAAATGAAGTTTTAAAATCAATTAAAGTGAAAGGTTATTGCAAAACTTCCGGAAGTACAGGAATTCATGTTTATATTCCGATGAAAAAGCAGTACGATTTTGATCAGGTAAAAGATTTTGCCCATATTCTAATGAAGAAGGTAAACACCCATCTTCCTGAACTTACTACTTTAGAACGAAGTTTAAAGAAACGAGACGATACTAAAATTTATCTTGATTATCTTCAAAACAGATCTGGACAGACTTTAGCGAGCGTCTACAGCATCCGTCCGAAAGAAGGAGCATCCGTTTCTATGCCTCTGGAGTGGGACGAACTGAAACCCGGTCTGAAACCTACTGATTATACGATTCATAATGCGCTAGAAAGAATTAAAGAAAAAGGAGATTTGTTTAAGCCAGTTTTGGGAAAAGGAATTGATATGATGAAGGCTTTGGAATTGTTGCAGAATATGTAATTTGATTTATGAGTTTTACAAAGCAATCAATTAACAGTCTGTTTGTCTTTCCGTAGGAATCTAAATTATACTTTATGAAACGTTGTTGAGATTCCTACCGGAATGACAAACAGATCGCCGATTGTCTGAAAATTCAATATAGAAAAAGATATTACGGAAGTTTCGCTACCAAACTTTCAGGTAATATTTTCAAAATCAGATAAATGATTATCCATTTAAAATTAGGAACAATTGTGAAAGAATTTCCTGCATTTACGATATGTTTTGCCACATAATCGGGTTCCATTAAAAGATTTTTATTCAAATCTAATCCTGCGTTTATTTTGGTATTAATATATCCGCTTATCAAAACGTTGACTTTGATATTTTGTTGAGCTAATTCCTGTCTTAAACCCGCTAAATAAGTGGTAAACGCAGCTTTTGTACTTCCGTAAACAAAATTACTTTTTCGTCCTCTCACTCCCGAAAGCGAAGACAAACCAATGATTCTTTCTAAATTCTGATTGCTTGTATCCGTTGCAATAATATTCAAAATAGAAACTGCTCCCATATAATTGACCAGCATCATCTGTTGAGCACCTTTGAAATCTCTTAAAGCCTTTTCGTTATCAACTAAAAATCCAGCAGCATACACTACTATATGAGGTTTTATTGGAAGTTCATTGTAAAATTTCTGATGAGAATCAAAATCTGTTGAGTCGAAATGTAAAACCGTCACTATTCTATCAAGATTATTTCTCTGAACAAATTCTTTCAATGATGCTGTGTTTCTGGATGCTGCAATAACGGAAAATCCTTTTTCAATATATTGCAGAATACATTGCTTTGCTACATCAGAATTCGCCCCTAAAATAAGAACCGTTTTGTTTGTGTTTTGATTCATGTGACAAAGATATTTTTTTTGATCTTTAAATGAAGAATATTACAATACAATAATGAATAATCAGTATAAAAATTTCGGCGGGGTGAACTTTGCTCACCCCGCCGAAACGAATATTTTAAAAACGGAAAATTATTTTTTCTCGGTTTCAATTTCTTTTTTATCTGCTGTTTTTTCAGCTGCAGCTTTCGTTGCTTTTTCACCAAAACGGTTTTCGGTAAATTCTCTTGAGATCGCAGCTTTTTCAAATTTCAGTTTTCCGGAAAGAGTCTCAATCACAACTCCGTCTTCCTGAATTTGAGCAATTCTTCCGTGCAGTCCGGAAGTGAGCACTACTCTGCTTCCTACTTTTAAGTCATCCTGAAATTTTTTCTCTTGCTTTTGCTTTTTCATTTGAGGTCTGATCATCAGGAAATAAAACCCGACAAACATTACCCCCATCATGATTAGCATCGTTGAAGAGTTTCCTCCCTGTGCAGCCTGCAAAAATATTGTTTGTAAATTCATTATATTATGGTTGAATGTTCGCAGTAAATGTCAATTTAATAGGAGCTTTATCAACATTGGCAAAAACATCTGCGTATTTGTTAACAGCACCGTCAAAATTGGTAGAATCAAAACTTAAAGTAATCTTACCTTTTTTGCCCGGCATGATCGGATCTTTTGTAAAATCAGGAGCAGTACATCCGCATCCAGGCTTTACTTCAGAAATAATCAAAGGATTAGTCCCTGTATTGGTAATTTCATAAACGTGATCTACTTTTTTACCTTTTTTAATAGTTCCGAAATCAAAATTACTTTCAGAAAGTGCTACTGTTGTAGTAGGCTGGTTTGATTTCGCAGGTGCAGCAGCATCTCCTGTAACGGCAGTATTGGCAGACATTTCAGCATTCGCCGGGTTCATCTGTTGCATAGAAGTTGTATCTGCAGGAGCATTTGTAGAATCTACATTCATAATTTCTGCATTTTCAACTTCTTTTTTCTCTTCTTTTTTACAAGAAACCAATGCGAATCCGATTACGGATAAAGCTAATATTGATACCGTTTTTTTCATTTTTATTTTGTTTAAATTCTGTTTAAATCTTTACAATATTTATCTAAAATACCATTGATGAATATATTGGATCTATCGGTTGCAAAAACTTTAGCAATTTCAATATATTCGTTGATAATTACTCTTGAAGGGGTAAGAGGAAAATGATCCAGCTCAGAAAAAGCGGTTGTTAAAATCACTTTATCCATCAGTGAAACTCTTTCCAGATCCCAGTTTTCAAGACGCTCAGAGAGTTTCTTCTCATTGGCTTCCCAATTATTCAGAGTATCTCTCAAAAGTTTACTTGCAAAATTTTTATCATCCTCATCTTTCATCATTTTAATCAGCGTACGGCTTTCTTCATTTTCCTTCATAAAGCCAATCGTTTTCTGTATCATCGAATTGGCAATATGAATATCATCTGCCCAGGTAAGTTCCCTGTCGCTGATATAATCATGAAAATCATCATTTTCCGCAACGTAACGCAGGAAAAGCTTTCCGATGAACTTCTGGTCTTCTTCAAAAGAATACCCTTCTTCTTTCATAAAATCCTGATAACGCTTTCCCGCAGTCATTCTCTGAAATGTTTTTACCAGCATATCATCATGCAGATCCCATTTAAGATCTTTGTGCTGACCTGTAAAAAATAATCTCTCAGGATTTTCTTCAAGCTTTTTCAGAACCTGATTGTTGATAAATTTCTGGTTGGGATTTACGTCAGAATCAGTTTTGAAATATTTATTCTTACCAATTTCCATTTGATTTTCGGCAAGTTGCTTTAAACCTACCAGAAAATTAAGCTGAAAAATATAGAGATTATAGATTTTCTCTATTCCTGTAAACATATTCTTTTCTAAAACATCTGTTTTTACAGGATTTTGGTAGTACGAATAAACGGTTTCTACCACTTTTTCACGGATTTGTCTTCTTCCTAACATTCAAAGAGCTTTTTATGGGTGCAAAGATATGAAATTTAAAATTTACTAAATTCCGGAAGTGTTTCAATTTTTGTAATTTTGTGAAAGTTTATGAAAGCACTGAAAACACTCAACCCTTATTTTTGGAAGCACAAAATACTATTGTTTTGGGGGTTACTATTCATCATCGCCAGTAATTTTTTTAACATATACAAAGTACAGTTTGTCGGAAAGTCTGTAGATGAACTTGCGCAACAGGGAAATCTGGGTTTCAACAAACAGGTTTTAATCTATGTTGCCATCATTGTAGGATGCTCGCTTCTTACCGGATTTTTTACTTTTATGATGCGGCAGACTATTATTGTAGCCTCCAGAAGGATTGAATATGAACTGAAAAATAAAATTTACAGACATTATCAGGATCTATCTCTTACTGATTATAAGAAAACAACCATAGGAGATTTAATGAACCGTCTCAGCGAAGATGTTGTTGCGGTAAGAATGTACCTTGGTCCGGGTGTGATGTATGTTGTAAATTTACTGGTTCTACTGCTGATAACCAGCGTCTATATGATTAAAACTGATGTTTCTATGACCTTATGGACATTGCTTCCGCTGCCGGTTTTATCGTACATTATATTCAAAGTAAGTTCTATCATCAATAAAAAGTCTAAAGTAATGCAGAAAAGCCAGTCTGCTATTTCAACTTTTGTGCAGGACAGTTTTTCAGGAATACGAGTGGTAAAATATTTTGCAAAAGAAAAATACATTGAAAAAAATTACGGAATAAAAGTAAGTGATTATCAAAACAAGGCATTAGATTTAGCAAAAACAGAAGCTTATTTTTTTACCATCATACTTTTTGTGATTGGTCTGCTGAATGTTGTGGTAATTTTCATTGGCGGTCAGAAATACATTCAGGGCGAATTGTCTGTTGGTAAAATCGCAGATTTCTTTATGTATATCAATATTCTGATCTGGCCTTTTTCTATGGTAGGCTGGGTAACATCTATCAATCAAAGAGCAGAAGCTTCTATGCAGAGAATTAATGAATTTTTAGATAAACAATCTGAAATTTACAATAAGAACTTTGAAGAATACGAAATAAAAGGAAATATTGAGTTCCGGAATGTTTCTTACGTTTATCCCAATACAGGAATTAAAGCGCTTGATAATTTAAGTTTTAAAATTGAAGCCGGAAAATCTTTAGCGATTATGGGGAAAACCGGAAGCGGAAAATCTACCATTGCACTGCTTCTTTGCCGCCTGATTGATCCTACAGAAGGTGAAATTTTAATAGACGGTAAGAATTTAAAAGATCATAATTTAACCAACTACCGGAAGTTTATCGGATATATTCCACAGGAAAGTTATCTTTTTTCTGACACGATTGAGCATAATATTGGTTTTTCTATTGACAATCCTTCCCATGAAAAGGTAGTTGAATATGCAAAAATTGCAGATGTAGACAAAAACATTGTTGAATTTAAAGATCAGTATAAAACTTTAGTGGGAGAACGTGGCGTAATGCTTTCTGGCGGACAAAAGCAAAGAATCTGCATTGCAAGAGCATTAATCAAAAAACCGAATATTATTATTTTTGATGACTCACTCTCCGCTTTAGATACTGAAACTGAGCAGAATATCCTTGAAAATATAGATTCAAAAATAAGTAACGCTACTTCTATTATTATAACCCATAGAGAATCCAGCGCACAAAGAGCAGATAAAATACTTAACTTAAGTGATATTGACGATTCTGCAACGGCTTAACAAAAAACTTCGGAATTGTTAAATAAATCATAAAAAAAATTTTGTGATTAAAAGAAAAATTTTATATTTGTTCTTAACAAGATTAAAAATTATCTAATAATGAGTGAATACAAGGAACGCCATGAAAATGAAATTTTCACGAAGGTGCTAAAAGCAGGAAGAAGAACTTATTTCTTTGATGTGCGCGAGACGAAAGCGGGAGATTATTATCTTACAATTACCGAGAGCAAAAAGAATTTCGGGGAAAACGGAGAGGCTACATTTGAAAAGCACAAAATTTATCTTTACAAAGAAGATTTTAAAAGCTTTCAGGAGATGTTTAATGAGTCAACAGATTTCATTATCAATGAAAAAGGTGAAGATGTAATATCAGAAAGACATGACAAAGACTTCAAAAGCAGATCTTATACAATAGATTCTGACGACGAAGTTTAAAGAATAAATCACCAAAAGCATCTTTACGGATGCTTTTTTTATATAATCGAAACAATAATCCATAAAAAAAGTACACTTTAAAAGTGTACTTTTTTGGGTGAATGATGGGTCTCGAACCCACGACCTTCGGAACCACAATCCGACGCTCTAACCAACTGAGCTACAATCACCGTTTTGTGAGTGCAAATATAGGAATATTTTTTTATTTACAAAACAATTCCATCAAAATTTTTCAATGCAATTAATTTTTCTGAAGTAAACCCTTCTGCATACGCTACTCCAGACAATCTTCCTAAATCCTGCGCTCTATAAGTTAAACTTTCAAAAAAATCTTTTGTAGCAATAGGAGTTATCGGTTCTTCTGAATCAGCGTTGTAAAACTGCGTTTTATAGGCTGCACAGGCTTCAAGTTTCTTATCCAGATGATTAGAAATATCTATAACAAATTCTGGTTCTATATTTTTCCATTGAATATAATTAAAAATATGTTTAGGTCTCCATGCTTTCTGCTCAGATCCACTCAATTGAGTTTCTATTTTGATTAAGCCAGAAAGAAAACAAGCATCAGAAACCAGTTTAGAAGCTTTAGCATGATCAGGATGCCTGTCATCTATTGCATTTGACAATACAATATCAGGACAGTATTTACGGATAACTTTTACAATTTCTAATTGATATTCTTCGGAATTAACTAAAAAACCATCTTTTAATCCTAAGTTCTCTCTAAATGTAACGCCCAAGATTGCTGCTGCATTTTCAGCTTCTGTCTTTCTTATATGCTCTGTACCCCGTGTTCCAAGTTCACCTTTTGTCAAATCTACAATGGCACAAGTTTTTCCTTCAGAAATCAATCTGGCGATCGTTCCTCCACAACCCAATTCCACATCATCAGGATGAGCTCCAATAGCGAGTATATCTATTTTCATACTATAAAATTAAGTGTTTAAAAAAAACTTCCCAAACATTCATGAATGGGAAGTGTATTATTAGGAAAAAATCTATTACTTGTTAAGCTCTGCATTAAGATTAATAGCATCCTGATATGTTGGATCTAGCGCTAATGATCTTAATAGATATGTTTTTGCTTTCTCTACATCATTATCTTTTTCCAGAAATGCCACTGCAAACAAAGCGTACGCCAATGTTTTTTTGTTGGCTTCAACATCAGCTGGCTTTAAGGTCGAGATATACTTCTCGTATGCCAACTTTGCTGCATCATTATTTCCTGACTGCTGATAAGCATACCCCTGACTGTAATATGCAGGTGCCCAATCAGGTAGAAGATTGCTCATTTTCTGCCAAGTAAGGATTGCCCCGTTCCAGTTTTTTACATCCTGATATGCATTCGCCAGTTTGTACAAAGCGTCTGAATCCTGAGGATTTGAAGCGACTAACTTCTTCAATGATTCAACTTCCGGACTTGTAGGACCTGCATCAACAGATGCTTGAGAAGCTCCTCCTCCATTAATTTTTACCAACTCCATATCCCATTTCAATGTCTCGTCTTTAGCAGCTTTCGCTAAACCTACTTTTTGTTGAGCTTCAGCTTTTAATGCAGCCTTTTTCGCTTCATCAGTTTCTGTTTTTGCCAGACCTGCTGCGATAAGTCCCATTAAACCCTGATCTGCAGGCTGAACTCTTGATTTTTCTACCTGAGATACAAAGGTATCTATGTTTTGCTTAGCCATAGCATATTCACCATCAGCATAGTTTACATAAGCTCTCAACTTAAATTTAATAGGATCATCTATTTTATCAAAGATTTTATCTAGAATTGCTTTTGAATTGGCATAGTCCTCATTCGTGAAATATAATTTTGCAATCTCAAGTTGAGTATACGGATCTTCATCAGCATATTTTGTATAATTAATCAAATCCTGAGTTGCTTTAGCATTTTCCTGATACTTTATATTATAAGCTGCGAGAGCCTTGTACGCCGGAGCATATGTAGGATCGGTAGCAATTGCTTTATCTATATTTGTTTTAGCTTGTTGCCATTGTTGAGCTGCCATCCATAAAGTACCCATTCTTGTATATACAGATGATTTATTTTTAGCTAAAGGAAGTGCTTTATCATAAGCAGTCATTGCATCACCCGGAATTCTTTTCAATCTGTAAGCATCACCTAATGTGTAGTAGTAATAAGCCGGAATGTCTTTTTTAGCTCTTTCTATTGCTTTATTAAGATATTGTATTGCAAGATCCGGAGAATTATTTTTTTCAAACAACGTTAAAGCTTCAGCTGCTCTGAATAAAACTTCAGCGTCTTTTTCTCTTGAATCACTTACAATTTTTTGAATTTCAGCAATAGCCGATTTATCTCCTTTACCAAGTTTAACTGTTGCCAAACCAATTTGGTTTAAGTAGCTTTTTCTGTCAGCTGCCAAACCCTTATTAAAATTTTCTGTAGCTTTAGCATAATCAGGCTCACCTTGTTTCAAAAAAGTATTTCCTAAGTAAAAATAATTTTCCGCAGTTGCCTCTTTTGCAATCATTTGAGAAAAATTATTTTTTGCTGCTGCATATTTATCACTATCTAAACTATTGATACCATCCTGCAAAGTCTGAGCAAATGCAAAGTTGGTGAAAAAAACTACCGAAGCTCCTATAGCAAGCTTTCTAACATTCATAATCATTATATCTTTCATTTATATTTATACCTTATTTCGTTGAACGAAATATATTTACACAATTTTCAGACCAAAATAAGAGTTTTATTTTGGTTAAAAGGCATTATTAAGAATTTTTAACGCATCTGTACTTCGCGTCTGTAGATGTTGTATGGCTGAAGCCCCTCTTTTTCGACTATCATTTGACCAAGTTGTGTACACGAATATCTGATAAATCCATTAGCAATATTGAAACTCCCCTCATTTGTTAAGAAATATAAAACTCTAGTAAATGGATATTTCATCTCGCGCAAACCGTCAGCGTCGGGCAAAAAAGATTTTCCATCTTTTTTCACGGGCAAAATTTTGATCATAGACCTTAACTTTTCGGCATCTTTATCATAAGGACGACTAATCGTATTAAGACCAATTACTCCAATTTTATTAGGATACTTATTAAGCTCTTCGATAACATTAGTACTTCCCGGTATGATTGAAAATTTAAGTTCACCCGGTTTTTTATTTAGTTTCTGAGCCACAAAATTAAGATTGCTGGAATTGGTACCATCGAAAACAAAAGTTTTTTCGTCAGACTGTAATCCTTGTTGTATTTCCTCAAACGTAATTTGGGATTTTTCAGAGTCTTTAGGTACAAAAAATACTACCGCATCCGCAGCAAATTTTGCCGGTAAAACTTTCAAATCTACTTTGTCTTCGTATGCTTTTATCTCTTCAGGTGTTAAATCTTTAGACATAACCGCAATTTTTGCTTTATCATTTAGAAAATCAATAAATCCTAAATCTTCTTTTTTGGTAATGACATTAATTTTTGCCTCCGGGTAGCTAATCATATACCCCTCTGCTAAAGCCTCGACTACACTCTTAAAAGCTTCATCTGTGATAATATTCATTTGACCTTTATGATAAGAGGCAGATTCTTCTTTTTTTGAACAGCTTATTATGCTTAGAAACAGAATAGTTGCTATAAAAAATTTATTCATCTTTAGACTTTTTTAATCTTAATATACCTCTTACTATTCTGAAAACACCGTAAAGTACTAAAATAGCTCCAAGAGCGTAGGCAACCGAAGGTTCTAGTACAATAAAGAAAAATTTGTAGGTAACGACAACAATTCCTAAAACGATATAGAACAATCCTGTGACTATTGATAACCAATTAAACATCATACAACAAAAATATAAAAAAAATAAAAAGAGAAGCAATTACTTCTCTTTTTATTTATAATTTGTAATATATACAAAGTTATTCAAAATTCATGGAAACAGGGAATCTGAATCTTGAACGCACAGGTTCTCCATTCACCTTACCGGGATTCCATTTGATCTTAATGCTTTTAACTGCTCGTTCAGCTTCTCTGTTAAAATCAGCATTAGAACCAGTTGCTTTTACTTGAGATAAAGTACCATCTCTTTCTACAACAAAAGTGATCTGAGTTTTTAGAGATCCTTCACCTTCCACAGAACTTGGATCAAAACTATTTTCAAATTTCTTTCTGAAACCAGCTAGTCCTCCACCAGTAAAATCAGCTGCCTGGTCAACCGATTCATATACATCGTTTGTTACCTGAGGTTTTACTTCAGCAGTTGAAGCTTTTGTTCCTGTAGACGGCGGTGGCGGCGGTGGTGTGTAAGCCGGAGCTTTAATACCTTCCTGAGCTACCAAACCAGTTGTTGTCTCTATCTGTTTAGAAATCGGAGGCGGTGGAGTCTCAATTTTAGGAGCTTTTACCGGTTCCGGTACAACATTCTGAATAATCTCAATCTGCTCTTCTTCTTTTGGTGGAGGTGGTGGAGGTGGTTCTTCAGGTTTTACTTCTTCAATGATTGGATCATCTTCTAATATCTCTACCAAATCAGCCTTTACCTCTTGCGGTGGCGGTTCATTCATTTTCTGAATGGTGATATAAATAAAAGGAGTTAAAGCAGCAACCAAGAAAACTGAAGTTCCGATGATAAAAGATTTAGTCAGCAATCTGGAATAATTGAATCTTAAATCATACGCACCGTATTCTTTATTTCTATTTTCAAATACAATCTCGTCTAAGCTAAGATTTTGATTGTAAACATTTTCATCTGCCATTTTCTGCAAATTTTATAATTAAAACTACTTTGTTGTTGGACTCATTAGTTACCAACTTTCTTGTCGTAGATTGCTTTTTCCCAAGGCTTAAGATCAGTTACCCCATATCTTTCACTTTTGGTAATAGCCATTTCGTCAAGAACATCCACAAAGTTTTTATATACCGCATCATCAGTAGGCTTAATAATTACAGTAAATAAATCCTGTTTTTTTGCTCTACTTTTTGCTTGCTTTATTACATTTCTCAACCCTTCTCTGTCAAACGTTGTTTCCTGTAGATTTTCATCATTAAGGGAAGTTTGATCCTGTTGGTGCCAAAAAATTTTATTGTCTTTTCCTAATAAAATTGTTACTGAATTTGATAAATCAATTTCTGTAGGAGGTGGTTTAGGCGCATTTGGATCCGGTTTTGCCGGAAGCCCTAAATCCATAACATTCGGTTTAGAGAATGTGGTTGTGAACATAAAGAAGGTAATCAATAGAAAACCCAAGTCCACCATCGGAGTCATATCAACTCTGGTACTCTGTTTCTTGGAGCGTACCTTGCCACCTTTGGCGCCTTTTTCCTGTACTTGTACTTCTGCCATTTCTAAATGATATTATTCATTAGGTTTACCTTCTTGTGACGTTATCAACCAAAAGTTTAAGAATTTTATATCTCTTAAACCCTCAAATAGACTTTTAACCTTAGGGTATTCTGTAGTAACGTCTCCTTTTACAGCTAATTTGTAATCCGGATTTACGCTTAAACTTTGTTGTACCCAATCTACTAATTGTCTATTTACACTATCCATAGGAATCCCAGTAGGACTCTTAAAATCTTTCTGCTCATCTTCAGGCAATGCTAAGTAGCTTTTAAGCTGATTCATAGGAACACCTATTGCCTGAACTCTCTGAAATGCTGCCTTTTGAGTATTATCAAAAGTCATGTTATATTTTTCACCCATTTTTTCCAACAGCTGTACTCTTTCAGCAGCGTTGTCTACAGGCTGAAAATAAAACTTTCCGTCTGGTGTTGCGTTGATAGTCATCAAACTACCATCAGGAAGAATTTTCTCAGAGATTGAAGATGGCGGTTTTATCTGCTCCACATCAGGTTTTTTAAACTGAGTGGTCAATATAAAGAACGTAAGTAGAAGAAACGCAACATCGCACATCGCTGTCATGTCGGTTACTACTCCGTGTCTTTTTGGTTTGACTCTCGCCATTATTTTACTTATTTTAAATTGAACTTTATTACTATACTTTTACAATTCCTGAATCTTAGTTGAATTCAGCAAAAGACTGCTGGATGCTCATCGCGATTTCGTCAATCTTATAAGTTAATCCATCGATCTTAGAAGTAAAGAAGTTATAAAGTATAATTGCAATTGCAGAAGTACCAATACCTAAAGCAGTATTAATCAAAGCTTCAGAAATACCAATTGACAACGCTGCTGCATCCGGAGTACCTCCACCAGAACCTAAAGCGAAGAATGCCTTAATCATCCCGATTACAGTTCCCAATAACGCAACTAATGTTGCTACAGTACCTAATGTAGAAAGAATCATCATGTTTTTCTCCAACATTGGCATTTCAAGAGTTGTAGCTTCTTCAATAGCTTTGTTTAAAGCCACCATTTTCTGCTCTTTGTTAAGCGTAGTATCTGTTGATAGAGCTTTATAAGTCGTAAGACCTTCTTTCACAACATTACCTACAGAACCTTCTTGTCTGTCGCACTCTTCTAAAGCTTCATTGATTTTGTTCTGGTTAAGAAGGCTTCTTACTTTTACAACAAAATTGTCTAAGTTACCTTTACCAGCTGCTTTACCCAGGATAAAGAATCTTTCTAAAGAGAAAACCACTACAGTAATCATAAACAAAACCAAAATGTGAACTACAGGACCTCCCATATAAATAATTCCCATGAAAGACTCAGGATGTAATTGTTTTGATTCTACATCTGCAAATGCCACAGAAGCTCCACTGATATTAGGATCTGCTTTAAAATTACTTGGGTTACCAAATAAGAATAAGTAAATTGCTAATGCAATTACATAAAGAATTGGTAAAATAATTGCAGGGTTAAGACCTCCTGCTTTTTTAGCAACTACTTGCTCATCACTTTTTGAAACATTCATTTCCATATTTAACTAAATTATATTGTTTTAAATTTTTAAAGTTGTAAAATAAAGGCAAAATTAATTAAAATGCAATAGCATCAAATAAGATTTTACCTTTTTTTGATAAGGATAATTTAATCCGGTTTCGATATTGTAATTAAATTAAAAATAATTATTAATTATTGTCTCAATTGGAAAATACATTAAAAAATTTAAAAAAATAACTATCTAATTTTTTTAAATTATCAATGTTAATTTTTTTTTACATTACAATGTTAACAATTTTTTTGGGGACAATGATCACTTTTTTAGGTAAATTTCCTGCTAAAATATCTTTTGTTTTTTCTTCTGCCATTACAAGATCTTCTATTTCTTTAGGAGATAATGTTGCCGGAAGAGCTAATTTAAACTTCATTTTACCATTAAAACTCACCGGATACTCTATTTCGTCTTCAACCAGATACTCCTCATTCAAAGCAGGGAACTTTTCAAACTCTATTGATGACTGATGTCCCAGCAAATTCCATACCTCTTCACAAATATGTGGAGCATACGGAGAGATTATAACGGCTAATGGTTCTAAAATATTGCGTTTGTTGCATTTTATTTTTTGCAATTCGTTTACAGCGATCATAAAAGAAGATACCGAAGTATTGAAAGAGAAGTTTTCAATATCGTAAACTACCTTCTTTATTAAGGTATGTAAAACTTTATATTCCGCTTTGGTCGGCTCTTCATCAGAAACCGAGAAAGTATCTCCGTCAAAATATAAATTCCAGAATTTTTTCAGGAAACCGTAAACTCCACTCAAACCTTGCGTGTTCCAAGGCTTCGATTGTTCCAGCGGTCCTAAGAACATTTCATACAATCTTAAACCGTCTGCTCCGTACTCTTCACAAATATCGTCAGGATTTACCACATTGTATGTCCTCTTAGACATTTTATCAACTTCCCTTTCTGTAATTAATCTTCCATCCTCAAGAATAAATTCTGCATTATTAAATTCAGGTCGCCAAACTTTAAGTTTTTCAACATCAATTTCGTCTGTAGCTCCAATTAGCATTGAAATATCTACAGGAATTCGTTGAGTTTGATATTCACCAGCAAGATTCTTCGACACAATTTTATTAATTCCATCTATTCTATGAATCAACGCACTCATCCCCAAAATCATCCCTTGATTGATCAATTTTTGAAAAGGCTCGCCATGATTAATATATCCTCTATCCTTTAAGAACATGTTCCAAAAACGGGAGTACAATAAATGACCAGTTGCGTGTTCGCTTCCTCCGATATATAAATCTACCTGTCCCCAATAATCTGATAATTCTTTGTTCGCAAAAACCTCATCATTGTTTGGATCCATGTATCTAAGGAAATACCAAGAGCTTCCCGCCCATCCCGGCATGGTAGATAATTCTAAAGGGAAAACCGTTTTTTCATCAATTAAATTTGTATCAACAACTTTTTGGTTGGCTTCGTCCCACGCAAAAGTTTTTGCATTTCCTAATGGTGGATCTCCGTCTTCAGTCGGCAGATATTTTTCAACTTCAGGAAGTTCCAAAGGTAAAGCAGAAATCGGCAATGTATAAGGCATGCCATCCTTATAATATATAGGAACCGGCTCTCCCCAATATCGTTGTCTTGAGAAAATCGCATCACGCTGTCTGTAGTTCGTTGTTCCGTGACCAATTCCTTTGTTTTCGATTTCAGAAATTATTTTTGCTTTCGCATCATTATAATTTAATCCATTCAAGAAATCAGAATTCACACAAACCGAATCTTTAGAATCAAAAGAAGCTTCCTGAACGTCTTCGTCCGTTTCCACCACTTTTTTTATTTCGAGATTAAATTTCTTTGCAAATCTGTGGTCACGTTCGTCATGTGCAGGAACTGCCATTACAGCACCCGTTCCGTAACCCATCAAAACATAATCTGAAATATAAATCGGCATTTTTTCTCCGCTGAAAGGATTGATCGCATGACTTCCTGTAAACGCTCCTGAAACATTTTTCACGTCTGCCATTCTATCACGTTCAGTTTTCTTTGAAGTTTCTTCAATATAAGTATCTACTTCAGCCTTTTGAGCATCTGTAGTAATTGTTTCCACTAAAGGATTTTCAGGAGCTAAAACCATAAAAGTTGCTCCGAAAATTGTATCAGGTCTTGTTGTGAAAACTTCTATATAGTTATTGGTTGTCGGTTGTTGGTTGGCGGAGTTTTCATCTGATGATTGTAAACCATCAATTAAAAATTTCACTTGTGCGCCTTGAGACTTCCCTATCCAATATTCTTGTGAATCTTTCAGCGGCTGTGGCCAGTCAAGAGTTTTCAGGCCTTGCAATAATCTTTCAGAGTACGCAGAAATTCTCATGCTCCACTGCATCATTTTCTTTTGGAAAACAGGAAAACCTCCTCTTTCAGATTTTCCGTCTTTCACTTCGTCATTTGCCAGAACAGTTCCTAATGCAGGACACCAGTTCACAGTTGTTTCTGCCCGGTAAGCCAAGCGGTAATTTAAAAGAATATCTTCTTTATCAATTTCAGAAGCTGCATTCCACTCTTCAGCCGTAAAATTTAATTCATCATTCTGATTGGCATTTAACCCTTCCGTTCCTTTTTCTTCGAAATGTTTGATTAAAGATGAAATCGGTTCAGCTTTATCGGTAGCTTTATTATACCATGAATGAAACAATTCAATAAAAATCCACTGTGTCCATTTATAATAAGAAGGATCAGAAGTTCTTACTTCTCTGCTCCAGTCGAAAGAAAAACCAATTTTTCTAAGCTGCTCTTCGTATCTCGTAATATTTTGTTCAGTCGTAATCGCAGGATGCTGCCCTGTCTGAATTGCATATTGCTCAGCAGGAAGCCCAAAGCTGTCATATCCAACCGGATGAAGCACATTGAAACCCTGATGTCTTTTGTATCGCGCATAGATATCAGAAGCAATATAACCAAGTGGATGCCCCACATGAAGTCCCGCTCCGGATGGATACGGAAACATATCGAGAACGTAAAATTTAGGTTTGTCTGTGTTGTCGGAAGTTTTGTAGGTTTGATTTTCCTTCCAGTATTTCTGCCACTTTTTTTCTATCTGCTGATGATCGTAAAACACTTTTTTATAATAGATGTTAGATGTTAGACTTTAGAAATTAGATTTAATTTTTCTCATTAATTCCCATTCTAATTTTCACAAAAATAATGATTTTAAAAGAAATGGAAATAGAATTAAAATTAAATACTAAGATTAGCATAAAAAAATCCCGCTGGAAAAACGGGATGATATAGCTGAGTATCTTAATATATTAAGGTACAATTCTTTTAAAAGTATATGTTGTCGATTTATAAACTGTAGGATCTGTTGTATCTTCAAACTTAAGATTCATGGTTTGGGCGTCCAGTAAAATAATTTTAGCTCTTTCTACAACTATTGTTCCCTGATATTTTACTTCCAGATCTTTGGTTGATGGATTATATACGTATGAAAAATTGCGTTGGGAAATTGTGCTGCATGTAGGAGTGGAACCCGCCAAATCTTTATTGGTTCTTTGTCCCGAAGAATTTTCATTAAAAACCCATCTTGATTCTTTCTGGCAGTCTGTATATGCAATTTCATCTGAAAATCCTGCGTTGTCAGCAGGAACCTGCGTTCTCACTTCCTTGGTAGGAGACCACGTTCCTACAAGGGGAAATACCTGCTCTGGAGTTTCGTCATCATTACATCCCGTAAAAGCTAATAATGATAATCCGGCAAATATTAAGGCTAATTTCTTCATAGATCTAATTTTTCAAGGCTTAAAATTATGACTTTTTTTAAAAATCACCTCATTTTTTTTACATTTTGAAAGTATAATTTGTAAATTATTGAAAATATCTACCCAACAGTGCCAATTCAAAGCCTTATATTTGCAAAAAAACACATGGCGGAAGTTTCTATCATTACACCTTGTTACAACTCTTCCCAATTTTTGGAAGAAACGATCAAATCTGTTCTGAATCAAACTTTTACCGACTGGGAATGGATCATTACCGACGATCAGTCTACCGATAATTCTGTGGAAATCATTCAAAAAATTTCTGATCCCAGAATACAGCTTATCATTGCCGAAAAAAACGGAGGTGCAGGACACGCAAGAAATATTTCTCTGAAAAAAGCAAAAGGAAGGTTTATTACTTTTCTGGATGCCGACGATTTCTGGGAAAAAAACTTTCTGGAAGAAATGGTGGCTTTTATGAAAAAGCATAATGCCGAAATTGCCTATTCCAATTACGCCAGATGTGACGAAAATCTGATTCCGAAAATTGAAGACTTTAAGGCAGATAAAGAAGTTACTTTTAATAATTTATTAAAAACATGCAGACTTTCCTTACTTTCATCTATGTATGATTCTCAAAGAGTAGGAAAAGAGTTTTTCCCGGAAGGCAGCAAACGCGAAGATCATGTGATGTGGCTCAACCTGCTGAAAAAAATTCCGGTCGGAAAGCCTCTTCCAAAAACCATGGCAAAGTACAGAATGCACCCAACAAGTATTTCCAGAAAAAAACAAAATATCGTAAAAGATCAATATCTTGTTTATAAGGATTTTATGAAATTCTCTACTATAAAATCTTTGTATTATACAGGAAACTGGGCTTTGAACGGATTTCTGAAATATTCAAAAATATTTAACTGATGGAATATTCTAAAGAGTTTAAAACTGCGCTAAGCCAGCTTTCCGGCATTGAAAAAGACCGGCTTATTTTCAGATTGCTTAAAAAAGACAAAATTCTCTCAAAAAAATTATTCTTTGAATTAATAGATGAAGAAACCGCTGACCAAAAGCGGGATCAAATGGAAAAAACGGTAAAAGACAAAGTTGAATATGCATCTAAATATCTCAGCAACCAAAAATATTTTCTTATTCTGATCAGAAAAATCAGTGCAGAAATTACAGAACACGTAAAGGTAACATCTGACAAGTTCGGTGACGTTTCTCTTAATCTTGTCTTAGTAACCGAAATCTTAAAATTTAATGATAAACTCAGCCGGTTGAGATTTAATGATGTTTACAAACTATATCTTTACCTAATTAATAAAGTGGTAAAAGCTTTAATTTTAACGAAAAAACTAGACGAAGACTACTGGATGGAAATTGACGACTATCTTTCCGCAGTTTATAATAAAATTACCGGCAATATTTATCTTGAAAAGCTTTTTATCAACAACGGTATAGATCTCAACTGGCTGAATGTTGAAAGAATTCCGGAACATTTTGACCTCATCATAAAAGATATTAAGAGCCAGGGATTTTTAAAATGATAATATTTTCTTCAAAATAAGTTTTGAAGAATCTGGCTGTTCAGCAACGAAATTTCCCGCATTTTCAGACATTTTTTTGAGTTCTTCTTCATTATTTAAAAGAAAAAGGACAAATTCAGCAGCTTCATTCTCATGCTCAAAAGATTTTCCGCCTTCGGACTGAATTAAATTATCTGCTTCGGGATTTTTCCTGTATTGATTGCCAAAAACAACAGGAACATCAAAAGTAGCGGCTTCTAGAATATTGTGTAATCCCGAACTGTGAAAACCACCTCCGACAACGGCAATATCTGTATACGAATATATTTTTGAAAGCAAACCGATACTGTCGATGATGAGAGTTTTTGAGTTTGATAGTTTTTGAGTTTGATAGTTTTTTAGGTTACTGTAGAGAATTGCATCTGGAAAAATTTCTTTTAAGTTTTCTACTCTTTTTAAATCGTGTGGAGCAATGATGAGCTTAACATTATTGTTTTCAAGGTAAATCATTTGGGCAATTCTCTCTTCCGCCTGCCACGAACTTCCAAAGACAACTGTTTTTTTGCCTGAAATAAAGTCTTCAACAAAATCTACATGATTATCCCTAATTTTCAATTGTTTTACCCTATCAAAACGCGTATCCCCACTCACCGAAGAATCTAGTAGACCAATACTTTTAGCCAAAACATAAGATTGCTGTGTCTGGTGAAAAAACCAGGTAATATTTCTTTTGAGCTGTTGCGTAAACCATTTTCCATACGTAGCAAAAAAAGACTGATTTTCATAAAACAATGCAGAAATCACAAATGTCTTTACCTTTCTGTTTTTAAGTTCGGCTAAAAGATGATACCAGTAATCATACTTTACGGTAAAGAAGATTTCACAATCAAACTGAGATAAAAACTTACTAACAGTTTTTTTTCGGTCAAAAGGAAGATAACAAACAACATCTGCAATATGCTTTTTTTTTACTACATTTTCATAACCTGAAGGAGAGAAAAAAGTAATCAGAATTTTATGATGTGGAAAGCTTTCTTTCAATTTTTCCAAAACAGGCAACCCTTGCTCATACTCTCCTAAACTGGCAGCGTGCATCCAAATGATTTTATCTGATGATAAAAATTTTTCCTGAACTTTTTTCAAAGAATGTTTTCTGCCTTCAACGCCTTTTTTAGTTTTATCATTAAACAATGACAAAAACCTCATTCCGAAAATGAGAAGATGAATAAATATATTGTAAAGAAAACTCAATATTAGGCTTTTGATGTTTCGGATTTACTTTCTTTGATCATTTTATAAATATGGATGCTTATTACAATAAAGACAAGCGCTAATAAAATAAAAACAACGCTGCTCATTTCCTGCAGTTTAGCCTGTGCAATAAGAGTACTTTCCACAACAGTATCTGCCAACAAAAGCAAAATCGGCAGCAATGTACTGTTTGCAAAAAATTTCAGACTTTCTTTATTTCTATAGCTATTGGGAACATTGAGCATTGGGGAATCAGGATTTCTCGAAATGCCGGCCAAAAGTAAAAACAAAAATGTAGCAATTACTGGCAAAATCCAGATTGCTTTTTTTTCGCTCACACCATCTACACTACCATTTATTGCAAAATGGGAAGGAACTATTTCAGGTAAATCTGAATAATTTATTCCTACAAAAATCCAGATAAAAATAAGCAGAATGATATTAATCGTTAATAACAGAGACGAAACTTTCATTGTTTAAATGACACTTTTGATAACTCTCAGTTTATGGGTATGTTTATTAAGTTCTTTATTGAAAATTCCGCTGGAATCAAGTGTATCAATTCGCACTTTTCCTGATGCATGAATGATTTTCTGATTGTCAAGCATAATTCCTACATGAATAATTTTTCCTTCAGAATTTTCAAAAAACGCCAGATCTCCCGGCTGACTTTCTTCTACAAAACTGAGCAGTTCTCCTACTTCAGCCTGTTGATAAGCATCACGTGGAAGTTTTATATTATGAATTTTGTATACCAACTGTGTAAAGCCGGAGCAGTCTACTGCAAAAAAACTTTTGCCGCCCCACAAATAAGGAATATTGAGAAACTCTTTTGCCGTTAATGCAATACTTTCTCTCACATCATGGCTTCTGCGGGAAGCTACAGCAGGATATTCAACTTCTGAACCCATGGATAAAAGTGTTTTTCCATCATTGGTCATTATTGACGCAAAGTCTTCTGTAATAATGGTTGTCTTTCTATTCGCAAGATATTCATCAGAAACAGGCTTAATCTGTTTAGTATCCATCCAGCCTTCGTAGCCGTCATAGTGCATTTTTATTTTGGTCCAGTTTTTATTGACCTCCAAAATATCAGCACTTTCACCGAACAAAATTTCTGTAACAATTTCAGATTTATCCGAATTTTCCGCCCGTACGGGTGCTACTGTTACAATACAAATTCCTTTATTCATTTATATTTTAATTAAAAGATTAAGGCTCAGGTTAAAAAAACTCAATTTCAGCCTCAAATTATTTTCTTCTAAGAAAATTTACTCCGTCTCGCAAAGGTAGAATAAGATTTTCAAAATCTTCATCTTTTGCAATCAAATCATTGAGCTCTTTTATCGCCTGGGTAGATTTTTGCTTAGGATTTTCTTCTAAAACTTTCCCGTACCATAATACATTATCAAACATAACTACAGAACCTGATTTTGTTCTTGGCTTTATTAATCTGAAATATTCAGCATAATTCTCTTTATCAGCATCTACAAAAATAAGATCAAAAAAATCCTCGGAGTTTTTTAAAAACTCTTTAGCATCACTAATTTTAAAATCAATCTGCTGAGAAAATTTACTTTCGGCAAAATATTTTTTGGGAAGATAAGCCAAATCCTCGTTTACATCCAGTGTAGTAATTTTTCCATGATCCGGTAAACCTTCCGCCAGACAAAGAGTGGCATATCCTGTAAAAGTTCCTATTTCCAAAATCTTTTCAGGATTCAGCATTTTGGAAATCATGGTAAGAAATCTACCCTGCTGGTAACCTGAAATCATATGTGGCTGTGTCGTTTTCTGAAAAGTTTCTCTTCTCAGTTTTTTCAGAATATCAGGTTCCGAAGAAGCATGATTTTCCAGATACCGATCCATTTCAGGATTTTTTTCTTCAAAAAAGCTCATGATAGTATTTATTTTTCAAATTTACATTAATTAAAAATATGCTGGTCGTTTAAAAAACAAATAATATCCGTAAAAAAACGGATTGTCTTGCTAAAAAAAACGTTCTACATTTGCCATACTGCAACGTCAAAATGAGGTAAAAATGCTATAAAGATGATGAGAAAAAATTTATTGCAAAGATTCTTACTTGCATTACCTTTCTGACGGATTAATTTTTAAAAAGAAACAAGCAGGATTTCTTTTAACTTATTTTTAATTTTAGAAAAGAGAAAATCCCGGAAGTATCCGGGATTTTTTATGACTATTTGAAAAATAATTTATTTCTTAGGAGCAATATCCATCAATTTCATAAACTCATCAAGTTTAGGCATAATGATAATTTCCGTTCTTCTGTTTTCAGCTCTTCCGGAAACACTCATGTTGGTTGCTTTAGGATTGTATTCTGAACGTCCACCCGCTGTAATTCTTGCAGGATCTACTCCAAACTGAGTCTGAAGAACTTTAGCTACTGCTGTACCTCTTAATGCAGAAAGATCCCAGTTGTCTCTCGGTAAATTCGAAGAATTTAAAGGAGAGTTGTCTGTGTTACCCTCAATTAAAACAGAATACTTATCATAATCATTGATTACTTTTGCCACTTTACCTAAAACTTCCTGAGCTGCAGGCAATACATTGTAATCTCCTACTTTGTACAACATTTTATCTGAAAGCGAAATCATTACCACACCTTTAAGAACTTTTACCTGAACATCCTGATCAGCTACATTATCCAAAGATCTCTTCAGCTTGTTTGACAACGCCAGATTAAGACTGTCATTTTTTGCATTAGCAGAAATAAGCTGCTTGATATAAGAATTGGAAGCATTAATCTCACCCACTAACTTATCAATATTTGCAGAACTTTTCCCTGTGTTTGAAAGACAAGCATCCAATGATGATTTTAAAGCATCATGCTGACTTTTTAATAAGTTATTTTCTGCCATCAAACTAGAATTCTGACCTTTCAGATCTTGAATTTCTCTTTGTCTTTCACCGATATTTTCAATACACTGTTTGTAATTTCCGCTTAATGCGTCATACTGTTTTTTACTTACACAAGATGTCATTCCCAACACCACTGCCGAAGCCGCTAAAATTTTAAAAATCTTCATAAATAAACTTTTTTAAACGTTTCAAAGGTAACAAAATTCATTTTAATAATAAGGATTATCTTTGCTTAAAGAAAATCCTAAGCTCTATGCTTACACAATTATCGTTCCAAAATCAGCTTCAGAAGCTCATAAAAAATCCAGAGAAAAAAACCTATCTTTTAGCTGTGAGCGGAGGAGCAGATTCTATGGTTTTGGTATACCTGTTTAATGCGTTACGAATTTCAGGTGGCTCATTTCAGGTAGCTCATGTCAACTACAAACTGCGCGGAGAAGATTCTGATCTTGATCAAAAAACAGTAGAAGATTTTTGCAGGCAAAATAATATTAAATTTCATTTATATGAAGTTTCAGAAAAAGATCAAAAACCTGAAAATTCTATTCAGCTTTGGGCGAGAGAATTGAGATATAATTTTTTCAAACACATTCAGGAACAGGAAAATATTGATTTTATGGTAACTGCACATCACCTGAACGATCAGCTGGAAACATTTATTATTAATTTATCCAAAGCTTCAGGAATAAATGGTCTGAGCGGAATTCCGGCAAATGACAATCATATTGTAAGACCACTTTTAAATTTTTCTAAAGAAGAAATTTATGATTTTGCCAAAGAAAACAAAATTGAATTCCGGGAAGATCTTTCCAACAAAAAAAGTGAATATTTAAGGAATAAAATCAGAAATGAAATTGTGCCGAAACTTTTGGAAACAAATGATCATTTTCTGGAAAACTTCCAAAAATCATTGTTGTATCTTAATCAAACTAAAGATTTTGTTCAGCAGCAGATTGAAAAAATTGAAGATGAAATATGGATTTCAAAAAACGAAAATATAATTTTAGATAAAGAAAAACTTCGTCAGGAGGGTGATTTGGTGAAATTTGAAATCCTGAAAAAATATGGTTTTAACAAGAGTGAAGAAATTCAGAAAATTTTCACCGCAGAAACCGGAAGCTCTTTTTATTCTTCAGATTATCAATTAATCATTAATAGAAACGAATTAATCTTTAAAGAATTAAACAAGAAAACAGAAATCATAGAAGAAGAATTAATTATAATTCAATCATTTGATTTTAACGAAAACACAACTGAAATTAATATTTCGGAAAGGACAGGTTCAGCTCAGGAAATGAAAAAAACATTTCAATGGGAATTTGATGCAGAAAAACTTACTTTTCCATTAAAACTACGCAGAAAAAAAGAAGGTGATTGTTTTTATCCTATCGGAATGATAGGTAAAAAGAAAGTTTCTAAATTTTTTAGAGATGAAAAATTATCTATTTTAGCTAAAGAAAAAGTCTGGCTTTTAACGGATGGAAATGATGCTGTTTTAGGTGTAATTCCATTGCGACAGGATAAAAGATATATTCTGACAGAAAAAACACAAAAAGTTCTTAGAATTGTATGAATAAAAGAGCAACCAATTCCTTAGCGATAGAAGATTTCCAAAAAGATAACAATGTTGCTTTTGGTGTTCTCTATCAAAAATATTTCGGCTACACGCGTAAGTTTGTTCTTGGAAACAAAGGAAATCTGGAAGATGCGGAAGATGTTTTTCAGGATGCTTTGATTATTCTGTACGAAAAACTGTACGATGACGATTTCAAAGCCTACACTTGTCTTGCCAATTATGTTACCGGAATTTCTAAAAACTTGTGGCTAAAAAAACTCCGCAACCGAAACTTTTTTGTAGAAATGCACGAAAGTTATTATTTTGAAAACAAAGAAGAAATCAACCAAGCGATAGAAAATGAACGGGATTATTATGATAAACTCAATGACTATATCAACAAAATTTCTTCCCATTGCCAAACCCTTATTCAGGATATTTTTATGAAGAATAAAAATATGGATGAAATTCAGGAAAAATATAAATATTCCAGCAAGCATAATGCGCAAAATCAGAAGCATAAATGTGTAGAACAGATTAGAAAAATTAAAAAAGAGGATAATTTTTAAGCTGATTATCAATATTTTAAATAAAATTTTCAAAAAATCACCTTTTCATTGGGTGATTTTTTTTGTTTTTGGGAACTTCTAAGTAAATACTTTATCTTATGTTCACAAAAGCAATTTATACGCTCCTTTTTCTAATTGCCATTTCCTTCAATGCGCAAAGCAAAACCGGAATCAACTTTCAGACGAAAAATCTGGAAGAAGCTAAAAAACTGGCAAAACAGGAAAACAAACTTATCTTCATCGACCTTTACACCACTTGGTGCGGTCCGTGCAAACTGATGAAAAAGAATACGTTCCCGAATCCTGAACTGGGAGAATTTTTCAATAAAAATTTCATCAGCCTATATATTGATGCCGAAAAAGAAGGAATTGAACTTGCGAAAAAGTTCAAAATCGTTAATTATCCTTCCTTTCTTTTCTTAGACGAAAACGGAGAATTGGTTCAATACGATTACGGATATTACAACGCCAAACAATTTCTGACGGTCGGACAATCAGTTTTGGAAAAGAGAAATCCGAACAAAAAAACGCCAACACTAGACGAAGTAAAAGGTAAAATGGTGGGCGAAACCATTCCCAATTTTACGGCGAAAGACCAGTTTGATAAAACATTTTCTTTGTCTCAGGAAAAAAAGAAAACGGTGTTGGTTTTCATTCGTGGACAGTGGTGTCCCTATTGTAATAAATACATCGAAAGCCTCCAGAGTCTTGCTCCCGAATTGCAATCTAAAAATATAAGATTGGTCATCATTTCACCTGAAAAGCCGGAATTTATCGCAAAAACCATTAGCAAAACCAAAACTCATTATTCCATTTTGTTTGATGAAAACTATAAAATTGCAGAACTTTTTGATGTGCTTTACACGCCCGAAAAGAATACGATTGATTTGTATGAAAAACACTTAGGAAACGATTTCAAAAAAAGCCGTTCCGATGATTCTTCAAGATTGCCCGTTTCTGCCACCTACATTTTAGACGAAAATCAAAAAATTATCTGGCGGCATTTCAGTCCCGATTACAAAGAAAGAGCTTCTTTGGAAGATATTCTAAAACAACTTTAATTTTTTTATGGCAGCTTTTTCCGCCTTCCGCTCCAATCTTTTTGCCAAAGCATTTCCAGCAGCAAAAAAGGATTTCCGCTCAAGTCGGGCTGCAAATCGTAAACAAAAACAAACAATAAAAACAAAAACATTTGATATGAAAAATACAATCACACTTATTCTCGTTTTTCTGCTTCCTTTTTTTGCATTTTCTCAAAAAGCAGAACACCGAAATTTAGAAAATAAACTGGCAATTCAGGGATACGATCCTGTTTCTTACATCGAACAGAAAAAAGCGGTAAAAGGCAAAAAAGAATTTGCAGTTAATGTAAATGGAGCCATTTATTACACTTCTTCGGAAAAAAATAAGGAACTTCTGAAAAAAGATCCAGCCAAATATGAGCCTGTTTACGGTGGTTGGTGCGCTTTTGCACTGGGAGATTATGGCGAAAAAGTAGAAATAAATCCTGCCACTTTTAAAATAGTTGACGGAAAAACTCATCTGTTTTACAACAAATTTTTCAACAATACCCTTACTTCTTGGAATAAAAACGAAGGCAAACTTAAAAAAAGCGCCGACCAAAACTGGAAAAAACTAACCAATTAATTCATTAAAAATTAAAATTATGAAAACAATTAAAATTTTACTGGGAACGGCATTTTTATTATTTCTGTCAAATGATTTTATTTTTGCGCAGGGATGCAGTGATGCCGGATTTTGTACGGTAAGCAGTTTTCAGCCGAATAATAATGACAGCATAAAAGCGTATCAAAATCAATTCAAAACCGGAATTTTCTTTGGTAAAGCAGACAATTCTATTTCTGTTTTCGGGAATTATGTGGAATATAACAGACAAATCAATGATCAATTCGGAGTTGACGCAAAACTGACGACTTTGGCGCAAAGCGGCAACGATGTTTCCTCTTTCGGACTGTCTGACTTGTTTTTGAATGCCAATTACAGAGCTAATGAAAAACTAAAGTTTACTTTGGGCGCGAAAATCCCTTTATCAGATGCCGGGAATTCTGAAAATAATCTGCCGTTGCCAATGGATTATCAGTCTAGTTTAGGAACGCTTGATTTGATTGCAGGAGTGGGTTATGAAGTCAAAAAACTACAGTTAGTTCTTGCTCTTCAACAGCCTTTAACGCAGAACGAGAATCAGTTTCTGGCTTCGCAATATCCGGCAAGTTCGCCGTTGAGAGGGTTTTTATCTACCAACAAATTCCAAAGAAGCGGTGATGTTTTGCTGAGAGTTTCTTATCCTTTAAATATTAATTCAAAAATAAAACTTACGCCAAGTATTTTGCCGATTTATCACTTGAAAAACGACCGTTTTACGAACCAAAATAATGTAGAATTAGAGATTAACAATTCAAAAGGACTTACGCTGAACGGAAATGTTTATCTGGACTACGAAATCAACCGAAGAAATGGACTTCAGCTTAATGTGGGCGTTCCTTTTCTTGTAAGAACAGCCAGACCCGACGGATTGACGAGAAGCTTTATTGCCAATGTAGAATATAGAGTGAAATTTTAAATCATTCAATCAGAAAATTTATAACAAATAAAAACATCAGAAATTATGAAAACAATTATCATTACCTTCATTACAGCCATTCTTTTGGTTTCCTGCATCAGAGAAAATACTTCTACGGAAGATTTAATGGAAATGGCTCCCGAAAATTCGGTCTTAAAATATTCCGGAAATTTTATGCAGGGTCCTTACGGAAATAATGTGAACGGAAAAGCCGAAATTTACGAGAAAAATGGAACCTACACTTTAGTTTTCGACGATAAGTTTACAGTAAGCAATGGTCCTGATCTATACGTTTATGTAAGCAAAGAGCAGCAACCTTCGCAATTTATTTCTTTAGGAAAACTGAAATCGGTAAATGGCGGACAAACGTACACATTCACGAGTACAGTCAATTTTGAGGAATACAAATACGCCGTTGTTCATTGCCAACAATACAACCATTTGTTTTCTTACGCATTACTTCAAAAACAATAATTTATCACGATGAAAAATTACATCAATTGGGCATTACGATTAATTCCCGCAATCATTTTATTACAAACGCTATTTTTCAAATTTACAGCACATCCAGAATCGGTTGCTATTTTTTCAAAACTTCACGCAGAACCTTTCGGAAGGATTTTTTCAGGAGTATTGGAACTCATTACGGCAGTTTTAATTCTGAACCCGAAAACTACTTTTTGGGGCGCTGTTTTAGGATTTTTTACAATGATAGGTGCTATTGCTTCACATTTGCTTATCTTAGGAATCGAAACGAATAATGATGGTGGAAAGCTGTTTTATCTTGCCGTTATCGTTATTATTTTCTGTGGAATTCTTTTGTTTAAATTTAAAAAAAATAAAGTATGAACAGAGACGAATCGGTTTATGCCATCTTACACGAGATTCTAACTGAACAAAAAGAACTTTTGCAAAAAATTTCGACGGAAATTTACATTTATAAAATACCTTCTTTAGACAATGCTACGATTGGCGGTCACACGAGACATATTATCGAGTTCCTGGAAATCCTACTCCATTCTTATGATACGAATGATATTAATTATGACGACAGAAAAAGAAATCTGGAATTAGAAGAAAATCCTGAAAAAGCGATAGAAGTGATTTCCAAACTACTTTCCAACATCGACTTGCCGAACAAAAATTTAATGTTAAAGCAAACCGTGGGAACTGTTTCTTTGGAAATTCCGACCAATTTCTTTCGGGAATTATTGTACAATATCGAACATTGCATTCATCATCAGGCATTGATAAAAGTGGCATTTAACGAGATTAAAATGAGTCATTTACTCAACAAAAATTTCGGAATTGCGCCATCAACGATTCAATACAGAGAAACTCAAAATTTAAACTAAATGTGCACGGTAACGTATTTTCCGCTGAAAGACAAAATTGTTCTCACTTCCAATCGGGACGAAAAACCCAATCGTTCTGCACAGGAAATTCATAACGAAAAAGGTATTTTTTACCCGAAAGATGCCACCAAAAACGGAACGTGGTTTGCGGTTACCAAAAGTGGAAATGCTATTGTTTTACTGAATGGTGCTTTTGAAAATCATCAAAGAAAAACAGAATACAGAAAAAGTCGTGGACTGATTGTTTTGGATTTAATATCAACAAAAAATGTTTTTAAATCTTTAGAATTAATTGATTTACAAAATATTGAACCTTTTACGTTGGTGATTTTTCAGGAAACACAATTGGCAGAATTTCGTTGGGACGGAACTGAAAAATATTTTAAAATATTAGATTCTAATCTGCCTTATATTTGGTCTTCCGCAACTTTGTATGATAATGAAGCTCAAGAAAAAAGAAACGCTATTTTTAAGAAGTTTCTGGAAAACGAAACCATCAACGAGGGAAAAATCTGGGATTTTCATCAGCAAAAAACCGATGACTTGGAAAACGGAATTACCATCAAAAGACAAAATACCATACAAACCATCAGTACAACACAGGTTATCATTGCTGATGAAATTACCCTGAAACACTACGACCGACTGAATTTATCTTCAAAAACTGAAAAAATTTTCCTGAAAAATGAAACTCAAACATCGGCTTCATAAAATTGCACATTGGGAATATTGGTCCACTCCTACCATTTATTTGCCGCTTTTTCCGGTTTGGCTGTATTGCGCTTGGCGCGCCAAAACGCTTTTGTTTTTCCACGGTGCAAATCCTTCGATAAAATACGGCGGAATGGCGATGGAAAGTAAAAAAGAAATCTACGATCTGATTCCCGAAAATTGGATTCCAAAAACCATTTTTGCGTCTTCAGAAATTTCATTTAGCGAAATTTTATCTGAATTAAAATCACAAACCATCAACTTTCCCATTATTGCAAAACCTAATATAGGATTAAAAGGATTGGGCGTTGTCGAAATCAAAAATATTGCTGAGTTAGAAAAGTATCATCAAAACAACCGTTTCGATTTTTTAATTCAGGAAAAAATAAATTTCCAAAATGAAGTCGGGATTTTTTACCACCGCTTTCCAGATGAAAAGAAAGGTAAAATTACCGGAATGGTAAAAAAAGAATTTCTTTCCGTAAAAGGAGACGGCAAAAAAACATTGAGAGAACTGGTGATGGAAAATCCGAGAAGCGCATTTCAAATCAAAGCAATTGAACAAAACTTAGAAAGCGAAATGCAGAAAATAGTTTCTGAAAACGAGGAAATTGTTTTAATTCCGTTCGGAAGTCATACAAGAGGAGCAAAATTTATTGATATTTCAAATGAAATCACAGAAAATTTAGCACAGAAAATAGATGAAATCTGCACCAAAGTGAATGGTTTTTATTTCGGAAGATTAGATATAATGTACGAAAATATAGAGCTTTTGAAAAACGGAGAAAACTTTAAAATCATAGAAATAAACGGTGCTAAAAGTGAACCAACGCATATGTACGACCCAAAACATTCCTTATTTTTTGCGTGGAAAGAAATCACCAAACACTGGAACATTATGGCAGAAATTAGCAGAAAAAACCACGAGAAAGGTTTTCCTTATCTGGATATAAAAGAGGGATTCATGGCGTTAAAAAGCAATCTGGCCATTGAAAAAAAACTGAGAAGGATTTCTTCGGTTGATTAATCTGCAAAAAAAAATTACTTTTGTATCATAGTATTTACATAAAATAAAAATATGAGATTCTCTTCTATTCATAAAATTTCGTTTCTCCTTTTCTTCTTTATTACTTTTAGTTTTTCGGCACAAATTAAAAACCCCGTAAAATTTAAGTTTACCATTAATGAAATCGGCAACAATCAGTACGAAGCCGTTCTGAATGCTACTTTAGAAAGCGGATGGCACATTTATTCCAGAGATATTCCTGAAGATACGGGAATTCCTACAGAATATAAAGTTTCGGGTAAAAATATCGAACTGATCGGTAAATTTCAGGAAGTAGGGAAAAAGCATGAAGAATTTTCTGAAGCTTTTGGCGGAAAAATTATTTATTACTCCAATTCCGCAGGGTTTAAGCAGAAATTTAAACTGAAAGACGGTACAAAACCGGGAGATGTTATTGCTGAAATTACGTATCAGACTTGTGACGACAGGGTTTGTCTCGCGCCGAACACGTTAGAATTTAATCAAAAAATCATTCCGAAAGGCGCCACTGATGAAGCGGCCACCGAAGAAGAAACAAAACCTTTAGAAGATTCTGCAGCTGCACAGCTTTTACCAAAAAATCCTGCAACTACAGAAATTACATCTGCAGAAACACCTAAACTTGATCCCAAACAATTGAAAATTTCTTCAATTGACATTGCCAATCCTTTAACCGACTGCGGAACGGGTTCGTCAAAAATCAGTGAAAATTATTGGACATATCTTTTATTAGGATTTATCGGAGGCTTAATTGCCTTACTAACGCCATGCGTTTTCCCGATGATTCCGCTTACGGTATCTTTCTTCACCAAAGGAAACAAAAATCCGGCAAAAGGAAAAAGAGACGCAATCATCTACGGATTTTTCATTTTACTGATTTTTGTTTTATTAAGCGTGCCTTTTCATTTAATCGACGGAATTGCAGGGAATATTTTCAATGAAATTTCCACCAATGTATGGCTGAATATCGTATTCTTCCTGATCTTCATATTTTTTGCCGGAAGTTTTTTCGGATACTATGATATTACACTGCCAAGTTCTATTGCCAACAAATCTTCAAAAGCTGAAGAAGCAGGCGGAATGATTGGTATTTTTTTCATGGCTTTGACCCTCGTTATCGTTTCATTTTCA
Source organism: Chryseobacterium binzhouense (assembly GCF_007474545.1). Classification (GTDB taxonomy): domain Bacteria; phylum Bacteroidota; class Bacteroidia; order Flavobacteriales; family Weeksellaceae; genus Chryseobacterium; species Chryseobacterium binzhouense. Next base: position 72,824 of record NZ_VKOG01000006.1, read on the forward strand.
TGTACAGGTCCTATTTTAGGGAGCTTATTGGGAAGTGCAATTACAGGTTCGGCAAATGTTCCGATGCTGCTGACTTTTGCTTTGGCAGGTTTTGGATTGGCTTGGGCAATTGTTTTCGGATTATTGGCATTATTTCCACAAGCTTTACAGAGTTTACCAAAATCCGGCGGCTGGATGAATACCGTGAAAGTAGTTTTAGGATTCGTAGAATTGGCTTTAGCTTTAAAATTCTTATCAAAAGCTGATTTGGTTTCTAAAACCTTCCTTATTAAAAGAGAACTTTTTATTGCGATCTGGATTATCATTGCGATCGGATTGGTTATTTATTTATTCGGATTGATACGATTTCCGCATGATGATAAAAAACCTAAAATTTCTACGACACGAAAGTTCATCGGGGTTTTAGGAATTGGTTTTATAATTTATCTGATTCAGGGATTAATTCCTGCAGAAAGACCAAAACTGCAATTACTGAGCGGAATTTTACCTCCGTTAAATGTCAGCTATTTCCACAATGAAAATGACGGAATTTTGGGAATGAAGCCTGAACATGATTTTTTTAATGCCATAGAATTAGCCAAGAAAGAAAATAAGCCAATTTTAATAGACTTTACGGGTTACGGTTGTGAAAACTGCCGGAAAATGGAAGAGTTCGTATGGAGCGAGCCGGATATCTTACCTATTCTTCAAAATGATGTTGTGCTGGCTTCTCTTTATGTCGACGACAAAGAAGAGCTTCCTGAAGATCAGAAAACCAAAATTGATTTGGGAGACGGACAGGTAAAAAAAGTAAAAACCATTGGTGACCGATGGAGCCTGTTTCAGACGGCTAATTTCAACAACAATTCCCAGCCGCATTACGTGCTTTTGACTCCTGATGGAAAAGTGATCAATAATCCTGTATCCGGATATATGGAAAAAGAAAAATTTAAAAAATTCCTTGAATGCGGAGTTAATTATTACAAGAACAAAAAATAAAATTTCTTTATTTACAAAAATCACAGCCTTATCAGACAATTGATAAGGCTTTTTCAATTTTATGCCGAATTTATTTTATAAAATTCAACAAAAACATCTATTTAACATTTAAAATAAAATTTAGGTATAAACTTTGCTCCCAATTCAGATGAAACTGAGTTTTATCAAAAATTTATTAACATTAAAAAAACTGAATTATGGCTGAAATTATTGCCCAAGAAAAGCAAGGCGGAAAATCCCGCCAAAGAAAGAAAAGAATCGGTATAGACATGACTCCGATGGTAGATTTAGGTTTTCTCCTGATTACTTTCTTTATGTTTACCACGAATTTTACAAAACCTAATGTGATGGATCTTGGCTTACCCGCAAAAGATCCTGTTGAATCGACCAGTGTAATTGGTGATAAAAATCAAATCACTTTTATTATCGGTAAAAACAACCGTATTTTTTATCATCAAAGCAATGAAAAGGACATTGAAAAATCAGGTTTAACAGAAACCGATTATAATGGCATCAAGGTTGCCAAAATCATTTCTCAGGCGTATGAAAATGCTCCGAAAAAAGAAATTTTCACCATTATTGTCAAACTCACCGATGAAGCTAATTACAAAAATTTTGTGGATATGATGGATAATATTTCGCTCGCAAAAAAAGACCGCTACGGAATTGCCGACATCAAACACTGGGAAAAGAAAGTATATGAAGACATGATAAAATAAAATTAACCGGAGCATTTTCAGAATGCTCTTTTTTTTTATTTAAATTTGAGAATAAATTTTTAATCCTGAATGAAAAAAATAATATTTCCTGTATTCGTTCTAACCATTGGTTTTTCATGTTCAAAAAAAAGTCCGGACGAAAATACACATCAACAAAAAGACAGCCTTAAAATTGCTGATTCAGTGAATCTGGCAAAGCGTAACGATAGCATAAAAACTCTCAACAGCAAAAACCGTTTCAAAGACTTTAGCGGAAATCACCGTTTCACCTACGAAACTCAGGCATTCAACACCATTTCGGGTACCGTAACTTTTGATAAAATTGAAGGAGAAAGAGATAATTATAATCTGTCAGGAAGTATAAATTCGGGAGAAAACTCGGTTAACATCAAAGGTTTTGTTCAGGTTGTTTCACCAAAACACATGAATTTCACAGGAGAAATTACACAAAAGATTTCGGTGAATGACAATGGCAAATCCTACACCCGAAAAGGTACTAAAACATTCATGTCTAAAAACGGAGGCAAAACTTATCGTCTACAGGATATGGTAAACGGTTCGGGATTTGTAGACTACATTGACATTCACTTTTAAATTGTAACTCATGCTCAATTTTGAAAAAAAAGGAGAAGGAAAAGAAACCCTCGTTTTACTTCATGGTTTTATGGAAAATATTTCCATCTGGAATGATCTGGAAAAAAAGCTTTCCAAAGATTTTACTTTGGTTAAAATAGACCTTCCCGGACACGGAAAGTCTGAAACCATCGCAGAAGTCCACACTATGGAGCTAATGGCAGATGAGGTAAAAAAAGTTCTGGATCAGGAAAAAATAAAAAATTTTCATATTCTGGGACACTCAATGGGAGGATATGTTTCCCTTGCATTTGCTGAAAAGTTCCCTCAAGACCTGAAAACTTTAACTTTGTTTTTCTCAACTTTTTTAGCAGATGACGAAGAAAAAAAAGAGCAGCGCAGAAAAAGCTACCGCATTATAAAAGATGCTTTCACACATTATGCAAAAGCGGGAATTCCTAATTTATTTAATCCCAATGAAAGAGATGTTCTTGAAGGTAAAACAGAAACCGCTCTTGAAGTTGCTCTTTCTACGAATAATCTCGGAGCTTTAGCCTGCGTAAAAGGAATGGTAGAAAGACCTGAAAGAAAACATATTCTGGAAAAGCTTGATTCTAAAATTCTGGTTATTGCCGGCAAGCATGACAATGCAGTAAAAACTGAAACCATGATTAAGAATCTTCCGGACAGAACCAATATAAAATCCTATGTTCTGGATTGCGGACATAATGGTCATTGGGAAAAGCCATCAATCTGTGCCGAAATCATCAATACAGAGCTTCTTCATCATCTACCGAAAAAATTTGTTCTGTAAATGGGAATATTCTCTTTCAAAAAAAAGAAACCGGTTATCGGTCTTACTTTATCAGGTGGCGGAATGCGCGGAATTGCCCATATCGCTGTTCTCAAAGCTCTGGAAGAATATAACCTGAAGCCTGATATTATTTCAGGGACAAGTGCTGGTTCTATTGTTGCCGCATTTTATTCGTTGGGTAAAACACCTGACGAAATGTTTGAAATCGTAAAACAGACTACTTTTTTTTCCCGATCTTATCTGAAGCTTTCAAAAAACGGAATTTTCAGTTCAAAATTTATCCTAAAACTTTTTACGGATCATTTTCCCGAAGACGATTTCAAAGTTTTGAAAATACCCGTCTATGTTGCTGCTACGGAAATGACGCATGGGATTGTAGATTTTTTCTCGAAAGGAGAACTGTTTGCTCCGCTTCTGGCTTCATCCAGTGTTCCTTTTGTATTGCCGCCTGTAAAAATAGGACAAAAAATCTATGTTGACGGTGGTGTTTTAGACAATCTTCCTATAGAACCCATTATTGATAAATGCGATTTTCTGATTGGCTCACATGTAAATTCAATCAGCTATGACAAACTTGAAAACATGAGCCTGATGAAAGAATTTGACCGGATTCTGCATCTTGCCATTTCAAAATCTGTTTATTCTAAAGCTAAATCCTGTGATATATTTCTGGATCCTCCAAAAATGACCAAATTCAGTCTTTTTAATAAAAAATTTCTGGATGTAATGTTTCAGGAAGTTTTTGAATATACATGTAAGGAACTCGAAGAAAAAGGCTATAAACGTGTTTCCTAAATCAACTATAAACTTTCTTCGGCTTCTATTTTCTCTTTAAAGGTTTCAATAGTATCCATTAAATTTTCGTGAGATTTACCTCCTGCTGCATTGATGTGACCACCGCCGTTAAAATACTTTCTCGAAAACTGATTAACATCCATATCATCTTTGCTTCTGAAAGATATTTTTATAAAGTCTTCATATAGGTCTTCCATGAAAAAGGCCGCCATTTTCACTCCCAAAATGCTCAAACCGTAATTAACAAAACCTTCTGTGTCTCCTTTTTGAAAACCGTACTCCTGTAATTCTTTTCTGGTAAGATATAAAACGGCAACTGTTCCGTTGTTTACCACTTCTATCCTACCTAAAATCAAAGCCAGTAAATGCAGTCGGGAAACCGTATTGGTATCCCATGTGTTTGAAGTAATAACAGAAGGATCAGCTCCTTTCTCAATCAAATTTGCAACAATTCTGTGTGTATCTGCACTTGTTGACCGGAAACGAAATCCGCCCGTATCTGTCATTATTCCGGTATACAGGCAGTCTGCAATATCTTTATTGACAAGCTTTTCGTCATCCATGGCTTCAATAAAATGATAAATCATCTGACAGGTTGCCGGAATCACAGTATCAGAATAAACAAAATCAAAATCTTCAGGCTGCTGATGATGATCAATAAGAATTTTTTTTGCTTTTGCTTTCATCAGCCAGTCTCCTAAAAGTCCGATTCTGGAAGGAGAATTAAAATCCAGACAAAAAATAACATCTGCCTCATTAATCAGATCAAAAGCAAATTTCCTTTTATATTCTCCGATCACACTTTTCTTCGCTTCAGGCATCCATTTAAGAAATTTCGGAAAGTCGTTGGGAACGACAACATCTGCCTCAATGCCTTTTGCCTTTAGATAATGTTTCAATCCTAAGCTTGAGCCAATAGCATCACCATCCGGATTATAGTGGGTGAGAATTACGATTTTATTTTCCGGGATAAGAAGTGTGTTGATTTCTAAAAGCTCTGCAGGTGTAAACATTTTCTTTAAATTTGAGTTTCCAAAGATAAAGTTTTTAAAAACAAGAGATACTGTAACTTAGTAACTTTTACAAGTTGATTCTTATAATTATAGAACTATTGTTTTAAATAACATGTTTCAATACAGAAGAATATTTATTGTAATAATTTAACCTTAAATGAAAAGATGATAATTATAAAAAAAAAGTAAAGAAATTTGTATCTTATAAAAAAATCTATATCTTTGCAACCTGAAAAAATAATAGATAATTACGATTTAAACATATAGTAATGAGTAAAAGAACATTCCAGCCATCAGAAAGAAAGAAAAGAAACAAACACGGTTTCAGAGAAAGAATGTCTACGCCAAACGGAAGAAGAGTTTTGGCTGCAAGAAGAGCTAAAGGCAGAAAAAGCCTTACTGTAAGTTCTGCAAGAGCTAAAAGATAATTCTTTAGTTTTACAATATACAAATCATGCTTGAAAAGTACTTTTTCAGGCATTTTTTGTTGTTAAAATTTGCTAATTCTTTAGGTTTATAAAATATCTTTTTTTACTTTTAAAATCTGAAAAAAAGTTTTTGAAAAGCTTCTTAAAATCAAGATTATGCCACATACAAATATCTCAGGAGACAGCATCATCCATCTGCAAAACGCAAAAATTTCCCAAAAAAATTTCACAGTACTTTCCGATGTGAATTTAAATATAAAAAAAGGAAGATTCTGTTATCTTATCGGTAAAACAGGTTCCGGAAAAAGTTCTCTTCTGAAAACGCTTTACGGTCACATTCCTTTAGCAATGGGAAAGGGTGAAGTTGTGGGCTTTGATCTTGCCAAACTTCGAGCTTCAGACATACCAAATCTGAGAAGAAAACTCGGCATTGTTTTTCAGGACTTTCAGCTTCTGTCAGACAGAACGGTAGAAAAAAACCTGAAATTTGTATTGGAAGCAACAGGCTGGAACGACAAGCATAAAATAGACGATCGCATCAATGAAGTTCTATCCAGCGTAAATATGAAAGGAAAGAAACATAAAATGCCACACGAGCTTTCAGGCGGAGAGCAACAGCGTGTTGCCATTGCAAGAGCTCTATTGAATCATCCTGATCTTATTCTGGCAGATGAGCCGACAGGAAATCTTGACCCTGAAACTTCTAATGAAATTATGACCCTTCTGAAAAAAGTAGCTGAAGACAATCACGCTGCAGTAGTGATGGCAACTCATGACTATCACATGATTCAGAATTTTCCGGGAGAAGCCATAAGATGTGAAGACGGTAAAGTTTCAGTTTTGGATACTTCAGAATTATTTGAATGATGGAAAATGAAGAAATTTAGAGTTTGTGATCTTACTAACTTTTAAATCTTATTTCTAATTTCTTTAAAAACATGAAACTCTTTAGTGAGTTCAAGATATTCGTCCGAGTACATTCTCGGACTTTTTTCTATCGTAAAATCAATCTCCTGCAATATTTTTTCAGCTAAAGAAAATTCAAGAATCAATCTTTTAATTTTTGAGTTTTTTATTCCTCGGATATTAATCTTTCTGACCAAATATAAATTATTTTCTTTTGCTGTTTTTATAAAATCTGTCCCGGATTCTACCGGAATGATTACCGATAAAACCCCTTCTTCAGATAACAAAGAGGATGATTTTGAAATTAACTGTCTGAAATTTAATTCTATGGTTTGTCTTGCGATTTTATCTTTTTCAGAGCCGGAAACTTCAAAATATGGAGGATTTGAAACAATTAAGTCATATTTATTTTCTGTTTGAAAATATTTAAAATCAATGCATTCATTATTTAGTCTTGATGCAAAGTGTGATCTTTCAAAATTAATTCTGGTAAGATATACAGCTTCCTGACTGATATCAATTCCCAAAAATTCTGCTGATAGATTTCTCTGTGCAAGCATTAAAGAAATCAAACCTGTACCGGTTCCAATTTCTAAAACATGAGAAGCATTAACAACATCTGAAAAAGCTCCGAGAAGCACACCATCTGTTCCTACCCGGAAAACATCTTTAGACTGTTGAATTTCAAATTGTTTAAAACGAAAAGGCTTCACTATAAATTTGTAGGTAAAGTAATTGTAAATGTAGAACCTTTTCCTACTTCAGATTTCACAGTAATTTCCCCTTTGTAATCTTCCACCATTTTCCGAACCATAGAAAGCCCCAATCCCATTCCACTGTTTTTAGACGTAAAATTCGGTTCAAAAATTCTCTCAAACATATCTTCAGGAATACCCGTTCCGTTATCCTGAACAGAAATAATCACTCTTCTCTGATGCTGCTCCAGATCAACATTAATCATCAATTCCCTGTCATCACTTTTTGCCTGTTTTGCATTGGTAACCAGATTGGTAATGATTCTTGAAAGAAAAACCTTATCAATCGTCATCATGATATTATTCTTATTCGCATGAATAAAAATCTGATCATCATTAAAAACCCTTAGAATATCTTCAATTTCTGCATTAAGATTTACTACTTCGTTGTTTTTTTCCGGAAGTTTGGCAAATTCAGAAAACGCAGAAGCTACGGTCGCAATGACATCAATCTGATCTACCATAGTTTTACTCATCTGTTTTACCCTTTCCCTTACATTAGGATCTTCAGGATCAAATTTCCTTTCAAAATTCTGAATAGTAAGCTTCATAGGTGTCAACGGATTTTTTACTTCATGAGCAACCTGCTTTGCCATTTCACGCCAGGCTTCTTCTGAAGCCTTAAACCTCAATCTTTCTTTCTGATCCTGAATTTGCAAAATCATACGGTTATAAGCACGCGCCAAAGCATTCAACTCATCATTTTTATAATACTTAATTGGGCGCATTTCGTTTTCAAACAGCGTGATTCTGGTAATCATGTCAGAAAACTTAGTGATATTTTTAGCAAGATTATTAGAGGTTACCCAACTGAGCCATATACTGAAAATGATAATCAGAAGATCTACAATCAAAATATACATTACATATTTGTGAAGTACATCCAAATATGCAGACTCATTATGATACAAAGGAATATATACAATGCCGATAGGCTTCAGAACATTATTTTTAAGCACCAAATACGATGAAGTATATACTGCATCTTTAGATTCATCATATCCGCGGACATCATATCTCGCACCGTCCGATAAAATCTTATTAACAATTTTCAGCGGAATTTTTTTTCTCAAAATTGCATCATTATCTTTGCTAGAGACAAGATAATTCCCATGAAGATCATAAATGGCAATATCATGCTGATTAATATCAGCAATTTCAAAGATTTTATTTTTTAAAACCGTTTGCAGATCATTGGTCTGAATAGTAGTAGAACTTACGGCATAATCTAAAAAACGTATTACAGCATTGGTTTTCTCCTGCATATCAATTTTGCTTTGCTGAAGTGCATTATTTCGCAAAACAAAATAAGGAACAAGAGAAGATGCAGCAACACTTAAAAGGCAAACCAGCAAAAAACCGAAAAAAACGCGGTTTCTTAAACTGTATCCTTTATAAATATTAAACGCCATTCTGCCTGCTAATTAGTTTTGTAATGTATTTACCGATAATATCAAATTCAAGATTGACTTTATCTCCAACTTTCAATGTATTCATATTGGTAAATTCCCAAGTATACGGGATGATGGCTACTGAAAATTGATAATCCTCACTTTTTGCCACCGTTAAACTAATTCCATTCATGGTAATTGAACCCTGCGGAACCGTAACAAAGTTACCTTCTGAATCATACTGTACAGTAACAAAATAACTGCCATCTTTGTTTTCAATACTGATAATCTCTCCGGTTTTATCCACATGTCCCTGCACAATATGTCCGTCAAGCCTTCCATTCATCACCGTACAACGTTCAAGATTGACGACACTTCCAACCTGCCACTTACCTAAATTTGTCTTTTCTAAAGTTTCATTGATGGCGGTTACTACATATTGATTCTCCTTGATATCAACTACCGTAAGACAACATCCATTATGAGCAAGACTTTGGTCTATTTTTAGCTCATGTGTAAAAGGGCAGCTGAGAGTGAAATCTATATTGGTTCCGTTCTGATGTATTCTTTCAATAACTCCTACTGATTCAATAATTCCTGTGAACATATTATTTTTGCTAAATTTGTAAATTATAATCTTCAAAGATAATCAAAATGAGCTCAAAAAACCATAAAGTAAGAGTAGGAATTTCAATAGGTGATTTTAACGGCATCGGTCCGGAAATCATAATGAAATGTCTGAAAGACAAAACCATTACAGATTTTTTTACTCCTGTTATTTTTGGCTCGGGCAAATTATTTACGTACCAGAAAAATATTTTTAAATTAAATCTTAATTTCAACTACATCACAGAAGCTTCTCAAGCCCAAAATGGAAAGTTGAATATGGTAAATCTTACCAAAGAAAATGTGAATGTAGAGCTTGGAACTCCCACAGAAGAATCTACCAAAATGGCTATTGATTCTCTGGAAGCAGCAACAGAAGCTTTAATCAAAGGAGAAATTGACGTACTCGTGACAGCACCTATCAACAAAGATGAAATGGTGAAAATGGGCTTTAAACACGCAGGACATACCGGATATTTTGAAGAAAAATTCAACAAAAAAGGCTTGATGTTTTTGGTAACTGAAGATTTAAAAGTTGCTGTTTCTACACATCACATTCCTATTTCTCAGGTTGCTGAAAATATTTCAAAAGAAAAAATCAAAAAACAGATTAAAATTCTTAATCAGAGTCTGATAGAAGATTTTTCTGTCTCCAGACCAAAAATTGCGGTTTTAGGGCTCAATCCTCATTCAGGAGATGGTGGTGTGATCGGAAATGAAGAAATCGAAATCATCTCTCCGGCAATTAAAGAACTTTCCGACCAGGGAATTCTTACTTTTGGACCATACCCAGCCGACAGCTTTTTTCAGCCAGAAAAATACAGGAACTATGATGCTGTTTTAGCCATGTATCACGACCAGGGTCTTGCTCCGTTCAAAACTCTTGCGTATGAAGAGGGAGTGAATTACACAGCAGGACTGCCATTCATCAGAACATCTCCCGATCACGGAACTGCCTACGATATTGCCGGAAAAAACATAGCCGACGAGCAAAGTTTTATGGAAGCTATCTTTACTGCCATTAAAATCTTTAACAACAGAAATGATTATAATGATTTGATGAGCAACAGACTACAGCCAAGAAGAATGCCTTCGGATAACGGCGTAGATGAAGATCTGCCTGTAGAAACAGAAAAGTAATCATAAAAACAAATAAAATAATTTGTTTTGAATTTATTTGTAATATTAAAAAAAATGCATATTTTTGCACACTCATTTTATGGACAAGTTAAGAAACTATGACATAAGCTTTTCCGGATTAAAAACCGGGAAACACGAGTTCAAATTTGAGATAGATAAAGAGTTCTTTCAATTATTTGACACTGATCAGGAATTTACAAATCCTAAAATAACCGTAGATGTTTTTCTTAATAAGCACACTACTTTTTTAGAATTTGAAATAAAAGTGAATGGTACAGTAGATTTGGCATGTGATATTTCGAGCGAAATCTTCAGCCATCCCATAGAAAACCAGATTGATATTCTGGTAAAGTTTGGGGAAGAATATGATGACAGCGAAGAAGACGTTATTACCATTCTAGCCAGTGATCACGATTTCAACGTAGCACAGCTTATTTACGAAAACGTAGCATTGGCAATACCGATGAAAAAAATATCACCTGATCTCAGTGAAGAAGATTTAAAAATTCTCGAAAAATTCAGTCCTAAAGAGTCTGAAGAGAATGAAGAACCTAAGAGCGACCCAAGATGGGATGCACTGAAAAATTTAAAGAATAAAAATTAAATAGTTTAATGATGAGATGATGAATCTCATCGCTCATCAATTAAAAAAGTTATCAGAAAATGGCACATCCAAAGAGAAGACAGTCGTCTACAAGAAGAGATAAGAGAAGAACTCACTACAAAGCTGTAGTTCCTCAATTAGCTAAAGATGCTACAACAGGTGAGCTTCACCTTTATCACAGAGCTCACTGGCATGAAGGAAAACTATACTACAGAGGAAAAGTAGTATTGGAAAAAGAAGTAACAGCTACAGAAGAAAACTAAGAGTAGATTTCATCCGAAAACACTCGTTTTAATACAAAAACCGCTCAATTTTGATAAAATTTGGCGGTTTTTTGTTGTTTTTTATGTTTTTTTGGTATCTTTGGCAACAAATCAAATATCAATTTTATGGACATTAAAGACATACAGAATCTTATCAAGTTTGTATCTAAAGCTGAAGTTTCAGAAGTAAAATATAAAACTAAAGATTTCGAAATTACTATTAAAACTCCACTTGGGGGTAATGAGGTAAGCTATGTTGCTCAGCCGGCAATGTATCAGGCGGCTCCACAGCAAGCTGCTCCGGCTCCTGCCACTCCTGCTGCTCCTGCCGCTGCAGAAAAAACAGAAGCTGCTGCAGATGATAGTAAATATGTAACTATCAAGTCTCCAATGATCGGAACTTTCTACAGAAAGCCATCACCGGATAAAGATGTTTTCGTAAATGTTGGTGACGAAGTTTCTAACGGAAAAGTAGTTTGCGTTATTGAAGCAATGAAGCTATTTAACCAGATCGAATCTGAGGTAAGCGGAAAAATCGTGAAGATTTTAGTAGATGACGCTACTCCTGTAGAATACGATCAACCTTTATTCTTGGTAGACCCATCATAATTTAGTTAGAAGTTAGAAGTTAGAAGTTAGAAGTTAGATAGCTAACTTTTAAGTTTCGTACTCATGTCTAATTTTCAAATTATCTAATTTTCAAATTAAAGAAGATGTTCAAAAAAATATTAATTGCCAATCGTGGCGAAATTGCAATGCGTATCTTACGTACGTGCAAAGAAATGGGAATCAAGACCGTTGCAGTTTACTCAACTGCAGACAAAGACAGTCTTCATGTAAGATTTGCTGATGAAGCGGTTTGTATAGGCCCTGCAATGAGTAAAGACTCATATCTTAAAATTCCAAATATTATTGCAGCTGCAGAAATTACCAATGCAGACGCGATTCATCCAGGCTACGGTTTCTTATCAGAAAACGCCAACTTTTCAAGAATCTGTCAGAAAAACGGCATCAAATTTATTGGTGCTTCTCCGGAGCAGATCGAAAAAATGGGAGATAAGGCTAATGCTAAGGCTACCATGAAAGCAGCAGGTGTACCTTGTGTACCTGGTTCTGACGGATTGATTGAATCTTATGAGCACGCTGTAAAAATTGCCGAAGAAACTGGATATCCTGTAATGATCAAAGCAACTGCAGGTGGCGGTGGAAAAGGAATGAGAGCCGTATGGAAGGCAGAAGACCTTAAAGAACATTGGGAATCTGCTATTCAGGAAGCAGTAGCTGCATTTGGGAATGGAGGAATGTACATGGAGAAACTTATTGAAGAACCAAGACATATTGAAATTCAGGTTGCAGGTGACCAATACGGTAAAGCCTGTCACCTTTCCGAAAGAGACTGCTCGGTTCAGAGAAGAAATCAGAAACTAACGGAAGAAACCCCTTCCCCATTCATGACAGATGAGCTTCGTGAAAAAATGGGCGAAGCTGCTGTAAAAGCTGCTGAGTTTATTGGTTACGAAGGTGTTGGAACCATAGAATTTTTGGTTGACAAACACAGAAATTTCTATTTCATGGAAATGAATACGAGAATTCAGGTAGAACATCCTATCACAGAGCAGGTTGTAGATTATGACCTGATCCGTGAGCAGATTTTATTAGCTTCAGGAACTCCGATTTCAGGAATTAATTATTATCCGAAACTGCACTCAATAGAATGTAGAATTAACGCGGAAGATCCTTATACAGATTTCAGACCTTCACCGGGAAAAATTACAGGATTAAACATTCCGGGAGGACACGGAATCCGTGTTGACACACACGTATATTCAGGATATACAATCCCTTCCAACTATGACTCAATGATTGCGAAGTTAATCACAACAGCTCAGACAAGAGAAGAGGCGATTGCAAAAATGAAACGTGCTTTGGAAGAGTTCTATGTTGAAGGTGTAAAAACCACTATTCCTTTCCACAGACAGCTCATGGAAGACGAAAGATATCTTTCAGGGAATTACACTACAAAATTCATGGAGGATTTTGTAATGGACAGAAAGTATGATAATCATTAAGATTACTTTAAATAAAATTTAACCGTCTCAAATTGAGGCGGTTTTTTTGTTAAAAAAATTTCAGAATAAAAAAAGATATAAAAACTATCATTTATCAGCACCTTACAAAACATTACTGATTTCTAAGCTTTTAATGCAATATCCTTCTACAATCCGGAAACATTCAATCTTAATCTTCTGTCGTAACATTTGATCAGGAATTATTAAATTTGTCAAAAGTAAAAAAGATATGTCAACAGCAGAACAAACAAAAAATTCACAATATTTTATAGATCTTGAAGATAAACACGGTGCTCACAACTACCATCCCCTTCCTGTCGTTTTAGACAAAGGCGAAGGTGTTTTTGTATGGGATGTTGAAGGCAAAAAATATTATGATTTCCTTTCAGCTTATTCTGCTGTAAACCAAGGACATTCACATCCAAAAATCGTTGATGCTTTAGTAAATCAGGCTAAAAAATTAGCATTGACTTCAAGAGCATTCTACAACTCCAAGTTGGGAGAGTATGAGAAAAAAATAACAACACTTTTTGGTTTTGATAAGGTTTTGCCGATGAATTCCGGAGCTGAAGCGGTAGAAACAGCCGTAAAATTAGCCAGAAAATGGAGCTATGAAGTAAAAGGAATATCAGAAAATGCAGCAAAAATTGTAGTTTGTGAAAACAACTTTCACGGAAGAACAACCACGATTGTATCATTTTCAAACGATCCAGATGCCAACCAGAATTACGGACCTTTTACTCCTGGTTTTGTAAAAATTCCTTATAATGACATCAATGCTTTAGAAGAAGTTTTAAACGGAGACTCAGCAAATATTGCAGCATTTTTGGTAGAGCCTATTCAAGGGGAAGCCGGAGTTTATGTACCGGATGAAAACTTCCTTAAAAAAGCTTCTGAATTATGTAAAAAACACAATGTTCTTTTTATTGCAGATGAAGTTCAGACAGGAATCGCAAGAACAGGGAAGTTAATTGCCTGCCATCACGAAGAGGTACAGCCTGATATTTTGATTTTAGGAAAGGCACTTTCAGGCGGAATGTATCCCGTTTCGGCAGTTTTGGCAGACAATGAAATCATGAATGTGATAAAACCCGGACAACATGGTTCTACATTTGGTGGAAATCCTATTGCCTGTGCGGTTGCAATAGCGGCTTTGGACGTTGTAGAAGAAGAAAAACTTTCTGAAAGAGCTGAAGAATTAGGAAAATTATTCAGAAACGAAATTGAAAAAGTAATCGTAAAAACCAATCTTATTACGAAAGTAAGAGGAAAAGGGTTACTAAACGCTATTCTGATCAATGATACGCCTGAAAGCTCTACAGCATGGAATCTTTGCTTACAGTTAAGAGAAAACGGTCTTCTTGCAAAACCTACTCACGGAAATATCATCAGACTAGCTCCGCCTTTGGTAATCACAGAAGAACAGCTTCTTGACTGTGTGAAAATTATTGAAAAAACTGTTTTAGAGTATCGTAACTAAATTTTTTTATAAAAAATTAAAGCACTCCTTTATTATTCGGAGTGCTTTTTCATTGTAAGAAAAACTGTCTTATAACATATTCTGCAATCTTAAAATAAACAGTATTTTTGCATTTACAACAAAAAGTGTATGAATCTTTCTGTAGCAATAATTACCTATAACGAAGAAAGGATAATAGAAAAAAACCTGCAAGCCATTGATGCTTTAGCAGATGAAATCATTATTGTTGACAGTTTTTCTACCGACAAAACAAGAGAAATCTGTGAAAAATATTCAAAAGTAAAGTTTATACAGAAAAAATTTGAAGGTTTCGGTCAACAGAAAAATTTTGCGATCGACAATTGCAGTGGCAGCTGGATTTTGTTTTTAGATGCAGATGAAATTCCGGATGCAGATGCCATAAAATCTATCAAGAAGGTTTTACACAGCCATCATTCTTCCTTCAATGTATTTGAGATTCACTTTAATAATATCTTGCTGAATAAGGTGATTCGCTACGGAGGCTGGGGCAATGTATGGCGGGAAAGATTTTTCAGAAAAGGACATGGAAAATACTCTGATGATCTGGTTCATGAAACTTTTATAACAAAAGATAAAAAAGGAAAACTTGATGGAAACATCAACCATTATACTTATGAAAGCATTGCTCATCATGTTGAGAAAATTAATAATTATACTCAGCTGATGGCAGAAAAAAAAGTATTGCATCAGAAAAGTGTTTCACTGTTTAAAATTGTGCTTTCACCTTTTTATGAGTTTCTGAAAACATATTTTCTAAGACTGGGGTTTTTAGACGGCATTGCGGGATTTTACATATCCATCACCGGTGCTTTCTATACTTTTTTAAAATATATTAAAATGAATGAGATTCTTAAAACTAAGTAACCGTGTTTAGGTTGACCAATAAAATTCTGCGGTTTTCGAAGACTAAAAGTGTTCGTATCCTAATGTATCACAGTGTTTTGCCAGAAAAAGAAATCAAAGAAAAAAATGATATTATTGTAAGCAAAGAAAATCTGGAAAAACAATTACTATACATCAAAAACCACTACAGGACCATTTTTTTCAAAGATTTGGAAAACAATGCGTCTCTGGAAAATAAACTTATTTTAACTTTTGATGACGGATATTATAATAACTTACAGCATGTAGTCCCTCTCCTTGAAAAATATGGATTAAAAGCTACTATTTTCATCCCTACACAACTCGTTCATGATGATGCGAACCGCTCTTTTATGAGTTTTAAGGAGATCAAAGATCTAAATCCTGATCTGATCGAAATTGCTCTTCACAGCCACTCTCACAGAAATTATGCTCAAATTTCTTTACAGGAAGCTGAAGAGGACATTATGGAAAATATAAGAAGTTTGGAAAAACACGAGATAAGTTTTACAAAAATTTTAGCTTATCCTTATGGCAAGTTTCCAAAGCAAAAAAAGAATGAATTCTTTAATATGCTTGAAAATGCAGGAATCATTGCTGCTTTAAGAATCGGTAACAATATTGATTCTTATCCATGGAAAAACAAATATGAGATCCAAAGAATAGATATCAAAGGAAGTGATAATCTTCCTGTGTTTAAATGGAAATTAAAACTAGGGAAAATAAGGTTCTAACTCAGCAAGCTTTCATATAGTTTCTCGTAAGCAACTGCCATTTCTCTATAGCCAAAATTCATGGCTCTTTTTTTCAGCTTATCATTATAATCATCAACACGTTGATGATAAATTTTCATTCCGGATTCATAAATATTATACATCGTCTCCGTACTGAAATCATCAAAATAAAAAGCCAGATCGCCACCAATTTCCGGGAGACTTGTAAGATTGCTCAGAAATACCGGCTTACCAAAAAACATGGCTTCTACAGGCGGAATTCCAAAACCTTCTGCCAGTGAAGGATGACAATAAGATTCGCAGTTTTGTAAAAGATAATATTTCTCTTCATTGTCTAAATTTTCCAGAATATGAACCCTGTTTTCCAGATGCAAATCCTTTATTTTTTGTAAAAATCTTTCTTTATAATCTGATTTTGCAGATGATGTAACCAGAACAAGGTCACGGTCATTAGCAGAAATCAGATCCAGCAGAACTTCCTGATTTTTTTTAGGAAAAAGCACCCCGATATTTAAAATATATTTTTTGTTGATAAAATTATATTGCTGGCGAGACTGAAACTCTTTTCTTTCGGGAAAAGTCAGTCCATTATAAATTACCTGAAATTTCACCTCATCTTTTATTTTAAACAAATGTTTATTTTTTAAAAAATCATTCATCACAAACTCAGAAATGAATACAATTGCATCAGCATTACCAATATTCTTCTGAACTTTCCGGATAGATTTTTTGATCTTCTTTTCAGAACTGCTGTCATGAAGGAAATTCAGATCATGAAGGGTAACAACTTTTTTTTGATTTTTATTAATTGAATGAAAATAATCTGAAAGCTGATGCGTGACATGAACAAGAGAAAATCTGGCTGTATTTGCCGGGAAAAACTTATGCCAGAAATGCCAGTTGATAATGCTGAAAAATTTCTCAGTAGAAGGAATATTCTTTTCGGGACCGAAAAAAGTATAATCAAAACGGCATAATTTTTCGTCTAATCCTTTAATAAGAGCAAGACAGACATTAGCAATACCCGAATGCGGATATTTTAGTCTTTCAACATCTATTAAAATATTTTTTTTCACTAAGAAATGGCTTTTTGTCAAAAATAGAAATTTAATCTTTAAAATCTTTACTTTTGTTATATGAAAATTTGTTTAATAAGTTTTGATTTTTGGCATTACGATGAGCACATTGTCCGAACACTAAAAGAAAAAGGCATAGAAGCTCACCATATCAACATTGGAGCCTTTACTCATAAAGATTTCAGGGCAAGAGTGAAAAACACGATGAGCAAAGTGTTTACAGGTAAAAATCCAAAGCACGAAAAAAGACAGAATTTCATTATAGAGTCTTTAGAAAAAATAGGTAAGCAGGATCAGATTTTGGTGATTAATCCCGAAGCTATCGAAGAACGCGTGCATGAAGTGATAAGAAAATATACTGTAAAAAATATTGCGTATCTGTATGACAGTATGTTGAGAAACCCTGCAGAACATATTTTGCATTTCTTTGACGAAATTTATTCTTTTGATGATCATGATGTAAAACAGTTCGGTTTCAAAAAAATCACCAATTATAATTATCTGAAATATCTTCCTGCCGAAAAACAAAATCCCGAACTGGATTTATTTTATATTACTTCATATGATAAGTTACGTCTGGAAAAGCTTGATCTGCTGATAAATAAACTGGAGCCGCTTCAGATTTCATTTAAAACAATTATTGCCGGTAAAAAAGGTTGGAAAAAACATTTCAGTCAGGCTATTAATCAAAACAACATTGATATTCTGAAATTCAGAAGAACCAATATTCCGCAAAAATCTCTGCCTAAACTTTACAGCAATTCTAAAGCAATCTTAGATCTGCAACGTGAAAACCAGAGCGGGCTGAGTTTCCGGATATTTGAAGCTATGGCTTTGGAGAAAAAAATTATTGCTGATAACGAAAATATTAAAAACTACGATTTTTATAATCCCAACAATATTTTAATCCTCAACGAGGATTTCAGCAACATTGATAAAAGTTTTTTTGAAACTGATTATGAAAAGCTTCCAGATGAAATTTATTACAAATACACATTGGATAATTGGGTGAATACTGTTTTCAGCTTATAAAATCGTCATGACAGCCAACAATAAATTCCAAAAATTGACAATAATATTGACCTTCAAAAACAATAAAAGCTATAGATGAAAAAAGTAAGTCATGTATTGATTGTCACAAAAGAATTTCAGTCAGAATTTCAGGTTAATAGCGGAGGAACGGGTGTTTTTTATCAAAACCTTGCTGAAGGTCTTATAAGAAAAGGGATAAAAGTTTCTGTCTTCGGTTCATCTAAAAAGCCTTTTGAACAAACAGCAGAGAACCTTTCGGTGTTTTTTGTGAAAGATTATTTTAAGAAAAATAAACTTGCAGAACTGCTGCGCTCTGTTACCGGAAAAATTTCTTTTTTGCAAAATTTACATTTCAAAATCTATAATTGGGAAATAAATTATTTACACAAAGAACTTAAAAATTTCATCAGAGATAAAGAAATTGACGTCATAGAAACTCATGACTGGGAAGGTATGAGCCAGGTAACAGAAGATTTAAATATTCCATACATCATCCGTTGTCACGGTTCGTGGTCGGTTTTACATAAATTTTTTGGATATGGTGCTGCAAAAGGTAAAATTGATAATGAGAAAAAGGCTTTTGAAAAAGCAAATTATATTATCACGATTTCTGAAAGCAATGAAAATATCGTAAGAAAGGTTTTCGGATCTAAAAATTACCATCTTATTTACAACGGAATCGACACAGATTTTTTTAGACCTCAACAAAATAATCCTGTCAAGCCAAAATCTATATTCTACATCGGAAATGTTTCTGTGGAAAAAGGTGCGCAAACAGCATTGGATGCTTTTATAAAAATTAATCAGAGTGAATCTGCAGCCAGCATGCATTTTATTGGCAGAGAAACTGAAATTTCTGAAAAACTAAAAGAAAAAATTAAGCAAAATAACCTTCATAATAAAGTTGTTTTTCACGGAAGAAAAGATAAAAATCAAGTTATAAAACTGCTTTCGGAAGCTGAAGTTGTAATATTTCCGTCTAAAGGCGAAACTTTTGGTTTAGCGCTTACCGAAGCAATGGCTTTGGAAAAACCTGTTGTATGTTCTGATCTCGAAGTTTTCAAAGAAATTGTAGAAAATGACAAAAATGGATTAATTGCCAAGTCAGAAGATGATTTTGCAGAAAAAATCCTTAAAATATTTTCTGATCAGCCTTTTGCTCAGTATCTTTCTCAGAATGCCCGAAAGACAATCGTTGAAAAATTTTCTCTGGAGAAAATGCTTGAGGAAACAGTGAGTTATTACACGGAGGTTATCAATAAAGAATAACCATTTTATTTAATCTTCTGAAACTGCTTCACTTGTTTTTCCGAAGAAAAAAGATTTAATATATTTAAAAATCCTTTCAGTAATTTCCACAAGAAAGAATGGTTTTTATGGATATACCGGATCTGGAGCATTCTTTTAGAGCCCGCAAACTTGATCATCTCAATTTCCTCTCTCAAATGAGGAAAAAGCGTTTCATATACAGATTGCTTTTCCTGTTGGATAAGATGCTCATTCTGGGGATTACTGGAAAGACCTGAATTATCAAAGTCACTCACTACCAAATCAATGTGCATATATTTTGCCTGTTGAATTACTGAAGACTTTAAAAAGAATTCCCAGTCTGAAACAACTTTTAAATTTTCATTATAAAAACCTATTTTTTCAAAAAGATCTTTTTTAATAAAAGTAGACGGATGAGGTAAGAATGAATGAAGGAAATAAGTCAGATTAATATTTTCCGGCGGCGTAAAAAGTGTTTGAGGAATACCATCTAAACTGTAAATTAAATTTCCTGAAATAAGATCTGCATTTTGCAGAAAAGGAAGAATTTTCTCAATTACATTTCCATTGGCAAGCTGATCTCCGCTGTTCAGAAACAAAAGATATTCTCCGTTTGACATTCTGATTCCTTTATTCATCGCATTATAAACACCGGTATCGGGCTCACTTATCCAGTTACTGATGTATGGATTGTTTTGGGAAATTAGTTCTTTGCTTCCGTCGCTGCTGTTTCCGTCTACAACGATATATTCAAATTCTTTAGAATTCTGATTGACAATGCTTTGCAAAGTTTTTTTTAAACCTTCTGCATTGTTATAATTGATCGTAATTATGGAAAGCCTGTAAGTCACTTTTTTTATTTTATAAATTATATCAACAGAATTCTACCTTAAAATCAATCTTTTTTCATTTTAAATTTAGGTACAAAAAGCAACACAAGGCTGATCATCCATTTCAGAATTCTCCAGGCAGCAGGAAATTTTTTAATATGAAGTACATGTTGAATTCTTCTTGCTCTAGCTTCATGACTTAACGCCAAATCTTCAAGAAACGCACCAAAATATCTATTCAGCGTAATCTCTCTTTCAGCGTGATAAAGAGCTAAGTTTTCAGGTTTTGCTGAAATTCCCGAATAATCATAATAGCAGATGGTCTGTTCTAAGTGTTTATAGCTTACATTGTGCAAACATATAAGAACAATAAAAAACTCCCAGTCTGCACAGATTTTATAATCTTCTCTGTAATAAAAATACTCATCGAAAAGTTTTCGTTTGATGAAAGCAGCCTGATGATTGATTCCTCCATAGTAAAAGAAACTAAAAGTCAGTTTTTCTGGCGGAACTTCTTCTCTTCGATAGCCTTCATCATTAAAGTATATTGAATTTCCATAGAGAATTCCCACATCAGAGCTAAGCTCCTGCTGCACTTTTTCCAAAACCTGCGAATCGTAGAAAAAATCTCCGCTGTTCATAAAGATAATGTAATCACCAGAAGCTTTACGGATGCCTTTATTCATAGCATTGTAAACTCCGGAATCTTTTTCGCTGATCCAATAATTTACCTGAGAATTATTTTCAATTATTTCTTTACTTCCGTCTGTACTTCCGCCATCAATAACAATGTATTCAAAATCTGACCACGTCTGGCTTTTGACAGATTCAAAAGTTTTGACCAATCCTTCCTTGTTATTAAAATTGATTGTAATTATGGTTAACTTCATGCTCATTACCTGCATTATTTTAAATTATTGTTTCACAGCATCAGAATAAACCTTCAAACATTGTTCTGCAGCGTCTTTCCAGTCAAATATCTTTACATGTTCCAATCCTTTTTGGATGTATTGCTTTCTAAGGTCTTCATCAAAAAGCAGCATCTCTATTTTTGTACGCAAATCTTCTTCGGAATCAGAATCAAAATAGATTCCGGCATCTCCTGCAACTTCTGGAAATGAACCGTGCTTGGTTAAAATGATCGGACATCCGCATGCCATAGATTCCAGAACAGGAATTCCAAAACCCTCATATAGTGACGGGAAAACAAAACATTTGGCTTTTTGGTAGAAGTGTCCCAATTCATTTTCGTTAAATTTTCTTTGAAAAACCTGTTTTTCAACGTTAAATTCCTTTAAAAGCTTAACTTCTTCTTCCTCAAATTTCCCTCCACCAGCTGCGATAATCTTTAGATCATGATTCTGTTTCAACAAAGGAACTGTTGCTCTCAGAAAAAACTGAAAATTTTTATAATTTGAGCGGGATCCTACATATAAAATATAATTTTCAGGCAGATTAACCTTTACATCAGGGTGTATTTTTATGGAACTTCCATGATGTACTACTTCTATTTTAGCAGGATCAATATGCGGATATATTTTAGTAATATCTTTTTTGGTATTGTGTGAAACGGCAATAATTTTTGCAGCTTTCTCCATCAATAATAACTTACGCTCTACTACCTTAAACGGATCATCAATAAAATATTCAGGCAGAATCTCATGAATCATGTCATAAACAGTAAGGACAAATGGCTTGTCACCGATTTTATCTAAAAAATAAGGATTGTAATAAGTCGGCACAAATACATCATAATTCTTGTTTTCAAAAGCCTGATTGAGTAATTTTTCAGAATTTTTTCTTCTTAATGTTCTGGTACTTATTTTAAAAAAAGCCAAAACCCCGTACAGAAGATGAAGACTTTTATTTTTCACCATCAAATCAGTTTCATTTACATAAGCATTATCAGAACTGTAAATAGGGAGTATTACCTCAATATCATTTCTTGTTGACAATACCGAAAAAACTTCCGTATAATATCGCGATATTCCGCCGTAAGTTTGCTGATCAAAGATCTGTGGATCTAATAATATTTTCATTAAATATTTAATTGGATTTGACTGGTTTTATATAACACACTGTTAATCATTTAGAAGTGTGAGAACTTTGGCTTTGCAAAATCCGCTGAATCTTAGCATAATCTTTTTCTAAAAGACTTTGTCTGATAATTCTGAAATTAACCCTTCTCTTTTTCAATCCGAAAAAACTCCTGTACTTTGTGATACCATAAAACGCAAAATTTATCTGCTCATGAGAAAATTTTTCTTTGGAGAAAATATGGTAGTTTTTGTATCTGTAATAATTTTTGTTGAATTTTTCTGCAATTATTTTTAATGCCTTTTCAGTATAAAAAGCAATATGCTGCCCTGTTTCATTGGCTATATAAACCCAATCTTCAACAGATTCCGATTGCGGAACTATATCGGTCGAAAAAATAAGATTGTCAGAATATTCAAAAATTTCTTCAATCTGTTGTAAAGGATTTTCAAGATGTTCAAAAACTTCAAATGCAGTTACTACATCAAATTTTTTAAGCTTAGTATCGGTAATATCAAAATGTTTTGAGAAAATATTTTCGCAATACAAATCCTGTCTGTAAAATTCGTAACCCAAATCTCTCATTAAACGGACAAATATGCCATAACCACCAGCAAAATCAAGATATTTCTGAGAATCTGGAAAAAATGTATCTATATATTTTGGTATTGCTTCAGCCAATTCATTATTTCTCTTCAAAATACCAATATCTAACGAAGTAATTGCACTATTATACGCCTCTTCTAACCAAAAAGGTTGATCTGTTTGTATAAATCCGCAGTTTTGACATTGGTGATAATCTACTTTATATTTAAGCAGTATCATTTTAGAAAAAACAGTTTCGGCAGCTGAAGAGCAAATTTTACAATTCATTTAGACAATATTATCAGATTATTGTCGATCATAATCATCTTCAATTCTTACAATATCGTCTTCACCGAAATAAGTTCCTGTCTGAACTTCAATAAAAACAACCGGCTTCTGAGAAAGATTCATCATTCTGTGTTTAGCTCCCAAAGGAATGAAAATACTTTCGCCATATTTTAAATGAATTTCTTTATCATCCAAAACCACAGTAGCATCTCCTTCAACAATTGTCCACTGTTCCTGTCTTTGATGATGATACTGATAAGACAGTTTCTGCCCCGGATTTACTTCAATTCTTTTCAGTTTATATTTGGGTTCGTCTGCCAAAACATAATATTTTCCCCAAGGTCTTTCGCCTATTTCTAGCATAATCTGTGAATTCTAAATTTTTACAAATGTAGATAATAAGATTAAAAATCCAAATCTCATTTAGATTAAAGCTCATCAAAAACATTTAATTTGAGTAAATTTGCAAAAATTTTATTTAAAAATGGACAAAGTAAGAGTACGTTTTGCTCCAAGTCCTACGGGACCTTTACATTTGGGAGGCGTAAGAACTGCATTATACGATTATCTTTTTGCTAAAAACCAAGGAGGCGAATTTGTGTTGAGAATTGAAGATACAGATACCGCAAGATATGTGGAAGGAGCAGAAGAATATATTGAGGAAGCTCTTGAATGGTGCGGCATTATCGCCGATGAAAGCCCGAAAAAAGGAGGCAAATTTGCACCTTACAGACAATCTGAAAGAAGACATATTTACGATAAATATACCGCACAGATCTTAAAAACAGATTATGCGTACATTGCTTTTGATACTGCTGAAGAACTGGATGCCATCCGTGCCAAATACGAAGCCAGAGGAGATGTTTTTTCTTATGATAACAGAACAAGAAATCAGCTTAGAAACAGTTTAACGCTTTCTGAAGAAGAAGTTCAGAAATTACTGGATGAAAAAACGCCTTATGTTGTAAGATTCAAAATGCCGGTTGACCGCACTTTAGGACTTACGGACATTATTCGTGGGAATTTCTCGGTCAATACAGATACTTTAGACGATAAGGTTCTGGTAAAAAATGACGGAATGCCCACTTATCATTTCGCCAACATCATTGATGATCACGAAATGGAAATTTCTCACGTAATCCGTGGTGAAGAGTGGCTGCCTTCTTTAGGTTTACACACTTTATTGTATGAAGCAATGGGTTGGGAAGCACCTCAATTTGCGCATCTTTCTTTAATTTTAAAACCTGAAGGAAAAGGAAAATTAAGCAAAAGAGACGGCGACAAGTTCGGATTTCCTGTATTTCCTTTGAATTTTACAGATCCTGTAACAGGAAATGTTTCTAAAGGGTATAGAGAAAGCGGTTATCTTCCTGAAGCATTCATCAATATGGTGGCACTTTTGGGTTGGTCTCCTGCAGACGATAAAGAAATTTTATCTTTGGATGAAATGGCAAAAGAATTTGATCTTAATAAAGTTCATAAAGCCGGAGCAAGATTCAGCAAAGAAAAAGCAGAATGGTTCAACCATCAGTATATTCAGAAAACTTCGGATGAAGCACTGTTGAATATTCTTAAAAATTCAAACTTACATTTAACACTTTCAGACGAGAAACTGTTAAAAGTAATCAAGCTGATGAAAGAAAGAGCTACCTTCCCGAAAGATATCTACGAAAGCGGAAAATTTTTCTTCGAAGCTCCCACTTCCTATGACGAAAAAGCATCTAAAAAAGCATGGAATGACGAAACTTCGGCAATTTTAGGAGAATTATCCTCAAGTCTTCAGGAAGCAGATTTTAATGCTGAAAATCTAAAGCAGATCGTTCATGATTTTGCGGAAAACAGAGGTTTGGGAATGGGTAAAGTAATGATGCCGCTGCGTTTGTCTTTAGTAGGAGAACTTAAAGGACCGGATGTTCCGGACATCATGGAACTTCTTGGAAAAGAGGAAACTACCTCCAGAATAAACAATGCAATAAATAATTTTAAATAGATTTTGATAATTTTTCATAAATTTGAAAGATTTAATTTACTTCAAGAATGGAATATTTAAGTTTCGAACTTCCTATAAAAGAATTAATGGATCAATACCAAACCTGTTCTTTAGTAGGAGAAGAAAGTGGTGTTGATGTAAAATTAGCATGCAGCCAGATCGAGGATAAAATCATAGAAAAGAAAAAAGAAATCTATGGAAATCTTACCCCTTGGCAAAGAGTACAACTTTCCCGTCATCCGGATCGTCCTTATACATTGGATTATATCAACGGAATGGTAGACAAAGGCAGTTTTCTGGAACTTCACGGGGACAGAAATTTTGCAGATGATCCCGCATTGATCGGTGGTTTGGCAACTTTAGACGGCCAGAAAGTGATGATCATAGGAACCCAAAAAGGAAGAACTACAAAAGAAAGACAGCACAGAAGATTCGGGATGCCGAATCCCGAAGGATACAGAAAAGCTTTAAGACTGATGAAGCTTGCAGAAAAATTCAGAATTCCTGTAGTTACCTTAGTAGATACTCCGGGAGCTTATCCTGGTCTTGAAGCTGAAGAAAGAGGACAGGGTGAAGCTATTGCAAGAAATATTTTTGAGATGACCATGCTTAAAACTCCTATTTTCACTTATATTATTGGTGAAGGAGCAAGCGGTGGAGCTTTAGGAATTGGTGTCGGAAACAAAGTATACATGATGGAAAATACATGGTATACTGTAATTGCACCGGAAAGCTGCTCATCAATCCTTTGGAGAAACTGGGATCATAAAGAAGATGCTGCAAATGCTTTAAATCTAACTCCGAAAGATGCCTTAAGAGAAAAATTCATCGACGGAATCATTGAAGAACCACTTGGTGGCGCACATTACGATCCGGAAGTTGCTTATCTGAATTTAAAGGCTTCTATTCTTCAAAACATCAAAGCCTTTTCAAAATTCACAGGAAAAGAGCTTGAAACTCACAGACAAGAAAAATTTATTGCTATGGGGCAATTTAAAGGATAAAATAAAAAACCGGTACACTTAATGAGCGTACCGGTTTTTTTTGATCTAAAATTATTTGATTAATCCTAATCCGCAACATTCAGCTCAATCTGAATATCCCGCTGGATTTTCTTCAGAGAAGAATATTTTGCATCGCAGACCTGAGTCGTCAAAACATATTCTCCTTTATCTACCATAATAAAATTCTGCCCTCTCGCCGGAACATCCACATTGTAATATTTGTTTCCGCTGATCTTAACGATGAGGTTACATTTCGATTTATTTTTGATATTGATGTAGGCTTCTTTATCATTGGGGTCATGATTGAAAATATGACTCAGCATAGAAGCCGTTTTTTTGGCATGCTCACTCGGCTCAGATTTTTTGCTGCTTCCTGTAGATGCTAAATTCACATTTTGCTCAGAAGATGTGTTAACTGCAAGATTTTTACCTTTATTAAGCTCATTATTGCTTACAATTTTTTCAACTTTACTTTTACTTAAAGGCTTTATCGTAGGTTTAGCTTCAATAGAATTATCTGCCATGATGATATCCATCAGTCTCCTTTTAAGAGCATCTGTTTTTTCGTGACCAGGATTCTGCTTAATAAACCCGGCAATAATTCGGGGTTCGGAAGAACTTTCCGCTTCTTCGAGAGTATAAATAATTACTGTTTCCTTTTCAG
Organism: Chryseobacterium binzhouense; assembly: GCF_007474545.1. Lineage (GTDB taxonomy): Bacteria > Bacteroidota > Bacteroidia > Flavobacteriales > Weeksellaceae > Chryseobacterium > Chryseobacterium binzhouense. The sequence continues at coordinate 99,749 of NZ_VKOG01000006.1, forward strand.
CAACTGCTTTTGTTTTAGAGGTGCTTTTTTTCTTTTTCTGGGCAATACCCAAACTGAAAATACTTAGAAATATAATGAGAAAAAGTTTTTTCATCAAATTAATCTTTAAAAATTTATTAAATAAATACTATAACGCTAAAAGTCATTTTTTAGTTTATCATTAAAATCATTATCTTTGCACGACTTAAAAATAAACTATTAAAGTTAATCATAATTTTAAATAAATAAACAATAAATATTATGTCTTATACACCAGCTGCTGCAGACGTAGCAAAATTAAGAAACCAAACAGGTGCAGGTATGATGGACTGCAAGAAAGCTCTAGTTGAAGCAGAAGGAGATTTTGAAAAAGCAGTTGACATCCTTAGAAAAAAAGGTCAGAAAGTTGCTGCTAACAGAGCTGACAGAGAATCTGCAGAAGGAGCAGTAATCGCAAGAGTAAACGAAGATAATACTTTAGGTACGATCATCTCTTTAAACTGTGAGACTGACTTTGTTGCTAAAAACGAAGCTTTCGTTGAATTGGCTTACGAATTGGCTGAAATGGCAATTTTTGCTGCAACTAAAGAAGAATTATTGGCAACAGATTTCCACGGAATGACTGTAGCTGAAAAATTAATTGAGCAGACAGGTGTTATCGGTGAGAAAATTGAAATCGGTGCATTTGAAAGAATTACAGGACCTTTCCTTGGAGCTTACATCCACGCTGGTAACAAAATTGCTGCCATCACTTCTCTTTCTGCAAAAGTAGACGGAGCTGATGAGGCTGCAAAATCTGTTTCTATGCAGGTTGCTGCGATGAACCCAATCGCTCTTGATGAAACTCAGGTTTCTCAGGAAACAATTGACAAAGAATTGGAAATTGAAAGAGAACTATTAACTAAAGAAGGTAAGCCAGAAAATATTATTGATAATATTTTGAAAGGTAAAATGCAGAGATTCTACAAAGACAACACTTTGGTACACCAATCTTTCATTAAAGATAACGCTATTTCTGTTGCAGACTACGTAAAATCTGTAAGCTCAGATCTTAAAGTAACAGGATTTATAAGAGTTAGCTTATAATCTTTTTAAATTTTTAAAATACTGTCCCGGTGATTTTTTTCATCGGGATTTTTATTTATGCTATATTTCACATAATATGAATAACATAGCAATATTCATTCATTATTTATAATTTCAAAAATATTAACATAATGTTAAAAAAATAACGTAAAAATTTGATTATTAATACTTAAATTTGTCGCCCTGAAATTTTTGTATGAAAAGAGTTTTATTATTAATATGCACATTTTTATGTTTATTGTTTAATGCCCAGCTTGATACCGAGCACTGGTTTGCGCCAATGGCATCAAAGGCAGGAAATAGCGGATTAGAAGGTTATCTTTACCTTTCAACCGACGAAACAGTTCCCTTTACAGTCCAGATATTCAACAACAATACTTTATATACAAGTACTCAGATCAGCAAAGGAAATCCTGCGCAGATTATTATTCCAAACAATTTTCTGATTACCTCAAATCAGTTTGATCTTTTTACGCCCAATTCTATGGGACTGAATGTAAAAGGAACTAAAAGATTTTTTGCAAATTATAGATTTTCACTGCAAAATCACGCTGAAATCATCACTTCAAAAGGTTTGGCAGGACTCGGAACAACTTTTTTTGCAGGAACAGTTCCCATTACAGGAAGCGCAACTTATGTAAACTCTACAATCGGAGTTACCGCAACCGAAGATAATACAACTGTTGTAATATCAGGATATAATCCTAATGTAGTGTTTTCTGACGGCACATCTTCTCCAACCAAAACTTTCACATTAAACAAAGGACAATCTTATATTGTAGATGCAAGAAGTACAGACAGCCCTTTTAATCCTACCGGACTTGTAGGAGCAAAAATAGTATCTACAAAACCTATTTCGGTGACCAATGGTAATTTTAATGGAATTTATACCAATCTTAATTTCAGCAATAATGATGTTCTGATGGATCAGGCTGTTCCTGTCAACAGATTGGGAAAAGATTTTATCATGGTGAAAGGAAACGGTAATGTAGCTAATGAAATGGAAACGGCACTTATCATTGCCACAGAAGATAATACTCAAATTGCTTTCAACGGAGCCGGAACTGCAGTCACATTGAATGCGGGACAATATTACATGGTTCCGACTGGTAATTACATTAATCAGGGAAGCGGAAATTATAACATGAATATTACTTCAAACAAAAATATTTATGTTTATCAATTGCTTGCCGGAATTATGGGCGGCGGATCTAATAACGAATTTGCAACAGGAGGAATGAATTTTATTCCGCCATTAAGCTGTTTCATGCCCAACAAAGTAGATGAAATCGGATTCATCAATATGATTGGAGGACAAGCTTTTAACACAAAACTGAATATTATTACCCAAACCGGAGCTATAGTTACTTTAAACGGAAATCCTATTGCTGCCAACAACGGACCTTATCCCGTAACAGGGAACCCTAACTGGGTGACCTATTCTGTACCGAATGTTTCCGGAATTATTTCTGTAAATTCTACCAAATCTGTAACTGCAGGAATTGCAGCAGGAAGCGGTGCTGTCGGCTACGGTGGTTACTTTGCGGGGTTCTCGTCCGTTCCTGCAATTTCTAAAACAGGTGACTGTTATGCCGGCATACTTTTACAGGTAGATAATTCTTATGACTCTTACCAATGGTTTTTAAATGGAAATCCTATTCCGGGAGCGACTTCTTTCTCAATAAACCCAGAACTTTACGGAGCAGGAAATTACACGTGTCAGATTACAAAAAACAATTGCGAAAGCAAGCTGACTGCAATTTATAATTACACATTATGTCCGCCAATTACTACAACAACATATACAATCGGTTCTTGTAATACAAAAGTAATTACTCCTTCGTTTAGCAATTCAACTCAGAATATTGTTCCGTCGCTTACAGGAATTATTTTGCAGCCAACTTCCGGTACAGCAACTGTAAATCCGGCAAACGGTCAGATTACCTATACTCCAAACTCAACTTTAACTAGTAATACAACAGATACTTTCATTTATTATATTCAGGGAAATGGTAATCCTTTTGATTTTGAATATTTTAAAATTATTATTAACACAGACGTTCTTCAGACCAATAATGCAAGTATGGTTTCTTGTGCCAATTCTGCAGGTAACGGAACATTTGATTTAACCACGGCTAATCTTACTACAAATTCAGGCGCATCGGTTGTATATTATACCAATTCTAACCTGACAGGTCAGATCAACACTCCAAACAATTACACAGGTCCTGCAGGAACAATATATGCTAATATAACTTCTGCTTACGGATGTTCTAAACCCGCACAGATTACATTGACAGTAAATCCGTTACCAAATATCAATACTTCCAATCTTAACGCAAATCTTTGTGATGATAATCTTGATGGAATTATTAATGTAAATTTCTCAACGATTACACCTCAAATCGTAACCAACTCAGGAAGTTTTAACGTAAGATATTATCTGAATCAAACAGACGCAAATGCCGGAAATAACAATACTCTTCCCAACAACTGGACGTATACTGCAGCTACAACAGTCTATGTAAGAGTCGACGGAATTAATACCAATTGTTCTCCTGCTTTTGGACAGATCAACTTTTCTGTAGGATCAAAAATATCTTTATCCACATTAGATTATTCCACGTTAGTTTGCGATACCAACTGGGACGGAACAGAAACCGTTAACTTAAATACTTATAAAAATAATTTCACTACAGATCCTGCTGTTACATTGAACTTTTACAGCACTTTTGCTAATGCGCAAAATGCGGCCAACGCTATCAATTCAAATCAGATCATTGCTCCTTCTCAGGTGTTTTTTATTCGATTTCAGGCTTCAGGAAGCTGCCCTAATATAGCAAAGATTACCTTATCACTGGATCAGCTTTCAACATCCAATGCTAACTTATCTGCTTGTGCCAATGCCAACGGAACAGCAAATTTTAATCTGACTACAGCTACTGTTACAGCAACTCCGGGAGCAACAGTTTTGTTCTTTTCAGATGCTTTGCTCACTGCTCCTATTGCAACGCCTACAAATTACAATTCTTCCGGGGGAATAGTTTATGCACAGGTGAGTTCAGGTTTCGGATGTACAAAAACAGCACAGATCAATTTAGTCATCAATCCGTTACCTAATATCAATACAGCTAATTACAACGCTGTACTTTGCGATGATAATTTTGACGGAATAATCAATGTAAATTTCTCAACAGTTTCACCTCAAATTGTTACCAATTCAGGAAGTTTTACTGTAAGATATTACCTGAACCAAACAGATGCAAATGCAGGAAACAACAATACACTTCCTAATAACTGGACATATACTGCCAATACAACAGTTTATGTAAGAGTTGACGGAATCGGCACCAATTGTACTCCTGCTTTTGGGCAGATCAACTTTCAGATTGGAAACCGAATAACCTTATTGGCAACCAATGCCACTACAGATGTATGTGATAATGATCTGAATGGAACTCAAGCCGTTAATCTTAATGATTATAAAAATCTATTCAGTACAGATCCTTCCGTTGTATTAACATTTTACAATACTTTAGCCAATGCGCAGGCAGGTACAAATACCATTACTCCCAATCAAAACATCAGTTCTGTTTCAACATTCTACATCAGATTCACCAGCAATAATGGATGTCCAAATACAGCAGTTTTAACAGTTAATTTAAAATCTCCAAAGAAATCTGAGGTTCTAAAAAATCAGGTAGTTTGCGCAGATCAAAAAGCTTTACTGGATGCAGGAGCAGGCTTTACTTCTTATTCATGGAGCACAGGAGCAACAACGCAATCCATCAGTGCAGGAGAAGGTGTTTATTTTGTAGATCTAGGATTTAATGGTTGCGTTTACAGACAAACAGTTACAGTAACCAATGCCCCACTACCTGTAGTAACCAGCGTAACGGTTACAGGAAATACAGCAACGATTAACGTAACAGGAGGAACTCCTCCTTATCAATATTCATTAAATGGAATTGATTATCAAAGCTCTAATGTTTTCACAGGATTGGTAAGAGGTCCTTATAAAGTGTATGTCATCGGGCGAGATGGATGTCAGCCGGTTACAAAAGATTTTTTACTATTAAATTTAATTAATACCATCACTCCTAATAATGACGGTAAGAATGATGTTTTAGATTACTCTGATCTTAAAATCAAAGATCAGGTAAGCATAGAAGTAGTTGACAGATATGGCGCTGCCGTTTATCAATCTTCAGGGAAAAATTATATATGGGACGGAAAATCGGGAGGACGCAACTTATCTACCGGAACTTATTGGTACATAATAAAATGGATTGAACCCGATACAAAATTGCCAGTTTCTTATTCAGGATGGCTTTTAATTAAGAATAGAGAATAATTTTTTCAATTTATTTATGATTTATTAAGAATATATTAAATATTATACTAATTTTGTAGAAATCCTAATTCTTTAACTTATGAAAAGATTTCTACTCAGTTTAGTATTAATATTTTTGTCATTCAGTTCTCTCTTTGCCCAAAGAGATACCGAACACTGGATTGCACCCTACTATTACTCTACTTCTTACACACAGGCTCTGTATTTATCTACTGATTCTATTACGCCTTTTGATGTAACAATTTACAGTAACAATGCTGTTTTGCCTGGTGGAGTTGTAACAATCAGTAAAGGTAACCCTGTTGTTTTTCAGGTGCCTAATACTTATATCGCAACCAACTCTGCATCAGAGGCATTCAATGTAATATCAAAAGGTTTGTATCTGAACGGATCTAAACCATTTTTCTGTACTATGAGAATGGTAAGTTCTACCACACACGCAGAGATTGTGACCAGTAAAGGAAAGGCTGGAATTGGAAAATTATTTTATGTTGCTAACACCCCATCTACTGCAACATTCAACACATTCACATCCGGGATTCTTGCTACAGAAAACAATACTGTGGTAACAGTTACGTGGAACGGAAGTATTACATTCATTGGAGCTCCTACAGGTCTTGGGAATACGCATACTGTAACTTTGAATAAGGGTGAGTCTTTTATATTTGCCGGAAACACCACTGCAACTGCTCCGTTTATGGGAGCAAAGATTGTTTCTGACAAACCTATAACACTTACAAATGGAAACGTAAATGGTAATTTCGGAGCCAGTACTGCTGCAGGATCTGATGCCATATTAGACCAATCTGTTCCTGTAGAAAGATTAGGAAGTACTTTTGCAATGGTAAGAACAAGATCCAATACATCTGATTTGGAAGGAGCCATTGTAATTGCTACTGAAAATAACACTCAGGTTTTTCTAAACGGATCAGGAGTAGCTATAGCTACTTTAAACGAAGGACAATGGTACAGAATTTCAGGAGACAATTATTTACAGCAAGGAACCTCTGACCATTATAATATGTTGGTATCAACATCTAAAAATGTATATTTATATCAACTTGTTTCTGTAAATAACAGCAGTGCAACCTGCGGTTTTAATTATATCCCGCCGTTAAATTGTTTTCTTCCAAGAAAAATTGATGAGATTCCGCTTATTAATGAAATGCCTCTGAATAATTCAAGCTCTACACCATCTGGAACATTAATTAAATTAAATATTCTTACTGAAGCTGGAGCTACAGTTTTAGTAAATAATGCTGCTCCAACTGCAGCGCAAGGACCTCACCCTCTTACGGGTAATACAGCTTGGGTAACCTACGGTATTGAAGGAGTGGCAGGAAATCTTGTTATTGAATCTACAAAAGCTGTTACTGCAGGTATTAACGGCGGCTACTCCACTTCAGGATATGGAGGTTATTTTGCAGGATTCTCTTCTATTCCTATCATTGCTAAACAAATAGGAGATTGTATTCCGGGAATTATATTAGAGGTAGATGACAGTTATGAAACTTATCAATGGTTTCTAAATAATGCTCCAATTGCAGGTGCTACATCTCATACATATACTCCAACGGTAGCTGGTAATTATACGGTAAAAGTAACCATGGGAACATGCCCTCCGGTAACTACACCTGTTTACAAGGTTTTCAGCTGTTTACAACAGACCACAAAAACGTTGTTCATTTGCGGAGCTAAAACTATTACTCCAACTTTCACCAATTCATCACAGGCATTACAGACAAACTCAGTACAAATTCTCACTCAGCCAACAAAAGGTACAGCAACTTTAAACCCAAATACTGGTGTTATTACTTACATTCCAAATCCTGGTAATCCTCCTGGTACAACGGATGTTATTGTATATAGATTCTGTGGAAATGCAACTGAATTTGTAGACTGTGAGCAAGTAACTTTAAACTTAAGCTTGGTCCCTTTTGTAGTGAACGACCGCACTATTTATGCTTGTCAATATGCAGGAAAAGGATATTTTAACCTTACAAGTGCTACGGTAACTGATGGCGTAGTACAGACTACAAAGAAATTTTACCCCACTCTTGCAGATCTTAATGCAGGAACCAATCAGATAACTAACCCTACAAATTATTTCTCGGGAGCGGGATCTGTATATGTAAATGTAACTACTGTTGAAGGCTGCGTTGGTAATGCAAAAATTACACTAGCTTTCTATCCGACACCAGTTGTTAATGAAGCTACTCTTACAGAATGCTTTATTCAAAATAATGAAACAAAAGGTAAGTTTAATTTAACCGCTGCAAATGTAACGGCAGAAAGTCCCGTAACTAAAAAATTCTACCCCACTTTCACAGATGCAAGCAATGGAACTAATGAAATTACAACTTTTTTAGACAACTATATTTCAGCAAATGGAGCTGTATATGTGAGAGTTTTCAACTCTAATGACTGTTATGCTATTGCAAAAATTAACCTTCAGGTTACTCCACCAAACAGATCTACCGTTTTAAAAAATCAATCCATCTGTATTGATGACAGAACTACTTTAGATGCAGGACCTGGTTATCAGTCTTATCTATGGAGCAACGGAGCAACCACTCAGTCTATTCAGGGAGTTGGAGTTGGGGAGTACTGGGTTACACTTCAAAGCAACGGGTGTTACGTGACGCAGTATGTAAGCGTTAAAAAAGCAGAAGATCCGGTAATCACATCTATTGAAATTTCAAACAATACTGCTACCGTAATGGTGAATGGCGGAACTGCACCTTACAAATATTCTGTAGACGGAACCACCAATTGGCAGGACTCCAATGTATTTACTAATTTATCAAGAGGACAGCACACTTTCTTTGTAAAAGACTCGTTCGAATGTACACCAATTTCGGTGGAAATTACAATTCCAAACTTAGTAAATGCCATTACACCAAATGGTGACAGAGTAAATGATTATGTTGATTATAAAGAATTAGCTTATAAAGAAAATCTTACGTTTACAGTATATGACAGATATGGTAACCTTATTTTCAAAGGCGACAGGTTTAATAATTACAGATGGGACGGAACTCATCAAGACAAAAAAATCCTTACAGGTACATATTGGTATCATATTAATTGGAATGAACCAAATGCTGCTAAGACCCCAATAAAATACACGGGTTGGATTTTAGTGAAAAACAGAGAATAGACAGACAATAATTAAAATTAAAAAAACCACAATATAACAATTGTGGTTTTTTTTTGATTGAGACCAAATATTTACACACTTATTTTGTAATATATCTAAATTTTTCTTTTATTTTTGCAATAATCCTAATTCTACATTATGAAAAAATTTCTACTTATTTTTCTACTTTTTATTTTAGGGGGCAATTTAACATTCGCTCAGCGAGATACAGATCACTGGATTGCACCCTTCTATGAATCTACATCCTATTCAGGAAGAATGCTGTATCTTTCAACAGATTCAGTACAACCATTCGATGTTACCATATACAGTAACAATATCGTTCGGGGAACAGTGACCATCAGTAAAGGATCACCTCAGACCTTTACCGTTTCTCAGGCATTTATCAGCGCATCTAGTACAAGTGAAGCATTTACAGTAATCAACAAAGGGTTATATTTAAAAGGCGAAAAGCCATTTTACTGTACTCTGAGAATTGCGAGCAGTACTACCCACGCTGAAATTGTTACAAGTAAAGGGAAAGCTGGTATTGGAAAAGAGTTTTTTGTGGCTACAACTCCTTCACCTTTCAACAGCTCAAGCAACAATTTCACAGCGGGCGTTTTAGCGACAGAAGATAATACCAATGTTACAGTTACATGGAGCCCTACTGCAAATATTACATTTATTGGCGCAACTCCGGCAACTAATACGCATACCTTTACTTTAAATAAAGGTCAGTCATTTATTTTTGCAGGTTTAGGAAATCCTGCCTCCAACATGTCTCTTTTTACTGGGGCAAAAATTGTTTCAGATAAACCAATTACCTTAACTAATGGAAACATTAACGGTAATTTCGGAACAGGATCATCCAGTGGTTCTGATTCTATTCTGGATCAGTCTGTACCTTTAGACAGACTTGGAAATACTTTCGCAATGGTAAGAACCAGATCTGCTACGGCTAATGATATTGAAGGAGGATTGATTATTGCTACAGAGAACGGAACTCAAGTTTATTTAAACGGATCTGCAACTCCTGCCGCTACTTTAGATCAGGGTGAATCATACAGAATATCCGGAAGTAATTATATTAATCAGGGTTCTGGTCACAGCAATATGTTTATCAGCACAACCAAAAATGTATACCTATACCAATTTGTATCTGTAAATAACAGCAACGCTACCTGTGGTTTCAATTATATTCCGCCATTAAACTGTTTTTTACCCCGAAAAATTGATGAAATTGGAAAAATTAATGAAATGCCTGCCGGAACAGGAGGTATAAGTACAACTCCATCAGGAACAATTATTAAATTGAATATTCTTACTGAAGCAGGTGCAACAGTAACGGTAAATAATGTTGCTCCTACAGCAGCACAAGGTCCTTTTCCTGTAACCGGAAATACCAACTGGGTAACCTACAGTCTGGAAGGAGTTACAGGAAATGTAACTGTTGTATCTGATAAAGCAGTTACTGCAGGAATCAACGGAGGATTCAGTACCGCAGGGTATGGCGGATATTTTGCAGGCTTCTCATCAATTCCTTTAATTGCAAAACAAACCGGAGACTGTATACCGGGATTGGTTCTTGAAGTGGATGACAGCTACGACACTTATCAATGGTTTAGAAATGACATCCCTATTCCGGGAGCCAATAGCAACTCATATACACCTACACAATCGGGCAACTATACCGTAAGAATTACTGTAGGATCATGTTTGCCTGCTACAACACCCGTATATAAAGTATTCACTTGTTTAGAAGAAACAACACAGACAAAAACAGTTTGTGAAGGTTATCTGAATATCGTACCAGAATTTACAACATCATCGCAGACATTTGTTCCAAGTACAGTACAAATTGTAACGCCTCCTGCTAATGGAACAGCATTAGTAAATTCTACCACAGGAGTTATATCTTACACCCCAAATTTTGGTTTTGCAGGTAATGATACTATTGTATACAAATTCTGCGGAAACGACCCTGAATTTGTGGATTGCGAGCAAATCACCCTTACTCTGACAGTAAGTGAAAGTCCTGTTGTAAACGAAGCTACTTTAAGAGTATGTTTCCTTGAAGATAATGTTGCTACGGGATTATTTAATCTAACTCAGGCAAATGTTACCATCCAGCCAGGAGTTACCAAAAAATATTACCCTTCTTTAACTGACGCCAACAACCAAACCAACGAAATTACCACTCCTGATAGTTACGTTGCTCCAAATGGAGTAGTGTATGTAAGAGTAAGCAATGCTAACGGATGTTACCGTGTTGCGAAAGTAACTTTAATTGTATTTCCGCCAACACAATCTACTGTTTTAGAAGATAAAGTAATTTGTATGGAAACCAGAACTACTTTGGATGCAGGACCTGGCTTCAATGGCTACGAATGGAGCACAGGAGCAACAACACAGACCATCACAAATGTTGGAGTAGGAACATATTGGGTAAAACTAAAAACCGGAGACTGTGTAACCAAGCAAACGGTAAAAGTATATGCTTCTGAGCAGCCTGTTATTTCCAGCATTGATATATCAACTAATAATATCACTGTGAATGTTACCGGAGGTGTTGCTCCTTATGAATATTCTATCGACAATACAAACTGGCAAGCGTCTAATGTATTTACAGATTTACCGAGAGGAGATGTGAAAGTATACGTAAGAGATACATTCAAATGTGTTCCAATTGAAGTTAATATTACGATTCCAAATATTGTTAATGTTATTACACCAAACTCAGACGGATTAAACGATGTCTTAGACTACTCTTCACTGGCAAACAAACCAAATCTTGTGTTTGATATTTTTGACAGATACGGAAACAGAATCCATCAAGGTAATAAAGAAAACGGATACAAATGGGATGGGACTACAAATGGCAGAAAGAGAGTTTCTACAGGAAATTACTGGTACAGCATCAGCTGGAACGAAAATAACAAAAACCAGACTCCAATTAAATTCCAGGGCTGGATTTTAGTAAAAAACAGAGAATAATCAGCTTAAAATTTTTATTCACATAAAAACCGCAATATTTTTTGCGGTTTTTTTTATTATTTTTAAAAACAATACTATATTTTATTGTTAAATTTGTGATAAACTCAAATCCAAAATGAAGAAAATTCTATCTTTTTTCCTTATTTTTTATATATTCTCTACAACCCTTGCCCAGCTGGATAGAGAACATTGGTTTGCGCCTATGATAGATAGAACAGGAAATCCAAATCCATATCAGAAATTATATCTGTCTACCAACCGGACCACTCCCTTTCCGGTAAGTATCTACAATAATAATGTATTAATTGGAACGGTAACAATCAGTAAAACGAATCCGCAAAGATTTGATGTTCTGAGAGATTACATTATAACAACCCAGCAATCAGACTTATTTACGCCAGGTACCAAGGGACTTTATCTTCAGGCAGATTTTCCTTTTTATGCTAATCTGAGGTTTTCAGTTTTTAATCATGCTGAAATTATCACGTCGAAAGGTACAGCATCAAAGGGCAATACATTTTACGCAGCATCTGCTCCAATTACTGTCAGCAATGGAATTCTCAATTTTATGACCAGTATACTTGCAACAGAAGATAATACTAGTGTTACTATTTCAGGTTATAAACCAACCGTACAGTTTTCCAACGGAACAACCGGTCTTACCAATCCTACTTTAACTTTCACATTAAATAAAGGGCAATCCTATATTTTGGACGGAATTGGTAATATCACAGGAAACTTTGACGGATTTATCGGTGCCAAGATAGTTGCTACAAAACCGGTCAATGTCACCAACGGAAATTTCAATGGTCAATATGCAGGAAATCAGCCTTTGAGTTCAGATATTTTAATGGATCAATCAATACCGGTGACACAGCTTGGAAATACTTTTGCCCTGGTAAAAGGTAACGGTAACATCGGAAGTAACATGGAAGGTGCTCTGGTTATTGCAACCGAAGACAATACAACCATCTTTGTAAACAATGAGACCTTGCCTATTGCTACAATCAATACAGGACAATATTTCGTTATTCCAGATTCTAAATACATCCTTCAGGGTAACGGACACTATAATATGTATATTGTAAGCAATAAAAATGCTTATGTTTATCAAATGCTTGCAGGAGCCTCTACTACAGGAAATGAAGTGGCAACCGGCGGATTTAATTTTATTCCCGGACTCAACTGCTATCTTCCAAAACAAATTGATGAGCTGGGATTCATTAATGAAAATTTTGTTCATACTAATGTGAATCCTTCGGGAATACTTAACATACCGACAAAACTAAATTTAATCACAGAACGAGGTGCCGTAGTAAATGTAAACGGAGTTCCCCCACCTGCAGGAACAGGACCTTTCAATATGACAGGAACAAACAATTGGGTAACTTATGGAATCCCAAACACTACAGGAACAATCACCATTACTTCCACCAAAGCCATTACGGCAGGAATCAATGCAGGAAGTGATGCAGTAGGATATGGCGGATTTTTTGCCGGATTCCCTACTCAACCAGTTATTCTAAAATCAGGTGGTGACTGCGTTCCGGGAATTGTCCTTACTGTAGATCCTGTTATTTACGAAACTTATCAGTGGTACCGAAATGGCATTATAATTCCTGGCGCCACCTCTCCTACCTTCACTCCAACACAATCGGGTTTCTATACATGCTCAGTAACGATGGGAAGCTGTGCTCCGCTCGTTACAGTACAATATAAGGTGCTAAACTGTTTAAAACAAACGACTGAGACTTTAAATATATGTGATGTAAAAACTATACCGCCTACTTTTAGTACTTCTACACAGACTCCGGTGCCTTCAACCGTTGCTATTACTACGCCGCCTTCGTTAGGAACTGCTACAATAAATACAACAACAGGAATTATTACCTATAATGCAACAAACCCTTCTGCCGGAGGAACAGATACCTTTACTTACACATTCTGCGGTAACGATCCCGATTTTCCGGATTGTGAATCTATAACAGTTATCATCAATATACAGCCGGTAACAGTTACCAATACAACACTAACATCATGCAATGTCAATAGTGTAGGAATATTTGACCTGACTACGGCAAACGTAACTGTGAATACTCCCGTTGTGAAAACTTACTATACGAGTTTGCTGGCGGCACAAACAGAAAATGCTGCCGGAGAAATTACCAATCCGACCATTCATTCCGCTCCAGCAGGAACCTTCGTTTATGTTGTTGTTAAAAATCCTACGGGATGCAAAAACATCGCTCAGATTACTTTAAATTTATTTCCGTTAGCTGTTGTAAACGCAGCAAACATAGGAATTCAATGTGATGACAACTTAGACGGAGTGGTAAATGTTGTATTATCAAATATTACTCAGCAAATCCTTAACAATCCGACCTATTTTACAACTGTAAGATATTATGCTCAGCTTTCAGATGCCAATCTTGGTAATAATAACACACTTCCAAATAACTGGAGTTTCAGTGCCAATACAACAATATATATTCGCGTAGACTCTCCCGATGGATGTGCACCTGTCATTCAACCTGTAAATTTTACGGTTGGAGCTAAGCTCAGCTTGCTGACAAACTTGCTGGTAACAACCTATTGTGATGATGATCTGGATGGCAGCAAACAAGTTAATCTTTCTCAGTTCATCAGTCAATTTACGACAGATCCGCAGGTTTCTGTAAGCTATCACGCTACTTTAGCAGATGCACAAAATGATGTCTCGCCTATTAATGGAACTGTTACTCTCACCGGAACACATACTTATTTCATCAGATTTGAAAAAGCAGGAATTTGTCCCGATGTGGCAACATTAAGAATCACTCTTAAAACGCCTAAAAAATCTGATATACTCACAGACCAGATCATTTGTGCAAAAACACAGACAACATTAGATGCCGGTCCCGGATTTACGGCTTACATGTGGAGTACAGGAGCAACAACTCAGTCCATATCAAATGTATCAGCAGGTAATTATTGGGTAGAGCTCAGTTTCGACGGCTGTGTTTATAAACAGTTTGTTACAGTTGCAGAATCTATATTGCCCGTGATTACTTCTATTGAAATTAACGGATCTACCGTAACAATAGGCGTGAGCGGAGGAAATCCTGCCTATGAATATTCTCTGGATGGCTTCAACTGGCAATCTTCAAATGTTTTCACAAATGTAACCAGAGGAACATATACCGTTTATGTAAGAGATTCCCTGAAATGTGAAGTTGTAAAAGAAGAATTTGTGATCATTGACCTGATTAATACTATTACACCAAATGATGACGGCAGAAATGATGTAATCAATTATTCTTCGTTAATGAATAAGAAAAATCTGGAGTTCAGAATTTTTGACCGTTACGGAGCGGAAGTTTTCCGAGGTACACCCACTAATAAGTTTACCTGGGACGGAACAATGAAAGGAAGACCTGTTCCTACAGCAACCTATTGGTATTTTATAAGCTGGACAGAACTTGGAGGCGTAACGACCGTAAAATATTCAAGCTGGCTTTTGGTAAAGCATAGAAACAATAGTCTTTGGGACAGATAATTTTATAACATTCCTTAACAGTTATTTTTAAAGTTTAATAAAATTTTAACCCTTCGGTTGAATAATATCAGCAAAGACTACTGTAATCTTATGTACTTTTGCATAAGATATGAATAAACTCATTACAATTTTATTACTTGTATTGGTAAGCAACTTTCAAGGGCAGATTTTTACTGGAGAGGTCTTTTTAAGAGACAATTCGGTACTGTACCTTAATCAGGTTTATGTTACCAATATTAATAAGCACAAAACTGTGCTTACAAGCTATAACGGAGATTTTAAGCTGTATGCTGAGCCGGGTGACGTAATCAGATTTACTTCTATTGTTACCGAGAGGAAAGATATCACACTTACTCCACAAATGCTGAATTCAAAAAACCTGATAGAATTAAAGGTGGCATATCATGACATTCAGGAAGTGGTCATCAGCAGATTCAGACCTACAGGAAATTTAAGATATGATGTAAATTCCATCAGAAAAGAAGATAAAGCTCTTGCCATTAAAAAAGCAATCGGTTTACCTGAACCCAAAGGTGACGGTACTCCTCCTGAACTTCCGGTTGCGGGATTTCGTGATGGTGGTCTTACCTTAAGTATTGAAAGTATTTTTGATGTCCTGTCCGGAGAGAGAAAGAAAAAACAGCGCCTTGCAGCTTATGAGAGAATGCAAAATTCTGTCACCCAGATTAAAAATTATTTAGGAAAAGACTATTTTACAAGATTTAAGATTCCCGAAAATTTAATTGATAATTTTCTGCAATTTGTCTATACCTCAGAAAATATTGAAGTATATGTACAGACCGGAAATTTTGAAGCTGTAAAGCTTCCAATAGAAAAATATCTGCCTATCTATCAGCGCCGGCTTAAAAACTCACATTTACAGGAAGTTATCAATTAACTTATCTTGTATAATTATGTATTAAAAAACACAACGAAGGAAAAATTATTAATTTAAAGTGATTTATTTCTATATTTTATTTAATTTTAATGAAAACTAATAATTCATTATTTTTTAAATTAAATATTTGAAATTAACTTCACTTCACCAATTAAAATATCAATGAAAAAGTTAGTTTTACTTTTTACAAGTCTCGTTTTTGTATCTTATTCTGCACAACGGAAAAATAAGGATTACAGCGATATTCTTAAAAGCAAAAACATTTACGAAATCAACGCATTTCTGAGAGATGCCCATCCTGATGATCCTAAAAGATCTGTACTCAAGCCAAGAGTAATGGCAATGATGAAGGATTATATCAAAGATGCACCGCCCGGCGACAGAAAGGTAAAAGAAATGCAGGAAAATCTTGCAAGACTTAAAAGAGGACCTTCTACCAAGATTTCTTTTGAAGAATTTAACGCTATTATCAAGCAGAAACAAATTCAAAAATATCAACAGCAGCTTCAGGTAGGACAAGCGGCTATAGTCTATACACCCAGTACTCCTCAAAATGTGTACATTGCAGCTTCGGCATCAACAAAAGCTTCTGCCGCACCAATTCCCGATACAGAAGCATCAGAGTTTAATATGCTTATGACTGAAAATCCTGTTGAGCATAAAAATAAAACTGTAAAAATTCTCAATTCATTATTTGACAATGATCCCAATGCAAAAGAATGTATTGTTTTAATTCAGAACAAATCAGACTGTAACATCATTGTAAGAATTGAGGGAATAGGACATACCAAATACAGACTTCCCGTTCCGGCTAACGGAGATAACTCAATCGTGGTAGAAAAGGGTGACTATCTTTTATCCAGCCTCGTTTGCGGCGCTCAGTATGCATCTCAGAAAACCATTCAGAAACCTTTGATGATTGCTTTAGGAAACTCTTCCAAATAATCATTCCCAATATTAAATAGTCATTCCTTAAAAAGCTAATTTTTCATTTTGAAAATTATACTTGCCTAAAAAGATTTTGAAAACAAGTTCAAACCAAAGGATCAATTGTTTTTTAATTTGGTTAAATCTCATTTTTAAATTGTATCCAATCCCTGCTAATAAGGCATTATGAATATCTCCAGCCACTCCTTTTAGTAAGTTTAATCCTAAGGAGTGGTTTCTTTTTAAATGTGAGATACAAGGCTCTATGGCTGCTCTTGCTCGGAATCTTAATCTTGCTACTTGCTGCCCATATCTTGTTTTCTCTTTTTTTGTGGGAAGCAGAATTGCTGTTCCCTCGACTTCTTTTATTCCTCTAAATCCTCGGTCTGTAGACGCTTTCTTAGGTCTTGTTCCTCCAACGGATTTTCTTACCCTCTCACTTTGTGCCAATGATTCTTCCAGTGTTTTGCTATCGTGAGGATTGCCTGAAAATCTCTTTACCGAGGTGATGATGCCTGTTTTCCTATCTCTTACTACCGCTACTTTGGTCCCAAATTCGTATGCTTTTCCCGATTTGCCTTTCGCAATACACGCAACTTGTGGCTCGTGAAGACTGTAAACTTTATCTTTTGTATCTCGTTCCTGAGTGAGTGCTTTGAGGTAAATTTTAAAAACGTCTTCGTAGCCTTTCAAAACAGCTTCGGGTAATTTTCTTTCTAGTTCACGAAGTACTCTTTTGCCGATAGTCCTGAGCTTTTTCCTTGCCATTTTTGCCTTCTTCTGTCTTCTCGGATGATGCCCAAAATAGGCATCTCGCAATAACTGTTTGCTTACTCTTCTGTAACTTTGTCTTTGAGTAACGCCTTCTTTTTCGGCTATTTTTACGCAATTATCAATCACTTTTTTTGCCAGTTTGGCATCAGTAGGAAACGTGATATTCTTCTCATGAACAGTAGTATCAATCTGAAGTTCATCTTCTGTTTTGGCTTTGGGATGAAGTGAAATGCTTTGTCCCAAAAGAAATTCTAAACCACTCTCTCCAATTCTCTTTCTAAAGTGTACAAAATTGCTCGGGTCAAAAGGCTGCTCGGTCTGAAAAAAGGTTTCTCCTGTAAAATATTGCCAATAAGCATTCTCCACCCATCTTTCTACAACACTCTCATCGCTTTCTTTAAACATCTCCTTGAGCAAAAGCATTCCTGCTATTTTACGGATAGCAATAGAAGGTCTTCCGCTTTCTGAAAATAATTTCTCAAACTCTGACTCCATTTTATCCCAGGAAATCTCACCTGCCAATTTTACCAACGGATGCTCCATATTAATGAGTTCCGTAAGCCTGGTTTTGAATAAATTCTGCTGTAAATCCGGAGTTATTTTTCCTAACATTTTGCCGATTTTTATACCCTAAAAATACGATTTTCTGCAATTTTTCACAATGATTTTGAACATACTTTAATTACAATGTATTGAAAATCAAAATATTATTGCAATTCTAAGGAACAACTAAATAAAAAACTTAATGCTGCATAATTTTCGTAATTTTGCAGCATTTCATTTTATAATTCATGGGCAAAAATAAACTACGAAGATTCGCAGAGAATAAAATCTTACCAAATGTCATTCAGCCAAAAAGAGAAGAGGCACTAAATGGTTTTGAACTCAAAGGTAAGTGGAGAGAAAATTTCTTCAGAAACAATCAGCCAATCGTTCTAGAATTGGGCTGCGGAAAAGGAGAATATTCTGTAGGTCTTGCAAAAACATTTACCGATAAAAACTTTATCGGAATTGATATAAAAGGTGCAAGATTTTGGTTTGGTGCTAAAGAAGCCGTAGAAAACAATATGAAGAATGTCGCTTTCCTGCGATCTCAAATTGAATTGGTTCATTATTATTTTGCTGA
Organism: Chryseobacterium binzhouense; assembly: GCF_007474545.1. Taxonomy (GTDB): domain Bacteria; phylum Bacteroidota; class Bacteroidia; order Flavobacteriales; family Weeksellaceae; genus Chryseobacterium; species Chryseobacterium binzhouense. Next base: position 118,564 of record NZ_VKOG01000006.1, read on the forward strand.
AAATGAAGTTGACGAAATCTGGATTACTTTTCCTGACCCTCAAATAAAATTTAAACGGACAAAACACAGACTTACACATCCTGATTTTCTAGAGCGGTATAAAAAATTCCTTAAACCAGGCGGAATCATTCATCTTAAAACAGATTCTGAGTTCTTGCATGGTTATACATTAGGATATTTGCAGGGTGCAGGTTACGAAATCATTACCGCTCATCACGACATTTACGGAGCATTGGAATATGATCCCGACACTCCCCATCTACGCGATATAAAAACACATTATGAAGAACTGTTTTCAGCAAAAGGAAAAACAATTACTTATATAAAATTCAGAATTAACTAACCAAAAAACACAATTGATGAAGAAAAAATGGACTACCGTTTTGTTCTTCAGTCTCATAGTTTCTTCCTGCGCTGTAAATACTGCAAAGGAAGAAATACTTAAAAGTGCAAACATCAATGAGATTGAAGAATATCTTTCTAAGGCTCATCCTGAAGATCCTAAAAGGAAAATTCTTAAACAGCGCATCATAGCCCTCAAAAACGCCGAATGGACAAAAGGTAAAAAAGATGCCAAACCGATGGAAGCCAGACCTGTTTTCGTAGATCTGCCCAACATAAGTTCAGCTAAAAAGAACAATGAGCAAAAGGAGGAGCTATTCAAAAAATTAATGACCGAAAATTCTGAACAGCACAAAGAAAAGACGGTAAAATTGCTTAACTCTTTATTTAATGAAGACATCAGCAGCAACGAGGCAATCCTCCTTATAAAGAATAATTCCGACTGCAATCTGGTACTGGACATCTCCGGAAAAAAGTTTTACCATCTTCCTGTTCCCGCAAAAGGAGAAAATTCTATTGTAGTGAATAAAGATGAGTATAATCTATCCGGAAGCCTGTGTGATGTAGTATACCAAAATAAAAAAGAAATCGGTAAAAATCTAATGATGGTTTTGAATAATCCCGGCTATAAAAACAGCCAGCAAAACATAGCAAAGGAAACAACAAAACCAGATAGGGATTTAAAAAATCTTAATCAAAGTCAAAATAAAAATTTTTATAAATCTAAAAAAAGAAAAAACCGCTGAAATTCAGCGGTTTTAATATTTAAAAGAATAATCAAAATTATTCAGCAGAATCGAAATCTGCATCTTTATCAGCAGATACTACTTCTCCTTCTTCTTTAGATTTTTCTTTATCAGCTTTTCTCTGAGACTGACCTTCTTTGATAGAATCTGAAACAACGCTCAAGATCATATCAATAGACTTAGAAGCATCATCGTTTCCTGGGATAACGAAGTCTACTTTTCTTGGGTCAGAGTTGGTATCAACAATACCGAAAACTGGGATACCTAATTTCTTAGCTTCAGTTACAGCGATATGTTCTCTCATAATATCTACAACGAAGATTGCAGAAGGAAGACGAACCATGTCAGAGATAGAACCTAAGTTTTTCTCTAAGTTAGCTCTTTGTCTGTCTACCTGTAATCTTTCTTTTTTAGATAAAGTTTCGAACGTACCGTCTTTTTTCATTTTGTCGATAGAGTTCATCTTCTTTACAGCCTTTCTGATAGTTACAAAGTTTGTAAGCATACCTCCCGGCCATCTTTCAGTGATATAAGGCATATTAAGTTCAGCAGCATGTTTTGCAACCACTTCTTTCGCCTGCTTTTTAGTAGCTACGAAAAGAACTTTTTTACCTGCAGAAGTTAATTTTTCTAAAGCGTTACAAGCTTCATCCAATTTAACTGCTGTTTTATGTAAGTCTACAATGTGAATACCGTTTTTCTCCATAAAAATGTATGGAGCCATATTTGGATTCCACTTTCTAGTCATGTGACCGAAGTGTACACCAGCCTCTAGAAGGTCTTTTACATTTGCTTTTGCCATGTTTTCTGTTTTTGTTAGTTTACTTTCCGTCTTTTAAACAATCAACAACTTCTTTAGATGGGAGAAGCGTTTGGATGCTAAACGTAACGGGCAATTTTAAATTTAGATTAATAGATTTCAGATATAAGATACCAGACAAGAAAAGGTCTGAAATCTGACATCTCCAATCTGATGTCTGAAAAAAATTAACGTTTTGAGAATTGGAATCTCTTTCTTGCTTTTTTCTGACCTGGCTTCTTTCTTTCCACCATTCTTGCGTCTCTTGTAAGTAAACCAGCTGGTTTCAAAGCTAATCTGAACTCAGCGTTGATTTCGCATAAAGCTCTTGAAATACCTAATCTGATAGCTTCTGCCTGACCTGTATTTCCACCTCCGAATACGTTTACAGTAACATCGTACTGACCAACAGTTTCAGAAAGGATGAACGGCTGGTTTAATTTGTAAACCATAACGTCTGTAGAAAAATATTCTTTAGCATCTTTACCGTTTACTGTAATGTTTCCAGAACCTGGTCTTACATAAACTCTTGCTACAGAAGTTTTTCTTCTTCCGATTTTGTGAACTATAGACATAATTAATTATTTAATTTCGTTAACATTAATTGTTTTTGGCTGTTGAGCTTCATGCTTATGCTCAGTTCCTTCATATAAATAAAGGTTCTTCAACAATGCAGATCCTAATCTGTTTTTTGGAAGCATACCTTTTACAGATTTTTCCAATACTTTTAAAGAATCTTTTTTCTGAAGTTCTGCAGCTGTCATAGACTTCTGACCACCAGGATAACCTGTATGCCAGATATACGTCTTATCGTTCCACTTGTTTCCGGAAAGAGCAACTTTCCCAGCATTCAAAACAATAACGTTATCACCACAATCTACGTGAGGTGTAAAGTTTGCTTTGTGCTTACCTCTCAAAATCTTTGCAACCTTAGAAGCAAGTCTTCCTAAAGGTTGTCCTTCAGCGTCTACCACAACCCATTCTTTATTAGCAGTAGCTTTGTTCGCTGAAACAGTTTTGTAACTTAATGTATTCACACGTTTTAGTTAAAGATTAAACATAATATTCCCCATAAGGGTGTGCAAAGGTACAAATTATTTTTAGAATGCGAAAACATATTTCATTTAATGAGAATACATATGTGATAAAGCACAATTTATATCCTTGAAAAATGTGGGTTAAGCGTCCCGCAACTTGACGAAGCTGGAGGTATTACAAGCACAATGTTTAAATTGTAATTTGCAGTATTATTTAATGAGTTTAATCTCTCTGAAGATTCCACGTTGAGATAAATCCTCGTTTCTCACTTTATATTTGGGTGTTAAGGTGAAATTAGAAATTTTTATGAGTGATTTTATTTTAGGACTTAGTTGTACTACTTGAGCATTTATCTTATCTATTTCATTATTTTTATTTACATATAAATAGATTTCTCCTTTTTTTATTCTAAGCTCATCTAAATGGTATTCTTCCATACTTTCAACATCATTTAAATTGTAAAAATATAGACTGTCTTTGGTTTCTTTAAATTTATCAAATTGAAATCTACCACTATTTGAACTTTCAGAATATCCCTTATATTGGTAAGTGCGTGTTATTAAATTAATTCCTTGATTATTCGTAATATCAATTTTCATGGGTTTAAGAATACTGGTGCTTTTATAGTAAGGTTCTCCACAAGTTCCGTAACAATCATGCGTTACTCCTTCAATATTCAATTTGTTAGGGATTCCTGATAATTGATAAATTGGAAGAATATTTTCCACTTCCACCTTAAATTTTTCTGTAGAATCTAAAATAATAAAACCGTATAGATTTGAGTCACGCCCTCCCCACGCATTAAAATTGTATATTAATTTTGAACTTCCTTCAATTTTTTGAACAAATAAACTGTCAATTCTCCATTCAGTTTTTTCAAAACTACAGCCATAAAATAAAGATAGAATTAATAAAATTAAAAATAATTTAGCTTTCATTTTAGCGTAATTTTTAAAAACATTGCAAATAACAAGTTTATTTCCTTAATGATTTGCTCCCTCTGAAACTCGCAATTAAATAATACGCGACAAAAACCGTAGAAAATTTAAGGATTGCAGGAATTGCCAATTCAAGATTAAATATGGCGGTACCTGCTAAAACCAATAATCCCATTGCAGCAAAAGAACTTAAAAGCTTTTTAACCAATGTGAATTTCGGAGTATCAAGATAATAAGAAAGTCCCCATGCTAAACCAAAAGCTATTGCATAAAAAATATCTAAAGCAATATTTTCACTGCTTATAAAAAAATAATTGATCAGGAAACTAAGAACGGTTCCCAAGGTAAAATATATAAGTGCTTTTTGCATACTATTATAATAAGGTGTAAAAATAAAGAATTTACTTATCATTTCTAAGCCCTTATTTATAATAAAGGGAAACACAGAATATATTCTATTTAATTAAATAATTATCAATCAGTATTTTAAATATAAAAAATAAGTTTTTATTTTATTATTATATTTGGGAACTTAGAAATTTTCTACAATCGATATGGAAACCCAAAAATATACTCCAACAAACAAAGTAAGAATTGTAACTGCAGCTTCGTTATTCGACGGTCACGATGCTGCCATTAATATAATGCGCCGTGTCATTCAGGGAACAGGATGTGAAGTCATTCACCTTGGACACGACAAATCGGCAGAAGAAGTGGTAAATACAGCCATTCAGGAAGATGCAAACGCTATTGCGTTAACTTCTTATCAGGGCGGTCATAACGAATATTTTAAATACATCTATGATCTTTTAAGAGAAAAAAATTCGCCACAGATTAAAATTTTTGGCGGCGGCGGCGGTGTAATTCTGCCGGAAGAAATCGAAGATATTATGGCTTACGGAATCGACCGAATTTATTCTCCGGATGATGGTCGTGAACTTGGTTTGCAGGGAATGATTGATGATTTGGTTCAAAAATCCGACTTCGCAACAGGAAAAGATATTGATGTAAAAGATCTGGACTCCATCAGTTTTGAAAATTCAACTAGCATTGCGAAAATCATTTCAGCAGTGGAAAATTTTTCAGAAGAAAAACCTGAGCTGGTAAAAGCAATTGACGAAAAATCAAAAGACTTACATATTCCGATTATCGGGATCACAGGAACCGGAGGAGCCGGAAAATCTTCTTTAACAGACGAACTGGTAAGACGTTTCCTGCGTTCAAACACCGATAAAAAAATTGCAATTATCTCCATCGACCCTTCAAAAAAGAAAACAGGAGGAGCGCTTTTGGGTGACAGAATCCGTATGAACGCGATCAATGATCCAAGAGTTTATATGCGTTCGATGGCGACAAGAGAAAACAACGTTTCTGTTTCTCCGTTCATTCATTCTGCTTTGAATGTTTTAAAATTAGCTCATCCAGATGTAATTATTTTGGAAACTTCGGGTATTGGACAATCCGGTTCGGAAGTTTCTGATTTTGCGGATGTTTCGATGTACGTAATGACTCCGGAATATGGTGCTTCCACACAGTTGGAAAAAATCGATATGTTGGATTATGCAGATTTGGTTGCTTTAAATAAATCTGACAAACGTGGCGCTCTTGATGCGCTTCAAGCCGTAAGAAAACAGTTCCAGAGAAACCATTTGCTGTGGGAACAGCCATTGGATGAAATGCCGGTTTATGCAACAAAGGCATCTCAGTTCAACGATCACGGAACAACAGAATTATACAACAGATTAGTTTCTAAAGTCAACGATAAATTTGCTGATTTAAATTTAAAAACATTTGTTGAACAGGAAATTACAGACGAAGTAACGATTATTCCGCCAAAAAGAGTGCGTTATCTTTCCGAAATCGTTGAAAACAACAGACAATACGATGCGAATGTTGAAAAACAGGCAGAGTTGGCAAGAAAAATGTATCATATTGATGGTGTTAAAAAAATTATTTCCAATGAAACTTTAGACGCTGAATATCAAAAGGCAGAAAAAGAACTTCAACAGGAAAACATCGACTTCCTAAAAACCTGGGACGATACGAAAAAGGCTTTCCACGAAGAGTTTTATTCCTACTTCGTTCGTGGAAAAGAAATTAAGGTTGAAACCTCAACAGAATCTTTATCTCACCTAAGAATTCCGAAAATTGCATTACCAAAATACAACGATTGGGGCGATTTGATCAAATGGAAAGGTCAGGAAAATCTTCCGGGAAGTTTCCCTTACACTGCGGGAATTTATCCTTTTAAAAGAACCGGAGAAGATCCAACGAGAATGTTTGCCGGAGAAGGAGGTCCTGAAAGAACCAACAGAAGATTTCATTACGTTTCTGCGGAAATGCCTGCAAAGCGGTTATCAACCGCCTTTGATAGTGTAACTTTATATGGTCAGGATCCTGCACTTCCACCGGATATTTACGGTAAAATCGGAAATGCGGGCGTTTCTATTGCGACTTTGGATGATGCTAAAAAACTATATTCAGGATTTGATTTGGTGAATGCATTAACTTCGGTTTCAATGACGATTAACGGTCCGGCTCCGATGTTATTGGCTTTCTTTATGAACGCAGCCATCGACCAGAATGTTGAAAAATATATTATTGAGAATAAACTTGAAGCTAAGGTTGAGGAAGTTTTAAAAGCGAAATTCGATGACAAAGGTTTAGCAAGACCAAAATACAACGGCGAATTACCACCTTCCAATAATGGTTTAGGACTAAAATTATTAGGAATTACAGGTGATGAAGTGATTCCTGCTAATGTTTATGCAGAAATTAAAGCAAAAACCATTGCTACTGTTCGTGGAACCGTTCAGGCAGATATTTTGAAGGAAGATCAGGCACAGAATACCTGTATTTTCTCTACGGAATTTGCTTTGAGATTGATGGGTGACGTTCAGGAATATTTCATCAAAGAAAAAGTAAGAAACTTCTACTCTGTTTCCATTTCAGGATATCATATTGCGGAAGCAGGAGCCAATCCGGTTTCACAGTTGGCATTTACTTTGGCGAATGGTTTCACGTATGTGGAATATTATCTGTCAAGAGGAATGGATATTAATGATTTTGCACCAAATTTATCGTTCTTCTTCTCCAACGGAATCGATCCTGAATATTCGGTAATCGGACGTGTCGCGAGAAGAATCTGGGCAAAAGCAATGAAACTGAAATACGGAGCCGACGAAAGAAGCCAGATGTTGAAATATCACATCCAGACTTCAGGACGCTCGCTTCACGCTCAGGAAATTGATTTCAACGATATCAGAACAACTTTACAGGCGTTGTATGCAATTTACGATAACTGTAATTCATTGCACACGAATGCTTATGACGAGGCAATTACAACGCCAACTGAGCAATCTGTAAGAAGAGCGATGGCGATTCAGTTGATTATCAATAAAGAATTAGGATTGGCGAAAAATGAAAATCCGCTTCAGGGTTCATTTATCATTGAAGAATTGACGGATTTAGTTGAAGAGGCTGTTTACGCAGAATTCGACAGAATTACAGAAAGAGGCGGTGTTTTGGGTGCGATGGAAACCATGTACCAACGTTCAAAAATACAGGAAGAATCGATGCATTACGAATGGCTGAAACATACCGGAGAATATCCTATTATCGGAGTAAATACGTTCTTAGGAAAAGACGGTTCGCCAACGGTTCGCCCGGGAGAAGTTATCCGTTCGACTGAGGAAGAAAAGCAGTTCCAGATTGAAATGCTTCACAACTTCCAGAAATCCAATAATGATAAGTCCGAAGAAGCTTTAAAAACATTACAACACGCTGCCATCAATCAGCAAAACTTATTTGAAGTAATGATGGATGCCGTGAAATACTGTTCTCTTGGACAGATTACCAATGCTTTGTTTGAAGTAGGCGGTAAGTACAGAAGAAATATGTAGTCCGGTCCTTGTCGGAAAGACAATTGTTGACTACTAAACGTATCAATAAATTTATAATTCAAACCTCAAGGAATTTTCTTTGAGGTTTTTTTTATTTTTACATTAAGAAAAATATTTAAATAAAAAGTTTTATCAGAATAATTTCAGTAGTTTGCTTAATAGGATCTGCTGTTTCGTGTAAATCTTATCCAATGGAAGTTGCTTACAAAAGTGATGTCGACAGAAATGCTGAAGAACTGCAAAAAAGACATGCTGCTGAACTTGAAAAAACTGAGACTAGCAATCTAAATAATTTTGGAACCACCAAGCAAATAGCTTAATTTAAGCTTTGTCACTAAAAAACCCCTCAAAGAAGATCTCTTTGAGGGGGGTTCAATTTATTTTAAAATGATTTTAATTCTGGCTTAGCAAAACAATATTAAGCGAAGCATCTGAAATATTAGCTGTTGCACCATCAGAATATATGTAAAGTCTTAACTGATCATTTTTATTGAAATATGCAATTCTTGTATAAAGCATTGTCCATCTACCTCCCGAATTGGTATCCCAAATTCCGTCAGGAATATCAGAATTTGACGTATTTACCGCCTGAAACACATTCCTACCTGTGCTTCCGTCAACAAGTCTTATACTCGATTTTATAATGTAAGTTCCTGCAGTTGGCACCGTATAAATGCTTGTGGCGGGATTCCAGACTCCTCCACCTACGTTTTTTACAACGGTAGTCAGTGGAACTGTAGTAAATGCACTTGCCGGAATTGTAGCAGCTGTAGCAGAACCATTACCACTTCCCAGAGATGCAATAAAAACAGCCGAACCCGATTTTGCAACAACAGATTGCCACGCAGAACCGTCAAAGTAATAATACCCTGTCGTTGTAACCTGTGCGGTTGCAGCAACTGTAGAACCACCAGTAAGATCTGTTACATACAACAAAGCTCCTATATGATTCGTATTGTATCCGGTTTTTGCATTCAGCTGAGCGAGGGTGATTCGCGGTGCTCTCATACCATCGGCTGCAGCAACTGTAGATGCAGTACCATTAACGTCAAATGTAACTTGTGGATTAGTAGAATTGATTCCCACATTCTGAGCCGAAGTTTTGCTCAGAAATAAAATAAAAAGAAATAAAAAAATGTTTTTCACGGTTATAAAAATTAGCAGTGCGAATATACAACATTAGCATCACAACAACAATCATAAGACCTTACAAATAAATTAAATTAAAAAATTTCCAAAGTAAACATTAATTAAATCAAAAATAATTAAATACTTTATCATAATATTCAATTCTGAATTAACGTTACATTACCTGAAATTTGAAAGAATTATCCCAACCATTAAAAAGAATAAGGGAAATTGCGTTGCCAAAGTTTTTCCATCTGAATATTTTAACCACTTTAAATCAAACATAAAGGAATTTTCTTCAGGATTAATTTTGGCAGATCATTATAAATAGTACTTTTGCAACTGAAAATTTATACACTCAATATTTATGAAAAGAATTTTGAAATTTACTTTGATCTTCATAGGAATTACATTCTCGGTTTCTATGCACGCTCAAAAAAGAACTGAGGATTTCTCAATCAGTTTTCCAGATACAAAACTCGAAAAAAGCTACTATAAAAACATCAAACTTATTGATGCAAGAATCGACTCCACATCATTGGGAATTGTTCAGAAGGGAGCATTCAACGCTAAAGCGAGAGTTGTTCCTACAACAAACCTCAACGATCAGTTTCAGAATTTACTCAACCACATTAACGGAGAAAATACAGAGGACGGAACTATTGTTATGTACCTGAAGCAATTGTATTTTGCCGAAATTACAGGCGCATTCAGCGAACATGGCTACTGCTATTTCCAAGCGTACCTGTTTGCTAAAAACGAAGACGGCACCTATTCATATCTTGACAAAATAGATTCAGTTATCGATCACTCTTCTATGGATGTTACCAAAGCGACAATGAAAAAAGCTAGCGAAATGGTAAGTAATTTTATAAGCAGAAACGTTTCTAAAAAAGCAATACAAACAGACCGATACACTTTCAATGATCTCAAAAATTATGATGCAATCGAAAAACAAAGACTCAGTTTATATAATTCTGCTGAATTAAAGGAAGGAATATATCCTGATTATAATTCGTTTAAAAATCAGCAGCCTTCTGAAAGAAAAATTTCCAGTGCAAAATTCTACGGGAAAACCACTAAAATCATTAAGCTGTATGAAACGGTAGAAGGCAAAGAAAAAGAAATTAAAAAGAATGAGGCATTTGCAATCGTTTACGAAGGTTCTCCCTACATCTATTTACCGGTAGAAAATGCTTTTGTGAAGGCAGAAAAAAAGGATGGAGATTTTTATTTTACAGGAAAAATAAAATCTACTGCAAAAACCGGAGATGTAGTTCTCGCTTCAGCATTTTTCGGAATTATCGGCGGGCTGCTTGCTTCAGAATCTACTTCAGTTCCTTTTGAACTAAAACTTGATTATGTCAACGGAGGCTTTATTCCAATCAAAGAAGTTAAAAAATAATAATTCGCAGAATCTCCTATTTTTCGGAGATTTTTTATTTTAAATGAAACAAAAAGCCATTTTCAACTGGAGCAGCGGAAAAGATTCTGCACTCGCTCTATACAAAACCCTGCAGGAAGAAAAATTTAAAATAGCCTCTTTGCTGACCAGCATCAACGAAGAGTTTCAAAGAATTTCTATGCATGGTGTTTCTGTTTCGCTATTAGAAAAACAGGCAGAAAGTATAGGTTTCCCTTTAATTAAACTTGAACTTCCAAAAGCACCGTCAATGGAAGAATATCAGGAATTGATGAGCAGTACGATGAGTAAAATAAAATCTCAGGGCGTTACTCATTCTATTTTCGGCGATATTTTTCTGGAAGATTTAAGGAAATATAGAGAAAATCAGTTACAATCTATTGGAATGGAAGCCGTTTTTCCGCTCTGGAAAAAAAACACCACAGATCTTATTCACGAATTTTTAGATTTAGGTTTTAAAACCATTGTCACCTGCGTCAACGAAACTTATCTGGATAAAAGCTTTGCCGGTAGAATTATCGATGAAAGTTTCATTAAAGATTTACCTGAAAATGTAGATCCTTGCGGAGAAAACGGGGAATTTCACACGTTTACTTTTGACGGACCTATTTTTAAAAATCCGATTGATTTTGAAATTGGAGAAGTGGTAAAGAAGACCTATCCTAAACCAAAATCTGATGAAAATGAAGAGGATGGAGAATATATTTTTTGGTTTTGCGATTTGATCTCAAAATAATAATCTGAAAATTCCGTTTTGCTTTAAACTAAAATTATGATGCCTTATCTGAGAATCAAAAAGCCCTGCGAAGAATCTTTAGAAAATATGCAGCCTGTTTCCGGAGGGAAATTCTGTGATTTATGTTCAAAAAAAGTAATTGATTTTTCAGATTTAAATGATTCTGAAATCGCAAAAATTTTAGAAAAAGCAGGAGATCAAAAGATTTGCGGAATTTTTTATAAAAAACAATTAAACCGACCTCTACACGTAGAAAGAGTAATTTCATTTCAATCAAGAAAAACAACTTTTACCAGCGTTGCTGCAGGATTGGTTTTAACGGCAAGCATGATTAATTCTTATCCAGCTCAGACCATAAAACCTGCAATAGAAAAATCCGTAACTTTAGAATCGCCTAAAAGAAATTCAGAAAAAGAAAAAGATAAAAAAGACAACGATTTTTTTAAAATTTCGGGGAAAATAGTTTCTTCAAACAAAGGGACGCCTCTTTCAGCAAAAGTAAATTTCGTTACTGCACAAAAAGTGTATACTTCTATTACAGATAAAGATGGGTTTTACTCCTTAGAAATTCCAAAAGAGATTTTGAAATATGAAAGCTTACTCGAATTTGTTCCAACAGATTATACTTTTGACAGAAAATTAATCATCTACAAGATTGAAGATCTTAGAAAAAAACAATTAGTAAAGCTAGACTACAATCGTATGGACATGGTGTATGGTATGATCGACATAGATTTCCCAAGTGCATCTGAGAAATCGCTGGTCATTGTTGACGGTAAGAGACTAGATTACAAATCTTTTAACAGCAGTTACAGACTCTACTCTACCAGATATGACGTTCATTATATTCCTAAAGAATACGTGAAATTTTTCACGACTAAAGAAACAATTGAAGAAATCTACATTGTATTTATCAGACCAAAATAACAATAAAGACTTTTCTAAAGTTAAAAATCCAAATGCTTAATTTCGGAACAGGATCAGAAATCAAACAATTTTAATGGTCTTATTTTTGAAGAAATTATTAAGTTTAAAGAAAGTGAAATCGTAAGATACAAATCGTAAAACTCTGGAAAGGATTTGTATCCTACGTTTTATTGTTAAAATAAATTATCTCAAACTATTTGTTTTTAAGCAATTTTATTTTCATTTTTATCTAAAAAACCAAATTATGAGCAAAAATATACGACTTAGTATTTTTAAAACCTTTGTACAATCTAGTAATTTTGGCGGCTTCCTTTTGTTCTTTGCCGTTATTGCTTCACTCATTGTCGCAAACACAACTTTAGCCGGAGATTTACAAAGTCTTTTAGACCAAAAAATAGGTTTTGAAAACGAGAGTATTCACCTTAATTATTCCATTGCTATGTGGATTAACGATGGATTGATGGCTATTTTTTTTCTTTTTGTAGGCCTGGAAATTAAGAGAGAAATTATCGAAGGCGAACTGTCATCTCCCAGAAAGGCTGCACTGCCTATTGTCTGCGCAATTGGAGGTGCCGTAATTCCTGCTTTGACGTTCTTAGCCTTTAATCAAAATTCCTATTCTTCGCAGGGATGGGGAATACCAATGGCTACAGATATTGCCTTTGCTTTGGCTGTTATATCACTTTTAGACCGGAGAGTTCCGCCAAGCCTTAAAATATTTTTGGCTGCTCTTGCCATCGTTGATGATCTGATTGCTATTCTCGTGATCGCCATTTTTTATTCTTCAGGAATTGAATTGCTGTATCTTGGCTATGCTTTGGCAGGCATGATTGTTTTGTTGCTTATGAACCGTTTTAATGTAAAAAATCCATGGCTTTATCTGATTCCGGGAGCATTTATCTGGTATTTTATTCATCATTCAGGAATTCACGCAACCATTGCCGGAGTTTTGGTGGCAATGACAATTCCTACAAATGCAACAGCAGAAGATTCGCCTTTGGAAAGGCTTGAACACGCCATAGCAAAACCTGTAAACCTGCTTATTATTCCGGTTTTTGCATTTGCAAATACCAATATTACCTGGGAAGCAGAAATGGCAAGCGGACTGACCCAGCCTTTAGGACTCGGAATTGCATTTGGGCTTCTATTAGGTAAACCCGTAGGAATTATGCTGGCTTCAGTGATCTGTGTTAAGATGAAATGGGGAACACTGCCACTGAACAGCGGCTGGTCTCACATTTTGGGTGTTTCTTTCTTAGCGGCTATTGGCTTTACAATGTCGATTTTCATATCTATTTTATCATTTGAAGATCTTGTATATGTATCGCAAGCCAAACTTTCCGTATTGCTGAGTTCAATATTAGCGGGTATTTTAGGATTTTTTATTCTGAAATATTCTAAACCTTTTACTGTAAAATAGTTTAGTATAGCTCCGTAATTTTTAGTTACGGAGTTTTTTTTCAGTCAAAACTATTTCTCTTTATTATTTTGAAGTAAATCAACTGGAAAATCAAGAGTTCTGATCGGAAATGGTATTGAAATATTGTGCTGATCTAAACTTTTCTTGATAGCGACAATTGCTTTAGATTTTGCAACAGCAGTTTCTGCAAGATTTTTTGAAGGCATAGGAAATCTTACTTCAAAATTAATAGAGCTGTCTCCAAATTCTTTGTAGAAAAATATAATATCTTCTTTTCTGAGATTTTCATCATGGGAAGCTACAGCATCAACTACGATCATTTGTACATCTTCAAGATTTGCACCATATTCTATTCCACAATTTACCGCAACAATAGTGATTGGGTTTCGCGAATAATTTTTTAATGGATTTTCTATAATCGCTCTGTTCGGAATCATTACTAAATTCCCATCAGGAGTTTTAAGTTTAACAACCCGAAGATTAATATCCTGAATAACACCGGTATAACCATTACTGTCTATGGTATCCCCGATACTTAAATCTTTTACAAAAGACAATGCAACGCCCGAAAACGTATTGCTGAGCGTACCCTGAAGCGCCAAACCAATTGCCAAACCCGCAACACCGGCTCCGGCAAGTACGGTTTTCAGCATATTATCCAGGCTCAGAACATTGAGTGCAAACATAAGAAATGCCGATACAGTAATGATTGAGATGATATTCCCAATCATCATTCTGGCAGAAAGTTTCACTTTTCTTTTTTCCAGAAGTTTCACAACCAGCTTTTTCACTACTCCCGACAGATAAAACCCGAGAATAAACAAGACTGTTGCAATGATTATATTGGGAGTCTTTTCTATTAATTCGTTGATCCAGTTGGTAAGTTTTTTCGTAAAGACTTCAAAAATATTTATGTAATCTTCTTTCATCTTTATTATTTGTGTTAAATGTTATTTTTTTAAAATTTCAAGTTTTTTGTTTTTAAACTTCGAAGCAAGCCAACGGTTGAGCTTTTCTTCATCAACAGATGGGTCAGCAGAATACAAAACAACTGTTTTCTGATAGGTAGAATCATTTTTTGTATAATTCCCGTTCATTTTGCCTAAAGAAATCTCACTAATTCCGGGAAACAGAATTTTCACTTCGTTGATCAGATCTTTATCCTCAATTTTATATTCATTCAGCTCTTTATTCAGAAGATTAATCTTCAGATCTTTTTCAGAAACACTGGAGGTGTTTTTATTAATTTCATTTAAAATTTCAGACTTTATATCTGAAGTATTCTGCTTGATATTCAGTTTTGTATCTTCCAGCCCGAAAAGTTTAAGCTTTTTATTAAAATCCACAATTTCCAGACTGTCAAAATTTCTTGATAAAAAGGCTAGATCTACGGTTTTAGGCGCCGTATTGTAATTAATTTTTTTATAAATCAAAGTATAGCCATTATCCGTAAATTCATTTTTGATATAATTTTCTACATTCTGCGAAAATCTTTTCTCCTGCAAAAGACCATACGCAAGATAAAAACTGGGTATTGTCATCAGCAAGATAAGCGAGGTGATAATGTATCGCAGTTTTTTATCAAATGATTTATTTTCGGTAACAATCGGCTGATATTTTAGATATTTAATAATAACAAAAGTAGAAATCCCGATAAAAAAGCAGTTGATTGTGTATAAATACATCGCTCCGATAAAAAATTTCATATCAAAAACCGCAAGTCCAAATCCTGCCGTACAAAGCGGAGGCATCAAAGCCGTTGCGATGGCAACTCCCGGAATAGGATTTCCTTTATCTTTTCTGGTAATAGATATGGCACCTACAATTCCTCCGAAAAATGCGATCATTACATCATAAATTGTAGGCGAGGTTCTTGCAAGAAGTTCCGACTGCACATCTTTGAACGGACTAAGATAAAAGTAAAGAGTAGATACTATCAAACTCACCACAGTAGCTACAAGCAGGTTTTTACCCGACTTTTTCAGAAGTTCAAAATCGTAAGTTGCTAGTGCAAAGCCGGCTCCTACAATGGGACCCATCAAAGGTGAAATCAACATCGCCCCAATGATCACCGCAGTAGAATTTACATTAAGCCCGATGGAAGCTATAAGAATAGCACACGCAAGAATCCAGAGATTGGCTCCACGAAATGAAATGTTTTTAATTACATTATCCAAAACCTTCCCTCTCTCCTCTTCTCCCTGATGCAGATTAAGAAAATTACTAATCAACGACATATGTGTTTATTTTTTTGCAATCTAAGAAAAATATACCTAAATTCTTTCATCAGCCTGTAATTTAGTCATCAGCTGCTTCAAAAAAAACGCCATCTGATCGGTTTTTGAAGTTCTTTTTTATATTTTAGTTGAAAAATACATTCATGATTAAAACTTATTTTTTCTCACTTGTTCTGTTATTAATGTTTTCATGCAGCAAAAAACAGGAACAGGCAAAGGAAACGATTGATAAAAAAGCTCTTGCAGATTCTGCACAACTTTCTTTAAAGAAAAAGATCTATCAGGTACAAATTGATTCGGTTTTCAGCACCTACGGTTTCAACGGAAGTGTGGGAATTTTCAAAGACAGTACTGAGCTTTACCGAAGAAACAACGGATATTCGGATTTTAAAAATCAAATAAAAATTGACAGCCTCACTGTTTTCTCGGTTGCATCAATCAGCAAACAGTTTACATCTGTTTTAATCCTACAATTGATGGAACAGCGGAAACTTCAGATTGAGGACAAAGCTTCAAAATACATTAAAGAATTTCAAAGTAAAGAATACGAAAACATCACCATACAACAACTTCTGAATCACACTTCAGGACTCAATAATTTTGGTGAAAAACTCTTATTTAAAAGCGGAACAGGATTTAATTATTCTAACGACGGATATAATGCTTTAGGAAAAATTACAGAAACTGTTACCGGAAAATCTTTCGATGAAAATATGCTTGAACTTTTTAAACAAGCAGGAATGAAAAACTCCTCAACCGGAAATTCATTCAGGGGAAAAAATTTCGCAAAAACGTATGTCGGAAACGCTGAATCGCAAACGGTGGTTGATGGCATGCCAAAACGATTAGGTAATAAAGAAATAGGAATTCCCGCAGGTGGCGTTTTGTCTACTATAAATGATTTACACATTTGGAATAATGCTTTATACAGCGGCAAAATTCTCAAGCCTGAAACTCTGAAAAAATTTGTTTCCAAAACTACTGAAAGACAGCATCCGATTCTGGGAAAGATGGGTTACGGATTGGGTATTATGATCACAGAAAACAAACCGGTCTCTTACTTTCACAGCGGTTATGTAAAAGGCGCACCTTCCCTGAACATTTACTATCCCAAAACCCAGACTTCGGTTATTATTTTATCTAATATTGCCGATGAAGAAAAGGGTAAATCTGCATCTTTCAGACCTCACAAAGAGATCAAAAAAATTGCAGATATTCTTGAAAATACACCATAAAGACGAATTATGAGCTTTCTTTTAAATAATAAAGATACGGCTTCACTTTATTGATCTGACCAAGATATTTTAGCTGACAGATAACATTAAAAACAGACCATACAATCAACATAAAACAACCAAAGAAAGAAAATATTCCTTCCGGAGTAAAAATTCCGGTAAGAAACTGATAAAGCACCGGAAATGTTTGAGCTTTATACTGATATATCATGCTGCTGAAAGCTCCTGAGCCACCTGCCACAATCAAAATAAAATTCTGGTAGTACGTTAAGACATAACGGTCATACTTTTTTGCAAGCTGAAAATCTTTCCATTTCAAGATATACCCCAACAAAGGCGCTAAAAAAATGGCAAGAAAAGCAATAAATGAAAAATGTTTAAATGTATTTTCATTGAAAAATAAGACTCCGCCAAATACAAAAGCTCCTATAATGACGCTGTAAAGAAACGTTTTTTTCAAAGTTTCTCTTAAAATATTCCTGTTGATTTTGCGTACAAAATGAGTGACATCATTCAGATTAAACTGAATTTTATACTTAGGAAAACTTAGCTCCTCTTCCCATAACACTTTCACCTGATAAAATGCAGTATCAAAATCAATGTGTTCATTTTTCATTATTTCGCCAATCTGCATCACAAAATGATCTTCAACTTCAATGAGCAGATCTATCGGAAGATTTTTGGAAAGAAGATAATTTCTTATTTGCCGGATCTGAAATTCGTTCATATTTGATTGATTTAAGTTTAATTAAAATGACAGTTTTGAAAACTTCATCATTTTCATGGTCTTTTTTGCTGACTTTACAAATCTCATCTGCATCAAAAATCCAAATGTGTAAAACCAAATGGTTATAAGCAATATAAGAAAGGATGCAAATCCAACAGAAGAATTCCCTGTTAAGAAATTGTGTATTTTCTCTGATAAAGCATTGTAAGTATTTCCTAGTACAATAGTAGCAAAGCTTGCTAAAAACACCAGAATATTACCGTTTTGATAAATATTCAACCTGATCTTCGGGTTATTTTTTGAAAAGCGAAAAACATTAAAATTGATAAGATAATGCATTCCCGCAATTGATAAAAAAATGATGATAATACAAGGCAATACTTCAGTGAAAATCTCATTTGAAACCGAGAAAGCCAACAAATACAACAAAAAAACCAAAGAAGCTGTTGCCATGAAACTTGATAAGAGAATTTTATTAAGTTGTCGGGTTTTTATTTCTTTAACAAACTGAGTAGTACTTTTCCCGTTGTAATAATAGCTTTCAGTCAAATCTTCTTTCCAGAATTCTTTTACTTTAGCGAAGGCATCCTCGAAACACATAGCCTTGGTTTGGGATAAATCATTGATGTGTGCTACAAAATGATCTTCAACCTCCATTAGAAGATCTACCGGAAGATTTTTAGAAAGGAGATAATTTCTTATGTCTAGAATTTGAAATTCGTTCATCAGGTAAGACAATATTTTTTTTAATTAAGGATACAAGACAGAGATCTTTTACTTCCAGATGTTTTTAATTTAGTAACTGAAGTTTTTTTATTGCTTTTTTATGCTCAATAAAATTCAAGATGCCAAAAATTCCAAAAGAATAAAGAAACAAACGATACGAGGACAATAGCATTAAAGTTATTACCGATACATTGTTTTCTGATTTAAAAAAATTATAAAGATATTCTCCTCCATTCATTATTAACTGGCTCATCCCAAAAAAACAGATCATCAATAAAGTAAGATTTTGCTGATAAAGCGTATAATTAATCTGTCCTTTGTATTTGTAATCTTTTCTAAAATAGTTTTTAAACTTTAAATTGAAAAAATACAGCAGAACAGCAGCCAATAAAAACATCAAATGACTTATTACAAAATATATTTTGAAAGAATCCAGGCTTACTGATAAAGAAATCATTAAAAAGCTTAATCCAAAAAATAATAATCCGAATAAAAATGATTTAAAAAGAATACTGTTAAACCTCTGCTTCATAATATTCTTTGCAATTTGCGGGAGTTTTTCGCGACCATAAAACATCCAATATGTTGTTAAGGAGAAATTTTCTCTCCACATAATTTCAACTTTAGAAAAACTTTCTTCAAAGCTTCTATTTTCATTACTCATACAATCTTCTATCTGCAAAATCATATGATCTTTAACTTCCAGCAAAATATCTAAAGGCAGTTTTTTAGAAATTAAAAACTGTTCAATCTCTAATTCTTGTTCTGATGAAATCATATATCAAAAATCGTTTTTAAATTGAACAAATATGATCTCATCTCGTCTTCCTGAGCCGCCTGCTGTTTTTTTCCCTTATCAGTAAGAAGGTAATATTTCCGGTTCCTGCCGTTGATTTCCTGAACTTCAGACGTAATGATGCCGTCCGCTTCCAATTTATGGAGGAGAGGATATAATGCCCCTTCCGTCATTTCAAGTTCGCCTTCTGTTAATTCTTTTGCACGCTGCGTGATTTGATAGCCGTACATTTTCACTTCTTTCGAAAGCAGTTTTAAAATAATATTCTGAAGCGTTCCTTTATATAGACTGTTTTTTTTCATTTCGAATTTAATACCTTACAAATCTATGCATAATTTTCTTATGTATATGGATTATTTTAAATTTATCTTACTACCGTGACCTTTGATGTAACTCCATAAATCCTATCTTTGCAGCAAATGATTGCAGCAGAAAAAATAATTTTAGGCATTGATCCCGGAACCGCTATTATGGGTTTTGGGCTGATTTCGGTAAAAAAAGGCAAAATGGAAATGATTTCTATCCATGAACTGATCCTGAAAAAATATCCCAATCACGAAACCAAGCTGAAATATATTTTTGACAAAACATTAGCACTTATTGACGAATTCCACCCAGACGAAGTGGCATTAGAGGCTCCTTTTTATGGTAAAAATGTACAGTCAATGCTAAAGCTTGGAAGAGCACAGGGAGTGGCAATGGCAGCCAGCTTACACCGTAATATTCCAATTACAGAATATTCTCCTAAAAAAATAAAAATGGCAATCACAGGAAACGGAAATGCCAGTAAAGAACAGGTTGCAGGAATGCTGCAAAACCTTTTAAATCTTAAAGAATTTCCCACAAAATACCTGGATGCATCTGACGGACTGGCGGTTGCGGTCTGTCATCACTTTAATTCCGGTACGCTAACAGATACGAAATCTTACACCGGCTGGGAAAGTTTTCTTAAACAAAATCCTGATCGTCTTAAATAAAAATAGTGAGCTGAATATAATTTTTTTATTCAGGTTTGAAAATATTTTTGCCGGAGATATTAAAAATCTTACATTTGCAGTTCCTTAAAGGGGAGGCATTACGTTCTTTTAAATTTCAGCCGACATAAAGTTGTGGTTAATGTAATTTAATCGTTCTTTATAAAGACAATTTAAAAAGATATTAAACTCCTTTTCAGGCTACAAAATTTTATATCATGCCGGATTTAAAAATTCAGGAAGCAAAACTGCTTTTTAATAAAATTCGCTCTAACCCAAAAAGCTATGATCTAAAAACTAGTACGGAAGGAATAACAGGCAACGATGAAAAAATTAGTTTCAGAATTTACAGGAACGGGGAAAGAAGTGTTTTTGAAGTAACCATCGACGGACTTACTTTCGCCAACTCCACAGGAGAATGGAACAACGCAATGATTATGTTGGAAAACATCATCAAAAAAATTGATAAAGAAACTGAAAATATCAAAGTACAACAGGCGCTGGATAAGCTTAAAAAGTACCTTTCAGAAGAAAATTAAAGAATTTAAAAAAAAGTTAAAAATAAATTTGGTGGGTAACAAAAAAGGTTATAAATTTGCACTCACATTTGAACGATATGGCAAATCATAAATCAGCACTTAAGAGAATAAGACAAAACGAAGTTAGAAAAGTTCGTAACAGATATTACCACAAGACTGCAAGAACTGCAATGAAAGTCTTGAGAAATGAAGAAGATAAAGCAGCTGCAAGTGAGCAATTGCCAAAAGTTATCTCTTTATTGGATAAGTTAGCAAAGAAAAACATTATTCACAAGAATAAGGCAGCTAACTTAAAAAGTAAATTAACTAAGCACGTTAACAAGTTAGCGTAATTATATAGTAGGCCCGTTCGTCTATCGGTTAGGACCTCAGATTTTCATTCTGGTAAGAGGGGTTCGATTCCCCTACGGGCTACTAATTTTAAGAGTTGATACTTATAAAAACAAAATCTAACACATAGTCTCTGATTATGGAAGATAGAAGGCCCGTTCGTCTATCGGTTAGGACCTCAGATTTTCATTCTGGTAAGAGGGGTTCGATTCCCCTACGGGCTACTTAACAACAATCAAAAACTCTGATAAATACAAGTATCAGAGTTTTTTGTTTTGAATTTTTACAAATTCCTTCAAGTTCTTAAATTCCATCTATTCATTACAACGAACGGAATCGGTAATTGTTATATGACTTAAGTCATAATTTCATTGTGTAACATTGCCGTAGCTTTGCATAATATATATTAGAAAAGCCCTAGTCTACAATTAATTTCAATGATAAATGATAATTATTAAATATTTATTATTGAATTACATTCACCAATACAAAATATTATTATTATGAAAAACATTTATATTACTTATAAACATAAACTTGTATCATTTTTATTGCTCATATTATCATTAACCCTTAATGCTCAAGTTGGAATTGGAACATCAACACCTGATGCCAGTTCTTTACTAGATCTAAATTCTACATCAAAAGGATTACTTACACCACGAATGACCACCACTCAAAGAAATGCAATTGTATCTCCGGCAGATGGCTTGATGGTATATGACACAACGCTAAAAGTATTTTACTATTATGTAGCTTCTACATCTTCCTGGTCTCCTATGGCAAGCGGTGTAACAGGGAGGCTAAATTTTAAACGTATAAAATCAACAGATGTTTTAGCAACCGTTTTGGCATCTGAACTTGCAGCAGGTGGAGGAACTAAATACGTGTTTGACGCTGATACTCTGTACGAAATTAACGGTCAGATACTGTTTGATTTTCCTATTGACATAAACAATTCATATATACAGGGTTTAGATACTAACAATGATATTATTGTCAGAACAACAGGTAATATATTTGAAGGAAGCACAGGAGGAAGCATCAGAAATGTAACACTTACTGCAACCGCAGGAAGCGTTTTTAATCTTAACAGTTCTGCAGCTCAAAATTTAATTTTCAGAGACTGTATTGTGGCAAATTCAAACAGCGTCGGTATCATTTCAGGTTTTGGATTGGTCTTTTCAAGCATTATTCAGTTCTCTGGCAATGCAAACGGAATAACGTACAACAATATAACGCAGTTACTTCTTAGCAATATAGGATGGTTTGGAAATAACACCGGAACTTATGAAAGGCTGACAGGCACATTTACATTAGTAGAAAAACAAGGCGGTTTTAGCCAGGTAAACGGAACGGCTGTAGGATTTGACGTTTCTACAGCTGGTCTTACAATTACCGGAGATGCGGTAATGGAATCTGTAGTTTTTACCGGAACAAATACAGCTGGATATGTAAGACCTTATACTACCGGTGCTTATCCCGGATATAATTTCAACAACAGCTGGACTGTGAGAGCAGCAGGAATTCCTACAGAAAGTGACAACACGGCAGTTGGAGATTTTGCTGTAGATTATCCGGTAGGAAATGGAATTGCTGTTAGTTTTAACAACAGTAACCCAAGTAATATTGTAAAAATTGGCACAGCTACTTCTATTTCTACATCATCAAATTTATTCAGATTTTCCACAGACGGAATTCCCAACAGATTAAAATATTTAGGAAAAAAGAAAAGAATTTTTCAAATTATTGGCTCTGTATCTTTTCAGGTACCCGCAGCCGGAACGTATATCATTTATATTGCCAAAAATGGTTCAGTTATCAGTCAATTTAAAGTTTACGGAAGAGGATCAGCAACAAACGATATTGTTGTAATTCCTATCAATGGAACTACCGAACTTCTTACCAACGATTATATTGAGATTTTTGCTCAACGTTTTTCCGGCAACACAGGTGATATAATTGTTCCCAATATGACAATTACGATAAAGTAAATTCTTGTGATGATAATTGATAATAGTAAAAGCCACTGCAAAACAGTGGCTTTATAATTTAGCATAAAAATTTCTACTTTACAGCTTCTTCATATCTTCTGCTGATCTCGTTCCAATTGGTAACATTCCAGATTGCCGTAAGATAATCGGCTCTTTTATTTTGATATTTCAGGTAATAAGCATGTTCCCAAACATCAATTCCGAAAATAGGAGTTCCTTTTTCCTTTACAACATCCATCAACGGATTATCCTGATTTGGAGTTGAAGAAACAAATAACTTTCCTTTTTTATCTACTGAAAGCCAAGCCCAACCAGAACCAAAGCGTTCTGCACCGGCTTTACTCATTTTTTCTTTGAAAGCATCCATGCTTCCGAATGCATCATTGATGGCTTTTGATAGTTTTGCTGATGGCTGCGTATTTTTTTGCGGAGTAAGTACCGTCCAGAATAATTCATGATTGTAATGTCCACCTGCATTATTTCTTACTGCTGTACTCAATTTTGACGCATTGGAAAGTATCTGGTACAAGCTCTGCTTTTCCTGAGGAGTTCCGGCAATAGCTTTATTGAGATTGTTCACATATCCTGCTGCATGTTTTGAATAGTGAATTTCCATAGTCTGCGCATCTATATTACCTTCCAAAGCATTGTAAGCATACGGCAAAGGTGACTGCTTAAATTGTGAAAACGCAAACTGAGCGGTCATAACTGCAGTAAGTGCTGCGATTTTAAAAATTTTCATAATGTATTATTTTATGGTTTTTGATAAAATTGAAAATCAAATGATTAAAATAAATAATCTAAAACTTTGTCTTCCAAAATCATTCCAATAATTTTCTGATATCTTCAATTAAAATTTCCCGATCCGGATGGTATTTTCCGTTGAGTTTAGGATTTTTTCCTTCAGGATCTTCATAATTCAATCCGGAATAATAAAGAATGGGCATATTATGTTTATCATATCGACAACGTATGTTTCCTTCTTTATCAACCAGAGCAATCATTCCGCTATGATTTAGATTTTCACTTTCATCTTCTTTATCTCCTACATAAATATCAAATTCATCAGCTAATTTACCAATATAATCGCGATTTCCCGTAAGAAAATGCCAGTTTGGAGATTTTACCCCTATTCTTTTTGCATGTTCTTTTAATGTTTCGGGAGTATCATTTTCAGGATCAATACTGATAGAGATAATTCCAAAATCCTTACTGTTGATTTCATCCTCAATTGCTCTCATATTGGTATTCATTACAGGACAAATTGTTGGACATTTGCTGAAAAAAAACTCTACAAGATATACTTTTCCCAGCATGTCTTTACTGGTAATTTTTTTATTGTTTTGATTTGTCAGTTCAAAATTCGGAACTTTCATTACCGTGTAAAGATTTTTCTTGAAATAATTCATCCCAAAACCAATCCCGAAAAAAAGTAAAGCAATGACAATAATGGGAATAATAATTTTAGTTTTATTATTCCCTTCTTTTTTATTTTTGGACATATTTTTCAGGGTTTTTCTTGAACTCGTCTCTGCAATAGCTACTGCAAAAACCGTAGGTTTTGTTTTTATAAACCGCTGTATCCTTCATATCACTTTCTGTTTTCATGTGACAAATAGGATCTACCGCATTGGCAAATTTCACATTTTGAGTTTCCGTTTTAGCTGACTTATTATTTTTTTTCTGTTTTACTTTTGGAGTTTCCTGAGCGCAGGCAAATAATGACATCGACAATAATGCCGTGAATAAAATTTTTGATTTCATTTTATTTAAAATTTAAATTAAAAATAGTTTGATTAAAAATCTGTTGATAAGTCAAATTTAATATTAAAATAGCTCAATCGGCATTATTCACAATAGAAATATGCTTTTAACTACATTAAAACCGACAACAGATTAGCCGAAATTTCACTAAGACAAGGGAGGATGAAATATTCTTGAAAAATATTCTGAATTGTACAGACAAGAATTATTGATATATAATTTTACTGCAGACTGAGGCAATAAAGAAGTTTCAGTAAGCGTTAGAATTTCATTAAAAACAAAAACATCCAAACCTGCAATTTTAATATTCTGACCGTTCAAAGAATGCTTTTCTGCTTTTGATAGCTCTTTTGTTAAATAACATTTACCTTTGCAGTAAGAGTTTTCTACAGTCCGGTTTTCACAAAGATTTTCTACGATGTAATCATAATTTACCACATAATTTATCATCGGCAAAACAGGTCGTATTGCGATGGTAAAAACGATAAAAAGAGATATGAAAAACTTCAATTATAAAATCTTTATTACAAATATACCATTCAAAATTTTATTTCAGGACAATAATGATGAATGTCATTATATTTGCAAAATCATTTCTTCATTGTTAAATGAATTTAAAACCACTTCCCTATCATGAAAATTTTAATCATCAACGGTCCCAATCTTAATCTTTTGGGAACAAGAGAGCCGGAGATCTACGGTACTGTTTCTATGGAAGATTATCTCAATCAGCTCAAAACCGAGTTTTTCTCTCAGGAGCTGAATTATTATCAATCTAATATTGAGGGAGAAATCATCAATCGCATTCAGGAAGATGATTTTGATGCTTTAATTATCAATCCGGGAGCTTTTACACATTATTCTTATGCAATTGCCGATTGTTTAAAAAACATCAGTAAACCTAAGATAGAAGTTCATATCAGTAACATTTATAAGCGGGAAGAGTTTCGTCAAAAATCAGTAACAGCAGCAAATACAGACGGAGTCCTTTCCGGATTTGGCATGAACGGTTACAGACTGGCTGTATTAAGTTTAATTTCTTAGCTAAAGATAAACAACATCTACAAAAAAACAGTCTCACCAAATTGATGAGACTGTTTTTTCTAATTATTTTTTTCTGTTTCTCTGTTGTTCCTGTGCTTTCTGCTGCTCCTGTGCTTTCTCCATCATCTCTCTCATTCTTTTCTGAAACTTGCCTTCTTTTTTAGGCTGTGCTTTATTTGCCTGAATCTGTGCATGAATCTTCTTTTCATCCAGAATCACATATTTAATGACAAGAATAATCAAAATATTAATTGCATTGGATACAAAATAATACCAGGACAAACCTGAAGCAGATGTATTAAGGAAAAATAAGAATGTAATCGGGAAAATATACATGATTACTTTCATATTCGGCATTCCTTCCTGTTGTGGCTGCTGCATATTTCCGGAAGTCATTACGGTATAAATTAAAATCACAATCGTACATGCAATCGCAAAAACACTTAAATGATCTCCCAAGAAAGGAATTTTGAAAGGTAATTTAATCAAATCATCATACGCTGTTAGATCTTTTGCAAACCAGAATCCCTGTCCTCTTAAATCAATAAAATTCGGGAAGAATCTGAATAAAGCATAAAATATTGGAATCTGAACCAATGCCGGTAAACAGCCTGCCATTTGATTGACTCCTGCTTTTCGGTAAACTTCCATTGTCGCCTGCTGCTTTTTCATTGGATCTGCATCCTTAAATTTAGCATTTACCTCATCTATTTCCGGACGGATTACCTTCATCATTGCACTCAGCTTGTGCTGTTTGTACATAATAGGTGACAAGATCAGTTTCACAATAATCGTCATTAAGAAAATCACCCATCCTGCTGCAATTCCCCAATCTGCAATGATGTTGTACATCGGCATGAAGAAATAACGGTTCATAGAACCAATAAATGACCATCCTAAAGGTAATATTTCGTCAAAATTTTTGTCATACGATTTTAGTAAAGGTAAATCAAGCGGCATAAAATACCATGTGAAATCCTGATTAAGTTCACTTCCTGTCATTGGAACAAAACCTTCAAAATTTAATTTTTTCAGGTATTCACCTTCTTCTATGTTTTCCTGATTTCCTTTGCTTTGTGTGAAGCCGCTTTTAGATTCAATAACGGATGAGAAAAACTGCTGTTTTACCCCAATCCAGTTAAGGGTTTCATCTTTTTCATCCATTGTTGTTCTGCCGTCATAATCATAATCATTATAATTATTAAAGGCATACGAAAATTCTGAATGCGACTGTTCCTGAGATCTTCCTTTTTCCACATTTCTTACGCTGTAATCCCAGATAAAATCTGCTTTGTTATCGGAAGAAATATTTGCCAGTCCCTGAGATCTCACTTTAAAATCTAAAGTATACTGATCTTTCAGTTCTCCTACTGTATTTAAAGTATAAATAAACTGGATAGCTGCTCCGTTGTAATTGGCAGTTAAGGTCAACGCATTTCCGTTAACAACAGGCGAGAAAACCAAATCTTTGGTGTTGATTACTTTTCCTGTTTTGTCTTTGAACTGAAAACCGTAGCTCGAATTGTTTTTATTGATCAGATACAGCGGCAGATCTGCTTTATCAGTCTTTTGATCGTAAGCTTTATATTTCAAAAGCTCCACTTTGGAAACCTGACCTCCCAGACTTGAAAACTCAAGCTTCAGTTCGTTATTAGCAAGTGTTGCCGTCTGAATAGAATTGGGTGTTACATTAGGATTGATATTGGCTGCCTGAGTAGACTTTACAGAATTTTGTTTTTGTTCTGTTTTCTGTTTTTCAGCATTTAAAGCCTCCTCTGTCTGCTGATCTTTCTGGAAATAAAACATAAATCCGAAAAGAACCAAACATAAAACCGCAAAACTGATAATCTGACTTTTATCGAGTCCGTTGTTCTGTTGCATTTTATTTTAATTAAAATTTTTAAATTTAAACAAACATGGTAATCCCATGCTTTTTGAGTCGACAAAAATACTGTTTTTTTATCAAAACTCTATACTATAATGTGTTACTATATAATAAACTCAGGCTGAGAATAATCAGTCTGAGCTTATCTATGACGTTCGTAATTTCAGAATTACTTTTTTTCAAACCTTAGATTTTAAAAACCTATAAGGTTTCGCAAAACTATAAATCTATCAATCTAATTTTACAATTATTTCGAAGTACAAGCTTTAATAAACGCTCTGAATAAAGGATGTGGTGTTGCTACCGTACTTTTGTATTCAGGATGGTACTGCACTCCGACATAGAAAGGATGATCCGGCATTTCCAACGCTTCAACCAAGCCGGTTTCAGGGTTTGTTCCTGTCGCTAAAAACCCGTTTTTCTCAAATTCACCAATATACTCACTGTTGAACTCATATCTGTGACGGTGTCTTTCAGTAATATTTTTTGCGCCGTAAATATCGTTTAGTCTAGAACCGTTTTTCAAAGAGCATTTCCAGGCTCCAAGACGCATAGTTCCACCTTTATCTACTACATTTTTCTGTTCTTCCATTAAAGAAATCACAGGATGTTCGGTAGAAGTATCAAATTCCATAGAGTTGGCTTTGGAATACCCAAGAACATTTCTAGCAAACTCAATGGTCATGATCTGCATTCCCAGACAAATTCCCAACATCGGAACTTTATTTTCTCTTGCATATTGAGCAGTCAGCACTTTCCCTTCAATTCCTCTGTCACCAAAACCCGGCGCCACCAAAATTCCGCTTACTCCGGCTAAGGTTTCTTTAATATTTTCAGAAGTTAAATCTCCACTGTACACCCATCTTATTTTCACTTCAGTTTCCAAATCAGCTCCGGCATGTTTGAAAGCCTCAGCAATTGAGATGTATGAATCCTGAAGAGATACATATTTTCCAACCAAAGCAATCTCAACAGATTTTTTAGGATTCTGGAATTTTTTAAGGAATGTTTTCCAGTCTTTCAGGTCGGCATCTTTATCGCTTTTCAGATCTAATTCCTTCAGAACTACATCATCAAAATTTTGCTTCTGAAGGTACATCGGAACTTCATATATTGTTTCCAGATCTTTACATTCAATCACATTATCCAAAGGAACATTACAGAACTGAGCCAGTTTTGCTCTCTGATCTTTTGGAATCTTGTGTTCTGTACGGCAAACCAAAACATCTGCCATGATTCCGCTTTCCATTAGCTGACGAACAGAATGCTGTGAAGGTTTTGTTTTTAATTCTCCACTGGAAGCCAGATATGGTAATAAAGTAAGATGAATCACCATAGAATTTTTCTCACCCAATTCCCACTTCAACTGACGAACGGTTTCAATGTAAGGTAAAGATTCGATATCTCCGACAGTTCCACCGATTTCGGTAATGATGATATCGTAATTTTGTTTGGATAGAATTTTAATTCTGCGTTTGATTTCGTTGGTAATATGAGGAATTACCTGAACTGTTTTTCCAAGAAAGTCTCCTTTTCTTTCTTTTTCAATGACAGTCTGGTAGATTTTTCCTGTAGTAACGTTGTTGTTTTGAGAAGTCGGCGCATCAAGATAACGCTCGTAGTGACCTAAATCCAGATCCGTCTCCGCACCATCTTCGGTTACATAGCATTCTCCGTGCTCATAAGGATTCAAAGTTCCCGGGTCAATATTGATGTAAGGATCAAGCTTTTGAATAGTTACGTTGAAGCCGCGTGATTTTAGTAATAGACCAAGAGAAGCAGAAACGATTCCCTTTCCCAAAGATGAAGTTACACCTCCTGTCACAAAGATGTACTTTGTATTCTTTTTACTCATTAGATTAGGTTTGTGCAAAGTTAGGGGAAAAAGAAAAGCAAAGCAATTTATTTTGGAATCTGTAGTTTTAAAAACTAAAAAGGCTTCCCAAAAACTGAGAAGCCTTAACCTAAACCAAATTATATATATGAAAATTATTGTTGCAATGACTTATTTAAAAGTCTTACATCATATAGATTAAAAGTGATTGTAAAAGTTAAATTAATTGAATTCTAAATTGGTCATGATAAAAGAACTTTTTGAACTACAACAAGTATTAAACAGTTTTTCAAAACTTTAAAATGATGATTAAAGACAGACAATCATTTTTAAACATAAAACTCATTTTTTTGAATTGAAGTTTTATTTTACGCAAAGTTTTATTTTCAAAGCATTTCATTTGAGATGCAAAGGCAAATCAATTGCTCATAAAACCTGAAAACATGGCTTCGTCAATCAACTTGCTGATCTTCTTTGCTCCTTGTATAGTTTTTATTTTAAAAAACTTTGCGTTTAAAAATATGCATATTTAGATTCAGTATGTAAAAATGACATTACTCTAAAAATAATCAGACTCAAAAAAAATATTCTTCATGCTTGAAATTAAAACAATTTTCAGTCTGAAAAATTCAAAAAAAATATAGAAATTCGCAGTATGGCAAAACTCAAAACAGCATATTTCTGTCAGAACTGTGGTTCGCAATACCCGCAATGGACGGGGCAGTGCAAAAATTGCGGAGAATGGAACACTTTAGTAGAAGAAGTCGTGGAAAAAACCTCATCCAAAACTTCCCCTTTTTCAAAATCGAAACAGAATGTTATCAACATCATTGAAGTAGAAGCCATTGAAGAACCAAGAATAAAAACTCCTTCCGATGAACTGAACCGTGTTTTGGGCGGCGGAATTGTATTGGGGTCTGTTACTTTGATCGGCGGCGAACCCGGAATCGGGAAATCTACCCTGCTTCTTCAGCTTGCCCTGAAAATGAAGAAAAAAATCTTCTATGTTTCCGGGGAAGAAAGTGCTTCGCAAATCAAAATGAGAGCCGATCGTTTGGCGGAAATCAAAAATCCCAACTGCTTTCTTTTTACAGAAACGAATCTGGAAAAAATTCTTCATGAAGCCAAAAAACTGGAGCCTGATTTTGTGATTATTGATTCCATTCAGACTTTACAGTCACAGTTAATTGAAAGCTCACCCGGAACTGTTTCTCAGATTCGGGAATGCTCTAATGAAATCATCAAATACGCCAAAGAAAATAATGTGCCTGTATTTTTGGTGGGTCACATCACGAAAGACGGACAAATTGCAGGTCCCAAAGTACTGGAACACATGGTAGATGTGGTGTTGAATTTTGATGGTGACAGAAATCATCTTTTCCGATTATTGAGAGCCAATAAAAATCGTTTCGGATCGACTTCCGAGATCGGAATTTATGAAATGATTTCGCAGGGTTTAAAAGAGATAAAAAATCCATCCGAAATTTTAATTACCAAAAAATTTGAGGAACTTTCAGGAAATTCTGTTGCGGTAACACTAGAAGGAAACCGTCCGATGCTTTTAGAAATTCAGGCTTTGGTAAGCACAGCGGTTTACGGAACTCCGCAAAGAAGCTGCACTGGTTTTGATTCTAAAAGACTCAATATGCTTTTGGCTGTTCTGGAAAAAAGAGCGGGTTTCCAATTGGGAGCAAAAGACGTTTTCCTGAATATTACAGGCGGTATAAAAACTGATGATCCTGCTTTGGATTTAGCCGTAGTTGCTTCTATTCTTTCGTCCAATGAAGACATTGCAATTTCTGAACAGTTTTGCTTCGCAGGAGAAATTGGTTTAAGCGGAGAAATACGACCGGTTGCACAAGTTGAGCAAAGAATTACAGAAGCCGAAAAACTGGGCTATGAAAAGATTTTTGTTTCTAATCTGAATAAAATTCCCAAAAGAAAATTCGGGATCAAAATTGAAGAAGTGAGCAAAGTTGAGGATTTTCACGAAAGACTGTTTTAAAAAAATAAAATCTGATCAAAAAAGATTATATTTACAGTTGTAAAAGCTTTATTCATAAAACTTTAGAAGTAAAGCGGTTAAAAAAAACAATATCAATCCATATCAAAAATACGGAATATGAGAAACAAAATTACTTTTTTGATGCTTTTTTGCAGTATCATTATTTTTTCACAGAATAAAATATTCCAGAACAGCATCAGTGAAAACAGCCTCAACTCAGAGCAGAAAGTTAGTAAAGATCTCGCCTCAACCTATCTTTCAACAAAATATTATGCACAATCATCTTTCGGATTACAATCTGATCTTACCATAGTTTTACCGGGCAACAGAGAGATTAAAGCACAATTCTCCAGAAATTTTAAATACAGTAACGGAAGTGAATCATCAGTTTTCAGCGTACAAAATGAACCAAAATCTGAACTTGTTTTTTCTAAAGCAGGAAATGCAATTACAGGAATGTATGTTTCTGTTTCCGGAGAAAAAATAATTTTCCATCAGTTAGATACCAATTTATTTGCTGTTTCTGTGGTAAATGAAGCTTCCTTGATTCAGAGAGATTCTAATGAAGATTTTATCGTAAACAATTCTGCAATTTCGCAAAAAGTAAATTCAAACATCTGTCTGGATGCCACACCAGTTTGTCCTTCCACCACGATCGACGTTCTTATTGTGTATACTTCTGCTGCAAGAGCCTCTTGGGGAGGTGTTTCACAAAGCAATTCTTTTGCCGCAACCGCCATTACAAATTTTAATACAGCTCTTATTAATTCAGGTGTTACCAATACTTTTATCAACTTGGTATATTCAGGTGAGATATTTTATACCGAATCAGGAAGTATTTCTACGGATTTAGCTAATTTCAGAAACAATGGTGACGGATTTTTAGATGATGTACATGTTTTAAGAAGCACCTATGGAGCCGATCTTTGCGCTCTGGTAACAGGATCACCAACCAATACCTGCGGATTAGGTTATCTGAACACCAATCCGACCAATTATTCTGCCAATGCAGCATTTTCGGTAACTCTGTTTAATTGTGTTGTTACTAATTACAGTCTCTCGCACGAGATGGGACACAATATGGGACTGAGACATGACTGGTTTGTAGACTCAAGTACAACACCATGCAGCAATCATCATGGTTATGTGAATCAGACTGCCGTACTTTTGGGTACATCAAGCATATCATCACAGCGTTGGAGAACAATCATGGCATATAACGACGAATGTACCACCAACGGGATTTCCTGTGCAAGAATCAACAGATGGGCAAATCCGAATGTAAATTACAATTCTGAACCCACTGGAGTTGCCATTGGAAATCCAAATCCAGCCAATGAAGCTTTTGGCTTTTCGCGATTTGCATGTGTTGTTTCACAGTTTATGCCTACATCTAGTTTGGGAACATTTGAAGTGGGAAACAGAGATGTAAAAGATTTTACCGTTTTTCCTAATCCTGCAAAGGATGAAATTAATATCTGGATCAAAAATGATGAAGCATATACTTATAAGGTAGTTAACATTCTTGGGCAGATTGTTATTTCAAGTGATAAAAAAACCATCAATCTGAAAGGACTTCCTTCAGGAGAATATTTCCTGAATGTTTACACCGATAAAAATACTTTTGTAGCAAGCAAAAAGTTTATTGTAAAATAATTTTTTGTTTAAAACTAAATCAGGAAAATCCTTTATCTTAGTCTAAAGATAAAGGATTTTAAATTTAAGCCTTTATAAAGATTGTATGAATTTTCTTGCCCACTCATTTCTTTCCTTTTCTGACGGACAAATTGTCGGGCAGTTTCTTGAAGATTTTATCCGGAACAATGAGCGGTATAATTTCCCAAAAGAAATACAGGACGGGATCACCATGCACAGAGCCATTGATACCTTTACCGACTCACACCCCGCAATACATGAAGCAAAAAAAATATTCAGTCCGCTTGTGAGACTGTATGCCGGAGCTTTTGTGGATGTTTCTATGGATTATTTTCTGGCAACAGATTTTAGCTTACATGATTTAAACGGCTGGAAAGAACATTCACTTAAAATTTATAAAGTTTTAAATGAAAATTTAGAGTATTTTCCGGATGCCTTTAAAAGGATGCTTATCAAAATGGAACACGATGACTGGTTATTCAATTACCGTGAAGATTGGGGCATCCAGTTTAGTATTCAGAATGTTTTAAACAAAGCAAAATATTTAGATAAAAACATTCCGGTTTTTCAGGCTTTTTTAGATAATAAAAAAAAATTACAGAAATGTTATGATAATTTCTTTCCGGATTTACTGGCGCATGCAAAAGCAGAAAATGCACTTTTACAATTGGAAAGATAAGCTAAAACTGCTGATACAGATACCGATTCGGATAAGTTAATTTTTCACTTTTCCGTGTTCCGTTGATGATGACATGAACCAAGTTAATCTGGTCATCAAACAGATTATATAAAAAACTTACTGCAGCTTCTATTTTTTTCGGGTTTTCAATTTTTTCGGATTCAAGATAAATGTTAACGGATTCGCTGTCTTCCTCATAACCCACATAATTTACCTTTAAAAACTGACTATTGGTTTTTAATTTAAAATATTCTGAACTGTAATTTCTAATAGCTTCATCAAGCTGTGTTTTATATTTGGAATCATTAAAATGAAAAGGCTTTCCGTATTTTTTGGCTAAACCATTCTCAAGATCATCCAGAAAAAACCTTCCGGTAATTTCAAAAGCTTTTGACTTTGAATTGTAATTGATTTCTACCGAACCTACATGATAAGGATGTTTAACTTTGGTAAATGACGAAAAAGAAAGAAAGCAAATAAGAATTAGAAATAGTATTTTTTTCATTTTAAAAGTTCAATTATTTTTTCAGGATTTTGTCTCATACCAAAGAACAGAAGAACTTTTATTTGCTTTTCATTTTCTTTTCTGAAGAACATCCTGACGTGTTTTTTGCCTATCAATACACTTTTGATAGAATCGTCTCTGGAATTTTGAAATTGCGAATACTGTCCATTTTCAAGATCATTTGTGATCCTTTTTACATCCTGTAAAAAATTAACAATCTCTCGGTTAGTCCATATTTCCCTAAGAAACTGAATATTTTCAGCTAAAGTTTTGCGTGCTATTTCTGAGAATTCAACTTGCATATTTCCTCGTCAATAAATTCAAAAAACTCATCTTTAGAAATCATGTCACTTTCTTTTAAAGATTTCCCATACTTCGCTATCTCTTCATAAACATGAGCAGGAACTCCCTCAATCATTTCGTACCCGCTTTCTACAGAAACCGATTTTACTCCTTTTATCTTTTCTAAAAGCTGTTTGATAAAAACAAAATCTTCAGAATTTTCCAACTCGATATTGACAATCATAATGCTGAATTTTATACAAAGTTAAAATAAATTTTGTATCATCGCATTTTAAAAAAATATCATCAAAATGCAGGATTTTTTATTTTATCTGAAACTTGGCTGGGAACACATCATCTCTCTTGATGCACTTGATCATCAACTTTTTGTTTTGGCTTTAATCGCAGTATACACTTCCAAAGACTGGAAAAAAATACTGGTTTTGGTAACCGCTTTTACCATTGGGCATTCTATTACTCTAGCTTTAAGCATTTTAGACATTGTAAGAGTATCCTCAGACTGGGTAGAATTTTTAATTCCACTAACGATAGTTTTAACTTCTTTGAGTAACATTCTCAATAAAAATAAAAATCAGTCAAAAAGTAAGTTCAATTATTATCTGGCTTTATTTTTCGGATTGATTCACGGGATGGGCTTTGCCAATACAGCAAGAGTAATCATTGCCAAAAGCCAGAGTATTGCAGTTCCGTTGCTGGGTTTTAATATTGGTCTTGAACTGGGACAGATTCTCATTGTTTTTGCAATATTAATACTGCTTTTTATTCTTTTAAATCTATTTAAAATCAATAAAAAAGACTGGGTTTTATTTATATCTTCAGGAGTTTTTGCCCTGGCTTTAAAGATGACTTTGGAAAGAATTCCTTTTTAAGGCTGAAACATTTTGAAATTTTTAACTACTTATTATTATATTTGATAATTATTTAAATTTTCTTTCATGAAACTAACTGTTACTGCTCTTTCGGTATTTTTATATTTGGGTGTCTCTGCACAGCAAATCCAAAACAACCCAGGAAGCAATCACGGCAATAAATTTGAGCAGCTGGGAACCATTCTTCCTACTCCGAATGTCTACAGAACAGCTTCCGGAGCACCGGGACACGCTTATTGGCAGAACAGGGCGGATTACGAAATTTCCGCTTATCTGGATGAAGACAAAAGAAATCTGAGAGGCTCTGAAACTGTTACGTATTACAACAATTCACCTGATGATTTAGATTATATCTGGCTCCAGTTGGATGAAAACCAGCAGTCGTCGGTAAAAAAAGCAGATTATCCTTTTTCTTCCACTCTACCCAAAGCTGTGAGCGATCAGCAGCTGAAAGTTTCAGAATTACCTGTGAAAGATAATGGTTACGGAGTAAATCTGGAAAAAGTAACAGATGCATCAGGAAATCCTTTGAAATATACGGTCAACAAAACAATAATGCGTATTGATCTGCCTAAAGTTTTGAAGAAAGGTGAAAAATTCATTTTTAAAATTGACTGGAATTATAACATTCCTAACCGAATGAAAATGGGCGGCAGAGGCGGTTATGAAAATTTTCCGGAAGATGGGAATGATTTGTATACTATTACGCAGTGGTTTCCTAGAATGTGTGTGTACAGCGATTTTCAGGGATGGCAGAATCACCAGTTTACAGGAAGAGGAGAATTTGCTTTAGTTTTCGGAAATTATAAAGTTTCTGTAAATGTTCCCGCAGATCATATCGTGGGCGGAACGGGCGAATGCAAAAATTACGAACAGGTTCTTACCTCAGATCAGCTTACCAGATACAGAAAAGCAGAAAAAGCTAACGAACCGGTTGAAATTGCAACATTAGACGAAGCTAAAAAAGCAGAGAAAAACCGCTCAAAGCAGAGAAAAACCTGGATTTTTGAAGCCAAAGATGTAAGAGATTTTGCCTGGACTTCATCAAGAAAATTTGTTTGGGACGGAATGGGAGTTTTAATTCCGGAAAACAACAATAAAGTAATGGCAATGAGCTTCTATCCTAAAGAAGCGTATGGTTTATACAGAAAATTTTCCACGAAAGCTGTTGCACATACTATAAAGACTTATTCAGAATATACGGTTCCATATCCGTATCCTGTTGCGCAGTCTGTAGAGGCTTCCAACGGGATGGAATATCCGATGATCTGCTTTAATTTCGGAAGAACAGAAAAAGACGGAACTTATTCCGAAGGCACAAAGAACGGAATGATCGGGGTAATTATTCATGAAGTGGGACACAATTTTTTTCCGATGATCATCAATTCAGATGAAAGACAATGGAGCTGGATGGATGAAGGCTTAAACACATTCACCGAATATTTAACGGAAGAAAAATGGGACAACAAATTCCCTTCAAAACGCGGACCGGCATGGACGATTGTTGACTACATGAAACTTCCGAAAGATCAGTTGGAACCCATTATGAGTAATTCTGAAAATATTATTCAGTTTGGACCCAATGCTTATGCAAAACCTGCAACAGGTTTAAATATTCTTCGCGAAACCATTATGGGAAGAGAGCTTTTTGACAAAGCCTTCAAAACTTATTCAAAGAGATGGGCGTTTAAACATCCCGAACCTGCAGATTTTTTCAGAACGATGGAAGATGCAAGCGGAGAAGATCTGGACTGGTTCTGGAGAGGCTGGTTCTACGGCACAGACCCGGTTGACATTGCTATTGATAAAGTTACTGTAGCAACACCCGATTTTGCAGCTGTGCAACAAGAGCGTGAAATTAAATATAAAGTTGAGAAACCTGTACAAAATGAATTTGAAGATATTTCTAAAATAAGAAACAGAGAAGATAAAACCATCACTTTTGAAGTAGAAAAAGACAAAAGTCTGCAGGATTTTTATTACCGATACGACCGAGGTCAGGAAAAAGTAGACTATAATAAAGAATATACCTTTAAAACTGAAGGAAGTGACGCCTTAGATAAAAAAGA
The DNA here is from genome assembly GCF_007474545.1 of Chryseobacterium binzhouense. Taxonomy (GTDB): domain Bacteria; phylum Bacteroidota; class Bacteroidia; order Flavobacteriales; family Weeksellaceae; genus Chryseobacterium; species Chryseobacterium binzhouense. The sequence continues at coordinate 156,134 of NZ_VKOG01000006.1, forward strand.
GCAGGATAAACTCAAGAACCTTACTGCATATCAAATCGATTTTGTTAACAAAGGTGGTCTAGTAATGCCGATCATTCTTGAATTTACTTTCGAAGACGGCACCAAGCTGAGAGACAAATCTTCAGCACAAATCTGGAGACACAATGAGCAAAAAGTTTCCAAGACTTTTTATTTTGATAAAAAATTGAAGTCTGTACAGCTGGATCCTATGAGAGAAACAGCAGATATTGATACTTCAAACAATTTCTGGAGCCATGACGGAAGCACCTCTGAAACTTCAAAATTTCAGGTATTCAAGCAGAAAAAAGACGGTCCGGTAAGAGGCGGCGGCAACGGAAGAGTAAATCCGATGCAGGCGGCAGGAAAGAAAGACTAAATGAAATGGCTGATTATTTTAATCAGCCATTTTTTTATTACAAAATAGAAAAAGTTGATATGATCGTACTTTTCTCATCCAATGAGTTAGGATTAGTAACTGTAATACCATATTCTCCCGGCAGCTTATCTTTCAGGGTTATTATATATGAATTTTGTCCATATTTTTTACCTGTAAAATTAAGATAATGAAGCTTATTCGTTTTCGTAGTTCCGAAAGTATTCATAGATGCCATTTCTGCTCTTCTGAACTTTTTATTGGAATCAAACTCAAAAATCTTGATAATAGCCATAGGATCTGTATTATTGTCTACAGCACGTACAATAAATTGAATATCATCACTAGATTTAAGTTTTGTTATAGAGCAACATCCATCAATCTGCAGCTTAGATTTAATGCTGCCAAAGCCAGTAATCACCATTCCCGCATTCATAGCAGAACGTGTTTGTGTCATATGTTTTTCCAGGAGCACCGTACTTTGATCAGGTTTTAGTAATAAACATTCTCCAATAAATTCCGGTTCAGTTGCAGTTTGACCATAGAGGCCGATTGATGACAATCCAATCGCAGCCAATAATAAAATAGTTTTCATTTATATTAATTTTTCTTAATGATTTTGCAAAAATATCATTTAATTCGAAACACAAATGACTTTTATATAAATTTATTTCATCAGAACACAAATAATAAGGTCTGCCAAAATTTCACATCCCTTAAAAAAAATCTGCCAAAAATTTCTTTCTCGTCTATTGGCACACAATTAGAGAAGTACAAGACAGAAATAACTAAAAAATTAAATATATTATGTCAGTAAACTTTAAACCATTAGCAGACAGAGTTTTGGTAGAACCAATCGCTGCAGAAACTAAGACAGCTTCAGGTATTATTATTCCGGACACCGCAAAAGAAAAACCTCAGGAAGGAACTGTTGTGGCAGTTGGTCCGGGCAAAAAAGATGAGCCTACAACTGTAAAAGTGGGTGACAAAGTTCTTTATGGAAAATATTCAGGTTCTGAATTGAAATTGGAAGGAAAGGATTATTTAATTGTAAAAGAAGGAGATTTATTGGGTATCATCGGATAAGACTCCGGATACAAGACATCAGATTTCAGATTTATTTAAATTAAAATCAAATTAAACTATTGTTGAATGTCTAACTTCTGACATCTAACATCTAATATCTAATCAAAATGGCAAAAGAAATAAAATTCGATATCGAGTCAAGAGACGCTTTAAAAAGAGGTGTTGATGCATTGGCAAATGCAGTAAAAGTAACTTTAGGTCCAAAAGGGAGAAACGTGGTAATCGAAAAATCTTTCGGTGCACCTCACGTTACTAAAGACGGGGTTTCAGTTGCAAAAGAAATCGAACTTGAAGACAGAGTAGAAAACATGGGAGCTCAAATGGTAAAAGAAGTAGCTTCCAAAACCAATGATATTGCAGGAGACGGTACAACTACCGCTACTGTTTTGGCACAGGCTATCGTAAGAGAAGGTCTTAAAAACGTAGCTGCAGGTGCAAACCCAATGGATCTGAAAAGAGGGATTGACAAAGCAGTAACTGCCGTTGTTGAGAACTTAAAATCTCAATCTAAAACTGTTGGTGATTCTACAGAAATGGTAAAGCAGGTTGCTTCTGTTTCTGCTAACAACGACGAAACAATCGGTGCTTTGATCGCTGAAGCTTTCGGAAAAGTAGGAAAAGAAGGCGTTATCACGGTAGAAGAAGCGAAAGGTATTGATACAACCGTTGATGTTGTAGAAGGGATGCAGTTTGACAGAGGTTACCAGTCGCCATATTTTGTGACTAACCCTGAGAAAATGTTGGCTGAACTTGAAAACCCATACATTCTTTTAGTTGAGAAGAAAATTTCTTCAATGAAAGAATTGCTTCCTGTTCTTGAACCAATCGCTCAAGGTGGTAAATCTTTATTGATTATTTCTGAAGAAGTTGAAGGTGAAGCTTTGGCAACTTTAGTGGTAAACAAATTAAGAGGTTCTCTTAAAATTGCTGCGGTAAAAGCTCCAGGATTTGGTGACAGAAGAAAAGCTATGTTGGAAGATATCGCCATCTTAACAGGTGGACAGGTTATTTCTGAAGAGCAAGGTTTCACTATGGAAAACATCTCTCTGGATATGTTGGGAACTGCTGAGAAAGTATCTATCGATAAAGACAATACAACTATCGTAAACGGTGGTGGTGAAGACAGCAAGATCAAAGGTAGAGTAAACCAGATCAAAGCTCAGATGGAAACAACAACTTCTGACTACGACAGAGAAAAATTACAGGAAAGATTGGCTAAATTAGCCGGTGGTGTTGCTGTATTGTATGTAGGTGCTGCTTCTGAAGTGGAAATGAAAGAGAAAAAAGACAGAGTAGATGATGCACTTCACGCAACAAGAGCTGCTGTAGAAGAAGGTATCGTTGCAGGAGGTGGTGTTGCTTTGGTAAGAGCAATCGCTTCTTTAAATGATCTTTCAGGTGCCAATGCAGACGAAAATACGGGTATCAAAATCGTAAAAAGAGCGATCGAAGAGCCATTGAGACAAATCGTTGCCAACGCAGGTGGTGAAGGTTCTGTAATCGTTGCTAAAGTTGCAGAAGGAACTGCAGATTTCGGTTACAATGCTAAAACTGACGAGTATGTAAACATGCTTGAAGCAGGTATCATCGACCCTACAAAAGTAACAAGAGTTGCCCTTGAAAACGCAGCTTCTGTTTCAGGAATGCTTTTAACAACTGAATGTGTAATCACTGAAGTGAAAAAAGACGAACCAGCTATGCCAATGGGTGGTGGAATGCCGGGAATGATGTAGCAGCGTGTCGCTGAGACAATATAAAAAAAACCGTTCAGATTTTTCTGGGCGGTTTTTATGTTTAAATTATGATTTCCCCAAAGAAAATAGTATATTTAGATTTCAATTTAATGATTAACAAACAGATATCTAAAACTAAATAACATTCTCGTAATTTGCGCAATGCGTAAATTTGGGTTGACGAAAACACTTACCTACAAATGAATAGAACATATACTTTTTTAAAAAAGAATATTGAATGGATCTGCTTACTAATGATTTTATTTTCATTTACATCTCCACTACTTTTCACAAGAAAATGGACAAATATTAGTTTTTTAGAAACTGGTCAGATTGGTGATACAATCGGCGGATTAGTCTCTCCTTTTCTAAATTTACTAAGTATTATACTTCTTTATCTAACTTTAAGGGAACAAACTGAAGGAACAAGAAAAACAAAAGATTTTGATACAATCACAAAAATGCTTGATAGTACAAAACAAGATTTTGAAAATTTAAATTTTTTCCCAACAAAAGGAAGTTTTGATTCCTATAAAGGAACAAGAGCATTATTTGGAATGGCAAATACTATCAAAAGTTGCAACGATATATCAACTTGTCTTGATGATTCTTCATTGAGGTCATTCCAATTATCTTTTACATTGTTTATAAGTAATTTAACTAAAACTTTGCAAAAAAATTTCAATAGCTCAATAGATTTAGAGGATAAAAAAGACTTCTATCAAACGTTATTATATTATAAAACTCCAATAATAATGATTTGTGATTTATGTGTTGATTATTACAACCGAAAATCACCTAACATTAACGAGATTGATAAAACAATAGGATTACTAGCAGCAGTAAAACCAGCATTAGAAAACGAATATAAAAAGTTTGCGCCTAAATAGTACTCCCCGCTCCGCAAAGCCTCCGACTTTGAGGCAGTAAAACAAATTCCCAACCATGATCAAACTCCAAATTATAACAGCACTACTTCTATCTCTATTCCTCACCAACTGCAAAAATCCAGAAACCACGAAATATAAAGTCGGTCAGGAATGGAATTACCAAACTCCCGCTGCGCAAAGTCTCATGACTTTGTGCAATAATAATAAGACAAAACCGCTCACACCAGAGCGGTTTTTCCATTTCAAAACGAGTTCAATGTCGCAGATTTCCAATCCGTGACTTTTCCCTATATTTAAAACATATTTTTCTACACAGAAAATCAATTAAACCAAACCTCAACACCATTGAAAACAAAATTATTACTCTGCTCCGCGAAGCGCACATGCTTATTTGCCCCCGCCCCCGCTGTGCAAAGTCTCCCGACTTTGAGCAACAACTTTAAATCACAGAACATCAATCTATGATTTTTTTTGCTTTGAATTAAGATCTCCGTCATTCTCCGGTTATTTAAAACAAGAGTGTTGATAACCTCCTCCAATTGCATTTTATTATAAACACACCTGTTTGTAACTTCCTGTGATTGCATTTCGTTTCCTGCAAATTGCGCAAGACCTCCGTCGTTCTCCGGTGGTTTAAAACAAGTGTGTTTGTAACCTCCTGCAATTGTATTTGGTTTCACGCAGGTTGTAGGAGACCTTTGTAGTTTCATTGCGTAAAGTACCCTTGTCAAGGTTTAAAACCTTGACAAGGGTAAAGAAAATCGTCAAATCTTAAACATATTGCCAGTTTCCAATCCGTGGCGTGGCTTTAACTGCTACTCCACTTTAACAAAAAACTATTAAAAAAATTAATTCAAACCCAAATTAACTCCACCTTACAGGATTTTTTTGCAACATTAAACCAATATATGTATTATTGTAAAAAAATTATAATCATGCATATTCAGGTTTCTCAGGATTTTAGGGAAAAACTGAAATTCCACGAAAAATTTGCCAATTTCAGCAGTTATAACTATGCAGAAAGATCATTTTAACATTGAGCCATACAGCGATAAAGTGCGAGAACAGGTTTTGAAAGTCTGGGAAAATTCAGTTCTTGCTACTCACGATTTTTTGAGTCCGAATGATTTTAGAGAAATTAAAGAATTAGTAAGCAGTATCAACTTTAATCAGCTGGATGTTTTTTGCCTGACAAACGGAAATATCGTATCCGGATTTATCGGAGTCGCTGAAAAAAGATTGAAATGCTGTTTTTAGATTCTCAGATCTTCGGAAAAGGATTGGGTCTGCAGTTGCTGAATTTCGCAGTAAAAGAACTGAAAGCCAATAAAGTTGATGTGAATGAACAAAACGTAAAAGCGGTAAAATTTTATCAAAAATCTGGATTTGAGATATTTGCAAGAATAGATCAAGATGATCAAGGAAGAAACTATCCTTTATTAAGAATGAAATTAAAAATTCAAGACACAACTGTATGACATAAATTAATTGCTTAAAGCCATAGAGATAATACTTTCAAAAACCACGGTTACCAATGCAGAATCTATGTTGTTTATGGAAAACAATGGTATCTTTATTTGTGCAACCGTTGGGCTGAATATCCGCTCAATCTTTTCAGAGGGCTTGCTGATATTGTAGAATAATGTATTATTTACAACCGTTTTTTTGCATAAAAATCAATAACCGTCCTTTTTTTAGAACGGTTATTTTTTATTTATGGTCAGATTATTCTGCAATCCATACGCTTACATTTCCTGCCGGAACCGGGAAGTTTCCCCAACCATTTTCATCAATGGTTACTTTTTCCTGGCTTCTTCCAAGTCTGTCATAAAAAGTTTTTCCAACATATTTCTCTCCCATTTCCATAGGCTTTTCATACGCATCTTTGTTACTCAACACAACAGCACAGCCGGAATGCTCTTCGTCTCCTTCCCTCACCCAGCCTAAGCAATTGGCATCTTCAAAATAATCCCGCTGAATTCCGTAGGCATTTTCTTTTCTGGCTTTTAATAATTCTTCGATTCCTTCTACTTTATCCAGAAAAATTTCCTGCTCGTTTCCTTCTCTGTCAAAATCTTTGTAATGAGCACCATACAAATCCGGATAGAAAACACACGGGTAGCCATTTTCTCTAAGCAAAATCAATGCATAAGCGAGCGGTTTAAACCAATACTCTACCGGAGCTTCCAAATCCTGTAAAGGCTGTGTATCATGATTATCAACCAGACTTACAGAATGCATGGGATCTGCCTGCGTAAGGGTTTCGTCAAAAATTCTACGAAGATCATACGAAGCACCTTCTTTGGAAGCATTACAGAAATTGTTTTGTAAAGAGCTGTCAAAAAGACTCATACAGCCTTCTGTAGCTTCAATATACTTTTGAAGAAGATTCAGATATCCGGGAGCCCAATATTCACCAACTGCAAAAATATTCTTTCCGGAATTGGAACGGAGAAGTGTGAGCCATTCTTTATAAAAATCAAATGAAATATGCTTCAACGCATCCAGTCGGACACCGTCGAAATCGGTTTGCTCAAAATACCACTGTGCCCATTTATTAAGCTCTTCCCGTACATGCGGATTTCTGTGTTCTACGTCATTGAACATTAGATAATCATAATTCCCTTTTTCATCATCAATCATTTCTTCCCAGTCATCACCATACTCAGACAAGATTTTATAAATATGCGAATCTTTTCCCTCTGCATAATCTACACCACTGAAACAGGTGAAATTCCATTCAAAATCCGAATACTTTTTATTTCTTCCGGGAAAAGTAAACTTGGTATAAGATTCTATTTCAATAGCATCTGATATAATTTTATCACGGTTATTTTCGTCAACCTTTACTACTTTAAACTTTTCAAGTTCATCTCCTCCTCCTTTGTGTCCCAAAACAATATCAACAATAACCTGAATATTTTTTTCCTTGAGCGCCTTAATGGCTTTCTGATAGTCTTTCTTGGTTCCGTATTTTGTTGCAACAGAATTTTTCTGGTCAAATTCTCCAAGATCGAATAGATCATATGCATCGTAACCTACAGAGTTTTCTCCGTCTGTTCCTTTATAGGCTGGAGGAAACCAAACTGAAGTGATGCCTAATTCTGCTAAATATGATGATTGTTGTGCTGCGTATTTCCAAAACGTTCCTCCACCTTCTGTATACCAGTGAAAGAGCTGAATCATAGTTGGGTTCATAGTTACAAGTAAATTTTATGAATAGTGTATTGCTGTCGTTAATCCTTAAATTCCTCAAACCGGATTTTGAGCTGTACAGAGACCTGCTTTTTTTCTTCGGTGTTGAGGTGTGATAATGACAATCCCAATAATCGTACCGCTTTATCGTAAGGACGTAGTTCCCACAATTTTTTAGCAGTGGAAAAATACTGTTCTGCAGAGCTGAAGTATTCTTCTTTAGTAAAACTTCTTGTAAATAGTGAAAAATCTTTATACTTGATTTTCAGTGTTAAAGATCTTCCCAAAATGTTGTTTTTCATTAATCTCTGATGAAGCTCCCTGCTTAAGTTTTCCAGCTTTTCATTAATCTGCTGTTCATCAGAAAGATCTTCAAGAAAAGTACGCTCTACAGCTACACTTTTTTGTATTCGGTTTGGTTTTACTTCCGAATGGTGAATACCTCGTACAACATCATAATAATATTTGCCTGACTTACCGAAAAGTCTCGTTAAATCTTCCAAGGATCTATTTTTCAAATCTTTTCCTTTATAGATCGACAGGCTAAACATTTTATTGGCAGTCACTTTTCCTACACCATAAAATTTATCTACCGGAAGTTCCTCCAGAAAGCTTTCAATTTTATCAGGATGAATGGTCTTCTGTCCGTTTGGTTTATTGATATCCGAAGCAACTTTAGCAAGAAATTTATTTACCGAAATACCTGCAGAAGCCGTTAAACCGGTTTCCTTAAAAATTTTTTCACGGATTTCTTTGGCAATCTGATTGGCAGATTCTATTCCTTTCTTGTTTTCGGTAACATCCAGATACGCCTCATCTAAAGAAAGCGGTTCTACAAGATCGGTATACTCATAAAATATTTCACGGATTTTCCTTGAGATTTCCTTATATCTTGCAAATCTTGGCGGAACAAAAATAAGATGCGGACACTTTTCGCGGGCTGTTTTACTTGGCATTGCAGACCGTACTCCAAATTTTCTTGCTTCATAGCTTGCCGCAGAAACCACACCACGATGACCACCACCCACTGCAATGGCTTTTCCTCTTAATTCCGGATGGTCATGCTGTTCTACAGAAGCATAAAATGCATCCATATCAACATGAATAATTTTTCTGATGGGAAAAGAAGAATCCATATCACAAAGATATGGATTCTACGTTTTTTAAATCAAGCTTCAATGTTTGCAGTTCAGATCAATAAAATTTTATTTAAAGTTATTTTAAAAGCTTATCTATTGTTTTCTGAATTTCAGGATCTTCAGGTGAGATTGCATAGTATTTGGCAATTCCCGACTGCTGATCTACAACCATATATCTTGGAATCCAGTTAAGATCAACATAATTGTTAAAGTTATTTTTCCAGCCTACAGAAAACCAATAGTTTTCTTTATCTTTCATACTAAACCTCTCCAGACTGCTGTCAAATTTCTCTTTTGACCGTTCCAGAGAAAAGAAAACAAAATCTACATCGGGGTTATTTCTTTCAAGCTCTTCCGCTTTTGGCAATGCTAAAAGGCAGTCTCTGCACCATCCTGCCCAGAAATCTATAACCAGAACCTTACCTTTATGCTGATCAAGAATTTCCTGAACACTTATTTTCTTACCATTTTCATCTTCAAGCTTCTGGCGTAATGCCTCTTTTGAAAACTGCGTTTTATTTTCCTGTGGTGCTTTCTGGGCACAGCTTAATGTAAAGATACTCATCATTACAAAAATCATAATCTGCTTCATTCTCAATATTTTTTTTACAAATCTAAACATTGAAGCGTATATATCGTAAAATTTTAACAAACAATAAGATGTTAAAAAGACAATCCCTGAAAATCTTCAGGGATTGTCTGATTGTTTTTTACAGATTTAGTTAAGGCTGCCAAAAGCTCCACACAGTTCCGTTGAATACAGCTAACTGCTGCTTAACGGTATCAAAAACCATCATTCCGGGAGAAGGATTGATGACATTCAGATGCGGACTTGCCACTTTAGGTAAAACCATGGCGCGGTTTGTATCTGTAAGCACAAGGATACCATTGGTTGTATCTGCTGCAGAATTTGTTCCGATTGCTACTTTTGCAGTAGCATTTTCTCTTTTATTATCCTGCAAAGAGCTGTCTACTGTATTATTTCCCGTAATAGTCTGATTAGTATTATCTGCTCTTGTTACCGTTACAGGATAGGTTACATTCGTAAGATTAAACCATGCTCCGTCTTTTCGGTATTTCACATTTCTGTCAGAAAGATCAAAGATCAGAGTTCCGTTTTCAATGGTTCCCTGCATCCCTCTATAACCCGCTCCTGTTGCTGCGTTGTATGCTGCAGGCTGATTGTTGACCGTAGAAGTCCACGGAAGAACGATCCCATATTTATTGTCGGGTGCATCATAAAATTCTAAAGAAATGCTTGTATTGGTTGTTGTATTTGCCGGCTGTATTTTGGAAAGCTCACTTTTCCCTATAGCAACCTGTGCTTTTGCAGAAAAAAACACTGCAAAAGCAATTATGGTGATGATATTTTTAATATTATTCATTTTAAATTATCTTTAATATCTAAGATGAGGATATTCAATTACACTTAAAAGTTCTATGTAAATTGACCAAGGATCAATCCGGACAAGCTTGATTTTCAAAACAGTGCCACGCAGGATTAGCGTCCCCAGACTTCAAAGCATAAATTTTAAGACATTTTGCCTGAATATCGTATACCATCATTCCGATAACCGGATTGGTAATATTGCTGAGTGATGCAGTATCCGCAACCCTATTGATAACAAATCCTTTTTCTTTTGACTCAATGACGCTCCATGCACTTTCTCTTACCATCGGCCAGTTTCCGTTATCGGCTCCTGCTGCAGATAATGCTGTAACACCATGCTTTGCAGGAAATGTAGCTCCTGCATTCGTTACTGCCGGTTTGTAACATCTTGAAGAACTAACCGTAATAGAAAATGTCTGAACAGGCGAAGTATCAACGCCTCCATTAGCTACACCGCCATCATCCTGAATTCTAACACTTACAGCAGCAGTTCCTGCCGCATTTGCCGCAACCGTATACTGAAGCTGACCTGCTGCATTTACAGAAGGCTGTACACTAAACATTGCATTGTTGTTATTGGTAACAATAAAACTAATATTTTGTACAGATTCGTTCGCAGGTCCGCGGCTGATATTGGTAGCCCATCCAGGAACTGTATAAGCAACTGGAGATCCGCTTTGTGTATGTGCCTGATCTGCTCCTTTTGTGAATGAAGGTGCATCATTTACAGGAGTTATGGTAACCGTAATAGAGGTTGGATTAGAGATGAATCCTCCGTTGCTTTCTACTGTGTAAAAAATAGAATCGGTGCCAAAATAATCAGCAACAGGTGTAAAGGTAACATTTCCACTGTTATCAACACTCCAGCTTCCATTTGTTGTCGTCACTGAAACCTGACGTCCTGGAGTTGACGGATCAAGATCTACCGTTCCTGCATTGATGCTTCCGGTAGGTACCGTATCATTTAATAAAATATTAAAGGTCACAGGATTGTCTTCCAAAGTATTTGCTGTATCAGGATTAGATACCGGATTATTCACTAAAATTCCAAAATTAACATTGGTATTATTGGTATTATTTCCGGCGGTTACTACAAGGAATCCATTAGTTGTACTTCCACCTGTTAAGGAATTCGCCGCATCGTTATCAATCGCCCCGTTGAATGTAGCACCAGACGGAAGGTCTGATGTAACAGGCACTGCTATACCATCACCATAAGGTGTTGTTTTGATGAATATCCTATAAAAATTTGCTGTGGTATTTGCAAGATAACTAAATTTATAAGTCCCATCCGGAGCTATTGTTACTGATGAAATAGCGTTATAAGGAGCTGTATTTGAAGTTAATACCGCATATAATTGCTGACCTCCAATCTGCGAAATAGGAATCCCATCTACTTTCTGAGGACTTACAGATCCATTCTGGTCATTATAAACAGTTCCTGAGATTTCATTGTTCACATTATTAGATATGGCAAGTGTACGGCAAACCTGTGTTCCCGTAACGCACGAATTGGTTGGCGTAGCACAAACGTTGTAATTTGACCCGTCTTGTCCCGCATTATTAAAATTCACTAAAATTGAATCAGTACCCTGCCCTGAAGTAATGGTAGCTCCTGTAGGAACCGTCCAAGTATATCCAGTTGCACCGGAAATACCGGTAAGAGTAAAGCTTACACTACTCTGGTCATCTCCGAAGGAAGTATAGAATACAGTAATGGTTACATTATCTACGGAAGCCGTGGGTGCCGTTCCTGTATTATAAGCTGTACGAATTCTCAACCCTGTATTTGCAAAGTCAGCAGGTGTCCAGCTTGCTCCCCAAAGATTAGCATTGCCTCCGTAATTAACAGTACCTGCAGCTGTAGCCCAGTTTGCTGCTGTATTTGCTAAATTTGTACCCGTTACTGTTCCGTTTCTTAATAGTTGTACAGTATTATCTCGTACAGCACTTGTGCTACTGCGAAGTATACCTACTTGTATTCCGGTAATAGTAGACAGCGCAGGTATTGCGGAAGTAAGATTCGGGAATGAAATATCTAAATTCTGCGATAAAGTATTTGTAGATGATAAAGCTACAGATGCACTATTGTTATTAGCAGTTATGGCATTACCCGGATTTGTCCAAGCTACACCAGTTCCGGAATTAACAGCAGAGATGCCGTTCTGCGCACCTGTGCTTAATATTGAACCATTTTGTCCCGTTGAGCTGCTTATTACTCCTGTTCCAGTAATGCTGCTTGCCGAAGAAACTGTTGCAGTTACCGGTGTACGACCTGTTTCGCATCCATTATTCGGATTATAGAATGAAACATAATAAGTTGTCGTCCCTGATATATTTGGTGTTGTAAAAGAAGGACCAGTTGCAAGAGGGCTTCCGCCTGTAGGAGCTGAGTACCATCGGTATTGCTGATTTCCTTGTGCTCCGGATGCCGTAAGAACAACCGTACCTGCCTCACAACGACTTGCTCCCGTTACATTTACCGGATCTACATAAGCTGTATGGGAAGCGGATATTGTATCTTCATAAAGTCCGGGTGTTGCAGCGGTGGCAGTATTAGTAATTGTACCCTGTGCATTGCAATTTACTGTAACATCAAAAGTAATTGTAGCTTGTACCCCCGGTAATAAAGTAATGTTATCACCGCTTACAATCACATTGGGCGGAACACCATTGATCAAGGTGCCTCCTGAAAGAGCATTGGTCTTATTTTGCGCTGCCTGAGAAAGTGTATATTGTAAAAGGATGTCATCTACAGTTACAGTTCTGGTTCCCCATGCAGTTCCGCTATTAACCAATCGTATACGCATATCACCTGTTAAATATGAAGAGTTAATTGGTGCACTGAAAGTACCACTTGTTGTACCAGTTATTGTTCCGATAGAAAAATAATTGGATCCGTTTGGTGAAACCTGCACGTCTAAGGTTCCGCCAACAGCACTTTGAGTATAGACAAATGAAAGTGTTGCACTTGTTGCTCTGGTAAGATTGGCTGTTCTTTCAATTCCTCTTCCAACAGGCAAAGTAACAAAGTTTAAGCGATTTCCGGTAATAGATATTTGTCCGGCTGCAGGGTTTGTGGTTTCGCCTATTTCTGCCCATTCATTTTTCCATAAAGCTGTACCATTGTTACGGGCATAAGATACCGAGTTAAAATTATCTGCCACATTCTCATTCACACTTGCAGCAGGAACGGAAATAGTTGTACTGTTTGGCACATAAGTAAGTCCTGCCGGAAGAGGGTCTGTAAGTGTAACATTTTCAGAAGTACTTCCTAAATTATCCAGAACCATAGTGTATTTCCTTGTTTCACCTCCCACAAAATAATTGCTATCAGCGGTTTTATTGATATACATCAATTTCACAGGGTTTCTTACGCTTGTAGGATTAGAGAAAGTACCTCCCGCAGTACCAAATTGTACTGAATACTGACGAGAAGTTCCTGTATTGCTTTTACCTAAAGCAAAAGTAACTTTGGTATAAGGGAATTTGTATTGTGCAATAAATGCTGCAGTATTTTCAAATGTCACATTCGTTAAATCCCCTGTAATTCCTCCAAATCTTGTCCTTCCGGATGGTTGCTGGCTGATCGTCAATCCACTGGTAGCATCAACCTGATAGGTAGAATAACCTCCAACTTCTACGAATTCACTACCATCAATATCTACCGAAGTAAAATAATACTCCGAAATATAGGCTCTGTTATTGGTAATTACTTCATAGAATTCTAATTCAAATAGAGCAAAACCTCCCGCTGTATTGGTAGTGATAAAAGGCTGAAACCTTGCCGGAAGTCCAACTGTTTCACTATCCAAAGTGGTAATTGCAGCTCCATTGAGTTCTTTAATGGTAAGGATACCATAAATAGTAATACCATTGGTCGTAAGAAGATTATCATACCGCCAGACAGAACCTGCAGAAAGACCACCATTACCCGCGTTCGTAATCAGTGTCCTATTAGAATTGAGGAAACTGAGGTTTTGTCCCGGAATTGCTAAAACAAAAGAATTTGGTTGTTGAGCAGAAGCTGTGAAATAATTGAGTATTACAAGCATTGCTATTAATAAACTCCTGATTTTCTTCAGGTGATTATCTTTAAAAATATAGTTTTTCATTATCATGATAAAAAATCAGAGCACCGCATTACGGGGCTTATTCTGACGTTAAAAGTTTTCAAGTATAAAATAAATTGATATCAGAAAGTAATATTCTGAATGTTTACGCAAATCCGGGCGGAGGTCTTGTTAGAAAATATTCCTTGCTTCTATAAAAAACAGGTGTGGATGTATAGAAAAATTTATTTCTTTCAAAAAGAAAAATTATATCAAAACGGTTATCGTTTTTTGCAGCAACACCATACTTTGATGAATCATTTTGTAAAACTAAAGATTTTTGAAAAGAATCATATTGCCTAAAATACCGATCATCATCCGTATTTTTAAAGAAATTCTGTAATACATTTTGAAAATGATCTCCTGAAGCGCGCCTGTACTGCCTATGTGTGAGAGTCTTATTTTTTTTATGGTAAGGTTTTCTCTTAAATGAATTTTTATCCGAGCCTTTATGGTTGTGAGATTCTCCGGATGAAGCTGTAACCGATGAAAGTGAATTTTTTAAATTTTCTGTAGCAACAATAGACTTTTCAGCAATAATTTTAGCATCACCGATGACATAAATTTGCGCTGAGATATTAACGAATGACAAAAAAAGAATGAGACTTATCAAAAATTTTTTTTTGATATTTATGCCCTTCCTGTAAAAAGCAAACATTATAAAAGTGCTATTTGTTTATTTTTGGCAAATCTACATTTTATTTTAGAATAAATTAAATTAAAAAGTATCGTAATTTATTATATATTAATAATATTTAATAAAATAACATGATTTTTATCATTTTACCAAAATACAGATACCTAGGTATGTCCATATTTTAATATTATGTCTAAAGTATCGGTAGAAATATTAGTCAATAACAAAAATGCCTGATTTGTCAACCAAGCAAAAAGACTACTGTAAAGTAAGATAAATATAACCTATAGGTAAGAGTAACTATTTACGGTTTACAAAATTCATAATGATTTGATTAAACTCCTCTTTCCTGTCTATTACAACATTGATCGGCCAGTAATAAACCAAATCTCTCAGATAATCAAAAGTTTTAAGACGAACATAATCTTTTTCGGTAGTAAGAATCAGTTTATATTCACCCATTTTTTTGTACTCTGCCAAAATATTTTTAATGTCAGAGTCAGAAAAATTATGGTGATCTCTGAATTTTAGATGTTTCACTCGCTGAGAAAACTTCGCAAGATGTGCCAGTAAAGGTTTAGGATTCGCAATTCCTGTAATCAAAAGAATATCGTAATAATTCAGATTATTATCAGGCAGCATTTTATCTCTTGAATAAACGTTTTCATCATATCCAATGGAAGAGAAAAATACTTTTTGATGAGCTGTTGGTTTTATTCTGGAAATATAATAGCGTTTTGTTTCTTCCGTTAACTCATCCGGACATTTGCTAACCATAATAATGTCGGCTCTTTTAGCTCCCGACCTTGATTCTCTCAAATCTCCCGCAGGAAGAATATGATCTTTAAAATAAGGATCATTGAAGTCGGTCATAAGAATATTAAAGCCTGCTTTGATGGGTCTGTGCTGCATTGCGTCATCCAGAATCAGAACATCCAGATCCATATCATCAATCACCTTTTTTGCTCCGGGAACTCTTTCTTCCGAAACTGCGATTACAAAACGGTTTTTAAAACGCTCAAAAAGCTGCATCGCTTCATCGCCAACAGTTTTATAATTGCTTTCATAATTGGTTACTTCATACCCTTTTGTCAATCTTCCGTATCCTCTGGAAAGAACGCCGGTTCTGTAATTTTTTGACAAAGATTTTGCCAGATACATCACCATAGGAGACTTTCCGCTTCCGCCCACAGACAGATTACCGACATTGATAATCGGCGTTTTAAATTTAGTAGATTTAAAAATTCCCAGATCATACATCGTATTACGAAAACCCGTAACCATGTGAAAACCTAAAGAAAAAGGATAGAGATACCATCTTTTCATACGTTGGCAAAAATAAGAATTTTAAAAACTATCTGATGATGTTTTTAGTCAGTTTTTACAAAATATTCACATCAATATTTACATTAAATTAAAGTATTTTTGCAAATAGATTTTTAAAAAAACCTCATCTTGAATTAAAACATATCAGCTTTGAGATATTTTATAGAATTTTCATACAACGGTAAAAATTATTTCGGTTATCAGATTCAGCCAAAAGACATTTCGGTACAGGAAGAGCTTGAAAAAGCACTTTCTACCATTCTTAGAGAACCTATCAAAACCACAGGAGCAGGACGTACCGACACAGGAGTTCATGCAAAAAAAATGTTTGCTCATTTTGATACCAGTCAAGATTTATCTCCACAGCTTGTACATCAACTCAACAGTTTTTTACCGAATGATATCGCTGTTTATAAAATATTTAAGGTAAAAGATGACTTTCATGCCCGATTTGATGCTACTTTCAGAACGTATGAATATTACATTTCATTAGAAAAAAATCCTTTCACACAGGATTCTGCATGGCAACATTGGAGAAGACCATTAGACATCAATAAAATGAATGAAGCCTGCAGAATTTTATTTGATTACGAAGATTTCACAAGTTTTGCCAAGCTTCATACCGATAACAAAACCAATCTTTGCTCCATCTATAAAGCCGAATGGGAGCAAAACGGAGCAGAATTAAAATTTACTGTTTCAGCCAATCGTTTTTTAAGAAATATGGTAAGAGCAATTGTAGGAACTATGGTAGATATCGGCGCAGGCAAAATTCAGCCAGAAGACCTTCGGAATATCATAGAAAATAAAAACCGTAATTCTGCAGGTACATCAGCACCTGCTCACGGACTTTTTTTGGTAGATGTAGGATATGATTTTGAATAAATACTTATATTCGCTATAAAAAACTTAATCATGTTGTCTATTTTCATTGCTATTGCAGCCTACAGGTATTATGCCGGATTAGCCGAAAAGTTCGGTAAAACAAAATGGCATTTCGGTCTTTTGGCGGTCGTTATTTATTTTGGGTTTCAGGTATTATTCCTTTTTTCTTACTCATTTTATGTAGCTGTTTCCAATCCGGACTCCTTGAATGACAATAATTATGCAGGATTTTCATCAATGAATATGATAAGCTGGATTTTTGCCATCGCGGCTGTTTATGGATTTTATAAAATTCTTGAAAAAAGATTCGAAAGAGGAATAATAAAAACTAATGTAAGTGAAATTGAAGAAATTGGATCTGATCCAACTAAAAACTTTCATTAGAAACATTCATCAGGTCAATAATCATCATCTGCAATTTTCTATCCAACTTCTTCGGGCATTCAATTTATAAAGCCGTATTTTTGCAAAGATTTTTTTGATATAATTCCTTGCGAACCTTCGTACAATGAAAAAACAAGACACTTGGGCGATTATTAAACGGCTTTTTTTTATCGGAATGAAATTCCGGTCCTGGTTTATTATTACCCTTATTATTTCTATTATTTTATCTGTAGTTTCTACCTACCGACCCTATCTTACAATGCAGATTGTAGATAATGACATCACCAAGCTTAAAGATAAAGCTTTGATGATGAAGCATATTTATATGCTGGTAGGATTGGTTTTTGCCGAAACTATTTTAAATTTCTTTCTGGTTTACTTTTCCAATTATATTTCTCAAAATGTGATCCGTGACATCCGTGAAAGGCTGTATCATAAGCTGATTTATTTCAGGACAGCTTTTTTTGATAAAACTCCGATCGGGCAGTTGGTTACCAGAGCCGTAGGTGATGTTGAGACTATTGCAACCGTTTACACAGACGGATTCCTTATGGTTTTCGGTGATGTACTCAGAATTGCTTTCGTATTATTTATGATGTTTCAGGTTGATGTGCACCTCAGCTATATTTCTTTGGCAATTTTACCATTGATGGTGGTGATCACAAGATTTTTTCAGAAAAGACTTAAAAAAGCTTTTGGAGATGAAAGATCATGGACTGCGACACAAAACTCGTTTGTACAGGAACGATTAGCAGGAATGTCTATTATACAGGTTTTTAACAGACAGGAATCAGAATTTAGAAAGTTTGACGATATTAATATTACTCTGAAAAGCGCTTTATTGCGTACTGTATTTATCTTTTCTCTGTTTTTTCCTGTTGTGGAACTTATTTCGTCGCTGTTTATTGGTTTTGTGCTTTTTTACGGTGGTTACATTACCATCAGTGCAGGGGTTGTAATTGCATTTATTCAATTTATTTCCATGCTTATCCGTCCTTTGAGACAGATTGCAGATCGTTTCAACAACATTCAGCGCGGAATTGTAGGAGCTGAAAGAGTTTTAGGAATAATGGATGAAGATTACGCCATGACTAATACCGGAACGGTGAAAAAAGACCATTTTGCAGGAAAAATTGATTTTAAAAATGTGCATTTTTCTTACGATGACAAACAGGAGGTTTTAAAAGGAATAGATTTTACAGTAAATCCCGGGGAAACCGTTGCTATCGTAGGTGCAACCGGAGCAGGAAAATCTACCATCATTAGTTTAATCACAAGATTATATGACATCAATTCCGGAAAAATTCTAATTGACGATATTGAGCTTAAAGATTACGAGCTGTATAATCTGAGAAGTCATATTGGTGTCGTTCTGCAGGATGTATTTCTCTTCCATGGAAGTATCTACGAAAACCTTGCTTTTGGTGATGATGAAATTACTTTAGACAAAATAAAAGCTGCGGCTAAAGAAATTGAAGTAGATCATTTTATTGAACAGCTTCCGGGAAGTTACGATTATGTAGTAAGCGAAAGAGGGTCTTCAATTTCACTGGGACAGAGACAATTGCTGTCTTTCCTCAGAGCTTATCTTTCTGATCCTAAAATATTAATTCTGGATGAGGCAACCTCATCTATTGACCATGAAAGTGAGAAATTAATACAGCGTGCAACGGAAAAAATCACACAAAACAGAACCTCCATTATTATCGCTCACAGACTTTCTACAATAGAAAAAGCAGATAAAATTATCGTCATGGAACATGGTAAAATTGTTGAGGAAGGAAAACATCTGGAATTGTTAGACAAAAACGGCTATTACTCAACTCTATATAAAGCTCAATTGAGACATGAAGTTGAAGAAGAGGCAAAGAAATAGAAAAAATATCATAAATACTACTAAAGTTTGAATCTCGGATTCAAACTTTTTTTTGTTAATAAGTCCGCTCAGTAACGTAAAATTGATATTCAGTTAATATTTAGTTAATATTAGCCTGTTTAGGTATAACTTTTGCATATACTTAAAACCATTACAATACCCTCATTTTATCTGGAAAAATACGGTAATTTTAACAAAAATTACATTATACCATATATTACAAAGGGTAATACAATGTAAGCATATCAATTTTTAACTAAAACCAAAATAATAAGATGAATACTACACAAGACGAATTTTCAGTTTTTAAAGAAGAACTTAAAAAGCTAAATATTGAAGTAAAAAAGATCGTGAAAGTAGGAAACGGCAGCATGGATTTCCATGAAGTGTTTTACAAATCCCCACGATACGACGACGTAAAAACTGTATTTGTACAGCGGCATACTCTTGATAATCTGATTTCAAGATTCAGAGAGTGCTATACTTAAGAAAAAAACAGCGGTAAAGAAATTTAGCCGCTGTTTTTGTATAACTAAAAACGATATCCTAAAGAAAAACCAGTTCTAAACCCCGCCCAAGGTCCGTCTATATTTATTTTGGCACCTGAAGGATTGGTTTCTACGGTATAATCTACAAAAGGAATATCAAGATTTTCAATTTCCTGCTTTAGCTGAGCCTGCATTTCAGGGGTAAGAACTACAACATCACCTGTAAGAACAAAATTTCCTTTTCCTTTGCCGTAATGTGCCCCCGCAATCCAGAAATCTAAAATAAAATTATGCTGTCTGGTAAGGAAAAACTGAGCTCCGATCATCAATCCCCCGCTATTTCCGCTTGCGTTTCCATTTCCTTTCAAAGGGATCGGAAATACCGTCCCCAATGCATTGTAATCATAAGTAAAGCCGAATGTATTGGAAGAAACTTTTGAATACCTGTAATAAGGAGCAAAATAAAAGCCTTTTCCATATCCTTCACCAATGTAAAATCTTGGCTCAATGGTAAAATTGGTCGCTTTAATCCTTACATTCTGAAAGTTTTGCTCATCTTTTTCATCCAGAAAAGCATTCATAAAAGGTACTCGTCCTTCCGCAACAGTTCCGAAACCTATATTTACGGCAAACCATCTGTTGATGGATCTTTCGTATGAAAGATTAATGTTTCTGAAAGCAAATCCCGTAACATTGGTTTTGATGATGTTCATCTTATCTTCAGGGATAGAATTCTGAACAGAGCTGCCCAAAATACTATCCTGTGCAGAAATTTCAGACATACAAAATGCTGAAATTAAAAGTAATAGTTTTTTCATTGTGATTGGTGTATAAGGTGGTTATATTAAAGCAAACAA
This sequence comes from Chryseobacterium binzhouense, assembly GCF_007474545.1. Classification (GTDB taxonomy): domain Bacteria; phylum Bacteroidota; class Bacteroidia; order Flavobacteriales; family Weeksellaceae; genus Chryseobacterium; species Chryseobacterium binzhouense. Next base: position 176,505 of record NZ_VKOG01000006.1, read on the forward strand.
AAACCGTTCTAAAAACGAACGGCTATAATTTTTATAGATCAATTTTTTATAAATTTAGTTTTTTCTGTTTTTTTCGAATCTGAAACTTCAATAAAATAAGAAGAGACAGGCAGGTCAGAAATATCAATATTACCCGATTTATAACGGATTGTTTTCACAAGTTTTCCTTCCAGGCTATAAATATTGATGACCGAACCTTCGGGTACATCACCTTTCATACTGATGAAGTTTTTAGCCGGATTAGGATAAATGCTTATTTTTTCTTTCAGATTCACATCTGAAACCGATAAGAATGTTTCATTTAAAGCCTGTGCACTGTTAGTTGTCTGCGGGTTCCCCTGAAAAGTAATCACCGCTGTAGTTGTATTCAGTAAAGGAAATTTGTGAAGATTATCATAATAAGCATAAGAAGTATTGGAAACCGAACCAACAGGAAAACCAAAAATGGTAAGATTAAGATTCTGAACAGATTTTATCCTCAGAACATTGCCGTATGTTTTGGAACCTATTAAAAGAGTGCCTGCTGCATCTGCAGTAATAGCAATAGTTCCGGTGAAATTTCCGGATCCGGATGAAGAAGTGAATGTTCCTGCTGCAGTATCGTTTTCCGAATACCCAAAAGCAGCGGGGTAACTGATGTAAGTGCCGTTGTTTGTAATAAAATTAAGGGTTGCATCAGGTGTTACCAGTCCTGTAATTTCCAGCTTTGATGCAGTAGCTTTGTAATATGCTGTACTTCCGTTACCTGTCATCTTGATTGTAGTTCCTGGAAAGGTAGATATTTCAGAAGCCGTGGGAGCAACATAACTGGATACTGACGCAGCACCAGCTGTAAGACCAACATTGTTAAATGTTGTATTATTGCCTGTCGCTGAATTGTTTACGGTTCCGTTAACGTTTACATTGTTTACCACATCACCGATTACGGGATCATGAAAAGCTTTTGTGATTGTTGTCTGTGCAGAAAACATCCCTGCTGAAAGTATAAATAGTAAATGTTTTTTCATGTATCTAACGTTTATAGTTTTTTTTAAATGAATATCCGTTATTAATCATAATGCTTTTTTAACGAAAAGGAGCACAAATATTTTTTCTAATATGATAAAAAGCGGACAATCAGTTTTTTTATATCTTATTTAATTATCAAAAATATAATGGCTAAATTTTTAAATAAAGATAAAATATTATCTAATATATTTTAAATTATTTTTATAATGACCATCAAATTAATAAATCCGGAAGTTCAAATTTCAGATGAGTTATTCTGTTTTTAAAAACGTCTAATGACGTAGAATTTTTTCCATTTTCTTTCCTTTGGCAAGCTCGTCAATCAACTTATCCAAATACCTGATGTTACGCATCAGTTCATCATCAATTTCTTCAACTCTGTACCCGCAGATCACTCCTTTGATCATTTCCGCATTCGGATTCATTCTCGGTGCTTCAGCAAAAAAACTGGTAAAATCTGTTTTTTGATCCAAAACTTTTTTCAGACCCTCCTCATCATACCCTGTTAGCCAGAAAATAATCTGATGAACTTCTTCCTTTGTTTTTCCCTTTTTCTCAGCCTTTGCAATATAATGTGGATAAACGCTTACAAAAGGCATAGCAAATATTTTTGTGTTCTTCATATTAATATCATAGAATTTGTTTTTAAAACAACAAAAATCCGGCTTGTAGACCGGATTTAATTTTATTTTTTAAGATAAAGATCAAAATAATCTGTTACTTTCTGCATCAAATGCACTCTATCTTTACCCACCACATTATGCGGATGTCCCGGATAAACAAAATAATCTATCTGAACTCCGTTATCAACGGCAGATTTTAAGAATTTTACAGAATGCTGCCAAACAACCACATCATCCTGCGCTCCGTGTATCATTAATAGCTTACCTTTCAGATTTTGAACTTTATCAAGGAGATTGGCAGTTTTATAACCTTGCGGATTTTCTTCAGGTGTATCCATATATCTTTCGGTATACATGGTTTCGTACATTTTCCAGTCGATAACCGGTCCGCCCGCAACTCCTGCTTTGAAAACTTCCGGATGACGGAGCATAAAGCTTGTCGTCATAAATCCTCCGAAACTCCAGCCGTGAATTCCCATTCTTTCAGAATCTACATAAGGCAGGGATTTTAAATATTTTACGCCCTGCATCTGATCATTCATTTCAGTAGTCCCCAAATTTCTGAAAACTGCCTGCTCAAATTTTAATCCCCTGTTGGAAGAACCTCTCCCGTCCATCGTAAAGATGATGTAACCATTCTGAGCCATATATTCATACCAAAGATTTCCTGATGCCGGAAAAGAATTGGTAACAATCTGCAAATGCGGTCCGTTATACAAATAAACAATGGTAGGATATTTTTTATTGGGATCAAAATTTGTCGGAAGAATCATCTTGCCATACAATAATGTTCCGTCATCTGCTTTCAGGGTAACATCTTTAATGTCAGGACGCAGATAATTTTTTAAGGTATTTTCCGCAGTCAGAATATTGGTAGATTTTAAATTAGCCGTATTGATGATATTGGCAACTCTCGGAGTATTTGCATTGCTGTAAGTATCATATAAATGATTCCCGTCATTACTCAAAACTGCGGAATGCATTCCTTCAGCATTATCTATCCTTTGCGTTTTAAAAGTATTCCAGTTGATTCTGTAAATATGTCTTTCCAAAGGCGTCTCCTGAGTAGAAACATAATAAATTTCTTTTTTCTTATCATTAAAACCCAATACATCTGTAACCAGCCAGTCGCCTTTTGTGATCTGAGCAATCAGACCTTTTTCCAGGCTGTAATGAAATAAATGATTGTAGCCCGTTCTTTGACTTTGCCAGATAAAATCTGTGTTTGAGTTTGGGAAAAACATCAGCGGATGCTGCGGTTCTACATATTTATCATTGGTTTCTTCAAAAAGTGTTCTTACCAGATTTCCCGTCACAGCATCATACTGATTCATTTTCAGATGATTCTGACCTCTGTTGAGAACTCCCACAAAAATATATTTAGAATCGGGACTCCACGTTACGGCAGTTAAATACTGATCTTTTTCTCCATCAATGTTAAGAAAAGTGGTGTTTTGGCTTTTAATATTGTAAACACCTAAAGTTACCTCATGGGAAGTTTTTCCCGGCATCGGGTATTTAATATTATGATTTTCTGCAGGTGTTACAGACCAGTCTATTACAGGATAGTCTGCAACCATGGTTTGATCCATCCTGTAAAATGCAATATTTTCTGAGTTTGGAGAAGCAAAGATCCCTTCATTGATTCCGAATTCATTTCTGTGCACCGCCTGTCCATTGACAATATTTTCATCTGAATCTTTTGTAATGGCAGTAACTTTACCATTTTTATTGATAAAAAGATTGTTTTTTACAGTATAAACAATCGTCTGATTATCTGCTAAAGTTTTTACATTGGCAGTTTCAGGATCAAGAGTATAATTTTTCTTTATTTTCCACTCGCTTCCAGATTTTTCTACCCAGAACATCTGATTATTTGCCGTAAAATAAGCATTGCTGCTGCTGATAAATTTCACAGGAGGAAGTCCTTTCAGCTTTTTATCGGGAAAATTTTTATTGACCTGATAAAGCGAAATCAAAGTATCCTGCTTGTTGGTCTTAAGATCAGTAATTAAATACCCGCCTTTTACTCCCTGAATGTATGATTTGCTGTCAGCTGACCACGAAAACTGAGAAATATTTTTCACTGCTAAGTTACTTCTCATCCCGTTTACCGCTTCAGCCATGGTAAATTTCTGAGTCTGCGCTAAAGCAGTTCCGCCCAAAACTACCATTAATAAAGAAAACTGATGTAATTTCATTGTATAAACTTGAATCTGTCAAAAATAAGAAATAAATGTGAGGTGATGACCGCAAAATAGAATTATCGCCCATGAAAATGATGTCTGAAAATGTATTTATTACATCTTTTACAGCCCCATTGGAGCGGCATCCTTTTTTGAGCGAACGAAGCAAAGCGGAGCCGACCGAGCGAGGAGTATGAGCGGATAGCCGGAATAGCTGCACAATAAAAATAATCGCAAATTTTATCATCATTCTAAAAGCTAATCGTTTTTCTTATCCTAAATCAATGTTTTAGGTATCAATCTTGCGGTAGATTTGCATTATAATTAACAACAAAAAATACTACAATGGCAACAAAATGGAATTTAGACCCAGCTCACAGCGAAATCACTTTTAAAGTAAAGCACATGATGATTTCAAACATTAAAGGAAGCTTCAGAACATTCAACGCAGAAATTGAAGCGGAAGATGATTCTTTCCAGAATGCTAAAACAACTGCGACTATTGATGTGGATTCAATTTTCACTAATAATACGGACAGAGACAACCATTTGAAATCTGCTGAGTTTTTTAATGCAGAAGCTAATCCTAAGATTACTTTTGAAGCTGACTCTTTAAATAGTTCTGTCACCGGAAATATTACGGTAAACGGCATTACAAAACCGATCACTCTGGACGTTGATTTTGGAGGAATCAATGTAGATCCTTGGGGAAATACTAAGGCCGGATTTTCTTTTGAAGGGAAAATCAACAGAAAAGATTTTGGACTTAACTGGAATGCAGCTCTGGAAGCAGGAGGTGTAATGGTAGGTGAAGATGTGAAAATTGCAGGTGAATTACAGTTTGTAAAAGCATAATCAAATAATTTAAGCCAAAAATGGCATTTTCATTAAATGTTTTTTTTAATCGGAAAGGTTCGGATTATACTATAATCTGAACCTTTTTTATTTGAAAACTTCAATAGTATGTAATTTTTTTATCACTAAAAATTTAGTAATATTGTGATATGATGAAACATTTCCTACTACTAATTTTATTTTCTACTTTCCCTTTCCTGTCTGCACAGATCATCAAAGGAAAAGTTGTCAATGACCTTGAAAAACCTATTGCTAATGTCAACATCTATCTTGACGGAACCACAACAGGAACCATTTCTGCACAAGACGGAAGCTTCAGTCTGGCTTTGCCTTCAAAAAACAACAATACAATTGTTTTTCAGAAAGATTATTATGAGACTTTCAGAATCAACAGTTCAGAAGTAGCCAATAAAACACTGAAAGTGGTTCTTCTAAGAGTACAGGAAATTGAAGAGCTGAAAATTATTCCGTTTACAGAAAAAGCATACAAAAATTACATCAATTATTTTTTAAGTGCGTTTATCGGGGAAGACAGAGAAAATGTAAAAATAAAAAATCAACGCTCCCTGAAATTTTCCTATGATAAAGAGAATAAAGTTTTGCGTGTAAAAGCTCCGCAAACCTTAATTATCGAAAACAAAAAACTGGGATACACTATTGATTATAACCTTCAGGAGTTTAAAGCAGATTTTGAAAACAAGACCACCCTTTTCATTGGAACATCATTCTTTAAAGAAACCAAAAGCTCTGATAAAATAAAACTTAACAGGCTCAATGCTTTTTACGGAAGTCAGGTTCATTTTTTCAGAAGTGTTTATAAAGGAAATACTAAGGAAGAAGGTTATACTGTAAATGCATTAAGCAAAATCCCTAATGATAATTATCCTACAGACGATGAACTGGAGCGCCTTAAAAATTTCCTAAAGAATGTAAAAACCACTGAAACAATATCATTTCCTGAAGATATACAGGATATCAGCAGAAGAAAGAGCAATGAAATGCCGTACAGAACAGTAATCAATAAAATGAATATTCCTGATTCAGATTACACAAAGAAAACTGACGGTGTACTCCTGCTTGATTTCAACGATATTCTTCAGGTAAACTATTACAAATACCGTTATGTACTTAAAAAAGACGGTTATATAAAAGATGGATATCCCATCAAGCAGACTTCTTATCTTCATTCCAACGGTGATGTTTCTGAGATTTATAACAACGGGAATACTTCAGATCCTGCCGGACTGATGAACCAGGGAAGCTTTTCTACAGATAAAATAGATAAACTGCTGCCTTTGGATTATGAGCCGGGAGATTAATACGAAACATACTGCTGTTATCTGAACTTGTTTTTGTAAATTTGTGATTGAAATTTTTTAACAAATGAGAGAAAGTGCTGTAAAAAAAATTGCAGTTTTTACTTCAGGAGGCGACTCTCCGGGTATGAATGCAGCATTAAGAGCAGTTGTAAGAACTGCTAATTATTATAACATCGAATGTTACGGAGTGAGAGAAGGCTACAACGGTCTTATTAATGATGATTTCCTTAAGATGGGACCTCGTTCTGTAAAAAATATAATCAACCAAGGCGGAACTATTCTGAAATCTGCCCGTTCCAAAGAATTTATGACCAAAGAGGGTCGCCAGAAAGCTTATGACAATTGCGTAAAATATGGAATTGATGCTTTGGTGTGTATTGGCGGAGACGGAACTTTTACCGGAGCAAAGATCTTCAACGAAGAATTCGGAATTCGTGTAATCGGGGTACCGGGAACTATTGATAATGATATTTTCGGAACAGATAACACTATTGGCTATGATACGGCTCTGAATACCGCAATGGATGCTATAGACAAAATCCGTGATACGGCAACTTCTCACAACAGGGTATTCTTTGTTGAAGTAATGGGGCGTGATGCAGGCTTTATTGCGTTAAATAGCGGTTTGGCAACAGGTGCTTTAGATATTTTGATCCCTGAAAGAAAGGATAGTATGGATGAGCTTTTTGCTACTTTCAGAAATGCTGAAAAAACAGGTAAAGCATCAAGCATCGTTGTTGTGGCAGAAGGCGAAAAGCTGGCTAATATTTATGAATTGGCAGAGCAGACTAAAACAGAATTTCCGGACTATGATATTCGCGTAGCGATTTTAGGACACATCCAAAGAGGTGGCTCACCAAGCTGTGCAGACAGAGTTTTGGCAAGCAGATTGGGCTACGGTGCAGTAGTAGGATTGATGGACGGACAAAACAATGTAATGGCAGGAATGCGATCTAATGATATTGTGTATACTCCTATTGAAGAAGCCATCAAAAAGCATAACGAAATCAATAAAGATCTTTTGCTGATTTCAGAAATTTTAGCAATCTAATATTTAATATAATTTTTAAAAATCAAAACACTATGTCAACAATTAAAGTAGGTATTAACGGGTTTGGTAGAATCGGTCGTCTTGTTTTCAGAGCAATGACAGAGAGAGACAACATTGAAGTTGTAGGGATCAACGATCTTATCAATGCAGAATACATGGCTTATATGCTTAAATATGATTCTGTACACGGAATTTTCCCTGGAGAAGTATCTGTAGATGGTAACGACCTTGTCGTAAATGGGAAAAAAATCAGAGTAACTGCTGAAAAAGACCCAAGCAACCTAAAGTGGGACGAAATCGGTGCTGAGTATATCGTAGAATCTACCGGTTTGTTTTTAGATAAAGAAAGCGCCGCAAAACATATTACGGCAGGTGCAAAGAAAGTAATTCTTTCTGCTCCTTCCAAAGATGATACACCAATGTTTGTAATGGGTGTAAACCACACTGAATTGACTGATGATGTAAAAATCTTATCCAATGCTTCTTGTACAACCAACTGTTTAGCTCCTTTGGCTAAAGTTATCCACGATAACTTCGGAATCGTAGAAGGTTTGATGACTACAGTACATGCTACAACGGCAACTCAGAAAACTGTTGACGGTCCTTCAATGAAAGACTGGAGAGGTGGTAGAGCTGCTTTAAATAATATTATTCCTTCTTCTACAGGTGCTGCAAAAGCAGTAGGAAAAGTAATCCCTTCATTGAACGGAAAACTAACGGGTATGTCTTTCAGAGTACCAACTGTTGACGTTTCTGTAGTAGATTTAACAGTAAGAATCGAAAAGTCTGCTTCTTATGAAGAAATCTGTTCAGTAATTAAGGCTGCTTCTGAAGGTGAATTGAAAGGTATTCTTGGATATACTGAAGATGCAGTGGTTTCTCAGGACTTCGTAGGCGATAAGAGAACTTCTATCTTCGATAAAGATGCAGGAATCATGCTTTCTCCAAACTTTGTGAAATTGGTTTCTTGGTATGACAACGAAATGGGTTATTCAAACAAATTGGTTGATATGTTAATTCACGCAGCTTCTTTGTCTAACTAATTTCAATTTAGATATATAATAAAACCTTCCGATTGGAAGGTTTTTTTGATATTTTTAAAATAAAATAACTAATATGTTTGAAGAATTGATTAAACGATAATCCCAATATACAGACAGCGAGTTGATTCATATTTATAACAACAAATCTGGATATACTGAAGATGCAAAAAAAGCTCTTGAAATAGTGATTAATGAAAAAGGTGGAATAGATCTGATTCAAAGTAGAAATACCGCAAGTATAGAAAAGCAAAATGAAAAATCTAAACTTACTGAAGAAATAAAAAAAATGTATGATGAAGGAATGACAATAAATGATATTTCTATGCGACTATCCTCGTCTACATTATCTCAGGAAGAAATTGATGAAGTAGTAAACCAAAGATTTAATTTCCTTGAAGAACAAAAAAATGATATATCAATAAATTCAGGTACGATCGTTGGAAGCGTGTTTGGTGGTTTACTTGGCGGGATTATTGGTGGAATTCTATGGGGATTGCAAATGATATATTCGGGTAGAATGTTTTATATTTTTTTACTCGGACTTATTTTTATTTCTTATGGTTTCATAAAGCTATTCACCAAAAAAAGCAGAAATAACATAGCTGTTTTTATCGCAACAGTATTATCTGTCTTATTTGCGTTGTTATTAGGTATTTACATGTATGACTACTATGGTTATCAGGGTGTTGACAAGCATTTAGATTGATTTAATTTTAATAATTTAAATCAATCCAACGTCAGACTTTTCAGCGACCAGATTCCACCATTGTAAATATTGAGATCTATTTTAGAATTGATTCCGTAGACAATTCCATTTTCAGTAAACTGCCAAAAATGCCATTGATCTTCAGGAGAAGGTTCCGGAACATCATTGTAATTGGCAAGCCAGATTGGATAACCATCAAATTCGCCTTTCAGAAAATCTTTATAATAATGATAATAAGTGTAAACAATCGGTTTTTTGCCGTATGTTTCCTCCACAATTTTACACCAGACTTTTAAATCTTCGATCAGTTTTTGTTTGGATTTTTTTCTCGGAATTTTTTCAATATCCAAAACAGGAGGCAGATCTCCGCTTTCCAGTTTTACATTTTCCAGAAAATTATTAGCCTGAATTACCGGATCTTCATCTGCTCTGTAAAAATGATACGCCCCTCGAATCAGGTTGTGTTTTTTCGCTGACTCCCAAAACTCATCAAAATTTTTATCTGCATTGCGGTTTCCCATCGTAGCCCTCATCACCACAAACTCTAGAGGAATGGTTTTGTTGCCTATGCTCAGGCTGTCCCATTGTATGTCTTCTTTATTCTGATAATGTGAAATATCAAATCCGAAAGTTTTATCAAGATTATCCGAAAGTATTTTCTGAATTCTCAAGGTTTCGCTTTCACTGTTTTGAAGTTTCTTATGAGTAAATTTATTAAAATACAGGGCATAGTAATAAGAAATAGACTGTTTCAGGTAAAAACCGGTTCCGATAAGAGCAACAATAAGAATAAACAATAAAATTCTTCGACGGAGAAAATAGTTTCTCCATCTCTTTTTATGTATTTTTTTGGCAGTTTTTTTGGTGTATTTTCCAGAGCTCATAAAGTTTTACAAAACTAGCTTTTAAGCTCCTAAAATACTAAATAAAATCAGTAAATTTGTTTACTATGGAGACACGGGAAAAGATTATTATCATTGGCGGAGGCTTCGCCGGACTTCAGCTTGCTAAATCTCTCAACAATAAAAATAAAAAAGTAATTGTGCTGGATAAAGTGAATCATCACATGTTTCAGCCTCTTTTTTATCAGGTTGCCTGCGGAAGAATTGAGCCGTCCAACATTTCTTTTCCTTTCAGAAAAATTTTTCAGCAGTCCAGAAATACTCAATTCCGCTTAACGGAAGTAAAAGAAATAATTCCATCACAAAATAAAGTTATCACAGATGACGCCGAATTTACTTACGACAAACTAATCATTGCTACAGGATGTAAAACCAATTTTTTCGGCAACAAAGAATTAGAAACTAAAGCTTTCGGTATGAAAAATACACAGGAGGCGATCGGCATCAGAAATCATGTGCTGATGACTTTTGAAAAGCTTATTCTCGAAAAAAGCCGCAGCGATGACGGAAACTGGAATATTGTCATCGTAGGAAGCGGACCTACCGGCGTAGAATTAGCAGGAGCTTTTTCTGAGATGAAAAAAGAAATTCTTCCGCGTGATTATCCTTACATGAATTTTAATCAGTTGGAAATTATTCTGGTAAGCTCTACTGAAAAGCCTTTGGCGGTGATGAGCAAGGAAGCGCAGGACAAATCCGAACAGTATCTAAAAGAACTTGGTGTAAAATTCATGAGCGGTGAAGTAGTAACCGACTATGATGGTGACAAAGTTTACCTAAGAAGCGGTAAAGAGATCCCTTCTAACAATGTCATCTGGGCAGCAGGAGTTACAGGAAATGTGATTGATGGTTTTCCCGCCGAAAATCTTATAAGAAACCGGTATATTGTAGACCGCTTTAACAAAGTGAAAGGTTACGATAATATCTATGCCATAGGTGATATTGCTTACATGGAAACCCCAAAATATCCACAGGGTCATCCGCAGGTTGCCAATGTAGCCATCAATCAGGCCAAAAATTTAGGAAGAAATTTCCTCCGGAAAAACAAGTCCGAATGGGTAGAATATGAATATAAAGATCAGGGTTCTCTGGCGACAATAGGAAAACACAGAGCCGTTGTAGATTTACCTTTTATAAAATTTCAGGGACTTTTCGCATGGTATTTTTGGATGTTTCTTCATTTAATGCTTATTTTGAGCGTCCGAAATAAACTGGCAATATTTTTTAACTGGATGTGGAGCTATTTTAATAAAGATTCTTCATTACGTTTAATAATTGCCCCAAACAAGAAAAACAGCACACAGCAATGAGAATTGATATCATAAGCGTACTTCCTGAACTTATGGAAAGTCCGTTTAAAACTTCTATTTTGAAAAGAGCAGTAGATAAAGGAATTGTAGAAGTACATTTTCATCAGTTAAGAGACTGGTCGGTCAACAAACACAGGCAAATTGATGATGAACCTTATGGTGGCGGCGCAGGAATGGTAATGATGGTAGAGCCTTTAGACAAGTGTATTTCTGAGCTTAAATCTCAGCGTAATTATGATGAGATCATCTATCTTACTCCGGATGGCGAAACTTTAAATCAAAAAATGGCTAACTCGCTATCCATCAAAAAAAATCTTATTTTCTTGTGCGGTCACTATAAAGGAATTGACCAGCGCGTAAGAGATCTTCATATTACTAAAGAAATTTCTATTGGAGATTTTGTTCTTACAGGTGGAGAATTAGCAGCTTGTGTTTTAGCTGATTCTATTATCCGACTGGTTCCTGGAGTTTTGAATGATGAGCAAAGCGCACTTACAGACAGTTTTCAGGATGATCTCCTGTCTCCGCCAATCTATACACGTCCTGAATCTTACAAAGGACTGGAAGTACCGAAAATTCTTCTGAGCGGAAATTTTGCAAAAATTGAAGAATGGAGACATGAGCAGGCTGTAAAAATTACCACTGAAAAAAGACCAGATCTTTTATGATATGTTTTTATCATTATAAATCCTACTTAATTTAAAACCATTTTTCACTCCTGATCATAAGTTTTTAGCGGCAACTTCACTTTTGATTGATTATTGAAAGAGTAAATAAAAATTTCTTGTACAAAACTATAAGATCATTAGTTTGTAAATGATTTTTTTAATAAATTTATTCAACTAAATAATGACCGTAATTCGAAAATAAGAGGATGGAACTTTTTGCTTTTTATAATGTTGAAAATCTATTCCTTCCTGATCCCGCTCCGGTTCACAGACTTGATCCTACCATTTCGGGCTTAAGAAACTGGGATGAAAGAAAATACAGGATAAAACTATCCAAAATAGCTCATGTATTTCGCCTTATAAAAGAAGAGCACGGAACGCTTCCGTGCATTATTGGTCTTTGCGAAATTTCCGGAAAACAAGTTTTGGAAGATTTGGTAAAACTTGAGCCTTTCAGTTCCCGTTATGGCATTGTACATTACAACTCTCTGGACGAAAGAAGAGTGGATGTTGCTTTACTCTTCGATCACTCAAAAATTGAAATTTTAGATTCTGAAGCAATTACTTTTTTCTTCGAAATTGTAGATCATAAGCCCGACAATTACGACACTACAAGAGACGTGCTTTTTGCAAAGCTGAAATTTAAAAATGAAATAATCAATGTTTTTGTAGCTCACCTACCTTCTAAAAGGGAAAAAGACATCAACCTTCCGAAACGTACTTTTATTATCAATGAAGTAAAAAACAGAGTGCTGAATATTATCCGTTCTGATCAGGAAAAAGTAGTAGTTTGTGGTGATTTTAACCAAAATCCGGACGAAGAAAACCTGATCAAATTCCTGTATGACGAGAATCAAAACAGAATAATGCATAATCCTTTTCAAAAGCTGTATTCAAGCAGGCAATATTCTAACTTTCATTATAAATCGGGATTGCTGTTTGATCAAATTTTACTGTCAGATTCCTTTTTTGAGGACAATTCTTCCTTAAGATTTGAAAAAGCAACTGTCTTTAACTCCGAAAATATTAGCGTTAAAATAAAAGGATCAGATCAAAGACCTTTCCGAACATTTGCCGGAACAAGATATTTGGGAGGATTCAGTGATCATTATCCTGTTTTAGTAACAATTAAAGAAAACTTGAGATAAAAAATAAATATGAAAAACACAAGCACAACTACTTACGAACTGGATCCTCTTGATAAAGAGATAATTTATATGCTGATGGACAATTCTAAAAGTTCATTGGCTTATATATCTAAACAAGTAGGGATTTCTACCACTGCAGTACATCAAAGAATTAAAAAACTTGAACTCGCCGGTGTAATTGAAAATGCGATTTCTATTCTAAACCCCAGAATGATTGGTTATAAAGTTGTATGCTACATAGGAATGTTTCTGGATCAACCCAGCTATTATTCTAATGTTGTAAAAGCTTTGAAAGAGGTGAATGAAGTTGTAGAAGCACATTACACAACAGGTAATTACACTATTTTCCTTAAAGTGCTGTGTAAGGATAACGATCACCTTATGGAAATTTTAAGAGTTTTACAGAAAATGAAAGGTGTAACAAGAACGGAAACTTTCATATCTTTGGAGCAAGGTATTTACCGACAACTCAAAGTTTAATCATATGAATATTGCTCAGTATTTAGACTCTACGTATTTAAAAACTCCCAATCAGTCTGGACTTTCAGAAGATGAAACCTTAAGGCAAGTACAACGGCTTACACAGGAGGCTATTAATCATCACATTTTTGCAGTGATGATAAGACCTGATTATGTTGCTGAGGTAAAAAAAATGATTAAAGAAAAACATTCGGAAGTGGTTGTAGGTACTGTAATCGGCTTTCATGAAGGAAACAGTCCAATGGAAGAAAAATTGGCTGAAGCTACGAAAGCAATTGAAAATGGTGCTGATGAATTGGATTTTGTCATCAATTACAGAGCGCATCTTAATGGAGATATTAGTAGTGTAGAAAATGAATTTATTACCTGCACTCAGTTATGCTTTAAACATACTAAAATAGCTAAATGGATCATTGAGATTGCGGCTTTAAGCAATGAACAAATTGCTGATCTTACAAAAAAAATATCTGAGTGGGCTGAAACTAATTTTCCCGAAAATTATTTAGAAAAAATATTTATAAAATCTTCAACAGGCTTTTTTGAGACAAACGACAATAAACCCAATGGAGCAACTTTCGAAGGAATCAAGATAATGCTTAAAAATGCGGGCAAACTGCCTGTAAAAGCAGCCGGTGGAGTAAGAACGAAAGAAGATGCAGAAAAAATGATTAAGCTGGGCGTAAAACGAATTGGTACTTCTTCTGCTCTAGGCTTATTGTCTGACACTACTTCCTCAGAAAAAGATTACTAGTAAAACAACCCATCGAAAATGATGGGTTGTCTTTTATATTTGTGCCTGATATTCTTTGTAAAAATCCTGTGTTTCTTCAATTACAGCATCCATTTCTTCCAACGTAAACACTTCCAGAAATTTCTTTCTGAAATCTTTAAAATGAGGAACACCCCGGAAGTAATTACTGTAATGCTGTCTCATTTCAACCAGTCCTAATCTTTCTCCTTTCCATTCGGCACTCCATTCGGCATGCTGTCTTACGGCAAGTAACCTGTCAGCAACTGTAGGCGGATCCAGATGTTCTCCTGTTGCAAAAAAATGTTTAATTTCATTAAATATCCATGGATATCCAATGGCTGCTCTTCCTATCATAATTCCATCACAAGCATATTTATTTTTATATTCTAATGCTTTTTCTGGAGAATCTATATCTCCATTACCAAAAATGGGTATTTCAATATTCGGATTTTGCTTTATACGTGAAATGTGTTCCCAATCCGCTTCGCCCTTATACATCTGCGCTCTTGTTCTGGCATGTATTGTTAAAGCTTTAATTCCTGTTTCCTGAAGCCTTTCCGCAACTTCATCAATATTAATTGAATGACTGTCCCAGCCTAAACGAGTTTTTACAGTTACTGGAAGACTTGTAGAATTCACCACAGCCTTAGTGAGTCTTACCATAAGGTCAATATCCTTTAATACACCTGCTCCGGCACCTTTGCAAACAACTTTTTTTACAGGGCATCCGAAATTGATATCTACAAGATCCGGATTTACGGTTTCCACAATTCTTGCAGACATAGCCATAGCCTCTTCATCTCCACCAAAAATCTGAATACCAACTGGGCGTTCATAATCAAAAATATCAAGTTTTTTTCTACTTTTTATTGCATCGCGAATCAATCCTTCAGAAGAAATGAATTCAGAATACATAAGATCTGCACCATGCATTTTACACAATCGTCTGTATGGAGGATCACTTACATCTTCCATTGGTGCTAAAAGTAATGGGAATTCGGGCAGTTCTATATTGCCAATTTTAATCATGCTGCAAATTTACAAATTTATAAACTTTAATCAATGATATAATATCTATGACAATTATATTTAATTTTAGTTAATTACGACATAATCTTGATTTTGCATTAATATATTCAGATTAGGTGTAATACATAAAAGTCTGAGGTGGTAAAGTTTTGTGATAGTAACTTCACTCTGATTAAAAGGTTTTCCATTAAACTCACTAAGCTTCTTAAGCTTCATTAAATCTTGGTTTAAACTTTTGGAAGGTGTGTAATCCGTTTCCGGCAGTATCCTGCTGGTTAAAACAGTTTTGAAAAGAAAAAAGAAAGAAGCAAAAAGAATAAAGCAGGAAGCAGGAAGCAAAAAGAAAAGGAAAAAAAAGGGCATAAAAAAAGTCTCATACAAATACTGTATGAGACTTTTGAATAAAAACTGGCGGCGACCTACTCTCCCGCTTGTCGC
>NZ_VKOG01000007.1 GCF_007474545.1 Chryseobacterium binzhouense
TTTTTCCACTAAATCCCATTTCGTATACAGTATGCTGAAAATTATATCCGTAAGGATCTGCGTTATCGTCAGCATTCTGAAAACTGTCATAGAGAATATTTCCCTGTCCATCTTTTATCCTGATTTTTCCCATTAGCTTATCCCATTTTCTGTCATCATCACCAAAGTCTATTTTTTTCTCCAGTTTTAGCTCTATTTGTTTACCTTCAAATGTTCCTTTCCAGGTTCCTTCATAAGTATTAAGGCGGTTATCTACATCTTTTACATATTTCGCGCTTTGCAAGTCGGGGCATCCTTCTGTAGCTCGATTAGGCCTGTTACCGCATTCTTCCATTTGTTGTAGAGATATAGATTGTGATTTACAGGAATAAGATACAATTAGCAATAAGACGACACATAATTTAATTATATTTTTCATTTTTTAAATATTTATATTATATTAATTTCCGCATTCGATAGGTTCTGCATTTGTTTGTGTGGTATTGAGCTTGTATTCAGATACCTTTCCGTTTGGTTTTACTTTATACAAGGAGACACCTTGTATTAACATTTTATTTTTCATAAATAATAAAAGATTAGTTTCATTATCTCTATCAAAATATTTATCAAAATAATTCTTATATTCTACCCTCCAATATTCCGTATCAAACCCCATTTTAATATCAGCTGCTGTTCCGGTAAATTTGATGACATAGGTACCGTCGCTGGAAAGCATGAATCCTTCAGGTGTAAGATCAGAAGTCGTTTTATCATTCACATGCACATGGGTATACCCTTTTGTATTCTGGTCGAAAGTTATCGTTAACACATCGGACTTGTTGTTTGCGGAAGGAAGCAAATCTACAAATGTCCCATCTTTATTTTCGCTGAAACCAGTCTCTTTTTTTAAATTGAAATTATAATTTTTGTTGATGGTTGCTACCTTGTTTTTATAATTTTCATTAGCAAACTGAGCTTTTACCTTACTGCATGGAGAATTTGGATTAGGAAACTCTATCACCGTAGGAATACCTTCACATCCACCTTCGGCAATACCGCCGATAGGATCTACAGGCTGGATAGCTACACCGTTGCCGTTGCAGGGTTCCGGCTCAGGAGTCGGGTTTTCTGCAGGACAGGAGGAGCAGTCACCACCTCCGCTGTTGGTTCCGCCTCCGGGACCTGCCCACCATCCATTATCTATGGGTGCCTCTGCGATGCTCTTGCATTGTAAACTAATAACTACTTCCCAAAGCCTTATTTAAAAAGTAAAAAAACCTCTTTTTAGAGGTTCTCATTTTACTGCTTCGTAAAAATCATATCTAAGGGAAATGTGGTTCCCGACTGATAATAAATCGTTCCAGTTCTAGGTCGAGGATATGTATTTTCTCCTATTTTACCTGTAAACTTCATTTGAGTTGGAGATAATTTTTCAAGCTTCACCTCGTAACTCGTTCCTCTAAAAACATCTTGAAAAAGGGAGCTATCTAGCTTCCCATTACAAAGAATATCAAAACTAACGTTTAAACCATAATCCAAATTAAGATTGTCACCTGATGTATTAACAACAATGATCCCATTTTCTTTATATATATAATATCCAACTAATCTGTCTTCAAAGTAATTATCACTACCATAATTATTAATATGATATTTAGTCTGTTTTAATAATGTCAAAAACATTTCTTTGTTTCCTTCTGCCCATTTCCAAGTTCCAATATATGGTTCATAAATATTACTTATATCCTTCAAATATAAGCTTCCATTACTCCTGTTTAATGGTGCATGATTACATCTGTTAACAATATCTATAATATTCGTTTGAGATTTACAACTGATCATTATCAGTAAAATTATCAATAAAAATATTCTGTTCATTTTATCTTTTTTTTATAGTTACAAAGGGCAATTTTCTTTGCTTACATTTCCATTAGAATCTATATTCAGTTTACCCCATCCGTCAGCATCTTTTCTATATAAATGTATTGAATTTCCACTACCAGCTTCAGGGTCATCAATTACGCTCATAAAAAGTTTTTCAGCTCTTGTTTGATTGTAAGGCTGCTCATCCTGACCACAATCTTTAAACATTTTTTTGACTTTATCCTTTGCTATATTTTTCTGTACTGTAGTAGTCGTAGCTGTACCGATATTCATACCTGCAAACAATGCATCAAGAGCGGTGGTGTCATTTATTTTCAAGGCATAAGTTGTTCCGTTAAAATTAACCAAATAAGAAACAAATACCTGTTTTCTATTTGGATACAAAAATTTATACGAATCATAAATATTCACAATATCTCCAAAAGCAAATATAGGAATAGTATCTGGAGGGTGATTATGTGCATCTGCTATGTCATTATTAGTTCCTACACCCGAGACACCAATAAATCCGGTACCTGATGTTGCCGACACATATGTACTGTATATAAGCTCACCACTAGGTTCTTCTTTTGTAACTACCACCATTGTTTCATGTTTATCAGGATTTGCCTTAGTAACAAGTGTTCTTAAGCTGTCTATTTTATGTTTAAGTTCTGGAATAGCATCATTATTTTTTAATATTTGACAAGGAGTTTCAGATGGATTAAACTCTATCACCGTAGGAATTCCTTCACATCCACCTTCGGCAATACCGCCGATAGGATCTACAGGCTGGATAGCTACACCGTTGCCGTTGCAGGGTTCCGGCTCAGGAGTCGGGTTTTCTGCAGGACACGAGGAGCAGTCACCATCAACGTGGTAGAAATTATACCTTTACTTTTTATTACAAAGCA
Source organism: Chryseobacterium binzhouense (assembly GCF_007474545.1). Lineage (GTDB taxonomy): Bacteria > Bacteroidota > Bacteroidia > Flavobacteriales > Weeksellaceae > Chryseobacterium > Chryseobacterium binzhouense. Next base: position 2,757 of record NZ_VKOG01000007.1, read on the forward strand.
AAAAACCTCTTAAAGAGGTTTTGAGTATTTACTGCTTCACAAATATAGCGGCTTTAGGCAAAGGATTAGGCAGCTGATCAGGAGGATAATTGTAGAAGAAACAGTCTGAATCCAGCCACTCATATTTATTCTGAAAATAATTCCACTGCAACTCGGTTTTTGCCAGATTATTAAAGTTTATTCTTACTTCTCCTGAGGTATCGCATAAATCAGGATCTAAGTATACAAAACCATACCTGTCATCTGCTTTTCTAAAATTCAGTCCTTCAATTTTAGCTTGTTCGTCTGATAGTAAAGTATTGTCAAAAAGAACTGCCCCATTAATATCTAAAGTTTTAAATTTGATTATTAAAAAGTCTCTATTAAACTTAAAGACATTATCATATTTATTTGTAATCTTTTTTATGTAAATAAATATGGTTTTACTGTCCCAGCTTGCCTTCCAAGTTCCTATATAATCATTTAGTTCATTGTTGGTATCTTTTCTATAGTAACATTGATTCTCAGGAATATCTGTAGTTACAGATCTTAAAGGAATCTCTGTAAAAACGGTACAGGCTTGCTGGGAAAAAACAAAACCGTACAATGCTAATAACAATATAATCAAAAATCTTTTCAACATCTTTACTGCTTCACAAATATAGCGGCTTTAGGCAAAGGATTAGGCAGCTGATCAGGAGGATAATTGTAGAAGAAGCAGTCTGAATCCAGCCACTCATATTTATTCTGAAAATAATTCCACTGCAGCTGGGTTTTTGTAGGATTATTAAAGTTTATCCTTATATTTCCGCTTGTGTAGCACAAGTCTGGATCTATGTAGGTAAGAGAGTATCTATCATCGGCTTTACCAAACATCAATCCATATATTTTAACCTGAGCATCTGGTAAATAGGTATTATCGAAAAGAACTGTTCCGTTATTGGTTATGGTCTTAAATTTTATTACCAGATTATCTACATAGTATTCACCAGTCCAATCATAATGCTTTACTTGTTTTGTAATATACACATAGATTGTTCTGTCATTCCAGTTTGCTTTCCAAGTTCCTACATAATCGTTCAGCTCATTTTGAGTGTCTTTCAAATAATAGCATTCGTTTTGAGGTATGGTCGTAAATGTTCTTAAAGAAACCTCTGTAAACATTAAACAGGTTTGTTGAGAAAAAACAAAACTGTATAATGTTAAAAACAATATAATTAAAAATCTTTTCAACATCTTTACTGCTTCACAAATATAGCGGCTTTAGGCAAAGGATTAGGTAGCTGATCAGGAGGATAATTGTAGAAGAAGCAGTCTGAATCCAGCCACTCATATTTATCCTGTAAATAATTCCACTGTAACTCAGTTTTTGCCAGATTATTAAAGTTTATTCTTACTTCTCCTGAGGTATCGCATAAATCAAAATCTATATATACAAAACCATATCTGTCATCTGCTTTTCGGAATCCTAAACCATAAATTTTTACCTGATCATCTGGTAAAGATGTGTTATCAAAAAGAACGGTTCCGTTATTAGCTACGGTTTTGAATCGTATTATTAAATTATCTGAATAATATTGACTTACCCAACTATAATATTTTATTCTTTTTGCTATATATGCATAAATTGTTCTATCATTCCAGCTTGCCTTCCAAGTTCCTACATAATCGTTCAGCTCATTGTTAGTGTCTTTCAAATAATAACATTGATTCTCAGGAATATCTGTATTTACAGATCTTAAGGGAATCTCCGTAAAAACGGTACAGGCTTGCTGGGAAAAAACTAAACCGTACAATGCTAATAACAATATAATCAAAAATCTTTCCAACATCTTTACTGCTTCACAAATATTGCGGCTTTAGGCAAAGGATTAGGCAGCTGATCAGGAGGATAATTGTAGAAAAAACAGTCTGAATCCAGCCACTCATATTTATTCTGAAAATAATTCCACTGCAGCTGGGTTTTTGTAGGATTATTAAAGTTTATTCGTACTTCCCCTGATGTGTCGCATAAATCAAAATCTATATATACAAAACCATACCTATCATCGGCTTTTCTGAATTTTAGCCCCTCAATTTTCACCTGAGAATCCGGTAATGAGGTATTATCGAAAAGAACCGTTCCGTTATTGGCTATGGTTTTGAATCGGATTACTAAATTATCTGAATAATATTTTCCAACCCACTCATAAAACTTTACTCGCTTAGTTATATAAATATAGATTGTTCTGTCATTCCAACTTGCTTTCCAAGTTCCTACATAATCGTTCAGCTCATTTTGAGTGTCTTTCAAATAATAGCATTCGTTTTGAGGTATGGTCGTAAATGTTCTCAAAGGAACTTCTGTAAATGTTGAGCAGGTTTGCTGGGCAAAAGCCAAATAAAAAAGATTGGATAGTAACAGTATAGTGAATATTTTTTTCATAATGTATCAATTAAGGTTATTATTTTTTAGGACAAGGGATGGAGATAGCTTTTTTCGTAGCTAAATCATAATCTAATTTGGATGCAGAATTTTCTGTGATCTCAAACACATCCAGCCCGTCTACCTGTACCACTTCCTTCAAAAACTGTGCAAACACACGTTTAACATTCTCTGAATCCATTTGTTGGTTGTACTCAAGATTTTGAAACTCTCGTTCATACCAATTCTTCCACCTTGCAAAATCAGCTCCTGTCACATTACTTGGCCAATTGGTACCGTTATACTTAAACATATAACTTCCCCAGTCGGTCATGGTCACAAAATATCCTTTAGAATAGCTGCCTTTATAAAGATTTGCCTGCTTGATAATGATATGAAAAAATTCGTACAGATCCTTAGGCGAAGGTGCTTTTACATTAACTTTAGTTCCAAATGTAGGATTATCGTTACAGTTAATATTATTGTGAATATGGAAAAGCCCGGTAATGCCATTTTTATTGGCAGGTAGTGTAAGATGAGTTGTACACGCCTGGTTACTCATCGGCACAAAAGAAGATGCTGATCCCGATCCAACCGGCGGAGTCCTTTCAAACGCTCCTTTTTCATTGATACTGTTATAATTGGCAGGAGTATTAAGATTGATAAACTGCTGTTTAAAAAAAGGATCACTAAGATCTGCTTTTGCGTTTTCACAAGCTTCATCTGGAAGAGGAAACTCAATCACAGTAGGAATTCCTTCACAACCACCTTCGGCAATACCGCCGATAGGATCTACAGGCTGAATAGAAACCCCGTTACCATTGCAGGGTTCCGGCTCAGGAGTCGGGTTTTCTGCAGGACAAGAGGAGCAGTCACCACCTCCGCTGTTGGTTCCGCCTCCGGGACCTGCCCACCATCCATTATCTGTGGGTGCTTCTGCGATACTCTTGCATTGCAGATAATATTCTTTTATAGGTTTAGATTTTACTTTTGCACTACATGCATTGCTGCCTTCGCCATTAAAATGCGCATTTTCACTGCATGCTGTATACCCCACGATATACGACTGCCACACACAGCTTTGGTTAGATTTAGCTCCCAGCGGATTGTATACCGTACCATCCAAAAGCGTCACCGTTGTTTTATCCTGGGTATCTACATATTCACCCGACATCATCATCTGCTTTTCCTGAGGCGTCAGATTATAGCTGATGAGCATTTATTTCTCTATAACTCCCGTCTGTAGCCGGGATCAGTACCAGATTTTCTATAGGATCTGTCGGTAAAGCATTTTGACGGGTAAGATGAAAAGTGTAGGTGTGAAAGTTGGGACCGTTCTCAATGTACATTACATGATCGGTATCAATAGATACTCCATCGGCGTAATTAATTTTCCCTTTGGCATTTTTCTGCGCAAAAGCTTTAATCCCAACCTCTGCTTTTTGAAGCTCAGGTAAAAGCTTTGTTCTGTGCTTAGATTCGTTAAGGGAAATTCTTTGGGAAGTCAGACGCAAGCCCGTGTTGCCGTGCGCTTCTTCTTCGTTGTGAAATTCTTCGGTGCGGCAGGAGAATGCCGAGACACCGACCAGGAACATCAGGCAGAGCCTGAGAAATAAATGTTTTTTCATAAGCATTTATGTTTTAATGGTTTAAAGATATAAATTTTTCTGAAACAAAAATGAAAAAAAACATCTGAAAAACAATGCCCTGTTTTTGATGCATCATTATTTTAATAAAAAAATTATATTTGCCTTAGCTAAACAGAGATCATGAATACAACCATTGGAAAAAGAATACGAACCTTCAGAGAAAACAAAGGTTTCTCGCAGGAAGAACTGGCAGAAAAACTGCACATTTCACGGTCTACGTATCAAAGGATAGAAAACGGTGAAACCAACTCCTGGATCAACCATATCGAAAATATCTGCCATTCTTTGGAGGTAAATCTGGATGATATTTTGAAGCCGGAAGAAGGATATACCCAGATAAATAAAGAAAATTCAACCAATGAAAATTCCAGCAACAATATGATTCAAAATCAAACAAATAATTACAATATTTCAGAAAAAATGCTGGAAAATCTTTATGACACCATTGCTTCTCTTAAAGAAGAGAACAGATTGTTAAAAGAAGAAATCAATCTTTTAAAATCAAAATAAAACCAACGGATAACATCAGTTTTCTGAGGTTTAAAAAGGATTTTAGAAGAATAAAAAAGTCATTAGTCTTTCTTTTAAAAATGAGACGTGTCAACCGATAAAATGACACGTCTTATTTTACTAAATGATGCTCATGAATTGTTCAGTTTATCCGCATCAATTTAGAGATTAGTACGCATGAGTTTTTTACAGCTGCTAAGCCGCTTTCTAAAACGTCCGCATCTTTCATTCAAAACGTCCGTAGGTTTTAATGAAAACGTCCGCATCTTTTACTGAAAAGATGCGGACGTTTTTTATTTTGGTTAGAATTACTCCTACAAACTTTCAAATTTTCTTACCGCTTCCAGCGTCATGTCAATTTCGTTTTCTTTGATGGCATCACTGATGAAATAGGTTTCGTAGCCGCTCGGCGGAAGATAAATTCCGTTGGTAAGCATGTGATGAAAGAAACGGTTAAATATGTCGTGGTTGGCTTTCTGCGCTTCATCAAAATTAGAAACATTTTCGCTGTCGAAGAAAACAGACATCATCGATCCTTGTCTGTTGATGGTATGTGCCATCCCTTTCTCGGTTAAAATTTTTGAGATTTCGGCATCTAAAATTTCGGTAGTTTTTTCCAGTCTGCTGAAAAATCCTGCATCGTTTTTAATGATCTGCAAAGTTTTCAAACCGGCTCTCATCGCCAGAGGATTTCCACTTAATGTTCCTGCCTGATAAACCGCACCCTTCGGAGCCAGATGATCCATAATTTCATTTCTTGCTGCAAAAGCTCCTACCGGAAGCCCGCCTCCGATTACTTTTCCGTACGTTACCAGATCTGCCTTTACGCCATACAATTCCTGCGCTCCGCCAAAAGCCAGTCTGAAACCCGTCATTACTTCATCGAAAATCAGCAAAGCTCCGTTTTCATCACAGATTTTTCTCAGTTCCTGAAGAAAATTATTTTCAGGAAGCACACATCCCATATTTCCGGCTACCGGCTCAATAATCACCGCAGCAATTTCCTCCTGATTATTGGCGAAAAGATCTTTCACCTGTTCCAAATCATTGTATCTTGCCAGCAAGGTATCTTTTGCCGTTCCCGAAGTAACTCCCGGAGAATTCGGATTTCCAAAAGTTGCCGCACCACTTCCCGCTTTTATGAGAAAAGAATCTGAATGACCATGATAACAGCCCTCAAATTTTACGATCTTATCTCTTCCCGTAAAACCTCTTGCCAGTCTAATGGCACTCATACAGGCTTCGGTTCCGGAAGACACCATTCTGATCTGGTCTATATTCGGAACATTTGCTGTAATGAATTTTGCGATTTCTGTTTCAAGTTCTGTGGGAGCACCAAAAGAAAAACCTTTCTCTGCCTGAATTTTAAGCTCTTCCAAAACTTCAGGATGCGTATGCCCTAAAATTGCCGGTCCCCAGGAATTGATGTAATCAATATATGTATTATCATCAGCATCGGTAAGATATGCCCCTTTTGCAGATTTCATGAAAACAGGCACCCCGCCTACTGATTTAAAAGCGCGAACAGGAGAATTTACACCTCCCGGAATGTATTGGTTAGCTTCATTAAATAAAGCTGAACTTCTTTGATATTTCATTGATATTAAATAGTTGATGGTTTTTGGTTTTTGGTTGATAGTATACCTGTAAGCTAAAAACCGACAACCATCAACTAAAAACCAACAACCAATTTTAGTTTTTAGGTTTTTTGTCGATTAAATAGATCAGCTGTCCGGCAGAAGGTTTCTGCCCTTCATTCATTCTGTTTTTTGTGTAAAGTTTATTAAGTTTTATTCCGAATTTTTGTGCAATGTCGTACATGTCTTCTCCAGAAGCAGCTTTATAGGTAGGAGTATTTCCGTCAGAATTTTTAGATTCCAGAAAAACAATAGCATTCTTTTTCAGGACATCAGATTCCAGTTCGTTCCATTTTAAAATTTTACTTTCGCTGATTTTAAATTTATCTGCAATGTATTTCACATTGGTGTCTTCCGGAATGACAATATATTTTAAGCCATCATTCGGGTGACTTTTGATTAAAATAGTATTTAAAGTTTCTTCTTTTTTAATCCTTTCTACCCTTTTTTTCTGCTCTGCATAAGATGTTGCTTTGTAAGGAACCGTTACAATAACAGGCTGTGAAGCTTTTTTGATTTCTTTCACCTGTTTTGCAGGCTCTAAACTTGCCATGAAGGTTCTGTCGTCTTTCAGATCGGGGTATTTTTTGAGCAAAGCGTAAGTAACTTCCTTGGAATTGACCTCATCAAACTCGTACAGTTTATATTTTTCAATTTTTCCGATGAGAATAGATGCATATCGTGGGTTTGTAGCATACCCTGCTTTCTTCAAACCATGAGCCCAAGCTTTATAATCTTTCATATCCAGCTCAAAAAGTTTGGTGTAATACTTTCGGGTCGCCAAAAATACGGAGTGATCTTCATAAGACTGTTTCGGATCGTCGTACACGCGAAAACATTCGTTGGGAGCATCATCAGTATGCTTCATAGTTTTTCCCGTCCAGTCTTCTTTACATTTTATTCCGAAATGATTTTTTCCTTCCTGAGCGAGACGGCTTTGTCCGCCCCCGGTTTCCAAAAGTCCCTGTGCGAGAGTAATAGAAGCCGGAATTTTATACTTCTCCATCTCCTCTACCGCATATTGCGCAAACTTTTGAATGTACTGATCTTCTGTAGCCCAGGTCTGAGCTGAGAATTTTGATAAAACTAGAAGGCTAATGAGTAAAAAAAGTCTTTTCATTTTATTTATTTATTGTTTTAAAATAAAAAATGGAACTTGATGTTTCCTGTTTCTCTATTTAGATTATAATTAAATTTCTGTTCTGTTTTTCCAAAAATAAATTGGTTCCTTCAATTCCCTGCAAGCCTCCTGTATGAAAGCACAGAATCCTGCTTCCTTCAGGGAAATATCCCTCGTCTGTCATCTCAAAAATTTTTTGCATCATTTTCCCTGTATACACCGGATCTAAGGAAATATTGTGTTTTAATTTAAAATCATTAATAAAACGAATGTTATCATCATTTATTTTACCATAACCGCCTAAAGAAGAATCCGTTAATATATAATTTTTCTTTTGCGTAAGTTCAGAAATCTTTTTTTCTAAAGAACTATCCTGTACCGCCTTGAAGCCTATAACTTTCTGACTGTCTTCACAAAATTCGGCAATTCCTGCAATAGTTCCACCGGTTCCTACTGCCGTGCAAAGATAGTCAAAATCTTTTGTTTGCTCGTTCAGCATCATTTTAATGCCCTGTACAGCATTATGATTGGTACCGCCTTCTGGGATAATTAAAGCATCCGGGAATTCCTGCTGCAAAAATTCAGTAAGTTTTTCTTTATAACGATATTCTTCACGGGTTACAAATCTGAGATTCATTCCGTTTCTCTTGGAAGCCAGTAAAGTGGGATTTTCCCGCCATTTTTGCTCAAGTTCCTCTCCTCTTATTATTCCCAGTGTTTTAATACCTGAAATATTTCCAAAGGCTGCTACTGCCGAAATGTGATTGGAAAAAGCTCCGCCAAATGTTATGATTAAAAGATTTTTCGGCTTTTTTTCTAAATATTGATTGATGTTGTAGAAAAGCTTCCAATACTTATTACCTGAAATTTGAGGATGAATAAGGTCTTCTCTTTTCATATAGAGCTTTATATTTTTCTCAACAGGAATTTCTGTAATCGGAATATGAATCTCTGGAATTTTCATTGGGGCAAATTTCCTGAATTTATTTCAATTGAACACTTAAGCTGAAGTTAAACAAATCTAAAAACCTTTATAAATTGTTAAATTAAGACAAATATTTACGGAATGACCAGAATTTTCTTTTTTTAAGATAATTAAAATCGTGTTCCATTGCGTAAGCTTCTCTTTCAAAAGAAATCGAAAGGTACGCAAGATAAGCGTTTTTCAATCTGAAAAAATGGTAATAATATTCAGCAATATACCATATATAGAAAAAAATAATAAGCAGTTCGAGCTGTTGCCTGAGATGAATTTTCTCATGATTGATAAAAACTTTATTGTGCTTATCCTCAGGTTTTTTAATTAAAATAAAAGGAAAAAGCGTAATGCCGTTTATTTTTGTATTTTTGAGCAGGAATTGGCACACAATTATCATATTAACAAATATAAAAGTTTTGATTTAACTTATGGCAAATTTTGACATCAAAGAGCATGAAGACTTTTACTACAATGAGCAGGGATACAAAGTTTTCACGGAAAAATTTCATCTCAAACGGGGATATTGCTGTAAGAGCGGATGCAAACATTGTCCGTACGGATACGATAAAAAGACAGACACATTCAATAAAAACATTAAAAAATCAATACAATGAAAAAATATATTTTTATTTTACTTGCCGCAGGTTTAACTTTAAGCTCATGCAGCCCTTTTAAGGTACGTTCAGATTATGCGCAGACTGCCAATTTTTCAACGTATAAAACATATAAGCTCAGAATTGATGATCTTAAACTGAATGATATTGATAAAGACAGAGTCTTGAACGAACTCTCTAAACAACTTCAGATGAAAGGTCTTTCATCATCAAATACACCAGATCTGATTATTAATGTAAAAGCAAATCATAAAAAAATCACTGATATCAACAGCACTAATCCAGGCGGAATGTGGGGTTGGGGCGGCGGTTTCGGCTGGGGAATCGGGATGAACAGAACCTGGACAAGCAATTATAATGAAGGCGCTATTATCGTAGATATGATTGATGCACAGAGCCAGAAACTCGTTTGGCAAGGTATAGGAAGCGGGATTGCAGTTGACCGTCCAAAGTCAAAGCAAAAACAAATTCCTCAGATTATGTCAGAAATTATGGCAAATTATCCTCCGGGAATGAAAAAATAAGTAAATTATTACTACATTTGAAGGCCGTTACAGAAATGTTTCGGCTTTTTATTTGAATTGAAGAGTTAGTTACGGAATTATTTCACAATAATCCAGTTAATTTAGCCTGTGAAATTTCATTTTATAAGTTAAAAACCATACTAAACATAAAATTGTCAGGGATTTATGTGAAATATTTTCGCTGTTAATTTGTGACTATTCAATTTTTTTAACTAAATTTGCACACCTAAAATTTAAAATTTACAAAGGAAATGACAAAGGCAGAATTGGTAAACACCATCTCAAATAAATTGGGGACCGAAAAGAATGAAACACAGAAAGTTGTAGAAGCTTTTATGCAGGAGATCAGAACTTCTATGTACAATGGAGACAATGTTTACTTAAGAGGTTTTGGATCATTCATCGTGAAAACAAGAGCAGCTAAAACGGGAAGAAACATCTCAAAAAACACTGCAATAGAAATTCCTGCACACAATATTCCGGCTTTCAAACCATCAAAATCTTTTGTGGAGAAAGTAAAGACCAAAGTTGCAGTAAAATAAAAAATTTAATATTAACGATTTACTAAAAAAATTAACATTATGCCAAGCGGAAAGAAAAGAAAAAGACACAAGGTTGCAACTCACAAAAGAAAGAAAAGAAGAAGAGCAAACAGACATAAGAAAAAATAATCTCACGCGAGGTTTTTAATATAATAATATAGTTGGTGCAATTTTAATTTTATTATTCACCGACTATATTTTATTATGTAAACAAATGGAAATGACGATCTGACAACAGATCTTATTTCATCATCAATCTTTTTATCTTTAATTTTAACAATGAAGAAAGAACTAATAGTTTCGTATGAAGATGATCTTACAAAGATTGCTTTGCTGGAGGACGGAAGACTATGTGAACTTCATGAGGAAGAAGACAAAAATGATTTTGTTGTAGGCGATTTATTTATCGGAAAAGTAAAAAAACTGGCTCCGAATCTTAATGCAGCGTTTGTAAATATCGGATATGATAAAGACGCTTTTCTGCATTACCAGGATTTGGGACCGCAATATCTTACCTACCGGAAATTTCTGAAAGATTCCGTCTCAAAAAAACAGACCAGCTCCAGCTTGAAGAACTTCGAGATTCAGCCTGAGATTGATAAAAACGGAACTGTCGACAAAATCATCGCTAAAGATGATATCGTTTTATTACAAATTACCAAAGAGCCTATTTCGACCAAAGGACCGAGAATTTCTACACAAATATCCTTAACGGGACGTTTTTTGGTTCTGATACCTTTCGACAATAAAGTATCTATCTCAAAAAAAATAGGCAGCTCTGAAGAAAAAGTGAGACTCCGCACCCTGATTAACAGTATAAAACCTGAAGGCTTTGGCGTTATTATCAGAACAGTTGCAGAAGGCAAAAAAGTTGCAGATCTCCATAATGACATGAATCAGCTGATTCAGAAATGGGAAAATACTTTTAAAAATATTCAGAAAAATAAAGTTCCGTCAAAAGTTTTGAGCGAAGATGATAAAGCATCTTCTATTCTTAGAGACAACTTTAATCAGGATTTTGTAAACATCATTTGCGATGATGAGCAAATGGTAAGCGAAATGAAAAACTATCTTGAAGTCATTGCCCCTGAACGTAAAAATATTGTTCAGTTTTATGACTCACACATTCCTCTATTAGAATATTACAATGTTGAAAAACAACTGAAACAGAGTTTCGGAAAACATGTAAATATTCCCAGTTCCAAAGGTGCTTATCTTGTCATAGAACATACAGAAGCGCTTCACGTGATCGACGTGAATTCCGGTAATAACATCACAGCCGGAAATACTGCCAATAAAGAACACGCACTTAACGTGAATAAAATGGCAGCCACAGAAATAGCAAGACAACTTCGTCTTCGTGATATGGGCGGCATTATCGTTGTAGATTTTATCGATATGACCAATCCTGATCACAGAAAAGATCTTTATGAGCATTTCAGAACAGAAATGAGCCGGGACAAAGCACGTCACAAAATTTTACCGCCAAGTAAGTTTGGGCTGATACAAATTACAAGACAAAGAAACCGTCCCGAAAAACAAATTGATACCAAAGAAGAAAATCCTAATAAAGATGGAGAAATTGTAGCTCCTATCGTTATTGTGGAAAAAATGGGTGAAACCATCAGAAATATTATGCAAAAAGAAAAAGGTAAACTTTTCTTACACGTGCATCCTTTCGTAGAAGCTTATCTTACAAAAGGCATGAAAAGCATACAGATGAAATGGTTTTTGAAATACAAAAAATGGGTAACCATCATCCCGAGAGATTCTTTCAGGTATCTGGAATACAAAATTTACAATTCTAAAAAAGAAGAATTGAGCGGTTATTCTAATTAACAGCTTATTTAAGCCTCCGATCAGGAGGCTTTTTTATTGTTTAAAATTTAAATAAATATTTTGCCGTTTATTTATTTATCTAAAATTAATTGAACAAAAATCTGTGTTTTCTTTTCTTAATCATCTACATCCAATTCCCCACTTGGATAAATTACTCACTATTAGAAAATTTGAAACGCTTCACCAGAAGGCAATGGCAAAGAATAATTAAATAAACAATATTCAAAATATATCCCTAAAATTTGATATAAACAGATGCTTTTGCGAATTTGATAAAATAAATACCATAGATTAAATAAATAATTAAAATAAATCAAAAAATATGGCAAATAATTAAATAATATTCATATATTTAAAAACTGAAAACTATTCCATGATGAAGCCAAAGTTAATTATCTTTGACGAGTCACTGCTGTATGCAGAAGGCTTGTCAAAACTTCTTGTTCAAAACAAGATTTTTAGTTCCGTTGAAATTTTTAATTGTTACGAAAAGTTTACCGAGCATCTGAAGAAAGAGCCTCCGGAATTTCTGATGATAGGAACCAATACCATGCTTCTTACTGATATACATTCTTTAATTCAGGAAACTTTACTTCAATATAGATGTACCAAGATTATTGTAATTGGACATTCATTTGATATTTCAAGTATCAGAAAGCTCTTTAATAAAGGAATCAAATGTTACCTGGACAAAAACAGCCCTTACGAAGAACTGGTAAAATCTATTTCCACATTAATGAATGATGACACCTATGTCTGTGACCATGTAAAAGAAATGATGATCAATTACATCAGCCACGAAGAAGAAAAACATGATCCGAACATCAGGGAATCTTTAACTAAAAGGGAACTAGAAATCTTAAAACACATCTGCAACGGATTAAGCAGCAAAGATATCAGCGAAAAATTATTTATCAGTATTAACACCGTAGAAACTCACAGAAAAAGAATTCTGATGAAACTCAATGTAAAAAACTCTGTCGGAGTTGTAAAATATGCACTAGAGAACAATATTTTCAATTAGAACAGTCAAATTTTTAAATAAAAAAACTCAGAGCCATACTCTGAGTTTTTTAGTATGCTATAAAGTGAAACTAATCTAACCATCCCATTTCTTTCATCCATTCATCATTGTAGATTTTACCTACATATCTGGAACCGTGATCGTGAAACAGTACAACAATTACATCATCTTTAGTAAACTGATCCTTCATCTGTACCAGCGATGCAATAGCACTTCCTGCAGAATATCCACAGAAAATCCCTTCTTCTTTTGCCAGTTTTCTTGCATATACAGCTCCGTCTTTATCTGTAACTTTCTCAAAATGATCAATTACAGACATATCATAGTTTTCGGGTAAAATATCTTCACCAATACCCTCTGTAATGTATGAGTAAGCATTTTCAAGATGAATTTCACCTGTTTCGTGGATTTCTTTAAGAATAGATCCATAAGTATCAACTCCAATAACTTTGATATTAGGATTTTTTTCTTTGAAATACATTCCGCAACCTGTAATGGTACCTCCAGTTCCCGCTCCTACCAAAAAGTGAGTAAGCTTTCCTTCTGTCTGTTCCCAGATTTCAGGAGCTGTAGATTCGTAATGAGCAGTTCTGTTAGACAAATTATCATATTGATTTACATACCATCCGTTTTCTGTTTCTGTTGCCAGTCTTTTCGATACCGAATAATAAGAACGAGGATCTGTAGGCTTTACATCCGTAGGACAAACAATAACTTCTGCACCCACTGCACGAAGAATATCACACTTTTCTTTAGACTGTTTGGAATTGGTAACAAAAATACATTTGTATCCTTTAATGATTGCTGCCAAAGCCAATCCCATTCCTGTATTACCTGAAGTCCCTTCGATGATAGTACCTCCAGGCTTTAATCTACCGTCTTTTTCGGCATCTTCAATCATTTTCAGAGCCATTCTGTCCTTTACCGAGTTACCGGGATTGAATGTCTCAACTTTTGCCAAAACCAAAGCCGGAAAATCTTCTCCCAAAACTTTATTCAGTTTTACAAGTGGAGTATTTCCAATGGTTTCGAGTATATTTTCTGCGTATTTCATAAATCTTTTATAAGCGGCACAAAGATAAGGCTTTCAAAATAATTAGGGCAATACTAAATTCTATGAGGCTGATTAATGATACAAATCACTTAACAATTCTTCATATTTGATAGATTTTGGAGATTTTTAACTGCAAAGATTATTTTTAGGAGCAATTCCCGCTTTCCGTTCCAATCTTTTTTTGCAAAAAAGGATTTCCTCTGCAATCGGGGCTAGTAGTTTGCCATCACATGAAAAAATCAGCAAAAAAAGACAACTTAACGGAACAATTTGTAGTAATTAATTATATTTAATTGATTTTACAGGAGAAATTTTACTGATCAGATAACTTGGAATCACTAATGCCAATCCGGAAATAATTAAAATTCCCAATGAAATAGAAACAATCACCAAAGGATTAAGATCTACAGGAACTACACTTACATAATAGTTTTCAGGGTTAAGTGTGATAATTCCAAAGAATTTTTGCAGAATCAGAAGACCAAGACCAATGACATTACCATATAAAAGCCCGGGAATCATAATAATCAGAGTATAATTGATAAATGTCGCCCGAATTTGCCCGTTGGTTGCCCCTAAAGTCTTAAGAAGCCCGATAGAATTGGTTCGCTCTATAATGAGAATCAGCAAAACCATAATAATATTAATGATCACCACCAAAAGCATAATCGAAATAATAATCCCTATATTGGTGTCAAAAAGTCCGATCCAGTCGTTGATCTGAGGATATTTATCTGTAGCTTTTTCAGCATAGTTTTTATAACCAATAAATTTTTCAACCGCAGGAAAATCTTCATCAATATTGTTTACATTTTTGAAAAAAACATCAAGTCCGCCGATTTCATTATCCTTCATATCAAGAATTCTCTTCACATGGTTGATATCACCAATAACGAACTGATCATCAATCATTTTAATATCTGTTTTATAAATTCCGGTAACTTCAAATTTTCTGTAAATTGGCTTCTGGTCAGCCTTTGAGAATACTGTTACAATACTGTCATTTACTTTCAGGTGTAAATCTCCTGCCAATTTTTGCGAAATAGCCACACCATTGTTGTATCCGTCTTCATTAAAGAAAGGTGTTTTACCCTCAATTATAAATTTTCTGAAACGTAAACTGTCAAAATCTTTCGCTACTCCTTTGAAAATGATTCCTGCAAAACTGTGCTCGTTTCGCATGATTCCTGTAACCATCGCATATTTCTGAACAGCTGCAACATCCGGAAGAGACAGAATCTGCTTAATATTCAATCCTTCATTATCTAAAACAGAGGTATTATAGGAAGAATTTGATTTGGTAGATTTTACCGTTACATGTCCGCTGAAATCGGCAAGTCTTTCTTTAATTGCTTTTTTAGAACCCAATCCTGTAGAGACTGTGATGAGCGAAACAATAATTCCTAAAGCTACAGACAGCCTGCCAATGAAGATAATCACCCGTGAAAGGTTATTTTTGTTATCTTTGGAAAACGCTATTTTTCTGGAGAAATATAATGGAAATTTCAAGCTTATGAATTTAAATTTCAAAATTAAAACATTACTTCTTATTTGCCTAATTTTTTTGGGTGTATTCAATATATATTATTCTCAAACATCAGATAAAGATTTCAAAACAGGGGCAGATCAGCCGGAACTTTATTTACCTCTGCTGAAAAATAAAACGATAGGTATTGTGACCAATCAGACAGGCTTGTTAAGCGACAAAAGCCATCTTGTCGATTTTTTAGTAAAAAACAATTTCCAGATTAAATCTATTTTTGCACCTGAACACGGTTTCAGAGGTGATGCAGATGCGGGAGAAAAAGTAAAAAACGGAATAGATCTGAAAACAGGAATTCCCATTATTTCTCTTTATGGTTCTAATAAAAAACCAAAACCGGAACAGTTAAAAGGAATTGATGTCATTGTTTTTGATATTCAGGATGTTGGCGTGAGATTTTATACTTATATCTCAACTTTAACTTATTTGATGGAAGCCGCTGCTGAAAATAACGTGGAAGTTATGGTTTTGGACCGACCAAATCCACATGACGGATATATTGACGGACCTGTTTTAAAGAAAAAATGGGAAAGTTTTGTCGGAATGCACGAAGTTCCTGTAGTATATGGATTAACCATCGGAGAATATGGAAAAATGGTGAATGGGGAAAAATGGCTCAAAAACGGAATTCAGGCTAAATATACTTTGATTCCGATGAAAAATTATCATAAGAAGAAACGCTATCCTATTTCTGAAAAACCCTCTCCTAACTTACCTAATGACCAATCTATTAATCTTTACCCTAGTTTATGCTTTTTTGAAGGAACTCAGGTTTCTGTAGGCCGCGGTACAGATCTTCCGTTTCAGGTATATGGTTCTCCCTGGACAAAAGAACTCCCCTTTCAGTTTACTCCTAAACCTAATTACGGAGCAAAAGACCCGTTTCTGAACGGACAAATGTGCTATGGTGAAAATCTTTCGGATTATCCGAAAAAGCTGCAGGAACTTAATTTGGAATGGCTCATAAATGCGTATAAAAATTATAAGAATCCACAGCAGGATTTTTTTCTTAAAAATTTATTCTTTGATAAACTTGCGGGTTCAGATGAGCTTCGCAAGCAGATTATTGCGGGAAAATCTGTAAAAGAAATTAAATCCTCTTGGAAACCTGGACTTGAAAAGTTTTCTAAAGTCAGAAACAAATATATTATTTACAAAGACTGATTTAATTAAAAAGGCTTAAATATAATATTCAAGCCTTTTTTATTTTAAAGTTCTTTTCTTAATCTTGCTACCGGAATATTGAGCTGTTCACGATATTTAGCAATCGTTCTTCTTGCGATATTATATCCCTGTTCTTTTAGGATCACTACAAGAGCATCATCCGTAAGTGGTTTTCTTTTATTTTCTTTGCTGATGACTTCCTGAAGATGGTTTTTGATCTCTTTTGTGGAAACTTCCTCACCGTCGTCATTCGTAAGACTGTCCGAAAACAGATCTTTCAGATAAATAATTCCGTTGGGTGTATCTGCATATTTGCTTTTTACTACTCTGGAGATGGTAGAGATGTCAAAACCTGTAATATCTGCAATATCTTTCAGAATCATTGGTTTTAGAGATTTCTCATCTCCTGTAATAAAGTAATTGTGTTGAAATTTCACAATAGCATTAATGGTCTGCAGCAAAGTATTCTGTCTTTGGTTAATGGCATCAATATACCATTTTGCAGCATCCAGTTTTTGCTTGATAAACAGAGCAGCCTGTTTGTGTTCAGATGAATTCTTATCGTGAGAATAGGTTGTTAAAATATCTTTATATTCTTCAGAAACTCTTAATGTCGGAGCATTCTTACTATTCAATAAAGGAATAACCTGTCCGTCTTTTACCTGAATAACAAAATCCGGAATAATTTCCTGATTGATCGTAATGGTCTGAGTATCAAAATTCCCCCCAACTTTCGGAGATAATTTTGAGATTTCTTCTAACGCATCTTTCAGATCTTCTTCCTCAATATCATATTTCTGAATAATCTTGTTGTAGTGCTTGTTAGTTAAAGCATCAAATTGAAAACGCAAAATATTTGCAGCAAGAGACACTGCTTTATCCGAGCTTACTTTTTTCTCAATCTGCAGCAAAAGGCATTCCTGCAGACCTCTCGCTCCTACTCCGGGCGGATCCAGTTTCTGAATATAATTTTCTAATATATCTTCTACCTTTTCCTGTGTTGTATAAATTCCTTGGGAAAAAGCAAGATCATCTACAATAGATTTAATTTCTCTTCTCAGATAACCGTCTGTATCAAGATTACCGATGATATATTCTGCAATTTTTAAATCTTCATCTGCAATATTGATAAGATTAATTTGCTCCATCAAATAATCAAAAAGTGACTGACCTTCTGTAAGGAGACTTTCATTATCAAAATCTTCATCATCTGCCGAATAATTACTGGATGCCGTTTTATAACTTGGCTCATCATCATAAAGATATTCATTTACATCGAAATCTGTTTCAATACTTTCCGTACCTTCAGATTCGTAAGAATCATCCAGTGAAGAATATTCATCATCTGCAGTCTCTTCTTTAGCAATTTCAAGTGCAGGGTTTTCTTCCAGCTCTCTTTCCAGCTCCTCTTCAAACTCCAAAGTATGAAGCTGAATCAACTTCATCAGCTGAATCTGCTGCGGCGCAAGTTTCTGTCCTAACTTAAGTTGTAAATTTTGTTTTAGCATATTCTACTTTGTGTCTGTTAACATAATTTAGGACGAATTTACTAATTTTTTTTGAATTTAAATATTTTTAGCATGATTTTTGATGTAGAAATTTTCAGATACCACAATACTACATTCTAAGTAAGCTTAATTCTGGCTTATACTATCTCAATTTCACAGAAAAATGCTCAAAGTATTCAATGTATAGTTGCAGACTTTTGCTTGTAACTCATCAAAAAACTCCAATAAATATAATCCTGATAACAACAACTGTAATATAATAGAGATCAAAACTAATCATATAGCGAAATAATCATTTTGATTCTCTGTAATTTAACATCAATTCTAAAAAATTTAATAATTAAAATTTGCAGATAATGAAAAAAGCTATATATTTGCAACCACAATAATCAAGGGTAACAATCTAAGATTATAAAAAAGATCCGGTAGTTCAGCTGGTTAGAATGCCGCCCTGTCACGGCGGAGGTCGCGGGTTCGAGTCCCGTCCGGATCGCAAGCTTTTACAATTTTTAGTTCAAAAAAATTGATCCGGTAGTTCAGCTGGTTAGAATGCCGCCCTGTCACGGCGGAGGTCGCGGGTTCGAGTCCCGTCCGGATCGCATAAAATCCACTTCTTTTAGAAGTGGATTTTTTCATTATTAAAAGTAAAAATTACGCTTTTTAACAAAATACTCCGCATACTAACCACACAATAACACAGCATTTTCTCAGACATAAATAATTCACTCTCATAATTTACAGTATAATCAACTATATTCCATTATGTGTTAATAATTATTTAAATAAAAATGATTTTTGACATGAATATTATTAATTAAATACCTTATTTTTGACTAATAATATCTCAAAGAAAACACGTTTTCACACACCATGTACAAAATAACAGAGGAATTACGTAAAAATGGCTTTAGTATCAATCTTGTCTCAAAAATAATAGAACGCAATAATTTTTCAAAAATATTCAATACACAAGAATATTTTTGCATTTTTCTTGTTGCTGAAGACCTAGAAATATTGGTAGAAGAAAAAAACTACAACATTTCAGGCGGCAATGCAGTTTTTGTAGGACCACAAAAAAAAATTGAACTTGGCGACGTTTACGACAGAAACATTTACGTTATTGCATTCACAAAAGATTTCTTTGATAAAACATCTAAAGACAGTTTTTATCTAAATTCCCATCTGTTTTTCAATTTCAAGTCTGAAATATTCATTTCTCCTTATTACGGTACTAATGAATACAATAATGTTCTATTGGTAGAAAGACTGCAAAAATTTTCCAAGCTTAATGATGAGAAAATTTATTTATCTGCTGCTCATAACGCAATTGAAAGCCTCATCCTTGACGCGTATCTAAATGAAAATTATATTGAAAGCATCAGCCCCGAACATTTGGAATCTTCAAACTTAGTCAATAGATTCACTTTGCTTCTTCAAAAGAACTATAAGATTCACAAAAAAGTATCTTATTACGCCGACCAGCTAAGAGTTTCCAGCAGAAAACTTACAGAGACTACAGAATCAGTATATGGAAAATCTGCCAAACAAATGATTATAGAAAAAGTAAGTTTTGAATGTGAAAAAGCAATCAGATTTTCAACGCGCTCACTTTCTGAAATTGCGTTTGACCTAGGATTCAATGATGAAGGAAACTTTACTAATTTCATTAAAAAACATCTCGGCAAAAAACCATCCGAAATGCGTGAAACAGCAGGATAATTTGCCTTTTTTTCTAACTTTTTTATAATTAATTTACCCTAAATTCTTTTATTAGTTTATAGATCTGAATATAAATTAAATAAAATACAAGCATTTAATTTACAGATAATTAAAAAATATTTTTACGTAAATATTTATAAATTTTTACGTAAAAATTATTAAATCAAACCCTATATAGTTTGCTTTCCCTTGATAATGTAGATACATTTGTAATATAAACAACAGCAAATAAAAATTATAAACTATAAGAATAAAACACCACACCAAATCACAAAGTTTTATTAGTATTGATAATCTATTCTTTTCAACTACGCATTCAGTATTTTAATAAACTTTTCATCATTCAGTTTTCAGAAAGGCAACAGGATTTCTTGTAATTAAACAATAAGTCCTGTTGCCTTATTTTTTTTCTAAATTCATGCAAATCCGCATCAGAACGCTTTCCAACATTATGTTATTGATAATAATAATCTATTATTTAATTGAAACTACAGTAAATAATAGATTTTTTGTAAAAATTCACAAAAAATAAACCTTTTTTTGCAAATCCCAATCTCTAAATACAGCATATCTTTGCATCCGAAAAGAATAGATATTAATACATTAAAACTGATTGACAATGAAACAAATTTTATTGACAGCTGCAGCTTTGCTAGGTTTTGCAACAGCAAGCGCACAAAACGTGACTTTGAATGTGGTGTTAAAACCAATCCAAACCCTTGTAGTAAATAACCAACAAAAGATTGTAAACTTAGAGTACTCAACTACAGATCATTATGCTAATGGAGTTGAATCTGATAATACGGATCACCTTAATATCTACAGCACAGGAGGATTTCAGGTAAAAGTAAAAAGTGGAAATGCAGTATTGCAAAATGGCGGAAAGCAAATTCAGGCAAATAGTATTCAGGTAAAAGCTACTCCGGGATCTGATGCTGTAAACGGAGCTCAGTATGCTCAGAACGTAACACTTTCTGCTAACGAAACAACTTTAGTGTCATCTACGAATGGTGGTGTAAACAAAAAAATCAGCGTTCAGTATAAAGGAGCAGGTGCAAACGAATACATCAACAACTATATTGCAAATCAAAACCCAACTGTTTATACAACTGAATTAACTTACACTATTGTAAGCCAGTAATAGTATAAGCTATATATAGATATAAAAAGTGTCACAAATCTATTGTGACACTCTTTTCATATAAATAAAAGATTCTAAGATGAAAAATTTTGCATGGTTATTTTGTTTTCTGATTATTCAGATCAGTGCACAGACTGGAATTTCTGTTTCTCCACCCAGAGTTTATTTTGAGTCGGCTTCAGGAAGCAGCAGCACGCAGAAAATTACTGTTACCAATGTAAGTGCAAAAAATTCATTAGATCTTGCGGTGAGTCTGGGTGACTGGGAATATGATGAAAAAGGTGAAAACATGATGCATCCTGCAAATACGCTCAAAAACTCATGCGCAAGCTGGATCAGTATAAAAAAGGAAGACAACTACTTCAGTCTTGCACCAGGAGAAAGAAAAGATTTGGATGTCACCATCACTCCACCGGTTAATACCAAAGATCAGCTTCCTGCTCACACCGCAGTTTTATTTGTCAGCCAGATGAATCCTGTTGATGATGTAGATGCGCAAGGCTCAAAAATCAAAGTAAGTATACGATCAGGAATTAAAATTTTCCATAAATACACCGACATCATCAAAAGAAAGGTAGAAATAAAAGACCTTAAATTTGATGCTTCCAAAAAAATGCTGAACTTAACATTTGAGAATCAGTCTCAAATATGGACAGACGGTAAAATAATTACTGACATTATTAATACCAATACGGGTAAAAAAATAACTATAGAACCTCTTGTATTTTATACCCTTCCAGGAAATATAAGAAAAGTAAGCCTTCCTGTAAATAATCTGGAAGAAAAAGGTTCTTACAACGCATCTGTCATCATTGATTATGGAGATAATGAAACATTGGAAATGGCAGAACTAAACTTTAAATATGAATAAACTTTTTGTTTTTCTTCTTTTAGCTTTAAGTTTTTTTTGCAATGCACAGGTATCTTTTACTTCGTGGATTAACAGCTATATGCAGATTAACTCTTACAATGGTAATAATAATCCTGACGCACTTACCGTAACCTTTGCAGCCAATGGAAACCTGAATATGCCTTATTGGAAACTTTCTGCAAAATTAAAACAAAATATCACCTCACAAAACGGACAATATACTATCCCGGGAAACAAGCTCTCTTTTCAGCCAATCTCCACTTCAGGACAGGCTGAGCCAAATCCAATTCCTACAATAACACAAATAGGAGCACCTCTTAATGTTTTTCTACAGGAAAATACCGAAGCATTTCTGGTTCCGCAATCCAACGCTCCGTTTTACAATATGCCCTCAAAACCAAACGGATATTATAATCTTCAGATAAAATATGGCTTAACCCTTATTGGTGGTGCTTATCTGGGCAGCTATCCTGCATGGACACGTTTTAATGCTCCAGTTGAGTTTACAGCTTACGATCAGCACAATAATATTATTGGAAGAATGAATCATACTTTTCAGATTCAAATAGGAACTTTATCGGGAACTCCGCCTATACAGCAGGAATTTTCGCTAAAAATCAATACCAATGCGGCGAATGGACTTTTAGAATTTAAAAGCATGCAGGATTATAATGAAGGGAAAAGCGTGACATATATCAATGGAATGCAGGTAACCTCCAATACTAATTTTCAGATTAAGGTTAAATCATTACAGAGCAATCTGATTTCCAATACAGGAGATACAATTCCTATAAATGCTATTCGTCTGGTTTTGCAGTCTTCAAACCTTGCTAATCAGGCTGTTTTCCCTATCAGTCTAAGTGTTGCCAATCAAATTATAGCGCAAGGAAACACTTCACAAACCACGACGTATTCTTATGACATAAAATATTTTACGTTGCCACAGGATGCACTTCTCATTAATGCAAAGCCTCAAAATTATTCTACAACCTTACAGTACGAGATCACCCCTCAATAAAAGTCTAAATGATACCTCTACAGGGCAGAAAATTTTTACTAAGCTTCTTTTTATCAATTGTATTCGTATGGATCAGCGGGCAAAACACCTCTTCCAATATTTCATTACAAATCGAAAAAAACAGCTCTACATCCAACTCAAGAATACTGAGTCTGGTTATTGCTGTTCAAAATTTCAATCCTATATCTTTTTCAGGAAAACTAAGATATAAAGCTCCAAAAGGTTTTAAAGTAATTTCCGGTGACGAAACCCCAATAGAACTGAAAGCTAATGAAAAGATTTTTGTTCCGGTAAGAATTATTATAGGATCGGATGCACAGGCCGGAATCTCCCCTATTCAGGTACAGCTATTTAATCAATTTGAAACACTTATCACCGAACAAACTGAAAACCACATTGTAGAAATCAGCAATGAATTGACAATGACAGTTTTAAATTCTAACATTTACAGGTCTTCATCAGATGAACCATTAGAAGTAAAAGTAAGAATTGTGAATTCTGGAAATATAGATCAGAATATTACCGTTGTCTGCAAAATACCTGATCCTTCCAATGGAAATATCTTTATGGAACAACATGCAGAGATTGCTGTAAAAAAAGATTCCATTTTTGTTTTCAGATATAATGATACCAAGAACTTATCAAGGGTATCTAATCTGATGGTGAGTTTATCTGCTTTCAGAAATCCTGAAAAAGAAATTTTCAGTACGTCTAATGTTCTAGTACAGAATATTTCCAGTGTACAAAAATATCAGAATCCTGAATTTTTCAACTTTTCGGAAGAAGCCAGAAACGAAATTACAACCAGCTACAGAAGAGTGGGAGAAAATATAAACATGTATCAGCTATTGGGTTCCGGAGGCATAAACCTTCCTTCCGGCTATCTTTTTATGCGAGGAAATATTGCACTGCTCAACAGCCAGCAGCAGCCTTTGGTCACCAATACCAATATTCAGCTGAGACAGGGAAATAATCATTACAGCGCAGGAAGCATTAATAAATTATTGGAAATGACTCTTGTTGGAAGAGGTGCTGAATACAGCCATACCTTCAGAGACAACAAAAAAATAGAAATAGGCGTTGTAGATCAAAACTTTAATCTTATCGAAAGAAACAACTTTTTGAAAAACGGCTACGGTTTTTTTACAAAAGGAACATTAAATGCCAAAAACAATTCCAGAAATGTTTCTGCAGCTTATATTTACAGAAACGATCCCTTTGAGAAAAGCAACAATCACATATTGGGAGGTGAGGGAAATTACACCTTTAATGAATTCTGGACAGCAAATGGAAAACTAAACGCAGGTCTTACCTCATACGAAGATCTGAAAACCATGAAGCCTTCCTTTTCTGCTGAAAGCAATTATTCCGGGGTCATTAAAAATTATTTGGTAACCGGAAATTACTTTTACAGTTCAGATTACTATCCCGGAAACCGCCGTGGAAGCATACAACTTCAACAAAATATTTCTACTACTTTTAAAAACCATACTTACTTTACCAATATTATTTATTCTAATTTTTCTCCTAAATTCTATTTTTTTACCAGACCGCAGATTTCCGAAAACACCAGAATCGAATTTGGAAGCAAATTCCCTAAAATGGGCAACTTTAATGCAGGTATAATCTATCAGTTTCAGAACGAGAACTCAAACAGTTACAACAATTATTTCGGAAGCTGGGAAGATAACCTGATCAGGAAAATATCGGCTCACAGAATAATAGAACAGCTTTCATGGAATCATATTAAATCAAAACAATCTGCACTCCTGTCTGTTGAAACCGGTTTTGCAAAGTATCCTTCTTCAGATTCCCGGAAGTTTCAGATAAGACTGAATGCAAATTACAGTTTCAAAAATTTTAATTTTAATACCATTTACCAATCCGGAAGTTATTACTTATCAGAATATGCCTTTTCTCAGCTTACGGAAGAAAAAGTAGATTATAAAAAACTCAGTTTATCTCTGTTTTATAACAACAATTTTTATAAAGATAAGCTCAATCTCAGTACAGGAGTTTCCTATGTAGATGATGTTATTTACGGAAAATCACCATCAGCATTTCTCAACACAAGATACAACAGCAAAAATTTTAGTATTTTTCTCAATTCTACCTGGTATAATTATGCGGTAGGAACATTAGCCAGCAACATTCTTACTGTTGAGCTGGGACTTACTCTTAATCTCAAAAAAACTCTATTAAATCCGGACAAGAAAGGGAAAGTTCAGATATTTGCTTTCTATGACGAAAACAACAATAATGTTTTTGATCCTGATGAAAAACCAGCTGAAGGCTATCTCATCAACATTAATGATATTGCTCTGAAAACTACCTCAGAAGGTACAGCAACTTATAAAAATGTTCCTTTCGGAAAATATAATCTCAAACAGCGTATACAGCAGGGATGGTATTATGATGAAACTGATTTTGAAGTTAACAGTTACACTTATCCGCTCTTGGTTCCGCTTCACCAAAACGGAACTTTACAGGGAAAAATTATTTTTGACTACAATACGAAAACAGCCGTTGAGTTTGAGCGCCGTGCTTCTTCTGTATCTTTCAGTATTATTAAGAATAATGAAGTCGTTCAAAGACTTTCCAGTGATGATGAGGGACATTTCACCTCTTTTTTACCTACCGGAAAATATATTATTACTTTGAATGAATCCACACTACCTTCCAATACATATTCTGAAAAGAATTCTATGGAAGTGGAAATTAAAGCCGGGCAAATTTCTGAAATTCCTAATTTCGTTATTAAAGTGAAAGAAAAAAAGGTAAATAAAAAAGTTTTCAGTAATTAATACAGGTACTCATTCACTATATAAATAAATTTCACAAAATTTAATTATTTTAACATTTTCTTAACTAAAACTTGGCTTCATAATTGAAAATAAGATAGCTATAAGCAATTATCTGCTTACTATTTAATTTAAAATTTGAGTTATGAAAAATATAGTTTTAGCAGGAGTAATCTCAATATTTGCAGTTACAGCCTGTAAGAAAAGTGAAGATAAGGTCGCTGAAAAAACATTGGAACAGCAAAAAATGGAATTTCAGGTAAGACAGCTTGAAATAGAAAAACAAAAATTGGCGATCGAAAGAGAAAGATTTGAATACGAAACGCAAAAAAGAGCAGACAGCATTGCTACAGCTCAACAGGCAAAAACAGCCGCAGCGTCTAAACCTCAGGTAATCAGGGAAACTAAAACAGTTTATCGTGATGCGCCAAGAGCTTCCTCAGGCGGAACAAGTTCAGGCAGCAGTGCTTCACAAGGAACTACTGCTCAAAAACAAGGGATAAGTGAAGCAGCAAAAGGTACTGCAATAGGTGTAGTAAGTGGTGCCGCGCTGGGAGCAATTGTTAATAAGAAAAACCGTGGCGGTGGTGCAGTTGTAGGAGGTATTATCGGAGGAGCTACCGGATATACTTTAGGTAGAGCGCAGGATAGAAAAAGCGGCAGAGTACAGCCAAAATAATTTACATACATATACTTTCAGAGAGATTGCTTATTTTTAGGCAATCTTTTTTTATGCTTTTACTATTTTTTTCATCGGTTTTTATCATTCCTACTCTTATGGGGTGGGGTAAATTGCTGGAAAAGATAATTCCGGTTCATATTTGCGGAATAGCCGGTAAATCTCTGAGCGGAATTTTAGCCTTAGGGATCATTTTTGCAATGGTCTCATTTTTTGTTCCTCTCAATCTGATGGTGGAAATCCCTGCCGTAATTATCGGACTTGCAATTTTCTTTAAAGAAAAACTTTATGAATATTTTTATAAAATTCAGAAGAAAAACCTTAGTATTCTGGTGTTTTTCATCCTGATCATTCTCTATTGCGGTTCCTCATATCCATTTATTTTAGATCATTTCGGATACTATATTCCTACTATAAAATGGCTTACAGAAGTAGGAATTGTAAAAGGAATCTCAAATCTTGATCTTATTTTGGGACAAATGTCTGTCTGGCATATTCTGCAGGCCGGCTTCAGCAACTTCTGCGATCCTTTTTTTAAGCTAAACAGTGTATTATTAATCATTTACATTTTTTATATCATTGAAAATAAAACATGGATTCATCTGATTATCATACCTTTTTTACTGTTTTTTGCACAATCTCCAAGTGCGGATTTGCCAGTTGTCATTTTTTCTTTGATTATTGTGAATGAAATCTTCTCAGGCAGTAAAAACATTCCCTTTTTATTTGGTTTAGCGGTTTTTGCTTTTGCAGTAAAACCTACAGTGATCTGGCTGCCCTTATTTGTGCTGCTCTACTCCGCTTTTAGCATGAAAATGAGTATTCAGAAATTAGTTTTTGGCAGTTTTATTTTTTCTTTATTTATATTTAAAAATATCTGGACATTCGGATATCCTATATTTCCGGTAGCAGTACTAGATCTCGGAATACCCTGGAAACCGAATCCCCAGCTTTTGCAGTCCTCTTCGGAGTATGCCATTTTAAAAACGTATGACGGACAGTATACTTATGAAGAAATCTTACATTTTTCATGGTTCGATTATATCAAAAACTGGTTTCTGCTTTCAGGAATAAAATCTTTTATCAACATTGCTTTTATTCTCGGTTTGACGGGATTTATTATTTATGCTTTTATTAAGAAAAAAAAAATCATTTCACTTCTCGTCATTTCTGTATTGGCTAAAAGTATTCTCGTACTGCTTTTTTCAGCACAATACAGATTTTTTCTGGATTTATTCTTCGTTATATTTTTTGTAATAGGTTTCCAGACACTGCAGAGAAAAGCTGTGATTGCTTTTTCAATATTATTAGTGGTCATTTTTTCAGGAATATTCACATTTCCGGCTTTTATCCAGAATTATATTCCAAGTTTTAATGTGGGAAAATTTATGGTAAAAAAAGATCTGAAACAACTTTTCGAACCAACCAATTACGAATACAAAAACTTCAACCGTTGTAAAGTCGGAAATTTGAATTTTAATGTTTCAAAACAATATCCTTTTAACTTTGAAACGCCTATTCCTGCTATTTCAACAAGTTATGTTTTAGATTATCAAAAGGCAAAAATATTTCCGCAGCTAATAGACAAAAATAATCTCAGAAAAGGCTTTATCTGGAAAAAACTTGATTCCACAGAAGAAAAAGAAGTTAATAAAACGATAGACATCATTAAAAACGATTATCGCTAAAGCCAGAAACAAACACAGCCGTTTTCTAAATAAAAAGCAATAATTTTGCAATATGTTCAATTCATTAGGCAATTTTCTCAGTCTTACCACATTTGGTGAGAGTCACGGCAAAGCTTACGGCGGAATCATCAATAATTTTCCCGCCGGTCTGGAAATCAATTTAGATAAGATTCAACACGAATTAGACCGCAGAAAGCCCGGTCAGTCGGCAATAGTTACCCAAAGAAAAGAAAGTGACACCGTACAGTTTCTATCCGGAATTTTTGAAGGAAAAACAACCGGAACTCCTATTGGATTTTTAATTGAAAATGAAAATCAAAAGTCCAAAGATTACGATCATATTGCAGCATCATACCGCCCGAGTCATGCAGATTTTACTTATGATCAGAAATTCGGCATTCGTGATTATCGTGGTGGTGGCAAATCTTCTGCACGGGAAACCATCAATTGGGTGGTTGCAGGAGCTTTGGCGAGACAGCTTTTGCCTAAAATTGAGATCAACGCCTATGTTTCTTCTGTAGGAGAAATTTTTTGCGAAAAACCTTATCAGGCCTTAGATTTTTCTAAAACCGAAAGCAATGAAGTACGCTGTCCCGATACGGAAACAGCTGAAAAAATGATTTCTAAAATTAAAGAGATTAAAAAGCAAGGCAATACCATCGGCGGAACGATTACCTGTGTTATCAAAAATGTTCCTGTCGGAATTGGTGAACCTGTCTTTTCTAAATTACAGGCAGAACTGGCAAAAGCAATGCTCAATATTAATGCCTGTAAAGGTTTTGAATACGGAAGCGGATTTTGCGGAGCAAGAATGACCGGCTCTGAGCATAACGACGAATTTAATCCCGATTTCACTACAAAATCAAACCTTTCGGGTGGAATTCAGGGCGGAATTTCCAACGGAATGGATATTTATTTCCGGGTAGCCTTTAAACCTGTCGCAACTATTCTCAGACCGCAGGAAAGTGTAGACCAATACGGAAATGCTGTTACGGTTGAAGGAAAAGGAAGACACGATCCGTGTGTGGTTCCCAGAGCTGTGCCTATCGTAGAAAATCTTGCCGCTTTTGTGTTGGCAGATTTATTTCTGATCAATAAAACAAGAAATATAAATCAATTTTAAAATAATCTTTTAAGTAATGAAAAATTACTGGGACAAAGCTATTTCTTTCGAGGAATATGTACAGACAGGAAAATCCAGGCTGGAAAATCCTGCCAATCAGCAAGAGACTGATTTCAAACATTATTATGAACTCGGACTTCAGAGAATCGACAGAACTTTAAAAAAGTATATTCCCAATGAAGAGCAGCTTACTGAGCTTCAGTCTAAAAACTTTGACGGAAAAATCCTGATCATTTCCGAAGTCTGGTGCGGTGATGCAAGCGCCACAGTTCCTGCTTTGGTTAAGTTTTTTGAAGGCAGAAACGAAGTGAAAATTTTCCTCCGGGATAATGACAAAAGTCTGATTAGTCAGTTTCTGACCAACGGAACCGAATCTATCCCGAAAGTGATCATTCTGGATAAAGATTTTAACGTTAAAAATTCGTGGGGACCACGTCCGAAATTCGGGCATGAGCTTCTTCTGAAATACAAAGCCGATCCCGAAAATTACACCAAAGATCTATTTTACAACGATCTGCAGGTGTATTATGCCAAAAACAGAGGCAAAGATGCGGTGCAGGAGATTCTGGAGTTGCTGTAAAGTTTCTTTGGTTACAAAAAAGGTTGCCTCAATCGGCAGCCTTTTTGTTTTAATTCGCTTCTAGCTAATTATTCCTTACTCCAACTTCAGACAATAACAGATTCCATTCTTTTACTTATTTAATCGAAAATTAAGACAGGAAAATAGTTCCAAAAAAATATGTAAGTAATTAAAACTTTCACTATTAAAAGAGCTTAAAAAAAATTCATTTTCTTAAATTTGAGGCATAAATTTTTCCCGATGCAAAATTATCTTGATTTACTGAAGCATATACTAGAGAACGGAACCGATAAAACCGACAGAACGGGAACCGGAACCCGAAGTATTTTTGGCTATCAGCTGAGGTATGACTTGTCTGAAGGATTTCCTTTGGTAACAACCAAAAAAGTTCATCTGAAATCTATTATTTATGAATTATTATGGTTCATAAAAGGGGATACAAACATCAAATACCTAAAGGACAATGGCGTTTCTATCTGGGATGAATGGGCAGACGAAAATGGAGATTTAGGTCCTGTTTATGGTGCACAATGGAGAAGCTGGAACGGAGCAGACGGAAAAGTGGTAGATCAGTTTTCTGAAGTTATTGAGCAAATCAAAAGAAATCCGGATTCCCGAAGATTAATTGTTTCTGCATGGAACGCCGCAGAAATCCCGAATATGGCACTTGCTCCCTGTCATGCTTTATTTCAGTTTTATGTAGCAGACGGTAAACTGTCGCTTCAATTATACCAAAGAAGCGCAGATGTTTTTCTGGGAGTTCCTTTCAATATTGCAAGTTATGCACTTCTTCTTTTGATGGTTGCTCAGGTGACCGGACTTAAAGCTGGAGATTATGTTCACAGTTTCGGAGATGTACATATTTATAACAATCATTTCGAGCAGGTGAAAAAACAACTTTCGAGAGATCCAAGACCTCTTCCTTCCATGAAGTTAAATCCTGAAATTAAAAATATTTTTGATTTTGATTTCGAAGATTTCACTCTGGAAAATTATGATCCGCATCCGGGAATTAAAGCTCCCGTTGCGATATAATAGAAAGTGGGAATTCCCACTTTTTTTGTAACAATTTCATAGAATAAAATACTTATCAATCTTTAAAATATAACCACGATACAAAATTCGTCAGAATGAAAAAAATATTCATTGCATCGTTATTTTTAGGTGCATTTTTTAATTCAAATGTAACTTTTGCCCAAACCGAAACATCCGGAAGAGAAAAAGTATACAGAGCAACGCACACCAAACTTACCGAGCTTAAACACACCAAACTGAAGGTAAATTTTGACTATGAAAAGGAACAGATGAACGGAGAAGAATGGCTTACTGCCGCTCCTTACTTCTATCCTGCCAGCGAATTGATCCTTGATGCAAAAGCAATGCTCATCCACGAAGTGGCTCTGGATAATAATGGTAAAAAAACACCTCTGAAATACGAGTATAAAAATGATATTTTAAAAATTAATTTAGACAAAACATATACGAGAAATCAGGATTATACTGTTTACATCAAATATACTTCACGTCCAAACGAAGTAACACAGGAAGGAAGCGCAGCCATCAATGATGCTAAAGGTCTTTATTTTATCAACGCACAAGGTAAAGATACTGATAAGCCGACTCAAATCTGGACTCAGGGAGAAACTGAATCTTCATCTGCCTGGTTTCCGACCATTGATAAACCGAATCAAAAAACAACCCAGGAAATCTTCATGACAGTTCCTGATAAATATGTAACGCTTTCTAACGGAGTTTTAAAATCTTCACAAAAAGAAGCCAACGGATTGCGAACCGATCATTGGGTAATGGATAAAAGACATTCTACTTACCTTTTCTTCATGGGCGTTGGAGAATATGCTGTAGTAAAAGATAAATGGAAAAATATTCCTGTAGATTATTATATTGAGAAGGAATATGAACCCTACGCAAAACAGATTTACGGAAACACTCCGGAAATGATGGATTTCTTTTCTAAAAAGCTGGGCTATGATTATCCATGGGCAAAATATGCACAGATTTCGGGAAGAGATTACGTAAGCGGAGCAATGGAAAATACTACAGCAACGCTTCACGGAAGTGACATTCTGCAAAAACCCGGTCAGTTAATTGACGAAAACAAATGGGAAGATACTATTGCTCATGAGCTTTTCCATCATTGGTTTGGTGATCTTGTGACGGCAGAAAGCTGGAGCAATCTTACCGTGAATGAATCTTTTGCCAACTATTCCGAATATCTTTGGAACGAATTCAAATACGGGAAAGATCAGGCAGATTATCATCAGATGGAAGATGTGAATAACTACATTCATAATCCTTCAGATTTCAAAAAAGATTTGGTAAGATTCGACTACAAATCAAGAGAAGATGTTTTTGATCTGGTTACGTATCAAAAAGGAGGCGGAATCCTGCACATGCTGAGAAATTATCTTGGTGATGATGCATTTTTTGCAGGAATGACCGATTATCTGAAAACCAATGAGTATCAGGCAGCAGAAGCACATCAGGTGAGATTATCTTTTGAGAAGGTTTCAGGAAAAGATCTGAACTGGTTTTTCAACCAATGGTATTTCGGAAGCGGAAATCCTAAGCTGAATTATTCTTACAACTTCGAGCCTGTGAAAAAGCAGGTTACGGTAACGATCAATCAGTCTCAGGAAGAGCCTTTTCAGTTTCCTTTAACAATTGATGTTTATGAGAACGGTAAGCCTAAAAGACATCAAGTCTGGATAAATGCTGAAGCAAAAAACACCTTTACTTTTGATGTTTCAAAAAACCCTGACTTAATCAACATCAATGCAGACGGAATCCTGCTTGCTGACATTACCGAATCTAAAACTCCTGAACAGTATCTGATGCAGTTTCTTGGTTCTAAAGAATTTAAAAGTAAATACACCGCATTAAACGGAATTAAAGATCAGGTCGGTAAAAACCCTGCAACTACAAAATTATTGGCGGCAGCATTAAAGGATCCGTTTTTCAGAACCAGAATAAAGGCTTTAGAACTTATTGATCTTACCAATACAGAGATAATGAAAGCTCTTGGAAGCGAGGTTGAAAAATTAGCAGTAAACGATCCTAAAACATTAGTACAAGGTGCGGCAATTGCTGCATTAGCCAAAACAAAAGATAAAAAATACGTTTCAATCTTTGAAAAAGGAGTTAATGCTGTTTCTAACTCGGTAAAAGGAAATTCTTTAGCTGCAATTGTGGCGGTAGATCCTTCAAAAGTAAATTCCTTAGCTGATAAAATTGATCTGGAAGGCGCATCAGAAGAAATGCTTACCCAGCTTTTGCCTATTGTTGTAAAAAATAAGGTAACCTCTCAAATGGCAAATATTGCTCCGCTTGCAGCGTTTTATCCTTTCATAAAATTCCAGAATCCTGATTTGGGGAAAGTTGCCGAAGAAGGCTACAACTGGATCATGTCATCCGATAACATGAAGGCTACACAAAGTATTACCAAAATTCTTGGGCAGGCAAAAAGCCAGATGGGCGAAAATCCTCAGGTAAAAATGATGATCAGCCAAATGCTGAAAGATGGTCTGAACAAAAAAATGGAGCTGCTTAAGCAGAATCCTCAGAAAGCGTCAAGCATCAATCCTCAAATTGATGTGATTAATAAAGCTATTGAAAATTTCAGGTAGTAATTTTTTTAAATAAATTTTTATCATTGACTGGTTCTCTACTAAGAGCCAGTCAATTTATTTTAAATCTTTTTTAACTATAAGGTTTTTTATAAATCTAAAATCTGATTTAAAACTAATCTATGAAAACAAAAAATCTATTCTCTGTTTGGATCTTTTTATTAATATTTTTTGCATGCAGTACTGATTCCTCTGAAGAAGTACCTGCTAAATCTGAAAATTCCCCATCTGAAGAACCTATGTATTTCCCACCAAACAATAGTGATCTGTGGGAAAGAAAAACGATCTCATCTCTTGGCTGGAACCAGACAAAAGTACAGGATCTTTTGACTTATCTTGAAACCAAAAACACTAAAAGCTTTATTATCCTTCAAAACGGAAGAATAGTCATGGAAAATTATTTTTCGGGACACACATCAGTAACACCATGGTATTGGGCAAGCGCCGGTAAAACTCTAACCTCAGCCGTTGCGGGAATTGCTGAGCAGGAAGGTTTTTTAAATATCAACAATACAGTTTCCACGTATATTGGAACGGGCTGGACAAGTGCTCCGTTGGTCAAAGAAAATCTTATCACGTGCAAAAACTTACTCACCATGACATCAGGTCTTGATGACAGCCTCGGAGATGATGTATCTCCTGCCAACCTTCTGTATAAAGCGGATGCCGGTACCAGATGGGCATATCATAATGTTTATGTAAAGTTGCAGGATGTGGTTGCTTCTGCTACAGGTCAAACCTGGTCACAGTATTTTAATTCCAGACTAAGAGACAAAATAGGAATGACCGGAAGCTGGATTCAAAATGGCAACAACAGTGTATACTGGAGTACAACAAAAAGTATGGCAAGATTCGGATTATTGGCTTTAAACCGGGGAAACTGGAACGGAACTCAAGTGATTAATTCCAATTATTTTCAGAATGCTATTACCACTTCACAAAACATTAATCTGGCTTACGGATATCTGTGGTGGCTCAACGGAAAAACAAGCTATCATCTGCCCCAAACGCAATTTCAGTTTAGCGGAAAGATTATTCCTAATGCTCCGGATGATCTTTTTTGCGCTTTAGGAAAAAACGATCAGAAAATTTATGTTGTCCCTAGCAAAAAATTAGTAGTAATAAGAATGGGTGATGCGGCAGACAGCATAAATCCCGCACTTTCTGATTTTGATGATGTTTTATGGCAAAAAATAAATGCAGTGATCAAATAGTCACTGCATTATGTCATTATTTCTTACTTTTTTCCACTCTTTTGATTTCGTTCAAAAGCAAAGGAAAAGCAGGGTGTGCCATTCCCCCGTGATCAAAACCCTGTAACTCGTATAAAGTAGTTTCTTTATGACCTTTCAGTTTCATCATTCTCCACATATAGGCATTTTCTTCGTATCTTCCCATCAGCTCTTTTTCTCTGTCTCCGGTAATCAAAAGTAAAGGAGAAGCATCTGCACGTATAAAATACAGAGGAGCCATATCATCTATTCTTGCATCAAGTTCACCAATGCCTTTTTCTTTTCTGGTAGTAAAATGCGAAATCATCTGTCCGCTGAATGGTATAATTCCGGCTAATTTATTGGCATCAATCTGATATTTATTCAGATAAGATTTGTTTAGACCGACCATTATTGCAAGATAACCTCCTGCAGAATGCCCTGTAATGAAAATCTTCTCATCATTTCCTCCGTATTTTTTAATATTATTAAAAACCCAGGCTGTTGCAGCTGCTGCATCTTCAATATATTTAGGCGCTTTTACTTTTGGCGACAATCTGTAATTTACAGCGATTACAGCAATACCCTGATTTTTTAGTTCCTCAGGAATAAACTTTTCCCCTCCGGTAATTCCTCCGCCGTGAAACCAAATTACTGTCGGAAAATCTTTGATATTCTGCGGAATATAAATATCCAAAACACATCTTTCATTGATGTATGCATCAGACTTGTTTGTTTTTTCGTCATAATAATGAATATTATTGACCGTTTTATAATCCTGCGCAAAAGTTTGGAATGAAACTAAACTGAGAAAGAAAATAAAAAGAAGCTTTTTCATTTTAAATATTTTGGAGTGTAAAGATACAAATTTGATATTTCTTACTTAGTTTCTTTTTAACTAAGACAATAGGTATCCTTTACAGCTTTCTGTACCAATACTTTTAAAAATATGTTGATTTTTTTTAAATCTTCGTCAGTTTTGCATATTTAAGAATCAGATTCTTTTCGCCTTCGTGAAGGAAAATTACTTTCGCTTTAATATTTTGTGGATCTGTACCGTCTAAAAATGCTACTTCACCAACTCCGAAACGATCATGCCTTACTTTATCTCCTACCTCAATATCCTGAGAAGAAGCTCCGCTTGGATTGATAATTTTGGCTGTACTTACAGGTTTTAGCTTTCTTGGTTCGGCAACAGGTTTGTCTTTATCTGCTTTAGTAATAGTTTTTTTCTCAACTTTTTTAAAGCTGCGGATTTCCGAAGGATGCTCGTCAAAAATATTGGAGGTAATACCGGAATTATTGATAAATCTGCCCTGCATCGCCGGATTTAAAAATTCGATATATTCTTCATCAACTTCACTTAAAAATCTTGATGGCTCTGCATCGGTAATTTTCCCCCATTGAAATCTTGACACCGCATAGGAGAAAAACGCCTGCTTTTCAGCTCTGGTTAAAGCTACATAAAACAATCTTCTTTCTTCTTCCAGATCCTCTCTTGTGGCAGAACTCATAAAGCTCGGAAAAAGATTTTCCTCTAAACCTACCAGATGCACAACCGGAAATTCCAGACCTTTGGAAAGGTGAATCGTCATTAAAGAAACGGCATCATCTGCATCATCCTTCTTTTGTGTATCTGCCGAAAGCGCAATATTTTCCAGGAAGTTGGGTAAACTCGGATCCCCGTCTTCCAGCTGCATTTGCTCCTCAATGAACCCCTGCATAGAGTTCATTAATTCCTGTACGTTTTCTACTCTGGAAATTCCTTCAGGAGTCTGATCGTCTTTTAAAAATTTAATCAGACCGCTTCTTTTTGCCACTTCCATGGCAACATTGTACGCCGTTTCTGTTTTAAGCAAAACCTGAAAGGCTTTGATCATTGACCAGAAATCATTCAGCTTGGTAATAACTCCGTTATTAAACCCCATATGAGGTGCATACATCGGCAGATTACTTAGAACTTTTGACACCGAAACATTCTGAGAATCTGCAAAAACGATTAATTTATTTTGAGTAGTTTCGCCAATTCCTCTTGCAGGATAATTGATGACTCTCATCAAAGCTTCCGAGTCATTTTCATTGACTAAAAGCCTTAGATAGGCAATTAAATCTTTTACTTCTTTTCTTTGATAAAAAGAGAGACCTCCATATACTTTATACGGAATATTTTTTCTTCTTAAAGCATCTTCAAATGCTCTTGTCTGAGAATTTGTACGGTACAAAATGGCAAATTCACCAAATTTCCTTTGATCCCTATTGTGAATCTCCCAGATATTTCCGGCAACAAAATTGGCTTCATCAGCGTCGGAAAGTGAGCGGTACACTTTTATTTTCTCTCCTTCTTCGTTTTCACTGAAAACATTTTTCTTAAACTGCTGAAGGTTCTTAGCAATCACTACATTGGCAGCATTCACGATATTCTGAGTCGAACGGTAGTTCTGCTCCAGTGAAACCGTTACTGCATCGGGATAATCTTTTTTGAAATTTAAAATATTGTAAATATTCGCTCCACGGAAAGAATAGATCGATTGTGCATCGTCTCCTACTACACAAATATTTTCAAATTTTGAGGCTAAAGCTTTTACAATAAGGTATTGTGAATGATTGGTATCCTGATACTCATCCACGAGAATATATCTGAATCTGTCCTGATATTTAGCCAAAACTTCAGGGAATCTAGTCAGCAATTCATTGGTTTTTAACAATAAATCATCAAAATCCATCGACCCGTTTCTGAAGCAGGCTTCAACATATTTTTCATAAATTTTACCCAGAAACTTCATATTGGCTTTTTCGTCAGCTTCCAGCAATTCAGGGTTATTATAATAAGCCTTTACGGTAATAAGGTTGTTTTTGTAGGATGAAATTCTTGCCTGAACTTTTTTGGGTTTGTATAAATCCGCATCAATATTCAGGTCTTTAATCACTTTTTTAATCACATTCAGCGCATCCT
The DNA here is from genome assembly GCF_007474545.1 of Chryseobacterium binzhouense. Lineage (GTDB taxonomy): Bacteria > Bacteroidota > Bacteroidia > Flavobacteriales > Weeksellaceae > Chryseobacterium > Chryseobacterium binzhouense. Next base: position 40,275 of record NZ_VKOG01000007.1, read on the forward strand.
GCTGATCGTAAATAGTAAAATTGGATGGATATCCCAGATAATGCGCTTCACTTCTCAGAATTCTTGCAAAAACAGAGTGAAAAGTTCCCATCCAAAGACTTCTTGCGTTGCTTTGTCCTACAACTTTTGCAATACGTTCTTTCATTTCTTTGGCTGCCTTATTGGTAAAGGTAAGCGCCAGAATATTGAAAGGATCTATTCCATTGGTAATTAAATGTGCAATCCGCATGGTGAGAACACGCGTTTTCCCGGAACCAGCTCCTGCAAGCACCATCAAAGGCCCTTCCAGTGTTGTAACAGCTTCATATTGTGATTCATTCAGTCCATTCAGATAATCCATACTGCAAAAAAATTTGGAAAACAAAAATAGTGTTTTATAAGGAGAATTCAAATTAGATCGTTGAAAGATGAATCATCATTTGAGATAAAAATAAAAATCAGCCTTGTTTGGCTGATTGCGTTTATTAATGTTATCATACGTTGAAAATCAAATTATAACGCAGTCCTAACAATTAGTTCTTACTTAGAGTAAAGCCTTATTTTTTCAATCATATCATTGATGTCAAAAGGTTTTGCAATAAATGCATCTGCACCCGCATCTAATGCTGACTGCTCTAATCCACGGCTTGCAGACATGATTAAAACCGGGATACTCTTCAGGTTTTCATCAGCTTTTACCATTTTGCAGATATCTCTTCCGTCTTCTCCGGAAAGCCATATATCCATCAGAATTACGTTGGGCTTAGATTCCGGACTCAGCGTTTTGAACATATCAGATCCTTTATAAAATTTTTCTACCCGGAAACCTTCAAAATCCAGCATCATCCCTATTGAATCTACTATTGCAGGACTATCATCCACTACCAATACCTTCAGCGAATCAGACATCTTTTATTTTTTGTACGTTATTATTTTTTGCATGTTGGAATCTGGAAGCAAAAATCAGACCCTTTTCCTTCAATTGAGTTGACAAAAATTTTACCTCCCGACCTTTTAATGATTTCAGATGAAATATAAAGTCCCAAACCTAATCCCGGAAATGTATGTTCTTTGGAACCGCTGACGCGGTAATACTGTTCAAAAACTTTTGACTGCTTTTCCGGTGGAATACCAATTCCGAAATCTTTTACACTAAACTGAATACTATCATTCAATAATGAAGCTTTTACATGAACCTCATCTGCTTCCGGAGAATATTTTGTTGCATTACAGATCAAATTGCTCATTACCTGTGCAATTCTGTGCCTGTCTGCAAAGATCTCACCAATATCGCCCTTCTGAACAACAATTTTATGCCTGGATGCCATTTGCTGTTCTGCTACTACCTCATCAATTAGTGTATCAAAATCAAAATAAGACTCATTAAGCTGAATCTGTCCATTCTGAATCTTTGTAACATCCAGCAAATCTCTTACGAGACCGTTAAGAAGCTCAATCTGAGAGTCCATTTTTGAAGCAATTTCTGCATTTCTTTGATCTCCGTTGAGCAAAAGATTCCTTTCTATAACCTGTGTGTAGAGTTTCAAACTTGTAAGAGGAGTTTTCAGCTCATGGCTTGCAATACCGAGAAAATTATCTTTTTGAGTCTGTAGTTTTTTAAAATCATCAATATCGGTGAAAGTTCCTATCCATTCTTTGATTTCATTCTTTTCATTAACGATAGGTACAGCTCTTGCGAGAAACCAGCGATATTCTTCCTCATTAGACGGATTGCGAAATTCGTGCTCTACTTCAAAAGGCTTTCCTGTTTTCACACATTCTTTCCAAATTTCATCAACTCTTTCAAAAACCTCTGGCTTTATCATGTTTTTTACCGACTCTGTGAGATTCATTTCCGAATTGGCATCAGCAAAATCAAACCATTTTTCATTCATGTACTGCAATCTTCCGTTAGGATCGGTAGTCCATACAATCTGAGGCATTGAATTTGCCATTTCCCGCAGCTTCTCTTCGTTTTTCTGAATTTCTTTTCGGGCATTCACAGAATGAGTTACATCTACTGCAACATTATAAATGGCATAAACCTGACCGTCCGAGTTCTTTAAAGGTTTATAAGAAAAATTATAGTAAAATGTCTGAAGTTTACCGTCTACCACAAGATCTACTCTGTCTTCTTTTGCGGTATATGTTTTACCAGTAATAAAAATATCTTTTAGCAAACCTATAAATGGCTGACCTTCCAGTTCAGGAAGTGCATCTTCCAGTTTCATTCCGATGACAGATTTCTCTTTGCCCCATGTTTTCAGCATCGGCTCATTGGCCAATTCTATAAACAAATCCCCTGATCTGTAAATCGCAATCGAATAATCTGATTTTTGTATCAGATCTTCAAATCTGTATTCACTTTCTTTTAATCTTTTTTCGGATAAAACCTGATCCGTAACTTCTGTTGCAACAACACTTACCCCAATAATCTGCTCGTGATTTTTATCATAAACCGGAGAATAAATAAAGTCGAAAAAATGCTCTTCATACAAACCATACTTTTCCAGATATACCGAAAGTTTATCACCTTTGAAAATTTCACCTTTATGGTAGACATTATCAAAGATTTCTATAAAACCCTGCGATTTTATTTCAGGCAAAACATCAAACAATGCTTTACCTATGCATGATTTATCTTTACCCCAAAGTTCAAGAATTTTAGGATTCGCAGTATGAATGACATAATCATCTCCCATCAGAAGAGACATCGCTACCGGTGCCTGGCTGAATAGAGTGATAAGTGAATCGTAGGATATATCGGAAGGTAAAGTATTTTTCATTATCAGATTTGGAAATCAAAATTAGTTGTTATTTATCAATTTAATAAAATTTAATTTTAGAAACAGATACCACAAAAGTTTAAAAAATAATTTTATCACAACCTTATGCAAAAGTTTTTCCAAAATTGTAACAAATAATGTATTTTTGAGACTTATTGACAAAACAATTTCTATTTATGAAAAAACGACTTCTTAGTGCTGCAGCAGCTGCCTTTTTCGGAGCAATGCTGAACGCACAGCAAATCAAGTTTGAAGAATATGATTTACCAAATGGTCTTCACGTTATTCTTCATCAGGACAATTCTGCACCTGTAGTAACAACAGGTATCATGTATCATGTAGGAGCGAAAGATGAAGTAGTGGGAAGAACAGGTTTTGCACATTTCTTTGAACACCTGTTATTTGAAGGAACTCCTAACATCAAAAGAGGAGAATGGTTTAAAATTGTTTCGTCTAACGGTGGGCAGAATAATGCCAATACAACCAACGACAGAACTTATTATTACGAAACTTTCCCTTCCAATAATGAGCAGCTTGGTCTTTGGATGGAGGCAGAAAGACTTCGCCACGCACAAATCAATCAGGTTGGTGTAGACACTCAGAGAGAGGTTGTAAAAGAAGAAAAGAGATTGAGAATGGATAACCAGCCTTATGGAAATCTTTTCACTAATGTGCAGAAAAATCTTTTCACAAATCACCCTTACCATTGGTCAACCATTGGCTCGATGGAAGATCTGAATGCTGCTAAACTGGAAGAGTTTCAGGCATTTTACAAGAAATACTATGTTCCGAATAATGCAACTTTGGTTGTAGCAGGTGACATTAAACCGGAACAGACAAAAAAATGGATTCAGGAATATTACGGAAGCATTCCGAAAGGAACAGTTTATCCTAAAAATTTCCCTAAGGACGAGCCAATAACAAAAGAGAAAGAAGTTACCGCTTATGATCCGAATATCCAGCTTCCTGCTTACGTTTTCGCTTACAGAACTCCGGGGAATAAAGAAAAAGATGCCTATATATTAGATATGCTTTCTTCTTACCTCAGCAGCGGAAAATCTTCTGTACTTTATAAAAAACTGGTAGATCAGGAGAAAAAAGCACTTCAGGTTGCTGCATTCAACCAGGGTCTTGAAGATTACGGTATTTTTGCTTTTTTTGCTATTCCTATGGGAGCGACTACGAAGCAGACACTTCAGACCGACATAGATGCTGAGATCAAAAAACTCCAGACTACTCTCATTTCTGATGAAGATTATCAAAAGCTTCAAAACCAATACGAAAATCAGTTTGTAAATGCCAATTCAAGCATAGAAGGAATAGCTTCATCGCTTGCTACTTACAATGTTTTGATGGGTGACACCAATTTAATCAACAAAGAAATTGACATTTACAGATCTATCACTAAGCAAGATCTTCAAAATGCGGCTAAAAAGTATTTGAATTCTAACCAGAGAATCATCCTTAATTACTTACCTGAAAAAAAATAATCTAGAGAAAACTTAAGTTTTATAAAGATTATCCATTAAAATTTTTACAAATGAAAAAGCAATTAACATATATAGCCGTAGCATTTTTATTTTCAGGAATGCTTTCTGCACAAAAAATTGATTTGAATGCAATGCCAAAACCAGGACCAACTCCTGTGATCAACATTGCCAAGCCAAAAACTTTTCAGCTTAAAAACGGGATGACCGTAATGGTTGTGGAAAACAACAAGTTACCAAGAGTAAACATGAGCCTTTCAATGGACAGACCTCCTTATTACGAAGGAGATATTGCCGGAGTAAGCGAAATCATGGCAGATCAGCTGGGTAACGGAACCACTACTTTAAGCAAAGACGAATTTAATAAAAAAGTAGACTTCTTAGGAGCTAATTTAAACTTCAGCTCAGGAGGTGCAGCTTCCAATTCCCTTTCAAAATACTTTCCGGAAGTTTTAAATTTAATGGCTGATGCAATCATCAATCCTAAATTTTCTGCTGACGAAATTCAAAAATCAAAAGAAAGATCAATTGAAGGCTTAAAAGCTTCAGAAAAAAGTGCCGATGCCATTGCATCAAAAGTTTCCAACGCATTAGCCTACGGAAAAAACACTTCAAGAGGTGAATTTGAGACAGAACAATCTATCAGCAAAATTCAATTATCAGACGTACAGAATATATACAAAAAACATTATGTACCAGACAATGCTTATCTGGTAATTGTGGGTGATGTAAAGTTTGACAAGGTGAAACCGATGGTTGAGAAAGCTTTTGCTAACTGGAAAAAAGCAGGAACAACATATCGGCCTCTTGAGCCGGCTAATAATGTTGCCAAAACAGAGATCAATGTTGTAGACGTTCCTACTGCAGTACAGTCAGTAGTTTCGGTGGAAAACCTTACTACATTGAAAATGAAAGATCCAAACTACTTCCCGGCAACAATTGCCAACTACATTCTTGGAGGTGGTGGTGAAGCAAGACTTTTCATGAATCTTCGTGAGAAAAACGGCTTTACTTACGGAGCTTACTCAAGCATGAGTGCAAGCAAGTATTCTCCTTCTTTTTCTGCGCAGGCAAGTGTAAGAAATGAAGTGACTGACAAGGCGATAAAAGAGTTTATGAATGAGCTTAATGCTATCTCAACAGTAAAACCTGATGAGCTTGAAAATGCAAAGGCAAAGCTTAAAGGAAGTTTCATCATGTCATTGGAGCAGCCTGCGACTATCGCAAGATTTGCAGTAAACCAAAAAGTACAGAATCTGCCGGAAGATTTCTACACCAACTATTTGAAATCAATTGATAAAGTAACTGCAGCTGATGTTTCTAATGCGGTAAAATCTACTATTAATCCAAATCAAAGCAGAATTTTTGTTGCCGGTAAAGCATCTGATATTTCTGAAAGCCTTGAAAAATTAGGATATCCTGTAAAGTATTATGACAGCAATGCAAATCCTGTAGCTAAACCTACTGTACAAAAAGTTGATGCCGGTGTAACTGTTGCTTCTGTTGCCGATAAATATATTGCAGCTATCGGAGGCAAGGAAAACATTGCTAAAGTTAATTCTTATACTGTAAACGCATCAATGTCTATGCAGGGACAAAACATTGATATTAAAAACATCAAAGCTAAAGGAGGAAAAGAATTAATGCTTGTTACAGCTAACGGAATGACTTTCCAGAAGCAGGTATTTGATGGTAAAACCGGTTTTTCTGAGCAAATGGGTCAAAAAGCAGAAATGACTAAAGAGGAAATTGCAGACAGATTGAAGAACACTGAACTTTTTCCTGAGGTTGGCTTTGCTAAATCTGGAGATTACAAATTGGCAGGAATTGAAAAAATCAACGGTGAAGATTCTTACGCAATTAAGAGCAACGATACTACCTATTACTATAGCGTAAAAACAGGTCTTAAAACAGGAGAAACAAAAACAATGTCAGCGCAGGGACAAACATTTACCATCCCTACAACTTTCTCTGACTACAAAGATGTTTCCGGTGTAAAAATGCCTTACACAATGACGGTGAACCAAATGGGAATGGATATGACCATGAAGGTAAAATCTTATGAAGTAAATCAGGCGAAAGATACAGACTTCAAATAAGAATCAATATATTTTTAATGAAACGGCGGCATTCAGCTGCCGTTTTTATTTTTATATCAATCTTATTTTGCTGTTCGGCAAAAAAACATTAAATTTGCCCATTCAAAAAGATATCAAAATTAATGGATACAATATTTACACTATTGATGGTTCTTATTATGATTGCCTGCGTACTTCTGGTAATCGTTGTTATGGCTCAAAACCCTAAAGGTGGAGGTCTTTCAAGCACATTCGGGGGAGCATCTTCCGCACAGTTTGGCGTACAGAGAACCAACGATTTTATGGAAAAATCTACATGGACTTTAGGAACTGTGATTATCGTTTTAATTTTGATCAGTGTAGTAGTAACAGGTAAACCAAAGAAAACGGTAGCTCCGATTCCGGCAGCACCAGTTAAAACTGAAGCTCCGGCAAAGAATGCTCCGGCTTCTGAAAATAATCCTGCTCCGGCAAACGCACCGGCTAAATAAGATTTAAATTAACTAATAATAAAAAAATGCAGCTCAATCCTGAGTTGCATTTTTTATTTAAGCTTTATTTTTTCAATTTTATGTCTGAGCTTTAAACCAGCTTTAAGAAAAGAGTATTGAACGGGATTTTGAGTTTTATAATATTTATCAATAAAAACCTGCATTGCTCCGTAAAACCGTTGCAGATATATCTCATCTTTTATGGTGCTTTCTCCTTTATGATGAAGAATAGAAACTTTACCGTAATAGTAATTCCTAAATCCGTGATTCAGTAAAGTATAGCAAATATCAATATCTTCTCCGTACATAAAGTATTTCTCATCCAATCCGCCAACAGCATGATACACTTCTTTTTTTATCAGAAAAAAAGCTCCGGTAATGACTTCTGTTTCTCCAATGTCATATTCTTCAATATCATTTCGGTAATATGATTTTGAATTATTCTTCTTAAATCCTGCAAAAAGTTTTTCAAACGAATTGAACATATCAGGTACGGATCTTTTACTTTCAGGAAGAAAATTACCTTCCGCATCATGCATTCTTACACCGAGACAGCCAAATTTAGGTTTAGAATCTGCAAAATCTAAAATTTCTTTTAAGTAAAATCCTTCAAGCTCCGTATCGGGATTCAGAATAAGAAGGTATTCCCCTTTCGCCGACTGTATTGCTTTGTTATTCGCCTTAGAAAAACCGTCATTGGTAACAGAAGCAATAAAGTGGAAATCAGGAAACTCGCTGATAAGATTTTTCCATGACACATCTGAAGAATTATTATCAATAACAATCACCTCATACTCTACCCCAGTTCCGTATTTTTGAATTGAAAGAAGGCAATTTCTCAATAACTGCGTAACATTGTAGTTAACGATTATAAACGAAAGTTTCACCATCATTTAATCTTTTTCGTTATATGGCAACCTGTTGACAATAGATCTTCCCAAAGAAATTTCGTCTGCATATTCCAATTCATCACCTACAGAAATTCCTCTTGCGATACTGGAAAATTTAACATCCGAATTTTTGAATTTTTTGTAAATATAATATGCCGTTGTATCTCCCTCCATTGTTGCGCTCAAAGCAAAAATAAATTCTTTTACATTTCCTGTACTTAGCTTTTTTTCAATACTCGGAATATTAAGCTGATTCGGACCTACTCCTTCCATTGGGGAAATTTTACCGCCTAAAATAAGATATTTCCCTGTATATTTCCCTGTATTTTCAATCGCAATCACGTCTCGTACATCCTCCACAATACAGACAACCTCATCGCTTCTTTTATGGCTGCTGCAAATCTCACAGATTTCAAAATCCGAAAAATTATGACATTCTTTACAGTATTTTATTTCATTAACAAGACTTATGATAGAATTTCCCAGTCCCGCTGCTCTGGAACTCGGCTGCTTAAGAAGATGAAGAGCTAAGCGTAAAGCGGTTTTCTTTCCTATTCCGGGAAGTCCTGAAATTTCGTCAACTGCTTTTGCCAATACTTTACTCGGATAATCCATATCTGCAAAAATAACAATTATACTTGATAACCAGAAGCTAAATAAGGCTAAAATCTATCTTAGACCAGAAGAGAAATTTACATAAAAAACCACTATCTTTGAAATGATAAAAAAATCAGAATGACTTTAAACAACCTGAACTATCCGCTTGATTTTAAATTTAAAATTACCACTCTTGCCAGTGATTTCAATATTACAGATAAAAATGGAAACTATGTGGCGTATGTACGTCAGAAAATGTTTAAACTGAAAGAAGATGTAATCGTTTTTAACGATGAAAGCAAAACCAAGGAGCTGTTTAGAATTCAGGCAAACCAATGGATTGATTTTAACGCTTCTTATTCTATCAAAAGTATTTTGGATGGAAAAAATTTCGGAAGACTTGCCAGAAAAGGAATGCGTTCTATATGGAAATCTACTTATAATATCTTGGATCAGACTGATCAGAACAGATTCACCGTTACAGAAGACAATCCGTGGGTGAAAATTTTCGACAATATGGTAGGAGAAATTCCGGTTATCAGTATGTTTACAGGATATTTTCTTAATCCTTCATACACCGTAAAAGGAATTGACGGTAAAGATTATTTCAGACTCAAAAAGATGCCTTCTATGTTTGGAAGAAGGTTTCAGCTGGAAAGATTGATTGATATAGACGATGAAGATGAAAGTCTTGTTATTCTGTCCTTATTGATGATGGTTCTTCTGGAAAGATCAAGAGGATAAATAAGCTTATGGCTTATAATTTGAAACTGTATTTTTTTTAAAATTTATCAATGAAATATTTAATCATTTTAGTTTCAGCTTTTATGTTGATTGCCTGTAAAAAAGATAAAGAAAGCATTTCGGAATCAGTAAAAACAGACTCCATAAAAAACATTCAGGATTCAGCAAAAACAGCTATTCAGAATACGGATATCACTGTTAATTCCTTTCCTTTTCCTAAAGAAATAAAAGAATGCTCCTGCTTTTTCTCTAAAAACAGAGAAGATTTTCTTAACGAAAAATATATTTATGCAGATGATGCCGGAAAAACGGCTTATATGATGCTGGACGGAAAAAGAATGGCATTAAACCTGATCTCATCCAGTGACATGGAAGCCAATGATGAACTTAGCAAAGAAATTGAAAACGAAAATTATAAAATATCCGTAAAAGGAAAAAAGATAAAAAACGAAGAAGCCTTATTGTTTGAAGGCACTCTAACGATAGAAAAGCCGGACGGAACAAAAAGCGTGATTCCAATTTATGGCGAATGCGGATGTTAAGCAATTAGTAGTTAGTAATTAGTAATTAGTAATTAGTAATTAGTAATTAGTAATTAGTAATTAGTAAAAATACAGCTCCTGAATTTCGGGAGCATTTTTTTTATCCGTAAATTTGAGAAAAATAAAATTTTTATGGAATTATCCAACATAGAACCTCAGATTATCTGGAAAAATTTTTCTAAGCTGAATGCTGTTCCAAGACCTTCAAAAAAAGAAGAAAAAGTAATTGCATTTATCAAAGAATTTGGTGAAAATCTCGGACTTGAAACCATTGTAGACGAAACAGGAAACGTCATCATCAGAAAACCGGCAACTCCCGGAATGGAAAACCGCCAATCTATTGTCATGCAATCGCATCTGGATATGGTCTGCCAAAAGAACAATGATGTAAACTTTGATTTTGAAACTCAGGGAATTCAAATGGAAATTGACGGGGATTGGGTAAAAGCAAAAGGAACTACATTAGGTGCAGACAATGGCTTAGGCGTGGCAACCATTATGTCGGTTTTAGAAAGTACGGATATTCCTCATCCTGATCTCGAAGCTTTGTTTACCATTGATGAAGAAACAGGCATGACAGGTGCTTTAGGATTAAAACCAGGACAGTTAACCGGACAAATTCTGCTCAATCTTGATACTGAAGAAGATGATGAGATTGACATAGGCTGTGCCGGAGGAATTGATGTGACGATTACGCAGTCTTATCAAGTAGAAGAAGCAAAAGGGCAGTTTATAAGAATTGAAATAAAAGGTTTACAGGGAGGTCACTCCGGAATGGATATTCATAAAGGATTTGGAAATTCAAACATCATTTTAGGAAGATTTTTATATGAAGGATTGAATAATCAAAACATCCAACTGATATCTATTGACGGCGGAAGCCTTAGAAATGCCATTCCAAGAGAAGCTTTTGCTGTAATTTCTGTAAGAAATGCCAATGAGTTTATAGAAAATACAAGTAATGGCTTAAAAAAAGAAATCCTTGAAGAATTCGCTTCCGTTGAGCCGGGACTTCAAATCAATATAGAACACACAAGCAATACAGAAAAAGCCTTATCAGAAGCAGACTCTAAAAGGATAATTTTAACGCTTAAATCATTGCATAACGGTGTATATAGAATGAGCCCGGATGTTGCTGATCTGGTTGAAGCATCCAACAATGTCGCAAGAGTTGATCTTAAAAATGGTGATTTGAAAATTTTAAACTTATCAAGATCTTCGGTAGAATCTTCAAAAAACTCCGTAGCAGAACAGCTGAAATCAGTAGCAGAATTAGCAGGAATGAATGTAGAATTCAGCGGTTCGTATCCCGGATGGAAACCTAAACCCGGCTCTGCAATCGTTCAGCTCATGGAGAAAATTTATACGGAAAAGTTTAATGAAAAGCCTCATGTTGTTGCCTGTCACGCAGGTCTGGAGTGCGGAATCATCGGAGCCAATTATCCGGAGATGGAAATGGTAAGCTTTGGTCCTACAATCAGAGGAGCTCATTCGCCTGATGAAAAAGCAAGCATTTCTTCGACACAGAAATTCTGGGAATTTACCAAAGATATTTTGGCCAATATTCCTCTAAAATAATTTTTGAATTTCTATTAAAATTGTAAAATCGAAATTATTACGTATTTTAGAAATCTGATAATTTATTGTCTGATAGAGATAAACCAAATTATTCAGATTTCTAATTTTTTTTTCATAAAATTGTTTTTATTGAAATAAAATCTTTACTAAAAAATGGCACTAACTGTAAAAGCAAGCTTAGGAACTACAAAATATTATACAGAAGTTGTAGCAGGTGACAATCACCTGATTACCGATGAACCTCTTGACAAAGGCGGACAAAACAAAGGCTTCAATCCTTTTGAAATACTCGCAACATCTTTGGCAAGCTGCACTGCAGCTACACTGCGAATGTATATCGACAGAAAAGAATGGGAAGTAGAGAAAATAGATGTGGAAGTAGAACTGGAAAATTTCCCTCTCACCAAACTCGCTGTTTTTAAAAGAAACATCAGTTTTGACGGAAAACATCTTAGCGAAGAACAGCTAAAAAGGCTTCATGCTATTGCAGATGCCTGTCCGATACATAAAATTCTGACCAACGAAATAGAAATTCAAACAAAATTTTCTTAAAATGATAGAAGTAAAACAAAACGACGACAAAAAACACGGAAGCTTTGAAGCTTCAATCGACGGAAACAAAGCCGGACTCATGACCTACACATGGGCAGGTGAAGACAGGTTTATTATAGATCACACCGAAGTGGAAGAAGCCTACAACGGAAAAGGAGTCGGAAAAGAAATGCTGATTAAAGCAGTAGAATTTGCAAGAGAAAACAACAAAAAAATCATCCCTCTCTGCCCGTTTGCGAAAGCTACTTTCCAGAAAAACGAAGACTTAAAGGATGTTCTGTAATTTTGGATAATGGAAGCTGGACGCTTGATGTCGGTTTCCACAAACAATAAAGATTTCCACGGATAATTTATGGAAAATCTGTTATCATTGCCACAAATGCACGAATTTGTTTTTTCTAATTTCTTAAACAAATTCGTGCATTCGTGGCTATTTTCTTAGATATAATAAATCTGTGTGAAGCTTCGCAATCTGTTTGAAATTTCCAAAACTTCCATCAACAAACATTCAACATACAGCTGCATTTGAAAAAAAACTATATTTGCTGAAAATTATTTATAAGCATGAATTCAGGAACAATCCTTTTGCTATTTGTTTTTATATACTTCATCGGGCTTTTGGTCATCTCGTATTTCACAAGCCGAAACTCTGATAATCAGTCCTTTTTCATCGGAAATAAAAAAAGTAAATGGTGGCTTGTAGCATTTGGAATGATCGGAACCAGCTTAAGCGGTGTTACCTTTATTTCCGTTCCGGGAACTGTCGGAAAAATGACCGGAACTGAATATATTTTTGGTGGTTTCGAGTATTATATGATGGTTATCGGGTTTTTCATCGGATACTTTATTGTTGCTGCTATTCTTCTTCCGCTTTATTATAAGATGAATCTTACCTCAATTTACACTTATTTAGGCAAGAGATTCAATGTTGAGGCACACAAAATCGGTTCGGTATTTTTCATTGTTTCAAGAGCAATCGGGGCAACTGCGAGACTTTATCTTGTTGTAAATGTTTTACAGATATTTTTACTTGAAGCTTTGGGAGTTCCGTTTTGGGTAACTGCGTTGGTGCTTTTACTGATGGTGCTTTTATATACTTTTGAAGGCGGAGTAAAAACCATCGTCATTACAGATACGTTGCAGACTTCTTTTATGATTATCAGTTTAATAGCCTGTATCGTTTATATTTTATCTAATCTAAATCTATCTTTTGGAGAAGCTTATACCATTTTAGAACAGAAAAATTACACTCATTTCGTCAATTTAGATCCAAATTCAAAAACATTTTTTCTGAAAACCATTTTAGGTGGAATCTTCATTACGATAGCCATGACCGGACTGGATCAGGAAATGATGCAAAAAAATATTTCGGTTGACAATCTTCAGAATTCCAAGAAAAATATGCTCACTTTTGCAGGAACTTTACTTATTGTAAATCTTGCTTTCCTGTTTCTAGGTGGGTTACTTTATCTTTTTGCCTTGCAAAATGGAGCGGGCTATGCTCAAATCACCAATATTGTAGACGGAAAAGAAGTTGTTTCTAATATTTTCGGGTTCAAAAATGCTTCGGGAAATATTACCAATATTATGGGAGACGATTTATTCCCTGCATTATCTTTAAACGGATATTTTCCAATGGCAATTTCTGTAATTTTCATCATCGGGCTTATTTCTGCTCTTTTCCCTTCGGCAGACGGAGCTTTAACCGCAGTGACAAGTTCATATTGTGTGGATCTTCTCAACCTGAATGAAGACAAAAAGAAAACAGAAAAGCAGAAAAAACGTCTTAGGATGAAGGTTCACTTAACTTTTACAGCAGTTTTCTTTCTTCTAATTATGGTTTTTAAAGCATTAAATGATAAATCTATTGTTTACTTAATCATGGAAGTTGCCGGGTATACGTATGGACCACTTCTGGGACTTTTTGCTTTTGGAATTTTTACCAAATTTAAAATTTCAAGAAAATATTCAATTCTTGCGGTGACGATTTTAGCACCGATTATTACATACTTAATAAATTTAGCGGTAACTACTTATACTGACTACAAAATTGGCGTAGAATTGATTATTCTGAATGGATTGCTGACGTTCGTTGGTTTATGGTTGGTGAAGAATAAGAATTATCTGAAGGTGGTTTAAATTATCATTATCAAAGAACTTTTTAAGTTACTTCATAAAATATTATTGCTAAAGCAAACTTTATATTTAAAAAAAATTGAATAATGGCTTTTGGTAAAACAATTAAAATATTTCTAATAGACGGTGATCCAAATGGAAGAATGTCTTGCGAATTATCAAACTGGACAGGTAAAGCATATAAAATCCCTAGAATAAAAATTAAAGATTGCGTTGATCGAAAAGATTTAATGTCTACAGGCGTTTATTTGTTATTAGGAAAAAATGACAGCAATAAAGATTTAGTTTACATTGGGGAAGCAGAAAATGTATTTGCAAGATTAAATCAACACCTTTCCAGTAAAGACTTTTGGAATGAAGCAATTGTATTTACAAGTAAAGACGAGAATCTGAATAAAGCACATATTAAATACCTCGAAAATAGACTCCATGAAACTGCAACAAAAACTAACAGATATATTTTAGAAAACGGATGTATACCTACCCAATCTTCAATTTCAGAATCTGACCGAGCTGAAATGGAAGAATTTCTAAATTATATATTTCTAATGGTTAATACCCTTGGTCACAAAGTTTTTGAAGATAAGAGAGAAAATTCTCAATCTTCAAAAAACAAAGAAATTTTCTATATTACATCTGCAAGAGGTTGCGAGGCTACAGGAGAACAAACATCTGAAGGCTTTCTTGTTTTAAAAGGATCAAAAGTAGCCGATTCAGTTACACCATCATTATCAAATTCTTTTAAAAACTTCAGGGAAGAGTTATTAAAAAAAGAGATAATTGTTAATAATCAATTCACTGAAGACTTTATTTTTTCAAGTCCATCTTATGCTGCAGCTATAGTGATGGGAAGAAATGCTAATGGTTTGACAGAATGGAAAACTTCTGACGGTAGAATTCTTAAGAGTTTAGAAACTAATTTATTAATTTGAAAATAATAAAATACTAATTTATTAACATAAATCCGGCTTCAATAACCGGATTTTTTACATTTCCGTAAACCGTCAAAAAATCGTAAATTCGCACGCAAATAAATCTATCAAAAATGAGTAAAAGTATTGAAGAGCTGAAATCTCTTACTACGCAAATCAGAAGAGACATTTTAAGAATGGTTCATGCTGTAAATTCTGGTCACCCGGGTGGAAGTTTAGGCTGTACAGAGTATTTCACAGCACTATATGGTAAAGTAATGAACTATAATCTTCCATTTACTATGGAAGGAAAAAATGAAGACCACTTCTATCTTTCCAACGGACATATCTCTCCGGTTTTCTATTCTACTTTAGCAAGATTCAACTTCTTTCCTGTGGATGAATTGAGAACTTTCAGAAAATTAGATTCGAGATTACAGGGACACCCTACTACTCATGAAGGTTTACCTGGAGTAAGAATCGCTTCAGGATCTTTAGGACAAGGACTTTCTGTTGCTTTGGGAGTTGCTGAAGGAAAAAAATTAGATGGCGACAATTCTTTAGTTTACTCGCTTCACGGAGATGGGGAATTGCAGGAAGGACAAATCTGGGAAGCTTTGATGTATGCTGCAGCTAAAAAAGTTGACAATATTATTTCCACTATAGATTATAACGGACAGCAGATTGACGGAAGCACAGACAACGTACTTTCCCTAGGAAATCTTCATGCAAAGCTGGAAGCTTTCGGATGGACTGTTCTTGAAGAGAAAAACGGAAACGATATGGAAGCCGTGATCGCTATTTTAGAAAAAGCAAAAACAGAAACAGGAAAAGGAAAACCTGTAGCAATCATCCTTTATACTCAAATGGGATTTGGTGTAGATTATATGATGGGAACTCACGCTTGGCACGGAAAAGCTCCTAATGACGAACAATTGGATACTGCTTTCAAACAATTATACTTAGAAGCTCCGACAGATTATTAATATGAATGATTAATGATAATTGATAAACGATATTTTTTAAAAGTCAATTATTTACATCATCAAACAATTATAAATTTAGAATTCTCATGAAATATACATATACAGAAAAAAAAGATACACGTTCTGGTTTCGGAGCCGGATTAGCAGAATTAGCAGATAAAAATCCAAATGTTGTTGCACTTTGCGCAGACCTTATCGGTTCTTTAAAGATGGAAAAGTTCATCGAAAAAGCTCCTGAAAGATTTTACCAGGTAGGTATCGCAGAAGCCAATATGATGGGTATTGCAGCAGGATTAAGCATAACAGGAAAAATTCCATTCACAGGAACTTTCGCCAACTTTTCTACTTCAAGAGTATACGATCAGATCCGTCAGTCGATTGCATATTCTGATAAAAATGTAAAAATATGTGCTTCTCACGCAGGTCTTACTTTGGGTGAAGACGGGGCAACACATCAGGTTTTAGAAGATATTGGAATGATGAAAATGCTTCCGGGAATGACGGTAATCAATCCTTGTGATTACAACCAGACCAAGGCGGCAACACTTGCTATTGCAGATCACAAAGGTCCTGTTTATTTAAGATTCGGAAGACCAACTGTTCCTGTATTTATTCCGGAAGATATGCCTTTCGAAATTGGAAAAGGAATCATGCTTCAGGAAGGAACCGATGTAACCATTGTTGCAACAGGTCACCTCGTTTGGGAATCTTTGGTTGCAGCAGATGAACTTGAAAAAGAAGGCATCTCTTGTGAAGTGATTAATATACACACCATTAAGCCATTAGACGAAGAAATCATTTTGAAATCCGTTGAAAAAACAGGTAAAATTGTCACTGCCGAAGAACACAATTACTTAGGTGGTTTAGGTGAATCGGTTGCCGGAATGTTGGCAAGAAAAAGACCTACAAGACAAGAGTTTGTTGCGGTAAACGATACTTTTGGGGAATCTGCAACGCCTGCGGAACTGATGAAGAAATATAAAATTGATGCAGCAGCCGTAAAAGAAGCAGTAAAAAGAATTTTAGCTTAATTGCTGCTCAACACATTATAAAAGTCCTCTATTTTGAGGACTTTTTTGTGCATTATTCATTAATTTTCTGATGAATATATTCTAACAGGTTCATGAAATCACTATCAGAATAACCTAAAGACAAATAATAAATATCATCGGCTTTCCTATACCAAGTCAGCTGGCGTTTTGCATATCTTCGGCTGTTTTTTTTAATTTCAGAAACTGCAAAATCCAAATCCCATTCGCCGTCAAGATATTTAAAAAGCTCTGTATAACCAACAGTTTTCAAAGCAGTTAAATCTTTAAATCTATCAAGACTTTTTACTTCTTCCAAAAGTCCGTTTTCAATCATAAGATCTACTCTGCGGTTAATTCTTTCATATAATTCCTCTCTGGGAGCTTCAATTCCGATTCGGATGACATTAAAATTTCTGGAATCCTGAGAAACAGCAATCTGCTCAGAATATTTTTTTCCGGTTTGCCAAATGATATCAATCGCACGCAGAAGTCTTCTGTAATTATGAAAATCAACGATCTCAAAATATTCAGGATCAAGATTTTTTAAAATTTCCTGAAGTTTCTCAATGCCCTCTGTCTGCAAAATTTCCTGCAGTTTTTTCTGATTTTCTTCGCTCGCTTCAGGCAGATCATTCAGCCCTTCAATTACTGCTTTTTCATACATCATACTTCCGCCAACGAGAATTACAAAATCATGCTTTTCAAAAAGCTCATCAAGCTTTTTCAGGGCATCTGTTTCATATTGTCCGATAGAATAATATTCTTCTACCGAGAGATTTCCGATAAAATGATGTTGTGCTTCAGCCAATTCCTGCTTAGAAGGAGACGCTGTACCAATTTTCATTTCTTTAAAAAACTGACGCGAATCGCACGAAATAATTTCCGTCTTAAAATGTTTTGCAAGTTCTATTGCCAGTTTGGTTTTTCCGATTCCCGTAGGACCAACTACAGAGATCAAGCTTTTCTTTTTCACACCGCTAATTTACGAAAATGAATGAAGTTTTCTTTTCTATTTTATCTGAAGAATGGAATTCTAAGACCGAAATGCAATATTGTGATTAATTTATTTTCAAAACAATATTCCTTCTTTCTACTCCAGCTTCCAGTCAATGTCTTTAGCAAAACTATAGACTGAAATGTTTATCTTTGTACAACAATAAAAAAGTATGATTTTATCAATGACCGGCTTTGGTAGAGCCGAAGATGTTTTTGAAGGAAAAAAAATTTCAATAGATATTAAATCGCTCAACTCTAAGAGTTTTGACCTCAACATCAAAGTTCCTTTGCGTTATAAAGAGAAAGAATTTGAAATCCGAAAAATTCTAAACGACAGAATTATCCGCGGGAAAGTAGACTGCTATATCAATCTGGAGAATCTGGAAGAAAGCAGCGATGTGAAAATCAATAAAAATCTTATTGACTCCTATATTTCTGAACTCCGCAAAATTGCAGATGACGGACCTGATTTTGAATACCTGAAAATGGCTGTAAGACTTCCTGATGCGGTAACATCAAGACCCGATGAACTTAATGAAGGTGAATGGGAAGCTCTGTCAAAAATCGTGAATACTGCTGTTGATAAGTTTCAGGAATTCAGAAAAACGGAAGGGAAAATCCTGCATGAAGAACTTGAAAGAAATATTCAGAATATTGATCTTTATCTTTCCAGAGTTTTGCCTTTTGAAGAAGTAAGAATCAATTCTGTAAAAGAGCGCTACGAAAAGGCTTTAAAAGAATTTGAAAATGTGGACGAAACCCGTTTCTATCAGGAAATGGCTTACTTTACAGAAAAACTGGATATTTCAGAGGAAAAAGTAAGGCTTGCACAGCATCTGAAATATTATAAAGAAGTGATGGACAACGAAGATTTCAACGGAAAAAAATTAGGATTTATTTCTCAGGAAATCGGAAGAGAAATCAATACATTGGGTTCTAAAGCCAATCACGCAGAAATTCAGAAACTGGTGGTGATGATGAAAGACGATTTGGAAAAAATTAAAGAACAGACATTAAACGTATTATAGTTACGAGATTGATGATATGTGTTTCTTGATTCATCATTAAAAGGTGGAATTTGAAACTCGAAACTTAAAACTCGAAACCCGAAACAACAAAATGAATAAGGTCATCATATTTTCAGCACCATCCGGAAGCGGAAAAACCACATTGGTAAAATATGCTTTGGAACAGTTTCCCGAACTGGAATTTTCAATTTCCTGCACAACGAGACAGCCGCGAGGAAGCGAAATTCACGCCGTAGATTATCATTTCATTTCTCCTGATGAATTCAGACAAAAAATTTCAGACGATGCTTTTGTGGAATATGAAGAAGTTTATACTGACAAATATTACGGAACTTTAAAATCTGAGGTTGAAAAAATCTGGAATAATCAAAAAGTTGTTATTTTTGATGTAGATGTAAAAGGCGGAATTTCATTAAAAAAATATTTTAAAGAAAAAGCTTTGTCTATTTTTATAGAACCGCCTTCCATTGAAGAATTGGAACGAAGACTGATCAGCAGGAATACAGATGATGCAGAAACCATCAAAACAAGAGTGGCAAAAGCTGGAGAAGAGATGCTGTATGCCAAGGATTTTGATGTAATTGTGATTAATGAAAATCTGGATCAGGCGAAAAAGGAAATAAAAACTTTAATAGAAAATTTTATAAAAAAGTAAAATCCTAATGAGGAAACCCGGAAATTTAATACTAATTGCCGATTCCTGCATTAAAAAAACACTGACTTATATGAGCACAGAAACATTAGATAAAGCCAAAGCAAATCTACCTGTAAAAGGATTTTTAGACATCAAGGAAATTCAGATTCCGCAGGGAGAAGAATTGGTGAAAGCTATCTTGAAGCTGAAAGAAGAAAAAAATGCAGTTATTTTAGCACATTATTATCAGCCAGGAGAGATTCAGGATATTGCTGATTTTCTGGGGGATTCTCTGCAATTGGCAAGACAGGCAAAAGAAACCAACGCCGATATGATTGTTTTCTGTGGCGTTCATTTTATGGCAGAAGCTGCAAAAATTCTGAATCCTACAAAGAAAGTTGTTCTTCCGGATACAATGGCAGGATGTTCTCTGGCAGACGGATGTTCCGGTGAAGGTTTAAGAAAGATGCGTGAACAGCATCCAAATGCTTTAATTGCCACATACATTAATTGTAATGCAGAAACAAAAGCAGAAAGTGATATTATTGTTACAAGCTCCAATGCAGAAACAGTTATAGAAGCTCTGCCAAAAGACAGACCTATTATTTTTGCTCCTGATAAAAACTTAGGAAGATATTTATCTCAAAAAACGGGTCGGGATATGATTCTTTGGAACGGAAGCTGCATCGTACATGAAGCGTTCTCCATGGAAAGAATTGCAAAACAATTAGCAGACAATCCCGATGCCAAGCTGATTGCGCACCCGGAAAGTGAGGAAGCTGTTTTAAAACTGGCTCATTTTATCGGTTCGACTTCTGCATTATTAAATTTTGTTGAAAAAGATGATTGTCAGAAATTCATTATCGCAACAGAAGAAGGCATCTTGCATGAAATGAGAAAAAGAGCTCCGCATAAAGAGCTTGTTCCGGCTCTTGTGTTTGATGAAAGCTGCAATTGCTCAGAATGTTTCTACATGAAACGCAACACTATGGAAAAGCTGTATCTGTGCATGAAATATGAGCTTCCGGAAATTCTGATTGATGAAGAACTCCGGCTGAAAGCCCTGAAACCGATTGAAGCAATGCTTGATCTTTCAAAAAGTATAAAATAAATTTTAAAAAGCGGGTTTTGGCTCGCTTTTTTAAATGTCTTTTGTTAAATAAAATGCATATTTTTTAGAACGAACAGTTTATGTTGTAACAACTTAATTACATTAAATACCTAATCATGAGCAAAATATATCTTGAAGATGTAAAAATCTACGCTTACCACGGCGTTTTACCAGAAGAAAATATTATCGGAACTTATTATATTCTGAATCTGGAAATTCATACCGATTTATGGATTGCCGCAGAATCTGATGATCTGAACGACACGATAAGCTATGCAGAAATCAATGAAATTATACACGAAGAGATGAAAATCAATTCTAAACTTCTGGAACACGTTGCGGGAAGAATTATCACAAAAATTCGTGAAAAATTTGATCAGGTTTCCTATATTAAACTTAAAATAACCAAAACAAGCCCGCCAATGAAAGGTGAAATGAAAGGAGCAAGCATTGAGCTAGAAAAGAGTTTTTTATTAGGCGGAATTGCAGAAAATAATTAATTTCATATCAATAAAAAACTCTTTGGGTGAAAATTAGTTATTTTTTTGTTGCATTATTTTTCTGCATTAGATTATTAGGTCAAAACAGCAATATTTCGGCTGCCTATAATTTTCCAAAAATAAAATCAAGCATTACCATGCCGGTAACGATTCCGCTGTCGGAAATCAGCAATATGGTAAATGCCTCTGTGAAAGATCTTATCTTTCAGGATGATTCTTATACTGACAACAATAATGATCAGTTTAAAGTAAAAGTATGGAAAACCCGTCCTATCAGACTGGTTGGTGATACCAACGGAAACATCATGATTGAAGTTCCTTTGAAAATATGGGCTGAAAAAGGCATCGGCACACTCGGAATATACTCTTACCAGCAGACAACTTTTGAAACCGTGATGTATTTTAAAACCGCAGTCAGTTTAAGAAATAACTGGTCGGTAAGTACATTTACCCAGCCAATGGGCTTTAAATGGGTAACAAAACCTGTTCTAGATTTCGGGAAAATAAAAATACCGATTACTTCTTTGGTGGAAACCAGCCTTAAAGAACAGCAGTATAATTTTTGTAAAACTATGGATCAGCAAATGGCTTCGCAGCTCAATTTCCAGGAGTATGCTGTCTTAGCATGGAATGCTTTTTCACAACCATTTAATATTTCTGAAGAATATAATACCTGGCTCAAAATTACGCCTGTAAACGTCAATATCACTCCACTAAAATTTTATGGAAATCAGATTGACACCAATATTGGAATTGATATTTTTTCTGAAACTTTTACCGGAACAAAACCAGAATCTTCACAACCGGTAAAAGCGGTGATGAATTTCAATTCTGTTCCTTTACTTGCCAACGAATTTCTTTTGCAGACGACCGCCAATATTCCATTTTCAGAAGCTACGAATATTGCTAGAAGAATGTTTCAGAATAAAGAATATGATGTTCGTAATTCTAAAGTTAAAATCACTGATATTAAGGTCTATAAAGACGAAAACAGAATTATGATAGAAGCAGAGACAGAAGGTTATATAAACGGTACATCTTATATATCCGGAATTCCTGTTTATGATGAGTCAAAGAAAAAAATTGTACTTTCAGAAACAAAATTTAAACTTAAAACAAACAATATTCTTCAAAAAACCGCCACACTTTTATTCAGAGGGAAAATTGTAAAGATGATTGAAGATGAATATGGAATCCCGACAGATGATATTGAAAATTCATCTAAAAAAAGCATTGAAGCAGCCTTTAATAAAGAATATTATAAAGGGTTACAATTGAACGGAAAAGTCTTTAATTTAAAACCTAACCAAATTCTACTGAATGATAATGGCATCACCGCCGTCATAGATACCAAAGCTAATTTAAAACTAACTTTAAAAGCATTCTGATACAATAATAACTAATAACATGATAAAACATCTTAAAATTATAGAACATCATAAAGCGTCGATAGGAATCAGATTTATAAATTTCGTAATTGACAGAATTGTAATTTATATATTATTTTTTTTGTTTGGATTATTTTTCTGCAGGATTATTTGAATTTTTCGGCGTAGAATTTTTTATTGATATTACTTATCAATTAGCATCTTTAAGTAAATTTGAAGACATTCTGATAATGTTGACAACGTATCTTGTATATATTTTTATTATGGAATATTTTACAAAAGGAAGAACATTAGGAAAATATATTACCGGTAAAAAAGTAATGAGTCTTGATGGGTCAAGCCCAATATTTTATCAGTATCTGATTAGAACACTTTCCAGAATTGTGCCCTTTGACGCTCTTTCATTTTTTGGCGTAAACGGGTGGCATGATTCGTGGAGTGACACAAGAGTAATTAACCTTAAAAAATATAACGCTGAATTACAGCACAAAAGAGAAATTGATGAAATCGGCAGCAAAGAAATTGCCTGAAAAATTTGTATCAAATGGAATTTTTGCTATATTTGCACCACTTAAAACGGTGCTTTGGCCGAGCGGCTAGGCAGTGGTCTGCAACACCATCTACAGCGGTTCGAATCCGCTAGGCACCTCAAAAGCTTTCTCAACAGGAGAAAGCTTTTTTTGTTTTATCAATCTTTTATAGTTATCTTTCTATCTAAATTTTAATTAGCTTCAATAATAAAAAATGGCATCAAAAATAGAACTTAGAGAAAATCTGAATATAGAGATTTCTGAATCTGTGACTGCAGAAGAATTGTTTCAAAACACTGTACTTCGTCCTATTATCAAATTACAAAATGATATTTTGCTGACACACTTTTTTCATTATCTGAAAAATACGAAGATAAACTGGGAATCATTTTCCAGCGAAAAGCGGAATACATTTATCAAAAATAGTTTTCAGAAAGACAATATATTAAAAAATACATATATCGGAATGGTTATCGGGATGATGAATGTCGAAGAACTGCAGATATATTACACAGAAAATAAAATGTTTAATAAAAGAATCATTAACATGATTACTGAAAGACTGAAAAGCCAGATTGTAGAATAGAACTATTCTTTTTTCCACATTGGTTTATGCTGTATAATTTCACGATTTACCCAGCAACTTTCTTCATGAGCCCCTTTTAGAAAGCCGATACTCATTAAAAATTCGTTAACGATTTCTCCCCCTGTAAACTTGAATGTTTTTTTGAAAATCTTCATCCATTCCTGTAAAGTTTTTGGATGATGATGCTCAAGCCATTTTTCAAAAGATCCAAATTCTTTCTGAAGTTCCAGAATGGTTTTGGCATTTTCAATAGCTGCATTTACTTTGAGCTTATTCCTGATAATTTCACTGTCATTTAAAAGACGCTCCCGATCTTCTTCCGTATAAGACGCAACTTTTTTTATATCGAAATTATCGTAAGCCGCTCTAAAGCCTTCTTCTTTTTTCAAAATAGTTTCCCAGCTCAGTCCTGCCTGATTGATCTCCATTACAAGCCTTCCGAATAATTCATCATCATCATGAATAGGAAACCCGTAATGGTTGTCATGATACTTTTTATGCAGCATTTTCCTGCTTTCAGGCTGCATATTTTCAATAGCAGAACAGTAGCTCATTTTAAGAAATATTTTAATATTTTCACAAATATAATTTGCGTGAACGACAACAGTATGTCAGCAGCGAACTTAATTTATATAAAATCAATTGATTTTTCCAAAGCAATTCCTCGTGATCCTTTTAATAAAATATTATCTGATACTATTGGATTACTCTTTAAATAACTAACAAGATCATTTGTCGTTAAAAAAGAAAACGAAAAATCATTTATTTTTTCAAACTGATGACCAACTGTTATTACCTGATCAAAATCTAATTTTTTTGCAAGATTAAGAATATTTAGATGCTCTGTCTCACTTTGATCGCCCAGCTCAAGCATATCTCCTATGATAATGGTTTTTGACCCTTCAAACGTATTAAAATTGAGTAAAGACGCAGTCATAGAACTGGGATTAGCATTGTAAGTATCCAGAACCAATGTTTTATTGCCTTTCTTAACGATTTGTGACCGCATGTTATTTGGAGTGTAATTTTCTAATGCAGATTTTATTTTAGAAATATCAACTCCGAAGTGAAGTCCTAAACTTGCAGCTGCACATAGATTGGTAAAATTATAATCGCCTGTTAATTGGGTAATAATTTTTATGCCTTTATATTCCAAACCCACAAAATGTTCTTCCGAGAAAAAATCAAAATAATAATCTGATTCTTTGTTTCCAAAAGTGATTTTAGAAGGGTAATTTAACGTTTTCTCTGTCTGAATAGGATCTTTTTCGTTGACTAAAACTACCTGATTATGATTTTTGATGTAATCGTATAATTCAGATTTTCCTTTAATAACTCCTTCAAATCCTCCAAATCCTTCAAGATGCGCTTTACCGAAGTTGGTAATGTAACCTATATTCGGTTTAGCGAGACTGCACAAGAATTCAATTTCTTTCTGGTGATTAGCTCCCATCTCAATCACTGCCATTTCATGTTCTGGTTTTATTGAAAGTAAGGTAAGCGGAACACCAATATGGTTATTTAGATTTCCCTGAGTGTACTGTACATGATATTTTTGAGAAAGAACAGCATGAATTAATTCCTTACTCGTGGTTTTGCCATTACTTCCCGTAAGACCTATAATGGGAATATGGATCTGATCGCGGTGATAAACTGCAAGACTCTGCAGAAAATCTAAAGTAGAATGAACATAAAATATGTTTTTATCTTTATTCTCAAACTCTTTATTCTCAACAATTACAGCTAAAGCTCCGTTTTCAACAGCTTTTTCAGCAACAGTCGCTGCATCAAAATTTTCACCGGAAAAAGCAAAAAAAACATCATTTTGAGAAACTTTTCTGCTGTCTATTGTTACCTTTTCTGCATTTAAATATATAGGATAAAACTGTTCAGGATTCATAAAATTATCATTGGTTATGGGTGAAAGCCTAATACTATTTGAGTTGTGAATCTCAAGCTTAAATTATGTTCAAAAATAAAAAACCTCCCGAATATATGGGAGGTTTTTTGAAAGTATTTTGATAAATATTTTATCTTCTAGTTCTAGATTTGTCGCTTACTCTTGCATCCTGAGCAACACGGAAACCAATCCATCCATAAGCTGTATTCTGGTTTTTGAATCTTCTCTGACCCGGATCTAGCCAATAAGCTGAATCCTGCCAAGAACCACCTTTTACAACTCTTACATCATTAGATATAGCAGAAGTTCTGTCTTTAGTATCTTTCTGCATTACTACTCTACCGTTACCATCAACAATAAATCTTGTCTTTGGTGAGTTATACATATCATAAGAAGAAGCAGAATCACTTGCATTTCTATAATCCAGAGAAGACATTCTGTCCCCGTCTCTATAATTTCTGTAATCTGCAATAGTCTCTCTTTCAAACTGACCTGGTAGCTTTTTGTAAACTAAACGTCCGTCTGCCAAAGTATCATACTGAATAGAACCTTCCTCAACCATTTTATATGTTCCGTCACCGTTTCTTACAATTGCCTGAGGCACATTTCCTCTGTAATAGTTGAAGTCACTTGCTTCTGTATCAATGATTGGTCTGTATACATCTGCAGTCCATTCTGCTACGTTGCCAAACATACCGTAGATCCCTAAGCTGTTTGAAGGGAACTGTCTTACATCTGAAGTATTAGCAGCTCCATCGTTTTTCCATCCTGCAGGACCTGAATAATCTCCTCTACCCTGTTTGAAGTTGGCAAGAATTTCTCCTCTTTTATCTCTCAACATTTCTATCTGAGGTTTTTTCTCAAGATAGTTGTTGTATTCTCTGTTTTTCTCCATACCCAATGCTGCAAATTCCCATTCAACCTCTGTAGGAAGTCTGAATTTGGTAACCATTGCAGAAGAAGGAGATCTGTTGGCAGCAAGCAATCTTTGATTGGTAGTCTTAATACCGTTTTTCTGCTGCATTCTTTTCTCATTGATGTACCCTTGCATTTCAGGATCATTCGATTTGAATTTATCCATATTAAATGCTGTACCTCCCTGATTATTAGATTCGTTAATATATAAATCTTTTGAAATTACTCCTGCCTGCATCAAAGCTTTTTCATTTGCTCTGTCAGTCAGCCATTCGCAGTATCTGTTAGCTTGTGTCCAGGAAACACCTACAACCGGATAATAATCATACTCCGCAGAACGGAAATAAGTTTCGTTGTAGTCATTTCTGGATAATTTGTTATCCCAAAGAAGGGTATCCGGTAGAGCACCGTTATAAATTTCTTTGTAACTAGGATCACTTGGCGGGAATACATACTTCAACCATGTAAGGTATTCGCGGTATTCGTAGTTAGTAATTTCAGTTTCACCCATAAAGAACGAACTTACCTGCATTCTGCGAGGCGAATTGTTCCAGTCATGCATTACATCATCTTTCACTAATCCCATGGTAAAAGTTCCACCTTCCACATATACCATTCCAGGCCAACCTTTTTGTTTTTGTTGCTTTCCTGCAAAAAACCAACCCTGTTTCTCGTTTGGTTTCCAACCTGTCTTGCTGACAAATTTTTTAGTACCACCGCCTTTGCTGGTACCCGAACCGCCACAACTGGTTAATGCAAGTGTAGAACTCAATGCTATTAATGAAAACAACTTTAGTTTTTTCATAGTCGATATAAATATTATTCAAAGTACAAAGAAAAAATAAATTATTCAATAAATCAAATAAAGATTTGATTTTTTTGAAAAATCTTAACAAATTAATTTTATGGTATCGTAAATTAATTATAAAATTTTCATTTATTTTGTAATTCAGAAATTTCAAAAACAAACATGAAACTAAAAATAGCGCTTTTATTTGTATTTGCTTTTGTATCAATGGCTTGGGCTCAGCGAGTTTCCATCAGCTGGGACGGAGCTAAGATCCAGGATTTTGGTGATACTAAAAAGAATCTTCCGAATTTTAAAAATGAAGGTTTTTCTTTCAGCCAAAATAACATTTTTATTATAAATACACAAAAAGTAGGAGACAAACAGCTTCGTATTTCTAATCTGGCATGGGAAACCGTATCTGTAAGAGACTTATATGATCTTAATAAAGACCTTCTTCAGGAAAGAGACATTACGGATATCAATTACTATTATTCCGAAGGAGAAAGGTACGCAAGCATTTATGTAAGTTTATTTAAAAATGTAAAAGGAACTATACAAAGGCTTTCTTCATTCGATATTTCTGAAAACAATTCACCGGCTCCTTTAGCCGCAAGTAAGGTGGGAAGCACGCAGAATCCTTTGGCTACAGGAACTTTTTACAAGATAAGAGTTGATAAATCAGGGATTTTCAGAATCACCTCACAATTTTTAAGAGATAATGGCATCAATCCTTCTAATATTAATCCGAAGAACTTCAGAATCTATGGAAATGGCGGCATAATGCTTCCAGAATTTAATCAGGATACAAAATATAGCGCATTACAGGAAAATGCCATTCAGGTTGTAGGGGAAGATGATGGAGTCTGGAATGACGGGGATTATGCACTTTTCTACGCACAAGGACCTAATGGATATAATCTTTATAATAATTCTAACGGGAGTGGTTTCAAAAGAACTGATACCAGAAATGACCAGAGTGAAAATGTAAAGAATATTTATGAGGATTTTTCTTATTATTACATCAATTTCGACAAAGGAGCAGGGAAAAGAGTACAAAATGTGGATGTAAATTTACCTTCGTCTCCCTTAATTTCCAGATATGATGATTATCAGGTTCTTAATAATGATCAGCGAAATTTATTAAAGGTAGGCAGAATCTGGGTAGAAGATCTGGCATTTACAACGCCAAAAGCAGTAACATTTAACCTAACCTCCCCAATTCAGGGTGGCGATGTGGTAAGATACAGAACGCAGGTTATAGGATGGAAATCGCAGCAAAACAGCGTAGAATTTAATATCAATAACCAAAATCCTGCTTCTCCTAGTGTTCCTGCCAATCAGCCGGGTTATGCTTTTGATTATTTTCCTTTAAGATATTCCGGTACTATTTCAAATTTGTCTGGAAATACAATTACATTTAACTATACACCTAATATCACTACCAATCCTAATGGAGTTTTTTATCTTGACTATGTAGAAGTTCAATATAAACAGGATTTAGTCTTTAATGGTTCTCAGATGAGTTTCCGAGATTTCTCTATTGACAGCGGATCAAATTTATCATATGGCTTCAGCATTTCCAGTGTCGGAAATATGGAACAGGTTTGGGATGTTACCGATATTACAAATGCCAACAGAAGAGTAAATAAGGCTATCGGAAGCGGTAATTTTAATTTTGGTTATGCCGCCACAGATCCCAATTTCAATAATGAATTTGTTGCTTTCCGTGCAGACGCTGCATTTTCACCTCAATTTGTTGGCAGAATCAGCAATCAGAATCTTTCCGCACTTCAAAATATAGATTATCTTATTATTACGACTCCACAAATGATGTCTCAGGCTCAGAGAATCGCCAATTATCATCAGCAAAAAAGTAATTTTACTGTTGAGATTGTAGATACTGATAAAATTTACAATGAATTTGGAAGCGGCAGCAGAGATTTGACAGCAATCAGGGATTTTGTCACTAAACTTAATACTCCGCTGGGAAGTCTGAAATATGTATTGATTCTCGGCGATGGCTCTTATGATTACAAAAACAGAATTTCGGGCAATTCCAACATTGTTTCAAGTTATCAGAGCGAAGAGTCGGCAGATTTTGTAAGTTCTTTCGTTACGGATGACTATATTGTAATGACAAAACCTCAGACTTCTCAGTTTTTGTCAAACAACATTCCGGATTTGCCTGTAGGACGTATACCGGCAGCAAATCCGACGGAAGCAACCAATATGATTGACAAAACATTAGCTTACTACAACTCATTACCCGGACAATCTACTCCTTTCGGAGAGTGGAGAATGAAGCTTGATTTTGTTGTAGATGATGACAATGATGGTGGAGAACCGTTCCATACGGTGATGAACAATACTTTACAAACTACTTTTGAAGTTCCTGCAGATAATACCCTTAAAGAATATAATGTAAGAAAATTATACTTAGATGCATTCGCTGCGCAAAGCAGTGCTGGAGGACAGCGTTATCCGCAGGTTAACCAGGCAATTTCTAACGATATTGGGAACAGTTTATATTTATTCTATTTTGGACACGGAGGAATCAATGGATGGGCACAGGAAAGAGTGCTTACCATTAACGAAATTCAGAATTCCAATAATTTTTCTAATGTATACAGCCGCTTCCCATTTGTATCGACAATTACCTGCGAATTTACACTTTGGGATGAGCCATCTACTTTTTCTGCGGGAGAGCAGTTTATTAAACTGAAACAAGGCGGTCCTGCTGCAATGATTACTTCCAGCCGCGCAGTAGGTGTAGGATATGGTGTAGATTTCACCAATCTTTATACAAAAGAAATGTTCAGAATGGTAAATGATGATTTTATATCTATAGGAAGTGCTCATCTAAATGCAAAAAAACTAAGAGTTGATGCCAATCATCTTAAAGTAAATGTATTGGGAGATCCTGCAATGAAATTGAGCAGACCTCAAAGATTGCTTGTTATTGATAATATTGAAACACCTGTTCCGGGATTAATCCGAGGTTTGGATTTTGTGAAAGTAACCGGTCATATCAATAATACCAACGGAACAATAAATACTACTTTTAACGGCAGAGTTGTTATAAATATTTTTGATAAAAGATTAAATAAAAGTACTTTAAATAATGATGGCAGTTTAACTCCTGTTCTTCAGTATACAGAAGAAGGAAGCGCTATCGTGAAAGCTTCGGGAACGGCTGTAAACGGTGTTTTTACGGTTGAATTTTATGTTCCTAAAGACATTAATTATGCTGTGGGACAAGGAAGAATCTTAGGATATGCTGATAATAGATCTTTTGATGTATTCAATAATCAGTTTGTACAGGTTGGAGACATCAATCCGAACGGAATTAATGATAACGAGCCACCGAAAGTGAAATTATACATGAATAATACTAATTTTGCCAATGGGGGAATTACCGACCAAAACCCAATGCTTTTGGCTTGTATTACTGATGATACAGGAATAAATTCTACGGGTTCTGGTATTGGTCACGATATTACTGTATATTTGGACGGTCAAATTATCAACACCATTGTTTTGAATGATTTTTACTCTTCCGGTGAAGGAAACGGCTGTGTAAATCCATCTTTGGCAGATTATCAAAAAGGTAATGTAACCTACCCTTTCAGAAATC
Organism: Chryseobacterium binzhouense; assembly: GCF_007474545.1. Lineage (GTDB taxonomy): Bacteria > Bacteroidota > Bacteroidia > Flavobacteriales > Weeksellaceae > Chryseobacterium > Chryseobacterium binzhouense. Next base: position 71,075 of record NZ_VKOG01000007.1, read on the forward strand.
TTTCAGTAGGACAGCATCAGCTGACATTTAAAGTTTGGGATATAAACAATAATTCGACCACCGAGACGTTAAACTTTGAGGTTAAAGATGAAACAGATCAGCGTTTGATTATCAACCGTCCACTGAACTGGCCAAATCCTTTTACCAACAAAACCTACATTCATTTCGAGCATAATTGTGATGATATTCTGGATGTGAATGTTCAAATTTATACGATTACAGGAAAATTAGTAAGAACATTAACCAATGTTGTAATCGCAGAACCGTTCCTACAGGGCTTTAGAACGCCACGTCAGGCAATAGAATGGGACGGAAAAGACGATTTTGGCGATACAGTTGCAAAAGGTACGTATATTTTTAAGATATTTGCAAAAAGTCAAAATCAAGAAAAATGCAAAGGAAGTGCTACAGCTGTAGAAAAAATGGTACTTTTGAAGTAAATAAATAATTAATTAAGAATATCAATAAAAAACTGATAATATATAAAAGACAACATATGAATTTAACTACTAAACTGCTTTTAGGGATTGGTTTGAGTGCTGGGTTTCTAGGCTATGCACAAGATTTGAGTCAGGTAAGACCTGTGTTAACAGGAGCACCTTTCCTAAGAATTGCACCTGATGCAAGATCAGGAGGTATGGGAGATCAGGGGGTTGTAACCTCTCCTGATGCTTTTTCACAATTCTGGAATGCTGCAAAATATCCTTTTAGCAGAACAAGTTCTTCTGTAGGTTTGAACTACACTCCATATATGGGAAAACTTACCAATGATGTGTTTTTATTGTATGGTGCTTTCCACAAATTTTTAGGTCAGGAAGAAAGATCTACAATTTCTGCGAGTATCTATTACTTCAATATGGGTGAGGTAGACCTTACTACTTTGGTGGGTAATGATGTAACTTCATTGGGAACTTCAAAACCAAATGAATTCTCTATTGACGTTGCCTATGGTTTGAAACTATCGGATTCTTACTCAATGGCTGTAACCGGTAGATTCATCCGTTCAGATTTAGCCGGAGGATTCAACACAGATACTACTCTGAAACCTGCAAACTCATTTGCAGTAGATGTTTCCGGTTACTATACTTCTCCTAGATTCTCTAGTCTTGGAGGAATGGACGGAAAAGTGAATGCTGGTTTTTCTATTCAGAACTTAGGTCCTAAATTAGATTATACAGGAGATGAAAACTCAAGATCTTATCTTCCTACCATGGCAAGATTAGGGGTAGGTTATGATATGTATCTTGATGATATGAACAGAGTAGGAATTTCTGTAGAAGGTTCTAAAATCTTGGTTCCTGGATCAGAATTGGTAGGAACAGATCCTAACACGAGACAGCCTATTTATGCTGTACCGAATGTAGGGGTAATGTCCGGAATCGGAAAATCATTCAATAATCCGAATTCTATCATGTACAGTGGTGCAGTGGAATATTCTTATGATAATGCATTTGCACTAAGAGGAGGTTATTTCCACGAAAGTGAGCAGCAGGGAGCAAGACAGTTTGCAACTGCAGGTATTGGTTTGAAATACCGTTCTTTCGGTCTTGATATTTCTTACTTAATCAACATGTCTAAAATCAATACTGCTTTGGATAACACCTTACGTTTTGGCTTGACATGGAATATTGGTGATGAAACATCTAACATAGATAACTAAAAATATTCCACATATTTGTAAAAGCCTCATTTTTCATGAGGCTTTTTTTATGACCAATAAAACATAATTAATTCAGAGTTAACAATGAATGGTTAGTTTTAATCTATCTATAAATTTATCATTTACCTGAAATGTAAAATTGACAATTCACATATTCACCTTATTTTTGCAGTATGAACTATTCTTCGGAGCTAAAAAAAATCGTAACCAGCCAATATGTGTATTCTGCCATCAGAATTACACTGGCAACGGTGCTTCCGTGTCTGGTTCTCTCCTATTTCGGAATTCTTAAAGAATATTTTCTTTTTCCTTTAGGAACAAGTTTCGTTGCGTTGACGGATCAGCCGGGTCCGTTTATAAGACGTAGAAACTCACTTGCTTTTGCTATATTCTGTTTCGTTTTTGTGGCATCAATTGCTAGCCTAGTCAAAGGTATCATTCCGCTTGTATTGGTGGAAATCATAACATTCGGAATGTTTTTTTCACTGATAGGCGTTTACGGACAGAGATTAGCCGCAGTTGGATCTTTAGCATTAGTCGTTCTGGCAATATTTGTTGACGGACACTTAACAGGAGCCAATATTATCAAAAGTCTGCTGATTTTTGCAGCCGGTTGTATTTGGTTTTTATTGATATTTCTTGTTGTCACTACGATACAGCCTTATAAACTGGCAAGTCAGATGATTGGCGAAAATTATTTACAGCTTGCAGAGTTTCTGAAAATTAAAGCGAATTTTTACCAGAAAAATCCGGATTTTGACAAGCTGTACTCTCAGGTTATTACAAAACAGATTGAAATTAAGAACCTTCAGGAAGAGACCCGCGAAACTGTTTTTAAAACAAGAACCATCGTCAACGAGTCTACCACCATAAGCAGACTCCTTATGCTGATGTTTCTGAATTCTATGGATCTTCACGAAAAACTGATGACCTCAGAAAGTGATTATAAAAAACTTCAGGAAAGTTTTGAGGAAACAGGCATTCTGGTAAAAATCCATGACTACCTCAACATTCTCTCGGATGAAATTTCTAATATTGGCATTGCACTTCAAAGCAGTACAAGAGCAAGAGCTATCCACAATATTGATCTTGAATTTCAGGAACTTAACATCCAATATTTTGATCTCAGAAACAGACAGATGACCTCAGAAACTTTGGAAAATTTTATGATCCTTCGTCAGATTATGATGAGAATCCATGAAATTACCCGAGAAATACAGGAAATTTATAAGGTTTTTTCTCAAAATGTAAAACTTGCCAAAAGTCTTTCCACAGGATTAGATTTAAAAAAGTTTCTTCCCAATCAGGAAAAAATTAATTTTAAAGTTCTGAAAAGTAATATTTCGCTCAATTCATCTCATTTTCGTCATGCAGTCCGGGTAACGGTTGCTTTGCTCTTGGGATATTTGTTTTCATTCATGCCATTTTTACAAATTGGTCATACTTATTGGATCCTGATTACAATCATTGCCATCCAGAAACCTGCCTACTCTATTACCAAACAGAGAAATCTCCTAAGATTTTACGGAACGGTTGCAGGAGCGGTCATTGCGTATGGAGTTCTTTATTTCATTGAAATCAATGCTGTACTGTTTACCATTCTTCTCGTCAGTATGGTACTCTGTTTTACTTTCCTGAAAGCAAAATATTTCTGGGCAGTACTTTTTATGACGATCTATATTTTTCTAAGCTTTAATTTTCTGAATCCCGGAAACATTAATATCATTTTTAAAGACAGGATTGTTGATACCGTTATTGCAGGCATCATTGCTTTTGGTGTTTCTTATACTATTCTTCCTGTGTGGGAACATACTCAGAATTTAGATTTAATGAAAAAATCTGCGCAAGCCAACCTTACGTATTTTCATAGTGTAATGTCTAAATTCCTCAATGATAAATATAGTCTGGAAGAATACAAAGTCCGCAGAAAAAATGCAATCATTTCTTTGGCAAATCTTTCAGATAATTTCCAGAGAATGATTTCAGATCCCAAAAATCAGCAGAAAAAACTGGAAGTTGTGCATCAGTTTGTAACAACTTCACATCTGATTACAGCTTACACGGCTTCACTTTCTCAATATGCAAAAAAAGATCAGGTATACACCGAAATAGATGCCGAAAGCTGGACAAAGAAAATTGAATCTGAAATGAATCAGGTTTCCGTATTGCTCAACGGAGAAAAAATAAGTGAAACGCTCAAAATGGAAAGCCGTATTGAGCCGGAAGATTCTTCACTGGAAGATCTGATCCTGAAAAGAAAAAAAGAAATCATGGAAAATGAATTTTATGACCGTCGTGATCCGGATAAAATTTCCAGATTAACCGAGCTTAAAAACATTCATGACGTGTTGGAACTCATTTATGATGTAGCCAAAGAACAAAGAAAAGTGATTGAGAAATACAAAAATGAAGAAACTACTCTTCCACAATCGTGAAGCAGTAATCATCAAAAAACTCTACTCTAGCCTTCAATTCATCAGAAATTTTATCATCGTGCACTCTGCATTTAATGTGATGAAGATGCTTCAGCTCAAAAGGACGTACTTCGTAGTGCTTTTTCAAAGACCAGTGTTTAGAATGGTGAATTTTATACATACTTTCCTTTACACTCCAGATAATTGTATAGAAAGTAACTTCATTATCAAACGGAATAAAACCTCTTTCGTTTTCGTAAGTAAATTTATCTATTACCCTTAAAATTTTAGGATTGAATTTTTCAATATCAATTCCAATTTTATTTTTGGAAACGGCTATGGCTGCATAGGGGAAAGAGTGCGTGATTGAAATTTCAGCATCTTTCGGAAAGAGAAATGGCTCACGCTCTTTGTACAAGATCTTCGACATGGGCTTAAGACTTTTCAAAAGCTTCCTCACCATCAGTACTTCCAGCAATTTTTTCGGGTGATAATCTTTTACTTTTTCAGCATTTTCAGGCTCAAGAAGTGCGTTGATATCCAAATTATCGTTCTCATCGTATTTCCAGACAAGGATGGAAGCGTTATCATCAGAAAAATCTCTGTATAGAGGCATTCAGTAAATTTGTGATAAAATTAATAAAAAAATTATTTTCTTTAAAAATAAAATTTCATGTATAATGTCATGTATATGAACTTGATGCAGTGTTTTTTTATCTAAAAGATATGTTGTAATTTTGTTGCTCAATTTATAATTTAATCATCATTAAGATATGAGTACAACAACACAATACATTCCTTACAAAGTGAAGGATATCTCCTTAGCAGAATGGGGAAGAAAAGAAATTACATTAGCAGAAGCTGAAATGCCTGGTTTGATGGCGATCCGTGAAGAGTACGGTCCGTCTCAGCCATTAAAGGGAGCCAGAATTGCCGGATGTCTTCACATGACGATTCAAACTGCTGTTTTAATTGAAACTTTAGTTGCTTTGGGTGCAGAAGTTACCTGGTCGTCTTGTAACATCTTCTCTACACAGGATCATGCTGCTGCTGCTATTGCTGCTGCCGGAATCCCTGTTTATGCGTGGAAAGGTCTTAATGAAGAAGAATTTGACTGGTGTATCGAGCAGACTATTTTCTTTGGCGAAGACAGAAAACCACTGAACATGATTTTGGATGATGGTGGAGATTTAACCAATATGGTTTTTGATAAATATCCTGAACTGACTGCAGGAATCAAAGGTCTTTCTGAAGAAACAACAACCGGAGTTCACAGATTATACGAAAGAATGAAGAACGGAACTTTGGTAATGCCTGCAATCAATGTAAATGATTCTGTTACAAAATCTAAATTTGATAACAAATACGGATGTAAAGAGTCTGCGGTAGATGCAGTAAGAAGAGCTACAGATGTAATGCTTGCCGGAAAAAGAGTTGTTGTTTGCGGATACGGAGACGTAGGTAAAGGTACTGCTGCATCTTTCAGAGGAGCGGGTTCTATCGTTACGGTGACAGAAATCGACCCAATTTGTGCTTTACAAGCCGCAATGGACGGCTACGAAGTAAAAAGATTGGATACCGTTGTTGATAACGCAGATATTATCATTACAACAACGGGTAACTTCAATATTGTAAGAGGAGAACATTTCCTTAAAATGAAAGACAAAGCAATCGTTTGTAACATCGGTCACTTCGATAATGAAATCGACATGGCTTGGTTAAACGAAAACTATGGTCACACAAAATCTGAAGTGAAACCACAGGTTGACATCTATAACATTGATGGCAAAGAAGTTATCATTCTTGCTGAAGGTAGATTGGTAAACCTTGGATGTGCTACAGGTCACCCGTCTTTTGTAATGTCTAACTCTTTTTCTAACCAGACTTTGGCTCAGATCGAACTTTGGAACAATTCTGAAGCGTACGGAAACGAAGTGTATATGCTGCCAAAACATTTAGATGAAAAAGTAGCGGCTCTTCACCTTAAAAAATTAAGCGTTGAACTTGAAGTTCTTTCACCTGAACAGGCTGATTATATTGGTGTTAAAGTGGAAGGTCCTTTCAAGCCAGAATATTACAGATATTAATAGTTAATAATTAGCAATTAGCAAAAATAGAACGCTTCGGAATTTTTCGGAGCGTTTTTTTATCATTATATTTTTTAGGAGCTTTATCACGCTATCCGCTATATCTTTTTTGCTGTTCCCTCCGCTCTGCTCCGAAAACAGCAAAAAAGGATGCCGCTTCTATCGTGGCTATGGAAAATACAGCATGATTTATATATTTATCATATTCTTCAAAGATTAGTGACAAAAACAAGATAAATTACAGACTCTCAATTAAAAATAATATATTTGGGTCAGTATAAACTAAAAAAAACAGATTATGAAAAAACAAAATGTTTCAGGAGCTTTTGTGGCAGCTTCATGGATTGCTTTGGGAGCAGGAATGGTGGGCTACATTGTAGGTTTGGTAAGAGCTGAAATGGAGCTGAACGAAAAAGGATATTATTTTACTATCCTTCTTTACGGATTATTTGCCGTAGTTTCTCTACAAAAAGCCGTTCGGGACAGAATGGAAAACATCAAAGTTACCGACATCTATTACGGAATTTGCTGGTTTGCAACAATCTCTTCTATCGTTTTGCTGGCTGTAGGGCTTTGGAATGCAACGATTCTTCCCAGCGAAAAAGGATTTTATGGTTTTGCATATTTACTGGCATTATTCGGAGCAATTGCTGTACAAAAGAATACAAGAGATAATATGATGGAAGATTAAATATATAAACCCATCTGATTGGTGAATACCGTTTATAAAACTGCTTCGTAAATTACGAGGCAGTTTTTGTATAAAAAATCAGAATCAAAAATGATGAAATCACTTTTCTAAATAGGATTTTAAAATTTTCAAAATGGCTTGACTGTACTATTATAAAACGCAAGCTGTCTTTTCTTTTGATATAGAATTGATAATAACAGTTTCTGCTTGTTGCTTTATCTAAAAACTTTCCGTCGAGTATCATTAGATACATTTACCAAACTTGGCGCATTTCTTTCCAGCAAATCTTTAATACTGTATTATAAAGCTACTTCAATAAGATCAATAATACTAATTTTATTGATTGTTAAATTGACATCTATAGTTTTGATATTTAGTATTTTTTAAATTCTATTTATGTGGCATTTTTATTAAATTTTAATTATATTAGTACTAGTAATAAATAATTTACCACAATGGCATTCAAACTATTAATTGTATCATTTTTTATCGCAACAAGTATAACAACTGCTCAAACGAAGCAAATTCTAATCGAGAATGTTAGATTATTGGATCATCAAAACTCTGAATTGACTGCTCCAATGAATGTTCTGATTTATGACGGCTTAATTCAAAAAATAAGCAATCAAAATATCAAGGTAAAAAGTGAAGATTTGACAAAAATTAATGGTAGAGGAAAAACACTGATGCCAGGACTTATAGATGCTCATGTTCATATGGTATTTGGAGCTTTAACTATGGCACAAATGACTTCTTCTGATATATCAGAAGAAACCCTGCTTAACAATGTTGCATTATCTTCTCAAAAAATGCTAATGCGTGGATTTACTAGTGTTAGAGACGCAGGAGGTCCTATCTTTCCGTTAAAAGCATCTATTGATAAAGGTAAAACAGTAGGTCCTCGCATTTGGCCTTCAGGAGCTGTAATCAGCCAGACTGCGGGTCATGGTGATTTCAGAACTTCTAATGAACGATCCCGCCGTTTTTTTGGTAAAGCTTCTCGTGCAGAACTTTTAGGTGCTACTTTTATTGCTGATGGACGCGATGATGTGCTAACTGCTACCCGAGAGAATCTTCGTTTCGGTGCAAGCCAAATTAAATTAATGGCTGGCGGAGGTACTTCTTCAGCCTATGATCCTATTGATGTCACACAATATACTTTGGACGAAATGAAGGCAGCCGTAGAGGCGGCAGAAGACTGGGGAACTTATGTTATGGTACACGCTTACACTCCAAGAGCTGTAAGACGAGCTGTGGAAGCTGGTGTAAAGTGTATTGAGCATGGTCAGATGCTTGATGAAGAAACTTTGAAACTCCTTGCAGAAAAAAAGGTTTGGCTAAGTCTTCAAAATTTAATGGACAATAATGACAATATGGATGAGCAGAGAAAGGAGAAACGCAAACCAGTTTTGGAAGGTCAGGATAGAGTGTGGCCACTGGCAAAAAAACTGGGTGTGAAATTGGCATGGGGTACAGATTTTCTCTTCGAACCAGAACTTAACACTGATCAAAACAGTTACATATTACGACTTCAGAAATGGTTTTCAAATGCTGAAATTTTAAAGATGGTTACACAAGATAACGCTGAGCTTTTACAGCTTTCAGGTTTGCGAAGTCCTTATCCCGGTAAGCTTGGTGTAGTGGAGGAAAAAGCTTTGGCAGATTTGTTACTGGTTGATGGCAATCCTCTAAAAGACCTATCGTTGATTGCTGATCCTGAAAAGAATTTTCTTCTGATCATCAAGGATGGAAAGATTTATAAAAACATGGTTGGAACTAAATAATTGTTATCAAGAAAAATATTTTGAGTTTAATTTGATAAAGTAATTAAAATTAATCATGTACTTAAATAACATTCAACACATATATTAATGATCTAAAAATCATATATATTATACATAAATTGTATGAAAATAAGCAATACAGAGAGTTTAAGATTAATTATCTGGCAGAAGAAAGCGGTTTTTCTTCGCCTAAAGTTTTTGTAACTGCTTTCAAAAAATTAACGGGCGTAACTCCTTCTTATTATATTACGAATTTAAAGAAAGATATGAGCTAAACCTTTCTACATTTTAAATGCTGTGTTCCTTGTGTATTAACTTCAAAAATTTGAATATTCGTTATTTATCACACTATGGGTTAACCAGTCGCAAGAAAGATTTCACCAAAAACACAATACTTATAAGTTTTATGAATAAATATTGTGTTCGTTGTGGTAAAAAATAATCTTAATTATAAAAATAGTCCGAAGTTAAAGATCATACAAATTCGGATGTTTCGTTTTAATGTCATCCACAGTTCCTAAAACCTTATCTTTCAAAGAATCCTGATAAATCCGAAGTTTTTCGGCTACATTTTCATTTCCGCTTCCTAAAATTTTAGCGGCTAAAATACCGGCATTCAAAGCTCCGTTTAAAGCGACTGTTGCTACCGGAATTCCACCAGGCATTTGTAAAATAGATAAAACAGAGTCCCATCCGTCAATAGAATTGCTGGATAAAATAGGAACCCCAATTACAGGCAAAGTAGTACAACTTGCCACCATTCCCGGAAGATGCGCCGCTCCGCCTGCTCCTGCGATGATTGCTTTAAGACCTCTTTCTTTGGCTGATTTCGCATAATCAAACATTCTTTCAGGAGTTCTGTGCGCAGAAACTACGGTCAGTTCGTACGGAATGTCTAAAGATTTCAGAAAATTTGCTGCCTGTTCCATTACCGGTAAGTCGCTCTGACTTCCCATGATGATTCCAATCATTTTTTTAAATTTATTAGATGTTCAAAGATAAGAAAATGGACTGATTTACAAATTACAGTAAATTTTAACTAAAATTGGGTAATATTAACATACAGGTAACCGATACAAAACTGACAATCATATTTTATTCATTTTAAAATAAATACCTTTGCAGCTTCACTTTGATTCGTTTTACTTTGAAAAATTACAAACTCACTTTAGCGATTTTTACCGTTGCCATTGTCTGGGGAACTACTTTTTTGGGCATCAGAGTGGCGGTGGAAACGATCCCGGCATGGTTTGTTGCAGGAATAAGACAGTTTTTGGCAGGAATTATCATGCTTATCATTTTACTGTATCAGAAAAAACTAGAATGGATCGGGTGGAAAAACTTTGGCTATCAAATCATTTTTTCAATATTAATGCTGATCGTAGCCAACGGTATGACTACGGTAGCTGAAGAAGAAGTTACCAGCAGCCTCACATCTTTGATAAGTGCGTGTTCGCCAATTGTTGTCTTCCTCGGCAGTGTCGCTTTCGGACTGCAAAAATTCAGCATTCGGGCTTTAATAGGAGTTGCATTAAGTTTTTTCGGAATCCTGTTTATCTTTTGGGACGGAATTTCAGATATGGCAAATCCTGCCTACAGAATGGGAATTTTTTATCTTATTATTGCCATCGGAGGATGGGCTTCCGGAACCATTTTTACCAAAAAACTTAATATTCAGAGCAAAAATATTACACTCAATCTATTTTACCAGTTCATATTTGCAGGAATTATACAGCTCTGCTTTGCTTTCTCGCTAACAGATGATTATCAGTTTGACCAATGGAGTGCAAAAAGTATTTCGGCTATGATTTATCTGGCGATATTTGGATCAGTAGCTGCTTTTTTTGCATTTCATTATGCATTAACGAGAGTTTCTGCAGTACAGGTTTCTATTTTATCCTATGTGAATACTATTATTTCCATATTTCTGAGCTGGCTTCTTTTAGGTGAACAAATTTCAGCTAAATTTATTATTGCCGCATTTTTTATTATTTTGGGAGTTTTTGTGATCAATTATAATCGTGAAATGTTTAAAAAGAAAAAAATTGAATAGCTTTATAAAAACTCAATTGCAATGAAAAAAACATTGATTTTCACCCTTTCCGTTATAGTTTTAATTATCATTTCCTTGACTATTTACTGGAATCTTCCGATAGAAATCACCAGAAAATCTGATATTGAAAATGGAAATATCATTATTCAGAATATAGAAAACTATAAAAAAACCAGCAGTAAACTCCCTGAAGTAAATGACTGGCAGACTTTAGAAAAAATAGGATTACAGAAAGATGAGACCGGAAGACCAATTTACAGGAAAGACAACATGGGAAATTACGAACTCTATTATCCCAATGGCTTCGAAGGTCCTTATCTGATTTATATTTCGCAGGAAAAAAAATGGTCGGTAGATTATCCTAAAATAGTTGATAAATAAAAAAGACTGTTCAAAAAACAGTCTCTATCAATATATTATAATTCTCTAAGCAATGACTCTTACCATTGCTTTTACTTTAATCAATTTTTCCATCAGTTCTTCTCTGGAATCTGCCAAAACATTAATGTGTCCCATTTTTCGTCCCGGTTTGGTTTCTGTTTTTCCATACAGATGAACGTAGGTTTTGGGTAATTGCAACACTTCTTCCATTCCTTCATAAATTACTTTTCCGGAATATCCTTCTGCTCCTACAAGATTAAGCATTCCGCTGAATGTAAGAGTATCGGTATCTGCTAAAGGTAAATTTTTCACAACACGATACATCTGCTCAAACTGTGAATTGGCATTTCCTTCCTGACTTTGATGTCCCGAATTATGAAGCCTCGGAGCAGTTTCATTTACCCAGACTTTTCCTTCTTTATCCAAAAACAATTCAATGGCAAAAAGTCCCGGAGAATTGACTGCATTAAGAAATTTCTCAGTTATAGAATTAATCTGATTCTCAACATCTTTACTCAACAATACCGGACAAATATTAAAATCAAGCAAATTTAATTTCGGATCTGCCACCATTTCCGTTACCGGGAAAGTCTGGGTTTCTCCGTTTTCGTTTCTGGCAACAATTACCGAAAGTTCTTTATCAATATCCACCAGTTTTTCAAGAACGGAATCCTGAGTCCAAAGGTTTTTCATATCTTCATTGGTACGGATTACCTGAACTCCTTTTCCGTCATAACCGCCTGTATTCATTTTCTGTACGAAAGGGAGCGGCATTTTTATCTCGTCAGAGCTTCCATCCATCACTTCAAATTCAGGGCTTGGAATATTATGCTCCTGATAGAATTTTTTCTGAAGTATTTTCTGTTGAATTGTTTTAATAATTTTGGAATTGGGAACTACTTTTATTCCTTGATTCTCAAGTTCAGCCAAAGCATCAGCGTTAACATGTTCTATCTCGATGGTAACTACATCTTTATCTTTTCCAAATTCAAGAACAGTTTCGTAATCATTGAAGTTTCCTTGAGTAAAATATGAAATATTATGACAAGGCGCATCATAAGCCGGATCTAATGTATAAAATTCATCGTCGTATTTCAACGCTTCCTGAATCAGCATTCGTCCCAGCTGACCGCCTCCTAAGATTCCTATTTTCATTTTTATTATGATTTATTATTAAGTTTATTTAATGATCAAAGAAACTATACTTTGTCAATTTTAAAATATCCGATCTTTGTTATATTCTCCTGGTTTTCTGCCTCAGGTTTTGTCAAAACAATTGAATATTTTTCTTTCATTTTTTGAGGAAGAATATCGTTTACTTTAAAGATATCATCAATATCAACTCCGTGTTTGTCGTCAATATGACTTACTGCACCTTCAAAGCCCATCGTTTTATAGAACTGGGTCTTTTTTGCTTTTTTTACAATTTCAGCCATAGAATTTCCTACCATTAAATGCTGCTCGTGAAACTCCTGAAAAAAGCCTGCTTTATAACCACCCAGATTGATAAAATACAGTTGGTTTTCTGACACCTGATCAGTCTTTTCAATAATATTAATCTCAAATCCATCCGCAAACCGCACTTCCTGATAACCGTCGATATGAATATTCCCTTTCGCTTCCTTCCAGAATTCTTTCATGTCCGGAACAAGTTCTCTAAGGCTTTCTGCAATGCCAAAAAAAACATCGTGCTGCTCAATATTTCTGCCTTGGGGAGTTGCTCCCAAAATCACGTAGAAGAGTTTTAATGAAGTATTCATGGTGCAAAAATACGGCAAAAAATAAACTTTGAAGTTTGTTTGTCTGAAAACCTCAATAGTTTTATATTTGTAACATGTCGGAGATTATCATACTTTTTCTTGGCGCTATTTCAGCAGGTCTTTTAGGTTCACTTACAGGTTTAGGAGGCGGGGTTATCATCATCCCTTTATTGACACTGGGTTTCGGAGTTCCGATGCATTATGCAATTGGCGCATCTCTTATTTCGGTAATCGGAACCTCTTCCGGAGCTGCGGTGGCTTTTGTAAAAGAAGGATTTACCAATATGCGGATCGGAATGTTTCTGGAAATAGCCACTACAGCAGGAGCTATCGTAGGAGCTTTGGTTTCCGGAATGCTGAATCCCAATACCATCGGAATTATTTTTGCCAGCATTCTTTTGCTGACCGTGATATTGAATCTAAAAGGAAAGCCGGATCATCAGGAACCTTTAATCAAAGGAAGTCTTGAAGACCGACTTAAATTATACGGAACTTTTCCCGATAAAGGAGTTATAAAAAGCTATGCTGCAAGAAATACAATTCCCGGTTTTTTTATGATGATGTTTGCAGGAGCTATGTCCGGACTTTTAGGAATCGGTTCCGGGGCGTTGAAGGTTTTGGCAATGGACAATATGATGAGACTTCCTTTCAAAGTTTCTACGACAACAAGTAATTTTATGATCGGAGTAACTGCGGTTGCAAGCTCACTGATCTATTTTCAACGAGGCGAAATCATCCCTGTCATTGTAGCTCCGGTTTTGGTGGGTGTAGTGGTAGGAAGTTTTATAGGATCTAAAACATTAATGGTTTCCAAAACAAAAAAACTGAAAACATTTTTCGCCATCGTAATTACGATTCTATCGGTATATATGATGTATAACGGGATCAGAAGCAATTTCTCATGAGCAAAGATTTTACAGATATAGACCTCAACCGTTCCGTAGGAAATCTTCTTCGTTTAGGAGTTATTTTGTCGGTTACCACTTCTTTAATCGGTTTTGTAAAGCTTTTTATGGAAGGCTTTAAGATGCCGAGAAAGTACACCATGCTCGATATGGGAAATTCTTCAGAAAAGGTCTGGAGCCATTTTTGGGAAACCTTGATGAAAGGTGAGGGAATGGCAATTATACAGCTTGGAATTCTGATGCTGATCTTTACCCCGTTAATGAGGATTATTTTTGCCCTGATTGGATATTTGAAAGAAAAAGATTATGTATATGTTGTAATTTCCATGATTGTTTTGGCAATTATGGCAATTAGTTTTTTTACAGGATACGCAAGTTAAAATTTGATTTTAAAATTTTAATATTCGATATTAAATAATCATAAATCAATCTCTGAGCGCTGTATGTTCAGGTCTATGATTCATAAAACTCCAGTGGCAATTCATCAGGATCCTGCGTAAAGAAAAATTCTTTTCCGGTAAATTCATCAATACGGATTTCCTCGCATTTTAAGCCTTTACCAATCAATTCTTCTCTTTTATTGTGAATGTTTTCTACAGAAAATGCCAAATGTCTTAATCCGCAGGCTTCCGGTCTTGAGGGTCGTTTTGGTGGACTGGGAAATGAAAAAAGTTCGATGACATACTCCTCTCCTATTCCCAAATCTAATTTATAAGACTGTCTTTCTTTGCGATAAACTTCCTGAAGAATATTTAGGCCCAAAGTTTCAGTATAAAACCTTTTAGAAACTTCGTAATCTGAGCAGATAACAGCGATATGATGGATTTTCATTTTAAAATTTCTTTGCAGTTTTCTTTTCTTCTGGTATCAATCAAATAATGGATTTTCCATGTTCCATTTTGTTTTATCAACTGAAAGCTGTTGGCTCCGCAATGTGAAAAATTGCCTTTAAAGTAAAACGAATATGGCGTGAAAACACTCGCCAAATCACCATCAATGCTGATACTTTTAAAAACTATTCTTTCGTCCAGATCATTTTTAGAAAATTTAGAAAATGAGGAAAGAAATTCTCTCACATCATCTGTTTTTACATTCCCATCTTTGGTAATTGTCTGCAGTATCGCTTGATCTGTAAACAAAGCTTTTACTGTTTCAGCATCTGTATTTTTCATTCCTGTAAATAACGAATTGATGACTTCTTTCACAGAATGCTCATCAGAAGTCTGTCCAAAGCAGAAACTGCTTACCAGAATAAATATATATAGCATTTTTTTTCTCATATCAAGGATATTTTTTAGGTTACTATTCAAAATAATGTAATTTCTTGAAATAATCATTAAAAGTTTAAAATTAAAAAAATTTGAGAACAGTTTTTGTTTTAATGAATAAAGTTTAAATCTGATTATTATAAAATCAGCCAAAAATAGCTTAAATTTATCTCTTTATTAAATTACATGCCGACTGTTTATTATATTCTTGTTATACTGTTGTTTCTTTTTTCTGCATTTCCCAGAATCCCAAGTCAGCATTGGGTTTTCAGAGTTCCTGATTTTGGAAAAATTCAGGTAACTATTATTACATTTTTGGTTTTTCTGATGGGTTTTGCGATCAAAAGTTCAATCTCATATTTTTGGTATTTTCAGGGGTTTCTTCTGTTGCTTATTGTCTATCACGGTCTGATTCTCGTCAAATACACACCACTTTACCGGGTAAGAAAACATGAGCGTGGAAAAAATTCATCTAAAAAAGTTCATTTTATATCTGCCAATATTTATCAGTTCAATACAGATTATCAAAGATTTATTGATCTTATCAACAACTGTAAACCTGAGATGTTTTTAACAATGGAAAGTAACAGCGATTGGGAAAACGCTTTACGGGTTTTGGAGAAAGATTATCCATATCACCATAAAGTAACGCTGGAAAATACCTACGGAATGCATTTTTATTCCAGAATTAAAATTGAAGAATCTACAACCCACTTTTTCGTTGCAGATGATATTCCGAGCATTGAAGCACATTTGAAAACTGATGACGGTTTTAGATTCGTATTTTTCGGAATTCATCCGCCACCGCCAAGTCCTACTGAGGAAGAAACATCTAAGGAAAGAGACGGCGATCTTTTATGTACCGCAAAAAGAGTTATAGAAATTAACAAGCCAGTAATTGTTGTAGGAGATTTTAATAATGTAGCGTGGTCTAAATCTTCCATTTTATTCAGAAAAACCAGCGAACTGATTGATCCCAGAATTGGTCGTGCTTTTGTATCAACATTTCATGCAAAATATAAATTATTCAGATTTCCCATTGATCTGATGTTTCACAGCGAAGATATTTTTATTGAAGAACTAAAAACCTTAGAAAATTTTGGTTCAGATCATCTTCCGGTTTATTGTGAATTCTTTATTGATTATAAAAACACTGAACAGGAAGAAAAGATTGAAACAGCCGATCCTGAAGAAAAAAAGGAAGCTGAAGAAATGATTGAAGAAGGAAAAAACGAAGACGGAGAACGTGAAGCAGTAGTGAAAGAAGATTGATGAACAATCGTTGTATTCGTTTTTAGTTTAATTAAAAGTTTTGCTGGAATCCTGTAAAAGATGGTTAAGCGTATTCATTTCCTCATCTGAAAGATCTCTCCATTTTCCAACAGGTAAATCTAATTTGATATTCATAATTCTGATACGCTTCAGTTTTTTTACTTCAAATCCCAGATATTCACACATTCTTCTGATCTGACGGTTTAAGCCCTGTGTCAATACAATACGGAAGGTCATATCATCAATTTTTTCTACTTCACACTTTTTGGTAACAGTGTCTAAAATAGGAACTCCGTTCCTCATTTTCTCCAGAAATTTAGGATTGATGGGCTTATCAACTCTTACAAGATATTCTTTTTCGTGATTATTTCTTGCCCTAAGAATTTTATTAACGATATCTCCATCCGAAGTAAGAAGGATAAGACCTTCACTTGGTTTATCTAACCTCCCAATCGGGAAAATTCTTTTCGGATGATTGATATAATCTACAATATTGTTTTTTTCTCTCCTAGTGTCTGTAGTACAAACTATTCCCACAGGTTTGTTGAATGCAATGTACACATGCTTTTCCTGAGGTTCACGGATAGGTTTCCCGTCAACTTCTACAAGATCTTCGTCTGAAATTTTTGTTCCGAGTTCAGGAATATTACCATTAATCTTTATTCTGCCTTCTTCTAAAAGTTTATCCGCAGCTCTTCTTGAGCAATAACCTACTTCTGAAAGATATTTGTTGATACGTGTTTTTTCCATTAGAAAAATTGTTTCGTAGAATAATTATTTAAAACTTATCAAAATTTATTCATGACTAAATCTGTAATCATTACTTAAAAACTGATCTGTGGCATCCTCAACGGTATAATCCCCGATTTTTGTCCTTCTCAATTGAGTAAGGTAAGCTCCAACATCCAGTTTCTGACCAATATCGTGGGCTAAACTTCTGATATAAGTACCTTTTGAACAGCCTACCGTAAAACTCACCAGAGGAAAATTGATTTCAACATCTTTTATATAATGAATGGTTGTTTTCCTGGATTTCATCTCTACTTCCTCTCCTGCTCTTGCCAGATTATACGCTCTTGCGCCATCAATTCTAATGGCAGAAAAGATGGGTGGCTTTTGATCTATTTCGCCTAAAAACTGATCTAAAACACTTTTTACATTATCTTCTGTGATATTTGAAATGTCCTGATGAAGAATCTCAGGTTTTTCGGTGTCGTAAGATTCAGTCTGTACACCGATTTTAATTTCTGTCCAGTATTCTTTAGGTGCGTCCTGAATTTCGGGAATTTTTTTGGTGAATTTACCTGTGCATACAATGAGAAGTCCCGTTGCTCTCGGATCTAAGGTTCCGGCATGACCTATTTTGAATTTTTTCGGCAGATTAAATTCTCTTTTGAGCTTATATTTCATTTTATTGACCGCCTGAAAAGAAGTCCAATCTAAAGGCTTGTCTAATAAAAATATGTGTCCTGACTGTAATTCTTCGGCTGTCATTTCTATGTTAATATCTTTAGATCTGTACTATTATTGAAGTTCATATATTGATAAGCACTACTTTGCAGCCGGCTTGAACGGAGCTCTTTTTGCCGAAGAGAAACGAAGGCAAAAAAGCGGGAGTGGAAGACGGAAATTGCTGCCCAAATCATTATTAATAATTTATTCCGGAAGTATTATTTGAACCAGTAAAAATAAATCAGCAAAGCAATTCCTACAAAAATACGATACCATCCCCAAGGTTTGAAACCGTATTTGTTTAAAACTCCGATGAACGCTTTGATGGCAATTAATGCCACCACAAATGCTACGATATTACCTACAATAAAGATGGTGATGTGTTCCTGAGATTCTAAAATCATTTCGTAACCTTTCATCGGGTTTCCTGTTTCTTTGCCCCAGGTTTTCACAAAAACCGAATATACTGTTACCGCCAACATGGTAGGTACTGCCAGAAAGAAAGAAAATTCGGCGGCTGCTTTTCTTGATAATCCCTGCGTCATTCCACCAATAATAGAAGCAGCACTTCTGCTGGTTCCCGGCATCATTGCAAGACATTGCCAAAAGCCAATCGTCACTGCTTTTTTAATAGAAATTCCTTTTTCGTCATGAATAACAGGATTTTTAAACCATTGATCTGCAAATAACAGGATCACCCCTCCTAAAACCAAAACTGTGGAAATTGCAATCTGGTTGCCAAGAACAGATTCTATCATATCATCAAAAATATATCCTAAAACCAAAGCCGGAATTACGGCAAAGCCGAGTTTGTAATAAAACTGCAGATTTTTCAGATCAAAAAACTTTTTCCAATAAGCTACTACCACAGACAGAATGGCACCAAACTGTATGGAAACCTGAAACATTTTGAGAAATTCATCTTCTTTCAGCCCTAATAAGCTGGCTGTAAATCCCATGTGAGCAGTAGATGAAATTGGTAAATATTCTGTAAGTCCTTCTATGATGGCAATAATGATTGCTTTTACTAAATCCATTTTTGGTGATTAAATTAAAAGATTAAGAAATTTAGGTATTAAGACACTTGCCTTAAATTCTGAACTTCTTAATCTCTATAAAAAAAATTATATTTCTATTTTCTTTTCAAAATCGCGTAGACTTCTATTCCAAATCCTATGACGATAAGCAGCGGTGCTATTCTTATTCTTCTGATGGAGAAAATATCATCATTCCAGACATCAGGATTAAACTTACCGTCAACAGTATTGGCATCTGGTCCCATCATCAGCAGAAAACCGGCTACAATACATGCAATGCCGATCAGCATCCACTTGAAATTATCTTTTCCGAAATAAAAGTTATTTTCCTTCGGTGCTTCCGTCTCGCTTCCAAAGTCTGTAGCAGAGAATTTATTTGTTTTTTTGCTCATTTTTTATGAATAATATAAGTCATCAACATTAGATCTCAGAAACCTCCATGTTGCAATGATTGTACTTAAAACCGTAATGAATATTCCTACTCCAAATACTCCCGAAACGAGCCAGATATACTGATTGGTATCCTGTACAAAAGGCGTCTTGATGGTTGTTGTAAAGTAATACCAGATTCCTGACAATGCCATTAATCCAATCACAGCTCCCAATAATCCTAAAATAACAGCTTCTTTAATGAATGGTGTTAAAATAAACCTGCGTTTAGCTCCTACAAGCTGCATTGTTTTGATAATAAATCTTTTTGAGAAAACTTTAAGACGAATAGAATTATTAATCAGAACAATTGCCAATACTAAAAACAGTACGCAAAAAGCTAAAATCCACTTTAAAATTTTATTAAGCTTATCATAAATCTGTTGTGAATCTGAATCGTTTTTTACATCGGTGATTCCCGGAACCGCCTTTATCTGCTGGAGAACACCTGTAATTTTAATAGAATCATTATATTCCGGTTTCAGTGCAATTTCTACGGAAGCAGGGTAAATATCGTCTTCAAACAATGCTTCTGTATCAATTCCCAGACTTTTTTTGGCTTCAGCGGTTGCCATTGCTTTTGAAATATACTTGGTACGCTTTACAGATTCCATTTTCTGAATTTGCTGTACTGCATCAGCTTCCAGCTTAGCTATTTTAGCAGAATCTTTAATATCATAGTTTTCATCAAAGTATGCGTTTACTACAAGCTGTTCTTTAAGGTAATCCGAATATTTCTGTGCATTGATCAGAATAAGTCCCATTAATCCCAGTAAAAACAATACCAGAGCAATACTTACTACTACGGTAATATTGCTGGATCTAAGCCTTCTCTTATTAAAGTCATCTACCGATTTAGCCATTAATATTAAAATTTTTGGCTAAATTAGAAAAAAACTTCCGAAATTTGGGACGAATTAAAGAAAATCATTGTTAACGAAATCATAAAAAACTTTGAGTGTAAAAGCAAAAAAACATCTCGGTCAACACTTTTTGACTGACGAAAATATCGCAAGGAAAATTGTTGAGGGACTGAGTTTTGATAATTACAGCAACATCCTTGAAGTGGGTCCGGGAATGGGAGTTCTTACCAAATATCTCATCGAAAAAGAACAGCACCTTTATCTTGCAGAGATTGATCATGAATCTATTGAATATCTTAAAGACAATTATTCTAAAATCACCGAAAAAAGTTTTGTAGGTGACTTTCTGAAGTATGATTTTTTGGATTCTCCTCAGGAACAAACTGCAATTATCGGCAACTTTCCATACAATATTTCTTCTCAGATTTTATTCAAAATTATAGATCATTATGAGCTGATTCCCGAAATGGTAGGGATGTTTCAGAAAGAAGTGGCTGAAAGAACGGCAGCGGTGCCGCGAACGAAAGATTATGGCATTCTGTCAGTTTTGATTCAGGCTTATTATGATGTGAAATATCTTTTTACAGTACATGAAAATGTATTCAATCCTCCTCCTAAAGTAAAGTCGGGGGTGATTAAACTGACAAGAAATCCCAAAGAAGGACTTACCGGAAACGAAATTCTTTTTAAACAAATTGTAAAAGCAGGTTTTAACCAAAGAAGAAAAAAACTTTCCAATGCCCTGAAAATTCTTACTATTCCTGATGCTTTAAAAACTCATGAATTTTTAGATAAAAGAGCTGAAGAACTCAGTGTTTCAGACTTTATTTTGTTTACAAGACTCTGGAAAGACAACATCTAAAAACAAAAAAATGCCTCTCAGATTTGAAAGGCATTTTTTGTTTGTTAAAATTTATTTTTATTCTCTGTTTTTCAGCATAATCCATCCTGACCTGTTCATTTGAGTTTTAGACTTGCTGTACTCAAAGTTGAATTTATACCAGTAGGTTGCAGTAGGTAATTTTTTACCTCCAACGGTTCCGTTCCAGATTGGCGTTTCTTTTGTAAATCTGAAAACCTCAACTCCATATCTGTCATAAATAGAACCATTGAAATTTTTGAAGCCCGTTAAAGACGTTAAATCTAAAACATCATTCACACCATCCTGATTAGGGGTAATGATATTGTTGATCTGTAAAGTGAAGAATTCAATACTTCCGGCACAGCTTGTGCCTTTGGAACGAACTCTTACTGTGTAGTTTGTATTATCTAAAAGACCCGTAAAGACATTAGAATCCTGCCACAAAACTCCATCTAAAGAATATTCCAGATTTACAGAAATATTGTTTATGGTAGGGTTTGCTGCAGTTACAGTAAGGATATTGTTTTCGTAATTCAGGCTGGTAATATAAGGAGATGCTGCTCCGTGAACTTTAACAGTAAATTCGTTTTCGCAGATTCCATTTTTAATAATAACTTTATAAATACCTAATTCTGTAACCGTAATCGTCTGTGTAGTGGCACCTGTGCTCCATAAATAAGAATAATTATCTCCCGCACCCGCGTCTAAGACTAAACTGTCACCAATACACATCTCAACATCCTGCAAAGTAGTGCTTACTGCAGGAATTACTTCTACCGTAAATCTGGCAGGCTGTAATGATTTACAACCTTTTGTTCCGATTGCATAAACTTCAAATGTAGTGGTCTGATAAACAGGAACGGTTTGTGTATTTCCGCTTCCAGTAAAATTTACCCATTCATAAGTAACACCGCCTGATGCTGTAAGCGTAACAGTTTCTCCTGCGCAAACCCTTATTCTGTCTGGCAATAATCCTGCAACAGGGGTAACTTCACGGTGTAGCGTAAGTTCAACCAAAACACTACAGAATCCTCCATCGGAAATAACGACATATAAAATCTGTCCGTCAGCTCCGTTATAGTTGGCTACATTAGTAATGAAAGCATTATTTTTTACCTGAGCATCAGCTAAATTTTCGTAAAAATGAAATGTAGCATTGGGCGTTGGACTCATGAGCGGTTTTGCTCCGTTCAAATCAAAGGTGGTAATATCCGGTGTACTACAAAGCAGGTACGTTGCATTCTGCCCGAGAGGTGTAGTTCCTCCGTTAATCGTTATAGATGCTTTTCCTGGACACGGATTCCCCGGAACACTTACTTCAACAGTATATACTCCCGGTTCTATTGCTGTAATTGTATTGGTAGTAGCTCCAGGAATAGGAGTCGTTCCGTAGAACCACTGAAAAGTCATAATAGGGTCATTAACAGAAGCCGTCAAGACAGTAGGAACTTTATCACATACATTAATTTCATTAGGTAAAGTTGCCCCTGTATTATCTAATAATTCTACCCCGATATTAAATGAGCCGCCCTCTAAAAATACTGCTGTATCATAAGAGGAATCCGCACCAAAAGGTCCGAAATCAGCAACAACCATTTTAAAATGATAAGCCTGTCCCGGTACTACCGTTGCAGTTGCAGTAAGCGGAATCGTTCTTCCGTAAAAATTAGTTTCAATATTGGCTGTGTTAAAACCTCCAAAATAAGCTGGGTTTGCTGCTCCGCAAGATCCCGGAATTTCAGGACGAATATTTGTTACACTCACCGGACCTGCTCCACCCGGAAGAACAGCCATGTTAACATAAGGTCCTCCAGCTACCGGTCTCAATAACAATGCAAAAGCATCTGCATAACTACACGGAAAAGAACCTGTGTACTCTTCAGATGCCAGTAAATAATTAAATTTAATCTGAGAAGTTGTAGGTACAAAATCAAATTCAAGTACAGCAGCATTCGTAAGAGTACCAGAGACTCCTATTGCTGCGGCAAGATCAGGATCACTTCCCCCTGTATTATTATCACTTAATGTTCCGGTTGCGCCTGTATTTCCTGCATTTCTAGCAAAGCCTGTGGATAGGATGATCCCGTCTTTGAAAGGAAAGTTGGTAGTTCCTCTGTGAAAATAGCCCCAAGATCGGTTGTTGTTGGTAACAGGTAAATTAGGAGTTACTGTTACATTAGAAACATTGGGAACTAAACATGTATTTGTCCCTGATGATATTAATACATCTTTCACAAGCTGCAACGGAGAAAAATCTGTTTCCGGATAGCCTGGTGCATTTACATCAATAAAAGCCCCTGCTTTTTTTGACATTGCAGAGAGCGTTTTTTTCTGCTGTTTTCTAGACTCAGGAGTTTGAGAATAGTAATGGTTCGTTGTTATTAGCAATAATGAAAAAATTAGTAAAATTCTCCTCATAATAATATTGTTTCATCAAATTTAATTATTTTTTGACAAAACATCATTAATAACTGTATTTTTTATAAAAAAAAAGAGTTATTCATAGTGAACAACTCTTTTATTATAATTAATTTCTGTTTTTTAACAAAATCCATCCTGATTTTAGCTCAAGCTTTTTGCTTGCAGGATTTTCCCATTGTACCCGATACCAATAGGTAGCTGTTGGAAGATTTATTCCTTTCAGAGAACCATTCCATCTTGTGTTTGATTTATCCGCTTTAAATAATTCTGCTCCATATCTGTCAAAAATAGATGCTGCAAAGTTTTTGTATCCACTTATTCCGCTAAAATCAATGTAATCATTTATTCCGTCGCTATTCGGAGTAATTGCATTGCTGATAACAAACGTGAAAAACTCTATTGAAGTACTACACTGCGCTCCCTGAACCCTTACCTGAATATTATAACTGATATTCTTCATTACATTATAAAAAATATTAGACTGCTGCCATGTAACTCCTCCGTCAATTGAGTATTCTAGAATTCCACCGGTAGGATTTGTTGTAGTGAGCGTCAATACCCCATCATTATATACGATATTGCTGAATTGAGGTAAGTCCGGATTGATAATCTGTGCCGTAAAAAGTCTGGAACAGGTTCCGTTGCTGATGGTTACAGAATATGAACCAGGCACATTGGTTGTAATAGTCTGAGTAGTCTGACCTGTACTCCATACATAAGTATACCCTGGTCCTGCTCCTGCATCTAAAGTTCCTGCATCACCCTGACAAACGTATACATCTTTTAATGTTGAGACAATTGCCGGAACAACCTCAATAGTTATTGTTGCCGGAGTATTGGAAACACAGCCATTCCCTCCCAAAGCAAAAACCTGATACGTTGTAGTTACTGTTGGTGAAACAATCTGTGTGTTACCGGTTCCCGTAAGTCCTACCCAATTATAAGTAAAACCACCGCTTGCCGTTAATGTAACAGATTCACCTGCACATATTTTTGATTTGGATGCTGCAACAATTGCAGTAGGAGGTCCTACGATCACTGTAACAGAAGCGGGATTCGCAGATACACATCCATTAGCACCGATTGCTGTAACTGTATAAGTTGTAGTTGTTGCAGGTGATACAACCTGAGTATTCCCTGTTCCTGTTAAATTTGACCAAATGTAAGAAACTCCACCAGTCGCAGTGAGTGTCACTGATTCGCCTGGACAGATTTGCGGAACAGATGCACCAACATTTGCAACCGGAAGCGTTTTATTTTCAGTCACAGTAACTGATGCAGTAAATGTACAATTTAATCCAGAAGGAGCTGTAACATTAGACACCGTTAATGTATAAGTACCTCCCGCATTCACTACAGGATTAAGAGAATTTCCACCGGAAACTATATTTCCGCCTGTAGTAGTCCACTGAATTGTAGATCCTGTTGGTATAGTAGATCCAGATGCATTGAGTGTAACCTGAGGAAGAGTACATGTAATGGTTTGCGGAGCTGCAATAGATAAATTGGTAGGCGCTGTCGTTAATAGCTGTAAAGTTACAACATAACTGCAACCACCATTTTTTACCACTACATAGATCGTTTGATTTCCTGCACTTTGGAAATTAGTCACATTTCCGATTGTATTCGTATTACCTGAATTAGCATCTGACTGATTTATGTAATATGCAAAAGTTGCCGTTGCAGAAGTTGTGATATTACTCTGTGCTGATGTTAAGTCATAAGTAATACTTCCCTGCTGATAACATTTTAAAATTGTTGCGTTTTGTACTGTAATTGGCTGTGATACTTCAATGGTAATGGTTGCAGGTGCAGTAGAAACACAACCATTTGCTCCCACGGCCGTTACACTGTAGGTAGTAGTTGTAGCCGGTGTTACTGTTTGTGTATTTCCTGTTCCAGGAAGTGTTGCCCAATTATAGGTAGCTCCTCCGGTTGCAGTAAGTATTACAGATTCTCCCTGACAGATCAATATTTTACTCGCTGTAAGACCTGTAGTCGGCGGAGTACTGTTTCCAACCACATTTACCGTACCTGTAGCTGTACAGCTTACATTTCCAGGCTGATAAGTATTGGAAATTGTTAATGTATAAGTTCCCGCAGAATTTACTACAGGATTTAGTGTATTAGCTCCGGAAACAATATTACCTCCCCCTGCTGCAGTCCATGAAAATGTAGAACCTGCAGGAAAAACAGATCCTGAAGCATTGAGCGTAACCTGATTAGTAGTACATGTTAAAACTGCCGGATTTGCAATATTTACAGCAATTTCAGGAGCTTTAACCAGCTGAAGCTGAGCAACACGTGAACAAAATCCATTTTTCACCAAAACATAAATAGTCTGACCTCCTGCGCTTGAAAAAGTCGTTGGAGAATTGATGGTATTTGTATTTCCCAGGTTTGCATCAGATTGATTCAGATAATATGAAAATGTTGCTCCCGGAGTTGTGCTTATAGCTGTCTGAGCAGCGGTAAGATTAAAGTTTACATTTCCTGCTGCGTAACAGCTTGTAAGTGTAGCGTTCTGAACTGTAGGAGATGTGCCTCCAATGACTGTTATAGTAGCTGTTCCGGGACACGAATTTCCAGGAATAGTAACCTCAACTTTATAAACTCCCGGTTGAGTGGCGGTATAAGAAGCATTCGTTGCTCCTGGAATTGGATTAGGACCCAAAAACCACTGATAAGTTGCTCCCGCAATCTGCGTTGAAGCAGTAAATGTTGTTGGTGTATTATCGCAGACATTGATTGAATCAGGAAGCTGCACCCCTGCAGGATCTAAAATTTTCACACCAATATCAAAAGATCCGGCTTCTAAGAAAACACCGGAGTCATAAGTGGAATCATCATAATCTGCAAGGACCATTTTAAAATGATAAGTCTGACCCGGAATTACCGTTGCCGTAGCAGTTAATGGAACTGTACGACCATTGAAGTTCGTTTCAATGGCGGCATTATTATACCCTCCAAAATATGCAGCATTTAAAGCTCCGCAGGAAAGAGGTGCACCACTAAACTGTGTTGCAGGACGAATATTTCTAACACTCACAGGACCCGCACCGCCCGGCAAAACTGCCAGATTGGTATAAGTAGGATCGCCGACTCTCTTTAATAAAAGCGCAAAACCATCAACAAACTGACACGGAAAGTTGCTGTCATACTCTTCAGAAGCAAACAAATATCTGAAACTTACCTCTGTGGAAGTAGGTACAAAGTCAAATTCTATATAAGTTGCATCTTCGAGCATATTATTAGGAATATTTAATGCTGTAGCAAGGTCTATATCTCCCTGTGTTCCTAATGCGTCACCCAACTGTGCTGCCTGAAATGTATTTCCTGCTTTTCTTGCATGCCCAGTGGTAAGAACAATTCCTTTAGCAAAAGGAAAATTGGTCGTTCCTTTATTAAAAAATCCCCAACTTCTGTTTTGACTGCTTGCCTGAAGATTGGGAGAAACAACAACATTGGAAACATTTGCTGTAGAGCAATTGGAGCCACCTGCAATTAAAACATCTGTTACAAGCTGAGTAATACTGTATGAAGACTCCACATAAGCAGGAGTATTAACATCAATAAATGCTCCTGCTTTCATTGTTTGACTGGAAGCTTTGCTTAACTGCTTAACTGAACGCTGTTGTGAAAGAAAAGCCTGATTACCAATTAGTAAAAAAACGAAAATATAGAGTATATTTTTAAATATGTTATTCAACATTTTAGCTATTTTGAACAAAAATACTATTTTTTTAATTAAAATTTAGTTGAAAATCAATTACATTATCGCAATTATAAGCTTCAATATAAATTATCTGAAATTATAATATTAAAAAAGACCGATATTCTCGGTCTTTTTAATAATTTTTATAAATGCTATTCTATATTTTTAAGTAAAATCCAGCCTGTTTTTACTGTAAGCTGTTTACTGGCAGGATCTTCAAATGTAATCTGATACCAATAAGATGCGGTTGGCAATTTTTTTCCCTGAAAATATCCGTCCCAGAAAGGTCTTGTTTTATCAGATTTATAAACTTCTCTTCCGTAACGATCTGAAATAACTACCTGAAATTTATTGTAATCACTTATTCCTCTGAAATCAATTTTATCATTCACATTATCTCCGTTAGGCGTAATCACATTCTGCATCATAAAAGTAAAGTATTCAAGATAACCTACACAGCTTGTATTTTTTACTCTAACTCTTATATAAACAATCGTGTTGCTTGGAATATTATTGAATAAATTTGAATTCTGCCATGTTACCCCATTATCTGCAGAATATTCTAAAACTCCGCCGCCTAGACTTGAAGCAGTTACAATTAAAGTCCCGTTTTGATTGTAATCTACGTTTACAATTTCCGGAATTGTAGCTAATTTTACTTCTGTAGTAAATCTCTTGGTACAAACTCCGTTGGTGATATCTACAAAATACAGTCCCGGACTGTCAGCAACAAGAGTCTGACCTGTTGCTCCGTTACTCCATGTATAAGAATAACCTGGTCCTGCACCTGCATCTAAAGTAATCCTGTCACCTGCACAGATGTAGCCTCCTGCTAAATTTGATTTAATTGCAGGGACTACTTCCACTGTAACTATTGCAGGCTGTAAAGATTTGCAGCCCTGAGCTCCGATTGCATAGACAGTATATGTTGTCGTTTGCGTTGGAGAAACATTTCTTACAGCTCCCGTTCCGGAGAATCCTTCCCATTGATAAGTAACGCCTCCAGATGCAGTAAGTGTTGCAGATTCTCCTACACAGATGCTGAGTTTTGTACTCACAAGCTGAGCAACAGGAGTATCTTCTTTTCTTAATGTTAAAGTAACCAGCCTGCTGCAAAAACCTCCATCAGAAACAACAACATGCAGAACCTGACCATCGTTTGCATTATATAATAACAAAGCAGCTTCCGGAATAAAATTATTGTTCTGAAGCTGTGCATCTGCCTGATTGGTATAAAAACGGAATACCGCACCCGTCGCTGTACTGATTAGCGGCTTTGCATCATTCAGATTAAAACTGCTTACAGCAGGAGTAGCACAAAGCTTCAATGTTGCGTTTTGTGCAGCCGGTGAAGTACCCCCGATAATGGTAATCTTTGCTTCTACAGGACATGTAGATCCCGGAAGTGTTACCTGAACTTTATAGACTCCCGGTAATGTCGCTGTATAAGATACATTTGTTGCGCCCGGAATAGGAATATCATTTCTCAGCCATTGATATGTAGTTCCAGGAACAGCAGAGGTAAGAGCCGTTAAAACCTGTGGAGTATTATCGCAAACATTAATTGTTTCAGGCAAAGGATTTCCTGCCCCGTCTACAATACTTAGTCCTATATCAAAAGAGCCTGCCTGTAGAAATACAGCAGAACCGTATATTGAATCTCTTGCATCTGCCACAACCATTTTGATATGGTATGACTGACCCGGTATCACTGTTGCTTCTGCCGTAAGTGGTGCAGTAATACCATTGTAATTGGTTGCATTAGGAGAAAGAGATCCGAAATAATTTCCATTAATGGGTCCGCAAGAAAAACTTGATGGTAAAATATTCGTTACAGAAACAGGTCCTGCTCCTCCTGGCAAAACAGCCAGATTGGTATAAGTTGAACCTGGCGTATTAGGCTTCAGCAGTAATGCAAAAGCATCATCATACTGCGTAGGCGGACATGGAAATGAACCGGTATATTCCTCAGAAGCAAAAATATAATTAAACTTCATTTGCGTACTGGAAGGAACAAAATCAAATTCTAAAATGGCTGCATTATTAATGGTGGTAGTAGTTCCAATAGCTGCAATCAGATCGGGATCACTTCCTCCACCATTCCCGTCACTCAAAACATTTGCCTCAGGATTATTCCCCGCTTTTCTGGCAAAACCTGTTGTAAGAACAATACCTTCCTGAAAAGGAAAATTAGACGTTGTTTTATTAAAGTATCCCCAAAATCTGTCATTCATAGTTACAGGATGATTAGGAGAAACTGTTACGTTTGAAATATTGGGAGCAGCACAAGTGGAACCGGCACCTACAAGCACATTGGTAACCAATTGAGTAGGAGTAAAAGCACTTTGAGGATAAGAAGCAACATTTACATCAATTAAATCGCCTGCTTTTGCAGCAGAAGGCTTTGCTTTCTTATCATTAACTGATCTTTTCTGGGCATAAGAAGTAAACCCAATAAGAAAAAGTAGAAAAAAACTTAATTTAGAGTAATTATTTAATCTATAATTTAACATTTTGGAATTGTTTGTCCAAAAATACCAATTTTTTATGACTTAAAATACTCTTATATGCTAATTATTGATAATCAGATAGTAATTTAATTAAATTTTAACTTAAAAATTTAACCTTTTTTTAATCTCTAAATAAGGAATTTATATTAGAAACAGAGATGATTAATCTTTTTTCATCTCGTCAATTTTATTCTGAAGCTCTGTAATTTTATCTTTCAGAAATTTTATTTCGTTTTTATTACTGCTGACATTACTTTTCAGGATTACGTTTTTTGCACGTTCATTATGGTCGTCCTCGTCTTCTTCTTCATTGATCTCTTCAATATCTTCCTGAATATCCTCAATATCCTCGTTAATCTCTTCAATATCTTCACTAATTTCTTCGATGTCTTCGCTGATTTCCTCAATATCTTCCTGAATGTCTTCAATATCTTCCTGGATATCTTCAATTTTTTCATGGCTTTTATTTACCGACATCTGGATAAAAATGGCAAGATAAATAGCTTCCAAAGAAACCACCGTAGTAAGTATCAAAAGCATTTTGTCAAACTCAACTATATTGAGAATGGGAAGTAAAAATGAAATTAAAAAAAACAGAGTATGAGCAATTAAAGAAGGTATTGAGCCTATCCACCAGGTAATTCCGTTGGCTATTTTTTCCAGCAATTCTATTTTTTCGTGTGACTTTTTCATCAGTTCAGTTCGTTTTTGTTTACAGTAAATCTTTGGTTACTCCTAATCCAAAAAGTGCAAAATCATATTTTGAAGGATCTTTATCATCCAGCTTTCTCACAATAATATCAAGTTCTTCTACCGTTTTCCAGTCATTTTGAGTTCTGGAAATCAAACCAAGTTTCCTGGAGATATTCCCTGTATGAACATCTAAAGGAATGGATAAAAACCGTTGATCTATTTTCTGCCAGATTCCGAAATCTACACCGCGGTTATCTTTTCTTATCATCCATCTAAGAAACATCATGATCCGTTTGGAAGAAGAATTTTTATAGGGCGAACTTACATGTTTATGCGTTCTGTGTTTTTCTGTTCCCAAAAACTTCTGCCTGAACCTTTCTATAGAATGCTGGAAATTGGTTTCTTCGTTATTAATCAAAAACAAATCTTCCAGACTTTCATTTTCACTGTAAATTTTTTGAAACTGCCTGATGAAATAAATAAAATCTTCACCATTAAAAGTTCTGTGGATATTTTTATCCTGTAAAGAGGTCAAATCACTTTCGGTATGGTTCATCACAAAGTCATAAGGCGAATTTCCCATTATGTCCAACATTTTATCTGCAGACCTTATGATAGATTTTCTATTTCCCCAAGCTATAGTTGCCGCCAGAAAACCTGCAATTTCAACATCCTGTTTCAAGCTGAAACGATGCGGAATTTGTACAGGATCATCCTGAATAAAATCCAGATTGTTGTAAAAATCTGCCTTCTCGTTCAGAAAATCTTTTAATTCTGAAAAATTCATTTCCATATCAAATTTTCACACATTCCAGCGCTTTAGGAAGATACGTATTAGGAAAAATATTTCTTGCTTCATCAGTAAAGACCGTTAAGTCACCATAACGATTGGAAAAATGACCTAAAATCAATTTTCCGACCTCAGCTTTTTTAGCAATTGTAGCCGCTTCCAAAGCCGTAGCGTGACCGGTATAATCTGCCATTTCTTTCAAATCATGAAGAAAAGTAGACTCATGATAAAGAACACTTACATTTTTAATAATAGAAACAACAGACTCTAAATATCTTGTATCACTGCAAAATGCATAAGAAACCGGCGGTGCAGGATCTGTTGTCAGAATTTCATTTTTCAAAACATATCCGTCGCTTAATACAAAATCTTTTCCTGCCTTCAGATGATGATAATCACAAGTTTCAATTTCACTGTATTTAGAGACTTCTTCTATATTGATGTGTCTTTCTTTAGGTTTTTCTCTAAATAAATATCCGTTGCAGTAAATCCTGTGATCCAGCGGTATGGTGTACACTTCTACCCGGTTATCTTCATAAATTTTTTCTGAATAATCCTTATCCAGCTCATGATAAATGACCTCAAAGCCTCGGTGGGTTTCAGTGATGGTAAAAATTGTTTCAAGCATTTTTTTTATTCCTTTCGGACCGTAGACATGAAGCGGATTTTCTCTTCCTAAAAGCCTGAAAGACGCAATGAGTCCCGGCAAACCAAAACAATGATCACCATGAAGATGCGAAATAAAAATATGATTAATCTTTGAAAATCTTGCTTTGGCTTTTCTAAGCTGCACCTGCGTTCCTTCTCCACAATCAATCAGGAAGCATCGTTCTTCCATTTCCAGAAGTTGTGACGTCGGTGATGTATTCACCGTCGGAATAGCAGAATTAAAGCCCAATATCGTTAAATAAGTACTCAAATCAAAAAATTATAGGACGCAAATGTACGATAAAAGGTTGAGGTTGAAAATCGACCTGAAATTAAGACTGTTTCAAATCAATAATTTTTCAGAAAAAAATCTGACAGCTTTTCAACCAGATAAATGTCTTTGTCCGACAAAAATTTATTTATTCAAAAATTCCAGAAACAAATCCAGTGCTTTTTTTCTGTGACTAATTTTGTTTTTATCTTCGGGATTCATCTCTGCAAAAGTCTTTTCATATCCTTCCGGAACAAAAATAGGATCATATCCGAATCCTTTAAAACCTTTGTTTTCATTCAAAAGATTACCATAAACTCTTCCTTCAAAATATTGAGCCCCATTTTCATCATAATAGCACAGAACGGTAATGAAAAAAGCTTTCCTGTTGTCAATATCCTCCATTTCACCCAAAACTTTTTCAATATTTTTAGCAAAATCATGATCTCCTGCATAGCGGGCAGAAAAAATTCCCGGTCTACCGTCTAAAGCCTCCACAGCCAAACCGCTATCATCTCCCAAACTTGGAATTCCTGTTTTTTCAAAGCAGTACTTTGCTTTTATTAAAGCATTGGCATGGAAAGAATCACCGTCTTCTACAATTTCTTCATGAATATTGTAATCTCTAAGGCTCTTAACCAAAAATCTGTCTCCCAGAATCTGCTGAATTTCTTCTTTCTTGTGAATATTGTGTGTAGCTACTAATAATTCCATTCTTGATTGATAATGATATTAAGTCCGGCAAATTTATAACTTTATTAGAGTTTTAAGGCTTGAAAGAGGACAATTCTTATTAGTACTTTATTTATTAAATAAAAATTCTACAGGAATATGAAGCCTTTTGCTCTTTATAAGTTGAATATTTTTTATCAACCATCAGTTTCAATTCTTTTATCAGAAACCGCAGAGAATGATCAGAATTTGGAGAAATGACTGGTCAGACCGTCCTGATTTTCTTAGCTGTGAGCAGATAGTATCTTTTCTGTTGGTGTAAGATTTTCAAAAGGTTTTTGTGGAAAATAGTCTGAATCCTGAAATGCAGAAAATAATGAAACTAAAAAAAAGAGCAGAAATCTATACATCATTTATAATTTGATACAAATATAAATTTTAGCATCCAAAATTTTCATCTGTAACTGGAAATCTTTCTTTTAATCTTATAATCTGCATTCTGTATTAAAATGTAATGACAACACCATAGTCATTCATAATCTGATTGATTTTCAACGGATCCCGAATCTGGTTATTCTGAAAGTCCATATATTTAAGATCTTTCAAATTGATGATTTCTTTTGGTACATTTTTAAAATCATTATTGTTCAGATACAAGGATTCTAAATTTTTAATTTTTGAAAAATTTTTAGGAAGTTTCGTCAGATGATCATTTTCAAGATGTAAAATTTTTAATTTGGGTAATAGTGAAAGTGTCTCTACTGTTTGTTCCAGATTCATATTTTTTTCTTCATTCAGATACAGCTCTTCCAGATTTTGCAGACTGCGGAAAGATTTGGGAAGATTCTTAAAATTATTTCCGCTGATATCTAATATTTTGAGATTCTGAAGCTGCGAAATTCCTTCCGGTAAAAAAGTGAGACCGTCGTTTTTCAGGCTCAAATATTCTAAATTTTTAAATTGTGACCAAAAGCCTTCAGGAAAATCAATCTTCTGATTGCTCAGATCAAGTTTTCTTACTGTTTCAGGATTTCTTAATGCTTCTTCTATTGAAGTATAGGTCTTTGTTTCCTGAGAAAAGTCCGTGTTTTGTGAAAAGCTTACATTGAAAAAGCTTAAACACAAAAACATCAA
Source organism: Chryseobacterium binzhouense (assembly GCF_007474545.1). Taxonomy (GTDB): domain Bacteria; phylum Bacteroidota; class Bacteroidia; order Flavobacteriales; family Weeksellaceae; genus Chryseobacterium; species Chryseobacterium binzhouense. The sequence continues at coordinate 104,847 of NZ_VKOG01000007.1, forward strand.
TAATAGTGTAGATGTTTTCATTTCGGATATTTTTGTTGTTAAATTAACCAGCCTTTATTTCTTATTTTACTGACAATTGTAAGTGTATTAATCCGGCAGAGATTTTTTTCTCAGCCGGATTTTAAGTTCAAGTTTACTTTGTTTCCGGTTTGTAAGGAAGAGAAGACTTGTGAACAATAATTCTCAACTTTCCGTCTTCACCTTTTCTGAAAACCCATGTTTTGTCTACCATTACCTCATCACCTTCTTTATCGGTTACCCAGACATTTCCCATGGTAATTGCTACCGAACCGTAAATCTGGATTCCCTCATTATTATTTCCGGCATTGTCGTATCTCGCTTTCACCCATGGTTTTAAAGCAAAACCTTTATCATTAGGATAATCCGGATCTCCTCCTACAAAATAAGCCAAAGCTCCTTTTTTGTCGTTTCTGAAAGTTTGATCTCCGTACGCCAAAGTAGGTTTAAAGAAAACTTTACCCTGATCATAGTTGTAAGCATCAGACAATACCTGTTCTGCAAATTTTTTATAATCGCCCCCTTCTTCTTTTATCTGACCAATCTTCACAAGTGCATCACACCAAGCCTGCTGAGCCGCATTTACCTCATCATAGGTAATAATATCCTGCGCTCCTTCTTCCACATATACCAATCCCAGTTCATCTATCACTTTCTGCACTTTTTCATTTGTCTGGACAGGCTGACTTGGAGCTTTTTCCGTTACTTTATTACAGGAATACACCGCAGCTGCCACCATTAAACTTCCTAAAAATAATTTTGCTTTTTTCATAATTGTAAGTATTTAAATTGTTAGTATATGTTTTTCGATTTTTTATTGTGCTTTATCTAAGTCTCGTTGCTTTTTTTATGATAGTAAGATTTTAAAAACAAAATCAAATACTATGCCAATTGATAGTATTACTATTTAATGTAATTATAAAATATTTTTTGGTATAAGTTTTGCTACACCTGATAATAGTTATAAATTTGCAATATATATTGAAAAATGGAATTTCAGGTTAAATTTAAGGTCAACGAAAAACTATATTTAAAAGATCCCGAAAACAGTGAGATCGGGAAAGCTATTGTGAAAAATTCTATCGAATTGATTTATGAAACCGGTTTTGAAAGCTTTACCTTCAAAAAACTGGCTCAAAAGATCAGCTCGACAGAAGCTACTGTTTACAGATACTTCTCTTCTAAGCATAAACTTCTCACCTATATCCTCAACTGGTATTGGTCTTATATAGAATTTATTTCTAATATTAAACTGCAGGAAATAAAAGATCCTTACCAAAGAATTGAAAAAATGCTTGAGATCATCACTCATAATAATGAAACCGATGATAAGATTGAAGATTATGACCTTAATAAGCTTCACAGCATTGTGATTGCAGAAAGCAGCAAATCTTATCTTGTAAAAGAAGTAGATGAGATTAATCAGGAAATGGTTTTCAGCCCGCTAAAAAGCCTTTGCAATTTTTTAGCTGAAGTGATTATTCAGGCAAAACCTGATTTTCAGTTTCCGAAATCTTTTGCAAGCACACTTCTGGAAACAGCCCATGATCAGCAGTTTTTCAGCGAACATCTTCCTAAACTTACCGATAATCATATTGATAGAATAGATCATAAGCAATATGTTCTAAACTACTTGAGATTCATCACCTTTAATTTGATAAAATAATACTGAACGATGGAAACTTCTCCTAAACAGCACGGTTACAATCTTTTTAAGTACGTTACTAAAGAGAAGAAAGATGTTACCAATATATATTTTTATGCCATTCTGAACGGTTTGGTACAACTTAGTGTTCCGCTTGGGATTCAATCAATTGTGAGTTTTGTAATGGGAGCCACAATGGCAACATCCATTTATATTCTGATAGGATTTGTAGTTTTGGGAACGTGGCTTGTAGGATATTTCAGGCTGAAAGTAATGCAGATTATAGAAAAAATTCAGCAAAAGATTTTTGTTGAATTTTCCATTGCCTTTGCAGAAAAGCTCCCTAAGGTCAATCTTTCAGCCACAAGAAAATATTATCTTCCCGAATTGGTTAACCGTTTTTTTGATACACAAAACCTCCAGAAAGGAATCTCTAAAATCTTACTTGAAATTCCGACAGCACTAATCCAGATTTTCTTTGGAATTTTACTGTTGTCTTTCTATCATCCGTGGTTTTTGGTTTTTGGTGCACTAGTTGTGATTTGTGTAATTGTAATCTTTAGGTTTACAATGGAAAGTGGTATCCAATCAAGTATCGAAGAAAGTGATAAAAAATACGAAGTAGCATCCTGGATTGAAGATATTGCAGCGTCTATCAAAACATTCAAACTCAATTCCAAGACAGAAATTCATCTTGCAGGAACCGATGAGAGAGTGGTAAAATATCTTAATGGACGTACAAAACATTTCAGAGTCTTGGTTTTCCAATACAAAACAATTATTGCCTTTAAGGTCATCATTACATTGGTAATGCTCGCAATTGGAACTTACCTTCTCGTTAATCAACAGCTGAATATTGGTGCTTTCATTGCAACAGAGATTGTAGTTTTGAGTATCATGATGGCGGTTGAAAAGCTTATCATAAGTCTGGAAAGCTATTATGACGTAATTGCATCACTGGCAAAACTGAATAAAGTAACAGATCTGCCGGAAGAAAATATGGGAGCCATCAATTTTGAAGAAGAAAATGTCGGTTTTGAAATTGAATTTCGGGATGTAAATTTCGCATTCAACGATTATCAGAAAATTTTGGAAAATGTTAATTTTAAAATCTCTGAAAATAGCATTAATATCGTTACGGGAGAATTGGGTGCAGGAAAATCGCTACTGCTTAATATGATGACAGGATTTTATGAGCCAAGTTTCGGAAGTATATTATTTGATAAAATTCCAATTAAAAATATCGACAGAATATCGCTGAGAAATCAGATAGGAATGTATCTTGAAGACATGACGATCATTAAGGGAACTGTTTATGAAAACATCATTCTCGGTCACAATGAGACATCTGCCGAACAAATTCTGGATATTTCCGAAGAAATAGGAATTGAAAACTTCTCAAGCCAGTTCAGCAACGGTTTCTTCACCAACATCAGTGAGACTGATACGGAAATATCATTCAGCTCCAAAAAGAAAATCCTGCTTCTGAGAGCAGTAGTTGGTGCAAGGAGACTATTAATTCTGGAAGATCCTTTAGACGGAATGAATGATGAATTTAAAATAAAAATGAGAGACTATCTCTTGAAACTGAAAGAAAACACTACCATCATTATTGTTTCGAAAGATGAAAGTCTCATCAATGATGCTGATCAACATCTACATATAGAAGACGGAACGGTGAAAATTTTATTTAATAAACATTAAGACAATGAAACTGCAATCAGTAGATAAAATATATCTTATCAATAAAGAATCCCGAGTGAAAAGATGGTTTCTTTTCATCCTTCTTGGCGGTATTATCGTTTTATTTTTACCTTGGACGCAAAATATCCAGGTTAAAGGAAATGTAAGCACGCTTTATCAGGAACAGCGTCCGCAGCAAATGAACTCACCAATTCCTGGAAGAATCATCAAATGGTATGTAAAAAACGGTGATTATGTAAAAAAAGGAGATACCATTCTTCAGCTTTCCGAAGTAAAAGAAGATTATCTGGATCCGCTCTTGGTTAAACGAACCGAGCAGCAGGTAGAGGCAAAAAAAGGAGTAAGAGATTATTACGAAGCCAAAGTAGGAACTACAAACAGTCAGATTGACGCACTGAACTCTGCAAGAGATCTGAAACTGAGCCAGCTTAAAGTAAAAATAAGCCAGCTGAACAACAAATTAGAAGGTGAAGAAGCGGAATTACAGGCTGCAAGAAATGAGCTTCGAATGTCTGCTGACCAATATGACCGACAGAAAAAAATGTATGATGAAGGCTTGGTTTCACTCACACAGTTCCAGCAAAGAAGTGTTTCTTACCAAAATGCTTTGGCAAAGAAAACATCCATTGAAAATAAACTCGCTCAAACAAGACAGGAAATTGTAAACGTAAGCATTGAGCAGAATGCAACTATTCAGGATTATAATGAGAAACTAAGCAAAACGGAAGGTGACAGATTCCAGAGTATGGGACAAATTGAAGGCAGTGACGGCGATATTGCCAAACTTGAGAATCAGGTTGCCAATTACAGAGCAAGACAAGGTCTGTATTTCGTAATTGCTTCGCAGGATGGTCAGGTTGTACAGATCAATAAAGCTGGAATCGGTGAAATCCTTAAAGACGGTGAAAGTATAGGAGTAATTGTTCCTGAAAATGTAGATTATGCAGTAGAAATTTACATTAAACCCGTTGATTTGCCTTTGGTAAAAGAAGGACAGCGTGTGATGTGTATCTTTGATGGTTTTCCGGCAATTGTATTTTCGGGATGGCCCAACTCAAGCTACGGAACTTTTGCAGGGAAAGTAATTGCTGTAGAAAGCAACATCAGTACAAATGGTTTGTTTAAAGCACTTGTCATTCAGGATAAAGATGAAAAACAATGGCCGCCAAAAATTAAGATAGGAACCGGTGTTCAGGGAATTGCTATTTTAAATGATGTGCCGATCTGGTACGAATTGTGGCGAAACATCAACGGGTTCCCGCCTGATTATTACGAAGTGAACACAACTGATAAATCTGCAGGAAATGAAAAAAGTAAATAAATTATTTCCAGCTTTTCTAATTCTGTTTTCTATCCAGTTTTCTTTTGCGCAGGATTCTCTGAAACTGTCGCATCAGGAGTTTATGAATATTGTTAAAAATTACCATCCGTTAGCTTTCAAATATCAGCTTCAAAACAGGATTGCCAGAGAAGAGATTACCAGCGCCAGAGGAAATTTCGATCCTGTAATTGCTGGAAAACTGGGCGAAAAAAATATTGACGGGACAAGATATTATTCCCAGAGAAATATTGAACTTGGTATTCCCACATGGTACGGGATAGACATTACAGGAAGCTACAATTATCTGGAAGGTCAAAAACTCAACAGCAGCGAAACACCGGGCGGGTTATACCAGTTCGGAATTACAGTTCCGTTAGCCAAAAATCTTTTGTATGACCGAAGAAGAGCCATGCTGGATCAGGCGAAATTCGGGTTGAGAATGACAGAAGCAGAACAGACGGTACTTACCAACGAACTTCTTTTAGATGCAGAAAATACGTTCTGGGAATGGGTAAAAAATTATGAAATATATAAGCTGCAAAAATCTGCCGTTCAGATCAATAGAAAACGTCTGGATCTAACAAAAAAAACATACGAGTTTGGCGAAAGACCGGCAATTGATACTGTTGAAGCCGCATCTCAGCTGCAGAGTTTTGAACTTCAGGAACGGGATGCTTTTTTGAACTTTGTAAAAAGTACCCAAGATTTGCAGATGTTTCTCTGGAAAGAAAATCAGGAATTCTATGAAATTTCACAGCTCATTTTCCCATCATCAAGTCTGGATGAGCATTCAGGGTACAATGATTATGAGTTCCTGGTAGAAAACGTAAAATCCAGACAGGTGGAAAATCATGCGTCATTGGAGTATTATTTTCAGAAACAAAACATTCTGGAAAGTGAACGGCGACTGAAATGGCAGAGCTTTCTTCCTAAAATAGATTTTACCTACAATTTTTTTAACAAAGAAAATTACAGACCAGATTATCTTCCTTTTTTTGATAATAATTTTCAATACGGACTAAAACTGGAAATTCCTGTTTTCATGCGTCAGGCAAGAGCCGATTACCAGATTGCCAAACTGAAAATTTCGCAAAACCAACAGGATTCGCAGCTGAAATTTCGAGAAATTAATACAAAAATTGAAACTTACAGAAACGAAGTAAGCAATTATTTTACCCAGATTGATATTTCATCCCAGAACCTCAACAATTATGAGCGACTATTAAACGCTGAGGAAACAAGGTTCAGCAACGGTGAAAGTTCCTTATTTCTCATCAACTCAAGGGAAAACAAATTATTGGAAGCCCGTGAAAAAAACCTGGATCTGAAAGCCAAATTTCTAAAAAGCTATAACAAACTAAAATGGCTTAACGAGAATTTTTTAAGATAAATTTCTAATAATATTAAACTAAAAGGCTTTAGCATTTCAATTTTCGCTAGAGCCTTTTGCTATTTTAAAATCTAAATGATTTGTTGTTTTAAAATTATTGATTCACCATTTTCTCTTGAATAAATTTTATTGATTTTTCTACAGCTGTATTAAGATCTGCAGGTAATTCTCTACTTTTCCATGGTTCTGAAGCCCCAAAGGTATGATTGGCATTTTCAATTAAAAACAATTCGGAATTGGGATTTAAAAACCGGAGATGTTCAGCATTTTTTGCACTTACGCTGTCATCTTTTGTTCCATGAATGATCAGAAAATGTGCTTTTGCTGTTTCGGCAGCTCTTTCCACATCAAAACAGAGTTTATTGGTTTGAAAATCTTCAAAAAACTGGTAATAATGAGGCATTTGCTGTTTTGTTCTTCCGTTTTCAACATAGTAGACACCATTTTCTTTCCAGTTTTCGAGTGCTTCGTCTTTTGGGAAACGTGCAAGAGAATCAACGCTTGCCAATGTAATCAGACCATTTATTCTGGTGTCTTCAGAAGTTTTCACTAAAGAAATTCCACCACCCCTACTGTGACCTATGAGAATAATTTTCTCGGGATTTACCTGAGGTTCTTTGACAAAATGATCTAAAACAAAACTTAAATCTGAAAGCTCTTTAGAATAATTATTGTTACCAAAGGCTTCAAGATCTTCAAAATTTTCGGGATTCTGAACGGTGGTTCCGTTGTGCGAAAAATTAAATTTCACAAAGTAAAAACCTGCTTCAGCAAATTTTTCAGCCATCAGATCCCATGCTCCCCAATCTTTGTAGCCTTTATATCCATGAACAAAAATGATCAGCGGCAACTGATGATCAACTTTTGGATAAAATGCATCCGCCAGAAAATCTTTTGTTTCAGGATTTGAAAGTATATTATTTTTACTGATAATAATTTCCATACTCATCTTTTTTGAATGTATGTAAATTTAGTAAAAATAAAACTTCATGCTGTCAGTTGGTCGTCATATCTGTCTTCCATTTGTACCAGTCATCAAGAAAATAGTCCAAAACTACAGGATTATCTATGGTATTGATCTTTGTGGAAACAATGCTGATGTCTTTAGGAAGTTCAAATGAATTGATAAAAACATTTTCGGTAAGAAATTTCAGATTCTCGGGAATTTTGCGATGTTTTTTTTCGTTAAAATCAGTATTTTTTGCAATAGTATACCCCCAATATCCAAAAGAAGGCACGTAAACCTGATAGGTTTTGGTATAATTAAAAATAGAACTCACCGTATTTTTAATACAGCTGAAAGCCGTGTTAGAATAATACACTTCTCCGGACTGCGTTACAAAAACTCCGTCTGCTTTCAGATTTCTTTTGGCAAGACCAAAAAACTGTTTGCTGTAAAGTTTTGCAATGGCATCAACAGAAGGATCAGGTAAATCTGCAATGATGACATCATATTCCTTAATATTGTTTTTCAGAAAAGTAAAAGCGTCATCAGCAACCAGATTTACTTTAGGATTCAGAGAAGCTTTATCATTTATTTTTAGAAGATGTTTATTTTTTTTTGACAAATCGAACATCATCTGATCTATATCTACCACATCAACACTCTTCACAGTAGGGTGCTTCAGAACTTCCCGACTCGCCAGATTTTCACCGCCTCCAAGAATTAAAATATTTTCAGGATTATCATGAATCAGTAACGGAACGTGAACCAGCATTTCATGATAACGGTATTCATCTTTAGAGCTGAACTGTATTGAGCGGTTTAAAAAAAGCTTTACATCATCATTATTTTTTGTAATGACAATTTTCTGGTACGGTGTCTGAATGTTTTCTACAATCGGACTTTTATATATTTTTTCTTCCCATACTTTAAGCATTGATCCTGTAGTGACGACCATTACAATAAGAAAAGCCAAAACGAAAATTCCGAAATAAAAAGTTTTGTTTCTTTTCTTTAATAATTTCTGACTCAGCCAAAGCCCCAATACAATATTCACAATCCCAAAAAGAAGTGATGAATAAAACAGACCTACAAAAGGAAGCAGAATAAAAGGAAAAATAAGGGTGGCAATAAGCCCACCAATATAATCCAGCGACAAAAAATTGGAAAGATTATCCTTATATTCTTCACTTTCATTCATAAAGGTAAGAAGCGGCACCTCCATTCCCGTAATTAATCCGATAAAAAACATGATCACCAGACAAAAAGCCTGTAATACTCCCGGACTTACATTCACAAAAAGAAAATAAAGAAGAGGAACTGAAATTCCGCCTATTAAACCCAAAATGACTTCAATAAAAACAAAAAAATCCAATGGCTTTTCTTTGAAAAATTTTGATAAATAAGCCCCAATTCCCATTGAAAACATATAAACACCTATGAGAATAGAAAACTGCATTACCCCATTACCAAGGAAGTACGTTGCAGTAGCACTGATGAGCAGCTCGTAAATAATTGAGCATAATCCTGCAACAAAAACTGAAAAAGCTAAAATTTTTATTTTCGGTTTCAAAATAATCTTTATATTTGATTTTAAACTTATTTCCAAATATGAAGAAAAATTCTTTTACTATTTCTATATTTTGTAAAAAAAATATTCTCTTCCCGGTAATGGCATTCAGCCTGCTTAGTTTACAAAGCTGCGGCGGAGACGGGAGTCCCAGAATTAAAGACGGTGAATCGGTTACCATTAAAGAATCATCCAAAGGAACAGTTACCGAGGTTGAAGAAGTAAAACCCGGTGATGATTTTAAAATTATTGATGAAAAAATCATTGACGATAAAACGAAATCTACCGCAATAGTACATTATCTCAACGGAAAAACAGACACCCTGTCTCTTCAGAAACTGAAAAGTGAGTCACAATCCGGCAACCACACTCATTCAGCACTCAGAGGAGTATTAATGTATTCGCTTGCTTCTGCATTCTTCAGCAGAAATCTCGCCAACACAACTCCCAATTCAAGCTATTACAAAAGTGCAGATGCATATAACAAATCTACCGGTCTGAAAAATGATATGGTAAAAACAGCAACCTCCCGCAGAGTAATGACTCCGGGAAGAGCATCCAGAGGATACGGCGCAGGAAAATCTTTCAGATCTTATGGAGGATAACAGGTTTCAGGAAATAAAAAAGATCCGCAAAAAAGATATGCCGGTTCAGCTGCAGTGGTTTGCAGATGAAGATTATCTGTTTGAAGAAGTATTGGGTCTTCATACTTCTGAGGTCAGCAAATTTACCTTCATCGCACAGGAAGCGTATTCAGTTTTTGAAAAAGCGACTGATAAAATCATTCGGGACAGAAATCTCCATCTTTTGGATATCCCGCAGTTTTTCCATGGAATCATTGAAAAAACATGGAATGACAGAAAAAAGCATCCTCTTTTGTACGGAAGATTTGACATCAATGGCGGAATTGATGAAAGAAACGCAAAAGTTATCGAATTCAATGCAGACACCTGCTCAACTCTCCCTGAAACCATTTTATGGCAAAAACTTCAGCTGGAACATATCAAATCTCCGATGGGGCAGTTGAATAGACTGGAGCGCGATCTTGAAAGCACACTTTCAGATCTTAAGAAAAATATCCCGTACGAAAAACCCTATTTTTTGGCATCTTCATTTGGTCACAAAGAAGACAGGCTCAACTGTGATATGGTTCTGAACGCTGCGTATAAAGCAGGTTATGATGTTTTTTATACTGATTTGGAAAAAGTAACATTTTCTGACGAAGGCATTTTCTTTGAAATTGGCGGAGAGTTTCAGCCTGTAGATGTCTGGTTTAAAATGGTTCCGTGGGACTGGATGTTCAACGAAGAACCTGAACTCGCAAAGCTGCTTATCGAAATTATTGAAAAAGATCTGGCAATTATTCTTAATCCTCCATACACCGCTGTATGGCAGAATAAATTATTTCTGAATTACATTACCCAGCATTTCCCCAATACTTTTATTGCAGAAACTTACGACAGTTCTTCCTTTCTTGCAGGAAAAGACTATGTAGAAAAACCTGTTTACGGAAGAATGGGAGAAAATGTAAAAATTGTGCATAAAAACATTCAGTCTGAAGGAGATTTTGCAGGACAGAAAAAAATCTATCAGCGATATTATCCTTTAGATAAGGATCGGGAAAACTACTATTATCAGGCAGGCATTTTTTATACTTTCCAGCCATCTGCCATTAATTTCAGAGCAGAAAACAGAGAAATCATTACCAATAATTGTGAATTTGTATCACATTATATCATTTAAAATTAAAAACATGAAAAATATATTCTTAATACTTTTTGCAGCCTTTGCATTGTGTTCCTGCGGAAAAGGAAGTGTAGATCTTGCTATTGATAATCCTACCGATCATTCAATAATTGTAAAAGTAGACACCCTTACAGTAGAAGTTCCCGCAAAAGAAGTGGTATGGGTAGAAATGGGAAAAGGTGAACATCTTATAACCTTGGAAGACAATACTAAAACAAAATACAATTTTACCCAGAATGCCTATTTTCTTAATCCGACCAGAAATGAATATCTGAAAACTGAAGAATTCTATGGAAGTCCTTCTTTTCAGAACAGTTATGCGCATAAACTTCCCAATAAAAAAATAGAATTTTACGGAATGCCGCTTGAAGGAAATTTCGATGTGGTAAAAGACCTTATCAATCCTATCTCATGGGATTACGGACCGAGAGAAGAGCTGCCGGAAATGCTTGAAATGGAAGAACAATATGAGGTTATGGTCAAATTATATGACCTGAATGAGTTTGCCAACTTAATTACCAGAGCGTCTGAAGAAGCACAACTCAACAGCGAAGATTCAATATCTTCCGACAGCATCAATGCAGCGCCGCCCGTAAGCCAATCTACCAACTAATATGATTTCAGATTATCATACCATCGGCTACCATACGATTTGGGATATTTACGGATGTAATATTCAGAAGTCATCTTTTGTTCCGGAAATAAAAATAATTCTCAACAAAGTTGTTGAAGAGTTAAAGTTGGGGAAAGTGCAGGAAGCATATAAACAGTTTCAGCCATTTGGTGCAACAGGCTTTATCTTGTTGGAAGAAAGCCACATCAGCATTCATACATGGCCAGAAAAAGAGTTTGCTGCAATAGATGTATTTTCCTGTAAGCCTTTTGATACGGAAAAAATTAATTCTATTTTAAAAGATTTTTTTGAAACTGACGAGATCAATACGAAGGTCATTACAAGAGGTGAACTTACCAGGATGAAAACTGCAAGTCCGAACTGATTACCGATTTATAAAAATTAAAACATAAATCACCTGAATGCGGGTGATTTTTTTATTAGTTATGTCAAAATGGCAGATTGAAAGCCATGGTATTTTTTTTGAGAAACATAAGAAAATTTAAAATCAAATAATTATGACTAAAGGAAATATTAATGTTTCAGTGGAAAACATTTTTCCGTTGATTAAGAAATTTCTTTACAGCGATCACGAAATATTTTTAAGAGAATTAATTTCCAATGCAACAGATGCAACTCTTAAATTGAAACATCTAACCTCAATTGGTGAAGCAAAGGTAGAGTACGGAAATCCTAAAATTGAAGTGAAGATTGATAAAGAAAACAAAAAACTTCATATCATTGATCAGGGAATCGGGATGACCGGCGAAGAAGTGGAAAAATACATCAATCAGGTAGCTTTTTCGGGTGCTGAAGAATTTTTAGAAAAATACAAAGATTCTGCTAAAGATTCAGGAATTATCGGGCATTTCGGACTTGGTTTTTATTCTGCATTTATGGTGGCAGAAAAAGTAGAAATCATTTCTAAATCTTATAAAGACGAACCGGCTGTACACTGGGTTTGTGACGGAAGTCCTGAGTTTACTTTAGAAGAGACAACTGCAAAAACTGACAGAGGAACAGAAATTATTCTTCATATTGCTGAAGATTCTACCGAATTTTTAGAAGAATTCAGAATCCGTGAATTACTGACCAAATACAACAAATTCATGCCTGTTCCAATTAAATTCGGAACAAAAAAAGAAACGCTTCCTTTACCTGAAGGAGCAGCAGAAGATGCGGTTGCAGAAACTGTTGACGTTGATAATATTATTAACAATCCTACTCCGGCGTGGACAAATGCTCCAAGTGAATTAAAAGACGAAGACTACAAATCGTTTTACCATGAGCTGTATCCTATGCAGTTTGAAGAGCCTTTATTTAATATTCACCTGAATGTAGATTATCCTTTCAATCTCACAGGTATTTTATATTTCCCAAAACTCAGCAATAATCTGAATATTGAAAAAGACAAAATTCAGCTTTATCAGAATCAGGTTTTTGTAACGGATGAGGTAAAAGGCATTGTTCCTGACTTTTTGATGCTGCTTCGCGGAGTTATAGATTCTCCGGATATCCCGTTGAATGTTTCCAGATCTTATCTTCAGGCAGATGGTGCGGTAAAGAAAATTTCTTCTTACATCACCAAAAAAGTTGCCGACAAAATGGTTTCATTGATTAATGAAAACCGCGAAGATTACGAGAAAAAATGGAATGACATTAAGATCGTTATTGAATACGGAATGATTTCTGAAGAAAAATTCTTCGAAAAATCAGACAAATTTGCATTATATCCTACCAGCGAAGGCAAATATTTCCTCTGGAACGAACTGGAAGAAAAAATAAAACCGATACAAACCGACAAAGACGGCAATCTGGTAATTTTATATTCTACCAATGCAGACGAGCAGCATTCTTACATTCAGTCGGCTAAAGATAAAGGCTATGAAGTACTGTTATTAGACTCTCCTATTGTTCCTCATCTTATTCAAAAACTGGAAACATCTAAAGAGAAGATCCAGTTTGCAAGAGTGGATGCAGACCACATCAATAATCTGATTAAAAAAGATGAGCCTGTTATCTCAAAACTCAACGAAACAGAGAAAGAATCTTTAAAGAAAACGGTTGAAGAATCTATCAATGATAAAAAATTCACCGTACAGCTTGAAGATTTAGACAGTACAGATGCTCCTTTCACTATTACCCAGCCTGAGTTTATGCGCAGAATGAAAGACATGCAGGCGACAGGAGGCGGCGGAATGTTCGGAATGGGAGGTTTTCCTGAAATGTACAATTTGGTGGTAAACTCCAACAGTGAGTTTGCTTCAAAAATTTTAGCAAACGAAAATGCTGAAGAAAAGAATAATCAGATAAAATACGCTTTGGATCTCGCAAAATTATCGCAGAATTTGCTGAAAGGTAAAGAACTTACGGATTTTATCCAGAGAAGTTATAAGCAGCTATAAAAACTATACACTTATAATCAGCAAGAGCCTCGACTTTGTCGAGGCTCTTTTTTTAATATTCAGATTACATTACTTATAAATCCACATGAGAACAGGTTTACTCTGTTTTTGCAGAAGCGCATCAATTTCCTTCATGGCGTTATTGGAAACTGTAGGACAGCCCCATCCTTCCGGTGAGCCGCTTGGAAAATTTCTTCATCGCTCATCAATTCCCAGGAATGGAACACGATAAATCTTTTCAGCGCATTGCTGTTTGAATCTTCCATGCCGTGCATCAGATATTTTACATGAATACCCCAATCGCTGTAGCCTCTTCCCGACAACTTATATTTAACCTGAGTTCGGGATAAGAAAAGTGAATAAAATTTTCATAAAATAGCAATAATTCGTATATTTAAGTTTCTGACATTCAAATATTTAAACGAATTACTGCTATGGATTTGAAAGACCAAATTACAAATATTTTTGTACAAATTGATGATTTTTGTAAGGAGTTTGAGGTTTTATGGCTTCAAATTACATCTGGTATGCAATGAAAAAGGGGAACTTTTATCCTTCTATGTAACGAAAGGAAATGTTGACGACAGAGATCTTAAGCACATTAAGAGTATGACCATGCAGCTTTTTGGAAAATTATTTGCAGATAAAGGATACCTTTCAAAAGCCCTTTGGGAGGTGCTTTTTGCAGATGGAATTCAACTATTTACAAAACTTAGAAAGAATATGAAAAATCATATTATGAAAATGGAAGACAAGATTTTGCTTAGAAAAAGAGCCATCATTGAGACTATAAATGATGAATTAAAAAACCATTGTCAAGTAGAACATACCAGACATCGAAGTGTTAATAATTTTATGATCAACATTTTGGGAGCACTAACTGCTTATTGCTTCTTTCCCAAAAAACCGTCACTCAATTTAAAAAAAGTAAATGACGGTCAATTATTTTTAAACTTCGCTTAAACCGAACTCAGGTTATATTTACCTAAAGAGGAAAGGTGGCTGCCATCTTCATTGCTGAATTTGGGTTGGTCTTTTGACTCGTCTTTGCTCCATGAGTTTATTCCGCAGCCGTGACCAACAAGATAATTTCCCAGCGTTTTCTGGCTTTTAAAATCCCACACTATAAACCTGTTGACTCCCGAATGGAGGCTCATATCAATCAGGATGCAGATTTCAGTGCTTAGTTTTTTAGACTTAGCAAATTCCAAAGCCTCATTTGCTTTGTTTGTTGTTTTAACTAAATCAATACTTGGTTTTTCCAGTTCTGCAATACTGGCGTCTTCAAAAACTATTTTTTTCTGAGTATTGATAAGCTGATCTTTTGTGCATGATAAAAGCACTAAAGAAAATATGATAATAAAATATGACTTTAAGATCATCTATTTGTAATGTAAAAATATTCCATAATCAGAAGGTGTCCAAAATGCGGCTTTTTGTTCGGCGGCTTTCAGTGCGTCATTTGCCCAGGTATTGCAGGTGTTCAGAAAACTGTACCTGCCTTTAGCATCATAAAAGGCATCATTATCACCGTAGACAGCATTCGTAGGAATAAGAATATAATTTCCCAGATCGTCTTTATCAAATTTAGCATCCACAAAATCAATTAGTTTCCTGTACTGACTTCGGCTGACCATTATTTTTTTGCAATCAGCAGCTTCCGTCATATTTCGATAAAAAGAACAGTGCATTGCAGATTCGCTCATCCAAAAAGCAGCCTTGAAAGCTGTTGAAAATTTCAGATCTGCCCAGGTCGGCGTGTCCAAGTAAAAGCCTTTGTCACCCCACCCTATTCCCACAAACTGATAATCTGTCTTTTCAGATTTTGTATCCGAAAAAGGAATTTTGGAACTCCAGTCATGAATATCATTTTTTACAGGCATCACAATATCGGTATGCACACCGTTTGTATAAATATAAATCGGAATTTCTTTAGTTTCTCCATCATCTTTCTCCGAAACTTCAATAAACGGCAGCAAATATCCTAACAGTGCGTAGATGAGGATAATTCCGATTAAAATACCAGTAACTTTCAGCAGGACAATTACAACCGACTTTATACTCAAATTTTTAATGTACATAAACAAAATTTAATTTTATTTTTTGCTAAAAGTATTTATTTTAATTGAGAAATTGATTAAATTTAGTTATCAAACATTCACAAATATGCATAAAAAACCAAAATCTCAGAAAAGGTTTAAAATCAGAGTAAAAACAGCTCCCAAAAGATCGCAGAAAAAACGCTGACTTTAATTTTTTAATACAAACCTATTCCTGATTTCTCCGGATCTTTTCGGAGATCAACAAATACCATCGTCTCTTATCACTCATTTTTTAGGGAATTTAATTTCCTGAAAATAATTAATGTTTCGTTATTAACTCCTATTTTGAAACCGTAGCATACTTTTTGTGAAACAACCTTGATTTTATTTTTACATTTATGGATCATTCATTAATTACTTTATTCAGCATTATTCTTTTAATATTAGGAATTTTGGGTACATTCTTACCAATTTTACCCGGATTGGTACTGAGTCTTGCCGGTCTTTTAATCTACAAATACGGAACAGATTCCGATCTCTCCATGATTTATATCTGGGCATTTGTTATTTTAACTCTTGCTTCAGCGGTTCTTAATTATGTTATTCCGGCAAAAACAAACAGGAAATATGGCGGCACACGTTGGGGAAGCATAGGATCTGTGATAGGAACTATTGTAGGAATGTTTTTACCGATTCCGCTGGGTTTTCTATTTGGAATGTTTGCGGGAGTTTTTGTAGGTGAATTATTGCATGACAGTAAAGATCTTACCAAAGCCTGGAAATCTACTAAAGGAGCTTTTATAGGTTTTCTTTACGGAACAGGATTCAATCTTGTAGTTGGGATTGCCATGTTATTGGTAGTTTTGCTTGACGTTTTTAATATTTTATAAGTTATGAAAGAAAAAGAACTCTTATTATTTGCGATTATCCTATTGGTAAACTGCAGCTCTCAAAAAAGTGTTTCTCAAAGATCTGCAGCATCAGAAAAATCTTCTACGGAAGGTCAAAATATTATTTATTTAAAGGAAGGTGAAAATAAATTTCTGAAAGAATATCAGATGAATGTAACTTTCAGGGGAATTTCTGAAGACAGCCGTTGTCCGCAGGGAACACAATGTATCTGGTCGGGAGTTGCTGTTGCAGATATAGAACTGATGAGCACAACGAGCCGTCCTGTAATGGTAAGACTTTCCACGCAGGAGGTTGCAGGAAAAGACTATCATAAATCGCATTATTTTAACGGATATAAAATATCGCTGATGAAACTCACGCCCTATCCAACGGAAAAAAGTAATGTAAAATCGTTACCCGGACAATACAAAATAGGGATTTCTCTTACTAAAGATCCGGAAATACGAGATACAACTACCACGAGATAGATTTCTTTCCTTTTGAAATTAAATATTCATTGATTTTTGAAAAAGGTTGACTCCCGAAAAATCCTCTGTGAACAGAAAACGGAGAAGGATGTGCAGACTTTAATATAAAATGTTTAGCTGGATCTATCAGTTCGGCTTTTTTTTGTGCAAAAGCGCCCCATAAAACGAAAACTACATTTTCTTTTTTATCTGAAATTTCTTTAATAATAAAATCTGTGAATTTTTCCCAGCCTAAATCTTTATGTGAATTGGGAGAATGTGCACGAACCGTTAAAGTAGCATTCAGCAATAAAACGCCCTGTTTTCCCCAATCATCCAGCTCTTTTGAAGTTCTTTCAATTCCCAGATCATTTTTCAGTTCAGTAAAAATATTTTTAAGCGATGGCGGCGCTGTTACCTGTTCGGAAACCGAAAAACATAAACCATTTGCCTGAAAATCATTATGATAAGGATCCTGACCAATGATAACCACCTCAATATCTTCAAATGGTGTGATTTCCAATGCTCTGAAAATCTGATTTTTTGGCGGAAAAACTTTTGTTGTGGCGTATTCCTGTTTTACTTTTTCCCAAAGATTGGTAAAATATTCTGTGTTTTTTATCGGGGCTAAAATTTCTGTCCAGGTCATTGTTTAATATTTATTAATTGCTTTTATATTCTCAACATAGTTATATTCTAAAATCCCTTCAGAAAGAGTCAGCTCAATCAGTTGATTATCTGAAATTTTTTCATAAAGTTCTTTATCAATATCCAGTCGCTCATCTTTGTCAAATTCAGTTTTAATAAATATCTCATAAGATGTACCTCCTTTTGAGCCTTTATTAATATATTTTTTATTGATTTCAATTCTCTCTTTTTTATCGCTCGAAATAGAAAATCTATAATTAATATAAATACTTAAAGATGGTATCAATAATAAAAAAAACAAACAAAGACCCAGAATATTATTTCTTTTTAATTTATCATCATTAAAGGTGTAGTAAAATGAAAGAATATAAACTGTTAAAACGCTAAAAATAAGACTTACGAAAGCAGATCTCCAAAACAATTCATAGCCTCCGATGGTATTTTCAAAATATCTGCCAAATATCAAAATAATAAATAGGGGTATTAAAGGTATCCATTCAAAATTTTTATCTGTTCTTTTTCCTAATTTTTTATTATTGAACTTTAGAATTAAATCTGATAAATTGTACGACAATAAAACAAAAAATGGTAGAGAAATAAACATATATCCAAAATCCTGTACTGAAAAAAGGAGAATGAGAATACTTATTAGAATTGCAATAATATTTTTCGACATTTAAAGTGAATAATTATCAATTATTTTCTTCCTCAAACTAAAAACCAAATTATCCGGAAAACCTTCATCAGTTCTGCCTTTTTGTAAAACAAAGTCATGTTTCGAGAGAAGTCCTTTTGAATTTTCGTTAAACATATTGGTAAAAGCTAAAATCTCCTTCAAATTTAATTCATTAAAACCAAAATCTAAAACCGCAGACAAAGCTTCAGACATAATTCCTTTTCGGTGATAATCGGGCAATAATTCGTAACCGACTTCTGCTTCAGTCCGGTCTTCGGAAAATCTGTACAGACAAATGGTTCCTAAAAGATTTTGTTGGTTTTTATAAGTAATTCCGAAGTAAAAAGTTTCATTATTCTGAACTCTTTTTTTAATGGTCAAAATAAAATCCAGCGCATCGTAATTTGTCTTTGGCGAAACTCTTTGTACAAACCGATTGACCATTTCATTGCTTCTGATCTTTAAAATATCTTCAACATGGCTTTCGTTAATGGGTTTTAAACTTAGTCTTTCTGTTTCTAATTTCATCAATCAAATATACAGATATTACGGTTACTTTAAATTTATTTCGTCTTTCTGAGTTTAAAAACGACCCTAATAATTTTCATAAGAATTTCAGAATATTTTTTGATTTTAATACTCATATTAACAAAATTTGAATTTTTAATTATCAAATTAACTCATTTTCAAATTTTCAAATTAATTATCTTTGCAATGTGTATATAGATAAAGAAGATTTAGACGAATTGGAATTTCCGCAATTGCTCGCGGAAATTTCTCCCTTTGCATATTCTCCGAAAACAAGAGAAGAAATCCTTCAGCTCCGTCCGATGAAAATAGATGAGGCTGAGCTGTCCCTGAAAAAAACTTCAGAATATCTTTCAAGCTTTGAAAGCTCCAACGCCATTCCGTTTAGTGAATACGAAGATATTGAAAGTGAGCTAAAATTGATGCTGATCGAAAATTACCGATTAGAAAACGCTGCTTTCATCAAAATAAAAACACTTACGGAGCAAATCGGAAAACTGCAGAAATTTTTCCCGACAATGCCGGAAACATTTCCTACTTTGATGCAGAATGTTTCTGTGCTGGAATTTAAAAAGGAAATTATTGATAAGATTGATAAAGTATTCAACCGTTTCGGAGAAGTAAAAAGTGAGGCATCCCCTATTCTGAAAGGACTGAGAACGGAGATTCAGCATGCTAAAAAAGCGATTACCGAGAATTTCAACAGAGCTTTATTCAATTACGGTCAAAGTGAGTTTTTAGATGATATCCGGGAAACGATTATTGACGATCAAAGAGTTCTGGCTGTAAAATCGGGATTCAAGAAAAGAGTTCAGGGAAGGGTTTTAGGACTTTCAAAAACCGGTTCCATTACTTATATTCAGCCTGAAAGCGTAGTGAAGCATTATTTTAAACTTCGCGAAAGTCAGGAAGAAGAAAAAAAAGAAATTGATAAAATTTTAAGACAGCTTACAGCGGAATTAGCAGAATTTCAACCTCAGCTTTGGAGATATCAGCAATACATTTTTGATCTTGATTTAACTAGAGCCAAAGCAAAATTTGCCAATCTTATCAACGGAATTTTACCCAAAATAAACCGCCATAAAACATTAAGGTTAAAAGATGCTTTCCACCCATTATTGTTTCTAAGAAATAAAGCGGAAAATAAAGTGATTTTCCCTCAATCGTTAACGTTCACCGAGCATAACAGAATTATTTGTATCTCGGGACCGAATGCGGGCGGAAAATCAATCACCCTGAAAACTGTTGGATTGCTCCAGTTAATGATTCAGAGCGGCATTCTGGTTCCCGTACATCCGAAGTCGGAAATGTTTTTCTTCGACAAAATCATGACGGACATTGGTGATAATCAATCTATCGAAAATCATCTTTCCACCTATTCGTCACGATTAAAAAAGATGGGAGGAATCATCCGTGAAGCTGATGCCGAAACCCTTTTATTGATTGATGAATTTGGTACAGGTTCAGATCCTGAATTGGGTGGTGCTTTGGCAGAAAGCTTTCTGGAATTTTTCTATGATAAAAAAAGTTTTGCCATCATCACAACCCATTACACCAACATTAAACTGGTTGTAGAACAGCTTCCGAATGCTCAAAATGCGGCAATGCTGTTCAATGAAGAAACTCTGGAACCTATGTATAAGCTGGAAGTAGGACAAGCCGGAAGTTCATTTACCTTTGAAGTGGCAGAGAAAAATAAAATCCCAAGATTTATCATTCATTCTGCCAAGAAAAAAGTGGAACATGATATTGTGAATTTAGATAAAACCATTGTAAAACTTCAACAGGAAAAATACGAGGTCGAAAAGCTGAAGACTGATCTTGCTGAAAGAAAGGAATCTGTAGAAGACAAGCGTGACAATCTGCAAAAGCTGAATGACCAGCTTCAGCAAAAGCTGTTCAACTTTCAGAAACTGTATGAAGAAGAGCATCGTAAATTACAGTTTGGCAATAAGATAGAATCTTTTATTGACAGCTATGTAAAAGGAAAATCCAGAAAAGATGTGGTAAAAGATTTTGTGAAAATTCTGGAACAGGAAAAATTCAGAAAAATCGGTGCGGATAAAGACGAATCTAAAAGGCTTCAAGTTGTTAAAAGAAAAATTACCCAACAGCTGAAAAAAGAAGATGTGATTGAAAAAATTACTGAAACCAACGAAAAGCTTGAGGAAAAACGTAAAACCGATCGCTCTGTCTGGATGAAGATAGGTCAGCGTGTGAGAATAACCGGAAGTACCAGTGTGGGAACGATTGAAAAAATATCTAAAAATAAAGTAGTTGTAAATTACGGCACTTTTAAAACGACGATTGACGGAGACGAATTAGAAAGAATTTAATTACATAAAAAAATTTGCAAATCTAGATTGGAAAACATGAACTCTAGCATACATTAAAAGCATTCGACTTGTTAATAATGTAGTATTTCAAAAAATAAAGGCAAAGCTTAAAAGTTAATTTAGCTTTGCCTTTTTATATTAAAATTTAGAACTGCTACAAATCTCCGCCGTGGCTGTCAAGCTGACCTTCCCATTTTGAAACGGCTGAAGTTGCCAAAGCATTTCCTAAAACATTCGTCATACTTCTTCCCATATCGCAGAAGTGATCAATCGGCAAAATCAACGCAATCCCTTCAGGCGGAATTCCAAACATGGAACAAGTTGCCACGATGATTACCAGACTCGCTCTCGGAACTCCTGCAATTCCTTTTGAGGTAAGCATTAAAACTAGAAGCATCGTCACCTGCTGTCCGACAGACATATCAATTCCGTAGATCTGAGCAATAAAAATGGAAGCAAAGGTCATATACATCATACTTCCGTCCAGATTGAAAGAATATCCTAAAGGTAAAATAAATGATACAACTCGGTTATTACAGCCAAATCTTTCCAGCTCTTCTACCAGTTTTGGAAAAACTGCTTCTGAACTTGTCGTAGAAAAAGCAATAAGCAACGGTGATTTTATTCTTCTTAATAGATCAAAAAGACGGCGTCCTAAAATCATATATCCTACCAAGAGCAGAACCAGCCACAAAATTCCTAAAGCAAAGAAAAAATCCCGCAGATAAATAGCGTAGACTTTAAATATTTCAAAACCATTGGTCGCAACAACTGCCGCAATAGCTCCTAAAACTCCCAAAGGAGCAAACCACATAATGTAGCCTACCATTTTCAAAATCCCGTGTGCCACAACATCAAACAGCTTAATTACAGGCTGTGCATAATCATCCCCTAAGTTGGCTAAAGCAACTCCAAACATGATAGAAAATACTACGATCTGCAGCACTTCATTCGTTGCAAAAGCTTCAAACAAACTTTTAGGAATAATATGCTTTACAAAATCTTCCAGAGAAAAACCTTTGCTGGATTTCACTAATTCTTCTGCGGATGAAGCATCCTGAATAGGAAGTTTGGTAACATGTCCCGGTTCAAGCCAGTTAACCAAAACCAAACCAATGAAGAGAGAAACCAATGAAGCAGAAATAAACCACAGCATTGCTTTTGTACCTACCCTTCCAATCATCTTGATATCGCTCATTTTTGCGATTCCCACAACAAGCGTTGTAAATACAAGCGGAGCGATAATCATTTGTACTAAACGGATAAAGATGGTTCCCAAGAGCTTGATGTTTTTAGAAAACGGCTCTGCGCTTTCAGGATAATTAATATGCACCAAACCGCCGATGGCAACACCAATTACTAATGCTACAATAATAGCAACGAATAATTTATTTTGTCCTTTCATATATATAGTTCAAGAAAGGCAAATATAATGCTTTAATTATTTAAGCCTGAATTTTTATAAAAAATTGCTCACCAAATAAATAATAAATTAAAAACACAGAAAATGAAAAACTTACAGCAATGCTACCATATATTTCTTTCATTTTTGATCTGTTGGTACAAAATTTATTATTACATTTGGTTCTAATTAAAACATTAAATTAATCAATTATGAAAAAAACAATCGCAATATCTGCTTTAGCTTTAGCAGTATCGTTTGGATCTATTTCGTGTAAAAAGAAAGTTTCTGATGCTGATCTGCAGACTCAGGCGACAACAGTTGTAACGGCAAATCCGGGAGCAAGTGTGGAAATAAAAGATGGTGTTGCACACCTGAGCGGAACTTTTGCATCGCAGGAAGAAAAAGATGCTGCAATTAAATCTTTGAAGGAAATAAAAGGAGTGAAAGATGTACATGATATGGCTAAAGTAGAAGCAGCTCCAATGCCGGTAGAAACCGCATCTGCTGTAGACCCTATGATTCAGCAAAAAGTACAGGATGCCGTAAAAGATTTCCCTTCTGTAAAAGTTGAAGTAATTAACGGTGAATTAACTCTGACAGGAAATGTATCTTCTGCTCAGGCTAGAAAAATTAAAGAATCTGTAGATGCTTTAAAAATCGGAAAGTATAACAATAACTTAGTTGTAAAATAAGAAATCATGAGTACATTACAAGATAAATATGCAAGCGTAGTTTCAGCAGCTCAGTCTGCCGGAGTAAGCAATCTTCAGGTTCAGGAGCAGGACGGAATCCTTTATATTTCCGGAGGTGCATCCAATACTGCGACGAAAGATGCGGTATGGAATGCTTTGGGAGCAATAGATTCTACTTACTCTGCTTCAGATATTAATATTGATGTGCAGGTTACTGGTCTTGCAGCAGGAACAAGCCTTACTGTTGCTACCGAAGAATCTAATCTAAACATCAGACAGGAGCCTTCTACTGAGGCGGCTGTTGTTGGGAAAGCAGCAAAAGGAGAAACCATTACTTTGGTTGAACAGACTTCTGATGACTGGTGGAAAGTGAAAACCGCAGACGGAGAAGAAGGTTATGCTTATTCAAGATATTTGAGAGCTTAGTATTTCTAATTATAATAAAATACCCTGAAAAAAATTTCAGGGTATTTTTAATTTTAATGGATAAAATAGCTATTTCCATTTTATATTACAGCCCATACTTGGTCTCTGAATTTCTTCCTGTGCTTCGCCCAATAATAAATTTTCAAAAGCAATGATCAAGTCTTCACCAGTTACATCTTTGTTATTTCCAGGTCTGGAATCATCCATTTGCCCTCGGTAGACAAGATCCAGTTTTTCATCAAAGAAAAAGAAATCCGGGGTGCATGCTGCATCATAAGCTTTTGCAATTGCCTGACTTTCGTCGTATAAATAAGGAAAATCAAATTTTCTTTCGATCTGAAATTCAATCATTTTTTCCGGAGAATCTGCAGGATATTTTTCTACATCATTTGAGTTGATTGCAATAAACTCAATTCCTCTTTCATTGTAATCCTCGTAAAGTTCCGTCAGTTTATCAATAACGTGAAGAACAAACGGACAATGATTGCACATAAAAATTACCAGTGTTCCTTTTTCTCCTTTCAGGTCATGAAGAGATTGCACTTCATTACTTTTTGATGGGTTTGGAAGCTCAAAAAAGGGAGCTCTTGTTCCCAGATCTATCATTTTAGAGGGCGTGTTCATAATTTTATTTTTATAATGTCAAAATTAAAGATTCTGACGGAGAGTACCAAGATTAGTTAAATGCAACAATTTATATTCCTATCTGAAAAACTTCCACTTCGGAATAATTGCCAACATTCCGAATCCTGTAAAGAGAAACAGATTGGTAACATCAGAATATAAAAATGTGGAAAGATAATAGTTATGCATAAAAAAATGCGCAAGAAGCATTACAGGAAACAGTACAATTCCTGCTTTCCGGTAAAAAAACATCAGAACAATTCCTACAATCATCAAGATATCTACCGAGAAAATCAGATAAAAATATCCTTTAGGAATGTTCAGGCTTTCATGCTGAAGATATTCGTCAAAATCCAGTCCGATTCCCATGAATGTAAATACAAGCAGAGAAGCCAGAGCCAGAATAAAACCCCATCCTTTTTTTGGATCTTCGTCAAAATAACTGTATTCTTTATATTCCTTTTCCATAATGCAAAAATAAAGAACTTATGAATGATTTCATAAGTTCTTTGGTATTTATATCGTTTGAAGTTTAGACTAAATTGAGATTGCGTTGATCAATCTGTTTTTATCACTAAGATATTCTTCCATAGAGATCATACTTTCAGTTCTCATTACATCCTGAATGTCATCTATCTGATAAATAATTCTCTTAGCATCGTTAGTATTCTTAGCTTTTACTTTGCAGAAAATGTTATATTTCCCGGAAATAACGCTTGCTTCGATAACATTTGGTATGCTTGATAACTCTTTCAAAACCTCCTGAGTACGGTTTGATTTCGTTAAAAGAATTCCTATAAAAGCCGTGAAATGATAATCTAATTTACCATAATCAAGGTTGAGAGATGATCCTAAAATAATACCTGCATCTTCCATTTTCTTTACCCTTACGTGAATTGTACCCGCAGAAACGTCCATCTGCTTAGCAATTTCTGTAAAAGGCATTCTTGTATTTTCTACCAGAAAATCAAGAATTTTCTTGTCTATTTCGTCCAGTTGATAGTTCATATTAGTGAAATTATATTTTTCCTAAAAAATCTTTAATTTTTTTACAAAATTAAAAAAAATAATTAAACTAAAAAAATTATATTAAACATTAACAATAATTAACACGGATGATAAAAATCATTAAAAAATTCTAACTATTTAAGCATTGATTTTACAGAATCTGTTTTTATTGAGACGGAGTCGGCTCCTTTCTTTTTATCTTTTTTCTTCTTTTTGAAGAAAGAATTAAAGCTTTTACTCCATACAATACCACCTCCATACGCCTGATTTGCAGCACCATTTGTCCCAACAGTTCCCACTCCCATTCCGATATTGGTTGGCTTTGAATAACCTCTTACAACAAGCGTTCCGTCGTTTTTCTTAGATATATCATATTCTATAGAACCTTCACCGGACAAATAATTGTTGTTGGCAGTTTCAGTTCTGGTTAAAGGAATTCCCAAACCAGTTTTTACCGTAACCCTCGAAGAAAGATCAAAACTTACTCCTGCATTGGCTCTGTCACCAAAATTGGATAACTGATCTCCTCTTACATAATTCAAATCAATCTGAAATTCGTTACTCATTGTATTCAAAACCGATCCTAATTGTTTCAGGAGCATATTGTATCCCGAAGATTCAGCAACACCAACGGCATCAATATTGACACCTCCTGAGTTGGTTACATTAAAAGAATTAAGAAGAAGAATAGACCCAAACTGCAAAACATTTTCTCCTTCAGTCTGATTGATTCTGGCTGCCAAAGTTTCTTTTACCTGACTGGATACGTCCAGTGCCGTAACATTCAGATCAATCTTAGGATCATTTAGAGTATTGGTAATTTTTGCCTGAAGCAAAACATTAATTGGCTGTAACTGACCCATATTCAAATATTGTCCTGCGTTAGAAACCGTTCTCACATAGTTTGCAGTTATATCAAGAGCGGGTCTCATTGCATCACCATCCCATCTTATACTGCTGTTTTTCTGAATCTGAAATGTTCTGTTGAGGATAGCCTTAGAAACAAAAGTTCCGCTTTCTACCATATATGCTCCATTCATGGCAATATTTCCCTGTCTGCTCATCTGGAATTTCAAATTTCTTGCCGCACCTTTCACGCTGATGTTTCCTGCATCGTCTCCAACTAAAACATTCACCGTAGTTCCTTTATCTACATCTACATTGAAATCAATATTCATATTGGCGCCTGTCTTTTTCTTTTCTTCTAAAGTAATAAGACCATCTTTCCCCTCTTTTAAGAAACGAAGCATCTTAAACTCATCTACATTAGAAGTAGAACTGGAGTTGAATGTAAAGGTACTTCCGTTCAAGGCTTTCATGTTAGGTGTGGAAAGATTAAGTGCTGAAACCGGACCGTCCACATAAAGATCACCCTGACCAAAAACTCTTCCCCAGAACAAATCATAGTCTTTTTGAGTAGTATTAAGCATCAAAAGATTATCTGCTCTCATTACAAGGTTAACTCCCATTGAAGACAGGGTTTCAAACTGGATTGCTCCGGAAATTGTTCCTTGCGAATTGGCTCTTCCGTCACGAACTCCGATATTATTTAAGATTGCAAGACCACGCGAAAGCGAAATAACCGTGTCATCAAAAGAATAGTCTACCCCTGTAAAAAGAAGTTTCAGTCCAAAATCTTTTAAGGCAATATCACCACTATAATCAAGATTTTTTAATGTTCCGTTGATTTTAAGATCGCCGGTAGCCTTACCTCTCAGATTACCGAATATAGACTGTACAAATTGCTGAGTAAAAGAAAGATCAAAGTCTCTGAGTTCGGTATTAAAATCAATGGTTGGTGATGAGGTATTGTTATTTACCGTACCTGTTAAGTGAAGATTATTCCCTCCCAATACTCCTGCAGAAGCAACTCTTACGTCTACATCATATACATTAAGCGAAAATCCGTTAACTGCTGAAATAGTAACATCTCCCATATCATTACCATTCATCATAATGTTATCTACCGTGAGATCTACCAAAGGCTGCAATGTATTCTGATCCATCTTAATCTTCACATTTCCGTTTGCAAGACCTTTTATATCCATCAGATTTCCTTCTGCCTGCATTTCAAACAATTTTTCAATAGCAAAATTTTCTACCTCAGCATCTACATAAAAATCTTTTGCTGACTTGAATGTAGATTCATTAATCATCAGTGAGCTGTCATCAGAATAAATTTTAAGATTTCTGATTTCAAAATCTGCGGTATTTTTTCTGTAACTGATGTAATGATCCAGTTCCGGACTGGTGTCAACTGCCCATTTTGTATTGTTAAGCGTTATTTCTGTAGGTTCAAACCTAAAAATATAATCCCCTGCCGAATTGGTAGACTGATTAAAATTAACAGCGTAAGACTTCAGGTTTTCCTCTATTTCATCTTGCGGACTTCCATGATTAAAACTTGTAGATATTCTGAGCAGAGAACCATTATCATTCTTCCCGGTAAGGATAAGATCTCTGAAAATATTTTTATTGTATTCTAATCTGTTGACTTTAGCATAAAGCTGCTGATCTGCATTTGCAGTATTAATTCTCACCATGACACTGTCAACCATAGCGCTGTCTCTCGTTATCCTGATCCGGTCATCAATTTTGTATTCAGGATTGGTTTCCGCTAAAAGTCTGTCTGCTTCGGAAATTTCTTCCTTTTTTGTCATGATGTACTTAAGCGAAGATGCATCTAAGTTTAAAATCAGATTGTTGGAATCGCCATCATACTCTCCCTGTACTTTTGCGCCTTGTGGCAGCTTCAGATCCGGGAGAAAGTAAGCAATAACGCCTTGCTCCACATCAAAATCCATTACAAAATCCTGTCCGCGGTACAGTTTTCTCGGCTCTGGACCAACTAAAATTTTACCAAGACCGTTTTCTAGCATTCCGGCAAGGTCTGCAAGATTGTATTTCCCTGAAATTTTTCCGTTTACAGCTCCGGGCGCATTGATCAGGATTGATCGGTTGCCGTTTTCAGTAAATGTTTTTAGCTGAGCCGTCGGAATATAGTATTTCTGATCTGCTGTTGCAAAATTTACGTTTGAAGCCTCTACATCCAGCGTAAGATCATTAATGTTTGACATTGCCATTTTGCCATTTACTTTCCCGCTTACAATCTGACTTCCGGCCTCACCTGAGAAATAATTGATATTTAAATGAGCAATATCGGCATCTACATTAGCTGAAATTCTTGATGTGCTGAAATCTATCAGTCCTTTTATTGTAGCTTTCGCCTGCTCATCATTTACTGTAATCAAACCGTTGTATTTTTTATGATCTAAAAGACCATCCAATACCACATTATTGATTTCTTTATCCATAATTTCAATACTCGAAATCTGAGATTTTGTACTCAGCCGCATTGTATTGACATCAAAACTTTGTCCGTCCAGATTAAATTTACCCGAAATCAGTCCTAAAGATTTATTTTTAGTAATTACAGAAGTATTCAGATCATTTACCTCTGCATATCCTTTATATTTAGGGAGAGCCGAGCTGTAATCAGATAAAGAAAAATTAGAAATTTTAGCCTGCCCGATTCCTGTCATGAGATTACCGGAAGATACATACACCTGTTTCGGTGTAACTCTTGCTGCACCATTGTATTTCAGTTTACCAAAATCATCAGCAAAGTTTTTCATTTTTGACGAAACAAATGTCGGCATCATTGCTTTCAGATCTTTGTAAGTAAAATCTGTTGAAAGATCATTGGTTTCAATGAGAAAATTGCCTTTCAATAAATCTTTCGCTTTAAGCTTTTTTGTTGCGATATTGACACTTGGGTTTCGTATCAGGAAATTTTCCAGGGTAAAATTATTTAAAGGTCCCGTCATTTTTCCGCTTGCATTAAACGGAATAAAATTATCCCAACTGGTAACAAAGTAGCTTATATCGTATCCGCTTAACTGACTTCCCAGTTTCATATTCATATCCCAGCTTACTTTATTTGTAAAATCTGCCCATGAACCTTTATTCAGGTTAAATTTAATATATCCCTGAAGAAGCGAATGATCTGTATTTAATGTTAAATCCGCCAAAGACAGATAATCCTGAGTCATGGAAAAATCGGTAGAAAAAGTTTCAACAAAATGAGATTTCCCCCATCTTTTGGTGACAAATGTGAAATTATCAATACGTGCGGTAATATCCGTTCCGTTAACTTTAACTTTCGGAGCAATTAAATTTACATTATCTGCAGTAAGCCACTTCCCCGCTTCACCGGAAGAGTTTTGATTAACAATAGAAACTTTTGAGTTAAGAATCTCTAGTCTTGCATTAAGCTGAAATGGAGGCTTTTTCGGATCTCTTTTCTTCCCACTGTCAAAAAGCTGTGTAAATCTTATGAAATTGGAAATACTGTCTTCTTTGTATGTGATTACTTTAACATCGGCATTGTTGAGGGTAAGCCTGCTGAAACTTAAAGAATTATTTTTACCGATATTTGTTGCTAATGAAAACCAGTCAGAATCTGCAATAAATTCTTTGGATGTAATAAAATCCAAACCTTTATAATCTTTTATTTTCAGACCTTTAATTGTTACATCTCCAAAAAAATTAACCTCAACACTTTCGGTAGACATTTCAGCTTTAAAGTCTCTGTTAACAATCTGCAGTGCCTGATCTGCCGCCCATCTTTTTGTTACAGGTAAATTAATGGCGATAAGAATAAGAATAACAAGCGATAATACTTTCCAGAAGAGTATCAGCAAAAGTTTTGCCCACCACGAGTAGCTGACTACATCTTTTGCAGCCTGCTTTCCAAATTCCTGAGCTGTATCTATGGGGTGGTTTATTGCATCAGAAGCAAACTCAGCAGCTTCTTTTACCGTTCCCTGAACATTTTCAACCGTTTTCTGTACCTGATCGCCCAAGTTTTCAGCTACCGATTTTTTGTTCTCATTTTCGTTATTATTCTCTAACTTTGCCATTATTATGAGCGACTCTATAATTTTAGGTATCGAATCATCTTGTGACGACACTTCAGCTGCTATTATCAAAGGAAATTGTATCCTTTCGAATATTGCCGCCAATCAGGAAATCCACAAAGAATATGGCGGCGTGGTTCCTGAACTTGCTTCCCGTGCACATCAGCAAAATATCATCCCTGTTGTGGAAAAATCGATACTCAAAGCAAATATACAACAAAATGCAATCTCTGCCATAGGCTTTACAAGAGGTCCCGGACTTTTGGGTTCTCTTCTTGTGGGAACGTCTTTTGCCAAATCACTTGCCATGAGTATGGATGTTCCTTTAATAGAAGTAAATCATCTTCAGGCACATATTTTAGCGCACTTCATCGACGATGCAAATCCTGTGCCGCCCAAATTTCCGTTTTTATGCCTCACCGTAAGCGGCGGACATACCATGATTGTTCTCGTTAAAGATTATTTTGACATGGAAATTATTGGTAAAACCACTGATGATGCAGCAGGCGAAGCATTTGATAAAATCGGGAAAATTTTTGATCTTGATTATCCTGCAGGTCCTATTATCGACCGTTTGGCAAAAGAGGGAAATCCCGATGCTTTTAAATTTAATAAACCGAAATTAGATCAATACGATTATTCTTTCAGCGGAATTAAAACTTCTGTGCTTTATTTCATTCAGAAAGAAGTGAAGAAAAACCCTGATTTCATCAAAGAAAACATCAATGACTTGTGTGCTTCTGTTCAGAAATGTATTATTGAGATTTTGATGAATAAACTGGAAAAAGCTGCAAAAGATTTAGACATAAAAGAAGTTGCTATCGCAGGCGGAGTTTCTGCCAATTCCGAATTAAGAAAAGTAATGCAGGAGAATCACAAAAAACTGGGCTGGAATATCTACATCCCAAAATTTGAATATACTACTGACAACGCCGCAATGATCGCAATGGTTGCCCAGCTAAAATTTGAACGTGGCGAATTTACTGATTTGAGAACATCCGCAACTTCTAAATACGACCTGTAATGAAAATATTATTAGAAGAAAAAGTACTTGGTACACAATCTAAAAAGAACTCAAAATACTATTGGGTTTTAGAAACAGTCACAGGAAAAAATGAAGTTACACAAGAATTTGAAGGAGATGACTTTCAGATGACGAGTTCAGAAACAGGTTTTATTCAGAATGTAAAGGAAGAAATTATTGAAAAGATAAATTCCGAAAATGTTTTCAGCTTTGCTTATGAACCAAAAGAAGGAGATTATTTGTCGATTAAAAACAATTTAAGAAAAAATGAATATCTGAATCTGATTTTTATGAATAATTCATGGAAAGAAGAAATTTACATGTGTTCTTATCGTGATTGTGAAGGCGATATTTATACCACGATAAAAACCGGAGTGGCATTTATTAGCGAAAATGAGATATTTTTCTAATCAGTTTCGCAAAAATCAGTTTAATAACTCTGTCAGATTCTAAATAATTCTAAATAATGAAACTTTTTTTTGGAGAAATAAATAACGGTCAAGCAATCATCAACGAAGAAGAGCAACAGCATATTGTGAAAGTTCTGCGCATGAAAGATGGCGAAGAAATCCACGTGACCGACGGAAAAGGAAATCTTGCTTCCGGAACTCTAATTATCGAAGGAAAAAAGGCAGGAATTGAAATTACCGACATTAAAACTGAAACTCCTGATTTCAGCCCAAAACTTCATATTGCGATTGCGCCGACAAAAAATATTGACCGTATTGAATTTTTCGTGGAAAAAGCAGTAGAAATGGGAATTTCTGAAATCACCATTCTTCAAACCGAAAAAACAGAAAGAAAAAACATCAACAATGATAAAATCAGGAAGCAGGCAATTGCGGCTTCAAAACAAAGTCTGAGATTTCATTTTCCCATCATTAATGATCTGATTAAATTACCCGAATTTCTAAGAAATATCAATTCAGAAAATATTTTTGTAGCACATTGCAACGAAAATTTAGAGCGAATTAATTTGAACGAAATTCCAAAATTAGAAAATTATACTTTTCTGATTGGTCCCGAAGGAGATTTTTCGGATAAAGAAATTACATTTTTAGCAGAAAAAGGAGTTAAAGCTGTTTCATTGGGAAATCAACGATTAAGAACGGAAACTGCAGGAATTTTTGTTGCCGCCTGGAATTATAATAAGATGTTTTAGTAATTCAAATTATTATCCTTCAAATACTTATTAAAAATCTGTTCACCACTTCGCATAGAGTTTACCGCCCAGCGGATTTTCATTCTCAAAAGTTTTTCTTCATTCAGTTTGTAATCTAAATCAGATTTTATCAGCTTTTGCTTTAGTTCATACATACAGATGGAAGCTGCAACCGAAACATTGAAACTTCTCGTAAAACCATACATTGGAATTGCCAGAGTTTCATCTGCAAAATCTAAAATTTCTTCCGAAACACCTTCCATTTCAGTTCCGAAAACCAATGCAATGGGTTCTTTAATTTCATATTCAGGTAAAAATTTTGCATTTTTCTCTAAAGAAACCGCAACCATTTTATAACCTCTGTCCTTTATTTTCTGAAAAGATTCCATATTCCGGGGAAGTTTTTCTACCTCAACCCATGTATCTGCGCCTTTGGTAACCCTTAAATTAGGTTCAAAACTGTATTCTTCCTGTAAAGCAACCACTTTATGAAATCCACATGCTTCCACAGAGCGTACGATTGCCGCCGCATTTCTAAACTGATAAATATCTTCAATTACCGGCAGGATAAAATCTGAACTTTCAGGGGCGAAATGCTCTATTTTCCTCAGCCTTTCCTCTGTTAAAAACTGCTGTAAATATTCGTAAGTTTTTTCTAAATCTTTCATCTTCTTTCAAATCTTTGCAAATTAACGTAATTTTGAAATTCTAAGAAAAGTTTACATGAAAAGAAAAGTCCTGTTGATATATACCGGTGGAACAATTGGTATGGAAAAAGATTATGAAACCGGAAGTCTACGCGCATTTGATTTTGGAAATATTTTTGAGAAAATGCCGGAGATGAAGCTGATGGAATGCGAAGTTTTTGTACACCCTTTTGCCAAACCACTAGATTCATCAGATATGGGACCTGATGAATGGAAAATAATCACCAACTATATCTTTAAAAATTATGATGATTACGATGGCTTTTTGGTACTACATGGAACAGATACAATGTCTTACACGGCATCTGCTCTTAGCTTTATGCTGAAAGGACTGAAAAAACCTGTTATTCTCACAGGCTCACAGCTTCCCATTGGAGATCTGAGAACTGATGCGAAGGAAAACCTTCTTACCAGCATTTATTATGCAAGTTTATATGAAAACGATGAAGCTGTTATTCAGGAAGTTGCCATTTATTTTGAATATAAACTACTGAGAGGAAACCGTACTTTAAAATATTCTGCGGAATATTTTGATGCTTATGCAAGCCCAAATTACCCTATTCTGGGACAGTCTGGTGTACACCTTAATATTAATAAGGATAATCTTTTCAGAAACACAAAAAACGAGAATTTTCATATTGACGAGCATATTTCAGAAGATGTTTTGTTCTGGAGAATATTCCCTGGAATGAAATTGAACCATTTTAAGGAAATTCCTAAAATGAAAGTGCTTATTTTACAGGTTTTCGGCTCCGGAACTATTTTCAGCAGCGAAAAAACACTGGAAACCCTTCGGCAGATCAGAAACAACGGGACTGAAATTGTCGTCGTAAGCCAGTGTATTTCTGGCGGAATTTCTTTTGGAAAATATGAAAACAGTAATATTTTCTCCATAATTGGAGCCATCAGCGGGAAAGACATGACTGCAGAATCTGCGATTACCAAAGCAATGCACCTGATTGACAATCCCAACTATCAGGGAAGTTTTGCCGAAAATTTTTCTAAGAACCTTTGTGGCGAAATAACTGAATAATTTGTAAAATTCAATTGTTTTATTCGATAAAATAGTATACTTTTGCAGTCTTCAAAATAGAAAGGTGTCCGAGTGGTTGAAGGAGCTACCCTGGAAAGGTAGTATACGGGTAACTGTATCGAGGGTTCGAATCCCTTCCTTTCTGCAAAAAAAGCGTTGATTTTTCAACGCTTTTTTATTTACACTAAATTCAAAAAAAGGCAAGAACAAAATCTAATTTGCAATCTTACTTTACATAAAAAGCTGCTCAGCAATATTGCAGAACAGCTTTTTAAAAATTATGGTTGTAAAATTTACTTTTTGATTGCTTTTACAGTATTTACTGACCCGTCTTTGAAATACATTGTAACCAAGTATAATCCTGCGTTTAAAGAATTAAGATTAATTCCTTTAGTAGGATTATCAATCACTTTTAAAACTCTGCCAGAGACATCAGTTATTTTAATTGTCTTGATGTTCTCTGTGTCGGAAACAAACAATACATCATTGAAAGGATTGGGATAAACAGACACTTTCTTTTTAGAAGAAACCTCAGCAACACTTAAGGAGTTCTTAGGCTCCCAATAAATATCATCCCAATAATACGCTTTTGCATCATTGGTATTTCTTATGGCCAATCTTGCTGTTGCAGGAACTGTTGCAGGAACATCAACGATATAATCCACACCGTAAGAAGTGTTTGGAATACTTAAACTTTCTATACTTACAAATGTTGATGCATCAGTGGTACTTGTAACATATCCAACCTGCAGATTTCCTGTTGCCGTTGCGACTCTGGCTTTGAATCTTAATCTGTGAGTATTTGCATTAACATTTGAAAATTCAGGCAAAATAACAACTGAAGGAGTATTGGATGCCGATGCATACTGATATATATTCCTTATTCCTGAAGCAGGACTTGTAGAAGTGATTGTCTGCGAACCGCTTGGTACAATTCTCGCCCAACAGTCAGGAACGATAGAAGTAGCAGTATAAGATTCAAAATCTTCGAAAAGAGAAGTTCCCGGAGCGCAGGTAGTACGGAAAATTACAGGACCTGACCATTCGCTTTTTTCTGTAGCACTGCAAACAGTACGAATCCACAAACTATATGTGTGATTAGGAACTAAACCTGTTACAATTCCATTAACCGAATTCGGAGAAAATGTTCCGCTTACCGTTGTTGTTGCTATGGGCGAAACCGTACTTACCGGAGAATAATAATATTCATAACCATTAGCTGCTCCCGTTCCTGCAGCTCCCCACGTAACATCTACGGAATTCGGACTGGCGTTTGATGTAATCATATTAAATGGCGGTGTACACGCAGGCATAACTTCCCACTTTACGTCATCCCAATAGTATCCTTTTCCGTCTGCAGTATTTCTTATGGCTAATCTCGCATTGGCTGGAACTGTATTGGGTACATTTACAAAATATTCCGGACCATATGATGTATTTGGAATATTCAATGCTTGAATTAATGTAAAAGTAGAAGCATCCGAAGGATTGGTGACATACCCTACATTCAGAATCCCGTTCGCTGAAGTAACTCTTGCTTTTAATTTAAGCCAATGTGCACCCGCGTTTATATTATTAAATTCCGGTAAAACTACTGTACTTGGAGTTTGAGCTGATGTATTAGTCTGATAAACATTTCTTGTTCCCGAAGCCGGACTTGTGGATGAAATAGACATTGTTCCATTAACGTAATTTCTTACCCAGCAATCAGGTAAATTTGTTCCGGTCGCCATAGAGTCAAAATTTTCAAACATTGCAGCCATTGGACCGCATAATGTTTTGAAATTTCCACTAAATGACCATGAGCTTTGCCCTGAAGAACCATTACAATTAGATCTTACCCAGACATAATAAGTCGTATTAGATGCCAAAACTCCTGTAGGAACAGATAACCCCGTTATATTACTGGAAGTGGGAACTGTTGCAGAAGTAGGAATTACAGGACTTGTGCTGTAATAGACATCATAAGAAACAGCTGTAGAACTTGGTGAAGCTGTCCAGTTTATTGTAGCACTGGTTGCTGTAATGTTGGTTGCCGGCTGCACTGTTGGAGGAAGACAATCTGAATATACATCTGCAGAAAACGCAAAAATATTTGAATATCCCTGAGCTGTAGACGTTTTGGTGACTGTTACACTCTGAATTAACTTAGTCTGATTGGCAGCATCAATACTCAGTAAAGACTGATATAACCTTGGATTAGTACCACTTCCTGACTCTAAAACATCATTGGTTCGGTTAATTCTTCCAAATCCCTGAATGGCAAAACCTGAACCATTATACCAATCTGAAATACTGATCCCTGTAAAAGTCTGAGAAGTATTATCAGTAAAATTAACAACCACAGAAACGGTAGATGCCCCGCTTCCGCTGGTAGCAAGCATATACAGTCTAAAAGCAGCTTTGGGTACAGCAAAAGTTAAAGTACCGCTGTCGTTTTGATTAGAAAGTTTCAGAGAATTATTGCTGCCGTAACTCGCCATATTATACATAAGGCCGGGAGTAGTAGCAACCTCACTATTCACAATTCCATCAGCGGGCAATCCATAAGCCAATGCTGCATCTGTAGCAGTGAGTTTAAAGTCTTTAGAAACAAAAGCAAACGAAACACCATCTACGTCCGAAGAAGTAGAAAGCATAGAAGATCCAACTCCATTTGCAATTACGTCTGCGTTAAAACCGGATTGTACAGGCATCGGCTGAAAGTTTTGAGCAAATATTGAAGAACTGGCAAATAAAGCCAAAAAGCCCATAACAGAAACTTGTTGAATTTTTTTCATAAATATTTTATTAGTTTGACACAAAACTATAAATAAAATCTTATCGAACACATAGCAAATTAAATTATTTTTAAAATTAAATGAATATTAATAAAATATAAACAATATAAACACCATTACAATAAAAACAAATAATTTAAAAGAGAACATTTAACAATTATCACATAATTCAAAATTCAAACTTAATAAACAACAATTAGCCATTAAAAGTCATCATCAGAGATAAAATAATTTCCTATTTTTGCCATACAAATTTTTAGACAATGCCAAACATTTCAAACAGAGCGCAAAACATGCCGCCTTCACCGGTGAGAAAACTGGTTCCTTTTGCTTTACAGGCAAAACAGAGAGGTACAAAAGTTTACCACCTCAACATTGGTCAGCCAGACATAGAAACACCGGAAACCGCTATCAACGCTCTTAAAAATATTGATTTAAAAGTTTTAGAATATGCGCTTTCAGAAGGAAATATTGAATACAGAAAAGCACTTACGGAATATTATCATTCTTTAGATTTTACAGATCTTACGCCAGACAATTTTATTGTGACCAACGGAGGATCAGAAGCGTTGAATTTTGCCATATCCACTCTTTGTGATGACGGTGACGAAGTAATTATCCCGGAACCTTATTATGCTAATTATAACGGTTTCACAAGCACTTTCAATGTCAACGTGGTGGCAATCCCTTCATCTATAGATACCGGATTTGCCCTGCCTCCTATTGAAGAGTTTGAGAAAAAAATCACCCCAAAAACAAGAGCAATTGTCATCTGTAATCCCGGAAATCCGACCGGATACCTTTACACTCGTGAAGAATTACAAAAATTAGCCGAAATTGCTCTGAAATATGACATTGTTGTTATATCTGACGAAGTTTACAGAGAATACGTTTACGATGGAAAACAGCAGGTTTCCATGCTTGCATTTCCTGAATTGAGCGAAAACTGCATTATCATAGATTCAGAATCAAAAAGATATTCTATGTGCGGTGTAAGAATCGGATGTCTGATTACCCGTTCCAAAAAAATACGTGATGCAGCAATGCTTTTTGCGCAGGCAAGATTGAGTCCGGTACTTTTAGGACAAATTGCAGCAACAGCAGCTCACCAAAATGACGGTGCCTACATAAGATCAGTAAGAGAAGAATATACTCACAGAAGAAATGTTTTGGTAGATCTTCTTAACTCTATTCCGGGAGTAATTTGTCCAAAACCTAAAGGTGCATTTTACTGTGTAGCAGAACTTCCGGTAGATGATACCGAAAAGTTCGCTCAATGGCTGCTGGAAAAATATTCATTAAACAATGAAACAATTATGGTTGCTCCTGCAGGAGGATTTTACAGCAATCCCGAACTTGGGAAAAAGCAGGTAAGAATCGCTTACGTCCTTAAAGAAGAAGATTTGATAAAAAGTGCAGAAATTCTTAGAAATGCACTGGAAAAATATAAATTGGATTTTAACATCTAAAAAACAGATCAATGTCAGCAGTAAAAATAAAAGGTTTGAAAAGTTTTTTTTCAATGTTTTTACTGCTGATTTTTTTTTCTTGTGAAAATAAAAACACACAAAAACAAAACACAAAAGAAGAAAAAATAGAATCTATCAGCGTTTCTCATATTGGCGGAAGAAACGGCTTTTACGAAATCATAAAAATCCGCAGAGATTCTTTATTTTTTGAAAGCGGAACTTCAAAGCCAGCCAAAAATACAAACTGGAAAAATGCAGTAAATATTTCATCATGGGACGCTCTTACATCTTCGTTTAAGCTGAAAAACCTTGACAGCATCCGAAGTTCTCCAAGCATACAGCATCTTGACGGAATTGATGAAACTTTTATCATCAAAACCAATAAAAAATCTCACATCTACGTAAATGCATACAACGATGTAAATTATTACCAGTTTGAAAATTTCAAACAAAAACTGGAAAAAATTCTTTCTCAAAAACAGCCGGCAACCGTAAAAAAACCTCAACCATAATGCAGGAAAATTTTTCGTTAAAACCTTATAATACTTTCGGAATTGATGCTAAAGCAAAATATTTTGCTGAGGTAAATTCTGCTGACGAATTAATAGAAACTCTCAAAATTTCTAAAACCCAAACGCTCCCGATTCTATTTCTAGGGGGCGGAAGCAATATTTTATTCACCAAGGATTTTGACGGATTGGTGATTAAACTAAGCCTTAAAGGAATTACTGTGCAGCCTTTAAATGAAGATGAAGTTTTGGTCACAGCAAAAGCAGGCGAAAACTGGCACGAATTCGTTTTGTTCTGTCTGGAGAAAAATTTGGGCGGACTAGAAAACCTTTCCTTAATTCCCGGAAATGTAGGAACTTCTCCAATGCAGAATATCGGAGCTTATGGTACAGAGATCAAAGATGTTTTTTATAATTGCACGGTTTTAAATCTTGAAACGCTGGAAATTGAAATCTTTGATCTTGAAAAATGCAGATTCGGGTACAGAGATTCTATTTTCAAGCAGGAAGGTAAAGAAAAATATGTGATTTTAGAAGTTTCGTTTCGGCTTACTGTTAGAAATCATCAGATCAAAACAGAATACGGCGCCATAAAATCGGAACTTGAAAACTTAGGTATTAAAAATCCAACGATTCAGGATATTTCCAAAGCAGTCATCAATATCAGACAAAGCAAGTTGCCTGATCCGAAACAAACAGGAAACGCCGGAAGCTTTTTCAAAAATCCGACTATTCCTTTAGCTCAGTTTGAAAAATTACAAAAGAAATTCAACAACATTCCGGGATATCCGAACGGAGATTTTGTAAAAGTCCCGGCTGGCTGGCTCATCGAACAATGTGGCTGGAAAGGAAAACAAATCGGAAATGCAGCCTCTCACAAATTACAGGCTTTGGTGATTGTAAACGCAACCGGAAACGCAACCGGACAGGAAATTTTTGACTTTTCTACAGAAATTATTAATTCTGTACAGGAAAAATTCGGGATTGAATTGGAAAGAGAGGTGAATATTATTTAAAGCATACTTAATAAAGATTATAAATTAGCGTTTTTTAAAATTAATTTTCCGGTTCATTTTAAAAAGAATATTGTATTTTGGTTTTCATTTTTCTTAAATAATCATGGCTGAAAAAACATATTCCGATAAAGAATTCAGAAAAATAGTGCAAAAACACATCTACAGAATTGATTTTGTAAAGGTTAATCTTAAGGACGATTCATCAATATCAGGTTTTCTAGTAAAAGCATCAGATCATTTTCTGATGATCGAAGAAACCTACGATTTTTCTTTGGCAGGAATCAAAATTATACCCCTTGAAAGAGTTTCTGGAATTCGACATGGGTTATCTGATAAAGTGTCAAAAATGATTTATTCTAAAGAAGGATTAATCAGATTTAACAAGAAGATAATCAAAAATACTTTGTTAACGGATTTTGAAGCTATTTTCAAGTCTATCAGAAAACAAAATTTTCATTGTATTGTTGAAAGCAGAAAGAAAGAACAGGAATTATTTTCAATTGGCGAGATTTTAGAAGTAAATGAAAAATCTATCGTTATTAATAACTATAATCCGACCGGTAAAATTAATAAAAAACCCAGAAAAATTAATTTCAAAAATATAGAGATTATTAACTTTAATGATAATTATTCTATCGTTTTCAGAAAATATATATTTAAATAAATCTCAAACACACAAATATGAAAATCGCTATCATCGGAGCCGGAAATATGGGCTTATCTTTTTCTAAATCGTTTCTGAAATATGAACTGATAAAACCTGAAAATCTTCATCTGGTTACAAGAAACATTTCAAAAATCCCAAAAATAAAAGAAGAGTTTCCAAAATCTGAAATTTCCGTATTTGAAGAAGTAAAGAATCTGGATGCAGATTTAGTCATCATCGCCGTAAAGCCTCAGGATTTCCTACACACAGCGGAAAATTTTCAATTTCAGTTAAAAGAAAATCAGATGATTTTATCAATTATGGCTGGAATTAAGATCGAAAAAATTCAGAAATTATTAAATCATCCTTTAGTTGTAAGAGCCATGCCCAACTCTCCTACCCTTCTTGGAATGGGAATTACCGGCTACACTGCAGCTCAGGGAATTTCTTTCAGCCAGTTAATCAATATAGAAAGACTGCTCAATTCAACAGGAAGATCGGTTTACCTCGAAAATGAAGAACTTCTGGACGGTGTTACTGCACTTTCCGGAAGCGGACCTGCGTATTTTTATTATATTGTTGATGCCATGATCAAAGCAGGTGTAGAAATGGGAATTGATGAAAATCTGTCAAAACTTTTTGTAAAACAAACCATGTTAGGAGCTTATCACCTCATCAATAATTCTGAAAAAAATCTTGAAGAACTAATAAAAGATGTTGCTTCAAAAGGCGGAACCACAGAAGCTGCCCTTAAAACTTTCAACGAAAATCACCTAAAAGATATTTTACTGAACGGAATTTTAAACGCTGAAAAACGGGCAAAGCAGTTGAATGGATAATTTATTTTAAATAATAAATTTCAAATTACTCCATTGTATATTTTGAGAATCTGATCTCAAGCA
This sequence comes from Chryseobacterium binzhouense, assembly GCF_007474545.1. Classification (GTDB taxonomy): domain Bacteria; phylum Bacteroidota; class Bacteroidia; order Flavobacteriales; family Weeksellaceae; genus Chryseobacterium; species Chryseobacterium binzhouense. The sequence goes on from NZ_VKOG01000007.1 coordinate 146,112, forward strand.
TTTTCCTGATCTGCCATCCTAAAAACACTCCAAAAGTATTTAGGATGATATCATCTATTTCAAAAATCCCCATTCTGCTAAAATACTGAAGAGCCTCTACAATCGTAATTACAGAAATAAAAACAAAAAGATTATTTTTCAGATCATTAAACTTGGGAAAAACCCAACCTAAAAACCCAAAAGGGATAAACATGACTACATTTCCTAAAACTATTTTAATGATATCTGACCAGCGAATCGTATTTTCTATAAAACTCAGCGTTGCCAATATAGGTTCTACCCTTATCAGGTTATCATCGTACTGCGTTCTACCCATTCCCAAAAACATCAGGTAAAGAAGAAACAGCGTATAAGGAATGATTATTAACTTATAAATTTTCTTTAACATCAATCACAAAAATATTCATTTCAAAAATAGTAAATTTGTGTATTAAAATATTTGAATGAAATACCTATTGCTTACGTTGATTTCAGCGATGCTGCTTTCTGTATCCTGGCCGACTTACGGGATCCCGTTTTTTATATTTACAGCTTTGGTTCCCCTTCTGATGATGGAACACGGTGTTTCAAAATTCTCAGATTACAAAAGAAAAAGCTGGATTGTTTTCGGGCTTTCATATCTGTGCTTTGTCATCTGGAATATAGTTACAACAGGCTGGCTTTACGGTTCAAAAAATCCTGACGGCAGCCATTCGATGATGGCAGTTTTGTTTCCGGTTCTGGTAAATTCATTCTTATATTCTTTGGTTTTCCAATGCTATCACTGGTATAAAAACGCACAGGGAACCTATTGGGGACTGGCTTTTTTTGTAGCAATATGGATGTGTTTTGAAAAATTTCATCTTAATTGGGAATTGACGTGGCCATGGCTGAATCTGGGCAATGTTTTTTCAGATTACCCTAAAATTATTCAATGGTACGATACATTGGGAGCAACCGGCGGAAGTTTCTGGATCTTACTTATAAATGTTTTAATTTTCTATACCGTAAGAATCTGGGAAGCAGGACGAAAGAGAAAAAGCTTAATCATTAATGCATCAATTGTGACCGTTATTATCGGTCTCCCAATGATCATTTCTACCATCAAATATAATCAGTTTGACGAAAAACCTATTGGAGAAGTAAATGTTTTGCTGCTTCAGCCCGATCTTAATCCTTACGGAGAAAAATATTCCAAAGACAGCATTACCATTCTTAAAGAACTTCTCGCTTTAGCAGAAAATAATTCAAAAGGAAAAATTGATTATTATATTGCTCCCGAAACAGCCATTCCGGGACGCGGATCTATTTCCGAAACAGCTTTTGAAAAAAGTGAACTGCTCAACAGCGTAAAAGACTTCCTTTCAAAACACCCGCAATCTGTTTTTGCAACGGGAATTTCTTCTCATCAATACTTTTTTAATAAAGAAGAATTACCAAAAGATGCTTATCAAATCAACGACAGAGTTTGGGTAGAAAGCTACAACTCTGCAGTGCAGATTATACCAAACCAAAAGGTAGAAGTTTACCACAAAGGAAAACTTGTTCCCGGTGTTGAAATATTTCCTTACATGAATGTTCTGAAGCCTCTTTTGGGTGACGCTATGATCAATCTGGGTGGAACTGTAGCCTCATTGGGAACAGATAAAGAAAGAGTTGCCTTCAAAAACCCTTTCAATAGAGGAAAACTAGCTCCTATCATCTGTTACGAAAGTATTTACGGTGAATTTACCACAGAATACGTGAAAAAAGGTGCCAATTTTCTGGCTATTATGACCAACGATTCCTGGTGGGGCGTCACAGAAGGTCACAGGCAGCTTCTTTCCTATGCAAAACTCAGAGCTATTGAAACCCGAAGAGAAATTGCCCGGTCTGCCAACAGCGGAATTTCGGCTCATATCAGTGCAAAAGGAGAAATACTTGAAGATACTTTTTACGGCGATCAAACCGCTTTATTTGCCAAAATAAATCTTTATGAAGGCGAAACTTTTTATGTAAGATCAGGAGATCTGCTTTCTAGGATCTCTATGTTTTCATTAGGATTTTTATTGTTTTATTTTCTGATTAAATGGTTTCAGGATAAAATTCAGAAAAAGAAGAATTAAATTATTTGTAGTCCTGCTACAGATATATTTACTTGAAATACCTTAAAGAAAGGGATCTTTCAAAATATTTCAGCAAATCAGGCTGTAATCACAGATAAATATTACAAAAAATATTAAAGAAAACTTGTCTATCTAAATTTTTCTTTGTTATTTTGCAACCTCAAATATTATACAAATAAGAACATCGAGATATGTCAAGAATTTGCCAGATAACAGGAAAGCGTGCAATGGTTGGTAACAACGTTTCTCACGCTAATAACAAAACGAAGCGTCGTTTTGAAATTAACTTATTGGAGAAGAAATTTTACCTTCCAGAGCAAGATAAGCACGTAACACTAAAAGTTTCTGCTCACGGATTGAGAGTAATTAACAAGATTGGAATCGAGGAAGCTATCGAAAGAGCTACAAGAAACGGATTGATTAAAAAGAACTAAATCATGGCAAAAAAAGGAAACAGAGTTCAAGTAATTCTTGAATGCACAGAGCATAAAGAAAGCGGAATGCCGGGAATGTCTAGATACATTTCTACAAAAAATAAAAAGAACACTACAGAAAGATTGGAATTGAAAAAATACAATCCTGTTCTTAAAAAAGTTACCGTTCACAAAGAAATCAAGTAATTTATAAAACATAATTTACCATGGCAAAAAAAGTAGTAGCAACTCTACAAACCGGGTCAAAAAAAATGACTAAAGTGGTGAAAATGGTGAAGTCATCAAAATCTGATGCTTACATTTTCGAAGAAAAAGTAATGAATGCAGACGAAGTAGACGCTTATTTGAAAAAATAATCATTTACTTTATTTACAATACAAAAACTACTCATATATTGGGTAGTTTTTTTGTTATCTTTGCTTTTGATACGTCGGATGCTTGATGCCGGATCTTTATAAATATTGAAGCTGCGATTACACAGCTTTTAATATCCTGCATCCAACAATAATTAAATTCCATAATTGACTAAGATGAGTTGGTTTAAAAACATTTTCAAAAAAGAAGAAAAAGAAACTTTAGACAAAGGTTTGGAAAAATCTAATCAGGGGTTCTTTGAAAAAATGACGAAAGCCGTAGTCGGCAAAAGCAAAGTAGATGACGAAGTACTTGATGATCTTGAAGAAATACTTATTGCCTCTGACGTAGGAGCATCTACCACCATCAAAATCATCGAAAGAATTGAGGAACGTGTTGCCAGAGATAAATATGTGGGTGTAAATGAACTGGATAAAATTCTTCGTGAAGAAATTTCAGGACTTTTACTTGAAAATCCGCACAGAGGAACAGGCAACATTGATGCTTCAAAAAAACCGTACGTTATTATGGTTGTTGGAGTAAACGGCGTAGGCAAAACTACCACCATCGGTAAACTGGCTCATCAGTTTAAGTCTGAAGGCAAAAAAGTAGTTTTAGGAGCAGCAGATACTTTCAGAGCAGCGGCTGTAGACCAGCTTGTGATTTGGAGCGAGAGAGTGGGTGTACCGATTGTGAAACAGGAAATGGGTTCTGATCCTGCTTCGGTTGCTTTTGATACAGTGCAAAGCGCTGTTGCCCAAAATGCAGATGTAGTCATTATTGATACCGCAGGAAGGTTGCACAATAAAATTAATCTGATGAATGAACTTTCCAAAATCAAAAGAGTGATGCAGAAGGTTATTCCTGATGCTCCACATGAGATTTTATTGGTTCTGGATGGTTCTACCGGTCAGAATGCTTTTGAACAGGCAAAACAATTTACCGCAGCTACAGAAGTAAATGCCTTAGCTGTAACAAAACTAGACGGAACAGCAAAAGGCGGTGTGGTAATCGGTATATCAGATCAGTTCCAGATTCCTGTAAAATACATTGGCGTTGGCGAGAAGATGCAGGATCTTCAGCTTTTTAATGGTACAGAGTTTGTAGATTCGTTCTTTAAGAAGAGATAAATTCTTCTGAGAACAAATTTAAACCAACTTTTTAACATTAAAAATTTAAGCTATGGGAATTTTAACATGGATAATTTTCGGACTTATCGCAGGAGCAATCGCAAAAGCACTACACCCCGGTAAAGATCCGGGAGGATGGATCATAACAATCATTATTGGTATTCTGGGAGCAATGCTTGGAGGATGGCTCGGATCAATGATTTTCGGAGTTGATGTTACAGGGTTCAACTTCTCAAGTTTTCTGGTAGCTATCGGAGGTTCAGTTTTATTACTGGCAATTTACAGAATGGTTACAAAAAAGTAATTTAAATACTTTATAAAAACAATCCCGATTTGAAATTCAAACCGGGATTGTTTTTTTTATTTGATATTAATCTTATAAGGCATCTCCATTTTCACCTCAGATTTTAATTTTTCATCAGTAAGCTGCTGCAATATTTCATAATTGGCTTTTCCAATTTTATTCTTAATTAATTTTGCAGAAATATCATCTTCATTCATATTACTGAAAAACTGCTCAAATGCACTTACTTCTTTCGGATAAGAAGATACTTTGTAAGATTTTAAATTAGCTTTCTGAGCCGCAAATCTCACTGCATCCTGAAGAGATCCCAATTCATCGACCAGACCAATCTCTTTAGCACGTGTTCCGCTCCAGACTCTTCCTCCACCTACATTATCTACCTGCTCAAAAGTTTTATTTCTGTTTTGAGTTACAAAATGTACAAACCTTTTATAAGTACCTTCCACACTTCTCGTCATCAGATTAACTCCATAAGGTGTAAGACCATGAAGAGAAGAATAATAAGCTGAATTGGCATTAGTGGAAACAATATCTGAACGCACTCCGTTTTTATTAGCAATATCTTTGAAATAAGGAAGGACACCAAATACACCAATTGATCCTGTAAGAGTATTAGGTTCAGAATAAATTTTATCTGCTGCCATTGCAATGTAATAACCGCCGGAAGCAGCATAATCACCAAACGAAACAATTAAAGGTTTCTTTTTTTTCAATTGCTGAAGCTCAAAAAGAATTTCATCAGACGCATTTGCACTTCCGCCAGGAGAATTGATTCTTAGAACAACCGCCTTTACTTTTTTATCTTCCTGTAATTCTTTTATGTATTTAATATATTTTTCAGAATAAATCTGGTTGTACTCATTACCACTGTTTATAGAACCGGAAGCATATAAGATTGCTACTTTTTCATTATCCGAATCTTTATCTTTAAAAGAATCTACATATTTATGTAATGTAATTTTATTAAGCTTATCTTTTTCTTTCAGAGCAAGCTTTTTACGGATAATGTTATCATATTCAGTTTTCTGGATCAGTTTATCTGCCAGTTTATATTTCACAGTAAGATCAGGAATCATACCATAAAGACTGTCAACCACCATTCTGAAATCTTCTGTGTTCATTTTTCTGGATGCAGCGATCTTAGAAGAAGTGTTACCCCAAATATCATTTAAAAGTGTACTTAACTGTTCTTGATTTTCAGGTGAAATATCATTTCTTAAGAAGGGCTCAACCGCAGATTTAAATTTTCCGTGACGAATAACTTCAATCCCTATTCCATATTTTTCAGCAAAATCTTTAAAAAAAATAACTTCCGTAGAAAGTCCTTTTAGTTCAATTCCACCAGCAGGATTCAGATAATATTCATCAGCAACAGAACCCAGATAATAAGAAGCCTGAGAAACCGCATTTCCGTAAGCATAAACAAATTTTCCGGTTTTTTTGAAGTCTTCAATAGCGGATCTTAAGTCATCTATATGAGTAATACCTGCATTCAGATTATCAACCTCTATACTTATTCCTTTTATATTATCATCGGTTTTAGCTTTCTGAATGGCTTCTATAGCATCATAAATAAGAATATTTGTGCTTTTGCTGTTAATATCAAAAATACTTTGCTGCTCTTCTGTAGGACTATCTATAATATCTGTTTTAAGATTAATAGTCAGAACAGAATTTTTCTTCACCTTTACAGATTCTTTATTGCTCATTGATCCGAAAGCAATCATTACCACAAAAAAGAAGAAAAATACGAAGCATAGTATAACAATAGCTACTATATTTGCTAATACATTTTTAAAGAAACTCTTCATAAATAATCATTTTTTAATATGTCGCAACATACAGCAGTTTTGTTACTCGGAAGTAACATCGGTGATACAAAAAATAATATTGATGAGGCTTTGGAAGCAATATCCCAGGACAATATAATATTAAAAAAAAGTGAATATTTAATATCTGAACCGGTAGAGTTTGTCAGTTCTAATATTTTTTGTAATATTGCAACGATAATACAGACTCATTTATCACCCGTTCAACTGCTTGATTATGTGAAAAAAATTGAGATAAGTATGGGTCGAAAAAACGACTCGTCGGTCACAAAAATTTATACAGACAGGGTAATTGACATTGATATTGTAAAGTTTAATGAATTGAAATTCTCATCAGAAAGATTAGAAATCCCTCACCAGAGACATCTTAACGATAGAGAATTTTCCAAATTTTTATTAAAAGATATTATTTAAAAAACAACACATAAAACATATTGTATGAAATTAGGTTTATTATTATTGGCTACATTGCCTATTGCTACTTATGCGCAGGACAGTATTGCCGTAAATTCTACTAATGAATTTCCTAATACATTCTCATCGGGATCCGCAGACATTCAGAAATTTGACAACAAAGCGAGAAGATTTAACGACTGGTCTATATCTGTAGGAGGAGGTCCTGCATTTATGGCTTTTGCTGATCTTACTTCTTTTTATGATCGTAAAATTAACTGGGGCTGGAATGCTTATGTAAGTCTTGACAAACAGATTTCCCATACTTTTGGATTGAGTTTACAGTACCAAATGGGTAAAACAAACCAAAGAGGAATGTTACCCAACAACCCCGCTGCAGGACTTGCTAATGCTTACACAGAGTTTAAGCAGGTTTCAATATTAGGAGATATAAATTTATCTAATCTTCTAAGACGTGTAGACAATCATTCCCCATACAGATGGGCTTTACATGGTTATGCAGGAATTGGCTTCATGGGTTATAACACAGAACTCATTGACAATGATACTTCAAGATGGAGTACAAACCCTCCAAGAATTCCAATCATGATTGATCAAAAACTCGGTATTGAATCTTTCTTCATGCAAGCCGGTGTAGGATTGAAGTACAAAATATCAAGACTTATTGATATTGAAGGAAGAGTGATGTATCTGAACAGTTTTGACGAAGAGTTTGATGGCGGTGGCGAAGGGAGAGCTTTAGAAACACCGACCGGAGACAGAATAAATTATAACCTGATCAATGATTCTTATTCAGACTCAATGCTCTCATTCAATTTAGGTCTTTCATTTAAACTTGGAAAACATATTTCTCATCTCGCATGGCACGACCCTTTACAGGAAGTATACTACAGAGCCAATGTTTTAGAAAATACATCAACAGAATTAGTTGTCTGTGAAAAAGGAGATAATGACAATGATGGTGTATGTGATGACTGGGATCGTGAACTTAATACTCCTGCCGGAGCAAGAGTTGACGGAGCAGGGGTAGCCTTAGATATGGATTTAGATGGTGTAATTGACCTTTATGACAAATGTGTAACAGTTCCTGGTCCTGTTGATAACCAAGGATGTCCTACTACTCCAATTGTACAGAATATGGGTCCCACAATCGAAGAAACAATCAATAAAGATTTTGAAGGAATTGAATTTGAATTAAATGGTGACAAAATAAGACCACAATCTTTTGATAAGTTAAACCATGCTGTTGAAGTTATCAAAACTTTAGATAAAAATACTCAATACTTAGTTATTGGTGCTACAGATACAAGAGGTTCAGAAAAATATAATCAGACACTATCTCAAAAAAGAGCTAATGCTGTTGTTTCTTATCTTACAGGTAAAGGCGTTCCAGCAGGTATGTTAATCCCCGAAGGTCGTGGAAAATCTGATTTGAAATATCCTGAATGCGATCCTGCTACAAAATGTCCTGAGTGGAAAAATGAAGCAAACCGCAGAGTTTATTTTAAATCTAAATAACAATCATTTAATTAACTAAATAAAAAATACACTATGAAATTAAGTTTAGCCATTGTTGCATTAGCTCTAGCTGTACCTACGGCAAGTTATGCACAAGATTCAATAATGGTAGTATCTAATGATACTTATCCCAATACATTTTCCTCCGGATCTGCCAATGTATCTCCTTTTACACAAAAATCAAAAAGGTTTAATGACTGGGCAATTTCTGCCGGAGCGGGTGTTCCATTACTTCAGTCAGGAGATTTAACTTCTATTAAAAACGGTAACGGTAAAAACCTTTTTGGGTATTCTGCCTATATAAGTATTGATAAAGCCATTACTCATGCTTTTGGTATCAATTTACAGTATGACAGAGGAGAAACAAGACAAGGTTGGTTCAATACAAAAGATTCTGCTCCTGCGGGTTCAACTTATCAACAGGTAGGTGCAAGAACTCAGTATGATGCAATCTCTTTGTTAGGTGATATTAACTTTTCAAATTTATTAAGAAGAGTTGATAACAAATCTACTTTCAGATGGGCATTACACGGTTATGCAGGTATTGGAACTTTAGCATACAGAGCTTATCAAAAAGATCTTAATGGTCAGAGATTAGCTACAGAAATAAAACCATTCAAATTAGGATCATTCTTCGGACAAGCCGGAGCTGGTCTTAAATTTAAAGTAAACAGAAGATTAGATCTTGAAACAAGATTAATGTATGTTTATACAGGTGATGATGAATTTGATGGTGGTGGTGCACAATATAGCTCTATCAATAAGAGAGAAGACCAGATTTCAGATAACTTCTTTAATGCAACTTTAGGTCTGTCTTTGAAGCTAGGAAAACATGAATCTCACTTGATGTGGCACGACCCGCTACAAGAAATGTACTACAAGCTTGATGTTTTGGCTGACAAAAATCAGGATATTGAAGTTTGTAAAAAAGGTGATGCAGATAATGATGGTGTGTGTGATGACTGGGACAGACAGCTTGATACTCCTGCAGGAGCAAGAGTTGATGGTGCTGGTGTAGCTCTTGATACAGATTTAGATGGGGTAATTGACCTTTACGATAAGTGTGTTACTGTTCCTGGACCGGTAGAAAACCAAGGTTGTCCATTAACTCCTGAACCATTACCAAATAATGGTGGGGTTACGATAAGTGAAATGAATCTTGAAGGAATTGAATTTGATTTAAATTCTGACAGAATTTTACCAAATAATACTCCGATTCTAAACAATGCAGTAAATTATATTAATTCATCTAATGGTTCGTATACGGTAATTGGAGCGACTGATACCAGAGCTTCTGATGCATATAACCAAAAACTTTCCGAAAGAAGAGCAAACAGCGTTAAAAGCTATTTAATCAAAAACGGAGTTGATGCTTCTAAGCTGAATGCAGTAGGAAGAGGTGAAAAAGACCTTAAATATCCTGAATGTGACCCGGCTACAAAATGTCCTGAATGGAAAAACAGAGCAAACAGAAGAGTTTATTTTGAAGCTAAATAATAAACTATAGTATTATAGAAAGTCACGCAATGCGTGGCTTTTTTTGTTTAAATTCTTTCCTTACATTTACTTATGATTTCTTCTCAAGATTTTAATGAATTGAAAAATAAAACCCTCAAGCATTTTTGGGGTTATGATCATTTCCGCGATACTCAGGAACAAATTATAGATTCTATTATACAGAGAAAAGATACACTTGTTCTGCTTCCTACAGGCGCAGGAAAATCACTTTGTTATCAGTTACCTGCACTTTTGCAACATGGAACCTGCCTGGTAATTTCCCCTTTACTGGCATTAATGAAAGATCAGGTAAATCAGTTAAAATTCAGAGGAATTGAAGCAGAATATCTGAGTTCTGATCTTGATGAATTTGATGCTGAAGTAATTTACAATCGATGCAAAGATGGCTTAACAAAGTTACTTTACATTTCTCCTGAAAGGTTAACCAACAGACAATTTGTACAAAATATTGAAGAAATACCACTTTCATTTATTGCAGTAGATGAAGCGCACTGCATTTCAGAATGGGGACAAGATTTTAGACCTAGCTATCAGAACATAAAAGATTTTAGGAAGAATAATCCTGAAATTCCATGTTTAGCATTAACAGCTACTGCAACACCCAAAGTTTTAAATGAAATAAAAAATAAACTTGAGCTTAAGAATCCTAATGTATTTCAGAAAAGCTTCAAAAGAGACAATATTAAAATCTTTATAGAAGAAATTTCAGATAAATATCAAAAGGTTTTTAATATTCTGAAATATGCTAAAGAATCCGGAATTATCTATGTAAGAACAAGAAAAGAAGCCGAGTTACTTACAGAATATCTGCATCGAAATAAGATACAGAATGTAGACTATTACCATGCCGGTCTTACTGCCAAAGAAAAACACGAAAAACAGAATTTCTGGAATAACAGCGATGAGAATGTATTGATCTCTACCAACGCTTTCGGAATGGGTATTGATAAAGACAACGTCCGTTTTGTAATTCACTTATCACCTTCACAGTCAATAGAAAATTATTATCAGGAAATTGGTCGTGCCGGAAGAGATGGTAAAAAAAGTTTTGCTTTTCTGTTATGGAATCAACAGGAGCTATCAAATTTCGATCAGATTTTAAAAAATCAGATTCCTAATAAAGCAGAATTTCTAAAGATTATCAGCTATTTATACTCAAAATTTCAGATCGCAGAGTTTGAACTTCCTGAAAAAGTTTTTCAGCTCAACACAACTGGCATACAGAATTTTACAAAATTATCAACGGCAAAAATCAAGAATGTACTCAATTTCCTGCACACACAGGAGATTATTTACTATAATAACAACAAAAGCTTATCTTCTGTAGAGCTTTTGATCAATCATTCTGAAATAGATCAGCTTCCTTCAAAAGATGCTTATTTTATTGAATTACTTCTTCGTTCGCTATCAGGGATTACAAGTCATAAAATAATGTTTAGCGAACAAAATCTGAGCAGTAAAATTGGTATCAGTGCTCATTTAATCAAAGAAAGATTAAAAGAAATGCAGCAAAAAAACTATCTGGAATATATTGATGGTGCTTTAGCGAGTATCAAATTTCTAAAACCCAGAGATGAAAGAGCTAATAGTGGAATATACTGGAAACTTTTCGAACATATCCAGAAAAATAAAATCCAGAAATGGGAAGAAATGAAGTTTTTAGTAGAGGATACCAAATACTGCAAGATAAAACTTATCCTGTCCTATTTTGGAGAAAAAAATTCAAAAAACTGTGGTCAATGTACTGTCTGTGAAAAAAATAAACAATCAATATTCGGAAAGAATATTTCTGAAGAAATCATACGGGTACTAAGCAAAAAATCTTCAACTATAGAGGAAATTTCTATTCAGCTGCAGTTCCATTCTAAAGAAAACATTCTGGAGCATTTAATTTATCTTCTGGATTCAGGAAAAGTAAGAATGCTCAATTTTAAAACCTATGCTTTAACATAGTTTTTAATGATAAATAAATTTAAAATTTAGAACCGATCATTTTTTCCTTATAATAAGGAACTTTATCTTTGTACAATGAAATCACTGAAAGTAGTATTTTTAGGCACTCCGGAGTTTGCAAAACATACATTGGAAGCCATTCACAAATCTCATCACCAAGTTGTAGGTGTCGTAACTGTTGCCGATAAAGCCAGTGGACGAGGACAAAAAATAAACCAATCACCTGTCAAAATTTTTGCGGTTGAAAATAACATTCCCGTTTTTCAGCCTGAAAAATTAAGAAATCCCGAATTTTTAGACGAATTGAAAAAATTAGAAGCTGATATTTTTGTGGTAGTTGCATTCAGGATGATGCCAAAAGTTCTATTTGAGATGCCTAAAATGGGAACCTTCAATCTTCATGCATCACTTTTGCCAGATTACAGAGGTGCTGCACCTATTAATTATGCTGTTATAAATGGTGAACAAAAAACAGGAGTAACTACTTTTTTTATTAATGAAAAAATAGATGAAGGAAATATTCTACTACAGCACGAACTTACTATTTTGCCCGATGAGAATGCAGGAAGCCTTCATGATAGATTGATGTTGATCGGAGCTGATCTTGTCATAAAAACGCTTGATGGTCTCGCCGAAAACTCAATTAGAGAAAAGGCACAGCCAGAGGTTAGTAATCCTAAAAATGCCTTTAAGATCTTTAAAGAAGATACAAAAATCAATTGGAAGAAAAGTTCTAAAGAAATCCATCACTTTATTCTAGGAATGTCTCCATACCCTGCTGCTTTTACAGTTTTAAAAATTTCTGAAGAAGATAAAAGCTTAAAAATATTTTCAGGAAAATATGAAATTGCCGATCATCACAAAGAAAGCGGAAGTTTAGAAATTTCAAAAAGCGAGTTTAAGATCTATACTACAGATGGAGTATATTTTCCACTAGAAGTACAATTAGAAGGCAAAAAAAGAATGAATTTAAAAGATTTTCTGAACGGCTTTAGAAATTTTGATGAAATCAAATTAGCTTAATAGTATCTTTTCTTTTAACTTGATAGAGAAACCAATTCCATTCTTTTCCTATTAATATATAATCTTAGAGTAATAGCTTTTACTAAAAATTTCAAGTAATGTATATCCGCTTTGTCATCAAGGCGGTTTTTTATTGGGATTAATACTGTTTTAGAGTGTTTTATACGACTTGATAAAGAATCTATTTTCAGATAAATCCATGCTATAGAAAATGTCCAATAATATATTACTTAATCTCATTCTGATTCAAAGGCTCGTATAAATTTTGAATTAGCTTCTTAAACTTCATTAAATCTTAGTTTAAACTTTTGGAAGGTCTGTAATCCAGTTCCGGCAGTATCGTTGTTTCAATAGTTTTGAACAGGAGAATAGAATAGCAGAGTAGACAAGCCTGACAGTAATAAAGAAGAACAAAGAACAAAGAAGAAAGAATAAAGAAGAAGGAAAAAGAAAAGGAAAAGGAAAAGGAAAGAGAAGGTAAAAAAAGGGCATAAAAAAAGTCTCATACAAATACTGTATGAGACTTTTGAATAAAAACTGGCGGCGACCTACTCTCCCGCTTGTCGC
>NZ_VKOG01000008.1 GCF_007474545.1 Chryseobacterium binzhouense
TGCATTGCTCATTTCCTCTTCCAATCAACCGCAGAATATTACAAATTATTTTTGTCAAAAGCACCAACTATTTTTGACCACATTACCTATAAATAAAAATCCCCGACAAAAAACTGCCGGAGAAAGTTAAAATATATATAATTTGATTGGTCTTTGAAATCAGCAGGTTCTATACTGCTGCTTTATGATAAGAGTTCTTGAAAATTTGATTGGTATCTTTACCAAAAAGGCACGAGAATATATTCTGAAATTCATGAATATATTTACATCTGATATTGTTACCATAAATTTTCAGTCCTTCTACAATCTTCTTTGAACTCAGGTCAATGTCATATTTAATGAATGCTTCAGGTCTTTCATAACGAATCTGATGAGTAGATGCATAAGTTTTGGCAAAACCAAATTTTTCCAGCCAGTCTTCTGTAATTCTGATTGGATTGATCTGCTCGGCAGGAAGTGAAACTGTGTGATTTTCGTTCTCAATTCTAACAAAATAATCATTATTATTCTGAAAAATTTCTGCAATAGTAAAAATCTCGTTATTGTACTCAACCAGATTTTTAATTTTTAAATCTGTAACTTTCATAATATTTTGGTGTGTGGCGTTAATATTCATACTTCAACAGTATTTACAAATACTATGCCCGACATCAGAATTTATGCATTTTAAGTCACATTTTTTTTAATATTTTTCTAATTAGTTGAAAATTAAGCGAAAATTTTTCTTAATATTAATTCGAAACGGCTTTTTTATATGTTTCTAAAGTGCGTTCTCTTGCTGTTTTATGGTCAACGATAGGAGAGATGTTCATATCTTTTTCCGACAGCCAGGTTTTAATGTATTTTTGATCTTTATCAAACTTTTTTGTTTGTTCGTAAGGATTAAAAATTCTGAAATAAGGAGCTGCATCGCATCCGCATCCTGCTGCCCATTGCCAGTTTCCGTTGTTGGAAGAAAGCTCGTAATCTAAAAGTTTTTCTGCAAAATAGGCTTCACCCCATCGCCAGTCGATAAGAAGATGCTTGGTAAGAAAACTTGCGGTAATCATACGGACACGGTTATGCATAAATCCTGTTTCATTGAGCTGCCTCATTCCCGCATCTACAATCGGGTATCCTGTTTTACCTTCGCACCAGCGTTTAAATTCGTTTTCATCATTTCTCCATTCAATATTTTCATATTTTTCTTTAAAGCATTTTTTAGTGACTTTAGGAAAATGATAAAGAATCTGCATGAAAAATTCTCTCCAGATTAATTCATTCAGCCATATTTCATTATGTTTAGTAGCATAATTTACGCATTCTCTCACCGAAATTGTTCCGAAACGAAGTGCAATTCCCAGTCTTGTTGTATCATCTAATGCCGGAAAATCTCTGTTTTTATCGTAAGATTCTAATTTTTTCTCATCTAATAGAGGCTTTACAAATCTGTAATCTGTTTTTTTAAATCCGATATCTTCTAAATCCGGTACTTCTTTAAATTCCTGCGTCTGGAAGTTTTTAAAATTGGCAGAAGATATTTTTATTTCGTTTTTTTTCAGAAGAATTTTCCATTTTTTTGAATATGGAGTATAAACTGTATAGGGTAGACCATCATCTTTTACTACCTCATCTTTCTCAAAAATTACCTGATCTTTATAATCTTTGAAATCAATATTATTTTCCTTTAAATATTCCGAAATTTCGTGATCTCTTTTTCTGGCATAAGGTTCATAGTCACGGTTGCAGAAAACGGTTTCGACATCAAATTCACTGATGATTTTTTTGAAAATTTCCAAGGGTTTTCCGTGATACACTTTTAAATTACTGTGATGTTCTTTCAGTTGTTTATTTATCAGATCCAGAGACTGGTGAATGTAATCAAGCCTTTTATCCTCTTTATTGGTCAGCTTATCCAAAATTTCTGTATCAAAAATAAAAACCGGAACTACTTTCCGGTTGGAGTTTAATGCTTCATTTAATCCCGTATTGTCATCAAGACGAAGATCTCTCCTGAACCAAAATATATTAATCCTGCTCATTTTTTTTAAACTTATAAAAGAAAAACAAATTCCATAAAATCATTTCATATCCGTACACTGTATCTTCAACAGGAATGGTAAGCATTCTGAATCCTATAAAATCACCAGAATTATAATTTACGATAGGAGACTCTAATCCGGTTCCGGTAAGTATTCCGTTAACTGCAAAAAAACCAGGCATCAGAATAAGGTAGACGAAAGATGCTTTGCCAATCCATCTGGCTTTCAAAACAAAATAAAGAATCAATAAGCTTGCTGCTGTTGTAGTAAATGTAACGAGTGTATAAATCCTGTCTTTAAATAAATAAGCAATGATAAAACATACAACTGCCGAAACAATGACAAATATTTTTTCAATACTTACATTCCAGTCAAGTTTAAAAAATTTATCCAGACAATGATACGTAAATACACATGAAAAAGGAATACAGATAAAAAACAGCAGTTCTTCCAGCGGTAATCCGAAAAGTCTTATGCCGATGAGATACCGGTCATTAAACCACCATACTCCATTGGCTGTAAACCAGACATCCCATGCTATGAAAACCGAAGCAACAAGAACTGAAGCCATTATAAATGCCTTAAAATGTCTGTTAAATTTTATCTTTGGATGAAAAGAAAAAATGAAACAGATAATAATGGTAAAAAAATTAATTGCTAAGTAAGTGTACTGCCACATTTAAGCTTTGCTTTTATTGAAAAACATTTTAAAATATTTTACCGGAACCCATAGAAATCCAAAGCACTCTCCATGTTCTTTTCCGGTATGCTTATGGTGCTGCTTATGTCCTCTTCTTATAGCGAGGAGGTAAGGATTTTTTGTATTTTTAAGAATCTTGAAACGCTGATGAATAAAGATGTCATGTACAAAAAAATAAGCCATTCCGTAAAGGGTAATTCCTATAGCGATATAGAAAAGGGCGTTGAAATTGTTGATCGTTCCGTAATACATCATGGCAATGGTTGGTACTGCAAAAATCACGAAAAAATAGTCGTTTCTTTCCATTTTTCCTTCATTGCTGTGATCATGATGATCGCGGTGAAGTGACCACAGAAAACCGTGCATCACGTATTTATGAACCAGCCACGTAATTCCTTCCATGACAAAAAAAGTAGTAATAACAATCAGGAAATTCATGCTTTATTATTCTGTTTTTGGTTAAACATTTCCTCTAAGACTTTGGTGCGGTAATCAAAAATATGCTCAAGTTTCTTTTTCACAAAAAGACCGTGAGCAATCTCTCCTAAAAATCCCAAAGGTAATTCATAATCTACAGTATCTTTCATCAAAACGCCATTTTCATTCTCAATAAAATCATGGCGGTGATTCCAAAGTTTGTAAGGACCTTTCTTCTGAAAATCAGTAAAGCTCTTCTGAAAATCTACTTCGGTGATTTCTGTCTGCCAAGACATTTTGATGTTCAGCATTGGTGATACGAAATAATCAATGATCATTCCTTTGTAGATATTATCATCAGAAAGTTGGGTACGTACAATAAAGTTCATTTCTTTCGGAGTGATTTTAGAAAGATTGTTAGCAGACGAGAAAAAACGCCATGCTTCATCTATTGTACAGTTAAGTTGCTGTTCGCGGTAGAGTTGATGAATCATTTTTAACTTTTTAAAATTTGGATGATCATGTCTTTCAGAAAAGGATTGCTTATATTGTCTATATTCCTCGAAAGCAGATTTTTATCATCCTTAAGGTTGTTTTTATATCCCAGAAATGCAGGGCTTTCTTTCTGAACCGAATATCTTATGAAAATGGTTTCCAGATGATCAGGTTCCTGTTGTAATGCTTTTTCTATGTTTTTTTTAGCTTTATTAAAAGAATTCAGTTTTTCAAAAGGATTGCTCGTATGTTTTGCCCATACTGCCTGAAATGCACCGAAATAAGCAAGTTCAATTCCCGTATTATTTTTTTTCTCAAACTGAAAGATCATTTCTTTACAAACTTTTTTATCCTCAACCGCTTTCTGATAGTTTTTTCTGATCAGATCAAGATTTTGGGCATAAGCAAAAGTAGTCAGAGAAAAAACAACTGCAGATATAAATTTTTTCATACGTAGATCTTTTGTTATTTTAAGTTATATACAACCTAACATAATGGCTCAGTATGTCTAATTGTTTTCTTACTTGTTTTTGTTTTCTCATTTATTTGTTTAAAACAAAGACATTTTATATTGCACATAGCTGCTCATCATCAAAGAAAACTTTCTTCCGTTGGAAATTCTTATTCTTTGGTTAATAATTTTATGGGCAGAAGTTCTTTTAATTTTTCTGAATAATGAAATGTAATAGCGGTACGCAAGATAAACTCCAAATCTTGATGAAGGCGGAAGTTTTTTGATTCCTTCCAGTGCTTCTTTAAATTCAGCATAAATTTCCTGCTCAATCTGAGCTTTCACGATATTGTCAAAATAAGAAATATCAACATTCGGGAAATAGCATCTTCCCAAAACCTGATAATCATCCTTCATATCCCGAAGAAAATTTACTTTCTGAAAAGCAGAACCAAGCTTCATTGCAGAAGGTTTGAGCATCGCAAAAAGTTCTTTATCACCGTTCACGAAAATATGAAGACACATTAATCCGACTACTTCAGCAGATCCCAGAATATATTCCTTGTAAAGATCTGAATCATAATCAATTTTCTGAAGATCCATTTCCATACTTTTCAGAAATTGATTGATAAGCTGCCTGTCAATATCATATCGGTGAATAGTCTCCTGAAAACACTGTAAAATAGGATTGAGAGAAATTTTTTCTTCCAGAGCCTGATTGGTCTGCTCACGGAATCTGGCGAGAAGAGTAGCGCGGTCGTAGTCGTGAAAACTGTCAACAATTTCATCAGCCAGTCTTACGTAACCGTAGATAGCATAAATGGAATTTCTGATTTGAGGAGACAGCGCTAAAATTCCAAGTGAAAAACTTGTACTGTACTGTTGGGTGGTCTGCTTGCTGATCTTGTAAGAAAGTTCGTCGAAAAGTTTTTTCATAATTCTATAGTTTATTTGGAAGCTTCTGTTGCGGCAATTTTTCCTGAAATAATGGATGGCGGTACGCCCGGTCCCGGAACAGTAAGCTGACCTGTGTAAAAGAGATTTTTTATTTTTTTGTTTCTTAATGAAGGTTTTAGTACTGCGGTTTGATTCAGCGTATTTGCCAAACCGTAGGCGTTTCCTTCATATGCGTTGTAATCTTCCATAAAATTTTTAATGGAATAGCTCTTTTTATAAGCAATCTTATCAAGAAGACCTGAAGTTTTCGTATGTTTTTCAAGTCTTTCAATCATTTCTTTAAAATATCTTTCTCTTATTTCCTCGCTGTCATTAATTCCTGTTGCGATCGGCATCAATAGGAAAACATTCTCACCGTTTTCAGGTGCTACGCTTTTATCGGTCTTAGAAGGACAGCAAGCATAAAAAAGAGGTTTTGTAGGCCATTTTTTATCGGTATAAATTTCTGTTGTATGCAGATCCAGATCATTTTCAAAAAACAATGTATGATGCTTAAGGTTTGGTATTTTTTCTTTAAAACCAAGATAGTATATAAGGCAGGAAGGTGCAAATGTTTTATTCTTCCAATAACTTTCGGTGTAATTTTTATATTCTTTCGGAATTAAATTTTCTTCTGTATGATGATAATCTGATGATGCAATTACTGTATCAAAACTGATTTCTTTTCCATTGATCGTTACAGACTGAGCTTTAGAATTGCTTACGTTGATTTTTTCTACGTTTGAATTAAGATGAATATGCACGCCCTGTTCAATGCATACTTCAGACATTGCTTCTATTACTTTATAAAATCCACCCATCGGATACCATGTTCCGAGTTTGTAGCCTCCATAGTTCATCAGGCTGTAGAGTGCGGGAATATCTTTAGGAGCAGCACCCAGAAAAATTACCGGAAATTCCATGAGCATGATCAATTTAGGATGCTTAAAATATTTTCTAACAAAACGGTGGAAGTTAGAAAGCAGATCAAGTTTCAAAGCACTTTTGGCAATTTTCGGAGATACAAATTCCATCCATGAATGACAAGGTTTTGTAACAAAATCCTTCATGCCTACTTCATATTTATACTGTGCATCATTCATAAACTCATCAAGTTTTTTACCTGCACCTTGTTCTGTATCTTCAAAAAGATTTCTCATTTCCGAATAAGATTGAGGCAATGACATATTTCCGTCCTCAAAAACCATTTCAAACTGCGGATCCAAAGATACCAGCTCATAGTAATCTGATGTTTTTCTGTCAAAATCTTTGAAGAAGTTTTCGATAATATCGGGCATCCAGTACCAGCTTGGTCCCATGTCAAAAACATAGCCATTGTCGGTAGAAAATTGCCTGGCTCTTCCTCCGAGACTGCTGTTTTTCTCAAAAACATGAACTTCATGACCGTTTTTAGCTGCATAAGCCGCTGCTGAAAGTCCTGAAAATCCTGAACCGATAATTGCTGTTTTTTTAATCATATTAATTATTATTGAATGAATATTCTGAGAATATGGTATCTAATAGATTTTTTGTGTCAATATTTCTGCCAAAAATTTCATTATGATAATGATCAAGCTTATTTAGAAGCTTTATAAGTTCAAATTTTTCAGCTTCAGTAAGATTTCCACTCACAATTTTTGTAGCCTTGCGTATTTTATCCATTTGTTTTTCCAGTGCAGCAATACCTTTTGGAGTAATACTGATTAATTTGGAACGTTTGTCATCAGGTGAATTTTTCTGCTCAACCCATTGCTGTTTGATAAGTCTGTTGATCGTAAGGATACCAACTGGTTTTTCGTGAATGTTTCTTCTGATCAGCTCTGTTTTAGACATTTCACCGAATGATCTGAGATTGATGAGATAAATAAATTCTTCCTGTGTTGAAAAATCTGAATCAGCGATAGCTGACTTTGAATAAGTTTTAGCATATCTGTTGAGGTGCACAAGTAAGGTGCTGATCACACTTTCTGAGCTTCTCCCGTTTTCTTTTCCTACCCATGCTACAGATTGATGAGTTGTTTTTTTCTGATGATTATCAAAAATCCAATTTTTAAAGCCATCAATGTCATTAGTATAGTGATGGTTTTTATTTTCGGAATCAAACTCTTCCAGCAAATGGATAATATCTTTAGTCAAATCGTAATTCATTTGTAGTATAAAAGTATACAAATATACTAAAATTAGTATATAAAGTATATTTATATACTTTATTTTTTTTCATTTTTTATTTGTTGCATAATTTATATAATCGTTGTAGTTTTGCTGCGAGTTATAGGTTTTTCAGATCAAATCAGCTTCATTTATTATGAAGCTCAATATTAATTATTTAATAATGATCAAAAAACCATTACACACTTTTCATATTCCTGTTATGGGATTGGCTTACACTATAGACAGTCCTATTCGCGTTGCCCAATACGGTATATCTTCTGTTGTTTCAATCATTGATGATGAAATTGTTGAGAAAATGAAAAACTTCTACAACAGAAAATTTAATTTGTCTTACCCGGAAATATCTTCTAAAACAGAGGATTACCGAGCCAGAAGAATAACAGATTACCTGAATCTGATGGATGAGATAATCAGTAGAAAATTTGAAACATTAAAAGAAGATGTTTCTAAAAGCAAGGAGTCTTTACAACAGTTTATGTCTTTAATTCCGCAATATTCAGATTTGAAAAAAGGATTGGCAGAATTTCTGAATCAGGGAGATTTTCTGAGTTCACATATTAAAAATTTCCTTGAAGAAAATTTTTCTCCCGGAAATATTGATGTGAATATCATGACGAAAGTTGATAAAGACAATTATAAAAATAACGAACAGCTCCCTGTGATTTTTAACGATGCCCACGCTTCGCTGCGGGGTTTTGCAAAAAGCAGGCTGTCATCATCTCTTGTGCTTTCAGCAGGTATGAATCCAAGATTGTACAGTTACATAGAAGAGTTTGATGATTTTTATCCTGACAGAAATAATTTCATTAAAAAGAAAATTATTCTTAAAGTGAGTGATTTCCGCTCAGCAATGATTCAGGGCAATTTTCTGGCAAAAAAGGGATTATGGGTCTCAGAATACAGAATAGAGTCCGGTCTTAATTGTGGAGGTCACGCTTTTGCAACAGATGGTTTACTTTTGGGACCAATTCTGGAAGAATTTAAAACCAAGAAATTAGAATTGGTTTCTTCTGCTCATTCTCTGATGATAAAAGCGCTAGAACAGAAAGGCAGATATGTACCTTCTGAACCGCTTGACTTACAGATAACTGTACAAGGCGGTGTAGGAACAGCTGAAGAACATCAGTTTTTATTGGATAATTATGAAGTCAGCAGTGTAGGGTGGGGTTCTCCGTTTCTACTTGTGCCTGAAGCAACCTGTGTAGATCAGGAAACCAGAAATCTTTTGGCAGAATCTAAAGAAGAAGATTATTATCTTAGTAATATTTCTCCTTTAGGAGTTCCTTTTAATACGGTAAAAGGTACTTCAAATGAGCTGATAAAAAGACGGAAAGAAGCTAAAGATAAATTTGGCAGTTCTTGTCCTAAAAAGTTACTTGCTTTAAGCAAAGAATATTCTCCGCAAGGGATTTGTACTGCGTCAAAAAAATATCAGGATATCAAGATCAGCGAACTTGAATCTCAGAAAGAAACTTTAAGCAACCAACAGTTTTCAAACAAAAAAATGGAAATTACAGAAAAAGCCTGCCTTTGCGTAGGACTTGTGAATTCTGCTTATATAGATAATGATATAGAAATAAAAGGGGAAAAGCAGGGTGTGGTCATTTGTCCTGGACCCAATTTGGCTTATTTTGACAGAGAGCTTAAGCTTGCTGAAATGGTACAGCATATTTATGGAGCCGAAAATGTAATTTCGGATAAAAACCGTCCGAATGTTTTCATCAATGAGCTCAAAATGTATATCAGACATCTGGAAAAAGAAATGGCTGATTCTCCGGAACCTACAGTCTCACAAAAAAAGAAATGGAAAACATTTAAAACAAATATTCTGGAAGGAATCACCTATTATAAAATACTTTTTCAGAAAACATCATTCTTTTTAAATGATCGTCAAAAAATAATGAGCCAGCTGAATATTTTTGAAAATGAATTTCTGGTCTTAACTTCGAACTTATAATGTATAACAAATAAAAGCTGTGTTTATATAAATGCAGCTTTATTTTTATAAAGAAATTACAAATCGCTCAATCTTTTCCCAATATCACCGGTAAATCTGCTGTTTTTGGGTTCGCCTATTATCTGACTTTGGTAAATGCTGTTTTTCCCTGAAAAAAGATAAGATACAGTACAGGCAATAGCAGCATATACTCCGTACTCTATTCCAAACAATTCTATCGCCATGATTGTGCATGCAATTGGGGTATTGGTTGCTCCGGAAAACACCGCTACAAATCCCATTCCTGCCAAAAGTGCTAAAGGTAAAGGAATCATAAAGGCTAAAGCATTTCCCAGAGCAGCACCTATAAAAAATAGGGGAGTAACTTCGCCACCTTTAAATCCTGCAGCTAAAGTAATAATGGTAAAGATCATTTTGACTGCAAAATCATATGTCAGAAGCTGTTGATCAAAAGATTGCACAATGGTTGGAATTCCTAATCCGATATATTTTGTTGTACCTGTCAGAAAAACTGCCGAAGCTACAATAATTCCCCCGACAAAAGGTCTTAAAGGTGCATATGGTATCTTAGATTTAAAAAATAGGCTTGTTCTGTGAAGGCTTTTACTGAAAATAGCTGCACAGATTCCAAACAAAATACCTGCTAAAACTGCATAAAGAATATTGAGAAAATTTATTTCCGGAACAAAATTAATGTGGTAATGAGTATGATGGGCTTTCCAGAGCTTCGTGACCAGATCTGCAATCACCGATGCTGCGATGGCAGGAAACAGAGAGTTGTATTTTATCCTTCCGATGAGGAAAACTTCAAGTCCGAAAATTGCTCCCGCCAATGGCGTTCCGAATACCGAGCCAAATCCTGCTGAAATGGAAGCTATGATCAAAATTTTTCTTTCATCTTTTGTCAATCTGAAAGGTTTTGAAAACTGATCAGCAATAGCAGCTGCCATTTGAAGAGCAGTTCCTTCACGACCTGCAGAGCCTCCGAAAAGATGAGTTATTATGGTTCCGATATAAACGAATGGAGCCATTTTAAAAGGAATGGTTTTACCAGATTGATGAAGATTGTCAATCAGCAGATTATTTCCCTTTTCTACGTCTTTGCCGTAATAATGATACAGTAAACCCACCAAAAAACCGCCTAAAGGTAAAAGGAAAATAATCCATTGATTGTTTTCACGAAAATTTGTTGCCCATTCTAATGATTTTAAGAAAAATGCGGAAGCGCTGCCGATTAAAATACCTGTTACGAGGCTTATAAACAGCCATTTTAATATAAAAATCGACGAGGGATATTTTCTGAAAAAAATATTAAAATGAATTTTTAAAATTCTGAAAAGTGTCTTGTTAATTTTAGTCATATAGTTCCTGATTAAATGTTAAACATTCAATTAATCAGGCGCCATCAGCTTCGAAAAGCGGTTGGTCAAGGAAGACACCATTTCCTTATAATCAACAAAATTAAAATAAATTTTTAGAAGAACAAAAATATATTTTTGATAGGATTAAATTTTTTTCTCGTCGGCTGTTGTGAATTATTTCAGATAGAATTTCCCTCTAATATTATGTTAAAACCATTTTTATAAAGAATTCGTATATAAGTGATAAACAAAATCAATTCTCATATTTGAGATGTACGTTTGTTATGTTAAAAAAAATAGTTAATTTAGAACCCAAATTGAAAACGATGCCTAGAAAAGTTGTACAAGGTCCTATCAGGGACAAAGAAAAAACAAAGCAGAAACTGCTGAATGCGGTTGGTAAAATTCTGAAAACAAAAGGTTATTCAGGGTTGATGGTTAGTAAAATTGCTGCTGTTGCAGGTTTTGACAAAAAACTTATTTATGAGTATTTTGGCAGCACAGACAAGTTAATTGATGAGTATATTAAATCTCAGGATTACTGGAGCCGATTAGATCAGAAAGAAATGGATGTTGATTTTTCAGACGGAGGTAAGGAAATGTCTAAAATGGCATTGATCAACCAATTTGAAGGTTTGAAAAAGAACAAAGAACTTCAGAAGATTATCGTGTGGGAATTATCTGAAAGCAGACCCGCTCTGAGAAAAATCTTTGAAAAGAGAGAAGAGGTAGGAGAGGAAATGTTTAAGAATATTACCGATCCGCATTTCGGTGATCAGGCAGAAGATTTCCGTGCAATTGCTGCACTTTTGGTTGGCGGTATTTACCATCTTAATTTGTACAGCGCTTATAACGGAACTACATTCTGTGGCTTGGATCTGAAGTCTGAAGAAGGCAGAAGCAGAATTCAGAAAGCCATTACAGATATTATAGATTTTGCATATCAGAGAAAATAATTTATTGCTATAGACTTTACATTTATTTTTGAGTATTAATATAAAATTTGAATTTTTTATACTTTCAGATTAAAACTATATTTCTTACTTTTGACCAATGGAAAATTTTATCGTATCTGCAAGAAAGTACCGTCCGCAACAGTTTGATACCGTAGTTGGGCAATCTCATATTACAGATACTTTAGAGCATGCTATTGAAGAAAATCAACTCGCACAGGCTCTGCTTTTCTGCGGACCGAGAGGTGTCGGAAAAACAACCTGTGCAAGGATTTTAGCAAGAAAAATAAACGAAAAAGACGGTTCTGTTTCTGAGGATGGTTTTGCTTACAATATCTATGAACTGGATGCCGCATCCAATAACTCGGTAGATGATATTCGTGAACTTATCGATCAGGTGCGTTTTGCACCGCAGGTTGGGCAATATAAAGTGTATATTATTGATGAGGTTCATATGCTGTCTTCTGCCGCATTCAATGCTTTTTTAAAGACGCTGGAAGAGCCTCCTGCGCATGCTATTTTTATTTTAGCAACTACAGAGAAGCATAAGATTATTCCGACCATATTATCCAGATGTCAGATTTATGATTTTAAAAGAATTACCATTCTTGATATTCAGGATCACCTAAGGAAAATTGCGGAAAAAGAAAACATCAAGTACGAAGATGATGCTTTGTATCTTATTGCGCAGAAAGCAGATGGTGCACTTCGTGATGCACTGTCAATTTTTGACAGACTTTCTACTTTTTCCCAAAAAAATATTACTTTGGCAAAAGCTGCGGAAGTACTTAATATTTTGGATTATGATCAGTATCTTAATATTGCTGATCTGGCAAAAGAAGGCAAGATTCCTGAAGTTTTGGCTGCCTTTAATGAAATTGTAAAGAGAGGTTTTGATCCACACTTATTTATTGCCGGTCTTGGAAATCATTTCCGTGATTTGATGATGGCACAAAATGCTTCTACGATAGATTTAATCGAAGTAGGAGAGCAGACTAAACTTAAGTTTGTAGAACAGGCAAAAAACTGGAGTCCTCAAAATCTTATTGACGGAATCGAGATCTGTAATCACGCTGATATTAATTATAAAAATTCTAAAAATCCGAGATTGACAGTAGAAATTGCCTTGATGCAGCTGTCATCAATTTCTGCGGGATTAGATGCAAAAAAAAAAAGTTTATAATATTATCGCCGTTTCTTGACGAAAAACAGGAAGTTGTTCTAAAACCTGCAGCAATACAGGAAATTAAAAAAGAAGAAAAAGCTCCTATTGATCATCCTGACGAAAAAAAGGTTGCAGAAATTAAAAAGGTATCGAAACCCTTATCAAAAACCACTATTTCATCAGGTTTTAGTATCAATTCATTTCTTAATAAAGAAGAGAAAACCGAAAGCACAGAAGTTACAGATCATACAGTTTCAGAAAAGCTTCCGGAAAATCATTTTACTGAAACAGATCTTCAGAATGAATGGACGACGCTTCTGAAGAATTTAAGGTTGAAAGATCCTGTAGTTTTTAATGCTATTAAAGCTTTTAAGCTAACTAAAATAGAGGAAAAAGTTATTCTGATTTCTTATCCTTCTGATTCTGCTAAAAATGAGTTTGATAAAATAAGTATTGAATTTTTTAACCATTTTAAGCATAAGGTTAATAACCATTCTATTGATTTTCAGTTTAAAAAAGACCATGAAAATTTAAAGATTGAAGTAGTTACCAAAAAGAAAATTTTTGAAAAATTTGTGGAAATGAATCCGCTTCTGAAAGATCTTGATGATTTAATGAAGTTTGATTTGTCATAAATTGATATATTTGTATAAGATTTATCAAATTTTAGATACCATTCAGTTGAAACTTACTAGAGTTTTTTATTATTATTCAGATCATTCTGCTTATTGGCGGGATGGTAATCTCTTTTTTGCAGACACATATTGCCGCAAAAATAGTAATGGTTATTGTTATCAATAAACATTTTTCCTGAAAGATATAGAAATATCTTTTTACACATTAATCTTGATTTTTTTACATTAATAACATACGTATCTACTATTGATACGCTTACAGTTTTAAATAAATACTAATTGAATGAACTTAGGAGAGTTAAAAAACAGTTGGATAGAGCAGTTTCAGCAGCCACTCATCATTGCAGGACCCTGCAGTGCCGAAAGTGAGCAGCAAATGCTGGAAACAGCAAAAAGAATAAAAGAAAATAATACCAATGTCCCGATTTTTAGAGCCGGAATATGGAAACCCAGAACAAAACCAAACGGATTTGAAGGGGTAGGAGTAATTGGGCTCAATTGGCTAAAAAAAGTAAAAGAAGAATTCGGATTTCTTACGGCAACAGAAGTTGCCAATGCACATCACGTAGATGCAGCCATTAAAGCTGATGTTGATATACTCTGGATTGGAGCCAGATCAACAGTAAATCCTTTTACTGTGCAAGAAATTGCTGAAGCTTTGAAAGGAACAGAAAAGATTGTTTTGGTCAAAAATCCTGTGAATCCTGATTTGGCATTATGGATTGGTGCATTAGAAAGACTTTTAGGACAAAATATCATGAATCTTGGAGCCATTCACCGTGGATTTTCTACTTATCAGAAAACAAAGTACAGGAATAATCCCAACTGGCAGATTGCTTTGGATTTTAAAAGTCAGTTCCCAAATATTCCATTGATTGTCGACCCTTCACATATTTGTGGAAACCGCACCGGATTGGCTGGAATTACTCAGGAAGCATTTAATATGGGGTATCAGGGTGCGATGATCGAAAGTCACTGCAATCCGGACGAAGCATGGAGTGATGCAGCTCAGCAGATTACTCCTGAAGTTTTAGGCGGAATGATTTCTGACTTGAAACTCAGAAATCCGGATCTGACTGGTTTTGAAGAAGAAATGGACAGACACAGAACCTTAATTTCTGATCTGGATTTTCAGGTTATTGAGCTGATTTCTCAAAGAATGAAAATTTCTGAAAAGATTGGAAAACTCAAAAAAGAAAATGATATTGCGATATTTCAGCCGGACAGATGGAAGATTATCAATGAATATGCTGTTCAGAAAGCTTCCGAGACGGGTTTGTCTAAAGAATTTATTGAAAAAATATTCAAAGCCATCCACGAAGAGTCTATTGATGTGCAGAATAATATTATGATAGACAGAAAATAAGGACAATCTCATCAATAGGTTATTTTCCCGAATTGTCTATATTTGTAGTTATAATATATGAAAGGTAAAGTCATAAAATCTACGGGAAGCTGGTATCAGGTTTTGGAAACAGAATCAGGTAAAATTTTTGAAGCAAGAATTCGTGGAAAATTTAAACTGATTAAAACCAGGCTTACCAATCCTCTGGCTGTAGGTGATTTTGTTGAGTTTCAGCTGGAACAGGACGATATTGCTTGGATTACCAAAATAGAACCCCGTAGAAATTATCTGATCAGAAAATCAGTCAATCTCTCTAAAGAAGCTCATATAATTGCTTCTAATATAGATTTGGCGTGTTTTATATTTACATTAAAATTTCCTGAAACATCGCTGGGCTTTTTAGACAGATTTCTAGCATGTTGTGAGGCTTACAATATTACTCCGCTTATTTTATTCAATAAAATGGATGTTTTAAATGATGATGAGCAGGAACTGGTAAAAGATATTGAATTTCTGTATCAGGAAATAGGATATGAAACATTGGAAATTTCATCTTATTCCCAACTGAATCTTGATGATCTGACAGAAATTTTAAAAGATAAGATATCGGTATTTTTCGGTCATTCCGGATGTGGAAAATCTACCTTGGTGAATGCTTTGCAACCGGGGCTTAATCTTAAAACTTCTGAAATTTCAGATACGCATCTAAAAGGAAAGCATACAACTACTTTTGCACAAATGCATTTTTGGGATTTCGGCGGAAATGTAATTGATACTCCCGGAGTGCGCGAATTTGCTATGATTGATATTGAAAAAGAAGAGGTGCAGCATTATTTTCCGGAAATTTTCAGAAAAAGAGAAGAATGCAAATATCACAACTGTCTTCACATTAATGAACCCAAATGTGCGGTAATAGAAAGCCTGGAGAGCGGAGAAATTCAGCACTCAAGATATTCTACCTATCTAAAATTAATGGAAGAAGCGGAAGATCTTCCTTATAAATAGTATTTAATTTTATTAATCCGGAAAACAATTATTAGTTTAATTAATAATGTAATCAATTTTTGCTAATCATTACTGAATTATGTATTTTCGCAATAGTTTTATGAGAAAAATAATATTCATATCGCTTTTGAGTTTCATTGGCTGCAAAAGAAATAATCCGGTACATCCACCTGTTGGCGGAGTTTTGAGTCAGAAAGATCTTGATGTATCAAAAAACCGTTCCAAAAATCTTAATACAATAGAGAGAGAACAGATTAATGATTGGATTAAAGATCAAAAAACTGATTATTTTCCCACACAGCTTAATTACTGGACTGATGTTCCGGGTTTTGATAAAAGAGAAAGAAGACAGGATGAAACTTTGATTTCTTATTCTTATGATCTGTATGATTTTGATCAGACCAAAATTTATGATAAGCCAATCAGTAGAAATAATGCAAGATTTGGTCATTTTGATGAACTTAAAGCTGTGGAAAATGCGCTAAGATACATGAAAGAAGGAGAAGAAATTACGCTTTTGGTTCCGTCTTCACTTGCGTATGGAACTTATGGTGATGAAAATAAAATTGATAACGACATTCCTTTAATTATAAAATTAAAAGTTCTTTAAATGAAATTTTCAAACAAAAATATAATCTTTGCAGCGGCAGGCATTTCGCTTCTGAGCTGTACTCCAATTTATAAAAAAATGAACGTAGACAAAGAAACTTACGCTGGTCTTAATGACGGACTATACGCTAATCTTCAGACAACGAAAGGTAATATGATCGTAAAGTTTGAGGATAAAAAATCACCGGTAACTGTAGCCAATTTTATTGGTCTTGCAGAAGGTAAAATAGATAATAAAGCAAAAGCTAAAGGAGTTCCTTTTTATGACGGAACGATTTTCCACAGAGTAATCAAGGATTTTATGATTCAGGGAGGTGATCCTAAAGGAACGGGTATGGGTGATCCTGGTTACAGATTTGACGACGAAAAAAACGATCTGAAGCATACAGGCAAAGGAATTCTTTCAATGGCAAACTCGGGACCGAATACCAATGGGTCTCAGTTTTTTATTACTGAAGTGGCAACACCTTGGTTAGACGGCAGACATACAATTTTTGGTAAAATAGTAAAAGGAGAGGAGGTGATTGATGCAATTGCCAATGTGGAAAAAGGTGCACAGGATAAGCCTAAAACCGATATAGTGCTTGAAAAAGTTTCTGTTTTCGGAAAAGGTGACGAATATAAAAATTATGATGCTGCAAAAATTTTCAATGAAGGAAAGGAAAAAATAGCAGCTAATAATAAAGCTATGGAAGAAAAAGCTGAAGCTGAGGCTAAGAAAGCATTAGAAGATCTTAAAGCAGGAATGCAGGTAACTGAATCTGGTCTTTATTATAAAATTACCAAAAAAACAGAAGGTAAAACTCCTAAAGCCGGAGATAATGTTCAGGTACATTATGCAGGAAAACTGACAAATGGGACTGAATTTGATTCTTCATTTAAAAGAAACGAACCATTGGAATTTCCTGTAGGAATGGGAAGAGTGATCAAAGGATGGGACGAAGGGATTCTATTATTAAAAGAAGGTGAAACTGCTACTTTACTGATTCCGCCGGCAATGGCTTATGGTGAAAGAGGAGCAGGAGGAGTAATCCCGCCAAATGCATGGTTGATTTTTGATGTGGAATTGGTGAAAGTTCCTTAATCACGATTATAAAAATAAATTCAGAAGCCGTTTCGTTTGAGACGGCTTTTTTTTACTGAAATTGTTCTTTCGACCAATATCAGAATGACACCTTTTTTATGTACATTTGAAGCAACTTTAAATTTAAAAAATGAAAAATAAAATATTCACATTCGTTTTAGTCCTGATATTTGCATTTTCTTTCGGACAGAATGATGATCAGGCAATACGAAAATCTGTAGTTTATTTTGCCAATACGATTAAATATAAACAGCTAGATAAAACAATAGACTGTATTTATCCCAAATATTTTACTGTAGTTCCCAAAGAACAGATGACTCAGCTTCTCAATATGACTTACAACAATCCTTTTGTAAAAGTTGATGTAAAAGATATGAAGTTTGCTTCAGTAGGAAAACCTGAGTTGGTGGACGGAGAATATTTTTCTTTGGTAAGCTATTTTTTAAAATTGAGAGCAGACGTAAGTTCCATGAATGATGACATGAAAAAAAATATCAATCAGATGCTTTCATCGAAGTATGGCAAAGATAATATACAGTATATAGCAAAGGAAGGTGCATATATCATCAATGCACCTATGTCCGTTTATGCTGTTTCTAAAGACAGAAAAAACTGGAAAGTTGTATTAGCCGAAAAAGAATTCAAATCTCAGCTGACAAAAGTTTTGCCTAAAAAAATTCTTGATAAGATTTAAACTATTTTTCGATAAGAAATTTTCTTACCACCTTTCCATCTTCCGAATTTACTGTACAAAGATAAGCTCCGTTAACTAATTTTGAAACGTTAATGTTTTTTTCGTTTTCGTGGGACGAAATAAGCTTTCCTGTCATATCATTGATTTCAATGCTGAAATTTCCGAGTTCTTCAGGAATTTCTACGTGAAGAATATCTTTGGCAGGATTAGGATAGATTTTAATTGATTCAAGCTTATTTTCCGCAACTTCATTGGTTGACAGAATAGAAGACGCTACTGCAAAATGCTGTAAAGCACCAACAGCAGCTTTCCCAACATTGAATACATATACAGGATCTACGTTTGCAAAAGTATCATTTACGGTATGCTCATTATTGCTTCTTACCGTTTCATAAAAACCGGTAATGATATCCCCTTTATTTTCAAAAGGAATATAATCCGAAGCAAAAGCATTAGATAATATAGTCTGCAGCGGAGAATACAATGCTGTACATGCAGCGAGCTGCTGAGTCATGGCTAGAGAAGGCGCGTTGTTGGCTGTTTGTCCGCTCTGGTCGCTTTCGCAGGTAATTGTATTGTTGTTATTTCCAATTTTTCCTCCTACCTGATCAATATTAAAAACAACTTTAAGATTAAGCTGTCTTACATTATTTTGGAAAACAACATTATTTACATAATGCGTGCTTCCGATTAAGCCCTGTTCTTCTCCGGAAAAGTGAATAAATTTTACCGAATATTCTGTTGGTACATCTTTCAGAATTCTTGCTGCTTCCAGAAGAATTGAAGTTCCGCTTCCATTATCACTCACACCGGGACCCGTAATGGTATCATAATGTCCGCAGATAATGACGTAGATGTTGGGATAAACAGTTCCTGTTTTAGTAACCACCAGATTTTTGGAGGTTGTGCTTCCGAAAGTAAAGGTATCTTCTGTAATCTGGCTTGCATTATATCCGTAAGATTGATATTTTGCCTTAAGCCAGTTCAGAGTATTAGTATTGGCGACAGAACCTGTAGTTTTTATTCCCAGATTGGCAAACTCCTGAAGAAGAGTTGTTACGTTGGTTTGGGTAACCTGGTTGGCTCTTGTCTGGTAAGCCTGTATAAAACTTTGTGCATTAAGGCTGCAAGCCGCTATCGAAAGAAACAGAAAACCGGTTATTTTTTTCACTTTGTATGATAATCTTTAATATTACACAAATGTAAATAATAAAAAAATCCCAAGCAAAAAACTCGGGATTTATATTGATAACAAAAAATTTTACATTATTTTACTTGATCTACAACTGCTTTGAAAGCTTCAGGGTGATTCATTGCTAAATCAGCTAAAACTTTTCTGTTAAGCTCAATGTTGTTCTTTTTAAGAGCTCCCATAAACTGAGAGTAAGACATTCCGTGCTCTCTTGCACCTGCGTTGATACGCATGATCCAAAGTGCTCTGAAGTTTCTCTTTTTCTCTTTTCTTCCACGGTAAGCATATTGCATTGCTTTTTGTACCGCGTTTTTAGCAACAGTCCAAACGTTCTTTCTTCTACCGAAAAAACCTTTAGCTTGTTTCATTATTTTTTTTCTGCGAGCTCTAGAAGCTACGGCATTTACTGATCTTGGCATAATTTAAATTGTTTTTTTGAAAAGGGCGGAACTAAAGTAAATGATGAATGATCATTGATATGAGATTTCTCTACAATTCACATACTCCAGACTTTATTCTCTTAGATGCACCGTTTCAGGGTTAAATGTTGAATTTTTTTAATTCTTATAAACCGGATAATGATTTATAAAAACTACTTAATGGCTAATTGACGTTGAACACTTTTCTCATCCACTTTAGCTACATAAGAAGTAGTAGTAAGATTTCTCTTCTGCTTTGTTTCTTTTTTAGTTAAAATGTGGCTTTTGTAAGCGTTTTTTCTTTTGATTTTACCAGTTCCGGTAAGAGCAAAACGTTTCTTAGCACCTGATTTCGTTTTTAATTTTGGCATTGTTTGCTTTTTTATGTTTTGTTATCAATATATTTTAATGTATCAAAGAATCAATTTACCAGTTCACCAATATTGTTACATTGATACATTGTTAAATTGCTACATTGATTTTGGGCGTGTCCCTTACTCGCTCATTCCGCTGCGCTGCATTCGCTCATTCGGGTCGGGCTATCCATTACAAGTCCTCGCTCTGCGGCATTTCCACCGCTTGCTGCGGGCTTTCCATTACTATCCCTCACGCAATAATTGCGTCTGCAAAATTACGAAAAATAATAATACGAAAAGAGACTTTCATAGAAAATCTCTTTTTAGTATGATAAATCATCGGTATCTGAATGTTGCAGATGATTACTGTAAATTTATTTAGCCGGTTTCTTAGGGCTCATCATCATGATCATTCTCTTTCCTTCAAGTTTAGGAAGCTGATCTACTTTTCCTACATGCTCCAGTTCCTGAGCAAGCTTCAGGAGTAAAATTTCTCCCTGATCTTTAAAGATGATAGAACGCCCTTTGAAAAACACATAAGTTTTCAATTTGGAACCTTCTTCTAAAAATTTTTCGGCGTGCTTTTTCTTAAACTCATAATCGTGATCGTCTGTCTGAGGACCGAAACGGATCTCTTTTACTACCACTTTTACTTGCTTAGCCTTTAGCTCTTTTTGTTTTTTCTTTTGCTCGTACAAAAACTTTTTATAGTCAAGTACTCTGGCAATAAAAGGCTCTGCCTTATCTGAAATGACAACCAGATCCAGCTCCTGATCTTTGGCAATCTGTCTTGCCTTATCAATAGGATATACACCCGGTTCTACGTTGTCTCCCACCAAACGAAGTTCTCTTACACGGATCTTATCGTTAATCATGTGAGCGTCCTCCTGTTGTGGACGTCTTTGTGGGCCTCTGTTGTTAAATCTTTGTGCTATTGTATTAAATTTTATTGGTTAATCTTTACTTATTGCGACCAGCTGATATTTTAGCTGATCTTATTGATTTCCGGGAATTGTTATCTTCAATTATCCGGCAAATTCAAATCCTGTTTGTGAAGCTTCTTTAAAGTAATTTACAAAATCATTAATGCTCATTACTCCCAAATCACCTTCGCCACGTCTTCGTACAGAAATTGTGCCATCCTTTTCTTCATTTTCGCCTACTACAAGCATAAAAGGAATCTTTTTCAACTCTGCATCACGGATCTTTTTACCCGTTTTTTCGTTTCTTTCGTCAATTAATCCGCTAATATCGTGATTTTCTAAAAGTTGTGAAACTTTTTTTGAATAATCTACATATTTTTCACTGATCGGAAGGATGATAAACTGATCCGGAGCCAGCCACAATGGGAAATCTCCGGCTGTATTTTCCAGTAAAATCGCAATGAAGCGTTCCATAGAGCCAAATGGTGCTCTGTGAATCATTATCGGTCTATGTTTCTCATTATCATTTCCAATATACGTAAGGTCAAATCTTTCCGGTAAATTGTAATCTACCTGAATTGTTCCTAACTGCCATTTTCTTCCCAAAGCATCTTTCACCATAAAATCCAGTTTTGGGCCGTAGAATGCAGCTTCACCATATTCGGTAATGGTATTTAAACCTTTTTCTGTTGCAGCAGTTACGATTGCATTCTCTGCTTTTTCCCAGTTTTCATCTGATCCGATATATTTTTGTTTATTTTCGGGATCTCTCAATGAAATCTGAGCCGTAAAATCAGCAAAACCTAATGAACCGAAAACATAAAGAACCAAATCAATAGTTTTCTTAAATTCATCCATTAACTGATCCGGAGTACAGAATAAATGCGCATCATCCTGGGTAAAACCACGAACTCTGGTTAAGCCGTGAAGCTCGCCACTTTGCTCGTATCTGTAAACCGTACCAAATTCTGCATATCGCTTTGGCAGATCTTTATAGCTCCATTGAGAAGTTTTATAAATTTCACAGTGATGCGGGCAGTTCATAGGCTTCAGCATAAACTCTTCACCTTCATTCGGAGTTTTAATTGGCTGGAAGCTGTCTGCACCATATTTATCCCAGTGTCCTGAAGTAACATATAATTGTTTTGCTCCGATGTGGGGAGACATTACAAATTCGTATCCTGCTTTTTTCTGAGCTACTGAAAGGAAATTTTCTAATTTTTTTCTTAAAGCAGTTCCTTTAGGCAGCCACAATGGCAAACCTTGTCCCACTTTTTCAGAGAAGGCAAAAATCCCTAATTCCTTACCTAATTTTCTGTGATCTCTTCTTTTTGCTTCTTCAAGTCTTTCAAGATATTCTGTAAGATCTTTTTGTTTCGGAAAAGAAATACCGTACACTCTTGTAAGCTGAGGATTGTTCTCATTTCCTCTCCAGTATGCTCCTGCTGCGTTGAGAACTTTGAAAGCCTTTACAATTCCTGTATTCGGAATATGACCTCCACGGCAAAGATCTGTGAAGTTATCATGGGTTACAAAAGTGATTTCTCCATCATTAAGATTAGAGATCAATTCAACTTTATACGGATTATCGGCATACGTTTTTAAAGCCTCTTCTTTAGAAACCGGATATAAAGAGAATGTTGATCCTTTTTTAGCATTTTCCAAAACTTTCTTTTCGATTTTCTCGAAATCTTTTTCAGATAAGCTTTCGTCGCCAAAATCTACATCATAGTAAAATCCGTTTTCGATGGCAGGACCGATCGTTAACTTAGCATTTGGATAAAACTCAAGGATAGCCTGCGCCAAAAGGTGGGCTGAAGAATGCCAGAAGGCCTTCTTTCCAAGATCATCATTCCATGTCAGAAGCTGCAACGTAGAATCTGTGGTTATAGGTGTGGTTGTCTCTACTTGTGTACCGTTTACAACTGCGGAAATGGTATTTCTAGCCAATCCCTCGCTAATAGATTTTGCCACATCTAAAGGAGTAACTTCTCCTTCAAATTCTCGGACGCTTTGGTCTGGAAGTGTAATTTTTATCATTGTTTTACTAAGAAATTTTAAGATGCAAAAATACGTTTTTTTTTATAATTCAATATTATATTTATACTATATTTGAATATGAAAACACATACTTTCCTGCTAAAAAACCTATATTTTTACCATGACAAAAAGAAATATTGACCTTCACTGCGACTTATTGGTATATCTGATGAATCCTGATTCTAAGATTGATGACGGAGAAATCGGCTGTTCGCTTCCGTTTTTGAAAGAAGGAAATGTAAAGCTTCAGGTGATGGCGATTTTCAGTCCGACTTTAAAGGGAAGTACACAATTTGGAAAGCAACAAAGCCAGATTTTCTCTGATCTTATACAAACAGAAAATTTCTATTTATTTAATACGTTAGAAGATTTAGAAAATCATTCAGAAACAGGCATTATTGCTGCTATTGAAAATGCATCTGGATTCTGTGAGGAGGATGAAAAACTTGAACAGGGTTTCAGGAATTTAGAAAAAATTATTGAAAAGACTCAAAAGCTGCTGTATATCGGAATGACCCATCACACCGAGAACCGCTTCGGTGGTGGTAATTTTTCTGAAGCCGGACTTAAACAGGATGGGAAAATTTTGCTGGATTATCTTTCAGATAAAAATATTGTTGTTGATCTTGCTCATACTAGCGATGCGCTGGCTTTCGGTATCCTGAACTATATTGATCAGAGAAATTACAAGATTCCTGTTTTTACCAGTCATTCTAATTTTAGAAAAATCTGCAATCATAAGAGAAATCTTCCTGATGAACTGGTAAAAGAAATTATCAGCAGAAAAGGTCTTATCGGAATTAATTTCGTAAAAGATTTTGTGGGAAATGACAACCCCGAAAATCTTTACAGACACATCCGGTACGGCATCGAAAATGGAGCAGAAGATTATCTTGCATACGGCGGAGATTTCTTTTATGATAAAAACCATCCCGACAAGTCACGTTATCCGTTTTTCTTTGAAGAATACTGTAACTCGACAGCATATAATTCTATTAATAAAAGACTTTCGGAACATTTTTCAGTTGAAATAATGGAGAAAATAAGTCATCAGAATGCAGAGAATTTTTTGAGAAATTTAGGCTATTAAACATTCTGTCTTTAAGGTGATTTTGACCATATAAAAAATACTGAGCTTTCACTCAGTATTATCTGTTTTACCTGTTTTGTCTTTTGAAGATTTTTGCACGTCTTCTTTGTCTACATCCGAAGGGTTTTGTTTTTCTGAAGATGCGGGAATGTCGCGGAAATCTTCGTTTTGTTTCTTTGTTTCTGCGGTATTGGCAGATTCTTTTTTATTTTTTTCTTTTGAATCCATAGTATTGAATTTAGAGTCCGAGAATACCGATTTTTCCGGTCTTATCTTCTATTGTGTAATTCAAAGCCTTTGCCAAAACAAAAATATTGTTCAGATTTTCCATTAATTGTGTACGGCCTTCGTTTCTCAGCTTATTTTGATCTACGGAATTTATGGCAGTTTGTTTTGCCTTTTGAGTAACATTTTTAATGTCTTTTTCTGAAATTCTGTTGAAGAAAGAATCATCCAGTGACTGAATTTCTACACTCGGCGTAATTCGTATCTGCGCATCCGGAAGTTCTGTAATAACCAGTCTTTTATTAATAGAATCTACTTCTATTTTCATCTTGTTGAGATCATAGGAAACCTGTGCGTTGGTTTTGGTGTAGGTAATGATACTGTTACTCGTCATTTCCTTTCCAAAAAACTCATAGCTCATTTTGGTTTTCTGCATGGCTGAAAAATTCTGTTCCAGAACGACCATCTTATTCATTTTCGAAATCTGATTGGTCAGGATGTAATAATCTGATTTTTCTTTCTTTTCAGTTGCGTTAAAGCAGGATTTAAAACCAAAAAACAGGAGCAACATTAATAGAACTCCTGCAAAAAACGGTATGATAATTTTTAAATTTCTCAATTCTCTTTCTTAAATATTTCTCTGATTACCGACCGGTCATCTTTTCCAAGAATTTCTACCAGATCTCTTTCAATATATCCTGTAGTCGGCATTTCAATAATTCTTCCAATTTCCTTGCCATATTTTTCTACAATGATGGTGGGAACTTTGTGCACATTATATTTTACCTCGTCACCTGTAGGAGATTCTTTTTTTCTGTTTACAGCAATGATGGTGAGTCTGGTATCAGGATATTTCAATTCATCCAGAATCTTCATCAATCTCGGGAAATCTCTGTGAGAATCTTCGCACCATGTTCCCAGAAAGACAATAATATTATAAGAATTAAGTTTACTTTTTTTAAGTTCAGTAATGGCTTTCTGATCTAAAGCATACTCGTTGAACTCTTTTACATACCAGTCCGCATAAGGCTCTTTGGTAAACTGATCTTTCAATTGGTGCCCCAGAAGCATTTTTTCGTCGTTGGTGGTTTCTACTTCACGATTCACAACCACTTTCTGAGCGGCTAGCTGCTGTGAAGCAATTGCCAAAACTGAAACTGCTACAATTCGGGTAATAATTTTTTTCATTCTAATTGTCAATTATTGATTTTAAATCAGCAGGAGAATAGTATTTGTTTTTCAAAACCTTATGATCAGATTTTCTGTATACATTAAATTTTTCTCCTGATTTTTCGTAGAAAGATTCTACTTCTTTTTCTTTATAAAATTCAACGGTTTCCTGTGCCTGTTCTTCATTGTCGCACGCTTTAGACATATTGGAACGCTGCACTTCGTTGAACAGTTCTACAAATTTACTGCCAAGACCAAATTCTAAGACAGCTCCGCTCAAAACATACTGTAAGTCGCACAATGCATCTGCAATTTCAACAATATTGTGATCTTCAATAGCTTGTTTTAACTCGTTCAGCTCTTCCTGTAAAAGTTCTACTCTTAGGTTACATCTTTCTTTCGAAGGAATCTGAGGGGTATCTAAAATAGGTGCTTTAAAGGTGGTGTGGAATTCTGCTACTTGGTTCAAGCTGTCAATTTTATCCATGAAATATTTTAATTTTAAGCAAATATAAAAAAATGATGATAGAATTACATCTGCCGTTATCAATTAGGCTGAAAATATCATTAAAAAAAGCTGTCTTATTTTGACAGCTTCATGATTTCTAATTGAACTGCAAAAGCAATTCTTTTATTCTTTTCATGGCTTCTCTCAAATCTTCTTCGGAAGCAGCATAAGAAAAACGAATGCATTCCGGACTTCCGAAAGATACGCCGCCTACACAACCGACATGAGCATTCTCCAGCAAAAACATAGCAAAATCATCAGCATTTTTGATCTCAGTTCCGTTCAGGGTTTTATCTATATAAAAGGAAATATCAGGAAAGAAATAAAATGCTGCTTTTGGTAAAACTACCTTAAAACCAGGAATTTCTTTCATTAAATCGTACATCAGATCCCTTCTGCTTTTAAAGGCATCAATCATGTAACGGTATTCTTTAGGATCGGTTTTCAGTGCCGTGATAGAAGCCCGCTGTGCCATTGTATTGGCTCCGCTGGTCATTTGTCCCTGAATTTTTTCACAAGCTTTCGCGAGCCATTCCGGGCAGGCAGAATAACCAATTCTCCAACCTGTCATTGCAAAAGCTTTGGACATTCCGTTGATAACGGCTGTCTGCTCATACACTTCAGGAAACTGCGCAATGGACGTGGTCTTTGTCTCGTAATTGATATATTCGTAAATTTCGTCTGATATTACCGTTACGTGAGGATATTTCGCAATAACTCTCGCTAAAGATTTAAGTTCATCATAGGTGTAATATCCGCCTGACGGATTGCAGGGTGAACTGAAAAGAACAGCTTTTGTTTTTTCATTAATAGCTTCATCAAGCTGTTCTGCAGTGATTTTAAAATCAGTGACATACGATGTAGGAAGCATTACGGATGTACCGCCCATCATTTTTACCATTTCATCATAGCTTACCCAAAAAGGAGTAGGAAGAATAACCTCGTCACCATCATTTATAATAGAAGCCAAAACATTGATGATAGCCTGTTTTGCACCGTTAGAAACGCAGATTTGTGTAGGTTTGTAATCTACACTGTTGTCTCTTTTTAATTTTTCAGAAATTGCCTGTCGAAGCTCCAAAAAGCCGGGAACAGGAGAGTAGTGGCTGTAATTTTCATTGATGGCATCAAAAGCAGCCTGTTTAATGTTATCGGGAACATCGAAGTCCGGTTCGCCCAATGTTAAACTGATTACATCTATTCCACTGGCTTTCATTTCTCTTGCCTTATTAGACATTACAAAAGTCTGAGAATATCCTAATCTTTTTACTCTGTCTGAAAGTTTATCCATATAGTTTTGTCTTTTGAACAAATATATAAAAACTTAGTTTGAATCTGAGTAGAATTTTGTAATGCCTTTTACTTCTTATTAAAGCCATAGTAGCTAATCTTGATTTACTGCAAGCAATCCGTTTTTTTATTTTTGTGACTCATTAAATTGCTGAATGTTTTCATCAACTCTTTATCAGGGCAGGTTTTGCTTTCATAATTTTTAATATTATCAGGACTGAGTCTGCTTTTTTCGGCAGAACGAACAGTGTATTTTTTCTCAAGACATTTTTCCAGCTTGTTGTTGATATAGTATAATCTTTTTTCGGTTATTTCATCTTTGGTTTCCGGTTTTTCTGCAGTTCCGCCGTCAAAATTCCAGACGGTTTCCTGCTTAAAAATAAAGAAAGCCTGATCATTATTTACAAAATAATTTTCTATAGCTGAATAATGACTGTACTCTGAAAAAGAATGCTTGATGGATCTGATTTTTCCGTTTTGTGAATAGTATACAACTATCCCTGAACGCTCATTACATTCGTAATTAAAGCTTGTTGAGTCCAGTTTTTTTGCATTTATCTGCTGATTGATTTTGGTATATTCTGCTTTTATCTCATCTGTATTTTGTAATGAAATCTTTGCAGTATCTGAGATTTTAGATGTTTTATTTGATTCATTTTTGGAATCTGAATTGTTTTTTATTGGAGACTGTTTTTCACATGAAAAAATTAAAATCAGACACAGCAATATTGGTATGTTTTTCATATTAATCGGGATTGTATTCACATCAACCAAAAAATATGCAAATCATTAGCTGTAAAATAAAAACAACCGCAGAAGCGGCTGTTTTTTAACGATAAAATTTTATTTACAGTTTTCGTTATAATCCAGAATAACTTCATCAATGATTTGAGGAACATCAGACATTACATCATCAACCTGGTTTTTGATAAATTTCCCTAAACCTGTTCTCTTTTTTGTGTCGTTTTTCATCGAAGCATATTCTCCTCCGGCAATTTTACTTTTTACTAGGGGACAGTCTGCTGTGATAATCTTCGCTTCTTTCAGATCAAATTCTTTTAGTTTGCTTCCCTTTTTTGTATAAATATAGGAAGGATTATTACGCATTCTTTCTGTTTCTTTCTCTGCTTCTTTGATTTGACTGTCCCCTGCAGCAAAGCTTGTCGGAAAACCGTACAATCTGTAAATTTTGATTTTACCATCTGTTACAACTTCTGCAAACTG
Organism: Chryseobacterium binzhouense; assembly: GCF_007474545.1. Classification (GTDB taxonomy): domain Bacteria; phylum Bacteroidota; class Bacteroidia; order Flavobacteriales; family Weeksellaceae; genus Chryseobacterium; species Chryseobacterium binzhouense. Next base: position 28,438 of record NZ_VKOG01000008.1, read on the forward strand.
ATTGGTCTTGGTAAGATTATTAAATGCTTTGATGTTTCCGCTTAATCCGCTTGTTGCAGTGTTTAAACCTTCTTTTACGTTGGTGTATTTTATTACCTCAAAATGTCTTTCGTTATTATTTTCATCATAGGCAACATATTCTTTGAGGTCATCAGAGTCCATTGTTTTAAATTTCTGCTTCTTTTTGGACTTGTCAATATCCGAAACAGCAACAAATTTTACTTTTTTCTGGTTATCCCAAGGATTACGGGCATCACCAACCATTCTTACAATACCTTCTGTCTTTTTGCCGCTTTTATCGACAATAAAACCAAATTTTTCGTTGCTTTTAAGCTCATAATCTGTTGTTTCATCCTGTCCGTATAGAGATGCACTCATAAGACTTAATACACTTAATAATAAAATTTTTTTCATGTTTTTTTGAATTAATTAAGGCTGTAAATATGAGGATTTTTTTTGAATGTCAAATATAATTCATAAAAAAACCGAAACTAATCAATGTTCCGGTCTTTTATTTTAGATTACTGATATCTTTTATGTTCTTTATTTTTCACAAAAAGTTTTATTACAGGCTTAAAGAAAGCTTTATATTTTTCTGAATCGAATAGTTGAGAATCGGTAAGTGCTTTGTAAGTCATCAGTATACCAAATGGAAACAGAATAATATTGGGAAGCCATGCGGCAAGATAAGGATCCATTTTTCCTGACCATGCTACGTTTTCAAAACCCACATTAATAATGTAAAATACAATGAAAATAATGATTGCAATAATTACAGGAACTCCCATTCCTCCTTTTCTGATGATAGAACCAAGGCTTGCACCAATCATAAAAAATATGATGCAGGTGAAAGAGTAGGTGAGCATTCTTTGTTGATAAAGAATTACCTTACTGAAGTATTTTTTGCTGGGATCTATCTCTTTATCTTTTGAATCCAAATTAGATTTTAATGTTTCCAGCCTGGAATATGCATTGCCGATTGCCTGAGTTTTTTTATCAGATTTTATGGTATCAATTTTATACTGCTGTTTAACAGGGGCTTTTGTTTTGTTTTTATCCATATAGGTGACAACAGAATTCACCTGATTCATCATCTCATTACTGATGTTTTCATTGATTCTTGCATTTTCCTTTTTGGTTTTATCAATGGTAGCAAACAGTTCGTTGAAGGTTTGAAAACGATAATCATCAGTGATTTGCTCTTTTTCAATGGCTTTATCAATCAGTTCACTGATATCAAAATGTGTAATAAGAGTGTCAAATTTTGTTCCCTGATCTGGTTGTTTTAATCGTACATTTTCAGATTTGCCTGCATGAGAATCTTCGGTTACATATCCGTTGTACAAAATCAGCTGCATGTATTTTCTGTTTTTGGCATTGGCAAATTTGCCTTTTTCTGCAACGATAGTCTGCTGATTTTCGAAATTGCCTGCTTTTTTATGGATAAAAACACCTTCCAGATCCCTGCCTTCGTCGCCTTTTATTTTATCAAATTTCACCATATAACCAGGAAGCTGATCAATGAACTGTCCCGGAGTAAAATTGAGAGCAGGCTTTGTCTGTGCAATATTATAGAGCATGTTTTTTGCCTTTCTCTGAAAATCAGGTATAATATTATTAGAAAAAATATAAAGAAGAATAGCAAGTACAATGGTTACTCCGAAGAGAGGCATCATGACTCTGGTAAGTGAAATTCCGGCAGCTTTCATGGCGACAAGCTCATATCTTTCTCCCAGTTCGCCAAAGGACATGATGCTTGCCAGAAGAATGGTAAGCGGTAACACCATACTTACAACATTTACTCCGAGATAAAAAAGGAGCTTCATAATCTGAAATGTAGTAAGACCTTTTCCCATAAACTGCCCCAGCTGAATCCAAACAATATTCACAATAAAGATGAAAAACAGTACACTGAATATGAAAAAAAACGGACCAAAAAAGGTCTTGATGATGTATCGGTCTAATATTTTTAACATTCGCCAAAATTAATGAAAAAGCCACAAAGTTTTCTTTGTGACTTTAAATTTTAATATTTATTTAGAACTATAATTCTGTAACGAGATAATTTTTGAATTTATTTTTATCAAACACAAACATATTTGGGTCTAATTGCTGATTTTCTTTGTATTCTTTGATGGAAATAACAGAAATATCTTTGTTGGTTCCGAACTGTTCCAGCTTCAGCATCTGTTTTTTTGCAGCATCTACATAAAGGTAAATATGTTTAAGTCCGTTTGCTTTTACAGGGGTAAGTTTAATTAAATCTGCGTTTACGCCGTCAACAGTTTTCTTTCCGCTGTAGATTACGTTGTAATCTTTTCTGTAGGAAGTCAAATAATTGATAGGGGAAAACATAGCACTGTTCTCATTCGGTCTCGCAACCGTTACTTCTTTATCTTCCTCATTGATGTTATAAATCTTGCTGCCGTCAAAGATCTGCTCGGTTTCCATGATTTTCAGTTTGTATTTGTTACCTGCTGAATAATAGATTCCCGGTTCAGTCTTAGAAATCGTACCATTGGCTCCGCTTCCGAATGCAAATTTAAAATAAGAATTTTTCTTGGAATTGTAGTTTGCCGTAATATCGTCTAATATTTTTTTTGCTTTAGCGTCAATTTTTTGTGCCTGTGCAAATCCTGTACTTCCTACTATTAATGCTCCTAAAACTATCTTTGAAATTATTTTTTTCATTTTATTTTCTATATTTCTATTTTTTAGACTTTCACAAAAGCAATAAGTTAAATTTTAGCTTCGCAAATCTTCCAAAAACTGTTCCAAAGAATGAAGATCGCTAATGAGAACTTCTCTTGCTTTAGCTCCGTTGAATCCGCCTACAATACCACTTGCTTCCAGCTGATCCATAATTCTTCCGGCTCTGTTGTATCCCAGTTTCAGCTGTCTTTGAAGCATAGAAGTTGAACCTTGCTGAGTTGAAACAATAATTCTCGCAGCATCTTCAAACAAAGCGTCTTTTTCGTTAGGATCAAAAGCACCAACTGAGCTTGTAGCATCTTCAGAAACATATTCAGGCAGCAAAAATGCAGAAGCATAACCTTTTTGTTCACCAATAAATTCTGCCAGCCTTTCAACTTCCGGAGTATCTACAAAAGCACATTGCAATCTCAGAATTTCATTTCCATTGAAATAAAGCATATCTCCTTTACCGATCAGCTGATCAGCTCCCGGAGAATCTAAAATCGTTCTGGAATCTACACTCGAAATTACACGGAATGCAGCTCTTGCCGGGAAATTGGCTTTAATCATCCCTGTAATAACATTCACCGATGGTCTTTGTGTAGCAACAATCAGGTGAATTCCTACCGCTCTTGCCAGCTGAGCTAATCTTGCAATCGGGAGTTCTACTTCTTTGCCTGCGGTCATAATTAAGTCTGCAAACTCATCCACCACCAAGACAATATACGGTAAATAGCGGTGTCCGTTTTCAGGATTCAATTTTCTTTCGCTAAACTTTTTATTGTATTCTTTTAAGTTTTTACAGAAAGCATTTTTAAGAAGGTCATAACGCTGATCCATCTCAATACAAAGCGAATTGAGGGTATTAATAACCTTATTGGTATCGGTAATAATCGCTTCTTCAGCATCCGGAAGTTTGGCTAAATAATGTCTTTCAATTTTTGAATATAAAGAAAGTTCCACTTTTTTAGGATCTACCATCACAAATTTCAGTTCGCTCGGATGTTTTTTATAAAGAAGTGAGGTCAAAATAGCATTAATTCCTACCGATTTTCCCTGTCCGGTTGCTCCTGCCATCAAAAGGTGAGGCATTTTTGACAAATCTGCCATAAAAACTTCATTAGAAATAGTTTTCCCGAACACAACGGGCAAATCCATATCCGTATTTTGAAATTTTTGAGAAGCAATTACTGATCTCATAGAAACCATCGTAGGATTTTTTCTCGGAACTTCAATGCCAATCGTTCCTTTTCCGGGCATTGGTGCGATAATTCTGATTCCCAGAGCAGAGAGATTTAATGCAATATCATCCTGAAGCTTTTTGATGGATGCTACTCTGATTCCTGCTTCCGGAACAATTTCGTATAAAGTGACAGTAGGTCCTATCGTTGCTTTTATTTCGGCGATACCTACATTAAAGTTTTTAAGAAGACCTACAATTTTATTTTTGTTTTCTTCTAATTCTTCTTTATTGATTGAAATTTCTTCATTTCCATAATCTTTCAAAAGATCTAAAGTCGGCATCTGGAATTTGGCAAGATCCAATCTGTGATCATATAAACCGTGTTTTTGTACCAATTCTTGAGACTGCCTGTCAGAATCCTCAATGATATCAACTATTGGCGCTACTTCCACATTAAATTTTATATCTTCAACCGGCTCAGAAAAATTGGATGAAATATCAAAAGCATCTTCAGGCTTTACGGCAGGAATAAGGTTTTTTGTTTCAACACTCAGGTTTAGAGAAGTTTCAGTTATTTTTTCTTCATCAAACGATGTCTGATTGGGAGTTACAATAGTTTCAGCATTTGATACCGGCTTAGATTCCTTAAATGGAGATTCCTTTTTAGGTTTTTGAACCTTAATTTCAGATTCGTCAGTTACTGTAATATTGGGAGAATCGGTATTGTTGATTTCTTCTTCCAGTTCCTGATCTGCTTCAAAGCTTTCATCAGAATTGGGCATCATAGATTTTACCCTTCCGATAGTATTTTCGTTGATGGTATTAAGCTTTGCCTTTACTGAGCTGGGACGAAGATTAAATTCAAGAATAAAATAAAGTGCAATACTTACGACTAAAACTACCCAAAGACCTACAGTTCCGATGATTGCAGAAAGAGAATCCATAATCTGATAACCGTAAACTCCGCTTAGAACTCCCTGTCCTTTGGTAATGGCTCCAAAAAGAATAGGAAGCCAGCAGATGAAAAACAGAGAATGACCAAAAGTCATCCATGGTTTAAAAATTTTCTTTTTCAGGATCATGGTTCCGAAAACCACAAAGAGAAATGCGACAATAAATGAAGCCACCCCAATACTTTCAAAAATAAAAAGGTTACCCAGCCAGTCACCCAGTTTTCCGAAAATGTTTGATGACTGTATGCTCTTGTCCAGCATAGTTCCTGCCTGACTCTGATCTGCTTTCCAGTTCATCAGATAAGAGATAAATGACAATGTAAGAACACCGGCAAAAACGATAAACATTAAGCCGAAAAATATGCGGGGTTTTGATAAAATTTTACCTGCTTCAGGTGTCTGAGATGGTTGTTTGGGTAATTTCTTTTCCATAATTTAAGTGTGGCAAATTTAATGTTTTTTTTAGATTTTAGTAATCTTTTAGAAGAAAAGAGCTTTGTTTTTTGTATTCGTATTTTATAGCTGAAAACCTGACTGATAATTAAGATTAAAATATTTTTAAATTTGTTATTTTGAATGATTCAAAATAAGCAAAAACCTTTCTGGAATGATAAAAAACAGCTTTTTTTGCCGTCCTTTCGGTTTATCATCCTTATTTTTGCATGTCAAGTAATATAAAATCATGAAGAAGCTGCAGGATATACTTATTTCCACCAGAACAATGGCTGTTCTACTGCTCGTTTATGCATTTGCCATGGCTTATGCAACTTTTTTAGAAAACGATTATGGTACACCTACCGCAAAGGCATTAATCTATGAAGCCAAATGGTTTGAGCTGATTATGCTTCTGCTTATCCTCAATTTCGTAGGAAATATAGGAAGATACAGACTTTGGAGAAGAGAAAAATGGCCTGTCTTGGTTTTTCACCTTTCTTTCATTTTTATTTTTATCGGGGGAGCTATTACAAGATATATCAGCTTTGAAGGACAAATGAGCATCAGAGAAGGGCAGACTTCCAACGAAATTGTAACGGATAAGCATTTTTTTAAAATTAAAATTGAAGAAAACGGTGAGACTCTTGATTATCAGGATGTACCATATCTGATGTCTCCGCTGCATAAAGATTTTAAGGCAACGTATGATTTTAAAGGAAAAAAAATCAAAGTAGTAACGCTTGATTATGTTCAGAGAAAAAAAGACAGTCTGGTTGCAGATCCTAATGGTGCAGAATATCTTCATTTAGTATCTACTGCAGAAACAGGAAGGCAGAATATTTACATTAAATCCGGAGAGACAAAATCAATCAATGGGACTTTGGTTACTTTCAACAGAGCTATTGACGGTGCAGTAGAATTTAAACAGGAAAACGGACAGATTTTAATTAAAACTCCTGTAGATGCTGCTTATATGACCATGGCAACGCAGGCAACCGGAAATACTGCCAAAGATCAGTATCAGCCTTTGGCTTTGAGAAGCTTATACACAATTAACGAATTAAAGCTGGTAGTTCCTGAAGGTTTAAGAAAAGGAAAACTGATGGCTTTTGAAGGTGATAAAAAGAAAGATCAGAATGTTCCTGATGCAATGACGATAGAAATTGAAGGTCCGAAAACCAAACAAACTGTTGAGCTTTCTGTAGAAAGAGGAAATCCAAATGCATACAAGCAGATTGCAATGGATGGGTTGAATATTATGGTTGGTTTTGGTCCTAAAATTTACAACACTCCTTTTGCGTTGAAGCTGGACGATTTCGTAATGGAAACTTATCCCGGAAGTTCTTCTCCGAGTGCTTATGAAAGCCATGTGAAAATTATCGACGAAGGAAAGCAGATTCCATATAATATTTATATGAATAATGTTTTGAATTATAAAGGTTACCGTTTCTTTCAGGCAAGTTATACGCCGGACAGAATGGGAACTTTACTCTCTGTAAATCATGATTATTGGGGAACTCTGATTTCTTATATTGGATATGCATTTTTATTCGGAGGAATGTTTGTAATGTTTTTCTGGAAAGGAACACATTTCTGGAAGCTTAATAAAATGCTGAAAGACATTAACAAGAAAAGAACAGCGATGGTTCTTCTGCTTTTATTAAGTCTGAATTTCAATGCACAAAAAATTGAAACACACGGAACATCCGACGGAAGCAGAGAACATGTTCATACAGAAGGAGATGGTCATAATCATGCTCCTGCTCCTGAAAAAGTTGCATCGGAAAGCAGACCGCAACAAAATTCTGTAGCCGCTCCGCTTTCAAAAATGAGAATTATTTCGCCGGACGAGATTATAGCGAAAAATAAAATCAGCAGAGAACATGCGGATAAATTTGGTTATCTTTTAGTGCAGAATTATGAAGGCAGAATAGTTCCTATTAACACACAGGCTTTAGATGTTTTAAGAAAATTATATAAAAAAGATAAGTTTAAAGGAAGTGACGGAAATTATTTGACAGCTGAACAATGGTTTCTGTCAATCAATACAGATACTCCGAGCTGGACGATGGTTCCCTTAATTAAAGTAGATGCAAAAGGAGGTAAGGAACTTTTGAGAAAAACAAAAGCCAATGAAGATGGTTATACTACTTTAATGAGTCTTTTTCCTGCAGATGCCAACGGAAATCTTACCTATATTTTGGATGAAGACTACAATACAGCGTTTCGCAAAAAACCTGCAGAGCAGTCAGAATATGACAAACAGGTGATCAAACTCAACGAAAGAGTACAAATTTTTAATGAATTTTTCAGTGGTCAGTTTTTAAGAATTGTTCCTGTGAAAAATGATCCAAACCATACTTGGCATTCGTGGCTTGATCAAAAAATGGAACCTGATATGGAATCCCAGAAAGTGATGGGACCTTATTTTGCAGAGGCACTTCAGGCACAGAATACAGGAAATTGGGCAAAAGCTGATATTGAACTAAAAAAACTTTCTGATTTTCAGCAAAAATGGGGAAAAGCAGTTGTACCGTCTCAGTCGAAAGTTGATCTGGAAGTTTTTATGAATAAAGCTGACATCAACTTTAAGCTTTTAATTTTTTATACGATCATTGGCGGTTTGCTTTTTATTTTAGGTTTTGTAGAATTATTCAAGCCTAATAAAATTTTAAACAGAATTATCAAGGCGATTATTTATATTGGAGTTGTAGGCTATATCTGTCATTTCTTCGGATTAGTAGGAAGATGGTATATTTCAGGTCATGCTCCTTGGAGTAATGGTTACGAAGCTATCATATTTATTTCTTGGGTTGGTATTTCTGCCGGATTGATGTTCTATTTTGGATTCGGAAAGAGTTCAGGAGTACAATTGCCAAACCGTACGTTAGCAACAACAATTAGATTTTTCGGGAATGATAATCATTCCAACGCCTTAATTCCTGCAGCCGGTTTTATGGTGGCTGTTATTATGATGGGATTTGCTCATGGAGGTTCTGCTCTTGATCCGCAAATTACCCCACTGGTTCCGGTTCTTAAATCGTATTGGCTGATTGTACACGTTGCCATTATTGTATCTAGTTATGGTTTCTTTGCGCTGTCGATGATTATAGCCGTGATTTCATTGATATTCTATATCATTACAGATAAAAAGCAATTCAAACTGCACAATGATTCTACTCTGAAAGAATTGGCAATTGTTTCTGAAATGTCTTTAACAATTGGTCTGTTTGCATTAACTGTCGGAAACTTTTTAGGCGGAATCTGGGCAAACGAATCCTGGGGAAGATATTGGAGCTGGGATCCGAAAGAAACATGGGCATTTATCTCGATCATGGTGTACGCATTTGTTTTACACATGAGATTGGTTCCTGGATTAAGAAGCAGATGGGCATTTCACGTAGCGACAATGTTTGCATTCTGCTCAATGGTAATGACATATTTTGGGGTGAATTATTACTTAAGCGGACTCCATTCTTACGCAGCAGGAGATCCTGTTCCGATTCCTGTTTGGGTTTATATTGGTTTGGCAATAATGCTTACATTATCTATTGTCTCTTACGTTAAGTTTGTTTCTTTAAAGAAAAAATAAATTTAGTTGTATTATAAATAAAATCCCGAAAGTAATTTTTCGGGATTTTTTATTTCAAAAAAATAAATTTAAAACCAAAATTTATATCTGTTTTTTACATATCTTTATGATATCAAAATAATATCAATTTAAAATTAACACTATGGAAAAAGTTTTAAAACCTATGTCTGGCTATTTGGCACTTATTATCAGTCTGCTTTTGCTGGCTTTTTGTATTTATCTGTTCGTTCTCGGGGTAGATGATAGGGTAGACAATAATGTTACTTATCTTATTATTTCGTTTGTGTGTTTTGCTGTTACATTGTTTTTCATGAAAGGCTTGATGATTATTCAGCCTAATCACTCAAGAGTATTGAATTTTTTCGGAAAATATGTAGGAACAGTGAAAGAAAATGGTTTGTTTTTCATCAACCCATTATACTCTTCACAAAAAATGTCTCTCCGTTCTGAAAATTTGCAGGGACAGACGCTTAAGGTAAACGATAAAATGGGAAATCCTATCGAAATTGCTGTTGTTATGGTCTGGAAAGTTGGAGACACTTACAAAGCTGCTTTTGATGTTGAAAGGTATACAGATTTTGTAAAAATGCAGAGCGAAGCAGCAGTTCGTCATTTGGCAATGAGTTTTCCTTATGACAATTTGGAAGACGATCATGCGCCGATAACTTTAAGAGAAGGTGGCGATAAAATCAATTCGATTCTTGAGCAGGAACTTACCGACAGATTATCCAAAGCGGGTATCATCATCCAGGAAGCCAGAATTTCACATTTGGCTTATGCATCCGAAATTGCAGGAGCAATGCTTCAGAGACAGCAGGCAACAGCAATTGTGGCAGCCAGAACTAAAATTGTAGAAGGAGCTGTAGGAATGGTAGATTTAGCTTTAAAGAAACTCTCGGAAGAAAATATTGTAGAACTGGATGATGAAAGAAAAGCAGCAATGGTAAGCAATCTTATGGTAGTTCTATGCGGTGAAAAAGCAGCAACTCCAATTTTAAACGCTGGAACATTATATAATTAAGTAATTTTGAGGCTAAGAATTAATAACAAGCATAGGTCTTTGAGTGAAATTGAAGATTCTATGTAATCAAACGCCTTTTCAAACTTAAAAACAGACAGATTATAAAAAATCTTTGCGCCTTTGGGTTAAAAACAAAAAGCAATAAGAAAAACCAAGCAATAAATGAAATCAGAAAAAGCCCAAAATTCGTCAGAACATAAAACAAAAAAATCCTTTGTGATAAGAATTGACGAATCTACCTATAAGCTTCTGGAAAAATGGGCGAATGACGAATTCAGGAGTGTAAACGGTCAGATTGAATTTCTACTAAATCAGAATCTGATCAATTCAGGAAGAAAGAAAAAAGAATAAATAGAATTAAATATTAGTACAGCAGAGATTTTTCTCTGCTTTTTTTAATCCAGACAGCTTTTGAGGCTATCGGCTCCAAAATAAAAAATTACCAGCCAGACCAAACCTTTTATGGTGAAAAATGCCAATCCTGCCCATCCGACACGCTTAAACCACTTTTTAAATTTGGATTCTTTTTCCTGTGAATTTTCCATTTTTAAATTTTTTACTCTTACAAAGATAACCATGTTTATAATTAGTCCAAATAAAATAAGCCTGAAAATTAAAATTTTTCTGTTGGATAATATTTTTTTATCTTAGGCGAAACGAAAAGTTAAAATTGTATGTCTAAAAAAGCCAAAGATTTCGGAATTGAAAAATCATTAAAAAATTTAGGAATCAAAGATGAAAATAAAGGAACTTCTACCGGAGGGAAGTTTTTTGCATCAGGAAAATCTATCGAAAGTTATTCTCCGGCAGACGGAAAGCTTATTGCTAAAGTAAAGCTGTCGGGAGAAAAAGATTATGACAAAGTAATAGAATCTGCACAGAAGGCATTTGTAGAGTTCAGAATGATTCCGGCTCCGAAAAGAGGAGAAATTGTAAGACAATTAGGATTAAAACTTAGAGAATATAAAGACGACCTCGGTAAACTGGTTTCCTATGAAATGGGAAAATCTTTACAGGAAGGTTTGGGAGAAGTGCAGGAAATGATAGATATCTGCGATTTTGCAGTCGGTCTTTCCAGACAGCTTCACGGTTATACAATGCACTCGGAAAGACCGGGACACAGAATGTATGAGCAGTATCATCCTCTTGGAATTGTGGGAATTATCACTGCATTCAACTTTCCGGTGGCAGTTTGGGCGTGGAATACCGCTTTAGCCTGGATCTGTGGAAATGTCACCATCTGGAAGCCTTCGGAAAAAACTCCGCTTTGTGCTATTGCCTGTCAGAACATAATGAATGAAGTTCTAAAGGATAATGATCTTTCTGAAGGAATTTCGAGTGTTTTGGTTGCAGATCACGAAATCGGACAAAAACTGGTAGATGACAAGAGAGTTGCATTGATCTCATTTACAGGTTCTACAAGAGTGGGAAGAAGGGTTTCTGCAAAGGTAGCTGAAAGATTTGGAAAATCAATTTTGGAATTGGGCGGAAACAATGCAATTATTATTTCTAAAGATGCAGATTTGGATATGTCAATTATTGGAGCAGTATTCGGAGCTGTGGGAACTGCAGGACAAAGATGTACTTCTACAAGAAGGCTGATTATCCACGAAAGCGTTTATGATGAGGTGAAAAACCGTTTGGTGAAAGCTTATGGACAACTGAAAATAGGAAATCCTCTGGATGAAAGTAACCATGTAGGTCCGCTGATTGATACTGATGCAGTAAAACAATATGAAAAAGCCATAGAAAAATGCAAATCTGAGGGCGGAAATTTTATTGTGGAAGGCGGTGTTTTATCCGGAAAAAATTACGAATCAGGCTGTTACGTAAAGCCTTGCATTGCTGAGGTTGAAAATTCTTACGAAATTGTTCAGCACGAAACTTTTGCACCAATTTTATATTTAATCAAATATTCAGGTCTTGATGAAGCGATTGCCATTCAGAATGATGTGCCACAAGGTTTGTCATCAGCAATTATGACTCAGAATCTGAGAGAAGCAGAGCTTTTTCTTTCACATGCCGGATCAGATTGCGGAATTGCCAATGTGAATATAGGAACTTCCGGTGCTGAGATTGGTGGTGCTTTTGGTGGTGAAAAAGAAACAGGTGGAGGTAGAGAATCAGGTTCTGATGTATGGAAATATTACATGAGAAGACAGACCAATACCATCAATTATACAACCAATCTTCCTTTAGCACAGGGAATTAAGTTTGATTTATAATTTTCAATTTAAACTTGAGTTTTTCAGGGATTTAATTGGTGTTTTATTAGTTTAAATCTTTGAATTTTTTTAATCTTTCAATCACAGTTATATGGACAATACACTTGAAATTCAAACAAATAAAGTAAAAGAAACGGTAGGAAGACACGTGTTAGCAGACGGGTTTGACTTTGTAATGGATATTGAAAATTCTCACGGATCATGGATTCATGATTCACTTTCAGGAAAAAATTTCCTGGATATGTTCTCTATGTTTGGCTCCGGTTCTATCGGTTACAATCATCCATATCTGCTTGAAAAGGCAGAATGGCTGGGAAAAATGGCAGTGAACAAACCCACTTTGGCAGATGTTTATCCCAAAGAATATGCTCAGTTTATTGAGGTTTTCGAAAGGGTAGTAATGCCCAAAGAACTTCAGTATGCTTTTTTTATTGAAGGCGGAGCTTTGGCAGTAGAAAACGCTATGAAAGCATGCTTTGACTGGAAAACAAGAAAAAACTTTGAAAAAGATCTTGATATAGAAGCCGGAATCTGCATTCATTTCAGACAGGCTTTTCACGGAAGAAGCGGTTATACGTTAAGCTTAACCAATACTTCGGATCCTAGAAAGTATCAGTATTTCCCAATGTTTGAATGGCCAAGAATCCTAAATCCTAAATTGCATTTTCCGATTACAGAAGAAAATTTACAGGAAACTATTAAAAATGAAAATTTAGCTTTGATACAGATCACAGAAGCTATTCTTGCCAATCCTAATCAGGTTGCCTGCATTATCATTGAGCCTATACAGGCGGAAGGTGGAGACAACCACTTTAGAGATGAGTTCTTTCAGGGGCTAAGAAATATTTGTGATGAGCACGAAGTTTTGCTGATTTTTGACGAAGTACAGACAGGAATAGGAATTACCGGGAAAATGTGGGCATTTGAACATTTCAGCGTGAGACCGGATATTATTTCTTTTGGTAAAAAAACACAGGTTTGTGGAGTTTTGGCTAATAAGGAAAAATTCGACGAAATTCCAAACAATGTATTCAGAGAAAGTTCCAGAATCAATTCTACATTCGGAGGAAACTTTATTGATATGCTTCGTTTTCAACTTGTAATGGAAGTTATTGAAAAAGAAAATCTTCTAGAAAATGCTGAAACTGTAGGAGAGTACCTTTTGGAAGGTCTGCAGAATTTAGCTCAGAAATATCCGGAGAAATTGTCTAATCCTAGAGGAAAAGGTTTGATGTGTGCTGTAGATTTGCCTTCAGGAGCGCAGAGAGATCATCTGAGAAATATTTTATACAATGATCACCTGATTATTCTTGCGTGTGGAGACCAGTCAATACGTTTCAGACCACATCTTAACGTGACAAAAGAAGAAATTCAGATCGCTTTAGATAAAATTGAAAATAATATTAATAAAATTTAAAACTCTGTAATTTGGAATTTTAAATTAAAATTTCTATATTTAGATACTCAAAATGTAAAGAATATGGACAGAAATACTAGAGTATCAGTTTTTGAAAGTGATAAACCCGCTGAAATACAGTTGATTAAATCTAAATTGGATGATGCCCAGATTGCCAATGATGTGGAAAACAATTATTTGACATTTACAACTACTCCTACTGCAACTACTCTTAAAGTGATGGTTGATTTACAGGACGAAAAAAAAGCATTTGAAATTATTGATGCTTATCTTCAGCAAAACGAAAATTAATTAAAACAATTTCATAATTTTAAATTTTACTACTTCAGAAACCGAAAGTTAATTTTTTAGCTTTCGGTTTTTTATGAATAAAAATTAATGAAGATTTTGGCATTGATTATGATATTTTGAATTTTAAAGACTTTAATAAAAAATCTTTATGACTGATAATAATGAAATTCATTTCAGAGAAGCAAACTCTGAAGACAGAGACAGTATCTGGGAAATTATCCAACAGGCTATAGACAGAAGAAAAAAAGATGGAAGCTCCCAATGGCAGAATGGCTATCCTAATCTTGGTACTATTGAAAGTGATATTTCTAAAAATTTTGGCTACGTATTAACCGTTGATGGCAGAATTGCTGTTTATACTGCAATTATTAAGAATGACGAACCTGCATACAGCAATATTGACGGTAAATGGTTGAGTGACGGAGAATTTGTTGTTATACATAGAGTTGCAGTTCATAATGATTTTTCAGGAAAAGGATTGGTAAAAGTTTTATTTGATAAAATTGAAGATTTCACAGCATCTTGCGGAATTCAGAGTGTGAAAGTCGATACCAATTTTGATAATGCTGCAATGCTCAAAATTTTAGAATCTAAAGGCTATACCTATTGCGGAGAGGTATTTTTATCAGGAGGTGTTCGCAAAGCTTTCGAGAAGATTATTTTTTAAAGCAAAAGTTAAATTACATTTCATTGATTCTTATAGAAGCGAATTATTTATAAACTCTATCAGGTTTGTTCGTTTTGTTCCGAACTAATTGATAATTTTGAAAAAAATATGATTGATGAATCAAACATTAAAGGTAGATAAGAAAATTTTTCAGGATGCCGTAAAATTTTACGGAACTGTCCTCAATCTGCCGCCATTAGCGTCCAAAATATATTCCTACCTCATTTTCGATTTTGATAAGGTGGGAATTACTTTTGATGAATTTGTAGAGGTTTTTTCGGCAAGTAAAAGTTCTGTATCTACGAGCGTAAGCCTTCTTCTCAACCTTCAGCTGATAGTTGACATCAATAAGATGGACGAGCGTAAAAGATATTTTTTCGCTAATGATGATTACAAAAGAATAAGGTTCGAAAAAATTGTTCAGAAAATGAAAGATGAACTTAAACTGATGGATGATTTGAAAAACTTCAGAGGAAATGAAAATAAAGATGCAGAAGAAAGAAATGAAGCTTATAAAGCACTTTTAAATAAAAGTATAATTACAATTCAGGAATCTCTTAATAAACTATGATATGACAAATAAGCTTATACTATTTTCTGCGGGAGCATTATTGCTTACTGCCTGCAAAGAAGAAGCTCCAAAACAGGATGGTCCTAAACCCTATCCTGTAGTTTCTGTAGAAAATAAAAATATAGTGGGCTATGATACGTTCCCGGCGACTATTCAGGGAAGAATAAATAATGATGTAAGAGCTAAAATTCAAGGCTATATTACTCAGGTTTTAGTAGATGAAGGGCAGTATGTGACTAAAGGACAGCCATTGTTCCGGCTTGAAACCAATATTCTGACCGAAAATGCAGCAGCCTCCAAAGCAGGTATTGCCGCTGCAGAATCCAGCATTGCAGCAGCCAGGGCTCAGGTAAGTGCTGCAGAAGTAGAAGTAAATAAACTAAAACCTTTAGTACAGAAAAATATTATCAGCAATGTGCAGCTTCAGACCGCTCAGGCAAATCTTGCACAGGCACAGGCAGGATTACAGCAGGCAGTCG
The DNA here is from genome assembly GCF_007474545.1 of Chryseobacterium binzhouense. Classification (GTDB taxonomy): domain Bacteria; phylum Bacteroidota; class Bacteroidia; order Flavobacteriales; family Weeksellaceae; genus Chryseobacterium; species Chryseobacterium binzhouense. The sequence goes on from NZ_VKOG01000008.1 coordinate 43,966, forward strand.
CAGCAAGAAAACAGGCGGTTGCTAACTATAAGGGTGTAGAAGCCAATATTGATTATTCTGTGATACGTGCGCCAATTTCAGGAGTGATTGGTAAATTACCTTTAAAAGTGGGAAGCTTAGTAGGTCCAACAGATCAGACTCCGCTTACAACTATTTCAGATACATCCGAAATTTTCGCTTATTTTTCTATGAATGAAAAATCTTATTTTGATTTTCTGGAAAAATCTGTTGGCGCAAATCTCCCTGAAAAAATTAAAAATCTGCCGATGGTAGAACTTCAGCTTGCCAACGGAAGCATTTATCCTGAAAAAGGAAAAATTGAAGCTATAACAGGCTCTATTGATGAAACTACCGGAACCATTCAGTTTAGGGTTGTATTCAAAAATGCGCAAAAGCTTTTAAGCAACGGAAACAGCGGAACCATCAGATTCCCTAAAAACTTTGACAATGTTTTGGTTGTTCCGGAAAGTGCTACCTACGAACAGCAGGGTATTGTTTATGTTTATAAAGTAGATAAAGATACTGCTAAAAATGTTGTGGTGAATGTGATTGACAGGATTGATAATTTGGCACTCATCAAAGATGGAGTAAAACCAGGTGATAAAGTAGTGGCACAAGGTACGGGAAGTCTCAAAAATGGAACTCCGGTGAAACCTCAGCCGACCACAACCGATGAAGTCGTAAAATCTATAAAACCGAAATTCTAAAATGATAAAGAACTTTATTAACAGACCGGTTTTATCCACAGTAATCTCCATTATGATTGTCATTCTCGGAGTTTTGGGACTCACCGCTCTGCCTGTTACACAATATCCTGATATTGCTCCCCCCACAGTAAGTGTCCGTGCAAACTATACGGGTGCCAATGCGGAAACGGTTATGAAAAGCGTGGTGGTTCCTTTAGAAGAGCAGATCAATGGTGTGGAAGGAATGGATTATATTACCTCAACGGCAGGAAACGATGGGTCAGCACAGATTCAGGTGTTTTTTAAACAGGGAATAGACCCTGATATTGCTGCGGTGAATGTTCAGAATCGTGTTTCAAGAGCAAGCCCGTTGCTTCCTAGCGAGGTTACCCGTGCCGGAGTTGTGACTCAGAAGCAGCAGACCAGTGCATTGATGTATCTTTCTTTTTATTCGGAAAACAAAAATATTGATGATGTTTATCTGCAAAACTTTTTGAATATCAATGTAATTCCGAATTTACAAAGAATTAACGGAGTTGGTGAAGCCAATGTTTTTGGTGGAAAAAATTATTCCATGAGAGTTTGGCTTGATCCTGCAAAATTAGCAGCTTACGGTATTACTCCGTCTGATGTGACAACAGCAATCAATGAGCAGAGTCGTGAAGCAGCGGCAGGTTCTTTAGGACAAAACAGTGGCAGCTCTTTTGAATATATTATAAAATATGTTGGTAAATTCAATGATAAAGAGCAGTATGATAATATCATCATTAAGGCACTTCCCGATGGTCAGAATTTAATGCTGGGAGATGTAGCCAAAGTAGAATTGGGCGGTCTTTCTTATACAGGAGTTGGTGAAAACGGAAATAATCCTTCAATCAGTATGGGTATTTTTCAGACTCCGGGATCCAATGCTCAGGAAATTATCGAAAATATCAAAGCTCAGCTGAAAGCAAATGAAAGCAGTTATCCGGAAGGGGTAAAATATACTTTTAACTTTGATACCAATGAATTTTTGGATGCATCTATAGAAAAAGTAATTCATACTTTAATTGAAGCATTTATATTGGTTTTTATTGTAGTGTATATCTTCTTACAGGATTTCAGATCTACATTAATTCCGGCTATAGCAGTTCCTGTTTCTATTGTGGGAACATTTTTCTTCCTGAATCTTTTCGGATATTCATTAAATCTTCTTACGCTTTTTGCTTTGGTACTGGCAATTGGTATTGTGGTGGATGATGCTATTGTCGTCGTTGAAGCCGTTCACGCCAAAATGGAAAACGGAATTTCCAATTCTAAAAAAGCAACCATTGAAGCGATGGACGAAATTACAGGTGCAATTATATCTATTACACTGGTAATGGCGGCGGTATTTATCCCGGTAACATTTATTACAGGTCCTACCGGAGTTTTTTATCAGCAGTTTGGTATTACGCTTATTATCGCCATCATGATTTCAGCGATTAATGCACTGACTTTAAGCCCGGTTCTATGTTCGCTATTTTTAAAACCTCATGATGCACATCATGAAGACTATAAAAAGAAAAACTTTATTCAGAAGTTCTTTTATAAATTTAATATTGCCTTCAAATCAGCTACAGAGCGTTATGCAAGAGGATTTACGTTTCTTATTAAGCACAAATGGGTAACTTTGGTTATTTTCGGAATAACAGCCGGAATCATTTACTGGACGAGTGCCACGATGAAAAAGGGTTTTGTACCTACAGAAGACAGGGGTATTATTTTTACTGATGTACAACTTCCTCCGGGAGCATCTATGGAGAGAACTTATACTGTACTGAAAACCTTACAAGCTAATGCGCTTAAGATTCCGGGAATACAAAATGTAACTATTTCTACCGGAAGAGGATTGCTTTCAGGAAACGGAAGTAATAACGGTCTTGCCTTTGTAAAGCTTAAGCCTTTTGACGAAAGAAAAGGTGACGGACTTTCCTCTGAAGAAATTACAAAAAAACTTTTCGGACTTACAGGAAAGGTTCCGGATGCAAAAGTAGTTTTCTTCCAGCCTGCAAGTGTGCCGGGCTTTGGTAACAGTGCAGGTTTTGAGATGGTTTTGCTGGATAGGGCAGGAGGAGAATTTGCGGAGTTGGACAATAAGACAAGCGAATTGATTGGGAATTTGATGAAGAGACCTGAAATTGAATTTGCACAGACTTCATTTAATACAAAATATCCTCAGTACCAAATGGAAATCAATGTTCCTTTAGCTAAACAGAAAGGAGTTTCCATTAATTCTATTTTGGAAACTATGCAGGGATATATAGGAGGAGTTTACAGTGCAGATTTCACAAAGTACGGAAAACAATTTAGGGTAATGGTTCAGGCTCTGCCCGAAAACAGAGAAAATGCAGAAAGTCTCAATCAGCTATATATTAAAACAGCACAGGGAGAGATGGCTCCGATTTCGCAGTTTGTAAGTCTCACTAGAACGTACGGACCTCAGTCAGTAGGACGTTACAATTTGTTTACTTCAGTAAAGATTACAGGAGCCAATGCGCCCGGTTACAGTTCTGGAGATGCTATTGCTGCCGTACAGCAGGTTGCTGAAGAAACTCTGGATCAGAATTATTCTGTAGAATTTACGGGATTATCAAGAGAAGAACTCTCCTCCGGCTCACAGACTGCTCTTATTTTTGCTTTAAGTCTGGTTTTTGTTTACTTTATTTTAGCTGCACAATATGAAAGCTACATTCTTCCTTTAGCGGTGGTAATTTCCCTTCCTTTAGGGGTTATGGGAGCATATTTTGGTCAGAAAATTATGGGACTGGAAAACAACATTTATTTTCAGATTGCCTTAATTATGCTTGTAGGATTACTTGCTAAAAATGCTATTTTGATTGTAGAGTTTGCTGTACAGAGAAGGCATCACGGCGAAAGTATTGTCAACTCTGCAATTAACGCTGCTAAAGCGAGATTAAGACCTATTTTGATGACTTCTTTAGCGTTTATTTTTGGTCTGTTGCCTTTAGTTTTAGCAAGCGGAATTGGTGCAGTCGGAAACAGATCCATCGCAACCGGTGCAGCTATAGGTTTATTGATAGGAACTCTTTTGGGAGTATTTGTAATTCCTGTTTTGTACGTGGTTTTCCAGACACTGCAGGAAAAAATTAAGCCTATAAAACAAGAGGACATCAATTTAGCAGAGTAAAAATCTTTAAGATTTAATTAATGAAAAATTTATCTATAATAATAAAAGGAACTGCTTTCTCGGTTTTTACAGTAGCTGTTTTGTCTTCCTGTATGGTAAGAAAAGAATACGAAAGACCTCAGTCTGCAGTTGACGAAAAACTTTTCCGCACAGATATGCTTCCGCAGGACAGTATGAGTATCGCCACTGTTTCATGGAAAGAAATTTTTACAGATCCTATTCTTCAGAAACATATTGACACCGCTTTAGAGAATAATCTTGATGTAAGAATTGCAGTACAGAATATCGTATCAGCAGAAGCATACCTGAAACAGGCTAAAGCAGCTTATGAACCAACCTTATCCGTAGGTCCCAATTATACTTTTCAGACCCAGTCAATCAATACGCAGTTTGGGCAGATTATTGGTGAGCGTAGATACATCAATCAGTTTGATATTACAGCAACAATTGGTTGGGAAGCAGATATATGGGGAAGGTTAAAATCTCAGCAAAAAGCACAGCTTGCTACTTATTTGGGAACTTTGGCGGCTCATAAAGCGGTAAAAAGTGATTTGGTAGCATCAGTGGCATCGGCATATTTTCAGCTTTTGACTTTTGATGATCAGAAAAGAATTATTCAGGAAACTATAACAATAAGAGAAAATAATTTAGAAACTACTAAGGCTTTAAAAGAAGCGGGTGTTCTTACGGAAGTTGCAGTACAGCAAAGTCAGGCACTGGTTTACAATGCAAAATCTTTGCTTATTGATATAGATACACAGATTGCACTGTTGGAAAATACAGTGAGTCTTTTGATGGGAATACCTTCTCAGACCATTGAAAGATCTTCATTAGCAGCACAGAAAATTCCCAATAGTTTGGAGATCGGTTTTCCTGCTAATTTATTATCAAACCGTCCGGATGTGATGCAGGCAGAATTCAATCTCATTAATGCGTTTGAGTTGACCAATGCAGCAAGAGCACAGTTTTATCCTGCCTTAAGACTTACCGGAAGCGGAGGAGTGCAGTCAGTTGATATTGATCATCTCTTCAGTGTAAACTCTCTTTTCGCAAATGTGGTAGGAGGATTGGCACAGCCCATTCTGAACAGAAGGCAGATAAAAACCAATTATGAAGTAAGTCAGGCAAACAAAGAAACGGCTTATCTCAATTTCAGAAAAGCAATTTTAAATGCCGGAAAAGAGGTTTCTGATGCCATTAAAGTTTTTTCTGTACAGGATTCTTTCATTGATTTAAAGAAAAAAGAACTGGATTCCTACAGAAAATCCGTTGATTTTTCTCAGGAACTTGTCAATTACGGAATGGCAAATTATCTTGAGGTATTGAATGCAAGTGTAAATTCTTTGAATGCTGAACTTAATATTTCGAATGCAGAGTACAGTAAAATGAAAGCTGCGGTAGATTTGTATCAGGCTTTAGGAGGCGGATGGAAATAAAAAATAGTTAGTTATTGATATATTCAATCTTGTTAAGACGTGTATCGTGTATTCGATGCACGTTTTTTATAATCAGTAAAGCTGCATTTTAACAATTACTAATGTTTTGAGTGTTTAAAATAATTAAAACCTTCCAGATGTGGAAGGTTTTAGAGTTATATTTAGTGGAGAATACGGGGGTCGAACCCGTCACCTTTAGACTGCCAGTCTAACGCTCTAGCCAGATGAGCTAATTCCCCGACTGTTTTTTCAACTTTGCAAATGTAAGTATTTATCACAGATTTGCAAATTTTTTTTAAATTTTCTGTTAATAACTCTTAAGTATTACAATATGTAAAGAATAGTGATTTACATTAAAAGAATCTTCCGCCATATTTTTTTAAAATCTGACAGTAAAATGAAAAACTATAAAATTAAATTGATATATTTGTCAAATTCAAAAATGCGCACAGATAGACAGAATTTTGAAAATGATATTTAAAATTTTAGAGGTGTTTTTGAAAATAAATTGAATAAATTAAACATATTTCATAAACTATTGCAAACTATGAAGAAACTTTTTCTCCTTTTTTTGACTACTTTTTTACTGATTGGCTGTAGTACAAACGACGAAACAATTTATGATTATATCGGAACCTGGTCAGGAACATACGAGGGAACCCAGAAAGGACTTTGGAACTTCGTAGTAGCCAGCGATGGAAAAGTAACAGGAACCATGTATTCTGAAAGTACAAATGAGAATTACAATATTTCCGGTTTCTTAAATAATTCGGGACAGCTGACAGCAGAATTGGTTTTACCAGCTGACGGACAGTTTTCAGGAACATTAACTCTGGACAAAACTGCCACAGGAACTTGGGTAAATGAATCTCCAACTCCCGCAAGATCCGGAACCTGGAAAGGAACAAAAGATAAAAAATAGAAAACTGATTATATATCTGATCGCCTGACAATTTATTGCAGGCGATTTTTTTTACACAAAACCCATTTTTGTGATTTTACCGTGTTTTCTGAAACACACAAAATGCAGAACCTCTTCATCATTAAAATGATTTTCAAAATTAACTTCGTACTGATTTTCTTGTAATTTAATATTTTCCTTAAAAGATTCTGAAGTATAATTATTGTAATCTATTTTTATGGTTACAATATCCATCTCATCCGCATCTGTTTCTTTGCTAAAGCTGAGGTTTTTATCCCATAAACCAAGATAAATTTGTGTATTTTGAGGTGCTGCAGGGATATTTCCAAACTGAAATTGCTGTAATAAACTTTTTCCTGAATTGGTTTTTAAACCTGCCTTCACCGTTCGGTTTCCTTTCTCTGAAGCTATATCGCTGTCTTTGATGCCGGTCATCGTTTTTGCAAACCTCTGATAGAGGAGAGCATCCTGTGCTTCTGCAATATATTCAGCAAGACAGATGCGTATCGCTTTTCCTACTTTGGAGCAATGTCCGAATTCAGAACTGTTTTGCCTTACTTTTTCGTAGCTGGGACTTTTTTTGTAAGCCGTCTTGTTGAAGCCGCTTTTTCTGCGGACAATATTCTTGCCGTTAAGATTATAGAAAACAAGATCTCCTATTGTTCCGTTAAGTTTAATGAAGCTTTCGTATGTAGCCATGATGAATATAATTCTGCGAATTTAAGAATAATTTAGTTTATAATAAATATTATAATATAGTTTATATATAGTTGTAGTATAGTTATTGTATAGTTTAAAATTTTAAACTATATTTGCTTTCATTAAATAGGTAACTGATTTTCAAATCACTATGCGACAGTTTATTTCTAAAAAAGATTTATTTAAATTTTTATCATTGGTGTTGATTTTTTCGGTTTTTTTAATTTCTTGTGGAAGTTCTAAAAGCGCGACATCTTCGAAAAGCTCCAAAACAAGTTCTGTAAAAAAAGAAAATACAAGAATGTTGCTTTCAGAATTTGAAGGGAAAATTTCTGGATATGTAAAAGAGCTTTTGAAAGATGCCGAGAAATATCTGGGAGCGCCCTATAAATTTGGTGGAAATACATCTGAAGGATTTGATTGCTCGGGTTTTGCCGTAAAAGTTTTTCAGGAAAATAATTTTCAGCTTCCCAGAAGATCTGCAGATCAGGCTTTGGCAGGGAAATCTATCAAAATAGAAACGGTGAAACCTGGTGATTTGCTTTTCTTTGCTACATCAGGCGGAACCCGTGTTTCGCATGTAGGAATCGTTCATACCATTGAAAAAGATGGAGAGATAAAATTTATACATGCTTCCACTTCAAAAGGGGTCATTATTTCTTCTCTCAGCGAAAATTATTGGAACAAAGCATATTTGCATGCACAGAGAGTTTTATAGACTCTTTTTTTATTTCAAGACATCTTTCTTATTTCCATTTTATATTGTGAGCAAACTCTCTCTTTAAGCTAAACTTTTGTATCTTTGAGGGCATTTATTTTAACAAAATTTAAACATCATTATGTCATTACAGCAAACTATTGAAAATATTTGGGATAACAGAGAACTATTGCAGAACGAAGACAGCCAGAAAGCGATCAGAGAAGTAATTTCTTTGGTAGATAAAGGTGATCTTCGTACAGCAGAGCCTACAGAAAACGGATGGCAGGTAAACGAATGGGTAAAAAAAGCTGTTGTGATGTATTTTCCGATACAGAAAATGGAAACTATTGAAGTGGGACCGTTTGAATTTCATGATAAAATGCCTTTGAAGAGAGGATATGCCGAAAAAGGAGTAAGAGTAGTTCCGCATGCAGTTGCGAGAGAGGGAGCTTATATTGCGCCGGGTGTGATTATGATGCCGTCTTATGTAAATATTGGTGCTTATGTAGATTCTGGAACTATGGTTGATACTTGGGCAACGGTAGGAAGCTGTGCACAAATCGGTAAAAATGTTCATTTAAGTGGCGGTGTTGGTATTGGTGGTGTTCTGGAGCCGCTTCAGGCTGCACCCGTTATCATTGAAGATGATTGCTTTGTAGGTTCAAGATGTATCGTTGTAGAAGGAGTTCATGTGGAAAAAGAGGCTGTTTTGGGAGCTAATGTTGTTTTAACGGCATCTACGAAAATTATTGATGTTACAGGCGAAACTCCGGTTGAAATCAAAGGAAGGGTTCCTGCCCGTTCGGTAGTAATCCCGGGAAGTTATACCAAAAAATTTCCTGCAGGAGAATATCAGGTTCCGTGTGCATTGATTATAGGAAAAAGAAAAGAGTCAACCGATAAAAAAACTTCTCTGAATGATGCGTTGAGAGAAAATAATGTAGCGGTTTAAATTTTTGCATATGGCAATTCCGAAACAGATATTTCAGACATTTAAAACAGATAAGCTTCCCTGGCTTACAAAATTTCATATTAAAAGAATGCTCAGAAAAAACCCTGAGTATACTTATCATTTTTATGATGATAACAGAATTCAGGCATTCTTTAAAGATGAGTTTCCGCCTGAATATCTGAAATCTTACAACAGACTCACGATTGGAGCTGCCAAAGCGGATTTTTTCAGATATGCCATTCTTTACAAAAAAGGAGGAGTTTATTTAGATATAGACAGCGGAATCAATATTCCTCTGCGAAATCTAATTCGGGAGGATGATGTGGCTTTGGTCACCGATGAAATTCCTCCTACATATTATGTACAATGGGGTCTGGTGTATGAAGCCGGACACCCGTTTTTACAGAAAACTTTAGAAAATATTCTTGATAACATCAGGAATAATCCTTATCCTCATAATGTCCATAAAACTACAGGACCAACAGTTTATACAGAATCTATCAAACAGTGTCTTTCTGAAAATCCGGATATTCCGCATCGTTTTTTAGCACCGCACTATGAAAATAAAATGGTGTTTAAATACAAACTCGGGAAGTTTTTTTTGTACAGTAAAAAATCTGAACACTGGAAAAGAAAGCAGCTTACACAAAACATTATAAAACCAGAGGATGAAGATAGCATTTGATGCCAAAAGATTTTTTCACAACACCTCCGGTTTAGGGAATTATTCCCGCGATCTTGTTAGAATTTTAGCACAGTATTTCCTTGAAAATGAATACATTTTGCTTAATAAAAACAAGTCGGAAAGAGGATCTGACATTTTAGAAAACTCCAATGTTCATTTTGTGGAAACTTCAAAGGGAACAATGTCCCGACAGTTTAAAATGGGGAAGGATGCCCAAAAACAGAACGCCGATATTTTCCATGGATTATCCGGCGAATTGCCTTTAAAATGGGATAAAAAAACCATCAAAAAAATTGTCACCATTCACGACCTTATTTTTGAGAGATATCCGCAATATTATTCCTTTTTCGACCGTAAAATTCACTTCTGGAAATTCAGGAAAGCCGCAAATTCTGCCGACAAAATCATTGCCATTTCAGAACAGACTAAGCGAGATATTATTCAGTTCTTAAAAGTTCCTGAATCGAAGATTGAAGTCATTTATCAGGGATGCCACAAAGCTTTTAAAGAACAGCAGTCCGAAGAATTCATTCAGAAAACCAGAGAAAAATACAGTCTTCCGGAAAGATTCATTCTCAATGTCGGAACTATAGAAGAACGTAAAAATCTTCTCAATGTGGTAAAAGCATTAAAAGACACAAATATTCCATTGGTGGTTGTCGGCAAAAAAACAAAATACTTCAGGAAAGTAGAACAGTTTGTTCAGCAGCATAAAATCAGAGTGCAGTTTCTCGAAGGAGTTTCCATGGATGAACTCGCTACAATCTACAAACTTGCCGATATTTTCGTTTATCCAAGCTTTTTCGAAGGTTTCGGAATTCCTGTCATAGAAGCACTATTTTCGAAAACAGTAGTTATTACAAGCAATACAAGCTGTCTTCCCGAAGCGGGCGGACCCGATTCCGTTTATGTATATCCGGAAAATCATCTTGATATTCAGTCTAAAATTAAATTTTTATGGGACAATGAATCCGAACGTAAACGCCGTGCTGATAAAGGTTTTGAGTTTGTTCAGAAGTTTAATGACGAACCGATTGCAAATAACCTGATGAATCTTTACCAAAAAATTATTTCTTAAATTTTTTGGCAGTTTAAAAATAAGTTCTACATTTGTACCACAATTTTCAACAATGAAACCGAGTTTTTTAACAGTACATCATTATCATCATCTCTGCTAAGACGGAATTGATTGATATGAACATATGTTAAAAATCAAAATAATTAAAACCGTCTGAGTAAACAGGCGGTTTTTTGTTTCTAAATTCATCCCGGGCAATTTATTTCCAAACCATCTTTTTACTCAGACACAACAAAAAAGTGAAATGAGTAAATTAAAAATAGCCATACAGAAAAGCGGTCGCCTTTACGAGGAATCTCTTCAGCTCTTAAAAGACTGCGGTATTTTCGTTAACAACGGAAAAGACCAGTTAAAAGTTTCCGTAGAAAATTTCCCGATGGAAATCATGTATCTCAGAAATTCGGATATTCCTCAGTATCTGGAAGATGGAGTGGTGGATGTTGCCATTGTGGGAGAAAATCTTTTGGTAGAAAAACAGAAAGAAATTGAAATCGTTCAGCCTTTGGGATTTTCAAAATGCAGAGTTTCTCTGGCTGTTCCGAAAGAAATTGAAACCGATGAGATCACCTATTTTCAGGGAAAAAAAATAGCCACTTCTTATCCGAATACCCTGAAAAATTTTTTGGATAACAACAATATTTCCGCAGATATTCACATCATTTCAGGTTCTGTGGAGATCGCCCCGAACATTGGACTTGCAGACGGAATCTGCGATATTGTAAGTTCAGGAAGTACCCTTTTCAAAAACGGATTAAGAGAAACCGTTACCATTCTTACTTCTGAAGCCGTTCTGGCAAAAACATTCATACTGGATGAAGAAAAAACCGGAATTCTTGAAAAATTCCTCTTCAGAATTAAAGCTGTTCTTAAAGCAAAAAATTCAAAATATATTCTCATGAACGTTCCGAACGACAAGATCGGAGAAGTTTCAAAAGCGCTTCCTGTGCTGAAAAGTCCGACCGTGATTCCTTTGGCGGAAGAAGGATGGAGCAGTATTCATTCTGTGATAGACGAAGCGCGTTTCTGGGAAGTGATTGATGAACTGAAAGACAAAGGAGCGCAGGATATTTTAATAATTCCAATCGATAAAATGGTGATTTAATATGCAGATAGAAAGATATCCTGAAAGGGAAAAATGGTCTGAATTAACAAAAAGACCCATTATAAAAAGAGAACGATTAACAGAAATCGTTGCCGGAATTTTTGATGAAGTAAAGAACAACGGAGATGAGGCGCTGATTGATTTCGCTAAAAAATTTGATTCCGCAGAAATAAACAGCATTAAAGTTTCTGAAGAAGAAATTGAAACCGCTGAAAATCTGATCAGTGAAGAACTGAAAACAGCCATTCAAGAAGCAAAATCGAATATTACCAAGTTTCACGCTTCACAAATTCCGACGGTCGAAAAAATAGAAACAACAAAAGGAGTGGTTTGCTGGAGAGAAAACCGAGCGATAGAAAAAGTAGGAATTTATATTCCGGGAGGAACAGCACCGTTGTTTTCTACCGTTTTAATGCTTGCTATTCCGGCTCAGTTAGCGGGTTGCACAGAAATTATTCTCTGTACGCCGCCCGCTAAAAACGGTAATGTAAATCCTGCCATTTTATATACGGCAAAATTGTGTGGAGTAACGCAGATTTTCAAGACAGGAGGCGCTCAGGCGATTGCAGCGATGACTTTCGGAACCGAAAGTATTCCGAATGTCTACAAAATTTTCGGACCGGGAAATCAGTATGTTGTTGCCGCTAAAGAATACGCACAAAACTGCAATATTGCCATCGATATGCCTGCCGGACCGAGTGAAGTTCTTGTGATTGCTGATGAAAATGCGGTTCCTGAATTCTGTGCGGCAGATTTGCTATCTCAGGCAGAACACGGAAGCGACAGTCAGGTGATTTTCCTTTCCACAGACGAGAAAATTCTTAATGAAACCATTCTGGAAACACAAAAACAGCTTGAAGCACTTCCAAGAAATGAAATGGCAGCAGAATCTTTAAAAAACAGCCACTTTATTTTACTGAATTCAATTGATGAAGCTTTGGAATTTAGCAATTTGTACGCTCCGGAACACTTGATTTTAGCTATTAATGATTTTGAAAATTATATCCCGAAAATTCAGAATGCCGGTTCTGTGTTCTTAGGGAATTATTCATGCGAGAGTGCGGGAGATTACGCGAGCGGAACCAATCACACCCTTCCGACGAACGGTTTTGCGAAGAACTACAGCGGTGTTTCTCTTGACAGTTTTGTGAAGAAGATCACTTTCCAGAATCTGTCGGAAGAGGGATTGAAAAATTTAGGAAAAACCATTGAAGTTATGGCGGAAGCGGAAGGATTATTCGCTCACAAAAATGCCGTAAATATCAGATTAAAAGAACAGAATGAAAGAATTTAATATCAAAGATTTAGTACGAAAAAATATTCTTGAACTGCAGCCTTATGTGAGTTTTAGGGACAACAATACATTTGAAAATCCTGTTTTTCTGGATGCGAATGAAAGCGCGTTCGGAGAGCTGAACCGCTATCCGGATTCTACTCAAAAAGAATTGAAAGAGAAGTTGGCTTTTTTGAAAGATGTTTCAGCTAAACAGATTGCAGTCGGAAACGGAAGCGATGAACTGATTGATCTTATCGTGAAAGTTTTTTGTGAACCGAAAAATGATGCTATTCTGATGATGAATCCTTCTTTTGCGATGTACGGATTTTATGCTGCGGTGAATGAAAATAAAGTGGCTAAACTGAATCTGAATGAAAATTTCGGAATCGATAAAGAAGAGTTTTTAAAAATCTCAAACGAAGAAAAACCAAAAGTTTTCTTTTTATGTTCGCCCAATAATCCTACCGGAAATTCAATCGAAGACATTGAATTTTACATTCAGAATTTTGAAGGAATTGTCGTGGTTGATGAAGCTTATATTGAATTTTCAGAAAAGAAATCGTGTATTGAATTGTTGGAGAAGTTTCCTAATCTTATCGTTCTTCAGACGTTTTCCAAAGCTTGGGGAATGGCGGGAGCAAGAGTCGGAATTGCATATGCTTCAGAAGAGATTATTCAACTGACTAATATGGTGAAATCTCCGTACAATGTTAATTCTTTAAGTTTAAATAAAATATCAGAACTTATTAGTAATAAAGAATTTGTAAAATACAATATAGAAAATACTTTAAATGAAATTTCCTGGTTGAGAAATGAATTAGAGACAATAAATTGCATCAAAAAAGTATTTCCAAGCGACGCAAATTTCTTCCTGATTCAGTTTGAAAATGTGGATAAGGTATACCGGAAATTGCTGGAAAATGAAATTCTGACGAGCAAGAGAAGTCCGCAGATTCCGGATTGCATTAGAATTAATGTAGGTAAACGAGAAGAAAACAATAAGCTGATTAACGTCTTAAAAAGTATTTAATTAAATCTGAACCTGACAGATTTTTAAAACCTGTGAGGTGTAGAAAAGTAAAAGAAAATTAAAATGAAAAAAGTATTATTTATAGACCGTGACGGAACTTTAATCTTAGAACCGCCCATTGATTTTCAGGTTGATTCTCTTGAAAAGCTGGAATTTTATCCCGGAGTTTTCCAGAATCTTTCAAGAATTGCCAGAGAGCTTGATTTTGAACTGGTGATGGTAACCAATCAGGATGGCTTGGGAACAGAAAGTTTTCCGTATGAAACTTTTATTAAACCACATGAAAAAATGTTACAAGCCTTTGAAAATGAAAGAATTATTTTTAATGATATTCTGATCGACAGAAGTTTTGAAAGTGAAAACCTGCCGACAAGAAAACCGGGAATCGGAATGCTGGGAAAATATATTTACGGAGACTACGATCTTAAAAATTCATTTGTGATCGGAGACCGTCTTACAGATATTCAGTTGGCAAAAAATTTAGGAGCAAAATCTATATTAATCAGTAAAGTTCAGAATGAAGAAGCCGATCTAACAACAGAAAGCTGGAGTGAAATTGCACAGTTTTTAACGAATATTCCGCGAAAAGCCAAAGTTTCAAGAAAAACCAATGAAACAGAAATTGAGGTTGAAGTCAATCTTGATGGAAGCGGAGCCTCTGAAATTTCAACCGGATTACACTTTTTTGATCACATGCTCGAACAGATTTCCAAACACGGCAATTTAGATTTGAAAATTAACGTGAAAGGAGATTTGCAGGTCGATGAGCATCACACCATTGAAGACACGGGAATTGTTCTTGGGGAAGCTGTTTTAAAAGCTTTGGGAAAGAAAAAAGGAATTGAACGTTACGGTTTCCTGCTTCCGATGGATGATTGTTTGGCGCAGGTTGCGATTGATTTCGGAGGAAGACCGTGGTTAATGTGGGAAGCGGATTTCAAACGAGAAAAGATTGGCGATGTTCCGACTGAAATGTTTTATCATTTCTTCAAATCTTTCACCGATTCTTCAAAGTGTAATCTCAACATTAAAGTGGAAGGTGATAACGAACACCACAAGATCGAATCTGTGTTTAAAGCATTTGCCAAAGCGGTAAAAATGGCAGTAAAACAGACGGATAAGAATTTTAATTTACCATCAACCAAAGGAAGTTTATAATGATTGCCATCATCAAATACAACGGCGGAAACGTCAGTTCCGTACAGAATTCATTGAACAGATTAAATGTAGAATCTATAGTAACTGATGATTTTGACCTGATAAGAAAAGCCGACAAAGTGATTTTTCCGGGAGTGGGTGAAGCATCTTCCACCATGAAATTACTAAAGGAAAAAGGTCTGGATCAGCTAATTCCTACTTTAAAACAGCCGGTTTTAGGCGTTTGTCTCGGAATGCAGCTCATGTGTAAAAATAATGAAGAAGGAAATACAGTCGGGATGGGAATTTTTGATATCAATGTAAAAAAGTTTCCTGCAAAGAATATTGTTCCGCACATGGGATGGAATACGATTTCAGACTTTAAATCCGGAATATTTTCAGGGATTGAAGAAAACAGTGATGTGTATTTCGTTCACAGTTTCTACTGCGAATTATCGGAAAATACAACGTCAGTCTGCGATTATATTCTGCCGTTCAGTGCTTCTCTGCAAAAGGATAATTTTTATGCGATGCAGTTTCACCCCGAAAAATCAGGAGATATTGGAAGCCGTTTACTGGAAAACTTTTTAAAACAATAAAAACTGAATATGAAAATTATTCCCGCTATAGACATCATCGACGGAAAATGCGTTCGTTTGTCGAAAGGAGATTACGATACCAAAAAAATATACAATGAAAATCCGCTTGAAGTCGCTAAAGAATTTGAAAATTTCGGTATGCAATATCTTCATTTGGTGGATCTTGACGGTGCAAAATCAAAGCATACTATTAATCAAAAGGTTTTGGAAACCATTGCGAAAGAAACATCTCTGGAAATTGATTTCGGGGGCGGACTGAAAACTCTGGAAGACATTGAAATAGCCTTCAATTCGGGAGCAAAGCAGATTACGATCGGAAGTATTGCTGTTCAGGATCCTGATTTCTGTTTTGATCTGATTGAAAAATATGGTTCCGATAAAATCATTCTCGGAGCCGATTGTGAAAACCGAAAGATAAAAACTTCGGGCTGGCTGGAAGAAAGCCAACTGGATGTCATTGATTTTATTCTCAAATATAAAAATAAGGGAATTAAAAACGTTATCTGTACGGATATTTCAAAAGACGGAATGCTTCAGGGCGCATCGGATGAACTGTACAGAGAAATTGTAGAAAAAACAGCGGTTCAGCTCATTGCAAGCGGTGGAATTTCGTGTATTGAGGATGTGGAACAGATGAAAAACATCGGCTGTTCCGGAACGATTATAGGAAAGGCAATTTATGAAGGCAGAATCAGTTTGCAGCAACTCCAAAATTTTATTGAAAATGCTTAAAAAAAGAATCATTCCGTGTCTGGATATCAAAGACGGAACTACGGTAAAAGGAATTAATTTTGAAGGATTAAGAAATGCAGGAGATCCCGTAGAACTTGCCAAAAGATATGAAAAAGAAGGTGCAGACGAACTGGTTTTTCTGGATATTACCGCAACGATAGAAGAACGGAAAACTTTTGCCGGACTGGTACAGAAAATTGCAGCAGAATTAAGTATTCCTTTTACAGTCGGCGGCGGAATTTCAACGGTAGAAGATGTAAGAAGGCTCTTGGAAGCAGGAGCAGACAAGATCAGCATTAATTCTTCGGCAGTTAAAAATCCTGCATTAATTTCGGAGCTGTCAAAAGAATTTGGAAGTCAGTGTGTTGTGGTTGCGATTGATACAAGATTGGTAAACGGATCCAATTGGGTTCATGTGAAAGGAGGAAGGGAAATAACGGATCTGAAGACACTGGACTGGGCAAAGAAAGCGGAAGAACTGGGAGCGGGAGAAATTCTTCTTACTTCAATGGATGGCGATGGTACAAAAAACGGTTTTGACCTCAGAATAACGAAGTTAATTTCCGAAAATGTGAATATTCCCGTCATTGCTTCCGGAGGCGCCGGAAAAATGGAAGATTTTGAAGCCGTTTTTAATCAGACAAAAGCAACAGGAGCTTTGGCGGCAAGTATTTTTCATTTTGGAGAAGTACAGATTCAGGATCTTAAAAATAATTTAAAATTTAAAAAAATTGCATTACGATGAAAATTGATTTTAATAAAAGTGAAGGTTTGGTTCCGGTGATTATTCAGGACGACAGAACGTTGCAGGTTTTAATGTTGGGTTACATGAACGAAGAAGCTTTTGAAAAAACTCAAAAAGAAGGAGTTGTAACGTTTTTCAGCCGTTCCAAGAACCGACTCTGGACAAAAGGTGAGGAGTCCGGAAATTTTTTAACCGTTAAAAATATTGCCGTAGACTGCGATCAGGATACGATTTTAATTAAGGCAATTCCTACGAACGTTGTCTGCCACACCGGAAGTTTCAGTTGTTTCGGCGATAAAGATTCTAAAGGTTTTCTGTATGAACTGGAAGAAAAAATAAGCCAAAGAATTGATGAAAAAACAGAGGATTCCTACACGTATTCATTATTCCAAAGAGGCATCAATAAAATGGCTCAGAAAGTGGGAGAGGAAGCCGTAGAAGTGGTAATCGAAGCTAAAGACAGCAATGATGACCTGTTTAAAAATGAAGCGGCAGATCTGCTGTATCACTTTTTAATTTTACTAAAAGCCAAGAATTTTACTTTAGAAGATATTGAAGAAATTCTGCTGAAAAGAAATAATCTGTCTTCGTAAATTTTGCTCTTTTGTAAATACCAAAATCTCTCATCAATTCCTTATCTTTGAGGAAAATTTTAACAAAATGATTGAGTGGAAAACCGCAAAAGAATACGAAGATATTACTTATAAAAAGTGTAATGGTGTTGCAAGAATTGCATTCAACAGACCGGAAGTACGAAATGCATTCAGACCAAAAACTACTTCAGAATTGTATGATGCATTTTATGATGCATCAGAAGATCCTTCAATAGGTGTAGTTTTGCTTTCAGGTGAAGGACCAAGCCAGAAAGACGGAGGCTGGGCTTTTTGCAGCGGAGGCGATCAGAAAGCAAGAGGAAATCAGGGATATGTAGGAGAAGACGGAAGACACCGATTGAATATTCTGGAAGTGCAGCGTCTCATCCGTTTTATGCCAAAAGCAGTAATTGCGGTAGTTCCGGGTTGGGCTGTAGGAGGCGGTCATTCTCTTCACGTAGTTTGCGACTTAACGCTTGCCAGTAAAGAACACGCAATTTTTAAACAAACCGATGCTGATGTAACAAGTTTTGACGGCGGTTACGGTTCTGCTTATCTTGCAAAAATGGTGGGACAGAAAAAAGCCCGTGAAATTTTCTTTTTAGGAAGAAATTATTCGGCACAGGAAGCTTTTGAAATGGGAATGGTGAATGCCGTAATTCCTCATGATGAGCTGGAAGATACAGCTTATGAATGGGCGCAGGAAATTTTAGCCAAATCTCCGACTTCTATCAGAATGCTGAAGTTTGCCATGAATCTTACAGACGACGGAATGGTAGGACAGCAGGTTTTTGCCGGAGAAGCAACCCGTTTAGCCTATATGACCGAAGAAGCCAAAGAAGGCAGAAATGCTTTTCTTGAAAAAAGAAAACCGAATTTCGGAAAAGATCAGTGGATCTCGTAAATATACATCAAGAGTAATAGGTAATGAATGATACGTCATTGCCTGTTATTTTGTTAATGGAGTCAAACTGGTTGGTTTATACAATCTTGCAGAATATTATAAAATTTATATAATCAATTAAAACAGAAAAATTACTGTAATATGCAGCAAAACTTTCAAAACCCGCAGATTTTTGACATAGAAATTCCAGATTTTGAAAGTCTGGAGATGGTTTCTGTTTCACCAAAATATCTCAACATTATTTTGTTTAATAATATTTTGTTCTCAATATTTATTATCTCTGCATTTTTTGTTTCTTATTATTTTTTTAGTGGAAATTTTACAAAATTGCAGATTATCGCTGTGGCGTTGCTGTTTTTTTTCCTGATTGTATATGTTTTCTTAAGCTCAGTTATCGGTTTCAAATTCAGGAAATATGCAGTTCGTCAGCATGATATTGTTTATCAGTACGGTTGGCTGAAAAGAAATATTATAATTATTCCTTTTACAAGAATTCAGCATATAAAGGTAGAACAGGGGTGGTTTTCAAAGATTTTAAGCTTAAAATCAGTTTCTGTTTATACAGCAGGCGTGAATGGCGGCGATATTTCTATTCATGGTTTGCCGGAAGACAAAGCTGAAGGAATCAACCATCTGATTATGAATACAATTTCATCCGAAAATAATGAAGATGGAGGAGAAGTATAATTCTTTTTTTACTCCACAAAGGCAGTCCAAAATCGGGATTGCTTTACTGTTTCTATACAACACGGGCGAAGTGATTAAAAATTCTTGGATTTTTATTTTCTTGTTTTTTTTCAGAGATAAAAAATTTGACTTTTGGATTGTTCTTTTAATCGTATCTACTGTATTTTTAATTCTCAGCATATCTGCTGTAATGCAATATTACAATTTCAGATATTATATTGATGCTAAGAACGAGGAGTTTATTATTCACAAAGGAATTATCAATAAATCTTCCACCAAAATAAAGATCAGAAATATTCAGGAGGTTAATATTTCCCAGCCTTTTATTCATAAACTGTTTAATATTTTTAAATTGGAAGTAGACAGTCCGGGAAGTTCCGAAAAAGAAGTTTCTATCTCTGCCTTATCCAAACAAAATGCTTATGACTTAAAGGCTTATCTGCTTGAAGAGAAAAATATTGAAATACAAAATGAATATATCAGTTCAGATGATGTAACGGGAATTTCAGCCAAAAAGCAGTTCAGAATTTCTAATATAAGTATCTTAAAGTATGGACTGACTGCCAATTATGTCCGAAGCTTTTTTGCATTGATAAGTTTGGTAATTTATGGAATTACGCAGCTCAATGATCTTCTCAAAAAGGCTGAAGTGGATGCTCAGATTGATTATGATCAAATTGAAAAAAATGTGCTGAGCTATTCATTACCCATCTTACTTGGAATGACCATAGTGGTTTTAGTTCTTGGTGTTCTGATAAATTCGGTACGGATAATCATTCGTTATTTTAATTTCAAAATAGAGGAAAATTACAGAAATTATTCTTTTGAATATGGTTTGTTCAGCACTAAAAATGCTATCGTAACCAAATCAAAAGTTCAGGTAGTAACCGAAATTCAGAATTGGATCCAGAAAAAAATGAATGTATCTCTGGTAAAATTTCTGCAGATAGGAAAAGATGAAAATGAAAAAAATGTTTCTTCCGTTCCGGGAATTAGCCATAACGAAAAAGAGCATTTGATTGGCTCAATATGGACTTCGACACCGCAGTTCAATAATTTTCTTAAACCTAATTACAGATTGTTGATTGTCAATCATATAATTTGGGTTTTATTTCCTTTTTTAATGGTGTTTTTTATTGATAAGAGTATAATAATTAATTACTGGGAAGCTGTTGTAATCACTTTTATGATCATAGAAATAATTATAGTTTTTTCTTATCTGAATCTCAGATTGTTTTATAATGAAAGCTTTATCAGGCTGCGTTCCGGTTTTTGGGATGTTCATTACAGAACTTTTGAAATAGACAAGATTCAGACTGTGAAAATTTCTCAGTATTTTTGGCAAAAGAAAAGTAATCTTGGAAGTATAACGTTTTACACTTCTGCCGGAAAATTCGGGATTTCAGCTTTGGATTTTTCTGAAGTCAAAAAGCTTTTCAATAATATTATTTATAAAATAGAAACTTCTAAAAACAGTTAAAAATATTTATGTCAGACTGGATAAAAGCCGCAAGGCTGAGAACCTTACCGCTTTCTCTAAGCGGAATTATCATGGGATCTTTCATCGCAAAGTGGAGGCTTTGGGAACAGGGCGGAACTTGGGACTGGAAGATTTTTGCGCTGGCTATTCTGGTGACATTACTATATCAGATTCTTTCAAACTATGCCAATGATTATGGTGACGGCATCAAAGGAACAGATAAAAACAGGATTGGCGAAGCAGAAGCAAGAGCAGTGGCATCCGGCAAAATTACTGCAAAGCAAATGAGAAATGCGGTGATTATTTTCTCTGTTTTATCTTTTGTTGCAACCGTTGCACTTTTATATACTGCATTTATTCCGGATCATACCCAAGAGTTTTATATCTTCATCGGATTGGGAGTAGCAAGTATTTTAGCGGCAATCGGTTATACTGTCGGCAAAAAGCCTTATGGTTACATGGGTTTGGGAGATCTATTTGTTTTTATATTTTTTGGATTGGTTTCTGTGGGGGGAAGCTATTTTCTGTTTACCAAAACTTTTTCGTGGGACATATTACTGCCTGCAACGGCAATCGGAATGATGAGTATGGCTGTTTTGAATCTAAACAATATGCGGGATATAGAAAGTGACAGGCTTTCCGGAAAAAACAGTCTGGCTTTAAGAATAGGATTCAGAAGTGCAATGATTTACGAAATCGTGTTGCTTCAGCTTCCATTGATTCTGATTCTTGTTTTTTTGGGAATTAATGGCTTTATAGAATCCGGTAATTATAAAGTGTTTATTGTGATGATTTTACTCCTGCCATTAATGAAGATCCGTCGTCAGATTATGGCAGTAAAAGAACCGAGAGAGCTTGATCCCTTCCTGAAGCAGGTAGGAATCATGACTTTAATGATGGCGGTTTTAACGGCTGTTGGATTAAATTATTTTAGCTAAAAAATTAAAAAATGAAAATACAATTTTTAGGACAAAACTGTTTTTTGTTCACGTATAAAGAAAAAACAATTCTTTGTGATCCTTTTTACAACTATCAAAAGGAGCAGTCAGGATTTGATATTACTGCTCAGAAAATTAATTATATTCTGCTTACTCATGCTCATGAAGATCATATTGCTGATGTAGGAGAAGTTTTGAAAGAACACCCTGATGCAGCTGTTATTGCTGTTCCGGAAATATGTGGATATTTCGATAATGCACAAAATAAAATTGATATCAATCTTGGAGGATCAGCAAAAATAGAAGACCTGAAGATTTCTATGGTTCCGGCGCATCATACAAGCTCATTTCCGGACGGAACGTACGGAGGTGTTCCTGTAGGATATATTTTCAGGCTTCCTGAAGGTAAAAACGTGTACTTGGCAGGAGATACAGGGGTGATGGCAGACATGGAACTTTTTCCCAAACTATTCGGTCATTTAGACCTTTCTATTCTTCCTGTCGGAGGTCACTATACAATGTGTGCAAGAAAAGCAGCATTTGCAGCAGCAGAATTATTAAAAACACCAAAAGTAATCGGATGTCATTTTGATACTTTTCCGCCTATTGAGATCAATCATGATGATGCTTTGAAGCATTTTGCTGATAAAAATATTGAATTGGTTTTACCGAAACTGGGTGAAATTTTTGAAATATAAAAAATAAAGAGATTAAGTAATTTATAAATCATCTTAATCTCTTCACTTAAATAAATAAAAAATGGCAAGCTACCTAAATCACACCGCTACAACCGATTACCTTTGCTGCGTTCCCACCCTGGAGGATTCTCAGGAGCTGGTTGTTTAGGACTTGCCGTTGCAAAGATAGGAATTAATTATAAACTTAAAAATATTATTAAAGAAAAATCTTCGAAAAACGCCATTAAAACAGCTAAAATGCTGAAATTTAGAGCAATATTTTTCAAGATTTTTTCTAAAAACTGAAATTATGACGAAGAGTTCGGTAACCTTAGGAATTTTGCTTTTTGCAGCTACAATGTTGATCTTTTTTGTAGTCTATTTTTTCTTCTCGGGAATTAATTATTTTGATACTTCATTGAAAGTCAATACTTTTGTGCTTCCTGTTTTTTATGCTTTAGCTGCATTTTGGTCAGTAAAATCCCGTTGGAACAAACAAAGAATGGGCTTC
The DNA here is from genome assembly GCF_007474545.1 of Chryseobacterium binzhouense. Taxonomy (GTDB): domain Bacteria; phylum Bacteroidota; class Bacteroidia; order Flavobacteriales; family Weeksellaceae; genus Chryseobacterium; species Chryseobacterium binzhouense. Next base: position 66,704 of record NZ_VKOG01000008.1, read on the forward strand.
AGAGAAGCTTTCAAAAGAGCTTTCGTTCCGATGTTTGTAGGTGGTTTTCTATCTGTTGTAAGCATTTTTGTATTTCTTAATTTTATTGATACCGATGCAAAGAAGCTGCTTAACTATCAGTATGTTACAAGACAGAAATCTGAATTGGATAAAGAATATAATTCTGCAAGAAAAATTCTGAAACATCAAAAAGATATTGATGAACTTGAAGAAAAATATAAAGAAAGTCTTCAAAGATTCAGTCCGGAGATTATCAAAGGAAAAGATATGCTTACAGCCAGTCATTTTTCAGGATATTTTGCGGCAATTCTTATATTTTACGTAGTTTTGTCGTTGTTTTTCGGAGCTTTTTTCAGAACAAAAAAAGTCTACACCGAAAATACCAATCAAGAATAAATTGTTATAAAAATTAAATGAATTTATCTATCGTTATTCCGTTGCTCAACGAAGAAGCATCTCTTGAAGAATTGTTTTCAAGAATTGATAATACCTGCAAAACCAGTCAGTTATCTTATGAAGTGTGGTTTGTAGATGACGGAAGTACAGACCTTTCCTGGAGCATTATTGAGAATTTGAAAATCCAGCATCCCCAGATTCACGGGATAAAATTTTCCAGAAATTACGGGAAATCTCAGGCTCTGCATGCTGCTTTTGCAAGGACAAACGGTGACGTTATCATCACAATGGATGCCGATCTTCAGGATTTTCCGGAAGAAATTCCAGAATTGTACAGAATGGTAATTGAAGAAAATTATGATATTGTTTCCGGTTGGAAAAAGAAGCGTTTTGATAATGTAATGACCAAAAATATTCCATCAAAACTCTTCAATGCGGCAGCAAGGAAGGTTTCAGGAGTGTATCTTCATGATTTCAATTGCGGCTTAAAAGCCTATAAAAAACAAGTTGTAAAATCCATTGATGTGTACGGTGATATGCATCGTTATATTCCTGTTTTGGCAGCCAATGCCGGCTTCAGAAGAATTACCGAAAAAGAAGTGCCGCATCAGGCAAGACCCTACGGTACTTCCAAATTCGGAACAGAAAGGTTTATCAGAGGCTTTTTGGATCTGGTAACACTTTGGTTTGTAAGTCGTTTCGGAGGAAGACCCATGCATTTTTTCGGAGCAGTGGGAACTTTAATGTTCATCGTTGGTTTTCTTTCAGCATTTTGGCTGGGAATTTCAAAACTGATTGACGTTGCGAGAGGAATTTACGGTCATTTGATTACCAATAATCCATGGTTTTTTATTGCTTTAACGATGATGTTAATGGGAACTTTGCTTTTTATCGCAGGATTTTTAGGAGAAATGATCATCCGAACCAACAGAGAGCATAAGAATTATAATATTGATGAAGTGATATAATATGAAAAAGCTGCTCTTTACGATAATTTTGATTACCGCCGTTTCCTGCGGAGAAATTTCTCCGAAAGGAAATTTAGATAAAAAAGAAGTGGATGTTGAGGAATTTGTTAATCTTGATCTAAATGGCAAATTCCGGGTATTTTATGCAAGAGGACCGGAAAATTTCGTTGAAATAGAAACATATCCCAATATTGCAGATAATCTGGATATTGATGTTGATGATAAAACCCTTTCAATTAAGGAAAGCAGAGACACAAAAGGAGTCGATTTTTATAATGTAACCATTTATTCAAAATATAATTTAGAAAAAGTTTCAATTTCAGATTCTGTAGAAATGAATATTTCAAGCGAAATTAAGACAGATAATTTCAGATTAAATTTAAAAAATTATGCTACTTTTATGGGGTCAATCAACACCAGAAGAGCTGAAATTGACATGAAAAACAAAAGTAGAGCTAATTTTTTGGGCAGAACTGAAAATGCGGTAATTAAGATTTCTGACACCGCCAGTCTGATAGCACCGTATTGGAAAATCGTTAATCTAAACATTGATTCTAAAAATGGAAATTATGCCGAAGTTAATGTAAAAGATTCACTTAAAGGAAATGTGAAAAACACAGCGAAGTTTGTGTATTATAATGATCCGATCAGGGCTTTTAAGGTAGAAAAAACAGCCAAAGTTGAGAATAAGAAATTGAATTAATTGGAAGAGAAAAAAATATACACGGTAGAAACACTTATTCATGTCGATTTCAGAGATCATGTGAATCTGCGTCCGCAAATGTATTTTAAGGATTGCTATACTGAAAATAATTTAAATTCAATTTTGATTGGTACATTATGTCATGCAATTGACGAACATATTGATAATAAATGTGATGAAATTTTTATCTATACACGTGGAAATTCATTAAAAATAAAATATAATGCAGGAATGTCTTTAGAAAAATCTTTGGATTTAACCAAGGCTGAATCTATTATGACAAAAATAGGAGCTTGTAGCAACGAGAAAAAACACTTGAAAGTAGGTCATGAATTTTGTCATTTAGGAATGGCAGTCATTAATGCAGCAGCTGAAAAGGCTGAATTAAAAACGGTTTGGAATAAGCAAAATGGATATTTTCTTTTTGAAAAAGGGCATACAGTTTTGAGAGATTTTTCTAAATCTGATTTTTCTGGAGAATCTACAACAATCAATTTTGAAATGAATAAAGAAATTTTTGGAGATTTTACTTTTGAACTAAATGATCTGCAACTGAAATTAAATTTATTAAAAGAAAAATTACCTAATTTAGAAATCAAACTATATAAATAAACGCACAAATACAAATATGACAACATTAGAAAAAGCCCAACTTTGGTTAGGCGATACATTCGATAAAGAAACGAAAGATGCAGTTCAATTATTAATTGAAGGTAATTCTCCGGATTTAGAAGACTCTTTTTACAGAGAATTAGAATTTGGAACGGGCGGAATGCGTGGAATTATGGGTGTTGGAACCAATCGTTTGAATAAATATACATTAGGTCAGGCAACTCAGGGACTTGCCAATTATATGTTGCAGCAGTTTCCTGATGAGCAGATAAAAGTTGCGATTGCTTATGATGTAAGAAACAATTCAAAAGAATTTGGAAAATTGGTGGCAGATGTTTTAACGGCAAATGGAATTAAAGTTTTGCTTTTCAAAAACCACAGACCGACTCCTGAATTATCTTTCACCGTTCGTGACAGAAGCTGTCATGGAGGGATTGTTTTGACAGCATCTCACAATCCACCGGAATACAACGGTTATAAAGTATATTGGAATGACGGAGCGCAAATTGTTCCGCCACATGATGAAGCCATTATCAATGAAGTATATTCTGTAAAATTTGAAGAAATTAAATTTAACGGAAATAATGATTTAATCGAATGGATCGGAGAGGAGCAGGATGATGTTTATATCGATGCATGCATTGAAAATTCTACTTATCAGAATGTAGGAAAAGAAAATTTGAATATCGTTTTCACATCCATTCACGGAACGACATATACAACAGTTCCAAAAGCTTTGGAAAAAGCAGGTTTTAAGAAAATTGATCTCGTAAAAGAACAGATGATTCCAAGCGGAAATTTCCCAACGGTAGATTCTCCGAATCCTGAAGAACCTGCAGCTTTGGAAATGGCAATGGATTTAGCGAAAATTACCAATGCAGATATCGTTATCGGAACAGATCCGGATGGCGACAGATTAGGAATTGCTGTAAGAAATCTGGAAGGTGAAATTCAGTTGTTAAACGGAAATCAGTGTAATACCATTTTGACGTATTATATTTTGGATCAATGGAAAAAGCAGGGTAGAATTACAGGTAAAGAATTCATTGGTTCTACGATTGTAACTTCAGATATTTTCTTTGATATTGCAGAAAAATTCGGTGTTGACTGTAAAGTTGGATTAACGGGATTCAAATGGATCGGAAAAATGATCCGTGATTTTGAAGGTCAGGAAAAATTTGTTTGCGGTGGTGAAGAGAGTTTCGGCTTTATGACAGGAGATTTTGTTCGTGACAAAGATTCTTGCGGAAGTATCATTTTAGCCTGCGAAATTGCAGCTTGGTGTAAAGCCAACGGGAAAACGATGTACGAATATCTGATTGAAATTTATCAGGAAACCGGAATGTATTACGAAGGTTTGATCAACATCGTTAAAAAAGGAAGAGACGGAGCAGAAGAAATTCAGAATATGATGAAGAATTTCCGTGAAAATCCGCCAAAATCATTGGCTGGTTCATTAGTGGAAGAAGTAAAAGATTTTAAAGAACAGACCAATTTTGTAGTTTCTGAAAACGAAAAGCACGTTATGGATGATATTCCAAAATCTAACGTATTGATTTATTACACACAAGACGGAACAAAAGTTTGTGTAAGACCTTCAGGAACAGAGCCAAAAATTAAGTTTTATGTTTCTGTAAAAGAAAGTTTATATTCAAAAGAAGATTTCAAATCTACATTAAAGTCTTTAGAACAAAAAATAGAAGAAGTAAGAAAAGATCTTCAATTAAATTAATAAAAGAATTTAGAAATTAGATTTTATTGCGCATTTCAGAATGCTCTAGATCTAATTTCTAATTTCTAAACTCTAATTTCTAATAAAAAAAAAGTGAAAGTTTCAAAATTAGCAGCGAACCTCATTGGTTCTGAAATTGTAAAAATTGGTAATGAAGTAAATGATCTGAAAGCGAAAGGAGCACAAATTGCTAACCTTACGATTGGAGATCTGAACTCAAATATTTATCCGATTCCTGTAGAATTGAAAGAGGAAATTCAGAAAGCGTATCAGAATAATTTAACCAATTATCCGCCTGCAAACGGACTTTTATCTTTAAGAAAAGAAGTTTCTAATGATCTTAAAAAAAGATGGAATCTTGATTATGATGCGAATGATATTTTAATTACAGCAGGTTCAAGACCGTTGATTTACGCTGTTTATAAAGTAATAGTTGACGAAGGCGATAAGGTAATTTATCCTACACCATCTTGGAACAACAATCATTACGCATATCTTACTTCTGCCGATGCAGTTGAAGTAAAAACTACCCAGGAAAACAATTTTTTACCTACTGCTGAAGAGTTGAGACCTCACCTTAGCGGAGCTGTTTTACTGGCTCTTTGTTCGCCACTTAATCCTACAGGAACCATGTTTACAGAAGTTCAGCTAAGAGAAATCTGTGAAATGATTCTTGAAGAGAACAGCAAAAGAGGCGCGGACGAAAAACCTTTATATTTAATGTACGATCAGATTTATTCTAATCTTACTTTTGGTGGAAAACATGTAGATCCTGTTTCACTTTTCCCGGAAATGAAAGAATTTACCATTTATATTGATGGTATTTCAAAATGTTTGGCAGCAACAGGAGTTCGTGTAGGATGGGGATTTGGTCCGTCTCATATTATTGATAAAATGAAAGCTTTGCTTACTCACGTTGGAGCCTGGGCGCCAAAACCGGAGCAGGAAGCAACGGCAAAATATTTTCAGAATCCTGAAAATGTAAATGCTTTTATCACAGACTTTAAAAATAAGCTTGAAACGAGCTTAAAAGTTCTTCACAACGGCATTCAGGATCTGAAGACAAAAGGTTTATCGGTAGAAAGTATTGAGCCGATGGGTGCAATGTATCTTACCATAAAACTTGACTATATCGGAAAAGTAAAACCCGACGGAAACAAAATTGAGACATCATCAGATCTTGTATTTTATTTAATCAATGAAGCGGGAGTTGCTTTGGTTCCGTTTTCAGCTTTCGGTGAAGAAAAAACTGAGCCTTGGTTCAGAGCTTCAGTCGGAGGTTTGGCAACCGATGAAATTGAAGTAATGATGCCGAAATTGGAAAATGCTTTAAATAACTTAAAATAGTGTAAAATAATTTTTTAATTTTACAGAAAAGTTGATTCTTAAAATAAGAATCAACTTTTTTATGATGAAACAAATTAATTTAAAATAAACACAAATGGAACATGAAAAAGATTCCAGCAATAAGCTGAATCAAAACAATTCACATCAAAACAGTAATTCGCACTCTGATGACTTTTCAGAGCTTCAAAATTCCGAAACTGAAAATACAATTTCTGTAAATGAAATTCAGGAAAAACCTTTAGAAGAAAAGCCTAAAGAAACCTTACCAATAAATGAACAGAAGAAAAAAAATCCGTACAAAATTGCTTTTTTTAGTTTGGGTGGTATAATCCTTTTAGGGGGAGCAGCTTATTTTGGCTATAAATATTATAAAGATCATCAGGTAAAGCCTATGGTTGAAAATACATGTTTAGATACTGATACAAAAATTTATGACGCATATAAAGATGCCGTCGTAATGGTAAAACACAGATATGCTTTTGTTGCAAAGATTAAAGGAAAAGAAATTCAGCTCAATATTCCTGAGGTATCAGAAGAAACACTTTTCGGAACTGCTTTCTTTGTGGATAAAAAAGGGAATATGATTTCTAACAGTCATGTTTTACAGCCTTGGTATTCTTCTGAAAATATTGATAAAATTAATACTGATGCTTCAAACATACGTAGAAAAATTGCATCAATTCTTACAACGGATATTTCTGAAGAAGGTTATGAAACATTTATTGCATCCAATTGGGGAAATGCTTCTTTAGAATCTAGTGAAGAAAGCGATTATCGTGAAAATGAAGAAGGCGATGGTGAAGAATTTATCAGCTCAAATGAGTCAACTATAACAGTAGATTCGGCAGCCGAGGCTGGAGATATTGCAGCTTCTATCCCACAAAAAAATTATGTTTCCGAAGATGATATTGAAGTATATATGAAGACGATTGATATTTCTGTAGCACTTCATAATTCAGCTGAAGAATGGCTGTCTTGCACAATAGAGAAAATCTCCGAAGATCAATCTATAGATTTAGGAGTTTTACAATTAAATACTAAAGAAACACCCAATACCGTTGTAAATATTATTAATCTTGAGAATGCTGTAACAGATGATCAGACTTTACGTCCGGGAGAAAAAGCTGTAATGATTGGCTATCCTTTGGGTGAAGATTTGGCACAAACGATTTCAGGAATTAAAGTACAGTTGTACAACGGGCAAATCAGTAAAGAATCTGATGGTACAAAAATTCAGTACAGTGTTACTTCAACTCACGGAGCAAGCGGATCTCCGATTTTTAATAATTGCGGACAATTAATTGCCGTAAATTTCAGCGGAATAGATAAGGTTCAGGGTTTCAATTTTGGTATTATTGCTAAACGGATTGATAAGGTATATCCATTCTTAGCTCATAAATAACAGATTAAAACTGTACTTTAGAATATCAATATAAATGCAAAGATTTAATATAAAAATATATATAAAGGTGACTTGTGTTTTTTTCTGCATTTTAAGTTGCAAAGAAAATAATCATCATATAAATCATTCAGAAATTGATCAATTAAAATCTTCAGAAGATGTACAATCTCTGATACGGAAAACAGATTCTACATTTGAAAACTATGAAGTGAAACGTATTAAAGATTTCAGGAGAGAAGATTTTTTATGTAAAGAAAATATTGCACTTGCAGATCAATTAGATGTTTCTCAAAGCTTTTATAAAACAGATTTTGATAATAATGGTTTTACAGATTTGCTTATTATAGGAGATAAACATAATTGTTTAGGAATGAATAACGAATCCTGCAGTTATTCACCTGTTGTACTGCTGAATTTCGGAAATAGAAAATATGCACTAAAAGATATTTCGCGAGGCTTTGATGATTATTATGTTCCTAGAATAAAGAAAGTAAATAATAAAAATCTGCTTGAAATATATAAACCTATTGTAAAAGATTGGGAAAAGAAAACCTTTGGAAAGCCTTTAAAACAAACTTTAGAATTTAAAGAAGGAGAATTTATAGAATACAACTCTAATGATAAAAACTATATTCCTGTAAAAAAGATTGAGTTTTCAACTTCGGGATGTTATGGAACCTGTCCTGTTTTTCAGTTATCAATTGATCAAAACAGAAATGCACATTTTATCGCTGAACATTTCAATTTTAGTGAGAATATGGAAAGCTGGTCTGAAAATATTGAAGGTAAATTTCATACAGTTATTGATGAAAAACAATATGAAAATCTAATCGGGACTTTACAATACATAGATTTTCCCAACTTGAAAAATAATTATGCAGTCGATTGGACAGATGATCAAACAGTAACATTAAAAATTACTTATGCCGATAATAAAGTAAAAGTTATACAAGATTATGGTGCACAGGGAACTTATGGTTTAAAGAGCATCTATAAAAAATTGTTTGAACTTAGGAAAAATCAAAAATGGAAAAAAGATGAAGGTTCTAATTGATATAAAATTAAAAAACAAGTGATATGAATAAAATATTTAACCTATGTGCTTTGATGATTTTTGGCACTGCGTTTTCTCAAATTCCTACATTGGAGGTTGAAAACCAAAAAAAACATCCCGTTATTCTGCAGGAGGCTAAAATTGATACCAAAATTTTAGGAAATCTTGCAACAACAAAGGCAACGTACACATTTTATAATCCGAGTAACAGAATTTTAGAAGGAAATCTTACTTTTCCGCTTCCGGAAGGAGTTTCTGTAAGCGGTTATGCTCTGGATATCAACGGAAAACTGAGAAATGCAGTTCCGGTTCCGAAAGAAAGAGCAAAAGAGGTTTTCGAGAGTATTGAAAGAAGAAATGTAGATCCCGGAATTATAGAAAAAGTAGAAGGCAACAATTTCAGAACGAGAATTTATCCGTTACCAGAAAAAGGAAGTCGGACAATTCAGATTACTTATCATCAGGAACTGAAAAATGTTGTATCAGATTATCAGTACTTTTTAAGCTTTGCCAATGCGACTACTATTCCTAAATTTAATCTGAAAGTCTGGATCAGCGAGAATGCAGCCATTCCAAAAATTTTGGAAAACCCCGACGGAAGTTTTTCTTTTCAGAAACAAGGAAATCAATGGATAGCCGAGATCAGCAAAACCAATTTTACACCTGCTGAAAGTCTAAAAGTAACGATTCCTAAAGATCAGAATTCTTCGCATGTTGTTTTACAAAAAGCTTCAGGAGATAAATTTTATTTTGCAGCCAATGTAGGATTAAATTTTCCGGTGAAAGAAAAAGCACGATCTGAGAAGATTGCAATCATTTGGGATAATTCTTACAGCGGCTCAAAACGTAACAAGGATAAAGAATTACAGTTTTTGGATGCATATTTTTCAGATAATAAAAATGTTTTTGTTTCTTTTTCTTTGCTGAATAATACTTTCGAAAAAGCTGAAGACTTTACTGTTTCAGACGGAAATTGGAGCGCGCTGAAATCTAAAATTTTAAATTTAAAGTATGATGGAGGAACAGATTTCGGAGCTTTAAAGGAAATGAATGGAGTAGAAGAATATCTTTTATTTTCAGACGGAATTTCCAATTTTGGCGATTTAACGATAAAGTTTAAAAAGCCTTTAAACAGTATTTCCAGCACACCAATTTCAGATTTTAATCTGCTGAAATTGCTTGCCAATCAATCAGGAGGAAATTTTATTAATTTGAATGAACTCAATACTCAATCTGCTATAAAAACATATAAAAGATTGCCAGTTCGCTTTTTAGGATTTAAAGAAAACCCGAATATGCAGGAGTTATTTCCAAATATCGGTTCGGTAATTAGTGAGCCAATCAATATTTTTGGAATTACTACCGGAAATGTTGGAAAACTGACCGCCATTTTTTCAATAGGAAACGATAGATTTGAAATGCCGGTAGATTTTTCAACAGCACAACAGGTAGAAAACTGGCAGATTGCTCAGTTTTGGGCGCAGAGAAAAATCAATGAACTGGAATTAAATTCTACTCAAAACCGTCAGGAAATTAAAAATATCAGTGAGCAGTTTGGAGTTGTAAGTAAAAATACAAGTTTAATTGTTCTGGATGATATTAATGATTATGTAAAATACAAAATTACTCCACCACAGGAATTATTAGCTGATTATCAGAGAATAGTTTCCCAAAATAAAGGACGAATTTTTGAACAGAGAAAAAATCTTTTATCTAAAGCTTTTGATAAAACAAGAGAATTAAAAACATGGTGGAATACAGATTTTACACCTGTTGAAAAAAAGGAATATCCGAGAGTTTCAAATCAATCGGCATCAGTACCGCTAGAGCAAAGGAATGTTCAAATTGAAGAGGCTGTAGTTGTTGGATATAGTTCTTCTGCAAAAGCAATAGCTGTTTCTGAAGAAAAGGTAATGGTTGACTCTGCACCAAAAGGAAAAATCACATTAGTTGACGTAGAAAGCACCGCAGAATACATGAAAGATTTCCAAAATTTGCAATCTGCGGATGTAATTTACCAGAAATATCTGGAAAACCGTTCAAAACATGAAAAGCAAATTTCTTATTATTTTGATATTTCCAAACTGCTGTTCAAAAAAGGTGATAAAGCACTTTCTTTAAAGGTTTTGAGCACTTTGGCTGAACTGGATCTTGAAAACGAAGAGCTTTATAAAACAATTTATTATCTGTTGAAACAGAGAGGTCATTACGATAAAGAACTTTGGATCACGCAGAAAATTTTAGAATGGCGTCCATTTGATGCACAAAGTCATAGAGATTACGCTTTAGCTTTGGTTGATAACAAAAGACCTCAGGAAGCTTTAAATATTTATAAATCTTTGCTTTATCAGGAATTTACAGACGAAATTTCAATGCGTGACAACGGAATTGAAGAAATTCTGATTATGGAGATCAATAATATTCTAAAACAGAATAAAAATGTTGACGGCAGCAAAATAGATGACCGCCTGAAAGCAGATTTACCCGTTGATATTCGTGTGGTGATTAATTGGAATAAAGACAATACCGATATCGATCTCTGGGTCACCGATCCGAAAGGAGAAGATTGCTCTTATCAGCATAAATCTACTGCAATTGGCGGAAGAATCAGCAATGATTTCACGCAAGGTTTCGGACCTGAACAATTTTTGCTTAAAAAAGCGGTAAAAGGAAAATATAAAATCAAAACCAATTTCTTTGGGGAAAGACAGAATATTCTTTCCGGACCTACAACGATAATGGCAGAAGTTTATCTTTATTATTCAGACGGAAGACAGGAAAGAAAAATTGCGGTTTTCCAGAGTCAGAAAGAAAATAAAAGGGAAAACGACAGTAAAATTCTCATTGGAGAATTTGAGTTTTAAGAAAAATCACATAAATTGCCGAAGGTTTTTTACTTCGGCAATTTTTATTTTTGTTCAGGCTTTATGAAAGGCTTTATTTGGGCAGCTTTATCCGCCTTCCGCTCCCGCTTTTTTGCCTACACTTCGTTTCGGCAAAAAGAGCTCCGCTCAAGTCGGGCTGCATGCGATTCGATGTTAAAAAACCAATATTAATTTAGTAAAAAGATATTTATATAATGAAAATCATAGCCGTTATTCCTGCACGTTACGAAGCCAGCCGTTTTCCCGGAAAACTGATGCAGATTCTGGGTGAAAAGACAGTGATTACCACAACCTATCAAAATGTTGTGGAAACCGGACTTTTTGATGAGGTTTTTGTAGCCACAGATTCTGAAATTATTTTTAATGAGATTGAAAATAATGGCGGAAAAGCGGTAATGACCGGTCAACATGAAACAGGAAGCGACCGTATTGCAGAAGCGGTACAAAACATCGACTGTGATATCGTCATTAATGTTCAGGGGGACGAGCCGTTTTTAAAACTGGAACCGTTAAAACAGCTGATTGATGTTTTTAGCCAAGATGAAAATCAGGAAATTTCTTTGGCTTCATTAAAAATAAAACTTTACGAAAAGGAAGAAATCGAAAATCCTAATAACGTGAAGGTAATTACCGATAACAACGGTTTTGCACTGTATTTCAGCCGTTCTGTTATTCCGTTTCACAGAGAAATTTCTTATGATGTTGATTATTTTAAACATATCGGAGTGTATGCTTTCAGAAAACATGCATTGCTTCAATTTTCAAAGCTGGAAATGAAACCTCTGGAGATTTCTGAGAAAATAGAATGCATCCGTTATCTGGAATACGGAATGAAAATCAAACTGATTGAAACCAATTTTGTTGGAGTAGGAATTGATACACCGGAAGATCTGGAAAAAGCAAGAAAATTAATTTGAAAACGTATGAATTGGATAATTTAAAAATCGGATGATATGCATCAATTTTCGAATGTATCAATTTAAATTTTCAAATTAAAAAGTCTTATATTTGATTTGAAAAAATTTGATTGAATGAAGAAATTACTTGTAGTATTTGTCCTTATATTCTCACAACTTTCTTTTGCTCAGACTGCTAAAGAAATTATAGACAAGAATATAGAATTATCCGGAGGTTTGACCAATTGGAAACTTTTAAACTCAGTCTTCCTTCAGGGAAAAGTAATTTTAGGCATTAAAGACGAATATCCTATCAAGATTTATCAGCAAAGACCCAATTTAACCAAAACTGTCATTACCATTGGCGGAAAAGATACGGCTATCGAAGGCTATGACGGTACAAAAGGATATGCGATGAATTATGCAACCAATAAACTTCAGGAATACAAAGAATATACTGCTGAAAGTTTTGATAATGACTTTATCGACTGGGAAAACAAAGGTTTTGAAGCAAAATATTTAGGAAAAGAAAAAATAGGAGAGATCTACTGTCATAAGGTGGAACTGACGAAAAATGTGAATAAAAACTACTATTATTTTGATACAAAGTCTTACATGCTTTTGAAGGAAGTAAAAAAAGATGAAACATTATCATACTCAGATTACAAAAAAGTTGGAAATTTGATGATGCCTTTCCGAATAGAATCTTCAAGTGCCAAAAAAGACGGAGATTATGTAATGCTTCTCAATAAAGTGGAAATCAATAAGGTATTCCCTGAAAATAGTTTTAAGTTTTAATTAAATTAAAAAAGTCTATAATGAAAAAGATTTTCATAGTAATGGTTTCATTTGCAGTGTTTTGTAACAGCTGCGCACAGAAAAAAAACGATGTTTCTAAAGTAAAAACCCAACAAGTTATGTCAAAGTCAATATATGATTACAAAGTAGATGCATTGGAAGAGGGCAAAACCATTAATTTTGCTGATTTTAAAGGAAAAAAAATTCTGATCGTTAATACCGCATCAGAATGTGGTTACACACCGCAATATGCTGATCTAGAAAAAATTTCTAAAGATTACGCAGAAAAATTGGTTGTTGTAGGTTTTCCTGCCAATAATTTTGGCGGACAGGAGCCGGGATCCAATGTTGAGATTGGTGCATTCTGTCAGAAAAATTATGGAGTGACATTTCCTTTGGCTTCCAAAGTTTCTGTAAAGGGAGATGATACGGCTCCGATTTTCAAATATCTTTCAGATAAAAACTTAAACGGAGTAAAAGATACCGATATTCAGTGGAATTTCACCAAATTTTTAGTTGACGAAAACGGAAAACTGATTGAAAGTTTCCCAAGTAAAGTGAAACCAACTGACGAGGCGATTACTAAATATTTCAATTAATACTTATTATATTAAAAAGCGGATTTTAATCCGCTTTTTTTGCTTTAATGCTTTACCAGAATCTTCTCGGTTGCTTTTTTACTTAAAATCTCAGTTTTTCCTGCGATTTCAACGGTTACCGATTGATCAAAATCTTCAATTTTTACAATTTTTATTTTTGTATTGAGCAGCAGTTTTCTTTCGGTTAAATAATTAAGAAAAGCGTCATCAGATAACGTAACAGAAGTAAATATAACAGTTTCACCTGCTTTGCAGCTGCTTAGTTTCTGTAAATCCTGAGAAATAATATTTCCGTCTTTATCGGGAATAGGTTCTCCGTGAGGATCAAATTTGGGAAAATCTAGAATTTCATCCATTTTATCAAAAAAAACTTTAGAATGCACATGTTCCAGCTGCTCTGCAATTTCGTGTACATTTTCCCACCCAAAATTCATTTTTTTAACGAGAAACATTTCAGTAAGACGATGTTTTCTTACTACTAATGCGGCTTCGCGCCTTCCTTTCTCGGTAACTCTCAAAGGTTTGTATGTTTCGTAAATAACCCATTTTTTTTCAGCAAACTTCTTCATCATATTGTTAACGCTTGGCATTTTTACGTTGAGAAATTTGCTCAGTTCGTTGATGGTTACTTTTCCCTCATCGTCTACGACATGAAATAATGCCTTCAGGTAATTTTCTTCTGTGAGTGTTGCTTTCAAATGTTAGATACTTGTAACTACAAATCTAACAAAATATTTTTTAAACCTGGCCTTGATTAGCTTTGATTTTATAATTTTGCAGAATGAAATTTTCCTTTAAAAACGATTATTCCGAAGGCTGTCATCCCAGAATTCTGGAAGCTTTGGCAAAATATAATTTTGATCAGCAGCCGGGTTACGGTGAAGATGAATATTCAAAAAAAGCAAAAGAAATAATAAGAACAGAAATCCAAAGTCCGTTATCAGATATTTATTTTGTTTCCGGCGGAACTCAGGCAAATCTGATTGTCATTTCGTCTCTTCTAAAGCCTTACCAGTGTGTGATTTCTGCCGCAACAGGACATATTCTGAATAATGAAACAGGAGCAATTGAAGCAACCGGACATAAAATTTTAGGTGTTGAAAAAGCAGACGGGAAGCTTTCTCCATCAGACATTATTCCTGTTTTGGAAGCCCATCAAAATATTCCGCATCAGGTGATGCCGAAGTTGGTTTATATTTCCAATTCTACAGAATTAGGAACTGTTTATTCTAAAAAAGAACTTCAGGAGCTGTGTGTATTTTGTAGAGAAAAAAATCTTTTACTTTTTATGGATGGAGCGCGTCTCGGACAGGCAATTACTTGCGAAAATAACGATCTGGAGCTAAAAGATATTGCTGAACTTACTGATGTTTTTTATCTGGGCGGAACCAAAAACGGGGCTTTATTTGGGGAAGCAATTATTATTAATTCCACAGAATTGCAGCAGGATTTTGCTTTTAATATTAAACAGAAAGGAGCGCTGCTCGCCAAAGGAAGAGTTTTAGGAATTCAGTTTTTGGAACTGATGACCGAAAATCTGTATTTTGATTTAGCAGAAAAAGCCAATCAGCAGGCGATGAAAATCAAAAATTTCATGAAAGACAGTGAAGTAGAGTTCCTGTCAGAAACGTACACCAATCAGATATTTCCTGTTTTGAATCATCAGCTCATCAATAAACTATCAGAAAATTTTGAATTCTATGTATGGAAAAAGATAGATGACAGCTATTCTGCCATTCGTCTCATTACTTCTTGGAACACGTCTGATGAAGCAGTAGAACAGTTTATTGAAGCAGTGAAAAACGAATTAAATAAAAAAATGCAGCCTCAATAAGCTGCATTTTTATCCTCATTTGGGTAATATATTATTTGTCAATAGAACCCAAAACTTTCTGTGCGAAAGAATTAAGCGCATCTTTTTCGCTCATACCGTTCTGAACATTGGCGTGAACTTCCAAAGCCCCGCAAATATTGGTGATAAGCTCACCTGCCACATTAAGATCTTCTTCTGTTGTACCTCTGAACTCAGAAAAACTTTCTAAAACTTCTAATGTTTTTTCCAGATTTTCCGGAGTCTGATTCTGATAAAACTGTCTTATTATAGGTAACTTCATTATGCTAATTCATTAAATAAATTAATAAGACTTTCTGCCTGATTAGACTGCACCTGATTAACCAGCTCTCCGTTTTTGAAGATGGCAAAGGTTGGTAAATTGTCTACTTTAGCCAATTTTCTGCTTTCAGGAAGTTTTTCTGCATCCACATATAAAAAAGGGATCTTTTCATTTTCAGAAGCCAGTTTTTTAAATTTAGGCTTCATAATTCTGCAGTTTCCGCACCATGTTGCACCGTATTGTACGACTACTTTTTCGTTGTCTTTTACAATATTCTGCAATGTATCTTCTGCCAATTCTGTATACATAAGTTGAATTTTTGAGTAAAATTTAACAATGTAACAATATAACAATGCAACAGTTTACCAATATATTTTGCTGCTACATTATTATTACATTGCTAGATTGCTACATTGTTAGATTAAATTAATTTATTAATTTTTAGCTAAATACTCTGCAGTAGAAGTTCTGTCAGCTTTCATTGCTTCTTTCCCTTCTTCCCAGTTTGCAGGGCAAACTTCACCGTGCTTCTGAACGTGAGTATAAGCGTCGATTAATCTTAAATATTCTTTTACGTTTCTTCCAAGAGGCATATCGTTTACTGATTCGTGGAAGATTTTTCCAGTTTCATCAATTAAATAAGTTGCTCTGTACGTAACATTTGAACCTGTGAAAACTTCTTCACCTTCTTCATTGTATTCAAAATCCTGATCTACAATTCCCAGCATATTTGCCAATTGTCTGTGAGTATCAGCTAATAAAGGATAAGTAACTCCTTCAATTCCTCCATTGTCTTTTGATACGTTTAACCAGGCAAAATGAACTTCGTTAGTATCGCAAGAAGCACCAATCACTTTTGTATTTCTTTTCTCAAATTCAGGTAAAGCTTCCTGGAAAGCATGAAGCTCAGTTGGGCAAACGAAAGTAAAATCTTTCGGATACCAAAATAAAAGTACTTTTTGGTGATTTGAAGCCGCTTCTTCAAAAACATTGATTTTCAAATCATCACCCATTTCACTCATTGCATCAATTGCTACATTTGGGAATTTTTTTCCAACTAAAGACATAATTTTTATTTTTTGATTTATTTTACGGTTGCAAAGATAAAATATTTTCGTCTATCATAAAGTAATTATTGATAAATAAAATCTATAATTATTTAAGCTAAAGAAAAAGACCCAACCATAGGCTGAGTCTCTGTATAAATCTAATTAGGAATTATTTTGTAATATCTCTTCCGATAACCAGTCTTTGAATTTCTGAAGTTCCCTCTCCGATGGTACAAAGCTTGGAGTCTCTGTAATACTTTTCTGCAGGGAAATCTTTTGTATAACCATAACCTCCGAAGATCTGCACGGCATTGTTGGAAATTCTCACGCAGGCTTCTGAAGCATATAATTTTGCCATAGCTCCTTCTTTGGTCATTTTTTGTTTAGCATTTTTTAAAGTTGATGCTCTCTGGATCAGTAGTTCAGCAGCATCAATTTCAGTAGCCATATCAGCTAACATAAAATTAACTGCCTGAAAATCAGCAATTGATTTTCCGAACTGTTTTCTCTCTTTTGCATATTTCAATGCTGCTTTATAAGCACCTTTTGCTATACCTAAACTCAAGGCAGCAATAGATATTCTTCCGCCATCAAGGATTTTCATTGCCTGTTTGAAACCTTCGCCCACTTCACCTAATCTGTGAGTATCAGGAACACGTACATTATCAAAAATAAGCTCAGCGGTTTCTGAGGCTCTCATTCCTAATTTGTTTTCTTTTTTTCCTGAAGTGAAACCAGCCATTCCTTTTTCTAGAACAAATGCGGTAGAATTATTTTTAGCACCTTTTTCACCTGTTCTTGTCATAACAACAGCAATATCTCCTGAGATGGCATGAGTAATAAAGTTCTTAGCACCATTGATTACCCACTCATCACCGTCTTTAACGGCAGTTGTAGACATTCCTCCGGAATCTGAACCGGTATTGTGCTCGGTGAGTCCCCATGCTCCGATTACCTTTCCGCTTGCCAGTTGTGGAAGCCATTTATTTCTTTGCTCTTCATTACCAAACTCATATATATGATTAGTACAAAGCGAGTTGTGCGCTGCTACAGAAAGACCGATGGATGGGTCAACCTGAGAAATTTCATCAAGAATCGCAACATACTCGTGATAACCAAGATCAGAACCTCCATATTCTTCAGGAATAACAATTCCCATGAAGCCCATATCGCCCAATTGATGGAAAAGTTCTTTAGGGAAAGTCTGGCTTTCGTCCCATTCCATAATATTGGGTCTGATATTTTTTTCAGCAAAATCTTTTGCTGTTTCTGCTATCATTTTAATGTTGTTAATCGTTTCTGTATTCATATTAGATATAGTTATTTTCCAAAGATACTTAAAATGACGAAATTATAAAGAATTTTATATTGCATATTGATGTATTTTGTTTAAAGAATTGTAAATCAATATTAACGGTATTTTTATTTTAACATAATATTAATGTGTAACTTTGTAAAGTTAAGAGATATAATAGCTATTTTAGCCCTCCAATTTTTACTGATATGCGAAAAACTTTATTTTCTGTACTTTTTTTATCTGCTGTTGTTTCTGCACAGATACCCTCCGGTTACTATGACGGAACGACAGGACTTTCAGGCTATGCTCTGAAATCTAAACTGCATGATATTATTTCATCAAAAAATATTAACTGGCATTACGGAGATCTTACGAACTATTATAATCAGACTGATTTGGATGTTTATTATGATCATACAGCTTCAAATACAACCATTTTACTGGATATTTATTCTGAAATTCCAACAGGACCTGATGCGTATGAATATACAACAGCCAATATTACGGGATCTTCCGGTGCAGAAGGTCTGGGATGGAACAGGGAACACATGATGCCGCAGAGTACTTTTTACAGTAATTATCCCATGTATTCGGATTTGTTTTATGTAATTCCTGCTGATGCCAGAATTAATCAGCTAAGAAGCAATTATCCTTATGGAATGGTAGGTTCTACTATATTTTATACCTTTACCAATTCTTCCAGAATAGGAAATTGTGCAATTTCGGGAGTTGCTTATACAGGAAGGGTTTATGAGCCTATTAACGAATTTAAAGGGGATGTAGCTAGAAGTCTGCTTTATTTTGCAGTAAGATACGAAGGAAAGCTTGGGACTTTTAACTTTAATAACAGTACAAATCCTGCTTCAGATACCAATCCTTTAGACGGAACTGAAGAAAGGTCTTTTGATCCGGCTTATGTTGCGATGCTTTTACAGTGGCATCAGCAGGATCCTGTTTCTCAAAGAGAAATCGACAGAAATAATAAGGTATACAATATTCAAAAAAACAGAAATCCATTTATAGATAATCCGTCGTGGGTCAATTTAATTTGGGGACAAACTCCCGATACAGTAGCTCCGCAGGCTGTTTCTAATGTAAGTGTAACTCAAAACAGCGCTTATTTTACTACATTGAGCTGGTCACCAAGTACAAGTTCTGATGTTATCGGGTATAATATTTATCAAAACGGAACATTAATAGGATCTACCAGAGGAACTACATTCAGTGCAGACCATCTTATTCCTTCCACAGCTTATACTTATACTGTGAAAGCGTATGATAACGGGTATCTATTATCTCCGGACAGCAATATGGTTTCGGCAACAACTTTAGCCAGCGATGTATATGCACGCGATTTAATGGTTACAAAATATCTTGAGGGTACTTCTAATAACAAAGGAATCGAAATAACCAATAAAACAGGACATCCGGTAAATCTAAGCGATTACAGACTATCTATACAGTTTCCCAGCGGAAGCAATTATTATTTTCCCGCTCCTTACGAACTGGAAGGAATTGTTCAGAACAATGAAAGCTTTGTGGTGTTGAATCCTGATGCAAACTTTTCATGCTATACCATCAATCAGGCAAAGTTTGTTACTGCTGCTCCGCAGATGACTTACAGCGGAAGTCAGTATGTTGAATTAAGGTATAAATCAAGCACAGTAGATGCAATTGGCATTTCGGGAACCAATAATTCTTCAGTTTTAGGCAATGTTTCTTTGTATAGAAAGTCGACTGTTGGTCAGCCAACAACTTCGTTTAGTATTGCAGAATGGGATGTTTACCCAAGCAATTACTGTCAGAATCTAGGAACTTTGTCTACAGGAGAAATACTTTCCGCCCAGTCTAATGAGTGGAAAATTTACCCAAATCCTGTGGATGATGGTATTTTCGTAAAAGGTAAAAACGTAGAAAAGATTGCTCTTGCACAGATTTTAGATTTATCAGGCAGAATAATTGTTTCCGAAACAAATCCTTTTAAAAACAAGAACAGTATTTCTGTGAAAAAACTTTCAAAGGGAGTTTTTCTTTTAAACTTAGATGGTAAAGTTTACCAGTTGATAAAAAAATAGGTTTTTATCTTGATAAAATTGATTACTAAAACTGTCTCGCTGAGGCAGTTTTTATTTTTTAAGTATTTTGATTATTATTTGAAATGTATCAAACTACAAGATTATAATTAATATAATATAAATTCAAAAGGGAATTGAAGGCTGAAAAACCGTAAAAATACGGAGCGCCAATTAACTGAATAAGGTTATTTTTGTATGAGAAAAATTGGTAGTAAGATATTATTAATACTGTAGTCTAAAAACTGATATTATGTAAAATTTATATTAATTTGAATCTATGGTATGTGATATATTAAAAATAATATTATATTTGTAACATATCACCAGTTGATTTTTAAGCTATAACCAAACAAACCAAATTTATATGAAAAACGCTGAAAATTCCGCCTGCTTCAGGCATTATTCACTACACGTGAAATTACTTTAATCTACAATATTTGCTTCAATATAAATTCAATCTACAATCTTGTGGGTGATTTATGATACTTTATTGTTGGAAATGATTTACTAAAATATCACTATAAAAAATAAATGAAGTTGTTGCATATTTTATAAATGCAATGATTTTAAATATTAATCCTTAAAAAAAACAAATAATTATGGAAGGAACAATTGGAGAAATCCGACTTTTTGCCGCAAATTTTGCCCCTAAAGACTGGTGGTATTGCGATGGCTCATTATTGGCAATCAGATCAAATACAGCTTTGTTTGCTATTCTGGGAACAACCTATGGCGGAGATGGTAAAACCACTTTTGGATTGCCTAACCTCATGGGAAGATCTGCAGTTGGTGCAGGACAGGGACCTGGATTATCTTATTACAATCTTGGTGCAACCGCAGGTAACAATGCTGTAACACTGAATATGAGTAATCTGCCTGCACATACACATGCTGCTACAGGGAGTGTTGTAATACCTGCATTTTCTGAAGAAGGAGATTCGGGATCACCATCCAACAATGTTTTGGCAGCAAAAGGAGGGATGTACAGCTCACAGGGAAGCGATTCGACAACTAAGCCTATTCCTCTTCCTTTGCAGATAGGTGCTGTTGGTGGAAACGCTCCATTATCGATCAATCAGCCATCGTTGGGAATGAATTATATTATCTGTATGTACGGAGTTTTTCCTCAAAGATCTTAATATTTAGACCAAATTTTTAAAAACTTAAAAACAATTATAATAATCAAACACTTAAATTATGGAAGGATATATAGGAGAAATTCGTCTGTTTGCCGGAAATTTTGCGCCAAGAGGTTGGGCATTTTGTGATGGGACAGAATATAGTATATCAATGTATGAGGCATCTTTTGTCATTTTGGGTACAACCTACGGAGGAAATGGGCAAACTACATTTGCAGTTCCTGATCTTCGCAGCCGAATTGCTGTAGGAACGGGTACTGGAGCTGGTCTTACAAACATCAGCTTAGGACAGGCAGGAGGTTCAGAATCTACCGTAATGACTACAGCTCAAATGCCTGCGCACAATCATCCTGCCAGTTCAACAATAGGTTTTCCTGCTTATTCAGACAGCGGAGATACAGGATCTCCTTCAGGAACTATACTGGGAGGATTGCAAGGCGCTTATTCTACACAACCTGCGGATACTCACATTGCTCCAGCCACAACTACGGGTTCTTTGTCTGTAGTGGGAAGTAATATGCCTTTTGGAATTATTCAGCCTGTACTGGCAACCAATTACATTATTTGTCTTGAAGGAATTTTCCCAAGCAGAAGTTAATTTAGTAAATCTTTAACATTAAAAACTAATCATTATGGACGGAACAATGTCAGAAATCCGAATTTTTGCAGGAGATTTTGCTCCAAAAAACTGGGCATTTTGTCAGGGACAACTCTTAAATATAAATACTAATCAGGCATTATTTGCATTACTGGGTACTACCTACGGTGGAAACGGAGTAACTACATTTATGTTACCCAATTTTGCAGGTAGAGCACCAATGGGAACAGGAAATGCAGTGGGTATCGAAAGTTATCAGTTGGGAGAAATGTCCGGAAGCGAAAAAGTAACATGTACATTGGCAAATATGCCGACCCACACGCACAATTCAGGTAGCGAAACTGTTGCTATCAAAACTTTTTCGGATGGCGGAGATACCGGTTCACCTACCGACAATACCCTTGCATCTTTATCTGGTTTATATTCAAATCAGACTGCAGATACAACGCTAAGACCAATATCTACTGCATTTAATTTAAGTATTGCAGGGGGAAGTCAGCCTATTAGTGTGCAACAGCCATACTTGGGAGTGAATTATATTATTTGCCTATACGGGATTTTCCCATCAAGATCATAATTGATAATCAACAAACCTCTGATAGTTTATCTATCGGAGGTTTTATTTAAAAAAAATGAAAATAGCTTTACTCTTACCACGATCGGTAATCTATCCTTCAATTTCTTTTGATATTATGGATGGGTTCAAACAGTCGTTAAAAAACCTGGGTTTAGAAGGTTACCACGAAATTGTCTCTTCGGGAATCGGTGTTGCCGCAAAGCATGAAGAAATTTATGAACGTTGTGAACAGTTTTTATTGGAAGGTGCAGACATTGTCATTGGATATATCAATCCTCTGGCGGCAGAATTTGTACATCCGCTTTTCGAATCTTCTGATAAAACATTGCTTGTTTTAGACAGCGGATATCATTTTCCTGCTTTTCAGGGGAAACTTTCGCATGCATATTTTATTTCTTTGCAGGGAAGCTTATGTACAAGAGTTATTGTACAGCAGGCAATTGAACATGGGTATAAAAACTTTGCATTCACATGTTCGTTTTATGATGCAGGCTATCGTACCTCTTATATCTACTCAAAAGCAGTTGAAGAAAAAGGAGGTACAATAGGATTTAATCATATTACCTCTTTGCGCCGGGCAGATTTCACTTTATCCCCACTTACAGATTATCTTCAGCACGAAAAGGAAACTGCTGTTCTTGTATCCTTTTGTGGCGATATGGCAGAAGATTTTTTCAGCAATAGTCAAGAAATTAAAGAAAATCATTCCATTTACGGAGCAGCATTTACCTCAGAAGAACTATGGCTGAAAAAAATAGCTTATCCGGGAAGAAACTGGAATTCGGCAGTTCCGTGGTCACAAAATCTGAAGATTCCTCAAAATGAGATTTTTGTTGAAATACTGAATAAAAATAAAGAAGGGAAAGCAAATCTCTTCTCATTGTTGGGTTGGGAAGCTGCACTTTTTATTGGGATGGAAAATGTTGAATTTGACAATATCTCAATCGATTCGCCTCGTGGAAAAGTATTTATGAATCCGGAAAACAGATTCACAGAAGCTCCTGTATATTATGCAACCGTAACGAAGGATGAGTTTACAGGAAACTGTATTCTTGAAAACGTACGTATAGCTTCAGTTACGGAAGAAGAACGAGAAAGTCTGAAAATCAATATAGAAGCTATGCAGAATGTTGAGGCGAATACATGGCTTAATGCTTATGCTTGTTTGGAATCATGAATTTAAAATCTAAAATAGCGGTATTATGTAATAATCGGATGGCAATTCCTGCTTTGCAGTCTCTGCATTCATCAGGACAGCTTTACGGTATTGGTGTACCCGAAGGAAATACAGACGTTATTGATTTCTGTATGATGCTTTCACGACAATCTGGTATTCCGTTAATCATCATGAAGAAAGAAAAATTTTCTCTTCAGATAACTGAATTAATTGAAAAAGCAAATCCAGAATACGTTTTTACCATGACTTTCCCCTGGAAGATTTCAGGTGAAATATTGAAAAAATATCCGGCTACGTTCTATAATTTCCATTATGGTCTTTTACCTGAAATGCGTGGTGCAGATCCTGTATTTCAATCATTAAGAAGTCAGGCTAAAGAAACGGGGATCACCGTTCATGTAATAGATGAAAGGATTGACAGAGGCGCTATTATCTTAAAAAAAACCTTGCCAATAAGCTCAAATATGACCCATGGTATTTTATGTACTAATCTATCTTGGTTAGGAGCTAATCTTCTTATTGAACTTTTGCCCCTGTTAAAAAATGGTTTTCAGGGAACTGAACAGGAAAATTTAAAAGCAAAATATTATAAAAAACCACAGGCGGAAGATGTATGTATATCATGGCAGAAGTCTGATGCTCAAACTATCGAAGCTCTTTCCAGAGCGTGTAATCCTTGGAATAAAGGTGCTTATACTCAATGGAATGGTTGGAATATAAGAGTAGTTGAAGCTACTGTTGTTGAGAAAATAAATGATCTGCCTGATCCACCGGGAACTATTCTTTCAATCAATAAAGAAAGCGGTTTAATCGTAAAATGCAGTAATGAAACTCAGCTTCGCCTGGATATTATATATACAGATGAAGGTTTTATGAGTGGTCATAAATTAAGTGCATTTGGCTTAAAAAAAGGCAGTCAGTTTGCCAATTTGTAATCGAAAATGTTAAATATGAAAAATTTCTATCTAAAAATTAAAAAACGAACCAACTTTATCATTTTAGTGGGTTCGTTATTGTTTGCCTCCGGAGCGTATGCGCAGACAACTCTTGCGCCGGGAGATATCGCCTTTACGGCGTACGACTCTACTCCGTTAGCAGGTGCAGGAGATAGCTTTTCATTTGTTTTGCTCACCAATATTTCGAGCGGAACAAAAATAAGTTTCACAGACCGGGGCTATAACGGTTCCGGATGGCAGACTGCAGGGAGTACAGAATCTTCCATCACTTGGACGAGTGGTACTGCGTTGCCAGTAGGAACCGAGGTGTTTATTGTTGGGCTTGTAGCTTCAACCTACAACCCTGCTTCATCTACATCAACGGTTAATGGTACTGTTGCCCTTACTGAAGGAACTTCTACAAACGGACTCTCTTTATCTAATGTAGGAGATCAGATTATAGCATTTCAGGGAGGAAATGGCAGTATAACAGGATCTGGAGCGTACTCTATTGCAGGAATTAACTATTTTTACACTGCAGGTTCAACTTCTGCGGGGTGGAACATCGGAGCATCTGCAGGACCTAATGCTTCGTTAATGCCTCCAGGTCTTACTGGTGGAACCAGTGCGTTTTATACGGGAGCTGTTACGGGAACTACACTTGCACAGTCAGGGAAATTCGATTGTTCCGGCACACCTACTACAACAGCGGCAAATGTTCGTACAACAGTGATGACTCTTGCGAACTGGTCACTTAGTACAGCTTCTGTTGGTCAATATTCAGGATGTACATTTCTGGCCAGTAATCCTGTAATTACGGCGAGTCCGGCAAACAGAACTATATGTGCTGGAGGTACCACTACCTTCACAGTTGCTGCTTCGGGAGCTACTTCTTATCAGTGGTATCAGAATTCTGGGAGTGGATTTATTGCTTTGACTAATACTGCTCCTTATTCAGGAGTTACAACCAATACTTTAACAATCACAGGGGCTACTTCAGCAATGAACGGCTATCAGTACCGTGCGGTGGCAATTGGTTCAGGCTCTGCAACTTCTACTGCTGCTACATTAACCGTTGTAAGCATAAGTACCACAGGAAGCAAAACTGATGTATCCTGTAACGGTGGATCCAATGGTGTTGCTACGGTAGTACCATCAGGTGGTGTTGCGCCTTATACCTATTCCTGGGCACCTTTCGGTGGCACGGCTGCAACGGCTACAGGTCTGTCTGCCGGCACCTATACTGTAACGGTTACAGATAATTTGGGATGTCAGGCCACAAGAACATTTACGATTAATCAACCTGCGACAGCAGTTTCAGGAAGTACGGTTGTAACGAATGTTGCATGTAACGGCGGTTCAACAGGAGCAATTAATTTAACACCGACAGGAGGAACTGCACCATATACTTTCAACTGGGGTGGTGGAATCACGACAGAAGACAGAACAGGATTGGCAGCAGGAACTTATACGGTACATATACATTCAACTGGGGCGGCGGAATCACGACTGAAGACAGAACAGGATTGGCAGCAGGAACTTACAGCGTAACCATCACTGATGCAAACGGATGTACCGGAACAGTTAATGCAACGGTAACTCAGCCAGCAACAGCAGTTTCAGGAACTACAGTTGTTACGAATGTTGCATGTAACGGTTCTTCAAACGGTTCTATCAATTTAACACCGACAGGCGGAACTGCACCTTATACTTTCAACTGGGGAGGTGGAATCACGACTGAAGACAGAACAGGCTTAGCAGCGGGAACTTATACGGTAACAATTACTGATGCCAACGGATGTACCGGAACGGTAAATGCAACGGTAACCCAACCTGCGACAGCAGTTTCAGGAACAACGGTAGTAACTAATGTAGCATGTAACGGCGGTTCAACAGGAGCAATTAATTTAACACCGACAGGCGGAACTGCGCCATACACGTTCAACTGGGGTGGTGGAATCACGACAGAAGACAGAACAGGATTGGCAGCAGGAACTTACACGGTAACGATCACAGATGCCAACGGATGTACCGGAACGGTAAATGCAACGGTAACCCAACCTGCAACAGCAGTTTCAGGAACTACGGTTGTAACGAATGTAGCATGTAACGGTGCTTCCAACGGTTCTATCAATTTAACACCGACAGGTGGAACAGCA
>NZ_VKOG01000009.1 GCF_007474545.1 Chryseobacterium binzhouense
TTCCAATAATTTACAAAAAAAGGATGGCAAAACCATCCTTCTAAACTATTGTTTACAGCGTCGATTGTATTGCTGATGAGTTGCACCTCTGCATTGCTCATTTCCTCTTCCAATCAACCGCAGAATATTACAAATTATTTTTGTCAAAAGCACCAACTATTTTTGACCACATTACCAATAATGCAAAAGTAAATTTGACATCATGGAGACATTATAAAGACTTGTTATATCTAATAAATAAGTCTTTATTTATAACAAAATTTACTTGAGTTATTGAAATAAAAAAGTCAGCAATTTCAATATTGCTGACTTTTGCTATTTAAGATAGGTTTTTAAAAAGTAACTTCATTTACTTCCTTTCCGCGCTGAAAATTCATCGTTCTCAGATTTCCTTTGTAAGCAATGTTGACAAGGTTAATCTGCTTCGGAAAAGCACTCAAAAGTATGGTGTTTTTAATTTTCAGACTGTTAATATCCGAAACTCCGGATGTTTCAAAATAAACCCAGACTGTTTCTCCGCTTACCTGACTTCCTGTAAAGGTCAGGTTTTTTGGAGCATCATTCACAAATACGTCAAAATTATTATTAACATATTTTTTTACTTCTGCCTCAAATCCGGCTGTATTTCTATTGATTTTTATAGCATCGGAAATATGGCTCGTATTCATCTTCGTTGTAAACTTCAGGGTCTTGCTTCCGTCAATATAATCAACTTTAGTCATAGAAGAGTAGAAGTCTGCAACATTAAAACTCATCATTATTATTAATGTAAGTGCACTCAAAATATAGAATAATCTTTTCATCTCAATTGTTAGATTTTAAGCATATTGCTTAGTTTATAACAGGCTCAAATAATATGCCAATTAAAAGTTAACATTTACAGAATATTTATCGTAAAAAGCCTTGATGTGTGCTACTGCTTCATCGGCAGTATCTACTACACGGTACAGATCAAGATCGCCTTCAGAGATCATGCCTTCTTTGAGCAATGTTGCTTTGAACCAGTCTAACAGACCGCTCCAAAACTCTGTACCCACCAAGACAATCGGGAATCTTCCTATTTTGAGGGTCTGAATTAAAGTTATGGCTTCAGTAAGTTCGTCTAAAGTGCCAAATCCGCCCGGCATAACGATAAATCCCTGAGAATATTTTATAAACATTACTTTTCTCACAAAGAAATAATCAAAATTCAGCGAATACATTTTGTTGATGTAAGGATTGAAATGCTGTTCAAAAGGCAGATCAATATTTAATCCGATGGATTTTCCCTGTGCATTGAATGCTCCTTTGTTACCGGCTTCCATAATTCCCGGACCGCCTCCGGTAATGACACCAAATCCTATTTTTGTAATCTTTTCGGCGATTTCTACCGCCATCTGATAATATTTGCTTTCTGGTTTCAGCCTTGCAGAACCGAAAATTGAAACACACGGACCAATTTTTGCCATTTTTTCGTAGCCTTCAACAAATTCCGCCATTACTTTAAAAACCATCCAGCTGTCTTTAGTAATGGTTTCGTCCCATGTCTTTTGTCTTAAGCTGTTGTGCAGTTTGGTCTCGTCGATCCTTAATTCTACATTTTCTAAGCTTTCGTCTTTTGTATTTTTATTTTCCATCTTCAGTTTATTTAAAATATTTTTCAGCTTCCACCACAGATTCAGGTCTTCCAACGTCTATCAAAATATTGCTGTGTACATACCCATGAATTTTTTCGGTATGCATCAGATCCAGATATTCTTCCATCACAGAAAATTTTCCGGTTCTTTTAATCTTATCAAAAATAATAGGATTAATGCAATGCACTCCACTGAAAGCAAGAGGTTTAAATCCTTTATTAAATTCTGCAAGACGCTGTTCGCCTGTCTGCACATTCAGCCATCCACGTAAAACCAAATCTTCATTAAACAGTAATTTACGCGAACTTTCTCTGTCTGAAACCGCTAAGGTAACAAAATCTTTAATTTCTTTATGATATTTAACAAATTCGTTGATATTGATATCCGTTAAAATATCAGCATTCATAATGAGGAAATCTTCGCCATGATTCAGGAATTTTTTGGCAAAAACAAGACCGCCGCCCGTTTCAAGAAGTTCATCAGTCTCATCTGAAATTTCAATTTTGCAGTTAAAATTATTATTTTCTTTTAGAAACTGAATAATCTGATCCCCGAAATGATGAATATTAATCACAAAATCATTAATACCAAAACTTTTAAGATAATTAATATTTCTTTCCAGAAGTGCTGTGCAATTTACCTTTGCCAGAGCCTTAGGATGATGATCTGTAAATGGCTTGAGGCGTGTTCCTTTTCCTGCTGCAAAAATTAATGCTTTCATGATTGATTGTTGATATGTGATGAACGATGATTGACCATTAGATTTTTAATATCATTTAATTTATCAATCATTATTGATGATTAAGTTGGTGCTGCTCATCATGATGCAGGCTGATTTCGACCTTATCACCATACTTTTCTTCTATGAAATGAGTGATTTTTATGGCTGAATAGACCGATCTGTGCTGTCCGCCTGTACATCCGAAATTGATCTGCAGGTTTTCAAAACCTCTTTCCAGATAATTATCAATCGTAATGGAAACCAGATTTTTAATAAGTTCTAAAAACTTTGGCATTTCTGTTTTGGTTTCCAGGTATTCCTGTACTCCGATGTCGTTTCCGGTCTGAATTTTATACTCTTCAACTCTTCCGGGATTTAAAATTCCCCGGCAATCGAAAGTAAATCCGCCTCCGTTTCCTGTTTCATCTTTTGGAATTCCTCCTTTTTTATAGGAAAAACTATGTATGTCTATGTGCAGCATATTTGTTGTTTAATGATTTTAATTTTTTGACCATTAAGGTTTTTTATAAGACAATTGAAGCTTTATATTCTTAACTTCTTAAATATAAAACTTACTGGTTTAATATCTTTTCAATTTTCAGTTTTGTTTTTTCTGAATTTAACTGTTCAATCACTTTTTTAAGCTCAGGAAAATCACTCATCATTTCCCAGCTTTGAGCAAATTCTGTAATGTTGTCTACTCCTTGTCCGATGCTTTCAATGAAATGCGGCTTCTTTTGAATCAGTCCCCGCAAACCATAAGCTCCCAAAACCTGAAGAAATCTCATCATCTTAATAGGGTTTACCGATTTTTTTAGTTGAGATTGAAATTCTTTATTATCAGATAATTGAATGTAAAATTCAAGCATTTCATTTTTAAAATGTTCAGAAAAATTAGCTTTTGCCTGAAAAAGAAAAGAAATAACATCATACATCAGTGGGCCTTTCATTGCCGACTGATAATCAATGAATGAAACCTCATTCCGTTCATTTACCATAATGTTTCTTGATTGAAAGTCACGAATCATTAAACCTTTCGGTTCCAGACTTTCAATCAGACTAACCATTTTTTTAAATTCTTTCAGAAGTGATGATTTGTGATATTCAAGTTCCAAAATGTCTGCAACAAAATTTTTGAAATAATATAAGTCATGCATTACCGGTAATTCATCATAACTTTCGTATTCAAAAGTTTTGGCGAAGTCTATTTTACCATCAGTTTTTGTCTGGAGTATAAACAATTTTTCCAGAGATTGTTTTATAAGAGATCTTACGCTTTCAGATGTTCCCTGTTCTGCAATTATTTCAGATAATGTTTTTTTTCCAAGAAATTCCTGAATATACATTGTTCTGTCTTCCGAAATTGTATAAATTTTTGGAGTATTAAGTTCAGATTGGGTGAAAATTTCCGAAAAATAGATGAAACTTTCATTCTCCCGAATATTTTCGTTATAAGTAATGATGAATGTGCCTCGTGAATTTTCTGCTATAAAATTGACTCTTGCAGATCCGCTCTGTGCCAGTGAAGCAAAGCGGGTTGATCTTTCATCATAATAATGTTCAAAAAATAATTTTGCGCGTTCTAATATCATAATACTGAAACAAATATACTAATTTGAATCCTAATTTTTATATTTGCATCATGCTAAAGGATTTTAAACCTGTTTTGGGAATTCTCTTACGCTTCATCATTATTTATCTGGTGTTGCTTTTTGCGTATCAGTTTTATCTGAACAGCTTTAAAGATTCGGGTTTAGATCCTTATTCGCGTATGATTGCCGATCATGTGCGTATAGTTCAGGAGACTTTAGGTTTCAAAACTTTGCTTTATGATGATGTTCCCAAGCAGCAGATATGGTTTTATATCAGAACGACTGCCGTAAGCAGAATGGTAGAAGGCTGCAATGCAATATCTATTCTTATTTTGTTTTTAGCGTTTATTTTTGCTTTTTATAAAGGAACTAAAACTTTCGTTTTTGCAGGAATAAGTCTGCTTTTGCTTTATGTGATGAATGTATTTCGCATTGTAGGACTTAATATCATCAACAGTGATTACAGCAGTTATGGAAAAATGGCTCATGATTATTTTTTTCCGGCAGTTATTTACGGAAGTGTGGTTATTTTGTGGCTGGTCTGGATTAAATTTTACGCTTTAAAAAATGAAAATTCTTAGCTGGCTTTTCGTTATTATAGGATTTTGTGGTCTTGTAGGCGTAAGAATGCTGGAAGACAAGATCTTCTATGATCCTTTTTTAGATTATTTCCATAAGGCAGACCAAAGTGCTGTTCTTCCTGAGTTTGTTTGGGGTAAGCTGATTATTCATTATATATTCAGATTTATTCTGAACCTGTTTTTTTCCTGTGTTATTATACATTTTTTATTTAAAAAT
This sequence comes from Chryseobacterium binzhouense, assembly GCF_007474545.1. Classification (GTDB taxonomy): domain Bacteria; phylum Bacteroidota; class Bacteroidia; order Flavobacteriales; family Weeksellaceae; genus Chryseobacterium; species Chryseobacterium binzhouense. The sequence continues at coordinate 4,728 of NZ_VKOG01000009.1, forward strand.
AAAGAATGGACGATTCAGGGAGCGATACTGATCACGATTATTTTCCTTATTACATTTCCAATATATCTATTCTGTATCTACAACCGTTTTGAAATAGGATATCTTTTCTCATTTTACATGAGACGGTTTGTCATTCAGCCGTTGATTCTTCTTCTGGTTGTGCCATTGTTTTATTACCGGAAACAAATGTTGACTAGAAATAATAACTTTTAATATCAGATAACTTTATTTCAGCTTCAAAAAGTAGTATGCTTCTCCACGCTGGTAACGTTTTCGGGAGTCCATTGTATACGTTTGACCAACGGATGTTCCCGAACCGGACAATCCATGATTTGGCAGATAGAGCAGGAGATGGGTTTACAATCGTCCATGTGAAAATTAAATTCTACCGTCCTATTGGTGTTTTTAGCCAAGAGAAGAATTACATTTTCCATTTCTTTATGAGCTTCACGAAGACTGTAATACCAAGGCAGCGTAATGTGCGCATCAATGTGAAGGGATGACCCGAACTGCTGAATTTTCATGTTGTGAATATCAATCCATTCTGTTTTTCGGTTGTTTTCCAGGAGTTCGATGATTTTATTGAGAAGTTCAGGATCCTGCTCATCCATAATTCCGCTCAGAGACTTTCTGACGATTTTATAGCCTATGAAAATAATGTATAATCCAAACAGGAGTGCAACCAATGAGTCGATCCAATAAATTTTGGTGAAATATACAATGATTAAACTTACAACAACACCCAAAGTAGTGATGGTGTCGGACTGCAAATGTTTTCCGGAAGAAATAAGGACAAGGGAATTTTCTTTTTTACCTTTTTCGATGGAGATATATCCGAGAAGATAATTGATTATCGCTGTTGCTGCAATGATGGCGATTCCCCAATCCAGTTTATTTAAAATCTTGCCGACAATCAAACTGTTGATTCCTTCATAAATAATCATCAATCCTGCAATACAAATGAGAGCACCTTCAATTCCTGAAGTTACAAATTCTACTTTTCCGTGACCGTAGGGATGATCTTCGTCTTTTGGTTTTGCTGCAAGATAGAGAGAATACAATCCCATAAATGCACTGATGACATTGACAATACTTTCCATTGCATCAGAAAAAACAGAATCGGAATCGGTAAGTTTCCAGGCAATAATTTTTCCTATAAACAAAAGAATTCCGAATGCGGCAATGATTTTCTGAAACCCTATTTTATCGTTATTTATTTTATTTGCTATCATTTTTCTACCGTTCAATTTTGAACAATTTTATTTGTGTTGATGGATTCGTCCTTTAAAAGGTTGTTTTCAGGCTAACAGCTGAAAGCGATTTGCTATAAGCTTATTTATTTGATAAAAAAAAGAATCTCGCTTGAGACTCTTTTTCTTTTTTGTTAGTTTATACTAAGTTATTAGTTACCAAGTATTCTGCAATCTGTACAGCGTTGGTTGCTGCGCCTTTCCGCAGATTGTCTGCCACAATCCACAGATTGAGTGTCTTCGGCTGTGAAAGATCTCTTCGGATTCTTCCTACAAAAACTTCATCTTTTCCTTCAGAATATAAAGGCATCGGATATTCGTTGTTTTTTACGTTATCCATTACAATGACTCCCGGAGTTTCAGATAAAATTTTTCTTACTTCATCCAGATCAAATTCATTTTCAAATTCAATGTTCACACTTTCAGAATGTCCTCCCTGAACAGGAACTCTTACGGCTGTTGCTGTTAAATTAAAGGTATCATCGCCCAGAATCTTTTTAGGCTCTTTCATCAGCTTTATTTCCTCTTTGGTGTAATCATCCTCTGCAAAAACATCGCAGTGTGGTAAAGCATTTTTGAAGATTTGATAAGGATATACTTTTTCTGCAGTACTGTCTCCTGAAATTTCGGAATTTAGCTGGTCTACAGCGGCTTTACCTGTGCCTGTAACAGACTGGTAAGTGGAAACGATAACTCTTTTTAGGTCATATTTTTTATTCAGCGGTCCTAAAACCATCACCAGTTGAATCGTGGAACAGTTCGGATTGGCGATGATCTTATCTTCTTTAGTAAGAACATCTGCATTGATTTCCGGAACTACCAGTTTTTTAGTAGGATCCATTCTCCATGCAGAAGAATTGTCTATAACCGTGGTTCCTGCTTCAGCGAAAAGAGGAGCAAACTCCAGAGAGGTTCCGCCTCCTGCCGAAAAAATAGCGATTTCAGGTTTGGCAGCTATAGCGTCGTTCATGCTTACGATGGTAAATTCATCCTGTTTATACTTCACCTTTTTACCAATAGATTTTTCCGATGCTACCGGAATTAATTCTGTGATAGGGAAGTTTCTCTCTTCGAGAACTTTAAGCATAACCTGACCCACCATTCCGGTAGAGCCTACTACAGCTACTTTCATTTTGTAATTAAAAATTTAAGATTAAATTATATTGCTTGCCTGAAGATCATAATCAGGCAAGTATTTTATCCGAATAATCTGCCCCACTGGAAAGCCCAAAGCATTAATGCAACAGCTATAAGCGCCATGATCACCCAGCTCATATTGAGCCTGTCATTTGCCTTAAATTTTTTGTTGACAATCGTTAATAATACAGCAGCAATGATCATTGCAGTAGGATGCTCAACATAGGTATTTCTGGCAACAGCATCTTTCATCAATATTCCTGCTTCTTTCGCGGCTTTGAAACCGGGTGAAAAGAAGAAAAGCATAATTAATCCTATCAAAGCCTGAGTATGAAAGAAAATCATTGTAAACAGTGTAGATTTTCTTAAAAGCTTTGATATTTTCCCGGAATATCCGAACATGGCTGCCAAAAGTGCTACGACAAAAATTGCAGTGGCAAGTAAAATTAAATAAGCAAAACCACGGTGTGCCTGAAGCATGATGTTGAAATCCATAATGTATATTTTTATTAGATGCAAATATAAAAAAATCCCAGCGATAAAGCCGGGATTTGTTATGTAATAAAAGTTAATTTATTAGAACTTGTAGGTAAGATTTGCAGACCATGTTCTTCCGAAACCAAAGTAAACTTGGTTTCTAACATCAATACCTTTATAGTTGGTTGTGTTGGTAGCATTATTATAAATACTTGTTCTACCTTCAGATATATATACTGTGTCTAAAACATTGTAGATGTTAGCACCTATAGTTAGTGCATTTCTGTTTTTGAAGCTGAATGTATAGTTAACACCAGCATCCATAAGGTTGTAATCCGGCAGTCTCAAAGTTCCTTTTTGAGCAGCTTCAGGAAGCTCACCTGTAGTCATGTTTACCATAAAATCATTTACGTTGATGTTTGAATACAAGTTGCCTACAAATCTCCAGTTAGCAAAAACTCTTAATCCTTTTACGGGTTTTACCACAGCTCCTAAAGAAGCAGTTAATTGCGGAGCGTCTCCAACTTTTGCCTTGTCAAGAGCTAAAGTTACAGTATTTGTTCCTCCTTGCACTGCAATTGGCTGGTTGTTATCATCAAAAACTGATCCTTCAGCATTGCCTTCATATTTATAATCTCCCCATGAGAACATACCTTCAAATTCAACATATTTTCCTAAGTTGTAGAACATTTCTAGTTCTGCACCATAGTGAACCTGAGTAATTCCTGAAATTTCAGCGTAAGCGTTCGGAATTGATACGTTATTTACATCAGTAACAGTAAGACCTGTTCTTCTTTGAAATCTGTCTGCCCAAGATGTTCTGAATAAGTTAACATTAGCTCTGAAATCACTAGAACGAAACCCATAACCTAATTCAGCACCAAAAATTTTCTCATTAGTTAAATTTGGATTAAGAACCTGTCTGTTGCTAGGGTAAACTCCGCTGAAGAAAGGCTGTCTTGAGTAGTAACCCACATTTCCAAAAACATTATGCTGAGAATTGATGTTGTAATTGAGTCCTCCTTTAATGTTGTATCCTAAAAGGTCTTTGAATGGAGTTTTTCTGTTTACTATCTGACCTTGTGGAGTGTTTGGCTGTCTTGTGATACCATCTACGATCCAGTTATCAATTCTTTGGAATGACTGATTGGAGGCAGCACCTTGTAAAAATACAGACAATTTATCATTTGAATATTCTATCTGACCAAAGGCACCATAGTATAATACACGACCGTCATAATTTCTGCTCACAATCTGAGTTTTATCTTTTATAGCTTTAGCAAAAGGGTTTGCAGATGGAGATACAGATTGCGTAAGATTAGCAATAAAACCAGCCGGTCTGTTTAAATCTTGTCTTTCCTGATAGCCTGTGTTGCCTAGTAAATCTGTAAGTACTCCTGGGTGATAACCATAATAGTATCTTGCATCTACACCAACTGAGAAATTAAGGTTTTGATTAATTTTATGGTTGAAGTTTGATAAAATTCCGTACCAGTCGTGAGAGTTAATATGAGCTCTTCTTACAATTCCATTGTTGCTTCTTGCAATTCCAGGACCTGCTGGGAAAGTATTATTGTTTCCAAAATCAGAAACATTGCCACCTTGATTCCATCTTGTGATATCATCCCATCTGATAAGTCCATCAGCAGTTCTTGGTAAAGAGCCAAAGTTTGTGTTTTTACCGTTAATAGAGCCAAGAATACCAGTTCCGCCACCTCTACCCCAAGATCCGTAAAGTACTGTGGATAGTTTTGATTTTTCAGACATTTTGTATTCCCAGTTAAAAGAAGCAATTGGTTTTGAGTAGAAGTTTCTGTTGGTCGAGAACTGACGAGCAGTTCCGTCTTCATCCGTTAAATATCCCCAGTTAGGATTGTATCTTCTATTAGGGTCATCAACACCGTTTCCAAATTTCAGATATGTTGCAATGGTACTAGAAAAATTTTGATTATGCCATTGAGGTGCTCCTGTAAAAGTGAATTGAAAATCATGTTTTTCATTTGGCTGAAAACCTAACGCGAAATAGTAGTTGTAAGCTTCAAAATCACTTCCGTCTATATACATTGCTCCAGCTGTTCTACTCATTAAAAATGAACTAGACCAACCTTTTGCGTTTTTACCTGTGTTGTATGAAAAGGATGTTTTCAGGAACCCGTCATTTGCTAGTCCCAAACTTACCATACCCTGTCTGCGCATATCGGCAGATCTTGTAAGGATATTAATTGTTCCTCCTACTGAAGGAATTGCTAATTTAGAAGCCCCCAAACCTCTTTGTACCTGCATTGCAGAAGTTACTTCGGAAATACCTGCCCAGTTGCTCCAATATACCTGCCCGTTTTCCATATCATTTACAGGCATACCGTTTACCATTACTGCGATATTCTCGTTGCCAAATCCTCTGATTCTTATTGAAGAATCTCCAAAACCACCTCCGCCTTTTGTAGCATAAACTGATGGAGTCGTGTTTAATATTTCAGGGAATTCCTGATTTCCTAATCTTTCAACAATTTGTGCTGCTTTAATGGTAGAAACAGCAACCGGGGTTTTTCTGTCTTTTGCAATATCGGCAACACCAGTAAGTACAACTTCTTCAATGTCCTTGGAAGATGATGCAGTATCTCTTACTTGTTGTGCATAATAAACGCTCGCTGTGGATAATGTAATTATCGCAGTAAGCATTGATTTGTTGATTAATTTCATAATCGTAAGTAATAGTTAGAATTAATTTTTCTGCAAAATTCGGCAAATAAAATTTAACTATTATTAACTATATGTTAATTTTTAATCAGTCTTAATAATGTTTAAATAATTGATTTTCAATATTTTATAATTTAATTCAATTTTAGCATGAAAAATATCATATTATTTATAATTTAACAATTAGGGCTTGTTTTTGATAAAAATATAATGTTTTATTTAATTGCTTTTAAACTTAAATCAATATTTTCTGCTGAGTGTGTGAGTGCGCCAGCAGAGATAAAAGTAACTCCTGTTGCTGCGATATCTTTGAGCTGATCTCTGGTAATTCCTCCAGAAGCTTCACTTTCACAAGATCCGTTGATGAGTTTTACGGCTTCCGTCATTGTGGTGATATCCATATTATCAAGCATGATTCTGTCAACCTTTGCGTTGATCGCTTCCTGAACTTCTGCAATGTTTCTTGTTTCTACCTCAATTTTAAGTTTTTTCTTGTTTTTTTTGATGTAGTCTTTCGCCATTTTCACAGCATTGGTGATGCTTCCATTATAATCAATATGGTTGTCTTTCAGCATGATCATATCGTACAAGCCGTATCGGTGGTTGGTTCCGCCTCCTATTGTTACTGCCCATTTTTCACAAACCCTGAAATTAGGTGTAGTTTTTCGGGTGTCTAAAAGTTTGGTTTTAGAGCCGATCAGTCTGGAATCCCAATCGTGAGTCAAGGTTGCTATTCCGCTCATTCTCTGCATGCAGTTTAAAACCAGTCTTTCTGTGGAAAGAATGGATCTTGCACTTCCGGAAACAATAAAAGCAACATCTCCAACATTGGCGGTTTCTCCGTCTTTGATGAATGTTTCTACTTTTAAATTTTTGTCAAATGTTTTAAATATAATTTCTGCAAGCTCAACTCCTGCCAAAATGCAGTTTTGTTTTACCAGAAGTTTTGCACTTTGCTCAAGATCTTTTGGAATAGTAGAAAGAGTGGAGTGATCTCCATCCTGAATATCTTCTTCCAAAGCCCGTTTGATGAATTGTTTCAGAACTTTATCTGTAGCGTAATTTGGTCTTTTCATTATATTGAATAATAATCAATTATTTTAAATTAAATCCTTATTGTAAAATGCCCCTCTATTTTGAGTCATTTCCATGGATTGGGTAATGATGAGATGAGCAACGGTCGTAAGATTTCTCAATTCTGAAAGTTGTGGTGAAAGAATAAAGTAGTGGTAGATTTCATCAACGGCAGCTGCAATTTCAGCATGTTTTTGCAATGCCATTTTCAATCTGCTGTTACTGCGTACAATTCCTACAAGATCGCTCATCATTTCCTGAAGCTGTTTTCTCAGATAGGAAACAATCACCATCTCATCAATGATTTTCATGCCTTCTTCATTCCATTCCGGAACTGCTTTTAGATCATCAAAGTTGAAATTATTTTCTTTTAGCAGTTCTACGGTTTTAATGGCTGCGTTATGACCAAAAACCAAACCTTCCAAAAGTGAATTGGAAGCAAGTCTGTTGGCTCCGTGCAGACCAGAATTAGTACATTCTCCTACAGCGAAAAGGTTTTTTATAGAAGACTGTCCGTCTTTATCAATTTCAATCCCGCCCATCAGATAGTGACATGCCGGAACTACTGGTATCAGTTGTGTAAAAGGATCTACACCTTCATCTTTACATTTCTTGTAAATATTAGGAAAGTGCTCCAGGAACTTTTCATGATTCATTTCACGACAGTCCAGACCAACATATTCGTCTCCGGTAATCTTCATTTCGGCATCAATTGCTCTTGCGACAATATCTCTGGATGCCAATTCTTCACGCTCATCATATTTGTGCATGAATTTTTCGCCTCTTTTGGTTCGCAATTTGGCTCCGTCACCTCGTACTGCTTCCGATATTAAAAACAGCATTCCGTCAATTTTACTGTATAAAGCTGTTGGATGAAACTGGTAATACTGCATATTGGTCACTTTTCCTTTGGCGCGTGCAACAAAAGCAATTCCGTCTCCGGTGGCAATTGTAGGGTTAGTGGTGTTTTTATAAACGTGTCCTGCTCCTCCGGTAGCTACAAGGGTGATTTTGGACGTGATTTTTTTGATGGTTTTAGAGTTTTCGTCTAAAATATAGGCGCCGTAGCAGTGAATTTCATCCTCATTTAATTCTTTTCCGGGAACATGATGCTGGGTAATAATATCAATCACATAATGATGGTCTAAAATTTCAAGATTCGGACTGTTTTTTACGGTCTGAAGCAATGCTCTTTCTATTTCAAATCCTGTGATGTCTTTGTGATGGACAATTCTATTTTCTGTATGTCCGCCTTCTCTGCCTAAGGTAAATTCACCGTTTTTTTTATCAAAATTGGCTCCCCATTCTACAATTTCTCTGAACCTTGCAGGTGCTTCTTTTACTACCATTTCAACAACGCTGCGTTGGTTTTCGCCATCTCCGGCACGCATGGTATCGTCAATATGCTTTTCGAAATTATCATTTTTAAAATCGGTAACAACTGCAAGACCGCCCTGTGCATATTTTGTATTGCTTTCGTCTTCATCAGATTTTGTTACGATAATGATTTTTGCATCAGGGAGCTGCTCTGATATTTTAATAGCGTAAGACAAGCCGGAAATTCCGGAGCCAATCACTAATACATCTGCTTTTATCATAGGGGAGATTTCAGATATTCTTTTATTAAATAAATTTAAACAATTTTTCGTTTGGCTTTCTTACTTTTTTCATGTGCTGAAACTGATCTTCTTCCGAACGGTAACCTAAAGCCAGTGTAACGGTAACTTTTTCTATTTTGGAATCAATTTCTAATATTTCTTCTAAAACATCCTGTCTGAAGCCTTCCATCGGACAGGTATCTACGTTTTCTAATGCCGCAGCGTACATAAGATTTGCCAGAACAATGTACGATTGTTTTTCTGCCCAGTTCAGAAGTTCGTTTTCAGTTTGTTGATTAATATGCTGATTGATGTTGTTTTTAAATGATGTAAGCTGTTCCGGGGCAATATTTCTTACTTCTGAAATATGATTAAAATATCCGTTGATATAATGGTCTTCAATTATTTTCTTTGAAACAATCACAACAAGATGTGAGCATGTCGTGATCTGGGAAGGATTATAAAATGCGGGAATAAGCTTCTGCAGCATATCATTGCTCTGTATGACAAAAATTTTGTAAGGCTGTAGTCCCTGTGAGCTTGCAGAGAGTTTACCCGATTCCAGAATATTTAAAAGTGTACTTTCCGGAACTTTTATATCAGGATTAAATTTTTTTACAGAATATCTTCTGCTGAGGGCTTCCAAATAATTCATAACACAAATTTAGCAATTGAATATGAATAAAATCGTTTTGAAAATTACTATTAGCAAATTTAAATAAAAACCACCCTTAATAGAGAGTGGTTTCAATTTTAATATAATGATGAAAAAAAATTATTCTCTGTTTTTCAATAGCACCCATCCATTGTAAGTTGTCGGAGTATTATTTTTGTCATTTTCTACCCATGTAATGGTGTACCAGTAAGTTCCTGTTGATAGTTTTTTGCCAGCGGAAGTACCGTCCCATTTGTAGTTTCTCAATTTTCCTGCTTCATACTTCATGTTACCATATCTGTCATACACAGTGAAGGTAAGATTTTTTTTGTAAGCTAATGCAGTGTAATCAATAATATCATTTATATTGTCTCCGTTGGGTGTGATGACGTTGACAAGATTCGGAATGGTAATCTGCACTTCAGACGGTGTGCAATTATAGAAATCTTTTACGTAAAACTTGTTTTCGCCTCTAGGAAGATCTGTGAAGATATTAGAATCCTGCCAATTGAATCCGTTGATGGAAAACTGATAAGGAGCTGTGCCTCCCAAAACATTCACTGTAGCTGTATTGTTTTTGATGTCAATACTGGAAATGACGGGATTTACGGCAACTTTTACGGCAGCAGTCTGAATAGTATAGCAGTTTCCTGTTTTTAGTCTTACCCAATAAGTTCCTGCGGGAACGCCTTGTATTGATTGTGTCGTTGCGCCCGTACTCCAAAGATAATCTGAAAAACCAGGACCGGCATCTAGTGTTGCTCTTTCATTAATGCATATTGTTTTGTCTTTTAAAACAGTTGATTTTACTGGCGGCGTAACTTTTAATGTAATTTTTTTAATGATAAAACAGTTGCTAATGGCAGTTACTTTTACAAAAACTTCTGAGTTAGAAGAAATGTATGCGATTGGATTGACGATTTCATTGGTTCCGTTTAAAGCGTTGTCAAAGGAAGTATAAAATTTCTTGGTAACTCCTGTGTCACTGGTAACATTTGCTGTTGTGAGATTGAATAATCCGGTTGCAGTATTGGTTTCTATAAAACAAGATTCCAGCGCAGCATCCTGTACAACGGGAAGAGGGAAAAAGGCTAAAGTAATTTCCGCATTTCCGGTACATCCTTCCGGAGTTGTTACTTTTACATATACTTTACCCGGTGCTGAAACATAAGCTGTAGGATTGGTTATTTCGTTTATTCCAGCATTGAGATCAGCTAGAGTTTTAAAGTATTTTTTAGTGACTCCGGTTACAGCTGTTACATTGGCAGATGTAAGATTGAAGACCGCTGTGGTTGCGCCGTTGTTATTACACGCAGAGATAGTTCTGTTGGTTGCGCTGAAGTTCCCTAAAGTAAGCTGAATGTTTCCGTCTGGGTTGTCACAAAGCAAAGCAGAGTTGTCTTTGATAATTACATTTACCGTTGTATTGGCATTAAACTGATAATTTGCCGGATTTGCAACAGGAGTTCCTCCAACTGAATAAGTAAAAGTATATCCCGAAGGATTTGCAACAAACTGAGAATTAAGAGAAGTAAGGTTTACAGTTCCCAAACCTGTTGTCGGATTGGGGCAGACCTGCTGTGTAATGGTGGATTGTAAGATAGTGACTTTGTCAGTAAAAACTTTCACATTCTTTATTGAATGTCTTGCACTTGCTGCGCCTGTAGAAGCAGAAAATCCAAAATATCCCTGTGTCATTCCAACGGCAGCACCAGAAGGCGCAAAAGATTGATCTACAACCAGATTGTTGTCGATTTTTATTTTTATAATCCAGTTGTTGACATTAGCGGGGTTAACTTCACTAGTCACCTCAACATGTTTATAAGCTGCCCCTGTAAAAGGTTGTGTAGCAATGAGATCTGCAGTGTGATAAGTACTTCCCGGTGTATTGTTGAATTCAATATTAGAACCTGCTGTATTATTGGTGCCATACAGTACGTGAACCTTGCTCATCTGAGCTTCGGTAGTATTGTTGAAAATATCAAAGCCTACCATCAGTCCTGTTGCATTAGCCGGAATTCCCAATCCTCCTCCGGAAGTGTATGATGCAGGTGGATTGGCGAGATACCAAAAAGCCAGACCATCACCTTTGCCATAAGCTGGGGTTCCGTTTCCATCGATTCTAAAATCAAATTCTACGCGCCATTTGTCGCAATATTTTAAATTGATTGGAGCATTGAGCTTAATACCTCCAACCTGCGAAGTCTGATCTGCTGTGAGCTGAATGAAATCTGTATTCACAGAAGCAGAAGGAACTACGTCCCATCCGGTTGTATTGACCGGGTTTCCTGTAAGCTGATAAGTTTGTGAGAATAGCTTTCCTAATGTACAAAATATGAAAAAAGGTACATATAAGAATAGATTTTTATTCATGTATTAGTTTTTACTTAAAATTAGTAGGGTAAAGATATTAATTATCCACTAATAAATGAATGTGTTATGTTAATTTTGTTAAAATTAATAGTTATTCCTCAATGAATTTAGTGTTAAACAATAAAAAGGTTATTGAATCTGCAATTGCTTTCAGGATCTTAAAATAAAAGATTGCTGTCTGGATTTTCAAAATAATGGTCGACCTCTAAACGGTCTGAAGCAGCGGCTGTGACGGCAAGTTTATCACAAAGTTCATTTTCGAAATGACCTGCATGACCTTTTATCCAGTGTAATGTAGGTTTGTGAAGATTAAAAAGAGGAATAAACCTTTTCCATAAATCAGGATTTTTTACATTTTTCCAGCCCCTTTTTACCCATCCCGAAATCCAGTTTTGATTGACTGCATCTGAAACATATTTGCTGTCTGTAAATATGTGAATATCATTTTCAGTAGATTTCAGTTTTTCCAATGCAGTGATTACGGCTAAAAGCTCCATTCTGTTATTGGTTGTTTTTCTGAAACCTTTAGAGAATGTTTTTTGGTAATTTTTCTCGGGGACTTTCATCAGGATTCCATATCCTCCTTTTCCGGGGTTTCCGCTGCACGCTCCGTCAGTGTAAATTTCAATTCTCATAAAATGATTGAGGATTAGGTCAGGTAAATTGTTAAATCAATTTTACTTTGATCTTAAAATGGAAAATCATCTTCATCATCAAAATCATTCATAGAAGATCCTGAAAGTTTAGAATTGTCAGGAAGGTCGAATGCTGCGCCGGGCTGAATGGTTGTTTTAATTTTGTCAAAACCGCTTGGTTCTCCAAAACCAGATCCTGATGCAGATGGCGAAGAAAAATCTGAACCGTTAAAGGCGGCTTCAATATCTCCGAATTTTGCAAAATGTTTCAGGAAAGACAGTCTTACATCTGCTGTTGCACCATTTCTGTGTTTTGCAATGATGAGCTCTGCCTGATTTTCGGTAGAAGTCTCCTGTCCCTCTTCGTCATTGTCCCAAACCGCAATTTTATAATATTCTGGTCTGAAGATAAAAGATACAATATCGGCATCCTGCTCAATAGCTCCAGATTCTCTCAAATCAGAAAGCTGAGGTCTTTTTCCAGGACGTGTTTCCACACTACGGGACAGCTGAGAAAGTGCAATTACAGGGACGTTTAGCTCTTTGGCAATTGCTTTCAGGGAACGTGAAATCATAGAGATTTCCTGCTCTCGGTTTCCGGTGCCTTTTCCACCGCCACCTGCAGTCATCAGCTGAAGGTAATCTACCATGATAAGTCTTACACCGTGCTGCATTACCAGTCTTCGGCATTTTGCTCTGAAATCAAATATAGAAAGCGATGGTGTTTCGTCAATGTAAAGTGGAGCATTCTCCAACTCAGATACGTTTGAGAACAGTCTTTGCCATTCCTCATCATCTAAAGTTCCTTTTCTGAGCTTTTCTGACGAAATCCTTGTTTCTGAGGCTATCATTCTGGTAATCAGCTGTACGGACGCCATTTCGAGAGAGAAAAGAGCCATTGGGATTTTGTGACCTACAGCGATATTTCTTGCCATTGACAGCAGGAAGGCTGTTTTTCCCATTGCGGGACGGGCTGCAATAATGATAAGGTCAGAATTTTGCCAGCCTCCTGTTTCTTTATCCACATCTCTGAATCCGGAAGGAACTCCGGAAAGTCCTTCTTTGTCTTTTAAAGATTTGATGGTTTCAATAGCCTGTTTTACTAAAGAATTTGCAGTATCAAATCCTTTTTTTATGGTTCCGTTGGTGATTTCAAAAAAAGATTGTTCGGCTTTGTCTAAAAGTTCAAAAACATCTGTTGACTCTTTGTACGACGAGTCGATGACATTTGCTGATACGTTGATTAAGCTTCTGAGAATATATTTTTCCAGAATTACCCTTACATGATATTCAATATGTGCTGAGGAACTTACACCCATGGTAAGCTCAATGATATAGTGGTCACCTCCTGCTGCATTCAGTTTATCAGTTTTTTTAAGCTCCTGAATGACCGTCATGATATCAACGGGATGGTTGCCTTCGTATAATTTTAGCAATGCAGAAAAGATCACCTGATGTCTTGGGTCGTAAAAAACTTCAGGTGTAAGAAGATCAATAGAATAATCTAGCCCTTTTTTATCAATTAAAAAAGTACCTATTACCAGTCTTTCAAAATCTACTGCATTGGGAGGCATTTTTCCGTCTGCAATCGACAATTCTCTAGCAAAATTACCTTGTGTAAGTGAAGAGAGTGTTTCTTTCTGCGCCATACTGCAAAGATAGTTTATTTCAAAAAAATAATCTGAAATGAGTAACTAATATTTCTATGTTGATAACTTTAAAATAGCCTTAAAACAATAGCTAAAATGATGTTGATAAAAAAATCACCCCGATTATGAGGTGATAATTTTTTATTGAAAGATATAAGGTTATTCTCTGTTTTTGATAAGAACCCAACCGTCATATTTTGTTGAAGTACTGTTAGGATCATTTTCATTCCATGTAATAGTATACCAATACGTACCTGTACTTAGTTTTTTACCACCGGAAGTTCCGTCCCATTTGTAGTTTCTAACTTTATCTGCCTGATAAACTTTATTTCCATACCTATTATAAACTGTGAATACTAAATTCTTTTTATAAGCTAAAGCAGAATAATCTATCACATCATTTACATTGTCTCCGTTTGGAGTAATTGCATTGACAAGGTTTGGCACTGTAAGCTGTACCTGAATAGGATTACAGTCGTAAGTATCTTTTACGAATATTTTGTTTTCACCTCTTGGTAAGTCAGTAAAGACATTTGAAGACTGCCAGTTGATTCCGTTTAAAGAATATTCATAAGGTGCAGTTCCTCCCGAAGCGTAGACTGTGATTGTATTGTTTTTAATATCAACGCTTGCAATAACGGGCTGCGGTGTAGGGTAGATCTTTACTTCCTGATATGTAAAACATTTACCTGTCTTCAATCTTACCCAGTAAGAACCTACGCCAACTCCCTGAATGGTTTGTGTTGTAGCTCCTGTGCTCCATTCATAACCATCAAAACCAGGTCCTGCATCTAAGGTAGTTCTGTCTTCCATGCAGATTGTTTTATCCTTTAAAACAGTAGACTTTACAGGAGGCAATACTTTTAAGGTAATACTTGTAATAGCAAAACATGCATCTGTACTTGTAACTCTTACATAAACTGTTGTAGCATTTGAAACAAAATTGTTAGGATTTGCAATTTGATTGGTTCCTGCCAAAGCATCGGCCTGAGTTCTGAAGAATCTCTTTGTAGCTCCTGCCAACGTAGTTACGTTTGCTTGGGTAAGATCAAAAGTTGCTGTTGTGATAGAGTTTTCGATAAAACAAGATTCCATTGTAGCAGGCGTTAAAGTAACTACCGGGTAAAATTGCAACGTAATTGTAGAATCATCTGTACAACCTTCCACTGAAGTTACTTTCACATAAATTGTTTTGGGTGCAGACACATACGTTATAGGATTGGTGATCTCGTTGGTTCCGGCGTTAAGATCTGCTAAAGTCGGATAGTATTTTTTTGTGGCAGTAGGATCATCAAACACATTTGCAAGAGTAAGATTGAATGTTCCTGTACCTGCATTATTGTTGTTGCAGGCAGTAAGTGTAGCGTCTTTAGCTACTATATTTCCTTGTTTGAATTTGAATTTACCAGTTTGATAACATCCATTAATAGGATTGTTTGGATTTGAAGGATCGTTATATTCTACTCGGAAATAGTAAACGGTTGTGCCATTTATTGTAGTAGTTGTGATAGGTTGGTCACCTGTAATTGCATCATTAACATTATCATGGTAACTGATTGTAAAAGCTGTATTGCCGTTTAAAATACCACTGCTTAAGGTAGTGAAGTCAAACTGCATTGGTAATGCGCATTTGAGGATCTCCTGTGGATCTGCAGGGTTTGGTGCAGGATTTCCAGGCGTAATAAAGGGGTTTGGCGTTAAAGCAGGATCTGAAAATGGCGAAGATAATGATGCGGTACCGCTCCATAACAAGGAAAAGCCACTATTTGCTGCGTTACTATAGTTATCAATTACCAGATAATAAGTTTGACCAGCCACAACATCCAAATAAGGTTCAAAATAAGCTGAACCACTTGGTGTAAGTTCAAGACCCGTGTTTCCTGTGGGAGAAATTCCGGCAAAATTACATCTGATAGGCGTTCCCAACGCGGAACATGTTGCGTTTGGTGCATAAACTGCAAAGTCATAATCGGTACTGTTGTTAACTGCATCAATTGTAAATGCTAATGTTCCGGAGGTTTGTACTGTAAAAGTATACCATACCGAAAAGTTTTCATCGTCAATTAAACATCCTCCTAAGTCCTCCAAAATATTTCCCGGACCACCAGGAGTGAAGGAAATATCTGAGTTACCGCATACCGGAATTGCCGTAATACAATCCGATTGCGAATAGAAGAACTGCGATAATGTTATAATAAAAAGAAGTAATATTTTTTTCATTCTAAAATGATATTTAGAACAAATTTACTTAAAAATTTATTTGTGGAATGTAATATTTGCAATCAAAAATGCAAAAAGCCGCAAAAAGCGGCTTTTATTATAAGGTAATAATTCTTATTCTCTGTTTTTTACCATTAGCCAGCCAGAATATTTGATTGGCGTTTTAGTTTTATTGTTTTCGTTCCATGTAACAGAATACCAGTAGTTTCCGGTAGAAACCCTTTTGCTTCCGTTGGTAGTTCCGTTCCATTTGTAACCGTTGGTTTTATCAGCCTGATAAACTTTTGCGCCATATCTGTCAAAAATACTAAGAACAAGGTTTTCTTTTCCTGCTAATGCGGAATAATCTATTACATCATTTATTCCGTCTCCGTTTGGTGTAATGACATTTACCAGATTCGGAACGACAATGTTTACCTGTATCGGCTCACAATCGTATGAATCTTTTACATAGATAGTGTGATCCCCTCTTGTTATGCCAGTAAATACGTTAGAATCCTGCCAGTTTACATTATCAATAGAATACATATATCCCGGTGTTCCGCCCGTTGCATTTACGGTAATAGTGGTATTTGAAACATCAATGTTAGAAACTACCGGCTGTTCAGATGCATATACTTTTACAGTCTGTGTAGAAGTACAGTCTCCAGTTTTAAGTTTTACCCAGTAAGTGCCTACTCCTACATTAGAAATTGTCTGCGTAGTGGCACCTGTACTCCAAAGGTATGAGCTGAATCCCGGTCCTGCATCTAATGTAGTCTTGTCTTCAAAACAAATGACTTTATCCTGTAAAACTGTAGAATATACCGGAGGGAAAACAATTAAATTCACTTTAGCAACAGTAAAGCATCCGTTCCCGTCAGTAACTCTGATATATACTACTCCTGTTGGTGCAACATAGTCGGTGAAGTTGGTAATTTCGTTTGTTGAATTTACCGCATCTGTCATAGATGGGAAATACTTTTTAGTAGTTCCGGTTGGATTATTGATTAATGCCGTTTCCAGATTAAATGATCCTGTTGAAGGGTTCGATTCAATAAAGCAGCTTCGCAGCGTTGCTTCCGTTACTGTGATAACAGGATAAAACTGTAGCTTGATCTCTGCAATATCTGAACATCCAAAAGGAGTAGTTATCAATACAAAAACCGAACCTCCAGCAGATGTATACTGGTAAGGATTAGCTATTTCTATATTGTTATTAAGATCATACATTGAGGCATAATACTTTTTAACATAAGTAGGATCATTGATTACATTCGCTGTCGTAAGGTTGAACACTGCCTGTCCTGTATTATTGTTATTACATTCTGTAAGCGTATCATCGGTAGCAACGATAGTACCGTCTTTAAATTTAAACTCACCTGTCTGTTTACACTTGTTGATAGGATTATTCGGATTGGTAGGGTCGGTGTAAGTTATACTGTAATAATAAGTGTCTGTGGTATTTACTGTAATTGGAGTTGTGATAGGATTGTCTCCGGTCAGCAAATCATTGGTGTTATAATGATAGCTTACGGTAAAATTTGTATTGCCATTAATGATTCCATTGGTTAAAGAACTAAAATCAAATGTTGCAGGATTGGAGCAGACAATAATTTCGTTCGGAAGAGTAGGGTCTGCGTTTGGTAAGCCTGGAGCAATAAAAGGATTCGTAATCAGTGTAGGATCATTAAATGGTGATGCTAATGTAGCTGTACCTCCCCATGTAAGTGAAAACCCGTTCGGACTGTTGGAATAATTATCAATTACCAAATAATATGTTTCACCAGGTAAAACATTCATAAAACCGCTCCATTGACCATTTACAGCTGGATGTACTGTTGTAAGGTTAAGTCCTGTCGGACCATCAAGACCGGAAAAGTTACAGCGAATAGGTGCTCCTAAATTGCTGCATGCTTTATTAGGACCATAGACTCCAAAGTCATAATCATCATCAAAAACATTAGGATTTATTGTAAAAGTGAGTGTTCCTCCGGTTTTAATAGTGAAAGTGTACCATACGGAAAAGTTTTCATCATCCGTTAAGCATCCTCCTAAATCTTCAAGGATATTACCCGGTCCGGAAGGGGTATAGGATATTCCCGAGTTTCCACAAACTGTAATCGCTGTAGGACAGTCAGATTGTGCAGAAATCATCTGAGAAATAATCATTAAAAATATCAGTAAAGCTTTTTTCATTTTGAAAAATTTTTAAGCACAAATATAAAAAAAATAACAATCTAATGGTAAGTTTTTTATTTTGCATGTATTGTTAACGATAGATCACTCCTAATATTGCATTTTTCTTAATCTTGAGTTGGAAATTCCTACAATTGCGGCAATAAGCACCGTCATACTGCCTCCCAGAATAACCGATCTTACCACTCCAAAAAGTTTTGCAGCCAAACCGCTTTCAAATTGTCCCATCTCATTGCTAGACATGATGAAAATAGAATTGGCACTCAATACCCTTCCCCGAATATGATCCGGAGTTTTCAGCTGTACAATGGTGCCTCGGATCACTACTGAAATTCCGTCCAGCATTCCGCTCAGAACAAGAAACATGAATGAAAGCCAGTAATATTCCGATAATCCGAATCCTATAATACATAACCCAAAGCCGGCAACAACAGCCAGTAAAATTTTGCCCTGATTTTTTCTTAGCGGCACCAGAGAAAGCGTTGTAATAATAATCATTGAGCCAATATCTGATGCAGCATTCAGTAATCCTAGACCATTGGCTCCAGATTTTAATATATCAGTAGCAAAAACAGGAATCATGGCAACCGCACCGCCAAAAAGTACAGCAAACATGTCCAGACAAAGTGCTCCTAAAATTTCTTTTGTTTTAAAAATATAGGAAACTCCTTCTTTAATGCTTTCCATTACTTTTATTTCGTCTTTTTTGTGTTCAGAAAACTGGGGTTTAAGCTTCCAGAAGAAAAATGAAGCTAAAATCATGAAACCAATTACAGCAACCAGCGTCCATTTAATTCCATAAAACTCAATTAAAAATCCGCCTGCTGCATGACCGCAAACAGATGAGATCAGAAATGTTGCCTGATTTAATGTAATTGCATTGGGAAGATTTACTTTTTGTACAATTTTAGGAATCATTGAAGGTACTATAGGACCGATAAATGCTCTTGCAATTCCGGTAAGAAAAATTACGGCGTAAATAAAATAGGTAATTTCATGTCCGGAAAAGTGAAGTTTAACATTCAGAAAAGCAGGGATGAGTAAAAGACTGATGAGAAATACATAGGCGTAGTTACAGATGAGCAGCAGTTTCTTTTTTTCGTTCATGTCAATAACATGACCTGCATATAAAGCACAGCTTACGGCAGGAATTACTTCAGAAAGTCCTATCAAACCAATTGAAAACGGATCTTTTGTAAGCTGATAAACCCACCATCCTAATAATGTTGCCAACATTCTGAATGCTAAAACAATAAAAAATCTTCCGGTAAGAAGATTTCTGAATTCTGTATTTTGTAGTGTTTTGAGCGGTAAAGATGAAATCATGGTGCAAAAATAGCCTTAAATCTTCATTCAAGGCTATCTGTATTTTTTATTTTCAAAAGATAAATAAAATATCTATTGAGAGATAAAGTCTATTTTAATCTGCACGTGATGAGCTGATCACAATTGCAGCGGCTGCGGCGGCACCTATTACAACAGCACCTGTCGTTACTCTTGCTTTTGATCTGTCTTTCACAGATGCGATATTAGCTTTTGGAATTACCACTTCCGTACTGTCTTTTTTGCCTTTTGTACCAATGATATTATCACCTGCTACATTTCGGAATAAAATCGTTTGCTTTTTTGAGCCGTCTCTTGGAGTTACTACATAGATTTTTCCTGCTTCAAGATTAGAGTAATTATTTTGTGCAACATCTTCGCTATATTTTGTAGTAGCGCATGATGATATTACAAATAACGACGTTAATAAAGATGATTTTAAAAGTACAGATGCTTTCATTATAATTTTTTAGTTTTTCAAATTTATAATTTTTTTTGAATATATGTTTTTGTATTGAAGAAAATGTAGCTAAATTTTATAAACTTTCAGCAAATCTGCAATTTTTCTGTCATTTGCCAGTCTGGGAATCTTATTTTGTCCGCCCAGTTTTCCTTCAGATTTTGCATATTCATTGAAGGCGTTTTTTCTGAGTTTTGAAATTTTGAGTTTCTGCAGAATATTCCCTGAAATGAGATCGTCATAATATGAGTTTCTTTTTCTGAGCTGATCGTCAAGCTCGCTGCTGAATAAATCGAAGTTTTGCGGTTCTTTTTCAAATTCAATAAACCACTCATGATAAGGTAATCCTTTTTCTGGGTTGACTTGAGGGGCGAGATGAAATTCAGTAATCTGTGCAGGATGCTTTTCCAATGCCGCTTTCATGGCTTCTTCCACTTCAAAAGCAATGACGTGTTCTCCAAAAGCTGACGTAAAATGTTTCGTTCTTCCGCTTACCAGAATTCTGTGCGGTTGTTTGTCAATAAATCTTACCACATCACCGATGGAATACGCCCAAAGTCCGGAATTGGTTGTAAGAATTAATGCATAATCTTTATTAAGTTCGACATCTTTCAATGTCAGTCTTCTGGCGTTGGGTTTGCCATATTCTTCCAGCGGAATAAATTCATAAAAAATTCCATGATTGGTTAAAAGCAGCAATCCTTCTTTCGTGTAATCATCCTGAAATGCAAAAAAACCTTCCGAGGCAGGAAACGTCTGAACGATATCTACACTTCCACCCAGAAGTTCTTCCATTTTATCGCGGTAAGGTTCGTAATTTACACCGCCTGTAACAATAAGCTGAAGATTGGGGAAGATCTGTTTTATTTTTTTGCCGTGCTTTTCAATCAGTTTTTCAAAATACATAATCAGCCATGGCGGAATTCCCGAAATCAGAGTCATGTTTTCTTTTTCGGTTTCTTCCACAATTTTATCTACTTTGGTTTCCCAGTCTTCTATCAGGTTGGTTTCCCAGCTTGGCAAACGGTTTTTCTGGAGATAATTTGGAATGTGATGGGCAACAATACCCGAAAGTCTTCCGGTTTTTATCCCGAAAACTTCTTCCAGTTCCGGGCTTCCCTGTAAAAAAATCATTTTTCCGCCTACAAAATCGGCATTATTTTTTTTTGCGATATAATGAAAAAGTGCACTTTGAGCTCCTTTTACCTGATAAGGCATTCCTTCTTTTGAGATCGGAATATATTTTGCGCCGGAAGTAGTGCCGGAAGTTTTTGCAAAATATTCAGGAGTATCTGTCCAGAGAATATTTCGCTGTCCCTTTTTCACCTTTTCTATATAAGATTTCAGAGCTTCATAATCTGCGACAGGAACTTTATTTTGAAAATCCTGTACAGAGTATATTTCTTTAAAGCCGTGCGTTCTTCCGAAAAGCGTTTTTTCTGCGTGCCTCACAAGCGAGAGCAGCAGTTGCTCCTGATTCTTTTCTGCATTTAGTTTGAAATCCTGTGCTTTTCTTACGCTTTTTTTTGCCCAGATTAATGCTGCTTGTTTCTTTAGGAAATTTAACATGGTTCAAATTTATAAATAAGATAAGATATGAGAGTGAAAAATTTGGTATGATTCGCTAATTTACTTTCAACAAACTATTATCTGGCTATTTTTTTCAATAGTATTGAAAATTTCCGTTTACTGTATGTGATAGTCAAAATTTACTTAAATAAAAATGCTGATTCAAACATCGAATCAGCATTGGAATTATTTATTCACTTTATATCTTTTGTCCGGCGTTCCGTCCTTTTTCAGCTTTTGATTTTCCTTGTATCTTTTGTCTGGAGTTCCGTCTTTTTTAAGCTTTACCGGAGGTTTTGCAGATGGCGTTTCGGCTGCTTTCAAAGGTTTTATCTGTTTGGTTACAGTAGTTTTAGACGTTTTAGCGGCAGGTGCGGTCTGTTGTGCTGTAGCAAATCCCAATCCTATTACAAAGGATAGGGCAGTTAATAATTTTTTCATTAGTTTGAATTTTTAGTTAAAGTAAAATTAAAGAAAAACTTAATATAAAAATTATTTTTTCTAATAATAAATCCGAATTTTCATAGCATAGAAAAATCCGCTTCTATTGAAACGGATTTTATTAAGCTTATTTTTTAGTTTATTATCTGGTACAGTTGGCTCTCCATGTTTTACCATCGGCAGTGTAAAGCATCTTTAGTTCATTATTATCAATTCTTACATATACCAGAGCATTAGAATTAATCATAACTAAAGTGTTGTCTCCTTGTTTTTCAAACTCAAGACCGTTCAGATCAGGGATTCCGTTTGAAAACCTGAAGTTATACTTAGTTCCGCTGGCAATTTTTGTTACGAATACTTCTCCGTTGTCTGTAGAGATATTGTTTTGGTCGTCCGTGTAGGAAATACTTCCTTTATACGTTCCTGCAAAAAAGTCATTGTCTGCGGGATCGTCATCACTTCTGCACGAGGTAATTGACGTTACTGCAAAAAGGAAAACAAATACTCCTAAAATTTTTAATACATTTTTCATAATACTTATTTTTTTGGTTTATGGAGTAACAATTTTCAAACATTGTGCCTAAGCTTGGTTTTGATTTATTTATTAACTTTTTTTAGAATATTTTGGATTTATTTTAAGGTAAATAAGATTTTATGTTAAAATTCATCTTGTTGTAAGGATTGTTGGGATAACTTTAAAACAAACCTTACCTTTGTAGAGACATTTGTACGGTTTCGGAAAACTCCCGAAATCGTTTTTGTCGTTTTACAGATTATTTATGCAGTTAAAAAATATCAGCGAAAAATTTTTGCCGGATTTGTTGAAAAAAGAATTTGGAAAAGAAATTCTGCATTCTACGGACAATCATTCACATCTTTTGGTAAGGGGAAGTGCAGGTTCTTCGCCTTCGGTAATAGCAGCCAAAATTTTCCTTATAACAAATAAAACCGTGCTTTTTCTTCTTGACGAAAAAGAGGAAGCGTTGTATGCCAATACCGAAATGGAAGATTTGCTGGGCAATGAGAATGTACTTTATTTTCCTGCCACTCATCTTGAGCCTTATCAGGTAGAGAAAACCCAGAATGCCAATCTGGTTCTTCGTACCGAAGTTCTTAATAAAATCAATTCTGATAAATCTCCGAAAATGATTGTGGCTTTTATGGGAGCTTTGTCTGAAAAAGTTCTTAAAAAAGAAGACTTTAAAGCCATTTCGCATCATATTAAAGTTGGCGATCAGCTTGATTTTGATTTTGTGGATGAACTTTTGAACCATTATCAGTTTCATCAGACAGATTTTGTTTCTGAGCCAGGTGAGTTTTCTGTTCGCGGGGGAATTGTAGATGTTTTTTCTTATTCCAATGAAAAGCCTTATAGAATCACATTTTTCGGCAATGAAGTTGAAAATATTAAAACTTTTGATATAGAAACTCAGCTTTCGGTAGATAAAGTGAATGATTTTCAACTGGTTTCCAACATGAATTTTTCAGTTTCGGGAACGAAAGTTTCGCTGCTTGAAATTCTTCCGGAAGACACGATCATAGTTTCTAAAAATGCAGTGGTAGGTCTTCAGAAAATTAAAGCATTTTATGAAAAATCGCTGGAAAAATATGAAAATCTAAACAAAGATATTGCTCACAGAGCACCGCAGGAACTTTTTATTTCTGATGAAGAATTCTTGTTTGATTACAAAAAGTTCAAAACCATAGATTTTAGCAGTGTCGGAATTGATGCTGTGAAATCTTCTGAAGTAAAACTTAATCAGATTACGCAGCCTTCTTTTCATAAAAATTTTGAAATGCTTATTGAAAATCTTCTTGAAAAGCAGGAAGAAGTGTATGATCTCTGGATTTCCTTTTCATCAGAAAAGCAAAAAGACAGACTCGAATCTATTTTTGAAGAATTGGGACATAAGGTTTCTTTCAAAAGTTTTAAATCTGAACTTCATGAAGGCTTTGTAGATCAGGATTATAAAATTCTAGTATACACAGATCACCAGATTTTTGACCGCTATCAAAGATACAAAGCGAAAAATGCTTTTGCCAAATCTGAACAGTTGACGCTGAAAGATTTAATGTCTTTAAAAATAGGAGATTATATTGCCCATATTGACCACGGAATTGGGAAATTTATGGGATTGGTGAAGGTGAATAATGATGGAAAAATTCAGGAATGTTTTAAACTGACTTATAAAAACGGAGATTTATTGTACGTAAGCATTCATTCTTTGCATAAAATTTCGAAATACAACGGTCCCGACGGAAAAGAAGTTGTATTGAGTAAGCTGGGATCTCCTGCCTGGAAATCTTTAAAACAGAAAACAAAAGCCAAAGTAAAACAGATTGCTTTTGACTTGATTAAACTGTATGCAGAAAGGAAAACAGCAAAAGGTTTTGCATTCAGCCCGGATTCTTATCTTCAAAATGAGCTGGAAGCAAGTTTTGTATACGAAGATACCCCCGATCAGGAAAAGGCAACCATTGATGTGAAAAATGATATGGAAGATGACGGAGTGATGGATCGCTTGGTTTGTGGAGATGTAGGTTTTGGTAAAACTGAAGTTGCGATCCGTGCTGCTTTTAAAGCGGCAACAGACGGAAAGCAGGTTGCAGTTCTGGTTCCGACTACCATTCTTGCTTTTCAGCATTACAGAAGTTTCAAAGACAGATTAAAAGATTTTCCGGTTAATATATCGTACATGAACCGCTTCAGAACAGCAAAACAGAAGAGTGAAACGATTGAGGGTTTAAATAACGGAAAAATAGATATTGTAATCGGAACGCATCAGCTGACTTCCGAGAAAGTAAAATTCAAAGATTTAGGATTGCTGATTATTGATGAGGAACATAAATTTGGTGTTGCCGTAAAAGATAAACTCAAAACGCTGAAAAGCAATATAGATACCCTTACTCTGACCGCAACTCCGATCCCGAGAACATTGCAGTTTTCGTTGATGGCTGCAAGAGATTTGTCGGTGATAAAAACTCCGCCTCCCAACAGGCAGCCTGTAGAAACCCAGATTGTCGGTTTTAATGAAGAACTGATCCGTGATGCGGTTTCATACGAATTACAGCGTGATGGACAGGTTTATTTTATCAACAACAGGGTAGAAAACCTAAAAGATATTGCAGGACTTATTCAAAGGTTGGTGCCTGACGCAAGAGTAATTACAGGTCACGGTCAGATGGACGGAAAGCAGCTGGAACAGAATGTTCTGGACTTTATGGAAGGCAAATATGACGTATTGGTTTCTACCACCATTGTGGAAAGTGGGGTAGATGTTCCGAATGCGAATACCATTTTCATCAATGATGCGCAGCGTTTCGGAATGGCAGATCTTCACCAGATGAGAGGAAGGGTAGGACGAAGCAACAGAAAGGCTTTTTGCTATCTCATTACACCACCATTTGATATGATGACTTCTGATGCAAGGAAAAGACTGGAAGCTATTGAGCAGTTTTCGGATTTGGGAAGTGGTTTCCAGATTGCAATGAAAGATCTTGAAATTCGTGGAGCCGGAGATTTACTAGGTGGTGAACAGAGCGGATTTATCAACGAAATGGGTTTTGAAACGTATCAGAAGCTCATGCAGGAAGCTTTGGAAGAGCTTAAAGATGATAAAGATTTTGAAAATTTGTTTGAAAATGAAGAAGAACGGCAAAAATTATTCAAATCTGTAAAGGAAGTAAATATTGATACTGATTTAGAGTTGATGCTTACAGATTCTTACGTATCAAGCACCGAAGAAAGATTACAGCTTTACCAGAAACTGGCTGAAATTGATAACGAAAAAGACCTGCAGAAGTTTGAATCTGAACTGAAAGATCGCTTTGGAGAACTTCCTAAAGAAGCAGTTAATTTACTGAAAAGTGTCTCTCTAAAATGGCTTGCGGCAGATATTGGTTTTGAAAAAATTGTTATGAAAAACGGAATTTTCCTTGGTTATTTTCCCGGAAATCCGCAGGATAAGTTTTATCAGACGGATAAATTTCGTCACATTATTTCGTATCTCACCCAAAATCCTGCTCAGGCTCAACTCAAAGAGAAGGTGGCAAAAGAAGGAAATCAACTGATGATGCGAAAAGATAAAGTGAAAAATGTGGATGAAGTAAATGTGTTGCTTCGATCTATTTTAGGGCAGTGATCATTGTTTGTTTTATTAATTTTTAGTGGAATTGTTTTTTTAGTGCGAAATTTTCAATTTATATCCTTTGGAATTGAAAAATAATTATATTTGTGCCAAAATAAATTAAAACCATGATTAAAAACTATTTCATTAAAGCTGTTGCAATTCTTGCGATGGGATTTGTATTTTCTTGCGATAACACGACGGAAGATCCCATCAACAACAATAAGAATAATCCTAACAGTCCCAATGGAGGCGGAAGTACTACAACAATAACAGGACCGAGGATTTTACATAAAATCACTGCAAACAACATCATTAATCAGGAGTATGTAACCAATGGGACAATACTTGAAAAAGCGATTTTTAAAGAAACAAGTGCGGCTAATTCTTATATCATAGGAAAAGTTACCTACACATCAGGGAAAATTACGAAAGTTAAGTTTGATCAGGAAATTAATGGCTCCGTGCCTGCAAATAATATGTCGCAAGAATATAATATCACTTACGATGCTAGCGGGAAAATTAATTTCACGACCTGTTATAGAACGATAGGAGGTGTTCCTAATTTTGATAGTGAATATACCTATACATATGACGGAGCCGGCAAAATGACAAAAATTGTTGAAAAGAAAAAATCAGGAAATGCTTACTCATTCTTTTTCAATTATAATATCACATATACTGGCAGCAATATTTCAAAAATGATTATGGAAAATGGAATGACCAATTCTGCGGGAGTTCCGGATATGTCAACAGTGTTCACATCAACCTATAATTATAGTAGTTATGACAGTAAAATAAATCCGTACAATACGTTACCAAAAGAATTTTTTGTTGTTTGGAGTTTATATCATCCTTTTAATTTTTATTCTTTATCGGCAAATAACCTTACAGATTTCAGTATTGTTACACCTCCAGCTCCAGCAATTCCTGGAACGATCAACTATCTGTATGATTCTCAGAATTATCCGGTTTCTGATCAGTCACAGTCACAGAAATATATTTACAAAGCTTTGTAATTTATTTTTTATTGTATTTCTTGTGATAATATCTGTAAAAAGGTAATTTTTATACAAAAAAAAATTATATTTGTAGAAAATTATATAATCCCATTTAGAAATGAAAAAACTTTTCTATTTTGTTATACTAATAGCAGGTTTGTCTTCTATACACTCGTGTAAAGATTTGGTAAATGAAGAAGGGGATCCGCTTTTGGATCTGAATGATAATACGGGGCTTATCGGTCCAAGAGCTTTATCCAGAGAAGTTACCGATGTTGGTACTATTGCAGAATATCAGTACAGCGGTCTGCTTTTAACTAAAGTATTAACTGAAAAAGGCTCTGTAACCAATATCGAATGGAGCGGTGATAAAATAAGCAAAATTACTTATTACGGTTTTCTGGATTCTGACGGAGACGGTACTTTAGATACAGACAGTACGGCATATACCCAACAGTTTACTTATGGAAATTTGGGAAGGCTTACATTGATTTCAGAAAACAGAACAACTTACACAAAAGCTCCCGGAACTCCTCCACAGCCATGGGTAGTTTCAGCTAAAAGAAAAGCATTATATAATCTTACGTATAGCTCTACAACCGGAAAACTTGCTTCTATTGATATGAGAGACGGAGCAGACGCAGGAGGAAGCTCTTTTGTTTATACAGATTATTCTAAAGCTACTTTTACCTATTTAGGAGATAATGTATCTTATGTTCTAAAAGAAATTGGAGTACTCAACGGTAATACATTTGACCCTCCTACGCAGAGGTATGGCTTTGAATTTTCCAATTATGACTCCAAAATCAATGCTTATACATTGCTTCCTTTTGAGTACAAAGTTTCACATTTAATCTCTACAGAGATCAATGATGACAGAAGTATGATTTTGTCGCCCAACAATCCTAAAAGAGTATCGTTTACAAATTTAATGATGCCTATTCCTGATCCTATTATATTCTCAACAGATTACAGATATGATCCTCAGATGTATGTTACACAAGGTTTTTTAGTAAATTATTTTTACAAACCTCTGTAGATAATGTCATTAAAATATTTTAGCTCAATCCTTTTATGGGGTTGAGCTTTTTGTTTTATAAACCTTAATTTTGCAAAAAATAATTTCATGAAATATTTAATTGTAGGTCTTGGAAATAAAGGAACAGAATATGAAAATACCCGTCATAATATAGGTTTCAAAGTAGCTGAAAAAATTGCTGAGGATCTTGAGGTTTCTTTTAATACAACCAATTTTGGCTGGATGGCAGAAGGTAAATATAAAGGTAGAAAAGTTTTTGTTCTAAAGCCCGACACTTACATGAATCTCTCCGGAAATGCTGTAAAATACTGGATGCAGAAAGAAAATATTCCCTTAGAAAATGTAATGATCATTACTGATGATCTCGCTTTGCCCTTTGGGACTTTGAGAATGAAAATGAAGGGTTCTGACGCAGGTCATAACGGACTGAAGAATATTCAGGAAGTTTTAAAGACTCAAAATTATGCGAGACTTCGCTTTGGGATTTCGGCAGAGTTTTCAGAAGGGCGGCAGGTAGATTACGTTTTAGGAAGCTGGAATCAGGAAGAAAATGAAAAGCTGCCAGAAAGAATTGAAAAGTCTGCAAAAGCCTGTCTTTCATTTGTTTTTGCAGGAATTAATAATACGATGTCTGCATTTAACGGAAAATAAAATCCGCCGTAAGCTTTGCTTGCGGCGGAAAGAATATGAATGCTAAAATAAGTTGGTTATCATAAAATAATCATCTGCTTTTAATGATTAGATTGTTCGTCTATGTGTTACTTTTACATGTGATTGCTGATCATTTGCGTAATCTTTGTATGAAGTTTTAAAGCCTTCCAAACGCACATCTATATTTTCTTCTACAGCTCTTACATTGGCAAAATCTTCTATCATTTCGATAATGTCATCAGAAATATAGGAGGTTTTGCTGGCATTAATAACTACTTTAGAATTAGATTCGATATTTTTAAGCGTTTTCTTTATGGCGGCTTTGTTTAAGAAAGAAACTTCTTCAGCAAGATCAATTTTCACCTCATCTGCATCTTCCAGCTGTTCTTTACTGAAGTAATAGGCTCTTTTCATATTTCCCTGCAATAGGTAGAATATAGAGAAGCCGATTCCTATAGCAACACCCTTTAGAAGATCTAATGCAACAACAGCGATTAATGTAGCAATAAATGGCAGAAACTGATACTTTCCTTTTTCCCAAAAATGTTTTAGTTTGGAAGGACTTGCAAGTTTATAACCTACGATTAACAATACTGCAGCCAATGTAGCCAAAGGAATTTTATTAAGCAGGAAAGGAATTGTAAGCACACAAATCAACATAAATACACCATGGATGATGGCAGAGCTTTTACTGGTTGCACCGGCATTGGCATTGGCAGAAGATCTTACGACAACTGATGTCATTGGTAATCCTCCAATGAATGAAGAGATCAGATTTCCTATTCCCTGAGCTTTTAACTCCAGATTGGTATCTGTAATTCTCTTGTGTACATCCATTCTGTCAGATGCTTCTATACAAAGCAACGTTTCTATTGATGCTACAACAGCTATAGTTGCTCCTAAAATCCAGACTTTTACATCCAGAAATCCTTTGAAGTCAGGAAAAGTAATTAATTTTTTAAAGTCCTCCGTAGATTGAGGAACCGGTAGGTTTACCAGATGTTCTTTAGCGATTTCTAAAGAGGTGCCTTTAAAAACTTCATTCAGAACAATTCCTACAGCTACTGCCACCAAAGCACCGGGAAGCATTTTTATTCTTTTTAAAATATAAACTTTGTCCCAAGTGATAAGAATCGCAAGCGAAACCAAGGTTACAATTACCGCTCCTGTGGAAATTGCACTGGTTAGGTTGGTTAGATATTCCTGAAGATTAAAACCGTCAAAAATTCTTTGGTTACCTTCAAAATCTTTATCATAGCCCACAGAATGGGGAATTTGTTTCAAAATAATAATGACACCAATACCTGCAAGCATTCCTTCGATTACATTATTGGGGAAATAATTGGAAATACTGCCTGCTCTTAAAAAACCAAGAACCAGCTGTATAGCTCCTGCTATAATTCCGGCTGCCAAAAACAGCTCGAAACTTCCCAAATCAGTAATTCCTGCCAAAACAATTGCTGCGAGACCTGCAGCCGGACCAGAAACAGAAATATTAGAGTTACTTAAAAATCCGATAACAAGACCACCTACGATACCTGCAATAATCCCTGATAATGGTGGTGCTCCGGAAGCCAGCGCAATTCCCAAACACAAAGGAAGAGCTACCAGAAATACTACTAATCCGGATGGCAGATTTTGTTTTAAATCTGCAAAAAATGAAACTTTTTTCATTACTTAGTTTAATATAATAATTATAAAATGACAATACACTTATATGAAAAATATAAGCACACTGTATCAGGCAACTAATAATTTAATTGCTGTAAATATTAATGTTAAACTTCGGGAGGCGGTGAAAATATAGAGATAAAAGGGTTTAGATGTATAGAAACATCTCTTTGTTCGAATTTGTTTTTTTTATCTTCTATAGATTGCTTTACCAATATATAATCGCTGGATTTGTAAGGTTTAGGTGGGAATTTTTCATTAAAATTCGCAGTATTGGTTTTTACTTCTTCTTCGATTATATCATTGCTAAGTGTGGTAAGATTCCATTCAAATATTACGGATAAACTAGGCAGAACGATAAAGTTGACAAAAATTGCCAACGTTAAAATGCCCGTGTATTTCAGTAATGTATTGATGGCTTAATCTTTTAAATTGATGTTGTTTTTTCTGCTCATAACCCAGTCAGAATTGGTAAGGTCATATACTTTCTGAATGTCCTTTAATATTTTTTCAAAGTCAATGTTCAGATCAATGATTTTTCCTGTTTCCAGATCAAAAACCCATCCGTGTACAATGGGATATTGTTCCAGGATATATCTTTCTTGCACCACTGCCATTTTTACGACGTTTACGCATTGTTCCTGTACATTTAGCTCTATTAAGCGGTTGTATCTTTGATGTTCGTTTTCTATTGCATCCAGCTCAGCCTGATGTAATCTGTACACATCTCTGATGTTTCTTAGCCAAGGATTCATTAATCCGTAATCTTGTGGAGTCATTGCCGCTTTTACGCCACCGCATCCGTAATGTCCGCAAACAATAATGTGTTTTACTTTTAAGTGCTGTACAGCATACTGTATTACAGCGGTAGAACTCATATCCAGAGTGTTTACAACATTAGCAATGTTTCTGTGGACGAAAATTTCACCAGGACCGGCTCCCATTAGTTCTTCTGCTGTTACTCTGGAGTCACTGCATCCGATGTACAGGTAGTCAGGTGATTGACCGGCAGATAGTTTCTTGAAAAAATCGGCATCTTCGCCTAGCTTTTTGTCAATCCACGCTTTGTTGTTTTCAAAAATTTTGTTGTACTTTTGAGACATTTAGTTATTTTTTTAAATTTAAACGTATAAATATAATAAAATAAATTTAAACAAACCCTTTATAAATGCGTGGTTTCTGCTTTCAGCAAAAGGTTTGTTAAACTAAATGGTTGATATAGCCCTCTGTAGCATTTTCTTTTAAAATAATCTGTGCAGGATTTCCGATAACTAAAGAATTTGATGGAACATCTGAGTTAACATAAGCATTTGGAGCAATAAGTACATTGTCTCCAATTTTTATTTTTCCTACAATTACTGCATTAGGACCAATCCAAACCTGATTGCCAATCTCAGGAACGCCTTCATTTTTTCCTCTGTTGGCTTGTGCGATGGTTACACCTTGTGCAATATTGCAGTTTTTGCCAATTTTTGTTTTGGGATTAACGACTACTGCTCCCCAATGTCCTAAATAAAAACCTTCTCCTATCTCAGTTTCAGGATAAATCTGAAAACCGTATTTAATCTGATAATGTCTTAATAAAAATCTCCAGAAAATACCCGGAATTGATTTTTTTGAATGTTTTTGACACTTTCTCAAAAGAAAGATATAATGCAGGTTTGGATTAATACATTTTATCAAAATATCTTTGCTAGAAAGCCATTTTCCGCTTTCCCTGTAGAAATCCTTCTGTATTGTAGTGTAATTTTTCATATTGTGCAGAGAATGAAGATTGATCAACTGATGTTGATTAATTTAAACAAAAGTAATTAATTGTAACTAATCTATTTAATTTTAAAAACTTGATTTTATGTCTTAGAAATTAATACTTCTCATACCACCTAAACGTTTCGTGGGCAATAGTTTCTTTTTCTTTTTGCAGAAATTCTAAAAATGCTTCAGAAACCGGACTGTGTTTTTTCTCTCTAAGCCAGATCAAACTCCAGTTGGTTTTGATAGGTAAACCTTTCATCGGGATAATTTGTAACTCTTTATTCCGCAGCTCGTTTCTGATTCCTATGAGCGGCATAATAGAAAACCCTAAACCTGCTAACAAAGCCTGTTTTACCGCTTCGTTGGAGGTAAGTTCCATTTTTTTGAGTACAGAAATATGGTTTTGGTTAATGAATTTTTCCATAGTTTGTCGGGTTCCTGAACCTTTTTCGCGAAAAATTAACGGCAGACTTTCAAAAAAATCTTTTACATTTTCCTGACTTTCCACGTTTTGCTGCGCATTTCCTACCAAAAAAAGTTTGTTTTGCAGTAAGTCTAATTTTTCGATACTTAAATTTTTAGGCAATATGGAAACCAGCGCAAAATCTACCTCATTATTTTCCAGACTTTCTATTACTTTTTGTTTGTTGGTTACATCCATTTCCAGCTCAATTCCGGGATGTTGCTGCATAAACTGGCTCAAAAAATAGGGCATCACATATTTTCCGGTAGACACTACAGAAATTTTTAATCTGCCTGTAAGTTGCCCTTTATAAGCCATCGTTTTATAATTAATGGCGTGTACCTGCTGAATAATTACTTCGGCTGCTTTGGCTATTTCTCTGCCAAAATCGGTAATGTAAATTTTTCTGCCAATGACTTCAGTAAGCGGAATATTAAACTGATCCTGAAAGTTTCTCAATTGTATCGAAACTGCAGGCTGCGTCAGATGAAGCTCTTCCGAAGCTTTTGTAACGCTCTGAGTCTGTACAATTTTCAGGAATATCTGTAGTTGATTTAACGTGTAATTCATAAAATATGTTTATATAAAACATTACAAAAATAAATAAAAATTTATGAATTTCATTTCTCAAATTTGTCCACAGAAATAACAAACTAAAAATTATTCAATGAAAAGAATTACAGTAGCTAAAGGTGATGGTATAGGTCCGGAAATTATGGATGCAACCCTGAAAATAATTTTAGCAGCAGGAGCACAATTGGAAATTGATGAAATAGAAATTGGAGAGAAAATATATCTGTCCGGAAACACTTCCGGAATTTCTTCCGAAAGCTGGGATATTATCAGAAGAAATAAAATTTTCCTGAAAGCACCTATCACCACTCCTCAAGGCGGAGGATATAAAAGTCTGAATGTAACTACCCGAAAATTTTTAGGATTGTACGCCAACGTAAGACCTTGCACCAGTTTGCACCCTTTCGTAAGTACCAAACACCCGGTAATGGATATGGTGATTGTGAGAGAAAATGAGGAAGATTTGTATGCAGGAATAGAACATCAGCAGACCGATGAGGTAATACAATGTCTGAAACTCATCAGCAGACCGGGCTGCGAAAAAATTGTAAGATATGCTTTTGAATATGCAAAACAGCAAAACCGAAAAAAGGTAACCTGCTTTAGCAAAGACAATATTATGAAACAAACCGACGGATTGTTTCACCAGGTGTTCAATGAAATTGCAAAAGAATATCCGGAAATAGAAAATGAACACTGGATTGTTGATATAGGTGCTGCAAAAGTGGCAGATACACCGGAAGATTTTGATGTGATTGTGATGCCGAATTTATACGGAGACATCATCAGCGATATAGCTGCACAAATTACGGGTTCTGTTGGTTTAGCAGGCTCTGCCAATATCGGCGAAGAATGTTCTATGTTCGAAGCGATACACGGTTCTGCGCCTACCATTGCAGGACAAAACGTTGCTAATCCTTCAGGTTTATTGCAGGGAGCGGTGATGATGCTGAACCATATCGGACAAAACGAGGTGGCCGAAAAAGTACACAATGCGTGGCTGAAAACGCTGGAAGACGGTATTCATACCCAAGATATTTTCAGCGATGAAACCAGCAAACAAAAAGTAGGAACCCAAGCGTTTGCCGATGCCGTAATTGCTAATCTGGGACAAAAACCAGCCCAGCTAAAACCGGTGCATTATGCCAACAATACGGTAATGGATCTTCCAAAATACCAAAGAAAACCTTCGGCGAAAAAAGAATTGGCAGGAGTAGATGTTTTCGTGCATTGGAGCGGAACAGATCCTAACGAATTGGCAGAGAAAATGAAAAAAATTCAAACAGAAGGCATTCAACTTACAATGATTACCAACCGTGGTATTAAGGTGTGGCCCGATGGTTTTAAAGAAACTTTCTGTACCGATCATTGGAGATGCAGATTCAAACCTTCTGAAAATCAGAAAATTCAGAAAGAACATATCATTCAGTTATTGCAAAGCGCGCTGCATCAGGAAATTGATGTCATTAAAACAGAAAATCTGTATGAATTTGATGGAAAAGCCGGATATTCTCTGGGGCAGGGACAGTAAAAATCATTTAAAATAATTTTTATGATAACTAAAAATCTAAGTCTTGCCCTATCATTAGGATTTTTGATGTTGTCCCTAATGTTAGGAATCTTCATAGAAAATACCATCTACAGCCATCTGTTTACTTTGCTGGCTATTGTTACCGGAGCAGATTGTTTACAGAAATTTTCACCTCAAAATAATAAAGACAATGAATAATTTAGAAAAATTGACCCTTATAGAAGGGAACTTTACCACAGAAGAAGCCAAAGAAATTTTGCAGAATGTTTTTATGACTAAAATTAAATTCCATGAGCATAAGAATTTCAGCAGTATTGAGCGGTTCGGAAAGGATGACGAAACTGCGGTAAGCAGAATTCCGGAACTTAAAAAAGAATTGCAGCGGCTGAACGAAATTTTCACCTGGGCGCAACAGCATCATAAAAGACTTCATTTATCATCAGAAATTCATATTTCTTTTATTGAAGAATAAATATGTTTGAAGGAAGAACCCTGCTTATTGCAACCAAACATCAAAAAGAGAAGGTGATTGCCCCAATTTTTGAAAAAGAATTTGGGGTAAAATGTATTGTTTCGCAGCAGTTTGATACAGATGTTTTAGGAACTTTTACAGGGGACGTAGAACGCGAAAACGATCCGCTTACCACGGTAAAAGAAAAATGCAGAGCAGCGATGAGTTTGGAAAAATGCGATTTGGCTATTGCAAGCGAAGGTTCTTTTGGGGCGCATCCCAGTGTGTTTTTTGCTTCGGCAGACGAAGAATTTCTGGTGTTGCTGGATGAAAAAAATAAGCTGGAAATTATAGCCCGAGAAATAAGTTTGGAAACCAATTTTGCAGGATCAGAAGTGGCAACAGAAAAGGAATTATTGGAGTTTGCTGCTAAAGCAGGTTTTCCGCAGCACGGCTTGATTATTAGAAAAGAAGCGCAGGATGCTACCCATTTGGTAAAAGGAATTACAGATGAAACTACGCTGCTCAATAGTTTTAAAGAATTTCAAAAACTATACGGAAAAGCATTTGTAGAAACCGATATGCGGGCAATGTACAATCCTACCAGAATGAGCGTGATTGAAAAAACCGCAAAAAAACTGGTGGAAAAAATTAAATGTACCTGCCCCAATTGCCAAACACCCGGTTTTGATATTACCGAAGCCGTGAAAGGTTTGCTTTGCGCACAATGTGGTTTTCCTACCAGAAGCACGCTCAGTTACATTTATTCTTGTAAAAAGTGCGATTTTAAAAAAGAGGAAAAATATCCGCATCAAAAACAATTGGAAGATCCTATGTACTGCGATTTCTGCAATCCTTAATGAAGAAAAAATGATTACAAAAGATATTCAAAAAGCTATAGAAGCATTAGAAAATAATGAGTTGATAGCGCTGCCAACAGAAACGGTTTATGGTTTGGCAGGAAATGCTTACAACGAAACGGCCATTAAAAAAATTTTTGAGCTTAAAAAAAGACCGTTGTACAATCCGTTAATTGTGCATCTGCATTCGGTAGCACAGTTGAAAGAAGTAGCAAGGGAAATTCCGGAAAAAGCAAAGATACTTGCAGAAAAATTCTGGCCAGGATCGCTCACTTTAGTATTGAAAAAGCAGGCTCATATTCCTGATTTGGTAACGGCTGGAAAAGATACTGTGGCGGTAAGAATTCCGCAGCATTTAGTTGCATTGGCGTTATTGGAACAGTTAGATTTTCCTTTAGTAGCACCCAGCGCTAATCCTTTTGGAAGCATTAGTCCTACTTCTCCACAACACGTCAGTAATTATTTTCAAGACAAACTGCCCGTTATTTTAGATGGCGGAAATTGTGCAAACGGAGTAGAATCTACTATTGTTGGTTTTCGGGGCGATTCAGTTGTTTTGTACCGGCACGGTTCGGTATCAGTAGAAGAAATAGAGCAGGTGATTGGCAAAATAGAAACCATAACCCACAACGATACCACGCCCGATGCACCCGGAATGCTTTCAAAACATTATGCCCCCAAAACTCCTGCGGTACTTACGGAAAATATTGAAAACGAAATTCAGAAAAATTCAGGAAAAAGAATTGGTGCTTTAATATTTAAAAATCAAACGAAAACAGCAGTTGCGTATCAGGAAGTTCTTTCTGTAAAAGGAGATTTAAAAGAAGCCACCAAAAATTTGTATGCCGCTTTGCATCGGTTGGATGCAATGGATTTGGACATCATTATTGCTGAACGTTTACCAGATAACGGTTTGGGAATCACATTAAATGACAGGCTCAGCCGCGCCGTAAAAAGATAAAAAATTAAGTAAAATTAAACGAATGAATTTTGATTTATTGATAGAAAATTTAACCAATCCTGCACTGTTGTTTTTTGTGTTGGGGGTAATAGCTGTGCTGGTAAAAAGCGATTTGGAAATACCGCCCAACTCTTCCAAGTTTATCTCTTTATACCTGCTTTTTGCTATTGGATTTAAAGGCGGACAGGAATTGTCGCACGAGCATTTTACGGCAGAAATCGGTTGGTCTATGCTTTTCGGAATTGCTTTATCGCTGGTGATTCCGCTGTACACATTTTTTATTTTAAAGAAGCGTTTATCACTCTATGATGCAGGAGCTATTGCTGCAGCTTATGGCTCGGTAAGTGCCGTAACTTTTGTGACCGCAGCCAGTTATTTAGAAACTCAGCAGTTGGAGTTGCACGGTCATATGGTAGCCATTATGGCGCTGATGGAATCTCCGGCAATTATTATGGGCTTAGTGCTTATTTCAATTTTTGGGAAAGATCAGGGCAGTGAAATCAAAAAAAGAACCGCCATTAAACATTCATTTACCAACGGAAGCGTGTTGCTTATTTTGGGAAGTTTGGCAATTGGTTTTTTAGCCGATGATAAACAGGCAGAAGGTATAAAACCTTTTACCAACGATTTATTCAAAGGGTTTTTAGCCATTTTTCTTTTGGATATGGGTGTTACCAGCGGACGAAAGCTAAAATCTTTTTTCTCTTTCGGCTGGTTTCCTATTTTATTTGCAGCGATTATTCCGTTGATAAACGGCTGTATTGTTGCGTGGATAAGTTCGTGGGTTACTCCTGATGTTTCTAGCCGTTTTATTTTTGCTATTCTTGCGGCAAGTGCATCTTATATCGCCGTACCTGCCGCAATGAAAATATCTGTGCCGAAAGCCAATCCGGGATTGTTTTTACCGATGGCACTGGCAGTTACTTTCCCTATGAATATAACAATCGGGATGCCTTTGTACTTTCTGGTGGTGCAAAATACTTAGATTTATACAGAAAGCTCGTCAATAATTTCCATAATAGAATTGACAGAATTTTGCAGACTAAAAGGCATTTGATAATCTTTAAGATTGTTTTGATAGGTGTTAAAATGATCTGGTGTTGTCAATGCCTTTTTCATTCCCTCATAAATTCCTTCTTCGGAATTCTCAACAATTAAGCCTAATTTGCCGTTTTCCAGCATTTCATTTACTCCGGAAACTTCTGTAGCAATAATGTTTTTCTTAAGCGTAATCGCTTCAAACAAAACCGTAGGAAAGCCTTCGTATCTTGAACTGAGAATATAAAACTCTGCTGCTTTAAAATAGGGATAAGGATTGTCTGTAAAACCAAGCATTTCAGCAGTATTATCTACGCCTAATTCTGCTTTTAATTTTCGGATGTTTTCAAAATCATAACCGTCGCCAATAATTTGAACCCGATGTTGGTAGCCTTCATCCAAAAGTTTTTTATGAACTTTCAGCAATCTGTCAAAACCTTTCTGTGGGAAAACCGTTCCTACACTTACGAGAGTTGGTTGTCGGTTGTTGGTTGTTGGTTGTTGGTTGTCATTGTGAGGAACGAAGAAATCTGTTGCTTTTTCATTGGACTTTTTTAGAATTTCTTCCGTATCCAAAGGGTTGTAAATTCTGACGATTTTGTTTTTCTCCTTTTCATTTCGGGCTAATTTTTCAAAATCGTTTTGAATTTTCTCTGAAATCACCATTATTTTATCAAACCCAAAGAATTTTCTAAACTCATCATCCGTATAATGGTGAAATTCTGTTTTAGTGAGATCATTATGAATCCAGACCATTTTTTTAGATGAAGAAATGGGGGAGTTTAGAATCTCGTCTCTCATTCCGTGAATGGCGGCAAATTCTATGTCGTATTTTTTGTTTTTGAGAATAACAGAATATAGAATTTTTGGAAATTTTTTCAGTAAACCTTGGTAAAAAACTCTAAATGCTTTCTTTGGAAGATCCTGCAAACGGTTAGTAGTAATCATCTCTCCTTTATTCAGATAGATAATGTTGATCCATTTCGGGATTTCACTCAAATACTTTCCTGAGTATAAGTTTAAAAGCAAATCTATTTCATATTTATCTTCAGGTAGATTTTTAAGAAAGGTCGCCAAAACTTTTTCTGCACCACCGTGGCGCAGAGAACCTATTCTGATGAGGATTTTCTTTTTGGGGCGCATCTATTTTTTTATAGGTTTATATTTGTGCGGCAGGTTTTCTTTTATATAAGCATCAAGCTTTGGTCTTATGACTTCTAGCTCACGCGGATACATTACATTATTTTCCAGAGCCTTATTGCCATATTCTTCTATGGTGCATATAAATTTTGCAGGAACTCCTGCATAAACAGAATTATCCGGCATTGATGAATTTAAAACTGATCCTGCTCCCAGAATACAGTTGTTTCCCATACTTGATCCTGGTAAAAATGTGCAGTTATTTCCTACGAAACAGTTTTCTCCAAGCCTGATTCTGCCAAAATTTCTCGCATCTTCATATTTTTCTATATTTCTGATTACATACATGGCCCCGTCATGATTGATGAAGGTGCAACCTGCTGTAATTTTTGTGCGATCTCCAATTTCTATAAGATAGGGCTCAGAGCCAAACGAAGGGGCTTCAATAAAAATGACATTCTTCCCAACTTTCATGCCTTTAACTTTACAAATTTCAATGTAGGATTTGTCGTAAAGCTGTTTCCAAATCGTATGTATTTTTATAACAATACGGTACAGTAAATTCATCAAGTTATTTTTCTGCTAATTTAATAATGATATTCTCAACGGCATCAAAAATTTTCTGATTGTCAAATTCTGTTTCAATATTTGTCAAATTTTCTTTAATCTTATTAACATATTCAGGTTCTATCATAAACTTCTTCGTGGCATCATACATTTCTTCTATGCTATAATTGATAAGATATCCTGTTTTATCATGGGTAATCATCTCAGGAATACCTCCTACATTTGTTGAAATGATGGGCTTTTGTAAGATCAAAGAATCAGCAATAATCAATGGCCAACTTTCAGATTCTGAAGGCAGAATAAAAAAGTCTGCATTTTTGACGTAGGGATATGGATTAAGTAATGAACCGATTAGCTCAAAAGTTTTTGTAACACCTAGCTCCAGAGCCTGTTTTTTAAGGTTTGTCATTTCCTCACCGTCACCAATAATGATAATATGATGATCGAAACCGTCATTTATCAATCTGGAATGAGCCTGCATAAGTTTATGAAAACCTTTTCTGCTGTGGAGCCTGCCCACGGAAACAAAAATGATTTTTTCGGGAAGCTGAAGAGCACTTTCGCTGGCTTTATTTTTTATTTCTTCAATCGGAATGGCATTTCTGATAACCTGATTTTCAGGAATGTGTAAATTTGGGTATGTTTCTATCAAGATATCCTTGGTTTGCTGAGATCCGAAAATGAAATAATCAAACTGAGGAATCTGTTTTAAAATTTCCGGCACCAGCGGCTGTAATTTGGGTAGCGTAATGTCTGAATGAAACCAACCAATTTTTTTTGAATTTTTGTTTGATGAATTTAAAACTGAAGAAAAAGCTGCGTAAGTAGGAGCTATTTCTACATCAAAATGGTCATTTAAAATTTTAGTAGAAATTTTAGGGTTTCTGCTGGCTTTATTGAGCCTCAGTTTTCTTTTTGCAAGCTGCAATTTATGAATAAGAGGGTTTGCAGAAAAATCTTCTTTTCCTCCGGCGATAAAAACTTTTCTTACATGAGACGGAATTTCATTACGGAG
This sequence comes from Chryseobacterium binzhouense, assembly GCF_007474545.1. GTDB lineage: Bacteria > Bacteroidota > Bacteroidia > Flavobacteriales > Weeksellaceae > Chryseobacterium > Chryseobacterium binzhouense. The sequence goes on from NZ_VKOG01000009.1 coordinate 45,307, forward strand.
CTCTCCCTGATTGATATTAAGACATAAAGTAATCTCAAATTTTTCCTTGCTGAGATGATTCAGCATGCTGAGAACAACCTTTTCTACACCTCCCATCTCCATAGAACGGTGTCTGAACAGTACTTTTATTTTTTTATTTTCTTTCATCCTGATTTTACTGCATCATTATTTTCAATTTTTTCAAAATCCGGAAGGAGATTGAGTTCTGGTATTCCAAAAGATCATAAATCTCTTTTGGCTGGCTGTATTTTGAAGGGATTTTTTTTCCGTTAATGGTTTGTAAGCCACGTCTTTTCATCGCATTGAAAATTACTTTTGCAAAATACTCTCTGGCTTTAGGCAGGTTTTCATTCTGTGAAATTCCTCCGGAATGTGTACGGTACAGATAATTTGGTTCATTGATGTATTTTACATTACCTTTTTCATACATTTTCAGATACAGATCCTGATCTTCTGCAATTTTCATTTCAGTATTTATTTTCTCGGTCTTTTCATAGACATCTTTTCTGAAACATACAAAATGCACAATGTGTACAGGGCAGTTGAAAAAGTAAGGATCATTATTGACCACCTGCATTCCTGATATGAATGACTCAACAGGTTTCAATTGTTCATCACATTTTACGAAACTGGAATATGTAAGTACAATCTTGTGATCTTTTTTAAAAACATTAACTGCAGATTCCAGAGCATTGAATGTAATGGCATCATCGGGATCTACAAATCCGCATATATCTCCAGTTGCAAGCTCAATCAGTTTGCTTTTTGTAATGCCAACTCCGCTGTTTACATCATTTTTATAGATTTTAAAACGAGGATCATCAGCTACAAGTTCAGAAATGATTTTTAAAGAGTTATCTGTAGAAGCATCATCCAAAATAATAACTTCCCAATTTTTAAAATTTTGTGCAATAATGGAATGATAGCAGTCATGAAAGAACTTTCCGTTGTTGTAATTGGCAATTAAGATTGAAAATTTTATCATGAGGGACGCATCTTTTATGTTAATAAATTTACACAAAGATAAATATTCTGCTCAATCTGATAAAAATCTTTATTTTTGTAACATTAAAATAAACACTGTGAGCGAAATAAGACGAGTTCTCAAAACTTTTATAGGGTACCTGAAGCGTCCGGATCTCTATCCTGAACTGGGTAGAAAAATAATCAAGAATATTTTTAACAGAAATAATGCTTTTAAAGGAAAAGAAAAAACCAATCTTTGGGCTTCAAAAATTGCTGTGAGTCAGCAGGAAGCAATTAAAAAAATATTTGGTTTAGATTTTCAGAGATTTTCAGAAAAATATCCTCAAGAATTTAAACATGCTTTAGATCTTCAAAATGCATGTCCCGTAAAAATGGGAGGTGCTGGGGCATTAGAGCTTTTATACAGTGCTTGTGAATTTACTCAGGCAAAATCTGCTATAGAAACCGGCGTCGCCTATGGATGGAGCTCGTTTGCAATACTTACTTCTCTTCAAAAAAGAAACGGAATTTTATACAGTTCTGATATGCCTTATCTGGGGCAGAATGGAGATAGATATGTAGGTTGTGTTGTTGCTGAAGATCTAAAAAGTAACTGGAAGCTTTTTCGTCATGCTGACCGTGAATCTTTACCTAAAATTTTAAAGGAATGTGGAGAGGTAGACGTGATGCATTATGATTCCGACAAATCCTATGAGGGAATGAAATGGGCTTATGAAACACTTTATCCAAGATTAAGAAAAGGAGGGGTTTTCATTTCTGATGACATTAACGATAATTCTGCTTTTCAGGACTTCTGCGAACAGCAGAAAATTACTCCCGTTGTAGTTGAATTTGAGGGAAAATTTGTTGGAGTTTTTGTGAAATAAATTCTGATTGCCATTAATTACTTTTACTAAAGAAACACTGTATAATTATGAGGAAAGTTTATCTGATTATATCTGCTTATAACGAAGAAGAGAATCTGGAAGTTCTTTATTCTGGTCTTCATGAAGAATTAAATAGGATTTCTTTTGAAAATTATGAGATGGTTTTTGTAAATGACGGTTCGAAGGATCATACGCTGCACATATTAAAGGAGTTACAAAAAAAAGATTCTTGTATTACGATCATTAACCAGTCTAAGAATTTCGGACATGAAATGGCTATGACCGCAGGATTAAATTATGTTGCACAGCAAAACAAAGAGAAAGAGTTTGCGGTGCTTTTTATGGATGCGGATCTGCAACATCCGCCTGCAATGGCTGCAGAAATGATTCAGAAATGGATAGAGGGTTATAAATTAGTTCTTACTCAAAGGACAGATAATGAAGATAAAGGATTAAAATACAGAATTCTTGGAAATACTTATTACAGAATTCTAAACTTTCTTTCTGATGTAAAAATCCCGAGAAATATGCCTGATTTCAGACTTCTAGACAAAAAATATGTAGTATGGATAAATCAGCTTAATGAGACTGACAGGATGTTCCGGGGAATGCTGTCGCTGGTTGGGCTTCAGGATGCTTTGATCTTGGAATTTACAGCTCCCAAAAGATATGCAGGAACTTCTAAATATAATTTTTTGAAACTTTATAAACTTGCCATTGACAGCGTTATCCAGTTTTCTGTAAAACCATTGAGATTAGCAACGTTATTAGGTTTTTTAGGCTGTTTCAGTTCTATTTTGTTTTTAGCATTTTCTATTTACAAAAGCCACCTTAACCATGAGCCAAAAACAGGGTTTCTGACTCTTCTTTCAGTAATGATTTTTTTCTGTTCTCTGATTATGCTTTTCCTGGGTATTTTGGGGGAATATATAGGCAGAATTCATATAGAAGTAAAAAACAGACCATTGTATTTTAACGAAATTATTAAAAATGAAGACTAAATATTTACCTTTATTTTTAATTGTGTTTATCAATATCGGATTTCTTTTGAGTGTGTATTGGTTTCCGGTTACCCGTGATGAATTTTACTATCTCGACAAGACACAATTGCCGTATGCTTTTTCTGAATACTGGACTAGCTATAATTATGTAAATCCAAGAATTGGGCAGTTTTTTCTAAATATTGTTGCACGAAGTAAAATATTAAAACTAATATTCAGTTTTCTCATTTTCAACGGGTTTTTATGGGCATTATTTGCTAATATTTTCAGAAGATTTCCAAAAATTTCTGATAAAGAAGATATGTGGAAACTTTTAATTTTAGCAGGAGTATTCATATTTTTAATTAATTATTTCGGAGAACTGTTTTATTACAGCCCTTTTGCAACCAATTATACATTTACACATGTTCTGTATCTTTTGTATTTGTTTGTAATGACAGAATATTTTGTTTTTCAGAATAATGTACTTCCAAAATCTCCTGTAAAAGCTGTTTTATTATGTTTTGTAGGTTTTGTTATAGGAATGGGTAATGAGCATGTTCCCCCTGTTCTTCTGCTATTTTCTGGACTATTTGGTTTAAAATTTCTACTTCAAAACAAGAAACTGCCAGATTTCAATATCATAATAACTAATATTTCCATTGCGATTGGTTATCTGGCTTTATTTTTTGCACCGGCAAATTCGATTAAATATAAAACTGTAGGTAAAGTTCAGTACGGATTTAGTCTTTCTGATTATATTTCTACTTTCACAAAAATTTTAAAAACATATTATTATTTCAATCTAGAACTGATGATTGTTTTGGGAATTGTTATAACTGCGTTTGTTTATCTGATCAAAAAAAGGAAATTTTCGCGTAAAGAATTTTTGCTGGTAATAAGTCATTTAATCATGGGTTTTTTAACAATACTTATCATTTCGTACTCTCCTCTTACCGGAACACGTCTTATGTTTTTCACAACAATATCTTTTATCATTGTAATTTGTTTTATTGGTGTAAGACTTGCTGAGGAATATCATTTTCATTTAAAATTATTAAAAGGAATCACAACAATCTGGCTTTTGATATTTTTCACTTTGGGTTGTATTATTTGTTGTCATGCAAACCTTATTTTTGAAAGGCTTTGCAATGAAATATCAGAAAAACGAAGAACTTCCAAAGATATAATTCTTGACAAAAAACTGGATTATTTTGTAAATGATTTCTCTACATTTAACAGGCGTATTTTATTTGAAAACGGTAATGAATACATTGATAATAATCCGGATCAAAATACTGCTGAAGAAAAGAATCTCATCTTATATTTTAATTTAAAAACACTTTCGCATCATTAAAATGAAGAATAGATTAATTGTAAATGCAGACGATTTTGGTTTGTCTGTAGGCGTAAATCAGGCAATACTAAAAGCAAATACAGAAGGTTTTTTAAACTCAGCAAGCTTAATGGCAAATACGGATTTTTTTGACCATGCAATTAAAGAAATAATTCCGAATTGCAGTAATCTCAATGTAGGTCTTCATATCAATCTAACCTGTTGCAAAGCGCTTTCCGGCAAAAGTACTATTACAGACAAGAATGGTTTTTTGACAAATGACTTTATAAGACTTTTATTTTTGAGAAAATCTGAAAAAAACCTTCAGATTATAGAAACTGAAATTGAATTACAGCTAAAAAAGCTTCTCGAAAATAATGTGAAAATTTCTCACATTGATGGTCATGAACACGTGCATATAATCCCTTCTATTAATAAAATCGTCCATAAACTTGCAAATAAATATAATATTGAAAGAATTCGTGAAATTAATGAAAATTTTGGAACAACCTTTAAATATAATTTAAGAACAGCAACCGTTGCTAATGTAATCAAGTTCTTTTTGCTTAAATTTCTGAGCAGTTTCAATCAAAATAAGAATGAGAGAGAGTTTTATACCATTCTCAATACTTGCGAAATTAATTCTGAAAATCTTTTCAATTATTTAGAATCTCAAAATGGCAAAACAGTAGAAATAATGCTGCATCCGTCATTAAAAGAATTTGATAATAAGAAAATGAACCTTGATCGCCGATTTGAAAAATTTTTGAAATCGGATTTCAGAAAACAGGAGTATGATTTATGTTTTAATAAAAAATTTAAAGAATATGCATTTTTCGGAAACTGAAACCTGGAAGAAGATCGTATTAGAAACGTATTCACTTCAAGCTAAGAAAATTTCTTTGTTTGGAAATGAGGTGTATCTTTTCTTCAACGGAAAACTTTTTGCTAATTCGCCTTACATTAGTCATTCTGGAGATTGTTTTCGAGAAAAGGAGCAAAACTTAGATAAAATAAAAGCGCTTCAAAAGCCAGTATTGATAAAATCAAAAAACAAAATAATCTTACCTGAAGATTATCCTCATTTTTTAATTGAAGATTATTTTACCTATGTTTTAGACCTTTCAAAAGGAAGAGATTATGTTTGGAGTAATCTAATTAAAGCAAAAGTAAGAACTCACATAAGAAAAGCAGAGAAAGTTTCGGCAGATGTAAAGTTTGGCAGAGAAGAACTAGTAGATGATTTTTACAAAGTAATTTCTGAAGCGTGGAGAGATTTGGGAACGCCTACTCACAGTAAAGAATTTTACTCAAATATTATTAAAAACCTAAATGAGTCCGAAGATTGGAACTCAGGATTTATTGTAATCTATATTAAGGGGATTCCCATTGCTTCTGCTTGTTTTGTTTACGATAGAGAATCAATACACCATCCTTATTCTGCAACCCTAAATGCTTACAAAAAATACTCTTTAAATAATTTGATTTATTGGAATCTTATCTTGTTTGCGTTCGAAAAAAATATTCAAAGATTCGATATGGGAAGAAGCAGGAGGGATCAGGGAACCTCAACATATAAAAAAGGTTGGGGAGCAGTAGAAGAGCAATTATACTATTATTACTTCAATAAAAAAAATCATAAAAACGATGAAGATGGAAAGCTAATAAAGTTTCTCATTCGTATGTGGAAGAGACTGCCGGTAAGTGTTGCAAATTTTTTAGGACCAAAACTAATTTATAAAGTATTGAAATGATTGTAAATATTCAAAAAAAAGATATTGCAGAAGTTGTAAAGATTCATAGGAATAATTTACCAAGTTTAATCAATTTTTATAATGATCTATTTATTAAAGAATTTTATATTCATCACTTGAACAAATGTGATAAAACAGTTTTGGTCGGCTATAAACAAAATTCAGAATTATGTGGTTTTGTTTTTGGTACCCTTGATGTTGAAGATATGTTTAGTAGTTTTATTGCTCAAAACAAACTGTATTTTATCAAACATACTTTTTTAGCATTAATACAACATCCTAAATATCTGTTTTATATTTTCCAAAGTTTTTTATCCAAAGGATTCAAACAGGGAGATTCTAAGACCCAACTGGTTTATATAGCCGTTGATCAACAGTATAAAGGATCAGGAATTGGAAAAAAGCTTTTGGAGGCATTTGAAGATAAACTGAAACAATCAGAAGATTATTACGAGCTAGAAGTTGAACAGAATAATCCTGCTCTTGATTTTTATAAAAGCAAAAATTTCAAAATCGTCAGAGAAGTTAATAATGTTCTGGAAAAAAAATATTTAATGGGAAAATCTTTAAAATAATTCGTTCCTGAAATTAATATTATACAACCCTGATTTTATACTTTTAAAATCCAGCACCGTATATTTTAGAATCATTCCCCATTTTTTCAGGAAGGGAGCTTGCGCAATTTCCCAGCTTCTGTGGGTTCTTTTAATGTGAAGCTTTATGTGTTCAGGTATCGTTTTTTCATTTTGTGCCCACTGATTTACTTCCCGCCAAAGCTTTACTCTTGTATTGGAAGGTTTTACTTTTTTGGCATCTACCTGCGTTATTCTGTTGCTCTCATGTACCCCTCTCATGGCAACTGCCTCATGTAAAATCCCTGGATGGAATTTCAGATAGTACGAAGATCTAAACAATAATTCTGTATCCTGATGCAGCCTTAAATGGGTCTTAAATAAAGGTTGCACTTTTTCCAGCAGTGACGTTTTTCTTATTGTTAAGGCGTCTATACTAAAAAGACCAAAACTTCCTTTCATATTCAGCTGTCCCTGAAAGACATCTTCAGGCATATGTTTTCGATACACCGTAGTCAAACGGTCACCAAATAAAGGGTAATATTGTTCTTTTGCTTTTTCAGAATAATAATGTACACCTAGAGCTCCATATACAGCATCAACTTCAGGGTTTTGGAAAAGTCTTTTTTCAGCATCAAAACGATTTGGAAGATAATAATCATCAGCATCTAAAAAAGCAATAAAGTCTCCTGTAGCTTTTTCGATAGCAAGATTTCTGCTTGCTCCTGCACCATGATTTTTTTTATCAGGGTGTTGGTAAAGCTTTACGCGGTCATATTTCTCAGCAAGTTGTCTGCAAACTTCCAAAGCATTATCAGGCGATTGATCCTCGACTAAAATAACTTCGTGTACTTCTTTAAATTGAAGAGCGGATTCTACAGCTTGGATTACATATTTTTCGGCGTTATAAACGGGCGTGATGACAGAGATTTTCATTATATATTGTGTTTTCTATAAGGTAGTTTGACTAAAAATATAATTTATCTTAAAATTTTAAAAATTATAATTTAATATTTAGGTTCTTGTTTTACTATTATTTGTAAGAAAGATTGTTTAGCTAAATTTTATACTTCTGTGTTCCGCCTGTAAATATATAAGTTTTTTCTTTTCAAGACTTTTATTGAGATTTTTCACCAAGGCTTGCGGAGTGAGATAGTTATTATAATAATCTAAAACATTTTTTCTCATTACAGCAATTTCCTGTTCCTGAAAAGTGAAAATTTCGTCCTTAAGAATTTGTTCTAAATGATGAAGGTCTTCAAATACAATTGCATTCATTTTATGCTTGAGATTAGGATACATTACTGCAGCATATTCTCTTTGTATGAGAGGAATGGTTCCTACGGACATTGCTTCGATCACATTATGACAGAGAGGCATTACGACTCCGGGACAGCATAAATAAAAGCTGAAATAGGAGAGTAATTCGCGGATGTCCTCCATTTTTATAGGATAGTTTTCCTTGATCGCGAAAACATATTTTTCATCTAAACTTCCGTTCGGATAAACAATATCTTTTTTACCGTAAATTGAAATAAACTGCTCTTTTTTCTGGAAAAAATCTAAAAGTGCAGCTCGTGTTTCCACAATAAAAGCAGTTCTTTTGATATCTAAATAAGCTTTAGCATCAAAATTTCCATAACAGAAAATGGAGTTGAATCTCTTTCTTTCTGTATCAATTTTATGATTCCAAATCTCTTTATTGTACATGAATGGATGAAAACTCATAGGAATATGAAAAGCATTTTCATCAATATTATTATGTTCGAAATAAGTAGAAAAATAATCAGGACTGAACATTTCATCATTTATTTCGATACAGTTTTCTGGAATATTTCTTTTGTGAATGCTTAAAAAGTTTTTTTCCCGGACAATAAGTCCTAAGTAACGGTCTTTATTTCTAAGATTCCTGAATCTTGCGAAATTCATGGGATACACAATATGATAGCCTGAAAGCTGGTAGAATTTAACCAATAAGTAAAAAAAACGATGATAAAGATTCGGGTTCTCAAAATTGATCAGCAATGTTTTATCATTCTTTGGCGGATTGTAAAACTTTAATTTCACATAAGCTAAAGAATCGCTCACAAGTCTTTTGATCGGGTTAATTTTTCTACTCATCATAAGGGTTGTTTAAAGCGTGAAACCGATATCTTGTTTTCAGAAATTCCGGATATTGCAGTGCTGTACCCAAAAATGAAAGCCATTTTGTTAACCCCTTCTGATTTGCTATTTTAAAGCTGAAATAATCCAAAGCTATTTTTTTTGCATATTCTTTTTCTAAAGCATTGGCTTTGCTCCATAAATAAACAGACTCACTATACAGTAAACTGTTTTTGTAAAATTTTGAAGAATAAGGTTTTATCTTTGTAATTCTGTTATCATCATGTATTCCTCTAATGGCAACAGCCTGATCAATAATTCCTGATTTTAAATAACAGAGATATGCCAGTTTAAGGTTGAAATCAGAATCCTGATGTACACGGAGATTTACATTAAAACGAAGGTTAGCTTTGTCTAAAGCTGATTTTTTTATCGTTAAACTATTCAGATGAAAAAAAGAGCCGAATGTTTTTGAAGTTAAGCCCAGCAAACCTTTCAAAACTTCTTTTCCTTCCGCAGAATAATTTACGGTGGTAAGATTAGATTCTTTAAATTTCTGCTGAAATTCCTGTTTGCCTTTTTCCGTTATGTATTCCACGCCAATTGCTCCAAAAACACCATCGATTTTCGGATCTTTGAAAATTTCTTTTTCCGCATCAAAACGGTTGGGAAGATAATAATCATCTGCATCCAGAAAAGCAATAAAATCACCTGTCGATTTTTCGATTCCCAAATTTCTTGTCGCTCCGGCGCCGTGATTTCCTTCGTCGTGATGCAGGAATAACTTAATTCTGGAATTTTCTGAGGCTAGTTTTTTACAAATTTCTAAAGAATTGTCAGTAGAACAATCTTCTGCCAAAACAATTTCTTTTACCTCATCAAATTGCAGAGCAGATTCTACAGATTTTCTTAAAAATCCGGAAGCGTTATAAACGGGGATGATCACAGAAATGTTCAGGTTCATTCTTTTATTTCTAAAATGATACTTTCTTGATAAGATCGGGCAAATTCCTCAGGAATATCAAACGACTCCTGTTTTTCTGCTTCGTTCACGTGTCTTCCTTCGATGGCAATTTTTTCTGTAGCTTTCTTTAAAAACCAGATGTATTCAATATCAATATGTCCGATATCAATAGTCCAGTAATTATCTTTAGCGAGATCATAAGCCAAAATGGTTGCTGTAGGACCTAAAGCCGCCAAGATAAGTCTGTCTTTTCCCAGTTCTGCTGCAGCTTCAAAAATTTTATCATAACATCTGAAGGCGTTTTTTTCGGGACAGATAATCCTTTTAAGAGAGGCTGCATTGTCAAACAGATCATTTCCTACTCCCAATCGGGAATATCTTCCTTCAATAATCAGTATATCTTTTTTGTCCCATATTTTTTTTAGGGATTTGATGATATCTGTATTTCTTTTTTCGGATTTGTCTTCATAACCAAGATAAAATCTCGTGATGAATGAATTTCCGTAGGTTTTGTTTTGATCTAAAAAAGGAGAAATTCTGGAACCGTAATTGTTAATGAATTTTTTCCACCAATATTTGGTAATAATATCAAATGAGCGTACTGTAACAAGTGGTTCAGGAAGACAAACTAAATGGTTTTTAAGATCTGAACTTATTACCTCACGCATTTTTTCACGAATTCTCTCACTGTTTTCCTGAAATTCCAGTTCGTACTGCGGAAGCATCAATCTGAATTCTCCATCTCCGAATCTGCTTACCGAACGACGGTTTTTAACAATCTCCTCAATCGTCTCTTTTATATTCAAAATACGATAAGCGGGAAAGTCTGCACGAAGTTTCCGCGTATTGAAAAGCCACTGATAATAGTAGAAACGGGAAGTTATTCTTTTTTTCAGACTCATAATTACAGATGTTTTTCGTTGTTATGAGCCCAAAGAGCCAACTGCAAAAGACACCAGTGTTTGTAATCTTTGGTCAGTAAATTCTGTGTAGCCTTAAAATCGATGTAATTAAAAATCTTTTGGTTAGGATTTTTTAACAGTTCATCGGAAAAGCGAAGAAGGCTGTCTTCTGTAAACCAGTTTTTTACATTCATCCCGAATCCCTGTTTATGTCTTTTTCTGATGGTTTCCGTCCAGTAAGAACCCATCGATTCGCGAAGTATAATTTTATCGTTATCGTTACTAAGTTTAAGATTTTCCGGAAGCTGAATGCAGAATTCTGCAAAATCCAGATCAAGAAACGGTGTTCTTACTTCTAACGAATTTGCCATTGCCATTCTGTCGGATTTTACCATCATATTCGATGGCACAAAATCTTCGATATCCAATCGCATAATATCATTTAAAGAATCCGGATCCGGAATAAAGCTGTAAGGCTGCTCATAATCTGAATGCAGTCCTAAAGCCTCTCTTTCTTGCTTTGAAAAAGCTCTTCTTACATAATTTCTGTGGAAGTTCAGAATATTTTTGTTTTCAATATTCTGCTGACTGATAAAAGAAATAGGTTTTAATTTCTGATACAGTTTTAGTCCAAACTGGGCAATGATATTTTTGTAACTGAAATGACTTCTCAGTTTATTTTCAACGGTGTAAAAATGATAGCCGCCAAATAATTCATCTCCCACATCACCTGAAAGAACAACGGTTAGATTTTTCCGGGCATTTCTGCAGATCTCAAAATGCGGAATGGAAGAAGAATCTGCAAAAGGTTCATCGAAAAAAGGAGAAGTTTTTAAAAGAGCTGTTACCAGATCTTCCTTTTTCTCGTGAACTTCAATATGATTGGTATTGTATTTATCGGCTATTTCTTTGGCATATTTCAGTTCGCTGTCTTCATGATCATAACCAAAGCTAATGGTTGTCTGTTTCGGTAAAAATTCGGCAACAAGCCCTACAATAGAAGAAGAATCTAAACCGCCACTCAGAAAACTTCCTACTTCAACATCGGCTACCAACTGTTTTTTAACAGCATTCTTTAAAAGATAAGTAAATTCTTCTTTAGCATCCGATAAACTGATGATTCTGTCTTTTTTGGGAAGACTGTAATATCTTGAAACGGATATTTTGCCATCTTTCCAGATCAGCTGATGAGCAGGAGGAAGCGCATGAATATTTTCGTAAATACTTTGGTATGTACTTACATAACCATGCTGAAGATAGTAGGAAAGAGCTGAATTATCTACTTTCGGACGAATTAACCCGGAAGCAAGAATAGCTTTTATTTCAGAAGCAAAAATAAATTCATTATTGTTCCCGATAGCGTAATAGAAAGGTTTTTCTCCAAAACGGTCTCTGGCGCAGAACAGTTCCTGCTTTTCGTTGTCCCAGATGGCAAAAGCAAACATTCCCGGAAGATCCTGGATGAGGTTTTCTTTTTTTCTCTGATACATGGCAAGAATTACCTCCGTATCAGAACTTCCGCGGTAAGGATATTCAGGGTAATTCGCTTTAATGTCCAGATAACCGTAGATTTCACCATTTAGAACGATGCACTCTCGTTTTGTGGCAGAAAACATGGGCTGTTTTCCGTTTTCGGAAAGATCAATAATAGAAAGCCTCCGGTGTCCTAAAGCTGCATTTTCATAAAATTCAAAATGCGAAGAATCCGGACCGCGATGGGCAATAGCATCAGTCATTTTTTTTAGCTTCTCCTGATAATTTCTGGCGTTGTTTGTGACGATTCCCGCTATTCCGCACATATTATATTTTATTTTGGAAATTTTGTATAACGGTTGTTATTTTCTTCATTTCACTATCCGATAAATCATAGAACATTGGTATTCTCAGTAGTGTGTTTTCAAAAATATCTGAATTCGTAAGTATTCTTCCATCATGTTTGTTTTGGTAATATTCGCTTTTATGAAGCGAAAGGTAATGAAAAACAGACAGAATCTGATTTTGTTTTAGATGCTCAATCATTTTGCTTCTGCTTTCTATATTGTCAAAAAGCAAATAAAACATATGAGCGTTATTGGTAGCATATACAGGAATTTCTGGTAGTTTTATAAAATTTGATTCTTTGAGATTGTCGAAGTAATAATTCCATATTTTTAATCTTTTCTCCTGAATGACCTCTAAATTTTCCAATTGAGCCCAAAGAAATGCAGAAATTATTTCACTGGGTAAAAAAGAGGAACCTGTATCTACCCAACCATATTTATTGATTTCACCTCTGAAAAACTGATTTCTGTTTGTCCCCTTTTCCCAAATTATTTCTGCACGATCAATGTATTGTGAATCATTAACCGTTAACATTCCTCCTTCACCTGAAATTATATTTTTGGTTTCGTGAAAAGAAAATGCTCCGAAATGTCCTATACTGCCTAATGCTTTTTTGGTACCGTCAGAAAATGTATAATAACTATCAATAGCTTGTGCCGCATCTTCTATTACAAACAATTGATGACGATTTGCAATATTCATTATTTTTTCCATATCACAAGCTACTCCTGCGTAATGTACCACAACAATAGCTTTCGTTTTTGATGTTATCAAACTCTCAATTTGATCAGCATCAATATTTGGATTATTTTTATATGAATCTGCGAATATTATTTTTGCCCCTTGTCTCACAAATGCCAAGGCAGTGGAAACAAAAGTATAGCTTGGAATAATAACCTCATCACCCGCTTCGATATCAGCAAGGATAGCAGCCATTTCTAATGCGTCAGTACAAGAAGTTGTAAGGAGTACTTTACCGAACATATATTTTTCCTCAAAAAAATGATGACACTTTTGGGTGAAAATTCCATTGCCTGAAATCTTCCCTGATTTTACAGCTTCTTCAATATAATGAGTTTCTTTTCCGGTAAGGTGAGGTTTGTTAAAGGGGATCATGTTATTCAAGTATTGATTTGTTTTTAACTTTGAAAAGTGCTTTGAAATTAGCTTATAGAATTATAAATTAACATTAAAGATATAATGTTTTATGTTATATAACAATAGATCTATTCTAATTGATTGCTGATTCTGAAAAGGTTTGTTTTAATTTTAATTAATCTTCTTTTGTTTTTTTTCAAATGCTTTTCTATCATTGTCTGTGTATTATTCTCTGCAATATAGTATAGATGTTTATCATTGAAATGCTTGTCATCTACTAATGACAAATGAATTGATGGATGATGTTTTTTATACTTTTGCTTTAATAAAGGTAAATTGGTGAGCCATCCTCCGGGAATAACAGTAGACTTTTCATCAATTTTTTGAATGGTTGTTTGTGAAAAGTAGTTGCTTCCATCCAGCATTATCGTATCTTCAGGTAAATTTAAATGTTCAAATTTTTTTTTGGATTCAGGATAAAAAATATAAATTTTTATAATAATAGCTGCTAAAAAAATAAACAGAATTGATTGTATTCTATTTTCTTTTGAAAAGTTAATTTTTGCATTTTCAAGAACAAGATAAGCGCTCAAAAAAATCATCGGAAGTATGATTCTATCTTTTAAAGTATGGGTTAACATTAAATAGCTCATTAATAATAACAAAACTCCTATCACAGCAATAAGTTGAAATTTCTTATTTATAATACATATTAATATGCTGATAATTGAAAATATGAGTAGATAGAAAAAGTTTGTAAATCTCAAATTTTTAAGCACATTGTAAATAAAAATGGAGTGATTTGTTTTTAATTTGTTATTGATTCCTTTTAATGCCTCTAAGGTCATAGCATCTGTAAAGATAAATCTTCTTGCAGCCAATTCAAGATCATTTTTTGCCGGATTTTTCTTTTGTTCATATTCTGCCAAAAGATAACCGATACCAAAGTTATCATTTATTGTACCTCGCTCTTTATTATATTCACTATAAAATATCCAATCCTGATTTTCTTTATAAGTTTTATTGTTAATTGTATTGATAATTAACGCATTAATACAGGCAATAGAGAGATATATAATTAGTATTTTTAGTTTTTTTCGATAATTTTTTAGAATTAAGTATAAAGCCAAAATTCCAAAGCATAATATTACCATATCAAATCTATATAACATACCAATTAACAAGAGAATTAATGATGTAATTATGGATATGATTTTTTTATCTTTTAAATACGATTCTAAAAGTAAAAAACTCGCAAACGACAATAAAAAAGATAATGTTGTAAAATTTAAATAACAGAGATAATAAAATAGAGGGAGCAGAAATATAAGCGACTTAAGAGATCCCGTTTTTTCTTGTAATTTAATGATTATAATAAAGCTACTCAAAAATTGTGAAAGAATAAAAATAATAAAATACCATTCGTAGGTGGGCCAATTTGTGTAAAGAAATACAAAGAAATAGCCTAAAATAGAATTTATAAAAACCAAATGATAATCTTTAGTTCCGAAAAAACTCCCATTTGCAATTCTCATCATATATCCATCATCACCTGCTATAAATATTATGTTTAAATAATTCAACGCAAGAATGTAAATGATCAATAATATTGCAAAAACGATAAATTTCCTATTCATTGGATATCACTTTATATATATAGATATGTTGCCAGTATTTTGAATATATAACCTTGTATGGAGTGAGGTATATATTTGTTAGGGGTATTGTAGAAAAAACGTAATTGATATTTAAATCGGGAACAGCCTCTTTATCAATCAAAAGTTCTTTTGGCTCTTTAGAATATTTTTGTAATACCTGTTGTCCGATAACAAAATTGTCAGTAAAAATAAAATTCTGTCCCATATAGGAATCATATTTTATTTGTAATTCTGGATTTTTATTCAATATAGGTGTAATGAGCTTTCTGAATTTGTTTTTATAGGATTTTTCGTAATAAGGAAAATAACCATCAGCGGTATAAAATCCATGGTATTGAGCTGCTGCAGGATCAAAGCCATAACTTATGACCCGGTATTTTGATTTGTCTTCGGGCAGTAATTTAGAGATTTCTTTAAATTCTTCAATCATGTAGTAATCTTTAAATGAAAAGTAGTATTCTCTGAAAGAATGTCTGATATTCTGGTAAGGAATATTAATCCTTAATACTGTGTAAAAATTAACAAGAAGAAAAAGGGCAGCTGTAATGCTAATGGTTTTTTTATCCATGCTACTGAGATCTTCTAAAATAAAAATCAATATTATATACCAGAGCAGACCGTTGAAAAAATAGAATCTGTAGAGCGTAAGACCAAACAGAAAATCAAGCTTCAAAGCTTTTATAAGACAGGGGAACATATTGATATTGAAATATGAAAAAAAACAGGTGAAGATAATCAAGCAAAAAAGAGCAGCTGTTTTCTTTATATTTTTTAAAGGGATGAAAAATGAAGTAATACAATAGATAATAAAAGAAGCAATAATAAACTGATGTCTTGCGGGAGCGTGAGACCCGTTTTCTGTCCACAATCTTGTAAAAACTGTTTCTAAGCCTGTTTTCCAAATAAGTTCACCGGCTATACCAATATTTCTATTGGAAACAAAAGTGGGATTTACAGTTTCCATAATAAAACGATAATTGGTTATTAAGTAGCCGATTACCAGTAAACCTAAAAAGAGAAATGCTGATTTGTTTATTTTCTTAGTTGTTATGCTATAGTATATAGTGAAAATACCTAAGAGGAAAATGAGAAACATTCCATAAACAATAAAACTTGAATATAAAATGTAAAAAGCCGCAAATAAATAATAGAAAAAATGAATACGTTGATATCTTAATAGTTTTACTAATATCAATATCATAATCGGAGCAGCTGCCGTGCTGATGCCCCCAAATTGCCAAAAATTAAGTAACGCAAAAGTTAAAGATACAATGACTAAAAGAGCGATGTTAATTTTAGGACATAAATATTTTCCTAAAATTAAAAGCGAAATGTATCCGGTAAGCGAAATTAGCAAGCTGTTAATGACAAGCGCATAGAAAGGACTAAGTATATTATATAAAAAATAAATAAAGTCCAGCTCATTTCCATAGCTAACTCTAAATTGGTTCTCAATATTTGGAAGTGGAGTGCTGTTTGCTGAAAATGACAATCCGCTTTCCGAAAGAATTTTTAGCCAAACCGCATTAGAATCCAAATAATCTGCGGGAGATCCTAAATAGGAATTCTCGCCAAAAATAAAAAAAGAAACATACAGGATGATAATGAATATTACCCCGCTTACAATAATCATTTTTCTTTTCATATTATTTTTTCCAAAAATGTTTTAAAATAATACGCTCCTTTACTGTATACCCCATTTTTTGATAGAAACTACATGCACCAACATTTTGCTCTTGTGTTGGAATATCCATTTCAGTCATTGCATTTTCCCTGCAATAGTTTTCTGCTTTCTTTAACAGGCGTTTTCCTATGCCTTGTCCTTGTAATTTAGGGTGGGTAGCTATGAGCCCTATTTTTGCTGTTGTGTTACTTTGCTGAACTGTTACAAAACCTGTTGCTCCCAAATTTTTATCTTTTGTGAAAAAAGTTTTGATTGCGAATTTTTTATTAAGACTATTTCTTACCCATAATTCATAAAGATTTTTGAACTTCGCTTCACCAAATTTAGAATCTAAAAGAAATCTGCTGTATTTTCCGCTTTCGTATGCAAGCTGAAAAAAATATTCATCTTCTTGTGGCAAACAATCTGTGTCAAAAATTTCATGTGAAGACTCTGTATTTTCTTCACATAGTTTTTTTGAAAATACAATCTTTGTTTCACTAAATGTTTCGGTAAAACCTTCAATTTTGATATCTGAATCCCTTTTTTGCTTAATAACAACCAAATCGTAGTAATTGCCATCAAGTTCCAGGTTTATTAAATCATCGTTTACGATGTGTAATTCTCCAATATTTTTAGCAAAAAAATTGCTGTCCCATTGAAGTTTAGTAAGATTATTCTTCATCGATAATATATACAGGTCTGTTCTTTGTCTGGTTAAAAGTTTTTCCGAGATATATTCCTAAAATACCAAGACACATAAAAGTAACACCAAATAAAAACCAAATTGAAAGTATGAGTGAGCTGTAGCCAGGCTCACTTATTTCTCCTCGGAGAGTTTTTATAAATACCCATGCTCCTCCTAAAAATGATATTAGAGAAATTGCAGCTCCCAGATTCACAAACAATTTTAAAGGTTTATCGGAAAAAGAGACAATCACATTGAAAGCAAGAGATATAAGCTTTCCAAGGCTATACGATGATTCTCCCTCATCTCTCTCCTGATGATCTACAGCAACAGTGGTAGCTCTATAACCTACCCAATTGATAAAAAGTGGAAAGAATTTTATATAATCGTTGACATTTAAAACCTGTCTGATAACTTTTTCGTGATAGATACCAAAGTTGGCTACTTCATTGTTGATCTTAATGCCGGCAAGGTAATTAAAAATCTTATAAAATACCCTTGAACTTAATTTTTTTAATCTTCCATCCTTTCTTTGTACTCTACTTGCCTGAACAATATCATACCCTTCAAGAGCCTTGAAATAAAGCTTTTCAATCTCCTTGGGCTGATCCTGAAGATCACAGTCCATTACAACAATCCATTCACCCTTCGCTTTTGATAATCCGGCCATTATTGCGGCATGCTGTCCAAAATTTCTGCTCAAACGGTAAATTCTTAAAGCTGGATGAAGCCCTGCTAAATTTTCCATGACTTTCCATGAATTATCTGGACTTCGGTCATCAACCAGAATAATCTCATAATCAGCGTTGAATTTTTGCATTATGGCAGTAATCTCACTTACTAGTTTTGGGAGAATTTTTTCTGCACGATATACAGGACTTACTATACTTATCACAACTCACCGTTTTTAATGGAAGACTTTTTACAAAAAAACAAATCTTCTTCAGGATTTAAGCCATAAGAAGGGTATTTGTCGGATGGAAGTTTTAAATCTGCAATAAGAAATGCATAAAGTAATCTTTCTCTGTCTCGGGAATGGCATTTGTAGCATCCTGCAGCTCTTTTTCCTCCGCCTATAACATGCTTTTCTTTGAGCATAGGAAGGTTATGACCTACAGTTTCTAAATCTTCCGACTGATAACCACAAAACGGACATTGATAGCGTGTTTCGGAGTGACTGTCTAGTTTTATTTTTCTTTGGATTTTTTTTAAAAAATTCATATTTGCATTGTATTGAGGGAATTAAGGTGTCAAATTTACACATTCAGAAAGGTTAATCCAACTTCTTTTACCTGATTGCGCAAATACATGAGTAATTTTTCATCTTTGATTATCTTTCTATACTTCTGCTGAAGTTTCTTGTATTGTGTCCGGTTTCCGTTAAGCAGGTTTTTGAGGATGCTTTGCCGGAGCGATTTCTTTTCGAGCAACATGGCATTCGGAAGATTAGGATTCATTATTTTGGTTTCAATATCCAGATCTTCGTATTTTGTATAATCTACTTTTTGGAGGATCTGTTTTCCATCGTGTACAACTTTGCTTGAAGGAACTAAAAATACTTTTTTCTGATGATACTTTATACGGTTTACATACTCAATATCTTCACCATAATGAAAAAAGTAAGGATTAAAGCCACCCACTGTTTCTATTGTTTTTTTTGGTAAAAGCCAATGTGCAGCATTAATGAAGTTCATTTCATAATAGGATTTCAGATTCTGAAAATACAGGTCTGAAATTAACCGTGTTTTTTCAAAATTATGAGCGATATACTTGTCTAAAAAAATATCCAGTAATTTTTCGCTGCCATCCAGATGCATTGGGCTGAGAACTCCGATTTCTTCTTTTTGACGATATTCTTCATATGCATCAAGAAGTTTTTTGATGCTGTCTTCGTATAACCATGCATCCTGATTCATCAGATAGAAAAAGTCAGCCTCGCTTTTATAGGCTTTTTCTATTCCTATATTGTTGGCTTTACCGAAGCCTAAATTTTTTTCGGACTGAATCAATTCAACTTCGGGAAAATTTGCCGTAATGTATTTTTGTGTGCCGTCTGTAGAACCATTGTCCACCACAATACAGTGAATAGGAACAGAAGACTGCCTTAAACTGGTAAAGCATTTTTCTGCCCACTTTCTGGCGTTGTACGTAACAATGATTACAAATACTTTGGGCATATTATTTTTTATAATAAGTATTAATTAAGTTATTAAGATATAACTTTTTATCATTAAGATTATTTCTCTTAAAATAGTATTCTATTTTTGAAACTTCAATCTGATAACCAGAGCCCTCATTCTGTAAATGCAGAAGGGGTTCTGTCTGTAAAACATCAGAAATAGTTTCTGTGATTTCAATAATAGAGAAATTCTGCAGATACGCTAAATTGATGATCTGATTACTGCTGAAATTTTCTACAATATCCTGAGTAATAGCAACTACATCTTTTACATCTATAAGATTTCTGGTTGCTTTGGTGTGTATTGTGATTTTATTTTGGCTGTATATTTCCCGAACCAGATAATTAAGCAAAAGATTAGGATTTCCTCCGTTTCCAACAGCATTACTCACTCTTAAAATAAAATATTTTTTACACGAATCTGCGATAATCTGTTCCATTTTAAGCTTATGCAAAACATATTGGCTGTTATTCTTGGAAGAGTCATAGATACTGCAGGTTGAGAAATAGACAAGAGTTTTCTCAGGATGTTCTGTGATGTATCTTTTCAATAATTCCTGTTCCCGTTCGAATTCTGATTTTCTTGTTTCCAAGGAATTGGAAACACCGGAAGCGAAAAAAAGATGCTCCGGAGAATCAATACCCAAAAGGGCGCTGCCTATAAGTCCGTTTCCTACAATCATTGTGCTTTATTAATGTTTTTTGAATATCTCATCAGCTTGTAATATTTTTTCACAAAAAATAGATGATGTACAAATTTAAGATGTTTTAACGGATAAAATTTAAGAGAGAATAAGACATTCTTCAAATTAACGGGATAAAACTTGAAATATTGATATAAAAATCCGTCAAAAGCGTTTTTTTCTGTCTGAGAATCTATAATCTGATCAAATGTAAAACTAAGTTTTTCTCTTATTTTTATATTGGCATCCAACCAATTTTTATCAAGATTTCCGCCTGAGAAATGTTTGATTAATATATCATCTATTACATAATTTTGAAGTTTTCTGGAGACTCTTAAGCTGAAATCCAGATCATAGCCATGAAATCCTATTAAATTCTCATCAAATCTGAATATATCAAAATTGTCTTTTCTTGTTGCGATGAATACTCCGTCTACAGCAAAAACCTTAGTCCTGTTTTCTTCTGTAGAGCTGATGTGAAAAAACTCTGTATTCTCCTTATTTCCCTGTAAAATATATACAGAATTGTATTTTTCAGCAACCGTCCAGCTTGATGGGGCATACGGAACATACGATGAACCCGCAACTCCTATAATTCCTGTACTTTCTTTCTGTAAATGATTTAGTAATTTGTGACCCCAATTTTTCGTATAAAAGATGATGTCTTCGTGTAAAAAAAGAAGATTTTCATATTTGGATTTTTCTGCTCCAGAGTTGTAGGCTTCAGTAATGCTCATCAAATTCGGGTTCCACATCTGAATAATTTCATATTGGAAATCTTCTCCGATCGTTTCGCTTATATTTTCAATCAGCTGATCAAAGTAGTGTTTTTGGTATGATGAGATAATGATTGAGAGCATAGAATTATTTTAGCAAATGATCATATTCATTTGAGGCATGATTTCCTTTTTCATCAAGTTTCCATGAAGAAGACTGGTTGGCTGTTTTTATATAAAATAGATTTTCTTCTGTAAGATCATTGGGGTTGAGATACCATCCTCCATGTTTACAAGTGAAATCTCCTGCCATTCTGATAGCCGTCATAAACTTAAATAAGTTAAAAATCGTTTTAGGATATTTAGGTTTATACAGAGCGAAAGTGGTGTCTATAAAAGCAAAATAAATATTTTTTTCAAGTTCATCCTGCCAGAAACGTTTTTCCCAAGTCTGAACTTTTTCTTTTAACGGATAATAATCGGGAATATATTTGGTGTCAATGGCAAAACCTATTTTGTTGACTTTTTTATAATATTTAAGAAGATAATTAAGCATACATGTCTCAAAATCCTCCGGTAGATTTTCATTGGGAACAATATCCGAATCTGTAAGAAAATAAAATCCTTTTCCGTATTTCTGCTGAAGATCTTTATTTTTAAAGAATACGTCATGCCCGAAATTAATATTCATTCTTTCAACAGTTACCACGTTCTGAATTTCTGAATAATAATCTAAAAGAGGCGGGAAACTGGATGCATTATCAATAATGACGATGTTTTTAAATTCTCTTTTAATCAGGAAATCAATGAGTTGCTTTAAGAAAAAAAGCTGATTAAAATTGATGATGATAACCGGAATACTTTTATGATCAATCATCTGTCGACGCACAGTACCGTCAAATTTCAGCAAAAATTTGAGATAAAGCATATCTAAATACAACATGAGTCTACGTTTTGTGATCATGCTTTGGAATGTTTTATTTTCTTATTGATTAACCAGACGGTTTTAATCATATCAAAATATCTTTTCGGGTATCCTCTTTTCATAAGAATTGTAAAAAGCCTGAGATAAGGTTTCAAAAAGTTTTTATCACAGAATTTGAGGTGATCATTCAACATTCTTATCAGGAAGCTCTTATCAAAATTTTCTGAATATTTATTCAGCACTGTTTCCCTCATCATGTGATAGCCAAGATCTTTTTTTGCCTGTAAGGATAAATCACCAGATATGCTGGAAGTAGACATTCTCACAGTAACCTTAGCATCTGCGATATAAAATACTTTATTCAATTCCGAAAAAGTTAGAATAGCATAATCATCGGCTCCCCATGCAAAAGGGATTTTTAGAAACCGATGCTTTTTATAAGCCGAGAGTTTAAAAATATTTTCAGATAAACTACTGGGCATGAGTCCTTTATATTTTCTTTTAAATAATTCTGTTGATGGAATTATCCTCTCATCAGTCGTAATAGAATGTAAAATATTTTTATTTTTATCTACTATATCATGAGAAAATTTGATAGCAGAGATATTTTCAGAGTGTACTTGGAGTAGATTTTGATAAAACTCTTCTACAAAGTTTTCTGAAATAATATCGTCATCACCTAATATCTGAAACCAGTCTTCTTTAACATTTCCCAGAATTCTTTCCCACTGCAAAGCCAGGTTTTCCCCTCCTACATTATCATTATAATCAAAATAAAAATAAGAGAAATCACTCAAATATTTTTCAATAAGTGGTAAGGGATCATCGGGGCTTGCATCGTTCCCGATATACAATACAAAATTTCTGTTGCTTTGTGCCGCAACAGATTGTAAGGTTTCTTCAAAGAAATCTATTTTGTAGTAAGGAATGACGATGGCGAGACGATTCATAATTGAGAAAATACAAATTTTAATAATGGAATATATTTTCTTTTACCAATTTTAAAATAAGGAAAAAACCTTAATACTTTAAAAAAGGTGATGATGTTTTTAGGATAATACCCGAAGTATTGACGGACGAACCTTTCATATAACTGATATTCCAAATCTTTATTTACAGTTGTATTGAAATTACTCCCTATTGATTTTCTGATGTAAATATTTGTTTCAAACCAATCCTTGTCGGGTTTTCCCTCTGAATAGTGTTCCAAAACAATTTTTGAAGTTACAAAGTTTTGGTATTTTTTCGAGACTCTGAGACTAAGATCAGTATCGTATCCGTGATATCCTTTCAGAATGTTATTAAATGGAAATTCTATATACACAGACTTTCTAATTCCTAAAAAAACACCGTCTACAGCCAATACCTTTTCTTTTTCAGTATCAAATGTTTTCTCAAGAACTACTTTACCATCTTTTTTATGTTGGATAATATTTATTTTTGCGTTTTCCATAGTCGTAAACCAACCATATGGTGATGAAGGTACATAAGTACCGCCAGCAAGACCGATTATTCCTGTATCAAAAGATGATAGTAACCTCACCAGAGTATGTCCCCAATTATTTTTATTAAACTTTACATCTTCATGCAGGAAAAGAAGTTGATCATATTTTGCTTTATTGGCTCCTTTGTTATATGCTTCGCAAAGTCCCATGGCTGCAAAGTTTTCTATTTTTATTATTTCATATTTCACACCACAAGTTTCTGCAATGTTTTTTTCCAAGGCAGTGTAATAGTGAGGTTGATATGATGAAATAATAATGGAAAGCATGAATTAAAATCTGGATTTTAAATTAGTCACAATATTGTAAATTTTATCACCTAATTTATATTCTTTAGAATTCTTTTTAAAATCATTGATAATAATGTTTTCTTTATGCGTTAAAGGAAGTAGTTTAATAAATTCCTCATCTACAGGTGTTTGTGAGCTTAGTCCGCCTTGGTCATTAAAGTTGCAGATGATTGTATCTATATATTTACAATGAATATCTGGTAATGAAAAGCATCTTATATTAAAATCCCAATCTGCCCATATTTTAAAATACAGATTAAAGTTTCCGAGTCTGTTGAAAAGGTCTTTTTTATAAAAAATAGCCTGATGGCAAATATTGTCTATTTTTTGCAAATAAAGTCTATCATATTCTCTTCCATGTATAATTTTACGATAGGTAAAATAAGCTTTGCCATATACAAAATCATGGTTTTTAAAGTTTGGAACAACCTCATTCAGTACATTTTGGCTGTATAGTATATCATCACTTCCCAAAAAGTAAATCCATTTTCCAGATGCTTTTTCAATGCCTTTATTCATAGCATCGTATACACCTGAATCTTTTTCTGAAAAAATCTTTATTTTGGGATTATTAAATTGCCGAACAATTGATAAAGTGGCATCATCCGAAAGTCCATCCATTATAAGAATTTCGTAGTCTTCAAAAGTTTGCTCTAAAACACTTCTAATACTTTCCGAAATTGTTTTTTCAGAATTATAGGTAGGTATTACTATACTAAGCGTTGGAATTTTAGTTATGTTTACCATTGTTTTGTTTCCATTTGATCTGAAAAATAGACATTTATTTTTGAATTTCTGAAAATATATTTAAAAAAATCTTTGCCAAATTTTATTAAATTTTGAGAATGGTCAATTTTTTCAATTCTTTCCAGTTAATCAGGATGGCTACATTCTTTAGTTTTTCTTAAGTCTTATACGGGTGAGGTTCTGGTTAAGCACATTGCTAAACCTTCTCTGGTCAAGGTGTCTAAAAATGTAGTATCCACTATTTCTTGGTGTCTGCGATGTATATTTTGAAGGTATTTGATATATTAGACATGCAAGTCAGAATATATTTTGTTTAGTTTTTGGCTCGCATCAGTTTCAATTAAACGTTGCTGCTGTTTTCTGCAGTTGTTAGTAGAACGCGTTCTATATTCAACTTCTAACCATAGTTTAAGTATTTTCTCAGCCATATCTTCTATCGACAAAGGGTCAAAAATAAAATCAGCGTTTCCTATTGTTTCTGGAAGTGATGTTGTACTAGAGCATATTACCGGGATTTCCATTAGGATACTTTCCATCAAGGGAAAACTACCTGCTTCATAGAGAGTGGGAACTACCACCCCAATAGTAGTTTTGTAGAGATTATACAATGTTAATTCATCAACGATTCCCAAGATTATAATTTGATTATCCAATTGGTATTTCTTGATCATTCTTGTAATATACCTACCATGGTCAAAATTATGATCACCTGTAAGCACCAAATTTACACTAATACCTTTATGCTCTTTTATGTATTTTATCGTCTCAACAAGTTTTTCATGATTTTTATGTTTCCAAAAATTAGCAGGATATAGTAGGAATTTTTCAGGAACAGAGGTTGGCTTCGTGAACTTATGGTTCAGATATTTACTAAACCATAGTTTGTTCATTTTTAGCAGAAGTACATCAATCTTATTTGAGTCCTTAGCAAAAAATTTCACTAAATCATTCTTTACATGTTGATAACTAACAATTACCTTATCTGCTCTATCAATATAATCCTTGTAATGCACAGCTCTGTATGCTCTCTGTTCAGCAGTGAAAAATTCAGGAAAATAAAGTTCTTGAACATCATGCAAGGTAGTTATCAGTTTAACATTTTTTTTCTGTGGAATATATTGATAAGGACAATGAATAATATCTATGTTATTTAAAGAAATTATTTTATCTAAAATAGTCATTTTATTAAATGATATTTTTTTTATCAATAAATTTTTGCTTCTATTATATATTCGCAATAAGTTTTGGTTAAATATCTCTTTCTTAGTAAAATCATAATCTTGTGATTTTATATGCTTTAAATGAGGGTTTTCAATTAAAATATTCATTATTACCTCATCATTACCATCATGATAAATGCAAAAATGATACTTATCTATTAAATCTGTGAACAAATTTAATAGACCTGCAGCATATTGTCTCACACCCCCTGCATCTTGTGATAGATTAGGAATATAAAATAGAATGTTCTTTTTTCTACTCATCTTTCAGTGTTAATAAATACTTATAAAAACTAACATCCTCGGAATCTTTGATCTTTCTAAAATTAAATTTTGAATATAGATTTTGAGCTGATAGATTATCTTTATCGACCGTTAGCATCACTTCAGAAATTTTATTATTTTTTGCCTCTATGATTAATTTCTCCATTATCAAATTGCCAATTCCCTTTCCTTGACAGCTTGGTAAAATTGCAATCCCTAACCAAATTTTATCACCATCTTTGTCAAGGTGACCATAACCTATCGGAATTTGCTCGTTTAATACTAATACTGTTACTATGTGGTTGCCAATAATATTTAGAGACCTTTTTTCAAAATATCTGAATTTTTTTCTTGCCTCCCCAATATTTAGAATAAATGATTCAAGCAACCTTAAATCATTAGTATTATTTTCAATTTTAATTATTTCCATGCAATGTAAAAAACTCTTTGATAGTGTCACAAATAAAAACTATTTGCTCGTCTCTTAGATCTGGAAAGCTTGGGAGATTGATGCCTCTCCATCCCAAATTCTCTGCGTTAGGATGTTTTTGGAATTTTTGAGAATACATCGGCATAGTATGTACAGGATAAAAAAGCGGTCTTGTTTCAATTCCCTTCTGCGCTAAATGCTCTCTAAGATTGTCCCTACTATTATCATCAGGCACTAAAATTGAACACATCCAGTAAGAGTGTAAGGTGTTTTTTGCTTCATCGTGAAATTGTACCTTAGTGTTTTTGAGTTGAGTTTTATAAACTTCCGCAATCTGTCTCTTACGTTTGATAAAATCGTCTATTTTTTCCATTTGTGCGTAGCCTATAGCTGCACAAATATTAGTCATTCGATAATTATATCCCACTACATCATGCCAATATTGTCTATGCTGTGCCAAACCTTGCCCTTTAAAATGCGCAGATCTTTTGTAAAGAGTTTCATCATTTGTAACAACCATGCCTCCTTCTCCCGTAGTAATAGTCTTATTACCAAAAAAACTAAATGTTGAAATATCTCCGAATGTTCCTACATGTTGCCCTTCAAATTTAGTTCCGATTGCTTCAGCGCAATCTTCAATAAGAAATATGTTTTTCTCATCGCACAATTCTTTGAGAGCCTTCATATCACATGAATGACCATAAAGATGAACCGCCATTACTGCTTTGGTTTTTGCGGTAATTTTTTTTCTAACATCTTCAATGTCCATTTGCCAGTAAGCCTCTTCCGAATCTACAAATACTGGTGTCGCTCCGGTATAATGAATAGCGTTGACAGATGCAATATATGTTAATGTGGGTACAATCACTTCGTCATCGGGACCAACGCCTAATGCTACTAAAGCTAAGTGAATTGCAACCGTACCGTTTGCTACAGTAGTGGCATATTTTACTCCGATAAAACTCTTGAAACTCTCTTCAAAAAGATTTATATATTTTCCTTTAGAAGATATCCAGGTGCTATCTAAGCAATCATTAACGTATTTTTTTTCGTTACCGTTTAAAGATGGCTGGTAAATGGGTATTTCAATCATGGTTATTTATTTATCAAAGATTTAATGTATTCAAAGTCTTTTCCGAGTAGGCTTTCTCTTTTTTTTATTGTAACATTTTCAGGTTTTGTTTTATCTTCAAATATTCTGGTAATCCAACTTGATGATTTTGATGAAGGTTTTACAGTGTCAAAAATTAGTGGGTTTTTTAATAAATTTTTCTTCGTTAAAACATGCAGGTTATATCCATTAGAAAACAGCTGCAAGTTATATATTTTAGCAATCTCTTGTAGAGAAGCCAAACTATAAAATGCAATATGCTGTCCGCCTTCAGGAGCGAAATACCACCAATCATCTGCTGAAATCATTTTCCTATCCTGTGGAATCAATTCTGTTGAAAAAATGATTGTCTCTGTATAGCTTAACATCTTGGCAATTTCATCTAAGGGATTAACTAAATGTTCAAAAACTTCAAATGCCGTAAGAACTTCGAAACTATTTACGGTACCGTTAAGATCTTTAATGTCAAAAAATTCCGCAAAAAGATTTTCGCAATAAATGTCTTGTCTAAAGAAATCAAAACCCTTATCCCTCATCATTCTTACAAACATTCCGTATCCACCTCCGTAGTCTAAGAATTTTGCATTAGAATCAAATTGATCAGTTAGTAAGATTTTTTCTAAATTATTACTTAATTCAATGTTACGATATATTAATCCTATGTCTAATTTTCCTATTGCACTGCCATATGCCACATCTAACCAGAAAGGGTCTTCAGTTTGAATAAAATCACAGCTTTCACACTGATAGTAAGATACATTATATTTAGAAAGTAATATGGCTTCAAAAATCTTTTCAGAGTTATTTGAACAGACTTTACATTTAACTGTTTTCATATTTTTTTATTTCCATTCACAATTAGCAAATACACATCCATAGTCAGCACCATTATAAATATGAAAGTCTGTTCCAGTTTCTTCTATAGTAAAAGAAACGACATCTTCTATGTATGATAATAATTTTTTGTTGGGTACGTGAAGTGCTACGACAATACGGTAAGTATTTGGTACTAAAAAATTTTTAGGAATAATACATTCAACACGGTATAAGCAATCATCTTTTTTTGTAAAGAGCGAAACTTTCTTTTGTGTTGTAAAAACAACTCTCTCCTTTTGATCTGTAACTCTTATTCCTATTTCTGCATCGTTTACAAACTGATCTTCGATAGAAAACACTATAGGAACAGTAATGTCTTCATTAAAATAAAGGTTGCTGGCAAGTTTATTTTCTTGGTTTAGAACTTTAATTTCTTTTATATCATTCTCTTCAGTAGATTCAGAAATGTAGATGTTGCTTGATGAATTTCCAGAAGATACATAAGAATCCATCGCACCTTTTATCATTCCATTATAGATAAGCTTACCCTGTTCCAGTACCATTCCCTTATTACAAAGTGTATTTACGGCTGCCAGATTATGGCTCACAAACAAAATCGTCCTTCCTTCACCCTTCGTTACATCGCCCATTTTCCCCAGACATTTCTTTTGAAATTCAGCATCGCCTACTGCCAATACCTCGTCAACTATTAGAATCTCAGATTCAAGATGAGCAGCTACAGCAAAAGCAAGACGTACATACATTCCGGAAGAATATCTTTTCACGGGGGTGTCAATATATCTCTCAACGCCTGAGAAATCCACAATTTCGTCAAATTTACGTGTGATTTCTTTTCTCGTCATTCCAAGAATAGCACCATTAAGATAAATGTTTTCCCGACCTGTCATTTCCGGATGAAAACCTGTTCCTACCTCCAGAAGAGAAGCAATTCTCCCATTTGTGTAGATTTTACCTGTGGTGGGTTTGGTAACTTTGCTTAAAAGTTTAAGAAGGGTAGATTTTCCTGCGCCGTTTCTTCCGATGATTCCAACAGCATCACCTTGTTCGATTTCAAAATTAATATCTTTTAATGACCATACGTATTCAGAATTACTTTTTCTAGTTCTGTCATTAGCATCACCAATTTGTAAATAAGGATCTTCTTTGCCACGTATTTTGTGCCAGAATCTGTTGAGATCATGGGAAAGTGTTCCTGTACCTACCTGACCAAGTCTGTACTGTTTTGATATGTTTTCTGCTTTTATTGCAAGCATTTTTTTTTATTTTAAATTTTAAAATTAAGGGTTCAGATTTGTAATTGCTAAGTTTAGCAGATATTATAATTTGCTAATAATAATCATATCAAACCGTGTCCATAAAAGTTTTTTCTACCCTATTAAAAATAACTGTCCCTATTGCTAAAAGGATAAAAATAATGATAGTGCTTATGCTGAGCATTGCCATCGAAAAGTCTCCTTTTCCGAGCCAGCCGTATTTAAAACATTCAAAAATTCCAGTTAAAGGATTGTAAACAGCAAGCTTTTTCCAGATTCCTGTTAACGCTGAAGCAGGATATATCACCGGTGTTGCGTACATATATAAGCTAACTCCGAATCCTAAAAGCATATTGAGATCTTTGTATTTTGTCGTTAATGCAGAAAAAATCATTCCTACACCTAAAGCAAAAGCAGCCATAAGAAGAATTAAGAAAGGTGTAGCCAGAACCCAAATGTTTGGTTGCACTTCTTCTTTAATCAAAAAGTAAATCCAAAATGACAGAAACAATAAAAACTGCACACCAAATTTCATTAAGTTTGAAATAACGATCGAAATAGGAGTAACCAGTCTTGGGAAATAGACTTTTCCAAAAATTGCTGCATTGCCTGCAAAAGTGTAAGAAGTACCGGTAAGACTGCCTGAAAAGTAATTCCAAAGCATGACACCTGCTAGATAAAATAAAATTTTAGGAGCACCGTCTGTCGGTAGGTTCGCAATGTTGCCAAAAATAATAAGATAGGCTAATGTTGTGAAAATTGGATTAATAAAAAACCAAATTGGACCTAAAATAGTCTGTTTAAAACCTGAAACAAAATCTCTTTTTACAAACATGTATATAAGATCTTTGTATCTCCAGACTTCTTTAAGCTTAAGGTCAAACAATGAGTGGCTGTCTTCAATCGTTTCAGTCCACTTTTGTTGTGGTTTATTCATTTGAGGGAATTTTTTTACAAATTTAGTGTTTTTGTTTTTTTTTGATCAAATACAAAGCTATGGAAATTAATTGTTTAAATTGACATAACTCTGTATTTCATTATTTGCAGGTGGGTTACAATGTTAATTTCTTCAGGTACTCACCATATCCGCTTTTGCCATATTTTGAAGCTGTTTCCAAAAGCTTTTCTTCATTAATAAAACCGTTTCTGAAAGCAATTTCTTCAATACATCCGATTTTAAATCCCTGCCGCTTTTCAATAACACTTACAAATTCTGAAGCGTCATTTAAGGAGTCGAAGGTTCCTGTATCCAGCCATGCAGTACCTCGGTCTAATACTCCTACTTCTAGTTTTCCCTTGTTGAGATACACATTATTTACATCGGTGATCTCCAGTTCTCCTCGTGAAGAAGGTTTAATGTTTTTTGCAATTTCAACCACTTCATTGTCATAAAAATACAATCCGGGAACAGCGTAATTTGATTTTGGCTCTAATGGTTTCTCTTCAATAGAAACTGCTTTAAAGTTATCGTCAAATTCCACAACGCCATATCTTTCCGGGTCTGAAACATGATAGGCAAAAACAACGCCTCCGTCAGGATTGGTTTTATTTTTAAGTAAAGTTCCCATTTCGGAACCATAAAAAATATTGTCTCCTAAAACCAATGCAGCAGAATCATTCCCGATAAACTGATCTCCTAGAATGAAAGCCTGCGCTAATCCGTCCGGACTTGGCTGTACTACATATTCTATATTACATCCAATTTGCGAACCGTCTCCTAATAGCTTGATAAAACCAGCCTGATCATGCGGAGTTGTGATGATTAAAATATCTTTAATTCCTGCTAAAAGCAATGTGGAAAGCGGATAATAGATCATCGGTTTATCATAGACCGGCATCAGCTGCTTGCTTACGGCAATGGTAAGAGGGTAAAGTCTGGTTCCGGAACCTCCGGCGAGTATTATTCCTTTCATTTTAATATGAATTAGCTGTATTGCTTTTCGTAATATTTCTTATAATCTCCGCTAGTTACATTTCCCAGCCATTCTTTATTTTCAAGAAACCAGTCTATTGTTTGGGATAAGCCTTCTTCAAAAGTTACAGATGGCTTCCAGCCTAAATCTTTATTTAGTTTTGTGGCATCAATGGCGTAACGTTTGTCGTGTCCTGGTCTGTCTTTTACGAAAGTAATGAGTTTTTCGCTGTGACCTTCTGGTTTTCCGAGTTTAGCATCCATTTGTCTGATGAGTTCTTTGATAAGATCAATGTTTTGCCACTCATTCCATCCACCGATGTTATAGGTCTCGCCTGTTTTAGCTTCATGGAAAATCCTGAAAATAGCTTTTGCATGATCTACTACAAATAGCCAGTCCCGGGTATATTTTCCGTCTCCGTAAATAGGCAGAGGTTTTTCGTTAATGATATTATGAATACAAAGAGGAATCAGCTTTTCAGGAAAATGATTCGGACCATAGTTGTTGGAGCAGTTTGAGACAATAAACGGCATTCCGTACGTATTTCCATACGCTCTTACCAAATGATCAGAAGCTGCTTTGCTTGCTGAATAAGGTGATTTAGGATCATAAGGGGTTTCCTCGGTAAAAAATCCAGTTTCTCCTAATGCGCCGTAAACTTCATCTGTGGAAACGTGATAAAAAAGATTAGTTCTAGGTTCGTCAGGGAAATTTCCGTGTTGGTGATCGGGATTTAATGTCCAGAATTCTTTTGCTAAATTTAAAAGATTAGCAGTTCCGTTTACATTGGTATTAATAAATGCATTCGGATCTGTGATGCTTCGGTCTACATGGCTTTCAGCTGCTAAATGAATAACGGCATCCGGTTGATATTTTTCGAAAACTCTCCTTAATTCTTCAGGTTGGGTGATGTCTGCTTTTTCAAAAACGTAGTTAGACTCGTTTTCAATATCTTTTAAATTTTCAAGATTTCCGGCATACGTTAATGCGTCAAGATTGATAATTTTAGTTTCGGGTAAATTTTTAACAAATTCTCTTACCACGTGTGAGCCTATAAATCCGGCTCCTCCGGTTATGATGATGTTTTTCATGATTAATTTAAAATTGTTTTTCGCCCTATACTTTTATAATAAAAACCATTCTGTTCTGCTACTTCCAGCGGAAACATATTTCTTCCGTCAAAAATCACCTTGTTTTTCATTTTTTTTGCCATCAGTCCAAAATTTGGATTTTTAAATTCCGGCCATTCTGTAGCGATAAATAAAGCGTCTGCATCTTCTAATGCATCATACATTGTGTTGGCATACTGTATTTTGTCTCCCAAGAGTTTTTTTACATTCTCTTCTGCAATGAGATCATAGGCGGTGATTTTTGCCCCTTTTGCTTTAAGCAGAGCAATATTATCCAAAGATGAAGCTTCTCTTATGTCATCTGTATTGGCTTTAAAAGCTAATCCCCATACTGCGATTTTCTTTCCCGCAAGATTTCCTCCGAAATATTTTTCAATTTCAGAAACAAGAATAACTTTTTGAGCAATATTTACATTTTCCGTTGCCTGAAGGATCTGAAAATCAAAATTATCATCTTTTCCTGATTTTATCAGTGCTTTTACGTCTTTAGGAAAACAGCTTCCGCCATACCCGATACCCGGGAAAAGAAAACGGTGTCCTATTCTGTCATCACTTCCCATGCCGAGTCTTACCTTGTCTACATCTGCGCCCACTTTCTCACAATAATTGGCAATTTCATTCATAAACGTAATTTTTACGGCTAAAAATGAATTTGAGGCATATTTCGTAAGCTCTGAGGATTTTTCGTCCATAAAAATAATAGGAACTCCGGTATTGGTAAACGGCTGATAAATCTTGGCCATGATATCTTTTGCCGTTTCAGAACTAGATCCTACTACTACTCTCGCAGGGTTCATAGAATCTTCTACAGCAAAACCTTCTCGTAGAAATTCAGGATTAGAAACTACATCAAACGGAATTTTTGTTTTGGATGCGATAACATTTCTTACCTTATCTGCTGTACCTACAGGAACCGTACTTTTATTTACGATCACTTTATATTCTGTCATCATTTCACCAATATCATTGGCGACTTTTAAAACGTAAGAGAGGTCTGCAGAGCCATCTTCTCCGGGTGGAGTAGGCAGGGCAAGATAAATAACTTCGCTTTTATCCAAAGCTTCTTTTAAATCAGTAGTGAAAAATAATCTTTCAGACTGTATGTTTCTCAGAAACATTTCTTCCAGATTCGGCTCATAGATGGGAACTACGCCGTTTTTCATGCCTTCTACTTTTTTTTCATCTATATCAACACAGTATACAGAATTTCCAAGTTCTGCAAGGGTGGTTCCAGTAACCAAGCCTACATAGCCTGTTCCTACTATTGTTATATTCAAAATATATGTTTTTAAAAAATCTGCAACAAAAATACTAAAATACTTTCAATATAATTTAAATGCCCCGTTAACATACAGAAAATCATTGATGAAAGATCTTTAAGTGTAAGATGACAGCTGTCTTATATAAGATGCTAATTTTGAAATAGACAACATATTATATTGATTATGAATAAGGTTTGTGTTTTTTAGAAAAAAGTCTTATCTTTGCAGGAGATTTACGGAAAAAATGGAAAGGCTTCTAAGAGAAAGCCTTTTTTCGTACTGGTAAATCAGGTATTATAGAATATGGAGTTTAGAAAAAATATTGAAACATTATTGAATGAATTTCTGGAAACAAGAAATGATTTGTTTCTTATTGATTTGAAATTTTCTGCTGCGGATGATATTACAGTAATCTTAGACGGAGACAACGGAGTGTCGGTTCAGGACTGTCTTGATGCAAGCCGGGCAATAGAATTTAATATGGATCGTGAGGAGCATGATTTCAGTCTTCAGGTAATGTCAGCAGGACTCAGTGAGCCGCTTTCCATCCCGAGACAATATCAGAAA
Organism: Chryseobacterium binzhouense; assembly: GCF_007474545.1. GTDB lineage: Bacteria > Bacteroidota > Bacteroidia > Flavobacteriales > Weeksellaceae > Chryseobacterium > Chryseobacterium binzhouense. The sequence goes on from NZ_VKOG01000009.1 coordinate 79,728, forward strand.
AACATCGGACGTGAAATTGAAGTTCTTTTGAACGATTCATCTAAAACTGAAGGCGAACTTATCGCTGCCGATGAAGAAAAAATCACTCTGATACTTCGGTACAGAAAACCGAAAGATATCGGTAAAGGTAAAGTTGATGTGGAAGAGGAGAAAGAGATTCCTTACGCAGAGATAAAAAAAGCGTTGGTAGTAATTAAATTTTAATAAAAAGAAAAAAGATAAATGGATAATATAGCGTTGATTGAATCCTTTGGTGATTTTAAAGACGAAAAAGGGATCAGTAAAATTGATTTGATGGCAATCATTGAAGATTCCCTCAAAACATTGCTGAGAAAAAGATATGATTCTGATGATCATTTTGACGTGATTGTAAACCCGGATAAAGGAGACTTTCAGATATTCTTAAATAAAACAATCGTTGAAGATGATATGTCTGAAGACGATGATCTTGAAATTGAAATTTCTGCTGCAAAAAAAATAGATCCTACTTTTGAAGTAGGTGAGGATTTTACCATGGAAATTCCGGTTGCGCAGTTAGGAAGAAGAAATATTTTGACGCTGAAACAGATTTTAGCAACAAAATTGCAGGAGCATAACAATGCAATGCTTTATGAGCAGTTCAGAGACAGAATCGGTGAGATTGTTATTGGTGAAATTCATCACATTCGCCATAAGCATGTAATTTTGCTGGATGATGAGGGTAACGAATTTATTTTACCTAAAGAAAATCAGATTCCTTCAGATTTCTTTAAAAAAGGTGAAAATATCAGAGCAATCGTAGAAAGTGTTGATTTTAAAGGTTCTAAACCGCAGATCATTATCTCAAGAACAGCTCCGAAATTCCTTGAAAAGTTGTTGGAATTAGAGATTCCTGAAATTCAGGACGGAACAATTATCCTTAAAAAAGCGGTAAGAATTCCTGGTGAAAAAGCAAAAATTGCTGTGGATGCTTATGACGACAGAATAGATCCTGTAGGAGCTTGTGTAGGAGTAAAAGGTTCCAGAATTCACGGTGTTGTAAGAGAGTTGAGAAACGAAAATATAGATGTGATTCAGTGGTCTAAAAACCCTGAGATTATGGTAAAACGAGCTTTAGGAAATGTTACCATCAATAAAATTGACATCAACGAGGAGGCAAACTACGCATTAGTGTATACTCCGGTTGAAGATATTTCTAAAGTTATCGGTAAGCAGGGACAAAACATCAGACTGGCTTCATGGCTGTCTGGATACGAAATTGATGTATACAGAGAAGCAAGCGAAGATGATGACGTAGACTTGAAAGAGTTTAATGATGATATCGAACAGTGGATTTTGGATGAATTCAATAAAGTAGGTCTTACTACAGCAAAATCAGTGTTGGATAAGGATACAGAAAGTCTTTTGAATATGGTAGATCTTGAAGAAGAAACCATTGAAGATGTAAAACGTATTTTGAGAGAGGAGTTTGAAGATTAATATTTAGAAATAAATTTTAATAAAAAGTAAAAAACGACACTTTAATTTTTAAGAATTAAAAAAACAGTAAATAATATAGATGCCAAAAATAAGATTAAATAAAGCGGTTAAGGAATTCAACATTTCGATGTCCAGATTGGTAGAGTTTTTACAGTCTAAGGGTTTCGAGGTTGAAAGCAATCCTAACGCTCAATTAGAAGAAGCGGCATATTCTGCATTGGAAGCTGAGTTTGCCAAAGACGGCGAACAGCGCAAAGCTTCCCATGAGGTGGTGATATCTAAAGTTCCGGAAGAAAAACTGGAAATTGAAGAAAAGAAAACCCCCGAAGTAATAAGAGCTAAAGCTAATATAAAACCGGAAACCAGAATTTTAGGTAAAATTGATCTTGAACCTAAGAAAGCTGAGCCCGTGGCTAAAGAGCCCGTTCCTGAGCCTTCCCAACCAGCAGAAAAGCAAAAAGAAGAGGAGGTGAAAGAAGTAAAAGAAACAGAAGCACCTGTTTCCGAGCCAAAATCTACTCCTGAGAAACAGGAATTTAAAGTATTGGATAAAATTGATCTTTCCCAGATAGAAGGAAACAGGAACAGACCTGCAAAAAAAGAAAAACCAAAAGCCGAAGAACCAAAAGTTGAGAAAAAAATAGCTGAGCCTGCAAAAGAAGAACCTCCAAAGGCAGTAGAAAAACCTGTACAAAAAGCAGAAGAACCGAAACCTGTGGCTCCTGCAGAAGAATCTCAGGAACCTCAGAAGATTGAGACGGTTTATCAAAAGTTGGATGGTCCTAAAATCGTTGGTGAAAAAATAGATTTAACTCAGTTTGCTCCAAAACCGAATTCAGGAGCTAAAAAGAAGAGAAAAAGAATAGAAAAGCCGGGTGGTGGTTCCAATCAAAATAACGGAAACAGCCAACAAGGTGGAAATAACCAGCAGGGAGGTGGTCAGCAAGGCAATCGTCCTCAGGGACAAGGTGGGCAAAACCGTCAGGGTCAAGGTGGGCAAAACCGTCCACAAGGTCAGGGAGGACAAGGCGGAGGAAACCGATTTGGAAACAATAATCAGGGTAACCGTCCACCAGGACAAGGTGGACAGGGCGGAAACAGAGGAGGCTTCAACAGAGGCGGACAAGGAAACAGACCTGGTCAGAGAACAATGCCTGTAGAATTAACTGATGAGCAGGTTAAAAATCAAATTAAAGAAACTTTAGAAAAGCTTACCAATAAAGGAGGTAAATCTAAATCTTCTAAACATAGAAAAGATAAAAGAAGTTTCCGTAGAGAACAGGACGAGCGTCAGCAGGAAATAGATGCGGCAGACAGAACATTGAAAGTAACCGAATTCATCACCGTTGGTGAATTGGCAAGCTTAATGAATGTTTCTCCTACAGAAGTTATTTCTGCTTGTTTCTCTTTAGGAGTTATGGTTACGATGAACCAAAGACTGGAAGCTGATACATTATTGTTGGTGGCTGATGAATTTGGATATAAGATAGAATTCTCGGATGCAGATCTTGAAGATGCAGATTCTGAGGAAGATATGGATACAGAAGAAAGTTTGTTACCTAGAGCACCGATTGTTACTGTAATGGGACACGTTGACCACGGTAAAACTTCATTGCTGGATTATATAAGAAAAACCAACGTAATTGCAGGAGAATCAGGAGGAATTACTCAGCACATCGGAGCTTACAACGTGAAATTGGAAAATGGTCAGAGAATTACTTTCTTAGATACTCCGGGTCACGAAGCGTTTACTGCGATGAGAGCAAGAGGTGCGCAAGTAACAGATATTGCAATTATCGTAATTGCTGCAGATGATGATGTAATGCCTCAGACGAAAGAAGCGATTTCCCATGCTCAGGCAGCAGGTGTTCCAATGATCATAGCAATCAATAAAGTAGACAAGCCGAATGCGAATCCTGATAATATCCGTCAGCAGCTTTCTGGAATGAATATTTTGGTGGAAGAATGGGGTGGAAATGTTCAGGCGCAGGAAATTTCCGCAAAATTTGGTAACAATGTGGATACGCTCTTAGAAAAAGTTTTGCTTCAGGCAGAAATGCTTGAACTAAAAGCAAATCCTGATCGCGCCGCAAACGGTGTTGTAATTGAAGCTTCATTAGATAAAGGAAGAGGCTACGTAGCAACAATGCTCGTACAAACCGGAACTTTAAGAGTAGGTGATTATGTAGTAGCAGGTAAAAACCATGGTAAAGTAAAAGCTTTGCTTGATGAAAGAGGTAAAAATCTTGAACAGGCAGGTCCATCAATTCCAGCAACAATATTAGGATTAGACGGAGCGCCTACAGCAGGTGATAAATTCCGGGTGTATGCTGATGAAAGTGAAGGAAAGTCAATTGCTAACAAGAGAGAGCAGCTACAAAGAGAATTATCAATCAGAACCAAGAAACATACAACACTTGAAGAATTAGGCAGACGTATTGCTTTAGGAGAGTTCAAAGAATTGAATATTATTCTTAAAGGTGACGTAGACGGATCTGTGGAAGCCTTGTCTGATCAGCTGCAAAGATTATCAACAGAAGAAATCAGTGTAAATATTCTTCACTCAGGTGTTGGGCAGATTACTGAGTCGGATATTAACTTGGCCGCAGCATCTGATGCTATTATTATCGGATTTAACGTAAGAGCTGGAGCTAATGCAAAAGATCTTGCAGATCGTGAGGAAATTGAAATCAGAACATATTCAGTCATCTATAAAGCAATTGATGAGGTGAAAGAAGCGATGGAAGGAATGCTTTCCCCTGAAATTCAGGAGCAGGTAATTGGTAATGTAGAAATCCGTGAGGTATTCAAAATTTCTAAAGTAGGAACAATCGCAGGTTGTATGGTTCTTACAGGGAAAGTTACCAGAAATTCTAAAGTTCGTTTATTAAGAGACGGTATTGTTAAATTTGATGGTGAATTGGAAAGTTTGAAACGTTTCAAAGATGATGTGAAAGAAGTAACCAAAGGTTATGAATGTGGATTGAACCTGAAAGGCTATAATGATATCGAACAGGGCGACATTCTTGAAGTATATGAAGAAGTAGCTGTGAAGAAAAAATTGAAGTAATTTAATTTTGTATATATTATAAATATCCTCCTGTGTCAGATGATGCAGGAGGATTTTGTTTATTACTGTTGCTGTTAAGTTTTCCCCCCTTATCTCTCTTCCGTTTTAAGCTGTATCTTTTTGAGCGCTGCTTTTTAGAGTGTTTGAGAAAATGATGCTGTTTCACTCAGGGCTATT